>NZ_JOPJ01000001.1 GCF_002153655.1 Acetobacter okinawensis
CCGTGGCCTGCTGTGCCGTGGCCTGCTGTGCCGTGGCCTGCTGTGCCGTGGCCTGCTGTGCCGTGGCCCAGAATGCTATGGGGAGCAATCCGATCCGTGCACTCAGGGCAAGCCCCCTCAGCCCCCTGCGGCGTGTGTTTTTCTGGCTTATTCCGGCCGCCAGATCACTGGCAAAATGCATACGTCTATCCCATCCGCCCATACTCAAAATGCCTACCCTACACGGTAGCCCAGGCGGAAAGAGACTGCCTCCGCCAGCCGTGCGGCAACAGCCCCAAGACGTTCAACACTGTACCGCCCCAGTTCCGCCTGAGGCAGGCTAATCCCGATTCCTGCCAGTGCCCGCCCGGAGTGGTCTTTAACAGCCGCACCAAAACACCACAGCCCGTCGTGCACCTGCTCATCGTCCACGGCGTAGCCGCGCTCCTTGATTTCACCAATTTCACGGACCAGTGTTGTTACCGAACAGATGCCGTTGGGTGTCAGCGGCTGGGGCCATGTCGTAACCGGGTGCAGCGCCAGCCACTCCCGGAAGGAGGCATCATCCATACCAGCCAAAATGGCATTACCTGTTGCCGTAAATATGGCAGGCAGGCGCATACCTACCCTAAAGGACGCCCCAAGCACGGTGGCGCTGTTACGGCAGGCCACATAAACAACCTCGGCCCCCTCCAGCATGGTAAGGGTTACAGTAAAGGCCTCCACATCCGTGCGAGTCTCCAGCACGTGGTAGAACTCACTCACCAGATCACGTTTTTCTGTAACGTCTCCGGCCCAGTCGAGCAGCCGTGTGCCCAGCCGGTAGCCTTGAGTAACCGTTTTTTCCAGCAAACCTAATTCCTGCATCACAGCCAACAGGCCGTGCGCTGTACTGCGCGGTAAATCAAGCTGTCTGGCCACGTCTGCCGCCAGAGGCGGTTTGGCGGCGTCCTTGACCATATCAAGAATGCGAACGGCCCGGCGAAGAGCGGGAACCGTATCCTGCGATTTGGACATGTTATTCTTATTTTCCATGTTGACAGGAGGGGCTCATATCTTCATATTCCACATACGGGATCGAGTTCAACATAATGAACAACAAAAAGCAGAACACGATCTTGCCGCGCACAAGATGTGGTGGAAGTCTGGCACAAGAACCCGCAACAGGGCAGCAGGCTTCCACCCACTACTTGCAGACTTCATAACATCTCGCTCCTTCTCTTGTGGTGCGCTACACAGGATGTCTTTCCTGCCACAAAAGCAGCAAGAGGGCAGCACCTTGGCTACAAACATATACGATTTTACCCTACCCGCACTGGATGGCACCACCATTGACCTGAGTGCCTACAGGGGACAACCCATCCTGATTGTGAATACCGCCTCCAAATGTGGTTTTACCCCACAATACGAAGGCCTGCAGGCGCTGTGGACACAGTTCCATAAAGCCGGGCTGGTGGTAATTGGCGTTCCCAGCAATGATTTTGGCCAGCAGGAACCCGGCACATCGGAAGAAATCGGGGCATTCTGCCAGAAAAACTATGGTGTGAGTTTTCCCATGGCAGCGCGTAGCGTGGTCAGGGGGCAGGAGGCCATACCGCTTTTTGGCTGGCTGGATGCGGAGCTTGGTTTTCTGGCACGGCCAAGATGGAATTTTTTCAAGTATCTGATCGGGCGTAACGGCCAGCCTGTTGCGTGGTTTTCCAGCATTACACCACCAACATCGGCACGTGTACGCAATGCAGTAGAGCGCGCCCTGCTGCCCGCCTGAGCAGCTCCATACTTATGCTCCACCCCGCCATGGCAGGGTGGAGACTTTTATCTTACCGCGGAACCAGCAGGCCGTCACGCAGGGTCACAACCCTGTCCATGCGGGGCAGCAGTTCTTCGTTATGCGTGGCAACCAGTGCGGCCAGACCGCGCTTGCGCACCGCGTCAAGCAGTTCGGTGAACACGGCATCTGCCGTATGCACATCAAGGTTACCCGTCGGCTCATCCGCCAGCAGGAGCGATGGGGCATTGGCCAGCGCACGGGCAATGGCCACGCGCTGCTGCTCCCCGCCCGATAACTTGCCCGGCAGGTGATCAACCCGGTGCGCCAGACCAAACATGCCGAGCAGACGCTCGGCCTCCTGTTTGGCCGCCCGTTTGGACACGCCTGCAATCATTTGCGGCAGAACCACATTTTCCCGCGCGGTGAACTCCCCCAGCAGATGGTGGAACTGGTAGACAAACCCGATCTCATCACGCCGCAGGGCAGTGCGCCCGGCATCCGCCATGGTTCTGGTCGATTGTCCGCCAATCATAATATCACCCGCATCTGGCGTATCCAGCAGTCCCGCCAGATGCAGTAAGGTGGATTTACCCGTGCCCGATGGCGCAACAAGGGCCACAATTTCCCCCGCATGCAGGGTAAAATCGGCGCCTTGCAAAATAGGCAGCACATCATGCTCCCCACTGCGGTAGGTTTTTTGCACGCCATCAAGGCGTAACACAACGCTATTACTCATGACGGAGCGCCTCGACCGGGTCTGTTCTGGCTGCACGCCATGCCGGATACAATGTTGCCAGAAGCGAAAGCAGAAGCGCCATGCCTATGACCTCCCCGACCTGCCCCCATTCCAGCTTGGCTGGCAGGTGTTCAAGGTAATACACTTCCGGGTTGAACAGGTTTGTACCCGTCAGGCTTTGCAACAACTGGCGAATACGCTCGATGTTCATGCAGAACACAATGCCAAGGGCTGTTCCCGCAACCGTGCCGGTAACCCCCACCGATGCGCCACACATCAGAAAAATACGCATGATGGCACCACGGCTGGCCCCAATGGTGCGCAGCACGGCAATATCCGCCGTTTTATCCTTGACCATCATAATCAGCGAGGAAATGACATTGAACGCGGCCACAACAATAATCAGGGTCAGGATCAGGAACATGACGTTCTGCTCCACCTGAACAGCCCCGAACAGAGCGTTGTTGGCGGTAGTCCAGTCCAGCACCCGCAGACCGGGGTCATCTACCGTTCTGGTAATGGCCTGCGTGACCATGCGCACATGCTGCGCATCTTTGGTGGCGACCTGAATCTGCGTCACTTTACCCGGCATCTGAAAATAGATCTGGGCCGCGTGCATGGGCAGGAACACCACGCTGGAATTATAGTCGTTTACCCCGGCATCAAATATGGCACTGACACGGTAGGAGCGCACACGCGGCACCGTGCCAAAAGCCGTTGCAGCCCCCTCGGGTGAGACCAATGTCAGGCGTGAGCCAATATACAGCCCGGCCCGCTCGGCCATGGTCACACCCACCACAATGGAGTCATCCCCCTGACCAAACTGGTCCAGCGAGCCTGCAACAAGGGAGGAACTCACAGCCTTAAGGTCCTTCAGCCCCTGCGCCGTAATGCCATGCACCACGCCACCGGCACTGTACCCCCCAGCACTGAGCAGCACCTGCCCCTCTATAATGGGGGTAGCACTCAGCACATCGGGAACACTGCGGACCTCCTGCGCCACATCCTCATACTGGGAGATGGTACGACCTGCGCCATAAATGGTCAGGTCGCCATTCAACCCCAGAATGCGGCCCATCAGATCGGCCTGAAAGCCATTCATCACCGCCATGACAATAATCAGCGTGGCAACGCCCAAGGCAATGCCGACCAACGAAAATATGGCGATGATGGAGACAAACCGCTCCCCGCGCCGCGCGCGAAGGTAGCGGCCAGCCACGGCACGCTCGAATGGACCAAACATGGTTATCAGCCTGCCAGAACCAGAGCCAGCGCTTCGTCCACGCTCAGCTCCTGCCGCTCACCCGTTGCACGGCGTTTGAGCTCTACACGCCCTTCCTTTGCACTGCGGGGGCCAACAACAATCTGCCATGGGTGCCCCATAAGGTCGGCATCCGCAAACTTCACACCAGCACGCTCTGCCCGGTCATCGTACAAAAATGCCTCTGGCGCTTTGGCGTAAATCTGCTCGCACACCGCATCGCACACCGCATCACCCGACTTCAGGTTCAAAATGGCAGCGCGGAAAGGCGCCACGGAATCTGGCCAGATAATGCCGTTTTCATCGTGGCAGGCTTCAATAATGGCCCCGGCAAGGCGGGAGACGCCAATCCCGTAAGACCCCATTTCTGGGTAGAACTGTGCGCCATCAGCACCGCTTACGCTTACGTCCATAGCCTGCGTGTATTTGGTGCCAAAGTAGAAAATATGCCCGACTTCCACCCCGCGCCCCTCGCGCTTGCGGTCATCTGGCACGCCGTCCCATGCGGTGACGTCATGCATTTCGTCCGTGGCCGCATAAGGGGTGGTCACGCGGTTAAAGAAGGCTTCCAGCGCCTCTGCGCTGTTGGTATCCACCGGCTCGTCCAGCCAGTCCTGATCTTCCAGCGCTGCGTCATAGAACACGCCGCTCTCACCCGTTGGGGCCAGAATCAGGAATTCGTGGCTGAGTTCGCCCCCGATCGGCCCCGTATCGGCCCGCATGGGTACAGCGCGCACCCCCAAACGCTGGAAGGTGCGCAGGTAGGCCAGCATCATGCGCCGGTAGGTTGCAACAGCCGATGCATAGTCCACATCAAAGCTGTAGGCGTCCTTCATCAGGAATTCGCGGCCACGCATCACGCCAAAGCGGGGGCGCATCTCGTCCCGGAACTTCCATTGGATGTGGTACAGAACCTGAGGCAGATCCTTGTAGGATTTGACCGTCTGCCCGAACAGGTCGGTCACCATTTCCTCATTGGTCGGCCCGTAGAGCAGTTCACGCTTGTGGCGGTCCTGAATACGCAGCATTTCCGGCCCATAGGCATCGTAACGACCGGAGCGGCGCCACAGGTCGGCGGATTGCAGGGTTGGCATCAGCACTTCCTGCGCATCGACCCGGTCCTGCTCTTCACGCACGATCTGACTGATGTTGCGCAGCACCTTAAGCCCGGCGGGCAGCCATGCATAAATACCCGAAGCCGTCTGGCGGATCAGTCCAGCACGGAGCATGAGCCTGTGAGAGACGATTTGCGCCTCTGCCGGATTTTCCTTGAGAGTGGGAAGAAAGCTGCGCGAAAGACGCATGTGCATTCAGCCTTGTGTAAGGGCAGACCTCCGGCAAAAGAGAGGCAGCCTGTGTTGTCTGTCATTGAGCTGTAAAACAGCCCCGAACAAAAGAAAACCCGGCAGAACCGGGCTCTCTTGCTTTCTGGCGTTAACCTGTGCGCTTAGACGCGGAGCACGTGCACGTCCACCAGCGGACGCTTTTGCAGCTTGCGGCCAAGAGCACGGCGCAGGGCTGTTTTGGCAGCCTCGCGGAAGGCGCTGTCCTCATTGCGCAACTCGTCGGGAATAACATCCAGCGCGTTGGCAAACTCTTCACGCACCCGCACGCTTTCAAGGTCATCGGGGTCCAGCAGGCCGGGCGCGCTGACCTTGGGGTCACCAATTACAAAGCCTTCGTCATCCACGGCAAAGCTGCCAATGACAATGCCGTTGAACAGCATCTTGCGCCGCGCAGCCAGCACGCCACCATTCATGGGCAGCAGGCGGTTGCCATCAAGCGCCAGACGGCCGGTCGGGGCAGTATCGACCACCTCCAGCTTACCGGGGGACAGACGCAGGATATCACCATCTTCAAGCAGAATGGGGGCAATCCCCATTTCCTGCGCCAGAGCGGCCTGGGCGGTCAGGTGCCGCCATTCGCCATGCACCGGCACAACATGCTGGGGCTTGAGCAGTTCATACATCTTCTGCACATCGCCACCTGTGGCATGGCCGGACACATGTACAAAATGTTCGCGGTCGGTAATCACCCGCACACCGCGCTTGGCCAGATTGTCCTGCACACCCATGATTGCCCGCTCATTGCCCGGAATCATGCGGCTGGAATAAATGACCGTATCCCCTTCCCCGAGGGAAATATTGGGGTGCACGTCCATGGAAATACGCGACAGGGCAGACCGCGGCTCACCCTGACTGCCCGTGATGATCATGAGCAGCTGGTCATCTGGCACATCATTCACATCCTGCTCGCTCAGGAACGGCAGCACACCGGAGAGGTACCCGCATTCGCGCGCAGCCGTATCCAGATTGCGCAGCGAGCGCCCGACCAGCACAACCGTACGCCCCGCTGCCTGCGCAGCCATGGCAATGGTTTCCACCCGCGCCACGTTGGAAGCAAAGCAGGTCACGGCAATGCGGCCCTTAAGGCTTGCGACCAGTTCGGTCATGCTCACGCGCACTTCGGATTCGGAGCGTGAGGGGCCGGGCTTCATGACATTCGTGCTGTCGCACACCAGCGCCAGAACACCTTCCTCGCCAATTTCGGCCAGACGGTTCAGGTCCGTTGCGGGGCCGACCAGTGGTTCGGGGTCAAATTTCCAGTCGCCTGTGTGGACCACAATACCCGCAGGAGTGCGCAGCACCATGGACTGCGCCTCGGGCACGGAATGCGTGACCGGCACGAACTCGATGTCAAACGGCCCGACGTTAAAGCGCGCACCGGGCATGATCACGCGGATAGGCACATCCATCAGGCGGGCTTCTGCCAGCTTGCGGCGCAGTACGGCACTTGCAAATGGCGTTACGTAAACGGGGCATTGCAACATGGGCCAGACATGGGCCACAGCACCAATATGGTCTTCATGGGCATGGGTAATAACCAGCCCGGCCAGCTTGTTCCTGCGCTCAACAATAAAGGCGGGGTCTGGCACCAGAATTTCTGCCTCTGGCGTATCATTCCCGCTAAAGCCAATACCGCAATCAATTGCCAGCCATGTATCACCCTGACGATACAGGTTGAGGTTCATGCCGATCTCACCCGTTCCACCCAAGGGCAGAAAGGCCAGATCGCCGTTCTGTTCTGTCATATTATCCGATTATCCTTCAGCCAAAAAATCTCGTTCTACTGTCAGTTTCGGCAGGGGGTTCCTCCCCGCCAGCAAGCGCAACCCATTGAGGGTCAGCATTGAATCCACATGGTCAAAAACCGTCGTCCCTTCCGAGAAGAGCGGAGCCAGACCGCCAGTTGCGAGCACCTTCATGGAAGGCCCCACTTCACGGCGGATCCTCTCAACGATCCCCTCGATCAACCCTACATACCCCCAGAACACACCTGAGCGCATGGCGGCAACCGTATTCCGCCCGATGGCGGATTCCCCCACCGGACGGCCAATGCCAATACGTGGAAGCCTTGCTGCTGCCTGATGCAATGCCTCGACCGACAGATTGATGCCGGGCGCAATAACACCACCGCAGTAGCTTCCCTCCTGATCCACCACATCAAACGTGGTGGCTGTTCCAAAATCGATCACCGTCAGCGGGCCACCATAGGTGTAATGCGCGGCAAGCCCGTTGAGCAGGCGGTCTACCCCGACCTCATCAGGGTTATCCATCTTGATGGCAAACCCCCAGTCCAGCCGGGCCGAGGCCAGTAGAGGTTCCACCGCAAACCACTGGCGGCACAAAGTGCGTAGATGGTACAGTGCGGCAGGCACCACCGTGCCAATGACCGCACCCTCAACATCATCCGGTGTCAGGCCCTGTGTTCTGAGCAGTGCCTGCAACCACACACCATATTCATCCGACGTGCGCTGAGGCTGCATGGTAATACGCCAGACACCACGCCACTTCTCACCATCATGCACGGCAAACACAACATTGGTATTCCCTGCGTCTATGACAAGTAGCACTCCTACGCGCCCTTTTCCATAAGCAGAATATCCCCTGTTGCGATTGTCTTCATTCCACGTTCCGTATCCAGCAGCAGGCGCCCGTCTTCGGCCAGCCCAGCAAACAGCCCCTTCTCATAAGTAGTCCCGCCCTGAACGACAAGGGGGGTCCCCAAAGGATGCGCCCTTTCCAGCCAGGCATTACGGATGGGGGCAAACCCTTTTTGCCGCCATTGCCTGCACCACAGGGCTAGCCCATCAAGCACATGGCGGGCCACAATTTCCACATCCGGGACC
The DNA here is from genome assembly GCF_002153655.1 of Acetobacter okinawensis. Lineage (GTDB taxonomy): Bacteria > Pseudomonadota > Alphaproteobacteria > Acetobacterales > Acetobacteraceae > Acetobacter > Acetobacter okinawensis_A. Next base: position 7,937 of record NZ_JOPJ01000001.1, read on the forward strand.
ATGCCACATTGCGCCAGACAGGCTACTGGCCGCTCCAGCTGGCTTTGCTGGGGAGCCGCCGCCAGATTGGCCCCAAGCCCCACAAGAACATAATCGCCTTCCCGCTCAATGAGGATTCCCCCCATTTTCCGCCCGTCCAGCAGAATATCATTTGGCCATTTGATCGTCAGGTGGCCCTGTGCAGCGGGAACAGCGCGCAACAGCCCATCGTAAAACCCCAGAGAGGCGACAAAGGGCCAGCCCCCCAGAGCATCCGGCCCGGCCTGCGCCCCAGCCTGCACAACGCTCAACGCAAGCCCCTGCCCTCCGTCCAGCCAGCTCCGGCCACGGCTGCCGCGCCCTTTGGTCTGGCGGCGGGCCAGCACAGCAAGCCCTGTAACATCTTCCTCCGTGCGGCAGACATTCAGGCAATAGTCGGAGGTCGATGGCAGCTCATCAAAACAGGTCAGCCGCCAGACATCACTTTGCCCGCTCATCCCGCCAGAGCTAGGGCCGCCTGATGCGCAACCGACATAAGTGGGCCAAGCATGATGGCAAAAACAACAGTGGCAACACCCATCCCGCCCGACACAAACAGCAGGCTGGGAGCCGGCCGGTCCAGCGTAGGCGCTGGCGCATCAAAATACATAACTTTCACAACCCGCAGATAATAATAGGCTCCGACTATGCTGGACAATGCGCCAATGCTGACCAGCACGTAAAGACCAGATTGCCACGCAGCTGCAAAAACCATGAACTTGCCAAAAAAACCGGCAAGTGGTGGCGCTCCCACCATGCTGAACATGAAAATAGCCAGAGCAAGCGCCATACCCGGATCGGTGCGGCCTAGTCCGGCAAGGTCGGCAATGGAATTGACCTCCCGCCCGTTCCGCCGCATGGCGGTAATGCCTGCAAAAACACCGGCATTCATCACAAAATAGGCGGCAAGATAAATCAGTGTGGCCTGTATGCCTGCGGTGCTGGCCGCTGCAAGCCCCATCATGGCGTACCCCATATGCCCGATGGAGGAATAGGCCATCAGCCGCTTGATATTGGTCTGCGGGATTGCCGCAAAAGCACCATAGACCATAGACAGCACAGATACCGCCTCAATCAGTATCTGCCAGCGTGGAGCAACCGAGCCGAACGGCCCCGCCATAACACGCAGGAACAGCGCAAACGCCGCAAACTTGGGTGCACCAGCCATGTAAGCTGTAACCGGTGTGGGAGCGCCCTGATAAACATCGGGCGTCCACATATGGAATGGCACAGCGGAGAGCTTGAAGCACAACCCCACAACAACAAACACAATACCAACAACCAGCCCCATGGGGGGCAGCCCGGAAGCACGCACGGCCTCAACCAGCCCACTATACTCCATGGTGCCCGCATACCCGTAAACGAGCGAAATGCCATAAAGCAGCAGGCCAGATGCCAAAGACCCCAGAATAAAATACTTCATCCCCGCCTCGGAGGAGAGGACATTGTCCCGCTCCACCGCACACAGGATGTAAATGGAGAGGGAAGACAGTTCCAGCCCGACAAACAATGTCATCAAATTGGCCGAGGACGCCATAAGCATGGCCCCCAGTGTGGAGAACAGCATGAGCACCGGCGTCTCAAACGGCAGGGACTGCCGCTCAGGCGTGCGGTAGCTTACACTCAGGGCCACAGCCACAAAGCCGCCCGCCAGAATAAGCTCCTTCATAAACCGGGCAAAACCGTCATTCACAAATGTTGCGGCATACCCTGCCCCTGAAGGCGCAAGCACAACCAGAAAACCACAGAGCACAAACGCAGCAAGGCTGAGTATGGCAGCGGGAAAAAAGCCTTCCCCCTTTTTGCAGAGCACACCAGCTACAAGAATGATGATACCCGATACAGCAAGAACAATTTCGGGCAGGGCCACAGCCCAGTTGAACACTGTCACACTCATCGCGCGGCACTCCGCTGAGGATAGAAAGAGAACAAGGTCGGAATGGTGGCGTTGGTCATGTTAAATCACCCGCACAGCGCAACAGTCAGCAGCACCACAAGCCCTGCCAGCATGGTAAAGGCGTAAATGGCAATGGAGCCGCTCTGGAGCCTGACAGCCTGCAACGCGCTGTCATGCGTGGCACGCACGATGTCCAGCGGCAGACCTTCCACAACACCTTCGTCCGCCCCTTTCCACAGCACACGTGCCAGCGCTGCATAGGGACGCACGAAAATCCTGTCGTACAGCTCGTCAAAATACCATTTATTGAGCAAGAAGCGGTAGATTGGCCCAAAGCTACGGGCGAGCGCCGCTGGCACCTGCGGTGCACGCACATACAGGACAAAGGCCAGCGCAATCCCCGCAAGCCCGGCAATGCTGGGCAACAGGGCGATCAGGGACGGCACGTGCTCAAACGCTTCCATAATGTGGTTGGTAGGCGCATTAACGATAGCGCCGTTCCAGAACGCCCCCTGATGTGCACCAATGTAGTATGGCGCCAGCGCCACGCCTGCCACAACCGCCCCCACGGACAACACCAGTAACGGCACGGTCATGACTGCCGGGCTTTCATGCGCGCCATCATGTGCATGAGCGTCATGCGGTGTGCCATGAAAAACCAGAAACAGCAGTCTCCAGCTATAAAACGCTGTCAGAAAAGCCGTAATACTGCCCAAGGCCCATGCATAATGGCTGTAGGAAGCATCGGACGCCCACAACGCATTCAGAATGGCATCTTTGGACCAGTATCCGGCAAACGGATAAACCCCGGCCAGCGCCAGACTGCCCAGCCACATAACCACATAGGTTACGGGCAGTTTTTTCCATAAGCCCCCCATGCGGAACATGTTCTGCTCGTCGTGCATGGCATGAATGACGGAGCCTGCGGCCAAAAACAGAAGTGCCTTGAAAAAAGCATGCGTGGTCAGATGGAAGACAGCAGCCTGATACGCCCCCACCCCAACGGCTGCAAACATATAGCCAAGCTGCGAGCAGGTGGAATAGGCAATGGTCCGCTTGATGTCTGGCTGCACCATGCCAACGGTTGCCGCAAAAAAGCAGGTTGTAGCGCCAATCAGAATAACAAAGCAGCGTGTGCCGGGGGCAAACTCCAGTAAGGGAGACATGCGCGCCATCAAAAACACACCTGCGGTTACCATGGTTGCAGCGTGGATCAGGGCCGATACAGGCGTTGGCCCTTCCATCGCATCCGGTAGCCATGTGTGCAGGAACAACTGGGCCGACTTGCCCATAGCACCCACAAACAACAGGAAGCAGATGACCTCCAGCATACGGATGGATACGCCGCATATGGTATAAGGCACGTTCAGCACATCTGGCACGGCTGCAAACACGGCATCATACTGCACTGTGTGGAACAGAACGTAGATCAGCCCGATGCCGACAATAAAAAACAGATCCGCCACGCGGTTGACCACAAATGCCTTGATAGCCGCTGCCGTGGCCGCCGGGCGGTCATACCAGTAACCGATCAGCAGATAACTGGCCAGGCCCACACCCTCCCAGCCAAAAAAGAGCTGGATCAGGTCATTGGAAGAAACCAGCATAAGCATGGCAAAAGTAAACAGCGACAGATAGGAGAAGAACCGATAGGTCGGCATGCTCTCGTGGCTCATGTAGCCAATGCTGTAGCAATGCACGAGCAGGGACACCACAAGCACCATGGCCACCATGGTAACGGAGAGCGTGTCAAACCGCAGGGTCCATGTGGCGTCAAACCCACCAGCGTGCACCCATTGCGCCAATGGCACGCTGGCGTGCGGAAAACCACTCTGCCACGCACCGCACAGAGCGCCCACACCACATAGGGCCGCAACTGCCATACAGGCTATGGTTACAACCTTGGCGAGAGCATCGCCCATAAACCGCCCGCCAAGCCCCGCGACAACAGCCCCCGCCATGGGAGCAAGCACGGCAACGGAAAACAGGTTGAGTTCTGTTTGCATAACGCTGCTCATCCCTTCATCATCGTCACGTCTTCGACCTGGATGGAGCCGCGGTTACGGAAGTAGACCGTAACAATAGCAAGCCCGATGGCCGCTTCTGCCGCTGCAATGGTCAGTACGAACAGCACCATGACCTGCCCCGACAGGTCCCCGTGAGCCGAGGAAAATGCCACCAGATTAAGGTTGGCCGAAAGCAGGATCAGCTCCATGGACATGAGCAGAACAATAATGTTCTTACGGTTCAGAAAAATGCCAAACACCCCCAGAACCAGAAGTGCAGCACTAACAAACAGGTAAGGTCCAAGCCCCACAGACGCGATTGCCGGGTTCATGCGCCTTTCTCCTCGGTTTCCGTCTTATCCGGCTCACCCGCACCATAGGAGCCGGGAACCGCAATTTCGTAATAGGAGCCTTTGGGGCGCAGGAAACCGCCCTGTTCAAACACATTTTCGCCAAGTGGCAGATTAACCAGCTCCAGCGTTTCTTCACGTGTGCGTGCATGCTGCCGACCAATGTTCTGGCGGCGGCCAGTTGCGGTGCTGCGCAGCGTCAGCACGATCGCCCCGATCATGGCGACCAGCAGGACAAGCCCGCAGGCCTGAAAAAGCAGCACATAATGCGTGTAAATAACCGTACCCAGAGCGGCTGTATTGGTCAGCGCCGGGTCCACCGCCAAAGGCGCGACCACACCCGCAGGCGCCATGCGCCAGTTGCTAAAGGCCATGAGCAGTTCAGCCAGCAGCACACCCCCGATGCACAGGCCCAGAGGCGCATAACGCTGGAACCCCTCGCGCAGGCGACTGAAGTCTATATCCAGCATCATCACCACAAACAGGAAGAGAACCGCTACCGCCCCGACGTAAACAATGACCAGAAGCATGGCCAAAAACTCGGCCCCCGCGACCAGAAACAGCCCCGCAGCGTTAAAAAAGCCCAGAATGAGGAACAACACCGCATGAACGGGATTGCGGGCACTAATGACCATGGCGGCCGAAAGCAGCAGCACTGCCGCAAAAACATAAAAAACGAGCTGTGCCATCATTGGCCAACCTCCTGCCCTGACGTGGTCTGCATCTGCTCAGCGATACGGCGCATCAAGTTCGAGCCTCCGTGCCAGCAGAGACTCCCAGCGATCTCCGTTCGCAAGGAGCTTGCCTTTGTCGTACATCAGCTCTTCGCGGGTTTCCGTAGCAAATTCGTAGTTGGGGCCTTCAACAATTGCATCTACGGGGCAGGCTTCCTCGCACAGTCCACAATAGATGCATTTGGTCATGTCAATGTCATACCGCGTGGTGCGGCGCGACCCGTCATCACGCTCTTCGGCCTCAATGGTAATGGCCTCAGCCGGGCACGTGGCCTCGCACAGTTTGCAGGCAATGCAGCGCTCCTCCCCGTTGGGGTAGCGCCGCAGAGCGTGCTCACCCCTGAACCGGTGGGACAACGGACCTTTCTCATACGGATAGTTCAGCGTGACCTTGGGCTTGAACATCATACGGAATGTGGAAACCATGCCCGCCGCCAGTTCCTTGAGCAGGAAAGACCGCAATGTGGTGCCAAGAGCGCTCATCAATTCACCCCTCCCATATGGGGCAGCAGACCTGTTGCCATAAGAAAGCCAGCCGTACCGATCATCCACAGTAAAGAGAACGGCAAGAACACCTTCCATCCAAGCCGCATCAACTGATCGTATCGGTAACGCGGGAACGTCGCGCGCACCCAGATAAAGACAAACAGACAGAACAGGATTTTAAAAATCAGCCACAGCGGGCCGGGTACCCATGTCAGTGGCGCAATACCCAGCGGGGGCAGCCACCCACCAAGGAACAGAATGCTGACCATGGAGGACATAAGGATCATGTTCGCGTATTCGCCCAGAAAGAACAGGCCGAAGGCGAGCGATGAATATTCTACAAAAAAGCCTGCAACCAGTTCACTCTCCCCTTCGGGCAAGTCAAACGGGGCACGGTTGGTTTCCGCCAACGCGGAGATAAAAAACACGATGAACATCGGGAACATCGGCACACAGAACCATATGTGCCGTTGCGCCAGCACAATATCGTTCAGGTTAAGGCTACCAACCGCGAGCAGGACCGACACGATCACCAGCCCGATGGACACCTCGTAGGAGACCATCTGCGCTGCCGAGCGCAAACCGCCCAAAAACGCATAACGTGAGTTGGATGCCCAGCCCGCAATGAGCATGCCATAAACCCCAAGGGAAGACATGGCGAGCAGGTAGAGAATGCCAACATTGATGTTGGCCACCGCCAGCCCGTTACCCGTTGGAATAACGGCCCAGGCGGCCATGGCGAGCGAAAAGGTCAAAAACGGTGCGAACAGGAACAAGGCCCGGTTGGCCCCTGCCGGGATAACCGTTTCCTTCACAATCATCTTGATCGCGTCTGCAAAGGCCTGCAACAGACCGAATGGTCCATTCACATTGGGGCCGCGCCGTTGCTGCATGGCCGCCATGACCTTGCGTTCCATCAGGGTCAGGTAGGCAACGCCAATCAGCAGGGGCACCAGCACCGCCAGTGTTTCCAGCAGCATCAGCAGGATCTGGCCCGCAAGGGTTTGGTAGAAAAAATATGCCATTGCCCTTACTCCGCCGCCACCGCAGGTGCCTTGCCATAAACCCTTGAGCACTCAGCCATGGTCTGGCTGGCGCGGCTTATGGTGTTGGTCTGGTAATAGTCCTGAACAACAGGTCGCAAAGGCGTTGCCATAAGCGTGCCATCGCGCACACTGGCAGGTGTTGCCCCACTTTCCTGCTCACCGACCAGAAGCGGAACAGCCGTGTTGCCACAGGCAAAAACAGGATTGATCTGCGCCATATGGGCACGCAGTTCTTCCAGCGTGTCATACGGCAGGGTATGGCCTACCACCTCGGAAAAAGCCCGGATAATCCGCCAGTCTTCCCGCGCTTCCCCCGGAGCGAACACGGCGCGGAATGCGCGCTGCACCCGCCCTGCGGTGTTGACGTATGTTCCCGCTTTTTCGGTATAGGCCGCACCGGGGAGGATAATATCGGCCCGCTTGGCCGCTGCATCCCCATGATGGCCCAGATACACCACAAATGTTTCCGGCGGAATGCGGTCCAGCTGCACCTCATCTGCCCCCAGCAACCACAGGATTTCCACCCCGCCACGGAGCATACTGGCTGCATCACACCCATGGGGGCCGGGTACAAACCCAAGGTCCAGCGCCCCGACGCGTGACGCCGCCGTGTGCAGAATGTTCAAACCCTGCCACTGCGGCGTTATGGCGCCACAGGCATGTGCAAGATCACGGCAGGCAGCATAAATGGCTGGAGCATCCCGCCGGGTCAGGGCCGCATGGCCCAGAATAATCATGGGCTTTTTGGCGTTTTTCAAAACTTCGGCAAACGCATGTTGCCCGTCCAGCAGCTCAGCCAGTGTATCCGGCCCGCTGCCTAGCACGCTCACATCATAGGTCATATCCGCCGTTGGCGTGCCGATCATGCCAATGGGGAAGCCCCCACGTCCTGCGTCGACAAACCGTTTGCGGATACGCGCATTGAGCACCGGCGCTTCATGCCGGGGCATGGTGCCAACCAGCAACAGCGCATCGGCCTGATCAATCCCGCTTATATCGCTGTTGAACAGGTAGCCGGAACGGCTTGAGGTATCATACCACGCACCGTCCTGCCGACAGTCCAGATTGGATGACCCCATACCTTGCAAAAGGTCTTTTATTGCACACAGGCTTTCTGCATCACACAGATCACCCGCTATGGCCCCGATCTTATCACCCGGCACACCGTCAAACCGACGGGCCAGAGCGATCAGCGCATCTTTCCATGATACGGAAGACAGTTTTCCATGCACCCTGACCCACGGCCTATCCAGCCGCTTACGCTTGAGTCCATCAATGGAAAAACGTCCTTTATCAGACAGCCATTCTTCGTTGACCTCATCATTCACGCGGGGGACAATCCGCATGACTTCCCCCCCACGGGCCTGGACCTGAATATTGGTGCCCAGCGCGTCCATGACATCAATGCTGTCGGTCTTTTTATATTCCCATGACCGGGCATGGAACGCAGCGGGCTTGGCTGTAAGGGCACCAACGGGGCAGACATCAATCAGATTACCGGAGAGTTCGGATGTCAGGGCTTTTTCCACATAGGTGGTGATTTCAGCATTCTCCCCGCGGGAGACAAGCCCGAGTTCGGGTGTGCCGGCCACTTCCGTACTAAAGCGCACACACCGCGTGCACTGGATGCAGCGCGTCATAACCGTTTTGACCAGTGGCCCCAGATCCTTGTCCGTGACCGCCCGTTTATCTTCCTTGTAACGCGAAATACCAGACCCATACCCATAGGCCTGATCCTGCAGGTCGCACTCCCCACCCTGATCGCAGATCGGGCAATCCAGCGGGTGGTTGATCAGTAGGAATTCCATAACAGCCCGGCGGGCGCGGCGCACCATCTCGGTGTCCGTAAAAATCTGCATGCCATCAGCCACAGGAAAACCGCAGGAGGCAACAGGCTTGGGTGCACGCGCCACTTCCACCAGACACATGCGGCAATTCCCCGCAACAGACAGGCGCTCGTGGTAACAAAAGCGCGGAATTTCCTTACCCGCCGCCTCGCAGGCCTGCAACGCGCTGGAACCGGGAGGAACGTCTACTGGCGTGCCGTCAACTATTACCCTCACCATTGCCGTTACTCCACTGCTGCCGGAACGCCACCGGCGGGCACCTGCACCAGCCCGGTGCTGCCATACGCCGCCTTGTACTGGCGGATACGTGCTTCCATTTCTGGGCGAAAATGCCGGATAAGCCCCTGTATGGGCCATGCCGCTGCATCCCCCAGCGCACAGATCGTATGCCCTTCCACCTGCCGGGTGACCTGCTCCAGCAGATCTATTTCCTCAATATCCGCGCGGCCCTGAACCATGCGGTCCATCATGCGCATCATCCAGCCCGTTCCTTCACGGCAGGGGGTGCACTGCCCACAGCTTTCATGCTTGAAAAACTTTGAGAACCGGGCGATCGCTTTTATAATATCGGTCGATCTGTCCATAACAATCATGCAGGCTGTGCCAAGGCCTGAGCGTTCGGCGCGCAGGCTGTCATAATCCATAAGAACAGTCTCACACACAGCTTTTGGCAATAGCGGTACGGAACAGCCACCCGGAATAACCGCCAGCAGGTTGTCCCACCCACCGCGCACACCACCACCGTGTTTTTCAATAATATCCCTGAGCGGCACGCCCAATTCTTCCTCAAACACACAGGGTGTGTTGACATGGCCCGATATGGCCATGAGCTTGGAGCCCGCATTGTTGGGACGACCAAGCCCCGCAAACCACTCGGCTCCACGCCGCAAAATGGTGGACGTAACGGCAATGCTCTCCACATTGTTTACAGTTGTGGGGCAGCCATAAAGCCCTACCCCGGCAGGGAATGGCGGCTTCATGCGGGGCTGGCCTTTTTTACCTTCAAGACTTTCCAGCAAGGCCGTTTCTTCACCGCAGATATAGGCACCCGCGCCACGGTGGATACGAAAATCAAAATCCCATCCGCTGCCAGCTGCATTTTTCCCGAGCAGACCTGCTGCGTAAGCCTCGTCAATAGCCGCCTGCAAACGCTCGGCTTCTCGGAAAAACTCCCCACGAATATAGATATAGGATGCATGAGCCCCCATCGCAAAAGATGCGATCAGCGCACTTTCTATCAGTTTGTGCGGCTCATGGCGCATGACCTCGCGGTCCTTGCAGGTACCGGGCTCGGACTCATCCCCGTTGATCACCAGATAATGCGGCCGTCCATCGGACTGTTTGGGCATGAAGGACCACTTCAACCCGGTAGGGAAGCCCGCACCACCTCGCCCACGCAGGCCAGAGGCCTTCATTTGTGCAATAATGGTATCGCGGCCTCTGGCAAGAATTTCTGCCGTGTTGCTCCAGTCACCCCGCTTGCGTGCGGCCTCCAGCCGCCAGTCATTCTGACCATACAGATTGGTGAAGATCCGGTCCTTGTCAGCCAGCATGGCCGTCTCTCCTATTCCTGTTCCACCGTGGAAGATGGCAGCAATGTCTTGCGCCCACCCAGTGGAGCCGAAACACTACGGTTAACAGTCGGTCCGGGCTCTGGCCGCCGCCCTGCCCTCAACTCGGCTATAACGGCCTGCGTGCGTTCGGCATTCATATCTTCATAGTAATCATCATCAACTTGCAGGATTGGCGCATTGGCGCAGGCCCCAAGACATTCCACCTCTGTCATGGTAAAAAGACCATCAGCACTGGTGCCACCAAAATGCTGGATACCTGTCGCTTTCTGGCAGGCCTCCACCACGTCATCCGACCCACGCAGCCAACAGGGCGTGGTGGTGCAAACCTGCAAATGGTAACGCCCGATGGGGCGCGTGTTGAACATGGTGTAAAACGATGCGACTTCATAAACCCGCATGGCGGCCATATCCAGGCGCTGGGCAATAACGTCCATGGCGACTACGGGCACCCAGGCGCTCCCCGTTACACGCCCCATCTGGCGTTGCGCGATATACAGCAGTGGCATAACGGCACTTGCCTTGCGCTCTTGCGGATACTTGCTGAGAACACCAGCAATTTCCTCTTCCGATGCGGCATCGAAAACAAAGCTGTCCGGCTGTTCTGCCGGGGTCCAGACTGTGCTCATCGATCGACTTCTCCAAACACAAGATCAAGCGACCCGATAATAGCCACCATGTCGGCCAGCATACCGCGCCGCGAAAGCTCATCTATGGCCTGTAGATGTGCAAATCCCGTCGGACGGATTTTGCAGCGATACGGCCTGTTGCTGCCATCGGCCACAAGATAGACGCCAAATTCTCCCTTAGGACTTTCCACCGCCGTGTAGGTTGAGCCCGCAGGAACGTGATAACCCTCGCTAAAAAGCTTGAAGTGATGGATCAGGGCTTCCATGGACCGCTTCATTTCCGCTCTGGGCGGCGGGCTGAACTTGGGGTCCTGCACCTTGATGTCACCCGCCTGCATCTGGCTCAGGCATTGCTCAATAATCCTGACACTTTCACGCATTTCCGCAACACGGATCAGATAACGATCGTAGGAATCACCTTGACGTGTGACTGGCACCTTAAAATCAACCTTATGATAATTATCATATGGCTGGTTGCGCCTTAAATCCCATGGAACGCCAGAAGCACGCAGGCACGGGCCACTAAACCCCCATGCCAGAGCCTGTTCGGTTGTAAAAACACCAATACCGACCGTGCGCTGTTTCCATATCCTGTTTTCAGTCAGCAGACCTTCAAGCTCATCAATCCACGATGGGAACTCTCTGGCCCACACCCCAATCCTGTCTTCCAGACTGGTGGGTATGTCACGCGCAACACCACCGGGGCGAAAATAGTTGGCATGAAAGCGCGCACCGGATGCAGCTTCATAAAACTCCAGAAGTTTTTCGCGCTCTTCATAGCCCCACAAAGCTGGCGTTACCGCACCACAATCCAGCCCCATGGCGGTCAGATTGAGAATATGGTTAAGAATGCGGGTAATTTCCGCAAACATGACGCGCAGCCATTTGGCGCGCTCTGGAATATCAATCCCCAGAAGTTTTTCCGTGGCCAGAGCAAAAGCCTGCTCCTCGCACATGGGGGAGACATAATCCAGACGGTCAAAATATGGCAGGGCTTTTTGATACGTCTTGTATTCAATCAGCTTTTCCGTACCCCGGTGCAAAAGTCCTATATGGGGGACGGCACGGGCGACAAGCTCGCCTTCCATCTCAAGCACAAGACGCAGCACACCATGCGCTGATGGATGCTGAGGCCCAAAATTAAGAGCATGGGAGTCAATTTCGACAACCCTGTTTTCAATTTCAAGCGCCTGCTGTTCTGGCAAAAGGCTTTGAGGAATATCCTCTTGCGGGACAGTTTGGGCAAACGCGAGGGATGGTGTGTTTTTCTGCTCGGTCATCAGCCAGACCTCTTCATACCCTGCCGGACCTCGTGTGCTTTTTCGTCTCCCGGTAGGGTCAGCATACCTTCCCACGGGGAAACAAAATCAAAATCACGAAAATCCTGTGTTAACGAAACAGGTTCCTTAACAACCTGCCTACGCTCCACGTCGTAGCGGACCTCCTCATACCCCGTCAGTGGGAAGTCCTTGCGCAGCGGATGGCCTTCAAACCCGTTATCAGTGAGGATGCGACGCAAATCAGGCTGACCGGAGAACAAAACCCCGAACAGGTCATAACATTCCCGCTCCCACCAGGTCGCACAGGGCCACAGATGATGCACCGATGGCACCGCACCATACTCATCAGTCGTCACCACCACGCGGATACGCCGGTTATAGGTCACGGACAGCAGGTTATAGACCACGTCAAACCGCTCTGCGCGGGCGGGAAAATCCACACCACACAAGTCCATCAACTGCTCAAACCGATAACGCGGGTCATCACGCAAAAGAGTCAGAAACGCCAGAAGATGCGAACGTGTTGTATGCACCACCAACTCCCCCTTCTCCACCGCTGCGTAAGAGACATGCGGCTGGGTTGAGAGGAATGTAAACGCCAAAGAGCATAACTGCCCTTCGAGCCTAGCCTGCATTGGATTTACAGAAATATCAGCCACGGAGAATGGTCCCTGTCCGACGAATTTTTTTCTGGAGCAGCATAATGCCGTAGATCAGCGCTTCTGCCGTAGGCGGGCAGCCGGGCACGTACACATCCACCGGCACAATACGGTCACACCCACGCACAACAGAGTAGGAGTAATGGTAATACCCCCCACCATTAGCACATGACCCCATGGAGATAACCCAGCGCGGCTCAGCCATCTGCTCATAGAGACGACGTAGAACCGGAGCCATTTTGTTGGTCAGTGTGCCTGCCACAATCATAACGTCTGACTGACGGGGTGACCCACGGGGGATAATGCCCATACGGTCCAGATCATAGCGCGGCATGTAAGCGTGAATCATTTCCACAGCACAGCATGCCAGCCCGAACGACATGGGCCACAAGCTACCCGTACGCCCCCAGTTAACCAGCTTGTCCAGGCTTGCAACCACAAACCCTTTTTCTGCCAGAACCCCGGTAATGCCACGGACAACTGCGTCCTGCTCGGGGCCGGGGGGCAAAGCCTCCCTGTTCCACATAATGGCGTTTTCATCGTGATGTGTGGTCATGCTGGCCTCTCCTCAATCCCAGTCCAGCGCGCCTTTGCGCCATTCATACAAAAAGCCGATCCCCAGCACGGCCAGAAAACCAAGCATGGATAAAAAACCAAACAGCCCGATCCGCCCCAGACTAATGGCCCATGGGAACAGAAAAGCGACTTCCAGATCGAAAATAATGAAAAGAATGGCGACCAGATAAAAGCGCACGTCAAAACGGCGTCTGGTGTCATCAAAAGGTCCAAACCCGCATTCGTATGCTGTGAGTTTTTCTGGGTAGGGCTTCTGGTGTCCGCAGAGCAAAGCCATACCAAGCATTGCCGCCGCAATAACGACCGAAACACAACCAAAGATCAGGACCGGAGCATAGTCGCCTAGAACAGACTGCATGGAAAATTCCCGCACGCATGAAAAGCTTGTAACAAGCTGTTTGATGCAGTCACCCTAGACCCGCAGCATGCGGACGACCATGCACGAACGCGTTTGGTTACGGCCACTTTGTTGTGAGTAACAATTTTTGATGAAAAAAAATGGCACCATGCTTTTGCAGCACAGGGCCAAAAAGCAGGATTTTAAAATCCTGCACCACAACACAGAATGTTGGGAATGGTGGGCGATGACGGGATCGAACCGCCGACCCTCTCGGTGTAAACGAGATGCTCTACCGCTAAGCTAATCGCCCGCGCCCTATGTGTCACAAAACAAAACGGCCGGCAACCCCTTTTTTAAAGAAATTGCCGGCCGTTCTGAAATCAAAGTCTAAAGGCGGATTATTTGCTTACCGCGTCCTTCAGTGCCTTGCCCGGTTTGAAGCGGACAGAGGTAGAAGCCGGAATATCAATTTCCTCGCCGGTACGGGGGTTACGGCCTTTGGCGGCCTTGCGGGTTGCGGTCACAAATGTGCCAAAGCCCACCAGACGCACTTCCTGCTTTGTGGACAGAGCTTTTTCAATCGCACCGAATACGGCGTCGACCACTTCTCCGGCCTTAGCCTTCGGCAGGTCAACGGCCTCTGCTACTGCTGAGACGAGCTCCTGCTTGTTAAGCGGCTTCTCCATCTTACGCCTTTCACTTTCTTTCAATTCATAGGAGCGGCGGGCGGGTTTCGTCCGCCTCTCCGCTGCCTGAACGCACTATGAAGCCGTTTTTTCTTACGTCAACCAAGCAAACGCAAACTTCGGTCTTCTCATGCATTTTGGTTAATGTGGCAGCACGGGAACGGCTGTCTGGGCACCATTCGCGGGCACGGCATCCGGCACGTCTTCCCAGTGAATCGGCGTAGGCTGACTGACCAGCGCACGTGCCAGAACTTCGTCCACATGCGAAACGGGTACGATTTCCAGATTCTTCTTCACGCTGTCAGGAATTTCCGCCAGATCTTTCTCGTTTTCCTGCGGAATAAACACCGTGCGGATACCAGAGCGAACAGCCGCCAGCAGCTTTTCCTTAAGCCCGCCAATAGCAAGCACACGCCCCCTGAGCGTGATTTCACCCGTCATGGCAACATCACGCCTGATGGGAATGCCCGTCAGAACACTTACCAGAGATGTCACCATGGCAACGCCCGCCGATGGTCCATCTTTAGGAGTCGCGCCTTCGGGGACATGCACATGAAAACTGCGCTTGTCGAAAATGGTAGGAACGATTCCAAAGCTAGTCGCCCGACTCCGCACAAACGAGAACGCAGCAGAGATGCTCTCCTTCATGACGTCGCCCAGCTTGCCGGTCTCCACGATTCCGCCCTTACCCGGCACCATAACGCTCTCAATGGTCAGGATTTCCCCGCCCACTTCGGTCCAGGCCAGCCCGGTGACAACACCAACCATGTCCTCGGCTTCGGTCTCACCGTAGCGGAAGCGCTGCACACCTGCGTATTTTTCCAGATTACGGGCCGTGACCGCCACCTTTTTGGCTTTGCCGGTCACGATCTCCTTGACCGCCTTACGGGCAAGCTTGGCCAGTTCGCGCTCAAGGTTACGCACACCCGCCTCACGCGTGTAGTAACGAATCACATCGCGCAGGGCTTCCTCATTGATCGACCACTCGCCCGGCTTGAGGTTATGCGCCTCCACCTGCTTGCTGATGAGGTGCCGCTTGGCAATCTCGACCTTTTCGTCCTCCGTGTAACCGGAAAGGCGGATGACCTCCATGCGATCCAGCAACGGCTGGGGCATATCCAGACTATTGGCCGTTGTTACGAACATGACATCGGACAGGTCGTAATCAACTTCCAGATAATGGTCCGCGAACGTGCCGTTCTGCTCGGGGTCCAGAACCTCCAGCAGAGCCGATGCCGGGTCACCCCGCCAGTCGGAGCCAAGCTTGTCAATTTCATCGAGCAGGAAAAGCGGGTTGGAGACCTTCGCCTTTTTCATGCCCTGAATGATCTTGCCCGGCATGGAGCCAATATAGGTGCGCCTGTGCCCACGGATTTCGGCTTCGTCCCGCACCCCGCCCAAGGACATGCGCACATAGTGCCGCCCCGTGGCCTTGGCAATGGACCGTGCGAGAGAAGTCTTGCCCACACCCGGTGGCCCGACAAGGCACAGAATCGGCCCTTTGAGCTTTTGTGCACGGCTCTGGACAGCCAGATATTCTAAAATACGTTCCTTGACCTTTTCCAGACCGTAGTGGTCCTCGTCCAGAACGCCTTCTGCTTCGGCCAGATCATGGCGCACTTTGGTCCGCTTTTTCCACGGAATGCTCAAAATCCAGTCCAGATAGTTCCGCACAACCCCAGACTCGGCAGACATCATGCTCATGCCGCGCAGCTTTTTCAGCTCGCTCAGGGCTTTTTCCCGCGCTTCCTTGGAGAGCTTGGTCTTGGCGATCCGCTCTTCAATTTCGGCAGTTTCGTCCTTACCGTCCTCGCCTTCGCCCAGTTCTTTCTGAATGGCTTTAAGCTGCTCGTTCAGATAGTACTCGCGCTGTGTCTTTTCCATCTGACGTTTGACACGGTTGCGGATCTTCTTTTCCACCTGAAGCACGTCAATTTCTGCTTCAATGTGGCCAAAAACCTTTTCCAGCTGCCCCTGTACCGTGGGTGCTTCCAGAATTTCCTGCTTTTCGGAAATCTTGAGCGACAGATGGCTGGTCACCGTATCCGCCAGCTTGGACAGATCGTTGATCTGGTTCAGTGAGACCAGAACCTCGGACGCAATTTTCTTGTTGAGCTTCATATACTGCTCAAACTGCGACACAATGGAACGGCCCAGTGCTTCAGCCTCCGGCCCTATGGCCGCTTCGGCTGGCATTTCCTCAATATCGGCCTCAAAGTGGCCATTCACTTCATGCAGCGCCTTCACGCGCACACGGCGCACCCCTTCGACCAGCACCTTGACTGTACCGTCGGGCAGCTTGAGCAACTGCAAAATGGTGGAGAGCGTACCAACCCGGTAAATATCATCCGGTGTTGGGTCATCCTGCGCGGCATCTTTCTGGGCGACCAGCAGAATATGCCGGTCATCCTTGGTGACCGAGTCCAGTGCGCGCACGGACTTTTCCCGCCCGACAAACAGCGGCACAATCATGTGGGGGAAAACCACAATGTCGCGCAGTGGCAGAACGGCCACATGTGTGCTTTTGGGTTCGGTTTTTACTGCCGTTGCTTCAACCGCAGAAGCAGACTGCCCGGACACGACCGGGGCAACCTGATCGCTCTTGCGCCTGCGCCGTGGTGCCGGTTTTTCGTTATCAGCCATCGTCATGACCTCCCGATAAGGACGATCGGTGCCGGGGCACCCGTCTGACGGCATACCCCCGCACTGAAGAAGGTACCCACAAAGAGTACCCCTGTGTTTCTCTTATGTTGTTATGCCCACAGCCCGGAACAATAGGGCAGAGGCAAGAACAGCACGAACAGGTGACCCATTCGTGCTGCTTACTTCAAAACTCCAGCCTGCCTCAGGCAGACTGCTCTGCTGGCACGTCTTTTTTCTTGCCATAAACATAGACCGGGCTGGCTTTGCCGTCCGCCACATCGCGGTTGACGACAACCTCCTCGACCGTATCAAGTCCCGGCAGATCAAACATGGTGGACATGAGAATACTCTCCAGAATGGAGCGCAACCCACGGGCACCCGTCTTGCGCACGATGGCCCTGTCCGCAATGGCCTTGAGCGCATCCTCCGTGAAGGACAGCTCAACATCTTCCATCTGGAAAAGGCGCTGGTACTGTTTGACCAGAGCATTTTTGGGCTCGGTCAGGATCTGGATCAGAGCTGCCTCATCCAGATCACCCAGCGTTGCCAGCACAGGCAGACGCCCGATAAATTCGGGAATAAGGCCAAACTTCATCAGATCTTCAGGCTCGACATCATGGAGGATTTCCCCCATCCGCCGGTCGTCAAGGGAGCGGACATCGGCACCAAAGCCAATACCCGTGCCCTTGCCACGTGCAGAAATGATCTTGTCCAGCCCTGCAAACGCACCACCGCAGATAAAGAGCATGTTGGTCGTATCCACCTGCAGGAATTCCTGCTGCGGATGTTTACGCCCGCCCTGCGGAGGAACCGAGGCAACGGTACCTTCCATGAGCTTGAGCAGGGCCTGCTGCACGCCCTCGCCGCTTACGTCACGCGTAATGGAGGGGTTGTCGGACTTTTTGGAAATCTTGTCGATTTCGTCAATATAGACAATCCCGCGCTGCGCGCGTTCCACGTTGTAGTCAGAGGCCTGCAACAGCTTGAGGATGATGTTCTCGACATCTTCCCCCACATACCCTGCTTCTGTCAGGGTTGTGGCGTCCGCCATTGTAAAAGGCACATCCAGAATACGCGCCAGCGTCTGGGCCAGCAGCGTTTTACCCGAGCCTGTCGGCCCGATGAGCAGGATGTTTGATTTGGCGATTTCCACATCACCAGCCTTGGTCACCTGCGACAGACGCTTGTAGTGGTTATGCACCGCTACGGAGAGCACCTTTTTGGCCTGCATCTGGCCAATAACGTAGTCGTCCAGAACCTTGCAGATTTCCTTGGGAGTAGGAACACCCTCGCGCGATTTGACCTGCATGGTCTTGTTCTCTTCACGGATAATATCCATGCAGAGTTCAACACATTCATCGCAGATAAACACGGTGGGGCCAGCAATAAGCTTGCGCACTTCGTGCTGTGACTTTCCACAGAACGAGCAATACAGCGTGTTCTTGGAATCTCCGGACTTTGCACTCATCAGCCCACTCCCCCGATCACCCCAGACACCACGGAACCGGACGCCAAGCTCCGGAATTTTCCTGCATGCCTGAGGACAGACGGCCTCCTTATTGTAACAGGACGATTAAAGTATGCCAGATTAAGGATGACTTTTATCCTTTTTATCTGCTTCCGTCGCTTTGTGGTGGCTGATGACCTCATCCACAATACCAAAAGACTGGGCTTCAACTGCGGACATATAGCTGTCGCGCTCAAGCTTCTGCTCGATTTCTTCGAGTGTGCGACCTGTGTGCTCACGATAGATCTCGTTCAGGCGCTGACGGATAATCAGAATTTCCTTGGCCTGAATTTCTATATCGCTGGCCTGCCCCTGCGCGCCGCCAGAAGGCTGGTGCACCATGACCCGCGCGTTAGGCAGAGCGAACCTGCGCCCTTTTTCCCCACCTGCCAGCAACAAGGAGCCCATGGAGGCTGCCTGACCGATACACACCGTGCTGACCGGGCTGCGGATGTACTGCATGGTGTCGTAAATGGCCAAACCAGCCGATACAACGCCACCGGGACTATTGATGTAAAAGGAAATTTCCTTGGTCGGGTTCACACTTTCCAGATACAGAAGCTGCGCGGAAATAAGCGAAGCAACCTGATCATAGACAGGCCCGGTCAGGAAGATGATCCGTTCCTGCAAAAGGCGGGAATAGATATCAAAAGCCCGTTCACCGCGTGAGGTCTGTTCGACCACCATCGGCACCAGTGCATTGCTGAAAATCTCAACGGGATCACGATCCCTCATACCACTCATTCCCGTACAAAAAACTTAATCACCCCTCCCTGCCTCTGCCGTGGACAGAACCAGGGTCAGGCACACTGATTTCAAGATAGAGATAAAGTGGCAATATGCCACCCCAGAAACGAAAAACAGCTCCAAAAAGAATGTCCCGCCAGTTCACACTGGCGGGACAGAGCCGTTTTATCAGATATTAGCTGGGGGAATATCTGATAGCTCCTCCAAGCTCACGTCCTTGTCCGTGACCTTGGCGAGTTCAATCAGATAATCGACAACCTTGTTTTCAAAGATCGGTCCGCGCAGGGACTCAGCAGCCTGCGGATTCTTCTGGAAGAATTCAAAGACCTCTTTTTCCTGACCAGAATAACGCATGGCTTCAGCACGCACCGCACGGCCCAGCTCTTCCGGGCTGACGGAAATGCCGTTCTTACGACCAATTTCGGCCAGCAGCAGACCAAGCCTTACACGACGTTCCGCAATTTTGCGGTAATCGGCACGCAGGGTGTCTTCGTCCTTGTCCTTGTCTTCGTCATCAAGCTGACCAGCCTTGCGGTCGGCTTCCACCCGATTCCAGATCTGCTGGAACTCGGCTTCAACCATACCTTCGGGAGCAGGGAAGTCTGCTTTGCTGGAGAGAATGTCCAGCAGATCACGCTTGATACGCAGGCGCGACATCTGGTCGTATTCGCCTTCGATCTGCTTGCGCACCAGATCCTTGAGCTGCTCAAGGCTTTCAAAGCCCATGTTCTTGGCCAGGTCTTCGTCAACCGGGGCGTCCACAGCTTTTTTAAGCTGCTTTACCTTGATGTCGAAGGTCGCTTCCTTGCCTGCCAGTTCTTCTGCGCCGTAATCTTCGGGGAAGGTCACGGTGATGACTTTTTCTTCGCCCGGCTGCATGCCTTCGATCTGCTCGGCAAAGCCCGGAATAAAGCCTTCACCACCGATCTCGACATTCACGTCTTCAGCCGTGCCGCCATCAAAGGCAACGCCGTCCTGCTTACCCACAAAGTCAATGGCGACAACATCGCCCTTGGCTGCGGGGCGAACTTCCTCAATCACCTCAAAGGTACGGCCACGCTTGGCAATATCTTCCAGCACCTTGTTGATGGCTTCGTCAGCAACAGGGGTCTTCAGGCGTGTCAGAGCAAGGTCGGAAAGGTCCGGCACGGTGATTTCTGGCAGAATTTCGCTTTCCACCTTAAATTCCAGATCGCCACCCTTGTCATCCTGACCAGAGATCAGGTCGACCTTGGGCTGACCGGCCGGGCGCAGGCCGCGCTCTTCAAACACGGTACGGATAGCATCGGAGACAGCCTGCTCAAGCACTTCGCCCCAGACGGCCTCACCATAGCGCTGGCGCGCCAGAGAAACAGGCACCTTGCCCGGACGGAAGCCCGGCAGGTTCAGATTGCCAGCGACTTCCTTAAGGCGCGCATCACGCTTAGCCTCAAGTTCCGTAGCCGGAACCGTAACTGTGAAACCACGCTTCAGCCCTTCAGAAAGGGTCTCGGTAACCTGCATCGGCCAGGCCTTCCTCTCGGTACAAAAAATCACTCACCCGCTGCAATAACGCCCAAAAGGCGGCGGCGGACTGCGGACGGGAGCATGAAAATTCATTTGGTACGGGCGGAGGGACTTGAACCCCCACAACTTGCGTCACCAGAACCTAAATCTGGCGTGTCTACCAATTCCACCACGCCCGCGCACACTCGTTACTCACCGTCGGCAAGATGCGTGGACTTAGCTTAAAGTGCCGGACACGGCAAGTCACCGCGTATGGATTTATGCGTAACGCCCGTTACCCTTGCATCTGCTCGGCCTTTTGCCGGGCTAACCCCAGATAACGGTCGAGGTCCTCGGCCACGGGCCATGGCCCGGCCTGCTGCCCGGCTTCTCCATGCAGCCACACACCGGCACATGCCGCCTCCCACGCAGGCATGCCCGCCGCCAGCAGGGCTGCAATGACGCCCGACAGCGTATCCCCCGATCCGGCGGTACCCAGCGCAGCAGTAGCATGGGTGTTGATTGCCAGCCGCCCATCGGGGGCAGCAATCAGTGTGGACGCACCTTTGAGCACCACCACCGCGCCCGTCTCCTCTGCTGCTTGGCGCACCTGTTCGGGCGGATTACATCCTAGTGCACCAAATACGCGCGCAAACTCGCCGGTGTGTGGCGTTATAACCGATACCCCACGCAATCTGGCGGGCTGACCAGCACAGGCGGTTAACGCCCCGGCATCGGCCAGCACCGTGCGCCCCGAGTCCACCAATGCAGGCAGGGCATCCCCCACCTCTGCCTCGCTCAGCCCCGGACCGCAGACCCAGACGTGCCTGCGCGTGTCCTCCAGCAAGGTTGCCAAAGGTGCGTCGTCCACTATCAATCCGGGCTGACCAAGCCTGTAGGCTGGAGCAGCCGCACCCGCAGCCACCCGCACAAGCCCTGCCCCCACAGCCCGTGCCCCAGAGG
Organism: Acetobacter okinawensis; assembly: GCF_002153655.1. Taxonomy (GTDB): domain Bacteria; phylum Pseudomonadota; class Alphaproteobacteria; order Acetobacterales; family Acetobacteraceae; genus Acetobacter; species Acetobacter okinawensis_A. The sequence goes on from NZ_JOPJ01000001.1 coordinate 29,407, forward strand.
CACAAAGCCGCGTGGCACCGGGCATGGACTGTCCCGCGCAAATACTGACCACACCGCGCGTATATTTATTGCTCTGCGCGCCCAGCACTGGCAGCGCCCACAAACCCGGCTCATTCTGCCACGTATTGGCTGGCACCGCCGCAAGCACGGAATCGGGCACACCGATATCAGCCAGAATAAGACGCCCCAACATACCACGCGCAGGGTAAAGCAGATGTCCGGGCTTGAAGCGGCAGAACGTCACAGTCATAACCGCCTGCGGCGCGTAACCACGCACCTGCCCCGTTGCTCCGTCCAGACCTGAAGGAATGTCCACGGCCACAACCCTGCGGGCCGCACGCAGGGTTTCCGCCACCAGCCCCCCCACATCCCGGCTCAGGCCCGCGCCAAACACGGCATCAACGACCAGATCGGCACGCTCCGCCTCCACTGCCGCAAAGGGCACATATGGACCAGCATAGGCAGCACGGGCACGACCTGCATCCGTCTGCACACCCGGAGTGCTCAGTTCTGCAACACTGACCGGCCAGCCCATGGCGGCAAGGTGCCGGGCCGCCACATAACCATCCCCACCATTATTGCCCGGACCGCACAACACCAGCACGCGGGCGGGCCGCTCATGGCGGCGGATCGCCCGCGCAACCGCCCGTCCGGCATTTTCCATCAGGGTGGAAACGGGCACATGGGCAACGCTCAGCCTGTCTACCTCCCCCATTTGCGCGGGTGTATAAAGGCTCAGGGATGATGGGTAACTGGACTGCATGTATGGCTCCGCACAATGCGTGTGAATGACATCAGGCAACAATAGCCCCTTGCACCCGCCCCGTCCCCTTGGCAATCAGTCAGGCAGATACGCACCGGGCATGACGCTTTGCAAAACAGGCCTTGCTCCACCCCAGCCCCAACCGTACCAAGCGGAGACAGCATGCCACATTCCATTTTCTGGAGCCTTGTGCTCACCCTCCACCTCGTCAGCATCATCATGTGGGTGGGTGGTGGCGCCTATGCAGCCGTTGTGCTGCGCCCGAGCCTGAACCTGCTGGACCAGACGCAGCGCAACTCCGTGCACCTGCAAACCATGGCGCGCTTTTTCAAGGGGTTGACCCACGCCATCCCTACAACACTCATTACCGGGTGGCTGCTTATTCTGCACGAAGGTGGTTTTGCCAACGCACCATGGACCACCAACGCCATGCAGCTTCTGGGCTTGATTATGGCCATACTGTTCGCACGGATGTACATGGGCACATACCAGAAGCTCCGCCGCGCCATCCGCCCGCAGGCATCCGGCTTCGACTCGGTTCGTAAGCAGGTGCTGATTATTGTGGCACTGGGAATCCTTGCGGTGCTCTGCGCCAGCCTTGGACATCCTTTTGTGTGAAGAATGCAAGTATTCCTGCCAAAAACTTGATTTTAAGCACAAAGACCTTTATCGGGACTAGCGCCTGAGTGGCTTTGCAATACCTTGGACACACGGCAAGCGGTCTTTGCCGGTTCCATGAACAAAGCCACCAGTCAAGCTAAGCAACGACAGACCTAGTTCCGAGAGCATATTGACAGCCACAACAACCGCCCGCCCCCGCAAGACGACAACTCGCAGCCGGAAAAAGGCGGCGGTTCCCGCCAGTTCAACCGCATTGGACACTCAGGAAGCAGAGGTGGAGAGCACCGTGCCCGCCGTTGAGGCTGAGGCCAAACCTGCTCCCAAAAAGCGCGCGCCCCGCCGCCGCACGGCACCAAAGGCTGAGGCCGACTCTGCCAACACCGAATCGCCTGTTGAGCCTGTAGGCGAGCAGGACGAACCTGCTGCAAAAGCAGCCCCCAAAGCAAAACGCGCCCCGGCCCGCCGCCGCACCAAGGCGGAACCCGTAGCCAAGACTGCAACCACACCTGCCGTTGAGGCTGAAGTTGTGGTTGAGGCGGAGCAAAAAGCACCCTCCGCCCCAGTGGCAGACGCAACAGCCGCTGAACCCGCACAGGCGGAAGTGGTTGGCGCGGAAAAAGTGGCCGAAGAACCCGACATAACCTTTGCCGACCTTGAGCTCTCCAAACCTATTCTGCAGGCCATTGAGGAAATGGGGTACAAACACCCCACCCCCATTCAAGCGCAGGCCATTCCTGCTGTGCTCATGGCGCGCGATGTACTCGGGGTTGCACAGACCGGCACAGGCAAAACAGCCTCCTTTACCCTGCCTATGCTGGAAATTCTGAGCGACTCCCGCGCCCGTGCCCGTATGCCGCGTTCGCTCATTCTGGAACCCACGCGCGAACTGGCACTTCAGGTTGCCGAAAACTTTGTGCAGTACGGCAAGCACCTCAAGCTCAACCATGCCCTGCTGATTGGCGGGGAAAGCATGGCCGACCAGAAGGAAGTGCTCAACCGTGGCGTGGACGTGCTGATTGCAACGCCCGGACGGTTGCTGGACCTGTTTGAACGCGGCGGACTGCTGCTGAACCACACCAAAATTCTGGTCATTGATGAAGCCGACCGGATGCTGGACATGGGGTTCATCCCCGACATTGAAAAAATTGTCGGCCTGCTCCCGCCTACCCGTCAGACCCTCTTCTTTTCCGCCACCATGGCGCCGCCCATTCGCAAGCTGGCTGACGCGTTCCTGCATTCCCCCAAGGAAATTACGGTCGCACGCCAGTCCTCCGTAGCGTCAACCATCACAACCGGGATGGTCATTGTCGATGAATTTAGCAAGCGCGAAACACTGCGCCTGCTGCTCAAGGACCCCGACCTCCAGAACGCCATCGTGTTTTGCAACCGTAAGCGTGATGTGGATGTCCTGACCAAATCGCTGACCAAACATGGCTTTTCTGTTGGTGCCCTACACGGTGACCTGCCGCAGTCTGTCCGTTTTTCCACGCTGGAAAAATTCAAGAATGGCGAACTCAAGGTGCTGGTCTGCTCGGACGTAGCAGCCCGCGGCATTGATATTGGCGGCCTGTCGCATGTGTTCAACTTTGACCTGCCATTCCATGCGGAAGACTACGTGCACCGCATCGGACGTACCGGGCGCGCAGGGCGGGAGGGCCATGCTTTCAGCATAGCCACGCCCTATGACAAAACACTGGCAGACGCCATTGAACAACTGACCGGAAAATCCATCCCGCGTCTTTCCATTGATGGTCTGCCACAACTGGAATGGTCGGAAGAAAAGCGCCCACGGGGTGCTTCCTCCAGAGGTGGGCAGAACCGCAAGGACAGGTCCGCACCCCAACGTGGTGACCGCGAAGCTGCCCGCACGACGGCAACGACGACGACGCGTGAACCCGCTACGCGTGAGCCGGAGAACACGCGCGAGCGTACTCCCGTGCGCGAACGTGACGTGCCGCGTCACGCTCAGTCTCAGCAGCCTTCCACCAGCAACAGCCAGCCGCATAAGGGTGGCCGTAACCAGCGTGATGAAATTCCGCCCGCACCTGCTGGTGAATTTGCAGGCTTTGGGGACCAGACGCCTGCCTTCATGCTGCTGCCCCGCCGCAACTCCTCCCGCCCCGCAACACCGGGAGCACAGGAACATGCAGAGACCGCGCAGGATACGCACCAAGTCCCTGACACGGCCCCCTGAGCCAAGGAAAATTTGTGTCTGACATTCTGGAAGTCACCATCTCCCATCTTGCAACTCAGGGGGATGGTGCAGCGCGCCTGCCAGACGGGCGCCCTGTTTTTATTGCCGGCACACTCCCCGGTGAGCGGGTCTCCATTCAGCTCCAAGGCAATGGACGCGGCCAACTGGTCGATATTCTGGCGCCATCTGCGCAGAGAACAACACCCCCATGCCCTTTGTTTGAACAGTGTGGCGGTTGCTCCTTACAGTATATGGAACTGCCTGCGCTGCTGGCGTGGAAAACCGGCCTTGTCAGCCATGCGCTGGAAAAGGCGGGGTTTGATGTTCCCTCTGACATAACCAGCTTTCAGGTTCCCCCCAACAGCCGCCGCAGAGCGGATCTGGCGGTAAGGCGGACCGAGCAGGGCATCATTATCGGCCTGCACGCCAAGGGGAGCCAGGACGTTACGGATATGACCAGTTGTGCAGTACTGCACCCTGCCATTGTCTCCTGCCTGCCTGCGTTGCGGACCACCCTACGCAGCCTGAACGCCGTGCACAAAACGGCTGACCTGCACATCAATCTGCTGGATTCGGGGCTGGATATTCTGCTCAGCACCGATTCGCCCCTTATTGCCACTGACCGCCAGCGCTTAACAGCCTTGGCTGAAGAACTGGATATTCCACGCATAAGCTGGCAGCGGCTCAAAACAACTGGCCCGTATGAGACAGCCGTGCAACGCACCCCTGTTTATCAGACCATTGCAGGGCATCAGCTCACGCCGCCGCCCGGTGCTTTTTTACAGGCCACCGCCCAAAGCGAACATGCCATTCAGCAGGCTGTGCTGGACGCACTACCAGCCCGCCTTGGCAAACGCGCAACGCTGATTGAACTCTACGCCGGGTGCGGCACGCTCAGCCTACCGTTGGGCGACCGTTGCCAGGTGCAGGCTTACGAGGGGTATGAACCCGCTCTGGCCGCCCTTAAATCCGTTGGCAAGTCACGCATTACCCCCACATGCCGCGACCTGAACCGGCAGCCGATCATGGGCAAGGACCTTGGCAAGGCTGATGTGGTTGTACTGGACCCACCCCACGCGGGGGCCAAGCTGCAAATGCGCCAGATCGCTCTGGGCAAGCCGGATTACGTAATTTACGTCAGCTGTAACCCGGCGGCTTTAAGCCATGATGCCAGCATGCTGGCTACTGCCGGTTACAGGCTGGAGACGGTTTCGGTCATTGACCAGTTCCTCTGGTCGGCCGAAACCGAGGCCGTGTGCTGCTTTAAACGTGAAAGCTCTCGCCGCAGCCGCAACGCCCTTTCTCATTAGGGTTGATGAACACAAACCCTTCTTCCAGATCGGTCTCGCGGTAGTCCATCTGCGTCCCGATCAGGAAGAGTGTGGCTTTGCGGTCCACCAGCAGGGTCAGGCCATGATCTTTTACAACCTCATCCCCCTCCCCGCTCTGCGCTACAAATTCCATATCATAGGCTTTGCCTGAACAGCCTTTGGTGGAAACCGAAATACGCAACAACTCGCCCGCATGGGCCGTGGCGTACAGGTGCCGCAGGCGGGTCGCGGCTGTATCGGTCAGCCGCATAAGTGGCGGCAGTTCCTTTTTGGGTGATGAAATGGTCGCAGTTTGTGACATGTCACTCCATCCTTTCGGTCAAAACATATTCAGGGCCAACCGGGCCTCATCGCTCATACGCGACATATCCCATGGCGGATCCCATACAACGTCCACTTCCGCCGATTTGACACCGGGTATTTTTTCCACCGCATCCTTGACCTGAATAGGCAGTTCCTGCGCACTCGGGCAGTTGGGGGCGGTCAGGGTCATCTCAATATGCACGCGCCCATCGTCGTACAGATCGATCGCGTAGATCAGCCCCAGCTCGTAAATATTAACCGGAATTTCCGGGTCATGCACGGTGGCAATCGCCTCTATCACCGCATCTTCGGAGGCGGGGCCAACGGGTCCATCGCCCTTTGGCGCGGCTGCTTCGGTCAAGGTGGGCTCATCCCCATCCGGGGTCCAGCCTTCCACTTTGGCAGCGGGGCCGTCCTCCGGAGTATGTCCGGCGTGCAGCACGTCCTGCTCAGGCCGCTCCTGCGCGGGAGTAGCTGCCTGTGTGTGCGCCTGAACGCCTTCTTCAACCATCGACATGAGAAAAAGCCTCCTTCAGCGCAATCCAAGGCAGTTCTGCGCAGCGTATTCGAGCTTTATGGGAGCGTAACGGAGCAAAAACCTCCAGCGCGCCCAAAGGTGCAGGCAGGTCATCTGCCACCGCCAACGGCGATGGCCCGACCAGCATGGCCATAAACCGGTCCGACATATCCAGCGCCTGCACTATGGTGCTCCCCTGCACCTGCTCCGCCATAAGGTCGGCAGCAGCAGCACAGATAGCGCACCCACGTGTCTGGTGCCGGATGGCCTGAATATGGTGCCCATCAAGCACAATATCCAGATGTGTTTTATCCCCGCACAAGGGGTTACGGCCATCGCCCTGCACGTCCGGCCTGTCCAGCCGACCGGCATGCAGGGGCGTGCGCGCACGCTCCACAATCAGCCTGTCATACAGGGCATCGCGCTCTGCCGTGGCGGTTTTCACACAAAAAAGTCCCTGATCCGCACCAGCGTGTCTGCCAGCACGTCAATTTCTTCCTTGAGCGTATAAATGCCAAAGCTAGCGCGGGCTGTTGCACTCAGGCCCAGACGGCGCATGAGCGGTTCCGCACAATGGTGCCCTGCCCGTATGGCAATGCCGTTACGGTCCAGCAGAGTTGCCATATCATGCGGGTGAACATCTGCCATGGTGAAGGAGACAACACCCCCGCGTACGCGCGGATGCCCCACAATATTCAGCCCCGGCACTTCGGCCAGTCGGTGCAGGGCGTGGGCTGTCAGCTCCGCCTCATGCGCGGCAATTGCGTCAAACCCGATTTTGCCCACCCATTCGATTGCGGCACCCAGACCAATTGTTTCCACGATCGCGGGTGTGCCCGCCTCGAACTTATGGGGAATATTGGCCCATGTGGAGCGCTCGAAGGTCACTGTGGAGATCATATCCCCACCACCCAGAAAAGGCGGCATGTCTTCAAGCAATGCCCGGCGGGCCCATAACACGCCAATGCCGGTTGGCCCGTACAGCTTGTGGCCGGTAAAGGTATAAAAATCTGCCCCAAGCGCCTGCACGTCTGTCCTGTGGTGGACAACGGACTGGCTGCCATCAAACAGCACCAAAGCCCCGGCAGCATGGGCCTGCTCGGCTATCTGCTGCGCTGGCGTTATGGTGCCCAGCACGTTGGACATATGCGTTATGGCAACAAGGGCGACCTTGCCATCGGCCAGCAGGGCCTTGTACGCCTCCATGTCCAGATCACCCTCATCGGTAATCGGGGCTACGCGCAGCTCAATCCCTGCGCGGTCACGCAGCATCTGCCACGGGACAAGGTTGGCGTGGTGCTCCATCTGCGAGATCAGCACCGCCTGACCGGGCCGGAGCAATGCACCAAAGGAGTGGGCCACCAGATTGATGGCCTCCGTGCTATTGCGGGTGAACACAATTTCCTCGCGCGAAGGCGCGTTGAGAAAATCTGCCACAAGGTCCCGCACACCTTCATACGCCTCTGTCGTGCGCTCGCTCATCCAGTGCAGGCCACGGTGGATGTTGGCATACTGGTGGCGCATGGTGTTGGCCATGCTCTCGATCACCGCATCGGGCTTTTGGGCCGATGCAGCACTGTCGAGAAAAACTAGCGGGCGGTCATGCACTTTTTCCCCAAGAATGGGGAACTGACGGCGAATGGCCTGCACATCCAGTTGTGAGGCGGGGCGGGTTGTATGCGTGCTCATGCCACATCTCCCTTACCGGCAAACCGGGCAGCCAGAACCGCACGGCAGAAGGTCTGTGCAGTTGCGTCCGTGACAAGCGCTATGGCTTCGTCCAGAAATGCATCAATCAGAATCTGGCGCGCTTCATGCTCGGGTATGCCACGGCTGCGCAGGTAAAAAAGCTGGTCATCATCCAGCGCACCAACGGTTGCACCGTGGCTGCACCGCACGTCATCTGCATAGATTTCCAACTCAGGTTTGGCGTCTATCTCCGCATCGGGGGACAGGAGCAGGGCCTGATTCATCTGGTAACCGTCCGTCTTCTGGGCGATACGCTCCACCAGCACCTTGCCCTGAAAAACCCCACGCGCATGACCGTCAAGCACATTCCGCACCGTCTGACGCGATGTGCAGTCCGATGCTACGTGGGTGATCACGCTGGTAATATCCCCAACCTGCTGCCCGGCCAGACGCTGTGCGCCATTGACATGCACCACACCACGGGTTGCTCCCAGACGGGCATGTACCTCGTGCCGCGCAAGCTGGCCACCAAGCCCCAGTACAAAGCTGTCATACACACTCTGGTGGCCCACATGCGCATACAGTGTACCAAGGCTGATGGCCTGGGCCGCCTCGGTCTGCACAGTCACATGTTCCAGCGTTGCGCCATCTTCCACCACAATATCCGTGACGGGGTTATGAAAATACGCCCCCTGCCCGGCCTGCACACAGATCAGACGCAGATGCGCTTCCTTTTCCACCACCACCGTATGGCGTGGATGAAACGAGACAGGCTCCGCCCCCGCAACACCAAGGGAGACGAGCATAACATGCCCCCCATCCACCCCAGCGGGCACGCGCACGTACAGACCATCCTCCGCCAGAGCGGTGTTCAGGGCAACAAGCGGGTCACGGTCGGGGGCTGCCTGCAAGCCAAACCGGGGTGCCTGTGCAAAAAAAGCAAGGTCCACATCATCGGGCAGGGCGCTGAAGGCAGGCGCGTGGCGACCATTGACAAACACAACACGCGGCAGACCGGCCATGGCCGGATGTGCGCACAAAACCCCATCAAGCAGGGTACGGACCGCGCCGTCATCCACCTGAGCGGGTGGGGCCGCATAGTCCTGCTTGCCCAGCGCGCGCAGGGCCGTGTAGTGCCATGCCTCGGACTTGCGGTCAGGCAGACCTGTTCTGGCCAGAGCCCCGGCGGCGGCCTGCCGCTCCGGCCCGGCAAGGGTGTTCAGCCGGTTTGCAAACAGCGCCAACGGGCCGGACATATCTTTGCTGAGTGCGTTCACGCCACCTCCGCCAGAAACTTGGTGTAACCTTCCTGATCGATCTGGCGTGCAAGCTCTGGCCCACCGGACAGAATAATGCGCCCGCGCGCCATAACGTGGATACGATCGGGCACCAGATAATCCAGCAACTTCTGATGGTGTGTAATGACCAGAGCGGAGAATGTAGGCGCACGTAGGCGGTTCACACCTTCTGCCACAATACGCAGGGCATCCACGTCCAGCCCGCTGTCTGTTTCGTCCAGAATGGCAAAGGTCGGCTGGAGCAGGGTCATCTGCAACACTTCGTTGCGCTTTTTCTCCCCGCCGGAAAAACCGACATTTACATTACGCTTGAGCATGTCCGGCGCCATGGACAGCGCCTTGGCGGCCTCACGCGCCATTTTAAGGAAGGCTACGGCATCCAGCTCATCCTGCCCGCGGGCACGCCGCACGGCATTGACCGCGGTGCGCAGGAAGTTGGCGTTATTGACGCCCGGCAGTTCAATGGGAGACTGAAAAGCCAGAAACAGACCCGCAGCCGCACGCTCCTCCGGCTCCATGGCCAGCAGGTCCTGCCCGTGGAAGGTGGCGGTCCCTGCCGTGACCTCATAATCCTCGCGCCCGGCCAGCACGTAGGACAGTGTGGATTTACCAGAACCGTTTGGCCCCATGATCACATGGACCTCACCGGGTGGAATGCTCAGGTCCACACCACGCAGAATCTGCTTTTCCTGTCCATCTGCATCAATCCGTGCGCACAGGCCGGAAATTTCCAAAAACTGGCTCATACTCTGCTCTCCCTTAACCCACGCTGCCTTCAAGGCTGATCTGCAACAGTTTTTGCGCTTCCACGGCAAATTCCATGGGCAGTTCCTTCAGAACATCACGGCAGAAACCATTGACGATCAGGCCGACGGCGTCTTCCTCGGACAGGCCACGCTGGCGGCAGTAAAACAGTTGGTCTTCTGAAATCTTGGATGTTGTCGCTTCGTGCTCGATGCGCGCGTTCATATTGCGGCTTTCAATGTAGGGCACGGTGTGTGCCCCGCACTGGTCGCCTATGAGCAGGCTGTCACACTGGGTAAAGTTGCGCGCGCCCGACGCCTTGGGCTGCACCCGCACCAGCCCACGGTATGTGCTGTCCGAGCGGCCTGCGCTGATAGTTTTGGCAATAATGGTGGAACGCGTGTTGCGGCCAAGGTGGATCATCTTGGTGCCGGTATCGGCCTGCTGGTGGTTGTTGGTGACGGCTACGGAATAGAACTCCCCCACCGAACCTTCACCTTGCAGAATGCACGATGGGTACTTCCACGTAATGGCGGACCCGGTTTCCACCTGTGTCCATGAAATTTTGGAGCGTGCACCACGGCAGGCGCCACGCTTGGTCACAAAATTGTAAATGCCGCCGCGCCCGTTTTCATCCCCCGGGTACCAGTTTTGCACCGTGGAATATTTGATCGAGGCATCATCCATAGCCACCAGTTCCACCACTGCCGCGTGGAGCTGGTTTTCATCACGCATGGGGGCTGTGCACCCTTCCAGATAGGAAACCGAAGCACCTTCCTCCACCACAATCAGGGTCCGCTCAAACTGCCCCGTATTTTTGGCATTGATGCGGAAGTAGGTGGACAGCTCCATGGGGCAACGCACCCCTTTGGGCACGTAAACAAACGACCCATCCGTAAACACGGCGGAGTTCAGAGCAGAAAAAAAGTTGTCCCCCGCAGGCACAACCGTGCCCAGATACTTGCGCACCAGATCGGGGTGTTCCTTGACCGCCTCGGAGATCGGGCAGAAAATCACCCCGGCTTCCTCCAGCGTCTTGCGGAAGGTGGTGGCAACGGACACGCTGTCAAACACCGCATCAACGGCTACGGGCATGCGCTCGCCCTCGGGCACTTCCACCCCGGCCAGCAACGCCTGCTCATGCAGGGGAATACCCAGTTTTTCGTACGTACGCAGCAGTTCGGGGTCGACCTCGTCCAAGGACTTGGGACCGGGCTTTTTGCGCGGGGCCGCGTAGTAATGCGCATCCTGATAATCAATGGGAGGATAGGCGACCTTGGCCCATTTGGGCTCGGTCATGGCCTGCCATGTTTTATAAGCCGCCAGACGCCATTCCAGCATCCATTCCGGCTCTTCCTTACGGCTGGAAATCAGACGGATAATGTCCTCATTCAGCCCTTTGGGAGCCATATCCATTTCAATGTCAGTCTCAAAGCCCCATTTGTAGGTGGACTGGCCCAGCTTCTCTACGGCTTCGCGCGTTTGTGTAACTGCTGGCATTGTTCAGGCCCCTTCCCGTACTGTCTGGGTGGCGTTGAGCTTGTTGATCTGGGCGAGAACCGTGGAACATGCCTCCTTGGGGCGCATGCTCTCGAGCGAAATTCCCTCCAGCGTCGAGCGTATTGCCGTGTTGATAACATCCCAGCTACCGCACAAACCGCACGACAGACCGGTGTCACACTCACGCCCACCCACGCAGGCGGTCAAGGCGATCTCTCCATCCACGGCGGCAATAACGCTGGCAACAGACATGTCTGCCAGTGAGCGGGCCAGGCGATAGCCCCCTTTTGCACCGCGCTGGGACAACACAAAACCATGCGCGGACAAAACCTTGAGCACCTTGGCCACCGTGGGTTCGGGCACCCCGGTAATGGCAGCAAGGGCTGGAGATGTGACCACGCCGTCCTGTTCTCCCAGTTTAACAAGGATGACGATCGCATAGTCCGCCAGACGGGAAAGTTTCAGCATAATCCGGCTTTCACCTAATTAAAGACCTGAATGGTCCTGTTTCGGATACATGGCGACAAGCGGTGCCAACGTCAACCCAAAACGTCCTGTTACCAGCGATCCATTCCGGCCTTTCAACGCATATGTGATCTGCGGTTCCCCGCATGACCGCCTTTATTGCAAGCTTACGCCCATCCTTGCGGTGCAAGCCTTTCCATATCCGCTCAAGTGCTATGCAAGTAAAAAACGGCGCCCCGATAAGCTGTTGGCGTAATAAAAAACAACCTACTGGGCGTTAATGCCAAATGTCAGCCTGAGGGCCGCAAACAGCAGAGCACCCACGGCAAAACCCACCAGCGTGCCGTTAAAGCGGATGAACTGGAGGTCCTTGCCCACACGCAGCTCCAGTTTTTCAGCAATTTCCACCGCGTTCCAGCCTGACACCACCCGCGCAATAAATTCGGCCATCTGGTCACGCACAAATGGCAGAGCTTTGCCAATTGTACTGTCCACGCGCTCCACTATGCGCTGGCGCAGCACGGCATCCTGACGTAGCTGCCCGGCCATGCGCGCCAGAGCATCGCGCAGGAGGCATGCGGTGCGCCCCTGCGGGTCCTCCACATCGGCCTCCACCATCCGGCGAAAACGCAGCCAGATATCACCCCACCAGCCCACCACACTCTCGTGCGACAGCACGGAGGTTACAGCCTGCGTAAACTCCCGTCCGCGCTCGGGGTCTGTCTCTATCCGGTCAATCTGGAGTCTGACCCAGCTTGTAAAGCCTTCCCGCAGGCTGGAGTTTTCGGGGTCGATTCGGTCCAGTTCCTGTGCTGCGGCTGTCAGCACCTTGGTGGCAATGGAACCCCCAATGGCCCAGCCCAGAATACGCCCGCCCTGCTCGCGCACGCGGTCCTCGATCATGTCACGCAGGGCACCTTCCTTGGCCTTTAGCCCATCCTTGAGCTGGCTGAGGAAGTAGGACAGCACCTCCTGATGCCGGTCATCATCCACCAGACTGCGCAACGCCTTGGCAATAACGGGGGACAGGTCACTCCCCCCCAGCAGGCCGGGCATGATCCGGCCGATGGCATTGCTGGCACGCCCATCTTCCAGCCGGTCCAGCAGTTGGGGCATGGAGCGCGTCATGGCCCCGACGACCGCATCCTGTGTTGCCGGGTCTTCCAGCAGATTGGCAATGCAACCCGGCACATCCACCTTGGAGAGAACACGCTCAACCTCTTTGGCCGTAAAGACCTGCGAGGCCACAAACCGCCCCAAAGCCCGCGCCAGACGGTCCTTTTGTGCTGGCAGGATGGCGGTGTGCGGTATGGGCAGCCCCAGCGGGTGGCGGAACAGGGCCACAACCGCAAACCAGTCGGCCACCCCACCCACAACACCCGCCCGCGCCCCGGCGCGGAACATCTCGACAAAAAAACTATCCTCAACCCAGCCCGCAGCAGGGGCTGCGTAGCCCAGAACAGTCAGCCCCCCCATAAGAACCAGCAACCCCGTGGCCGCATTCTGGTAGCGACGGAGTGTCTGCCGGGCGGCGATGTCTGCTTCCGTGTCGATATGCGCTGTCATGGGAGCATGAATAGCACTCCACCCGCGCCACCCCAAGTGTGCGTGAAGCGGTTGCGCACATAAAGCAGACATGAAAAGCTGGGGGTATAAATTGTTGCCCGACCGTTTTGTTTCTTTTCCGATTCAATCCGCAAGGATATAGAGCGCGCCATGAACATGGATTTTTCTGCCCTTCCCCCTCGCATCGGGAGCGTGCTCGCCTCCATTGCCAATACGTCCTCCACCGGCACCCCGGCGGAGGGCACCAACCCCGTTATGGGCAACGCCCTGCGGCTGAGTGATGCACTGGAAAGTGGGGCAATCACGTTCGAGGATGTGACCCAACTGGTACGGACCCTGCGCGATCAGGCATTTTTAAGCCGCTCGCGCCGCCTGCACCGCTACGTGGGCGGGGCCGCACTGGATACCGCGCAGGAAAAACTGCGCCACGTTGCCGAGCAGCTTTGCGCAAACCTGCCCGAGCCCTCCTTTGCCGCATATCGCCAGCTTGTGAGCGCCACCCGCTTTGCCGCCGTGTTTACGGCCCACCCAACATTTGCACTGGCTAACCCGGTGTACGAGGCACTAGCCCAGAGCGCATCGCACGACGTACCGCCTGAAACAGCACCTTTTTTCAAAACACACCGCCGCAGCGTCCACCCGACACTGGAAGAAGAATTCACGCTTGCGGCACAGGCCATTACCCGGGCGCGCGACGCCATAGACCAGTTGAATGCCGCCCTGCTCTCCACCGCAAAAAAAACCTGGCCGGAGGAATGGAGCACGCTGTGCCCCGGCCCGGTCATTGCCACAAGCTGGGTCGGCTACGATACGGACGGACGGACAGACATAGGGTGGTGGGACACGCTGCGCCTGCGCCTGCGCATGAAGCTGTTCCAGCTTATGCGGCTGGAGCGCCAGATTGCGCATGAGGGCGTACTGGCCCCTGAACTGATCGAAACACTGCAAAACGCCATAGACTGCGTAAAAGCGCAGATCAGCGCCGTGCCCAACGGAGCCACAGATGGGCAGGCCGTCGCCCGCTTTGCGGAGTTGATGGTCAACGGGCGCACAACAGCGCTCACCGCTGCATCCGACCTGAACGCCCTGCTGCAATCCGCCATAGAGGCAGCACCACCATCTGCACAACTGCCACTGGCTGTAGCCCGTGCAGGGTTTATGGCCCACGGTCTGGGGCTGGCTCACACGCATGTGCGGCTTAACGCCAGCCAGATCCATAACTTTGTCCGCCAGAAGCTCAACCTGCTGGACGACCCGACCAACCCCGCCCAGCGCCGCGCCCTGCTCAACCGCGTGAACGACGCGCTGGATGGCGTAACCCCCGTACCCGTGGATTTTGGCGCCCTGCTGAGCGACCCCTCATCGGCCGGGCGGCTGATGATGACAATTGCCCAGATTGTCAAATACGTGGATTCCGACACGCCCGTACGCTTCCTGATCGCCGAGACCGAAACAGGCTACACCCTGTTGAGCGCACTCTGGATTGCCGCGTATTTTGGCGTTGCCGACCGCATTGAAATTTCTCCGCTGTTTGAAACCGAACACGCACTCGTCAAGGGCGAACATATTGTAGAGGAAGCCCTACGCTCCCCCGCATGGCGCGACTATGTACGCCGTATGGGGCGCATATGCTTCCAGTTCGGCTATTCGGATTCGGGGCGTTACATCGGCCAGCTTGCGGCCTCCTACCAGATCGAGCGCCTGCGCCTGCATATTCATGACCTGCTGGTCCGCTGGGACCTGAGCGATGTGGAAGTCGTGTTTTTTGATACACACGGCGAAAGCATAGGCCGTGGTGCGCACCCCTTCCGCATGGCGGACCGGCTGGACTATCTCTCCCCCGCTCATGTGCGCAAGCGCTTTGCCAGCAGCAACATTCACTGCCGCGAGGAAACCGCTTTTCAGGGTGGGGATGGCTACCTGCTTTTTGGCAGCCCTGAGCTGGCCACAGCCACTATGGCCACTATTGCGGAAAACCTGTTCCTCAGCGACCAGCAAAACAGCGACCCGATTTACGATCACCCCGACTTTTCGGCCGACTTTTTCTCCAGCGTGATCGATAATATGAAAGGGCTGGTCGCGGACCCCGGTTACGCTGCCCTGCTGGGCGCATTTGGCCCAGCACTCATCGACCGTACAGGTTCGCGTCCGCCAGCACGCCAGAGTGCGGAAGCCGCAACCCGCAGTCGCATTACCCACCCCGGCCAGTTGCGGGCGATCCCCAACAACGCCATTCTCCAGCAGCTTGGCTGGTGCGCCAACACGCTGCAAGGTCTTGGGGCCGCCGCCCAACGCCACCCCGAGACATTTGAGACACTCAACACCTCCAGTCCCCGCTTCCACCGCGCACTGGATTTTGCACGCCACGCTCTGGCCAGTTCGGACGACAAGGTGCTCAAGAGCGTTGTGTGCATGCTCGACCCCGGCTTCTGGCTGGACCGGGCGACGGAAGAGACATCCCCCAAGCGGCAGAAGGCTTTTCTGGCCCTTATGACCGGGCTGGAAGGGCTAAATCTGTCGGCTGAGTTGCACACCATGTTCCGCCGCATTCAGGCCGATCATCTGGCCCTGCGTGAGGCATGGCAGCACGCCCCGCGCACCGAGCCGCGCATCCGCCTGCTGCATGCCATACGGATCATGCTGATTGAGCGGATATGGCTGCTGGCCTGCCGTATTCCCTTCTTTATGCCTCGTGGCGGCTTTAACCATGAGATGATGATGCAGCATATCCTGTGCCTGGACATCCCGACCGTTCTTAAGGAAATGAAGCACATCTTCCCCACCGGCACGGGTCCATCCGAGCTTGATTTTCATGAACCACGCGGCCCGCGTGAAGAAGGAATTTACGTGCGCGAGCACCGCGACATCTTCACCCCCATGAGTGAGATGTTTGAACTCCTGCGTGAAATCAGCGTTGCACTGATGCACGACATTGGGGCGTTTGGCTGATACGCCTCCCCCCCAACTGGCGGCAGACACACCATCGTTTGCCGCCAGACTGACGGGTCCGTAGCACCCGCCTGAAAATATCAGGGCCGTCTGGCCCTCCCTCTCCTTCTTTCTCATTCTCAGCGTGGCCAGAGCAGATGCTGGCCCGCCCCTTACGTCTGCCTGAAAAAAGGCAACAAAAAAGCCGCTTCCCCGGAAGGAAGCGGCCTTGATGTCTGCTTTCAACCCGAAGGATGAAAACTTAGCGGGACTGCGCCATGATTTCGTCTGCCACGTTGCGCGGCACCGGATCATAGTGGTGGAACTGCATGGTAAAGGACGCACGGCCCTTAGTCATGGAGCGCAGGTGAGAAATGTAGCCGAACATTTCCTTCAGCGGCACATGAGCACGCACCATAACCGTGGAACCCGAAGTTTCCTGGCTCTGGATCATACCACGGCGGCGGTTAAGATCGCCCACCACGTCACCAACGTGATCGTTCGGGGTGGTCACTTCCACGTCCATGATCGGTTCCAGAATAACCGGACCAGCGTTCTTCATGCCATCACGGAAGCAGGCCTTTGCCGCGATTTCGAACGCCAGAGCGGACGAGTCAACGTCATGGTACTTACCGTCAAGCAGGGTGAACTTGAAGTCAACCGTGGGGAAGCCAGCCAGCACGCCCGTGGAGGCCTGCATGCGGATACCTTTTTCAACCGCAGGAATATATTCCTTCGGCACGGTACCACCGACAACCTTGTTTTCGAACGAGATACCTTCGTTGCGTTCAACCGGTTCAAAGGCAATCTTGACTTCAGCGAACTGACCCGAACCACCAGACTGCTTCTTGTGGGTATAGGTTTCCGTGTGCGGCTTGGAGATGGTTTCGCGGTATGCCACCTGCGGTGCACCCACGTTGGCATCCACACCATATTCACGACGCAGACGGTCGATGATGATGTCAAGGTGCAGCTCGCCCATGCCCGACAGAATAATCTGCCCGGTTTCCTGGTCGGTCTTGAGGTGCAGGGAGGGATCTTCACCAGCCAGCTTCTGCAGGGCCAGTGTCATCTTTTCCACTGCGTCCTTGGTTTTCGGTTCGACGGAGATGTCGATAACCGGAACCGGGAAGGACATACGTTCCAGAACCACCGGATCAGAGGCATCTGCCAGCGTGTCACCCGTCTGGGAGTCTTTCAGACCCACGAACGCGGCAATATCACCGGCATGCACTTCGCTCAGTTCCACGCGCTTGTCTGCGTGCATCTGGTAGATACGACCGATACGTTCCTTGTGGCCTTTGGTGGTGTTCAGAACCGTATCACCGGTTTTGAGAACGCCACGGTAGACGCGCACAAAGGTCAGCGTGCCGTATTTGTCGTTAATGATCTTGAACGCAAGACCAGCGAACTTGCCGTTGGGGTCAACCGGCAGGATGGGCTGTGCGTTTTCGTTTTCTTCTTCACCTTCGGGCGGAGCGCAACGAATGCCTTCCACGTCGTTCGGGGCGGGCAGGTAGTCGACAATCCCGTCGAGCAGGGGCTGCACACCCTTGTTCTTGAAGGCCGTACCGCACAGAACCGGACGGAATTCGCCCGAAATCGCGCCTTTTTTGATGCAACGCTTCAGGGTTTCGACGGAAACGTCGCCCTTTTCGAAGTATTCTTCCATGGCCGCTTCATCAACAGCCAGGGCGGTGTCCAGCAGGTTCTGGCGCGCTTCCGCTGCCTTTTCCTTCAGGTCGGCCGGGATTTCTTCGTCATGGAACTTCGCACCGAGTTCACCACCTTCCCAGATGATGGCCTTCATTTCCACCAGATCGACCACACCAAGGAACTGGTCTTCAGCACCGATAGGCAGCTGCAGCGGAATAGCCACGATGTCCAGCTTTTCCTTCAGCGTGTCGAATGCACGGTAGAAGTCTGCGCCGGTACGGTCGAGCTTGTTGATGAAGATGATGCGCGGAACGTTGTAGCGGTCAGCCAGACGCCAGTTGGTTTCGGACTGCGGCTGAACACCGGCAACACCTTCGATGATAAACACGGCACCATCGAGCACGCGCAGCGAGCGGTTCACTTCGATGTTGAAGTCGATGTGTCCGGGGGTGTCGATGATGTTGATCCGGTGATCTTTCCAGTCACAGGTCACGGCGGCGGAGGTGATGGTAATACCACGCTCACGTTCCTGCGCCATGTAGTCCGTGGTGGTGTTGCCTTCGTGCACTTCACCAATCTTATGGGACACGCCGGTGTAGTACAGAATGCGTTCGGTCGTGGTTGTCTTACCAGCGTCAATGTGCGCGGTGATACCGATATTACGGATCTTGGACAGATCAGTTGTGGCGGACACGAAAACCTCCAGAAAACAGGTAAGGCGCGACAGGAAAACCCTCGCGCCTGTGGCCGCCGAACGCCGTAAGTGCCACCTGAAAATATTTTCTCAGGAAGCCGGCTGCCGGACACCGGCCGATAGACAAAAGCGCCTGACAAGGAGTGGCAGACGCCTGAACCGCACAAACCGGGTTCTACCCTCTAAGTGGCAGCCCCCGGCTCATACGGATAAACAAAGCCCTGAATCAGGCGCCAGCGGCGGCCTGTTTCTTGGCCTGCACGCGCAGTACGCGGCGCTTGATAACCTGCGCTTCCGTGGGGAGCTTGCGGTTAGGCGTGCTCAGCAGGAAGGAATCCAGGCCACCATTGTGTTCAATGGTACGCAGGCCGCGCGTGCTGACACGCATACGAACGGCGGAACCCAGGATTTCAGACGTCAGGGATGCTTCCTGCAGGTTAGGCAGAAAACGACGACGGGACTTGTTGTTGGCATGACTGACGTTATTTCCGGTCAGCACGCCTTTGCCGGTGATCTGGCAACGACGGGACATTGTCTCATCCTTGTCTTAAACAAAAAAGGAACTTGAGGGCCGAGACAAACGCCCGGCGACCACATTCAGGATTGGCGCGGCTTATGACTGAGCCATCGCCTCCAGTCAAGGGTTGAAGCTCAGGCTTTGTCGCTTTCATCGCCTGCATCGGCCATGACGGAGGCATGAACATCGCCCAGACGCACGCTTTGCGCGGCTGAGTCGAGAATGCGCAAAATGGTTTCCTTGTCCATGCTGCGCGCCATCACACCCAGCGATCCACCAAGCAATGCCGAGGCCACAGCCACAGGCGGGAACTTTTCGTTCCGCAGGTGATCAATGGCATGTTCGACCACCATGGCGCAGCGCGCAAGGTCTTCGGGCACATCCATGTGCTGTCCGGCACCGGCTGCATTTTCTGGCTCTGTCGTGGCGTGTGCGTGGGTATCCGCCATGTTTATGCTCCTTACGTTTTGTGCAGCATCGACCGGATTCGGCGCGATGGCAACGGCCTGTGGGTCAGGCCTCCCCCGTAGCCTGCGCAGCCCACATGGCCGCATACTGGCCCTGTGCGGCCAACAGTTGCGCATGTGTGCCACGCTCCACAACCAGCCCCTGCCCCATGACCAGAATTTCGTCTGCATCCACAATGGTGGAGAGCCGGTGGGCGATCACAAGGGTTGTCCGGCGGGCCGAAACGGTTTTGAGGGCAGCCTGAATTTCTTTTTCCGTATGTGTGTCCAACGCACTGGTAGCCTCGTCAAGCACAAGAACGCGTGGGTCTTTTAAAATCGTGCGGGCAATGGCGACGCGCTGTTTTTCGCCCCCCGAGAGCTTGAGCCCGCGCTCGCCCACCTGTGTTTCGTAGCCCTCGGGCAGGGTCATGATAAAATCGTGGATCTGGGCCAGACGGGCCGCCTCCTCCACCTGCGCGGGGGTCGCCCCCAGCCGCCCGTAGGCTATGTTGTAGCCTATGCTGTCATTGAACAGCACGGTGTCCTGCGGCACAACGCCTATGGTGGCCCGCAGGTCCGCCTGACGGTAGCAGCGCACGTCATGCCCATCCACCAGCACGGCGCCGGACCATGTATCGTAAAAACGGAACAGGAGGCGGCTTATGGTTGATTTGCCTGCCCCTGTACTGCCCACAATGGCAACCTTGTGCCCGGGCAGGGCATCAAAACTGACGCCGTGCAGAATTTCACGCTCAGGGCGGTAGCCAAAATGCACGTCGCGGAACTGCACATGCGCAGGAGCCGCATCCGCCAGCCGTGTGGCAATGGGCAGAGGTGTTGCGGGGTCGGCAACCTCGACCGCCTCCTCTGTCAGGCCCAGCATATGCTCCAGATCAACCAGTGCGGTGCGGATACCCGAATACACGGACCCCAGAAAGTTAAGCGGGCCATAAAGCTGGAGCAGGTAGGTGTTGACCATAACAAACTCACCCACCGTAATATGCCCGCTCTCCACATCATGCCCGCCCAGCAGCATGACTGCGGCAAGGGATATGGCAATAATGGCTGCCTGACCAAAGTTGAGCAGCCCCAGAGAATACTGGGTTTTCATGGCGGCTTTTTCGTAGCGGGCCTGCGCGTTGTCGTAGCGTCTGGCCTCGTGCTCCTCATTGCCAAAATATTTTACGGTTTCGTAATTCAGCAGGCTGTCCAACGCTCGGCCTGCGGCCTCGCTGTTTGTATCGTTCATGCGACGGCGAATACCCAGCCGCCATGAGGTAAAGCGTACCGTAAAGACAATGTAGCTCACAATCATGACCGCGATCATGGCAACATAGGACCAGTTGAACAGCCGCCAGATCACACACATGACCAGCAGCGCCTGCAACAGCGTGGGGGAGAGGGACATCAGCATCCGCAGCAGTGTCTCCACTGCCTCCGTGCCACGCTCTATGGCCCGCGTAACGCCACCTGTACGCCTGTCCAGATGAAAGCGCAGGGAGAGCCTGTGCATATGCACAAAGCTGCGATAGGCGGCCTGCCGCGCCACACGGAAGCGCACCGGAGCAAACAGGGAATCCCGCAGGTTGGTCAGTGCGCCGGATACAAGGCGCACAAGCCCATACCCCACAATGAGCAATGCCGGAGCCATACCCAGACTGTTGGGGTGCACGAACCTGTCAATGACCTTGCTGTACACAATCGGCACGGCAAGTGTTGCCAGTTCGCCTGCCACAAGAACCACCAGCACCAGCGCAACACGCCAGCGCAGCGCCCTGTTTTCTTGCGGCCAGAGGTACGGCAACAAACGGGAAAAAGTATGGGAAACCGGCCTGTTCAGTGGGCCAGACACTGCTCTACGGGGGGACATGCCCACGGATGTGGCACGTTGGGCGGTTTTTGCAACCCCCCGGCACCTTGCCATGCCCGTTTTATGCCCCGATAACAGCAGTCGTGTTTTGGCACAAAAAGAACTGGACCTTTGCCCCCATGCCCTCCGATGCAAGCCCGTTCCTGAGGCACCTGACAGACTGCAACACCGCCAGCCCCGAGGGAAAACGCAGCCCCCTGAGCCTTGGCGGCGTCCCTTCGGGCTGGCTGGCCCCCGAGTTGTTCACCCGCATGGAAGCCGCAGGCTTTGGCACGCGCGACAAGGGGTTTAACGTGCCCCACCCCGCAAAGCTGGAAGCACTGGGGGAAACTCTGGCGGAGGAAGGTTTTTACAAATCCCACCACGAACTGTTTGACGTCTGCACGGACATGGACCAGCCGGTTGTAGGCCGCATTGACCGCGGCGCACTCCCCCTGTTCGGGTTTGTGGCAACCGGGGTGCACATGAATGGTCTGGTCCGTAAGGCAGACGGGCTTTACCTGTGGACAGGCCGACGGGCCGCCAACAAAAGGCTGGACCCTTCCAAACTGGACCATCTGGTGGCAGGGGGCATGCCCGCAGGCCACACCCCGCGTGAAGCACTGGTGAAGGAAGCAGCCGAGGAAGCCAGCATTCCCGCAGCACTGGCGGAACAGGCTGTGCAGGCCGGACGGCTCGTGTATGCGCTGGACCGCCCGGAAGGGCTGCGCCGCGATATTTTATACTGCTACGACCTGTACCTGCCCGAAAGTTTTGAACCCACGGCGGCTGATGGCGAGGTGGAATCCTTCGCGCTCCTCCCGCTGAGCGAGGCGTACCGCATTGTGCGCGATACGGATGCGTTCAAGTTCAACGTCAACCTTGTGCTGATCGACTTATTCCTGCGCACCGGGCTGATTGACCCGCGCAGCACGCAGGGCATGGCGCTGCGCACCGGGCTGGACAGAGGGCTATCCCCCGTCAGCCCGGGGCAAAGCGTTACGCTTCAGGCCGAGTAACGGGCGTTGGCACAGGCGGAAGCCTCGGCCTCCGCCTCTTTCAGCCCGGCCAGCAGCCGCTCGCGGATTTCCTCCAGCCGTTTTTTGTCGGTAATTTTAAGGCCGAACAGGTCTTTGACGTAAAACACGTCCACCGCCCGCACTCCGTAGGTTGTAATATGGGCGGAGGCGATCTGGAGGTTCTCCCGGCTCATGGCGGCGGTCACGTCATGCAGCAGGCCGGGGCGGTCACGACCATTGATTTCAATCACCGTGTAGGTGTTGGACACGCCGTTATCCACGACCACACGGGGTGGTACGTGGATGGCGCGCATACGCAGCGGCATGTGGCCAAAACCCGCACGGGCTATTTCCGCCCCAATATCAAGTTGCCCGCTCAGCCCCTGCTCAATGAGTGATGTCAGGCGCGCAAGGCGGTGCGTCTCCTCATACGCCTGACCCGACGTATCCTGAATCCAGAACGTATCCAGCGCCATGCCGTGGGTCATGGTGTGGATGCGCGCATCCACAATGGAGGCCCCGGCCAGCGCCAGTGCGCCAGCAATTTTGGAAAACAGGCCCGGCACGTCCACCGTATAGACGGTCACTTCCGTAACACCACGCGCTGGCAGGGGTAGCACCTCAACCGTAAGGGGGGCGCCACGGGCATCTGCCTCGCGGATCAGGCGGGCGTGGCGGCTGTGCGTTTCATAATCGAACGACAGCCAGTACCCTGCGTAACCCAACCCGAGAAAGTGCTCGATATCGCGCTGGGGAACACCTTCCTCACCCAGAATTTGTGCTGTTACGTCCTTGGCATGGCGCACGCGCACATCGCGCTCCGTGGTGGACAGGCCGCCTGCCAGCACTTCCGCCACCCGCATGTACAGCTCACGCAGGAGTGTCGCTTTCCATGCGTTCCAGACGCGCGAACTGACCGCGCGCATGTCCACAATGGTCAGCAGCAGCAAAAGACGCAGCCGCTCGGGCGACTGGACAATATCTGCCACATCCAGAATGGTTTTGGGGTCGTCAATATCGCGCTGGAAAGCCGTGTGGCTGAGCAGAAGGTGGTGCAGCACCAGCCAGGAGACTGTCTCCGTCTCTTCGCCCGACATGCCAAGGCGGGGGCACAACTCGGCAGCGATTTCCGACCCGATTTCCGAATGATCTCCCCCACGCCCCTTGGCCACGTCATGCAAAAGCACGGCCATGTAGAGCGCACGGCGCGAGTGCAGGCCACGGATCAGCTCATAGGCAATGGGAATTTCATCCGCCATACGCCCTGCGGCCACTTCGTCCAGAATACGAATGGCCTCTACCGTGTGCTCATCCACGGTGAACACGTGGTACGTATCAAACTGCATCTGCCCGACAATGCGCGCCCAGTCGGGTATAAGGCGGCCGAAAATGCCTGTCTCGTTAAGGATATGCAGCCAGTAGGAGTGACCCGATGGCGGGTGGCTGCCATAGGCTGCCGAATAAACGGGGCTGTTTTCTTCCGCGCTGGGGGGCGGCAGCGCTGCGCCACGCCTGCGGGGGCGCTCCTCCTCCGTTGTGTCGCCACACAGCAGGTCAAGGAAGATGCGGGCCGCCTCGGGGTTGTCACGCAGGGTGGTGGCCCTGCGCTCCCAGCGGATAAGCTGGTGCCGCGCGAGTGGGTGCAGTGGACGGCGGCGCAGGCGCGCCCAGTCCAGAATCTGCATCATTTTAATGGGGTCCTGATCGAAGGAGACACCCCGGTCAGGCAATATCTGCCCATCCAGCAGGGTAAAGCCCGCCTCCCGCATGGCCTCATCCGGCTTGGCTGCGTTGGCGACCGGCCCCTGTGCCTGCCGCAGCACGGCGGGTTCGAGCACATGGGTCAGGCGCATGACTTCCCGCGCGGTCAGGAAGTAGTGGCGCATAAAGCGCTCCACCCCGTTCTGGCGGCCATGGCGGGTGTAGCCCATGCGCGCGCCAATAACGGGCTGCATGTCAAACGTCAGCCGTTCCTCCGCCCGCCCGGCCACGTAGTGCAGGTGCAGGCGTACAGTCCACAAAAAGTCCCACGAGCGGCGCGCCCGCGCGGCTTCCTGCTCTGTCAGCAGGCCCATCCATATGAACTCGGGGGCCAGCAGGTCGCTTACATGGCGGGTACCAAAGGTGTTGCGGCACATCCAGTAAAGGGTTTGCAGGTCCCGCAGGCCGCCGCGGCCTTCCTTGATGTTGGGCTCGACCAGATACGGGCTATCCCCAAAACGGCGGTGCCGCTCCAGCCGCTCGCGCCGCTTGTCATGGATAAAGCCCGCAGCCCCCGCCTCCACACAGGAGAGGATGTAGCGGGCCTCAAACATGGCAAAGAGTGCGGTATCCCCATCCAGCAGGCGGGCATCAAGCAGGGCCGTGCGGACTGTTGTGTCCTTGGCTGCTTCGGCAATACATTCATCAATCGTGCGGGTGGCGTGGCCGACCTTGACCCCCAGATCCCACAGAAAATACAGAACATATTCAACCACAGGGTGCGCGCGCTCACCTGCCCCCTGCGCAATAAGGAACAGCAGGTCAATATCGCTGAATGGCGCCAGAAGCCCCCGCCCGTAGCCCCCTGTTGCCGCTACGGCAAAACCGGAACGCGCCCCAATGGCCAGCGGCTCGCTTGGCGTAGTTGCCCGCACGGCCAGATCCACAATGGCGCGCAGCATAACATCGGCAAAAGAGGCCAGCGTCTTGGCAGCGGCTGCCCCTTTAAGCTCGTAACTTTCAAACCGCTTGCGAATATCGGCCTGATACCGGCCCAGATGCCGCCGGAAAATGGCCACGGCCTCATCCCGCGGGGGAATGGCCGCATCATCGGGTGTGGCATCCCTCAGCTCCCGCGTCAGGCACGCGGCAAGGGATTCTGGCGTCAGGGTCGCCAGAACGGACATGTCGGTCTGCTGCCCGGCGGCAGCCTGTGCGGAAGAGGTGGGCATAGGGGTACGGGTTCTGCTCCTGAAAACGGTCGGGGGAAAAGGGGATTCAGTCGTCAGCGGGCGCTGCGGCATCCTGCACGGCCTGCCTGCGCAGGTCATACAGCATATCCAGTGCGGCCCGTGGGGTCAGACTGTCCGGATCAATCTCCATCAATCGTTTACTTAACGTATTTTCGCATGGTGGGGGTAATGTCTTCTGTGTGTCAAAAAGCGGTAAGGGTTCGGGTATGGTATTTTCAGCACGTTCGAGTTCACGCAGCAGCCGCCCTGCCCGCTCCACCACATTGACCGGCACACCAGCCAGACGCGCCACATGCACACCCCAGCTTTTTTTTGCTGATCCTGCAAGCACTTCGTGTAAAAAAACGATCTGCCCACGCCACTCCCGCACAGCCATTGTATGCAGGCACAGGCGTGGCAGCGTATCCACAAGACGTGACAGTTCGTGGAAGTGGGTTGCAAAAATTGCACGACAGCGCACCGTTGAATGCAGGGCCTCCAGCACGGACCATGCAATGGCCAGCCCGTCCAGCGTTGCCGTACCCCGCCCGATCTCGTCCACCACCACAAGCGAGCGCGG
This sequence comes from Acetobacter okinawensis, assembly GCF_002153655.1. Lineage (GTDB taxonomy): Bacteria > Pseudomonadota > Alphaproteobacteria > Acetobacterales > Acetobacteraceae > Acetobacter > Acetobacter okinawensis_A. The sequence continues at coordinate 55,023 of NZ_JOPJ01000001.1, forward strand.
CCCGGCCTGATTGAGAATGGCGGCTGTTTCGGTCATTTCCACCATAAAGGTGGAGCGCCCGCGCGCCAGATCGTCCGATGCCCCTACGCGGGAGAACAACTGGTCCACAACCCCGATGCGCGCACTGTCTGCCGCAACAGGAAAGCCCCCTTGCGCCAGAATAACGGCCAGTGCGGTCTGGCGCAGGAATGTTGACTTACCGGCCATGTTGGGGCCGGTCAGCAGCATAACGCGCCGCTCGGGGGCCAGCACGCAGCCATTGGGCGTAAAGCGCGTACCCGGCGGCAGGGCCGCCTCCACCACAGGATGGCGGCAGCCTTGCAGGTCAAACGCCGTGTCCTCGCTGACTTCTGGCCTGCACCATGTGCCCCCTGCCGCCAGCGCAGCGCACGACTGCAACACATCGAGCACCGCAAGGGCCTGCGCAAGCCGGGGCAGGTCACGCTCGGCCAGCACTTTGGCCGTAAGCTCCGCAAACACTGCTTTTTCGCGCTGGGCAGCTTTTTCTGCCGCCTCGGTAATGCGCACGTTCAGGCTGGCCAGTTCTTCCGTGGCAAAGCGTGCGGTGCTGGCCGTACCCTGACGCAGAATAAGGTCTGCATTATCCTTGAGCCGCGCACTCACCCCTACGGGGACTTCCATCACATAACCAAGCTGTGCGTGATGGCGGATTTTGAGGTTGGAGACACCAAAGCGCGTTGCGTACTCAGCCTGCAAGGCGGCAATCAGACGGCGCGAGTTATCACGCAAGGTCCGGTGCTCATCCAACGCGCTGTCATAGCCTGTGGCAATAACCCCACCATCATCCAGCCGGGCGGGCAATTCTTCCGCCAGCGCCACGCGCAGTTCGGCCTCCAACGACTGTGCAGCCCCAAGCCATGCAAAGGCATCGGCCAGAATAACCGGCAGTCCGGCAGCTTGCGCCGCATCGCCCTGCCCCAGCAGAATACGGGCCGCCTCACGCGCGGCACCCAGCCCGTCCCTGACCCCTGCCATATCGCGCGGCAACCCACGCCCGAGGGAAAGGCGGCCCAATGCACGGGCAATATCGGGCGCACGCTTGAGCGCATCACGCAGGGCCGTGCTGCGGGCCGTATGCTCCTTAAGCCACCACCAGCCACTCTGGCGCGCGGCAATAGCTTCCACCTGCGTAAGGGGGGAGGCCAGCCACTCGGCCAGCATACGCGCACCTGCCGCACTGACCGTGCGGTTCATGGCGGCAAACAGCGTGTGCTCCCCGCCCCCATCGCGCGCGCGCAGAATATCCAGACTGGCGCGGGTCGCAGGGTCAATCCCCAGCACACCGCTCTGGCTTTGCGGAATGGGGTGTGTCAGGCGTGGCAATCTGCCTGCCTGCGAGCGACGGACATAGTCCACCGCCATGGCCGCGGCCATGCTCTCCTCATCCGAGAAGGTCCCAAACGCCTCAATACTCGCCACATCAAAAGCTGCGGCCAGTCGCTGGCGTGCACTACCTGCGGCAGGCAATGTGGCCTCGGGGGCGCGCCGGGCATCATAATCCCCCAGATCCACCCCCGCAGTAGCCAGAATTTCCGCCGGGTCCAAGCGGCCAAGCAGGGCGGGCAATGCTGCTACAGGCAGGTTTGCGGTCTCAAACAGGCCGGTGGACACATCAATCCACGCCGCCCCAAGCTGGTCTGCCTCCTGTGGTGCGCTCTCTTTCCTGCGTTTGCCTCTGGCGGCCTCTTCGGGGCGGACCAGTGCGAGCAGCAGGTTGGAGCGCCCGGGCTCCAGCAGTTCATCCTCGGTCAGGGTTCCGGGGGTGACAACCCGCACAATCGCACGGGCCAGCGGCCCCTTGCTGGCGGGGCGCCCCTTGTGTGGCACCTCTGTCTGCTCAGCCACAGCCACCCGAAAACCACGGCGAATCAGGCGGGACAGATAAGCCGGAGCCGCACCAACCGGCACACCGCACATGGCTATGGGTTCGCCCCCATGGTTGCCTCTGGCGGTCAGGGCGATGTCCAGCGCGGCGGCGGCGGCAATGGCGTCATCAAAAAACAGCTCGTAAAAATCACCCATCCTGAAAAACAGAAGAGCTTCGGGGTTTTCTGCCTTGAGGGCGAACCATTGCGCCATAGCTGGCGTAGCGCCATCGGGAGAGATACGTGTCATGCCTGCATCATAAAGCTAGATCTGGTCGGGGCAACCACCCTGCGCCATCTGCGCCAGCCACTCTGCCGCAACAGCGAGTGGCTGGTGCCAACTGGCCACCCCCTCCGAAAAAGCAGGCTGGCGGGTGATCCGCACCGAAGGGTACCACAGACTGCGCGCAAACGCACCGCCTTGCGCGGCAGCCTGCCCGGGGGAATCTGGCACCACAACAGAGCCCGCAGCCCAGCGCCAGTCCCCACCAAAGCGGTCCAGCAGCAGGGTTGGTTTGCCAAGCAGACCGGCCAGATGAACAATCATGGTATCCACGCTCACAACCACATCCAGACCGGCCACAAGCTGTGCAGTGGCCAGCAGGTCCCCTTTGGGCAGGGGGGCGAGCGGCAAGGGAAGGCTGGCAAGACCGTCATGCGGTTGCAGGGCCTGAAAACACACCCCGTCCACACCCCCCAGTTGCGCCAGCAAAGAAGGGGCAAGAGAGCGCCGCCGGTCAAACTGATACACCGGATTGCCCGACCAGCACAGCCCGACATGCAGCCCCTTGCGTTCGCGCACAGCACCAGCCCCGCCAAAACAGGCGGGGTCAGGCTGCCAGGCAAATGGCTCTGCCACGCCAAGGCGGTGGGGCAGGCTTAACAGGCTACAACGGGCATTTGCCCCGCCTGCCTGCGCGGGGGAGACCAGTTGCACACGCCCGTTCCATCGGGGGAGCAGGCAGGCTGCAAACCGCTGCATGCTTTGGGGGAGCATAAGGCATATCCGCGCCCTGCTGACCGCCTGCTCCACGTAACGCAGGAACTGTAGCGTGTCGCCCAGCCCCTGCTCGGCATACAGCAGCACGGTTTTATCCGTGGCCTTACCGTCCCACTCTGGCAATGCGGCAATGCCTGTGGGCGGCGCAAGCAGGTCCCTGCGGGCCTCCCACAACGCCCAGCCCTGCGCAAAGCGGCCAGTCGCGAGGTACAGCCCACCCAGATCAAGCGCAGCCCGCGCCCGGTCCTCCACAGTGCGCGCCTGCTCCATGGCGTGGGCGAACATATTCTGTGCCGCCTGCGTACGACCAAGGTCCATCAACACCGAGCCATAGTTCAGCGCCAGACGGGCATCATGCGTGCGTAGCCTGTATGCGGCCTCCAGCTCCTGCACGGCCATATGCAGCCTGCCCTGCGCCATATGGACAAGCCCGAGATTGCTGCGGGTTTCCGCCACATTGGGGGCTAAAGCTGCCGCGCGTTGCAGTGTCTGCTCCGCCTCCTCGTATTTGCGTTGGGCAAACAGTGCCGCACCGTGGTTGGCCAGCGCCTGCGGGTTATCCGGCATGGCGTGGGCAACGGCGGCAAAATGGGGCTCGGCCTGCGCCATACGACCATCGCGCTCCAGCACCATGGCGTGCAGGTTATGGGCAAGCACCGCCTCCCCCTCCAGTGCAAGGGCGCGGGCCGATACGGCTACAGCCTCCGCCCCCCGCCCGCAACGGGCCAGAAATGCGGCAAGCGCCATGTGCCGCTCCTGCTCCAGAGGGCGGAGGGAGAGCGCTTTTTGCAGCGCCCGCTCGGCATCGGGCAGACGCCCGGCTGCCTCCATAACCCGGGCCATGGCATCATGCGCACGGGGGTCCGCCGGTGTGGACATGACCGCCACATTGACTGCCGCACGCGCCGGCTCCACGTGCCCCTGCTCCAGCAGGGCCAGCCCGAGCGTGATATAAAAAAACGGTTCAGCAGCAAGCTCCACGGCCTTGCCTGCAAGGGCTATGGCGGCGGCGGAATTCCCCCCCGCCCGCGCAACACAGGCCATGGCGTGCCAGCCCTGCGCATCCACCGGGTAAGAGCGCAAATGCTCGCGCAGGAGAGATTCGGCCTGCTCCGCATCCCCCCGCGCCAGACAGGCCAGCGCCCTGTCTGCTACCGACTGCGGGGGCAAAGCCTGCGCTTTTTTTCCACCCATGCTGGCCCCACCTCCACGCCTTGCACCCCGGTCACGCACAAGAGGTGCTGACGCATGGTTTCGCTCACCTGCATGATGCTGTACCATGGGCTGCATGAATAAAGCCTATCTTTCCCTCGAACGCCACTTTGCGCGCCTTTCCTCCCTCAATGATGCTCTGGGCATTCTGGGGTGGGACAAGGAGGTCATGATGCCCTCGGGCGCTGCCGAGAGACGGGCGGAAAATCTGGCCATGCTCGAAGGCCTGCGCCACGAAATCCTGACCGCACCCATTATGGCCGACCTGCTGGGGCAAGCCGATGCGGGGGATGACGTCTGGCGCGCCGCCAATCTGGAGCAGATGCGCAGGCAGCATGCGCAGGCAACCGCCCTGCCGGGGGATCTGGTGGAAGCCAGCGCACAGGCAACCGCCCGCTGTGAAATGGCATGGCGCACCGCGCGGGAGGAAAGTGACTTCAAAAGCCTTGAGCCCCATCTGGCCGAAGTGCTGCGCCTGACAAGGGAGAGCGCCCGCGCCACGGGTGAGGCCGTGGGCCTGAACATGTATGATGCCCTGCTGGACAGCTTTGACCCCGGCACACGGCAGACGGATATAGACCCCATATTCACCTCTCTGGCCGCCAGCCTGCCCGAGTTGATTGGCACCGTGCTGGAGCGGCAGAAAAGCCTGCCTGCGGTTTTATCCCCCACCGGCCCCTTCCCCGTTGCGCAACAGGAGGCACTCGGCCGCCGCCTGATGCAGCGCATGGGGTTTGATGCAACACGCGGCAGGCTGGACGTTAGTGCGCACCCCTTTTGTGGCGGGGCCACGCATGATGTCCGCCTGACCACCCGCTACGTGGAATCGGACTTTATTCCCGCTCTGATGGGTGTGCTGCACGAAACCGGGCACGCCCTGTACGAGCTGGGCCTGCCCGCCCAATGGGCCAGCCAGCCCGTAGGCCAGTCCGGCGGCATGACCCTGCATGAAAGCCAGTCCCTGCTGATGGAAATGCAGTTCTGCCGCTCTGCCGCCTTTGCAGGCTGGCTGGCGCCACAGGTCCGTGCAGGCTTTGGTGTTGCGGATGATGCCGCAGGATGGGACGCTGCCAGCCTGCACCGCCACTTAACGCATGTTGAACCCGGCTTTATCCGTGTTGATGCGGATGAGGTTACATATCCTGCCCACATTCTTGTGCGTTATGAGCTGGAAAAAGCCCTGATCTCGGGCGATCTGGCGCTGGCTGACCTGCCTGCGGCCTTTAATACCCGCCTGCACGCCCTGCTGGGCCTGAGCGTGCCAGATGACCGGCGCGGCTGCCTGCAGGACATCCACTGGCCCGCAGGGCTGTTCGGTTACTTCCCTTGCTACGCCCTTGGCGCCATGACAGCGGCCCAGTTGCGCAATGCGGCCTGCGCCGCCAACCCCGCCATTCTGCCTGCCATTGGTCAGGGCGATTTTGCACCACTGCTGGCATGGCTGCGCCAGAACGTGCATGGCCGCGCACGCAGCGCCAGCATGGCCCAGATTGTGAACGATGCCACCGGCAAACCACTGGATGCCTCGGCGTATCTGAACCACATCCGCCGCCGCTACGTGGACCGCGCGCCGGATGCATAATCTACCCGCTCCTGTGCCCTGCCAGCCCGCCCCCTGCCCTGCGCCAGCAGGCGGGCGCATCCGCCCTGCGCATAAGGCGTTTGCATGGCAGGCGCATGGAGCGGACACTCATACCCATGTTTGTATGCCTGACGTTTTACTGACCGGATGCCCGCGCGCATGACCACTTCCTCCCCCCGCCTTCCTCCCCGCTCCCGCCGCGCAGTTTTTGGCCTGCTGGCAGCCATGCTGACCCTACCACTGGGCGGCACACCCGCATGGGCGCTGCATATGCCCAAGGTGGCGGAGCTGCCTGCCAGCGCGCTCCAGCCCTTCATGCAGTCCAGCAGCCAGATATGGGACGCCATTGTCCCCCTGCCTGACGGCCGCATGCTGCTGGAAGCCCCGGCGTGGGTTGGCAATACCGGTCCCCAGCTTTTTGTACGCAATACAGACGGACAACTGGCGGCGTGGCCCAATGCCGCGTGGAACGCAACACAGGGCGCACCAGACCAGCGCTTTGTTGCCCTTGGCGGGCTGACCCGAACGGCTGATGGGCATATATGGGTGCTCGACAGCGGTGTGCCCAACCGCAAAAACCCCGCCGTAGCGCCCCCCAAACTGATAGAAATTGACCCCGCAGCCAACGCGGTGCTCCGCACTGTGCCTGTGGACCCCAATGCCCTGCGGCCCGGCAGCATTCTGTCCGGCATTGCAGTCCATGGCAGCACGGCCTATGTGCCGGATTCAGGCGTTGCCGGTCTGCTGGTGATCAACACGGCCTCCGCCACGACAAAGCGCTTTTTAGACCACCACCCGGACCTGGTCGCCAGCCGCCCGATTGTAACACCCAGCGGCCCGGTGCGGGACAGCACAGGCCACTACGCCGCTGTGGACGCCAGCATGATCGCGGTCAGCCCGGACGGGTCCTGGCTTGTGCTGCAAGCGCCGGGGCAATACCTCTCCCGCGTGTCCACCGCCATTTTTACCGACCCGGACATAACGCCCGCAGCGTTTGAGGAAAGTGTGACACAATGGTTCAAGACCCCCTCACTCGGCGGGCTGACCATTGATGATGACGGGACACTCTACTGGTCCGACATCACAACATCGAGCATCCTCAGCTACACCACCGGGCGGGTGCCGCGCAGGCTTGTCACTGACCCACGCCTGCAATGGCCCACAACACCGGGGCTGGACGGGCACGGCCACCTGTATGTCTCAGCCAGCCAGCTTGACCACAGCACGGCCTTTGGCGCGCCCTCGGCCTCCATCTCATGGCCGGTCACCATTTACAGGCTGACCTTGCCCACAACGCCCCCGCCGGGCTAGGCACACCCGAATATATCGTACAAGACCACTTCGCGGCATCCGTCATTCAGGATATAATCGCCCACATGCGCTACATTTCCACACGCGGGAATGCTCCCGTTCTCTCGTTTTCCGATGTTCTGCTGACCGGCCTTGCCGAAGATGGCGGGCTGTACCTGCCGCAAACATGGCCCGAGTTCTCGCTGGCGGACTGGCAGGCCATGCGCGCCCTGCCCTACCCGGAGCTGGCGGCACGTATTCTGGCCCGCTTTACCGGCTCCGACATTGATGAAGACACGCTCAAAACCCTGTGTGCAAAAGCCTATGCAGGCTTTGACCACCCGGCCATTGTGCCGCTGACACAGGTTGAAGACGGGCTGTTTGTACAGGAGCTGTTCCACGGCCCGACCCTTGCCTTCAAGGACATGGCCATGCAGGTGCTTGGCCAGCTTTTTGAGCATGTGCTGACCCAGCGTGACGACCATGTGACCATTGTCGGTGCCACCTCGGGCGATACGGGCTCCGCCGCTATTGAGGCCTGCCGTGGCCGCAAGCGCCTGTCCGTTATTATTCTGCACCCCAAGGGCCGCACATCCGAAGTGCAGCGCAGGCAGATGACCACCGTGCGCGAGCCCAACGTGACCAACCTTGCGGTTGAAGGCACGTTTGATGACTGCCAGGATCTGGTCAAAAGCCTGTTCGCGGACCTGCCCTTCCGGCGCGAGATGCACCTCTCCGCTGTCAACTCCATCAACTGGGCGCGTATTGCTGCGCAAATTCCCTATTATGTGCATGCAGCCCTTGCACTGGGTGCGCCCGAGCGTGAGGTCTCCTTTGCCGTGCCTACGGGCAACTTCGGCAATATTCTGGCGGCATGGGCTGCACGCAAGATGGGCCTGCCCATCCGCCAGCTTTGCGTGGGTTCCAACCGCAACGATATTCTGACCCGCTTCCTCAATGCCAATGACATGACCATCAAAGGGGTGGTGCCCAGCCTCTCCCCCTCCATGGACATTCAGGTCTCCTCCAACTTCGAGCGGCTTCTGTTTGAACTGCTCGGGCGCGATGCCACCGCCTGTGCACGCATCATGACCGGCTTCCGCAGCACGGGGCACATGGATGTGCCGCCAGAAGTGTGGGAGAACGCACGTACCCTCTTCTCCGGTCTGGCGCTGGATGACAGCCAGACCGAGGCCGAAATCCGCGCCCTGCACCAGCGCTCGGACTATATGGCCGACCCGCACTCCGCCATTGGTATTGCCGCTGGCCGCCGCTTCCGCCAGCCGGGCATACCCATGGTGGCCGAGGCCACGGCACACCCGGCCAAATTCCCCGACGCCATGGTGGCCGCCACGGGTATTCATCCCGCACTCCCCGTACATCTGGCCGACCTGTTCGAGCGTGAAGAGCGTTACCGCACGGTCCCCGCGACCGAAAACGCCATCAAGGACGCGGTGCGCGCAGCAGTCCTCTCCAACGCTGGCTAACCAGCCCACTCCCCCAAGCGCAGGGCTACCCATGTGGTGGCCCTGCTGTTCCTCAGGACAAGAATGACAGACCCCATCCAGCTGACCCGCCTGCCCTCCGGCCTGACCGTTGTGACCGAACGCATGGACCGGGTGGAAACCGTTTCCTTCGGGGCCTATATTTCCGCTGGGACCCGCAATGAAACTGCGGCGGAAAATGGCGTATCCCATTTTCTGGAGCACATGGCCTTCAAGGGCACCACCAGCCGCTCCGCCCTGCGTATTGCCGAAGAAATTGAGAACGTGGGCGGGCACATCAATGCCTATACCGCCCGCGAGCAGACGGTGTTCTACGTCAAGCTTCTCAAGGAAAACCTTGATCTGGGGATCGACATTATTGGCGATATCCTGACCCACTCCACGTTTGACGCCGCCGAACTGGAACGCGAACGTGGCGTGATTTTGCAAGAAATCGGTCAGGCGAACGACACACCCGATGACGTGGTGTTTGACCATTTTCAGGAAACCGCATTCCCCAACCAGCCCATGGGCCGCCCCATTCTGGGTACGGAAAGCCTGATCCAGACCATGCAGCGTGAAACACTCATGTCCTACATGGGAACGCACTATAACCCGTCGAACATGATTGTCGCAGCCGCTGGCAATCTGGAGCATGCGGCGGTCGTCGCGCAGGTAGAACGCCATTTTGCCGACCTGCCCACCACAACAGCCCCGGCAATGGACAACGCCCTTTACGCAGGGGGGGAGTTCCGTCAGGTCAAGGAGCTGGATCAGGCGCATATTGTGCTTGGCTTCCCCTCCACCGGCTACCATGACCCCGACTATTACGCAGCACTCCTGCTTTCCACCCTGCTGGGCGGCGGCATGTCCTCACGTCTGTTTCAGGAAATCCGGGAAAAACGCGGGCTGGTCTATTCGGTTTACTCTTTCAATGCTCCGTATGAAGGCGGCGGCGTGTTCGGCATTTATGCTGGTACGGGGGAGAAAGAATGTGCCGAGCTTATTCCCGTCACTCTGGAAGAACTCCGCAAGGTCCAGCTTGGCGTTACATCGGACGAACTGGTCCGTGCGCGTGCACAGCTCAAATCTTCCCTGCTCATGTCGCTCGAAAGCACGGGCAGCCGGTGCGAGCAGATTGCCCGACAGCTCCAGATTTTTGGCCGCGTCATTCCCACACAGGAAACGGTGGACAAGATAGAAGCCGTCACGCGTGAGGATATCTGCCGTGCAGCGGCCCGCATTTTTGCAGGCGCTCCCACGCTTGCAGCCCTTGGCCCCATAGGCCACATTCCGTCCCTGCAAAGCATCAAGGAGACACTGGCAGCATGACGCAACAGCCCCTCGACCTTATTGCCGATCTGGTTGCCCAAGCCCGTGCCAGCGGGGCAGATGCAGCAGACGCCGTTTTTGTCAGCAGCACCGCCGTAGGTGCTGGTGTGCGCAATGGCGTAACCGAAGAGCTTGAACGCTCGGAAACGACAGATCTGGGGTTGAGGGTTTTTGTGGGCCGCAAAAACGCCATTGTTTCCACCACCACCCCTGACCGGGCCAAGTTTGGCGCACTGGTGGAGCAGGCATTGGCCATGGCCCGCGTTCTGCCCGATGACCAGTACGCAGGCCTTGCCCCCGAGGCCATGCAGGGCACGTTCAGCACCAACACGCTGGAACTGGCAGACCCCGCCGAGCCTGACACCACGGCTCTGCTTGCACGCGCCAGAGCGGGGGAAGAAGCTGCTCTGGCCATAAAAGGTGTTACCAACAGCGCCGGCAGCAGCGCATCATGGGGGCGGACAGATATTACTCTGGCAACCTCCGCCGGATTTGCTGGCACTTACAGCCGCACCAGCCATTCCAACTCGGTTTGCGTTCTTGCTGGCACGGGTGATGCCATGCAGCGCGATTATGACTACCACGGCACGGTCTGGCTCCGTGACCTCAAGGACGCGGCAGAACTTGGCCATAGCGCCGGGCAAAAAGCCGTGGCCCGCCTTAACCCCGGCCGCCCGGCAACCGGGCGCTACCCTGTTGTGTTCGACCCAAGGGTTGCGGGGAGCTTTCTGGGCCATTTTGTAGGGGCTATCACGGGCACCTCCATTGCCCGTGGTACATCCTTCCTCAAGGACAAAATGGGGCAGGCCATTTTTGCCAGCACCGTTGGCATTACCGATGACCCAACCCGCATAAAAGGCCTACGCTCCCGCCCGTTTGACGGGGAGGGCATGGCTGTGGCCCCCCTCTCCCTCGTGCGGGACGGGGTTTTGCAATCATGGGTGCTCGACAGCCGCAGCGCACGCCAGCTTGGCCTGCAAAGCAACGCCCGCGCAGCCCGTGGCACTGCAAGCCCTCCCGGCCCATCTGCGAGCAACCTGTTTTTTGAACCCGGAACCCTCTCCCCCACCGCGTTGATGGCCGACATCAAAGAAGGGTTGTATATTACGGAGATGATGGGGTCCTCCATCAATGGTCTGACGGGGGATTACAGCCGGGGCGCCTCGGGCTTTATGATCCGTGACGGACAGATTGCCGAACCCGTTGCAGGCTTTACCCTTGCGGGCAATCTGCTGGAAATTTTTGCTTCCATCACATTAGCGGACGATCTGGTATTCCGTTTTGGCACCGATGCCCCCACATTACGGACAGATGCCCTGAACACCGCCGGGGCGTAACTGTTAGCCGGAGACCAAAATACAGTGAAACCACGTCTGCTGCGATCTGCCCTGAGTGCGTTTGTTGGCGCAAGTCTGCTGGTCGGGCCTATGGCCATGCAGGCCGATGCCCGCCCAGGTCAGGGAGGCTCCATGGGAAGCCGGGGCAGCCACACATGGAGTGCGCCACCTGTTACGCGCACAACGCCCTACAGCACCGCCCCCATGGACCGCTCCATAACACCACGCACAGCACCCACACCGGGTTTTGGCGCACCGCAGATGGCGGCTCCCTTTGCCCGCCCCATGGGCTACCCCAACCGCCACCCGTTCCTGACCGGGCTTGCCGGGGGCTTTTTGGGCGCCGGACTGTTTGGCATGCTGAGTGGGCACGGTTTTATGGGCGGGATGCACGGCTTCTTCAGCCTGCTGGGTCTGCTGGTCCAGATCGGGCTGGTCGTCATGTTTGTCATGTGGCTGGTACGGCGCTTTAGGCGTGGAGCAGCCGGTGGCAACGGCTTTGGCATGGGTACTCCGCGCGGCAGCATGCCCGGAGCAGCCTCTTCCCCCACGGCCCCTGCTGGTGGTGGTACACCTGTCCAGATTACCACAGCGGATTACCAGTCCTTCCAGCAAACCCTGATGGATATTCAGACTGCGTGGAACCAGCAGAACATTCCGGCCATGCAGCAGATGGCAACGCCGGAAATGGTCTCTTACTTCAACGAGCAGCTTGCTACGCTAGCCAGTCAGGGAGCGCGCAATGTTGTCTCCGATGTACGCTTCCTTCAGGGTGATCTGGCCGAGGCATGGCGCGAAAATGGTATGGATTACGCCAGCGTAGCCATGCGCTACAGCCTGATCGACCTGACAACCAACGCAACCGGGCAGGTTGTGGATGGCAGTTCCACTACCCCTGTCACCATTACGGAAGTATGGACGTTTGTCCGGCCTTCTCGCGGTGGGCGCTGGCTGCTCTCCGCCATACAGCAGGCCCGCTGAACACCAACCGGGCAGCACCTCTGCTGCCCGCAAAAAAGCCCGCCATCCCATAGGACGGCGGGCTTTTTATTATGCTCAGTAATCACGGGCAAACCCGTAACAAATATCACGGCAACATGGCGAAAATGCTGTCTTACGGGTGCAACAGCGCCAGACCAAACATAATGCCTGCCAGAACAAGCATAAACACAACCATACTACGGACCCGCAAGGCCTGACGCTTTTGCCGCTCAAGCTGCTCCGGGGTGTGGGGCATGGAAACTGTAGTCATGCTCAGTGCATCCATATTTGTAAAAAATGATCGCCCAGCAGGCCGCAGAACAGAAAAAAGAGATACGCCAGAGAAAAACGGAAGGATATACGCGCAGCTTTATCCCCCTTCTGGCTTGCGCCGTTCTCGTCCTGCGGCTCAAGCAATATGCGCACGGCGCAGGCAACAAAACCAAGCCCCAGCACCACCGCAGTTACTGTATAAAGCCAGCCACTAGCCCCGACAAAAGACGGAATAAGCGACACAGCAAGCAGGACCAGAGTGTAGAAAAATATCTGCCAGCGTGTATGCCGCACGCCGCGCACAACCGGCAGCATGGGAATACCTGCACGCCCATAATCCTTGCAGGCATACAGCGCCAGGGACCAGAAGTGAGGCGGTGTCCAGAAGAACACAATGCCAAACATGACCACCGGCATGACCGCCATGTGGCCCGTGGCTGCGGCCCAGCCGATCATGGGGGGAAAAGCCCCCGCAGCCCCGCCGATAACAATATTCTGCGGCGTGGAGCGCTTGAGCCACATGGTGTAGATGACAGAATAAAAGAAAATGGAAAAAGCCAAAATGGCAGCAGCCAGCGTGTTGGTGGCAATCCACATCAGGCAGACAGACAGGCAGGAGAGTCCAACGCCGTAAGCCAGTGCCTCGTTTTGCGGAATGCGGCCCGAGGGAACCGGGCGGGTAATGGTCCGCTGCATGATCGCGTCAATATCGCGGTCATACCACATGTTAATGGCCCCGGCCGCACCAGATGCCAGACAGATGCAGAAGATGGTCACCAGCCCGACAAACGGGTTCAGATGCCCCGGCGCCATGAACATTCCCGCAGCACCCGTAAAAACAACGAGCGAAATCACGCGGGGCTTGAGCAACGCCAGCCAGTCACGCGCCTGCGTACCAACCTGTTCTGTTTGAAAACGGGGGCGTCTGGGCTGCGGGGCGGAAAGACTGGCTTCGCTCATACAACAGCACTCCCTGCCTTACTGGCCTCGGCCACGCCTACACGGCTATCCGGCACGGGAATAGCGCGCTGGAAGCTAATGGCCGCCGCCAGAACAAACACCACTGCCGCCACGCCAAACAGGGCACACCCCAGCACCTGCATGCCAGAGCCAAACACGCAGAGTGTTGCGACCGCAGTCAGCGCAAAATGGAGCTTGGCCAGAGACTGCGGGTACCAAAAACCACAGGCCTCGCCCCGCCACAGGTAAAAACCGCCACAAACTGCATAGAGCGCGCCAAGCTGCAAAGCGGGGTGCAGGCCGGTACCCTGCACAAGCTGTACCACCCAGCCACCAGCCACGACTGCTAAAAATCCCATCCCCCACAACAGTGGGGTGTGGAGAGAAACACGCGCCCGCCACGTACCGGCAAGCCACAGCCCAGCAAGACACACAGCCGACAGGGAACACAGCGCCAGACCAACATTGCCGATAAGCAGCGCGTTCTGGCTATCGCTCCCATGTGCAAGGCTGCTCTTGGCCCATGCCACCACACCAATGGCGGCGGTTGTGGCCATAATATAAGCAACAGGCCGTGTCTGTACCTGACCGATCCGCGCGGCCATCTCAAACACAATGCCAAACCCGGCGAGCAGCACAATCAGGCCAACAGGCCCTGCAAAATACTCAGCCCCGACAACCGGGCTGATCGCAGGCCACAGCCACGTACGCAGCACAGCAGCCGCAAAAACAGGAGCGCACAACAGCACAACCGTGGCGGAGAGCATTTCCCCCCAGACAAAGGGGGAGAAGGATGCCTGCGTCCGGCTATCCGCACAGCTATCAAAAATTGTGGCCAGCAGCACCATGGCGGACATAAGCGCACCCACCGACCATAATACATGCGCAAAGCGCGCATCGGCCAGTGTGCAGGTCAGCAGAAAAGACAACGCAAGAACAGCAACACCCGCCAGATTCAGCCGCCCCAGCACCATGTGCTCGCGCCCAAGAGCCCGAGGCAGCCAGAGCGTGCCAAAACCGCTGACCAGAGCAGGCACCACCACATAAAGCAGCATCAGTGCCGGGTGTGCCTGCGTCAGCCTGCCGCACAGGTCTGTGGCGGGCAACATGCCCAGACCAGCCAGAACGGAAACCCCACCCCCAACAAGAGCCGCAAGGGCTGCAAGCAGCAGGTAGGCTGTTCCGGCGGCAGAATCCTGCCGCTGGCTGGGGGTTTTACCCACCGTGGCAGATTGCGGGATAGGCTGGCTGTGCGCGGAGATCATGCTCCATGTTCCATATTCTGTGCAGGCTGATGATGGAGAACTGTGAATCCTGCTAGACAAAAAACGACCATATTTTATCGTTTTATGGCATAAAAACGCCCTACCAAGCCACGCATGTCTAGCGCCCCTGCCAAAACAGGAGCGCACATGTTTACGTTTTTGGCAGGTTTTCCAGCGTTACCAGCGTAAACAGGCCAAACGGCCGCACAGGCTGGATGTAAGCCCGTGCAATATCCTCCTGCGGGAGCAGCGATTCCATTGCAAAATCCGGGTGCCAGCCCAGAGAGTGGGAGGCACGCGCCATGGCGTGTTCCACAGCACCACGGATGCCGCCGGGGGCCAGAAAGTGGTTGACGAACAGAATATACCCGCCCGGACGGACAACCCGCTTGAGCTCACGCAGCAGCTTGCGCGGATGTGGCACCACAGATGCAACAAACATGGCAACCGCAATGTCGAAGGAGTTGTCCTCGAACGTGGTTTCTTCCGCGTCCATTTCGAGCAGGGCGTTTACGTTTGTCAGGTTGTCATGCCGTGCGCGCTCGCGGGCTTTGGCCAGCATGTCGGTCGAGAGGTCAATACCGGTAATGGCCTTGGCCTTGGTATAATGGGGCAACGCCAGACCGGTACCCACCCCGACTTCGAGCACATTTGTGCCGGGCAGACCATTGACTGCGTCCACCGCCCGCAGGCGACCAAAGCGGGAAATACCACCAAAGGCCACGTCGTAAACATTGGCCCAACGCCGATAGGCCAGTTTGACCGCCTCCGCATCAAGCGCGGAACGCGAGGGAGGAGGTACGGGGCTTTCCCCTCCGCCGGAGGGGTATTCTTGGAGAACGTCACTCATGTTGTCTCTCTGCCCGCTGACGGACATTTCTTCAAGAGCCACTATACTCTCTTCCTTCCTGCTTGCAGCACACACCACCAAAGCGCCTTTGTGTGGCAGCATCGTTTTACCGGCATGGCACCACCCAACAGGGCCAGACGGCTCTTATCGGACAGACAGCTTGCGTTCAATACAATCCCATATGCTGGCGGCACCATTAATGCCGTCAAACCGCTCCAGTTCCTGCAAACCGGTAGGTGACGTCACGTTGATTTCCGTCAGATACTGACCAATAACATCAATGCCCACAAAAATCAGGCCATGTTCTTTAAGAAACGGCCCAATTGCATCACAAATCTCATGATCACGCGCACTCAGCTCCACTTTGCACGCAACACCACCCACATGCATGTTGGAGCGGTGGTCCTCCCCCGAGGGTACGCGGTTGATCGCACCAATCGGCTCGCCATCCACTAAAATAACGCGCTTGTCCCCCGCAGTCACCGCGGGTTCATACCGCTGGATCATAAGGGGTTCGCGGGAGCGGGCAAAATGCATTTCCAGCAGGGCATTCAGGTTCTGGTCATCCGCCTTGATCCTAAAAACGCCGCTGCCGCCATTACCAAACAGCGGTTTGACAATGATATCTTTCCATTTGGCCCGGAACGCCCGAATCTGCTCCACATCCCATGTCACCAGTGTCGGGGGCATAAGCTGGGGAAAATGCGTGACCAGCAATTTTTCCGGGCAGTCACGCACCCACCGCGGGTCATTGACCACCAGAGCCTGATCAGGGCCAGTGCCATGAATATGGTCGAGCATATGCGTGGCGGTAATATAAGCCATGTCAAATGGTGGGTCCTGGCGCATGAGCACCACATCCATGGACCGCAGGGAACGCCGTACGGGTGCACCAAATGTAGCGTGCCGCCCTTTTTCCCGCCGGACGGTTACCGGGCGCATCAGCGCGGTAACATCCGTGCGCGTGGGGCCCCCGGCTTCCACCGTGCCTTCATCAAGGGCCATGGAGTTTACTTCGTACACAAACAGGCTGTGCCCGCGTGCCTGTGCCTCCAGCATCAGGGCAAAGGTTGAATCCCCATCAATATTGACATGCTCAAGTGGGTCCATCTGGACCGCCACAAGCCGTGGAGAGGCCATAAACTCGGGTTCCTGTTCTGCTGCTGGAGCGATTGTTGGGCTATCCTGCCTTTTTTCAGGTCAACACGCAAACACCCAGACCTTAACGCCCCCGGCCGGGCAGAAGTGCCGCACCATAGACCTGCCCCGGAGCCGGGCAGCGCAGGCGTACATGGAAGAGCGCATAGGTGTCGGCCACAATACCGCCGCGCGTACGCGCCTGCTCCGGCAGTGTCTCAAGCACCTCAAACAGATGATCATCTGGCGGGCCTGCCCGCTTATGGCTCAGCACAAGATAGGCCAGTGTGCCACAGGCTGGATGCGGCAGACTGAACAGCCGCCAGCGGGGTTCGGCCCCCAGCACCACACGCTCAGGTGCGTAAAATGCCAATTCGGACGCAAGGCCGTATTCATCCGCAACCAAAGGCGCGCCTTCAGGCACACGGGCAGAAACAGAACGGGCAAAATCCGGCCAGCCCCCCATCTGCCGCAAGGTCATGTCCAGATGCGGGGAGAGGCGCAGGGGCATGAACGCCGCCTGCACGCCAACCACACCCGCCAGCCCGATGCCGACAAAACCCGCACTCCGCCACCATGGCCACGCCACCTGTGCTGCGGCCAAAGCCAGAATGGGGTACAGCACCACCGGCCAGTTGGCCTGCACCCGCGCGCCCAGCGCATGCTGCGCAAACACGGCGGCGGGCAGCGCAACCATGCACAGCAGCAGGGTGGCAAAACTGCTCCGCCGCTGCCACAACAACCAGACCGCACCGACAAAAAAAATAAACACCAAAGGGGACGCAAGACCCACCTGCCCGCCCAGCAACTCCCCCATAAAAGCCAGAGCGTGCGCGGGATTCCAGTCCCCTACCCGGCCACCCTGCTTGGCAAAGCTGGCCCATGCATGCTCGGCGTTCCACCAGATCACGGGCACGGTGCACACGAGCGCAAGAACGGCGGCGCAGTAAGGCCACGGCGTGCGCAGCCACGACCGCCCTTCTTTGGTAGCAAGCAGCCATAGGCCCAGACCGGCCAGCGGCAAGAGCATGGTATATTTGCTGTCAAACCCCAATCCGGTAGCCAGACCGGCAAGCAGCCACATGCGCCGCTGCCCCCCAATGCAGGCACCCACCAGCCCCCACAGCAAAAGCGCCATAAAAAACAGCAATGGCGTATCCGGGGTCATGACCAGTGTGCCCAGACCAACACTCAGCGTGCCATTAAACAGCAGCCCTGCGCGCAGCCCCCCTGCACGCACCTGTTCCGGCGCTACCTGCCCGTGCAGCCAGCACCACGCGGACTGAACAATCAGCATCGTGGCCAGACAGGTGGAAACAGGCCCCAGAAGGCGCACCCCCAGAGCGGTATCCCCTGCAAGGAGCATACCCACACGCGCCCACACCGCCACCATGGGTGGATGATCAAGGTACCCACCAGCCGGAGCCAGCGCCCATATCCGGTAATAAGCCTCGTCCGGTGAGAGTGGGATACTGGCGGCCAGCACAAGGCGAACAAGGGTCAGGCAGGCAAGCCCCCACCACCAGTACGTGCAGGGTGCCAGAGCGGCCCGCAATGTTAGCGGGACCGCCAGATAATGGTGGAAGACATGGTGTAATTCCAAACCACAGCCAGCACAGCGCCCGCCAGACTAGCCTCGTTAATCCGGTAACTCTGCGCATACATCATATGCGCCACACCCACATCCGCCAGCGCTCCAACTGAGCAGACCAGCATGAACACCAGCAGCCCCCACACGCAGCGCCGACCATGCAGGCGACGGTCCCTGTAGGTAAAATTGTTGTCCAGATAAAAGTTCACACCCATTGCCGCTATGGTGCCGATGGCCTGCGCTGTTGAAAAACTGCCCCAGAACAGCCGCACCAGATGCATGACCCCCAGATTGGCCCCTACCCCGGCAAGGCCCACAAGGCAGAATGCCACAAAGCGCAGCGGCACCAGACCACGGGAGAATTTTTCCAAAAGAAGGGCCGCAAACTGAATCATCACCAACGTGTCCAGTTTGCTCTCACCTGCCACGCGGGGACGGAAGCCACAGGCGATTTCCTGCACTTTGAGTGGCTGTTTTGAGGACAGCAGCAGGTCTAGCAAAATCTTGAACCCAGCCCCGGACAGGCGCGGCGCTATGGTCTCGAACGTCTGTTGCCGCAAGGCAAAAAAGCCGCTCATGGGGTCACTCAGCCTGACTGGCAGAAAACGCTGCGCCAGCCATATGCCCCCATCGGAGAGAGCATGCCGCCATGCGTTGGCTAGCCCCTCGTTACTCCCCCCCTCAACATGGCGACTGCCCACGGCAATGTCGCACGCACCACTGCCAACGGCGTCTATCAGCGCAATCAGGCGGCTTTCATCATGCTGGAGGTCACCATCCATGACCGCCACAATCTGCGCGGAGGAGGACAACGCCCCTTCAATAACCGCTGTGGACAGCCCTCTGCGGCCAATCCGGCAGATGCCACGCACATACGCCTTCTGCCGCGCCAGCGCACGGACTGCATCTGTTGTTTTGTCAGGCGAATTGTCATCGACAAAAATAACCTCCCACCGCCTGCCTTCCAGTGCTTTTTCCAGCATGGCAACAAGTGGGGCTACATTGGCAACTTCGTTATAACACGGCACAATAATACTGATATCGGGGCCGCCTGCTGGCACATGACTCTCCAAAACATCTGAACCGGGCATTACTCCGGCGCCCCCTCCCTGATAACCGGCAACGGCACACCTTCACGTTCCAGACTGGTGCGGATGGTTTGCAGGGTCTGCACCCGGATAACGTGAGAGGCCTCGGTTAACTGCCGCGTCAGGGCATTTTCATGCGCCGCGTCACGCGCGATCAGGCGGACAAGAAAATCCCCACCGCCCCGGATCATGTGGCACTCACGCACCTCCGGCCATTCGGCAAGCTGGCGCTCAAAAGCCGAAAGGACTGTCTCTTTCTGGCTATCCAGCCCGATCAGGGCAAAAAATATGATCGGCCAGCCAAGGGCAGTCGCATCCGGCTGGGCATGATAGCCACGAATGATGCCCTCCTCCTCCAGCCGCCGCACGCGCCGAAGGCAGGGAGGGGCCGAAATGCCAACACGCCGGGCCAGTTCGACATTGGTCATACGACCATCATCCTGCAGCTCGGCTACGATACGAAGATCAACAGCGTCCAGATCCGTCACCTTATCCGACCCATCCTGTGCAAGATGCAACTCCCAGAAAAGAGTGGCGAGTATATGCCACGCTCCCCGCCATGCCGCAAACTCCTCTCTCAACACTTGCTCAACGCAAACGCACCCGTCATATCCTTTTGTCCAACGTAATCGGCGCCACGCCTGCGCGGCATAACTGCACCCGCACTTCTTGCTTTGGGGAACTCTTCTGGCATGACTGAAACCATCACAACCGACCTGCTTGTCATTGGCGCAGGCCCCGCAGGCTATACTGCCGCCATTTACGCGGCCCGCGCCAACCTCTCCCCCATTCTGGTAGCGGGGCTGCAACCGGGTGGGCAGCTGACCATTACAACCGATGTGGAAAACTACCCCGGTTTTGCCAAGGCCGTGCAAGGCCCCTGGCTCATGGAGCAGATGGCCGAACAGGCGCAGAATGTCGGCACCCGTATTGAATACGACATTATTACCGAGGTGGATTTTGGCTCAGGCTCCCCCTTCCGTCTGGTGGGGGATTCCGGGACGACCTACGTCGCGCGCGCCGTGATTATTGCCACAGGTGCACAGGCCCGCTGGCTTGGCCTGCCAAGTGAAAAGCGCCTTCAGGGTGGCGGCGTGTCCGCCTGCGCGACATGCGATGGTTTTTTCTATCGTGGTAAAAAAGTTGCCGTGGTGGGCGGTGGCAATACAGCCGTGGAAGAAGCCCTGTATCTGACCCACCATGCCTCCCACGTGACCCTGATCCACCGCCGCGACTCCCTGCGTGCGGAAAAAATCTTACAGGACCGCCTGTTCAACCACCCCAAAATTTCGGTCATATGGAACAGTGAGGTTGCCGACATTCTGGCCACAGGCACGCCAGAAGTGGTTTGCGGCGTACGCCTGCGCAACCTTGTGGACCAAAGCGAAACCACACTTGATATTGACGGTCTGTTCATTGCCATAGGCCACGCCCCGACCACAGGTATTTTCCGTGAGCAGATCACCCTCGATGCCGAAGGGTACATTCAAACCACCCCCGGAACGACCCGTACATCCGTACCCGGTGTTTTTGCCGCAGGCGATGTACAGGACAAAATATACCGTCAGGCTGTAACTGCTGCAGGCAGCGGGTGCATGGCAGCACTGGACGCAGAGCGGTATCTGGCAGAATTGCCCAAAACGTAACTCTGCCCATACCTTGACCACGTGCAGTAATTACTGCACGTAGTAACGTCGAAAGCATGGTATTGTGCTTTTGTAATTTCAGTCAATTTAGCAGGAGGCGTGCGTGGACTGGGACAAACTCCGGGTTTTCCATGCCGTAGCGGAAGCCGGTTCCTTTACCCACGCGGGGGATGTGCTTAACCTAAGCCAGTCTGCCGTATCCAGACAGATTTCTGCGCTGGAAGATGTTCTTCAGGTACCCCTATTCCACCGCCATGCGCGTGGATTGATCCTGACTGAGCAAGGGGAAACCTTGCATAAAACGGTTCGGGAAGTGTTCTCCAAACTGGAGATGACACAGACCTTGCTGACAGAAAGCAAGGAAAAAGCCGCAGGCCGCCTACGGGTTACAACCACAACCGGATTTGGTAACTGCTGGCTTATGCCACGACTCCATAAGTTTATGGAAGCCAACCCCGAAATTGATATCTGCCTTATTCTGGAAGACAACGATCTGGATCTGGGCATGCGGGAGGCCGATGTGGCCGTGCGCATGCATGCCCCGCGCCAGCCGGACCTGATCCAGCGCCATCTGGCGGACTTCAATCTGCCAATTTTTGCAGCGCCCCAATATATTGAGCGCCATGGCATGCCATCCAGTCTGGAGGATATTAAAAACCACCAGCTGGTTCTGTTTGGCGAGCACCATCCGCCTGTAGCCCACATCAACTGGCTGGCCGAAGCAGGGCAGACCAGCAGCCACAGCCGCCCGGCACGGCTGGAGGTCAACAGCATGGCCGCCATGGCCTCCGCCATAGCAGCCGGTCTGGGCATTGGCTCCATTCCCTCTTATGCCGCCAGCAAATTTCCCGATCTGGTGCAAATTCTGCCTGAAATTACGACACCTACGGTGGATGCCTATTTTGTCTACCCCGAGGAACTGCGTAGCTCCAAGCGGGTAGCCGTCTTCCGTGACTTCCTGATGAGCGAACTCGGCATTCGTTGAGTTTACTCTAACGGTATTTGAAAAACCCCGACATGTTCCATGCAGGAAACAAGTCGGGGTTTTCTTTTGTTATGCACTATACTGTAAAAGCGCACCTGACATACCCAGAATACAGTTCTGGAGAATAACAGAATATCCTGAAAAATCAGCCGTCTATTCCAATACGGCCTTGAATTCTTCTCAACGCTGGATTGCAATCATCACAATATTATCAACAAATTGTTATAACCAGAGAAGACACCATCTCAGAATATGCCACCATTTGTGGGCATGGATACTCTTTTGCACAATGATCGTATATTATTAACTAGATATTACGAATAATTTATACAATTTCATCTCAATATTGAAAAAATCGACAGATCATTACGGCATTTTATACCACTCCAGCCTTATTTTTGATTTTTTGTATATTGGCAGTTCACAACGATTAAATAATTGAGTATGGTTCTTATTATTCACACTGAATTTTTAATTAGGCCTGCCATGAGTGAGATCCAGAACTATTCGCCTCTCCTAGATCTTGTATCCGAGATCGTGTCTGCACACGTCTCCAACAACCAGACGGACCCTGCTACTATTCCGGCTCTGATCAAGGACGTTTTCCAGGCTCTTAAAACGGCTGACCAGCCGCAGAGCGAGCCCGAAAAGCTCCAGCCGGCCGTGCCCGTCAAGCGTTCGGTTTTCCCGGACTATATCGTCTGCCTTGAAGACGGTAAAAAGCTGAAGATGCTCAAGCGGCACCTCCAGAGCGCTTACGGCATGTCCCCCGAGCAGTACCGCGAACGCTGGAACCTGCCTGCAGATTACCCCATGGTTGCCCCCAACTATGCGGAGCGTCGTTCCACCCTTGCGCGTGAAATCGGTCTTGGCCGTAAAATCCACGCCGCTGGTGATGAAGACGATACGTCCGGCCGCGCAAAGCGTGGTAAAAAGGCAGCCCCAGTCTAAGATAATATCCCATGCTCTGATGTGTCTGGTGTTCGCACCAGACTGTCAGGCATTTTTATCTTGACGCCCTGCCGTGGAGCGCGGAATGCTTGCATCTGTCTGGTACAGATTCAGCCAGACCATCTATCTCTACCCTAATCGGCAGGGGGCTCCATGACGCGGTCTGAACTTATTGCCATTCTGATAGAAAAAAACCCGCACCTTCAGCTTAGAGAGGCTACGCTGTTGGTGAATACGGTCTTTGGCGGCATAACAAGCAGCCTGGCAGCAGGGAACCGCGTTGAATTACGAGGGTTTGGTGCTTTTTCCGTCAAGGAACGGGAACCACGTCTTGGCCGAAACCCCAAAACAGGGGAACAGGTGCAGGTCAGTAAAAAACTGGTCCCGTTTTTTAAAACCGGAAAAGAGCTTCACCAGCGCCTTAACAAGGCGGGCTTGGCCTAGCCCGCCTTTATTCTTCTGTGGCACATGGGTCTGCCTGACCAACATAATGTGCTGCCAGACGTAAATCCTCTACAAACCGTGCATATTCTCTCTGCCGACTTGCCTCATCTGGCAAACGCAGCAAGTAAGATGGATGCACAGTCACCAATCCTTGCGTCTCCCCTTCCAGATGGAACAGACGCGAGCGGGTGGCGGAAATTGTAACCGGTTTTTGCAGAACGCTCTGGGCGGCCGTTGCCCCCAGCATAACCAGCAATGCGGGCCGGACCAGACGGCGCTCCGCATCCAGCCATACACGGCAGGCGGCTACATGCTCTGCCTGTGGCTTCTGGTGCAGACGGCGACTCCCTTTCCATATAAAATGGAAATGCTTGACTGCATTGGTGACGTAAACCTGATGGCGCTGTAACCCGGCCTCACACAGCGCCTTGTCCAGCACCTGCCCGGCAGGCCCTACAAACGGTCGCCCCTGCTGGTCCTCCTGATCACCCGGCTGCTCCCCCACCAACATCAATTTAGCGTTTTGTGGTCCCTCGCCAAAAACCGTGCGCGATGCAGGCTCCCACAAGGCGCAGGCCCGGCAATCCACGGCCTCCGCACCAAGCAAGGCCAGATTGGGTGCTTCGGCTACATCCTTGCGTTGGGGCTGCATGACACTCAGCGCATAGCCGAGCCAGATACCAGCCCCATCGGCCTGCCATTGCACAGCGGCCTCATCTGGCACGGCGTCTGTCCCCGCAGCAAAGCGCAGCGCGTTGCCTGTCCACTCCATACGTCGGTAGGGTGTTACAACCTGCCACGGCCGCGCATTGCGCTGTGTGCAATAGCGTGCGTTAGCCTCCAGAATATAATGCTCAGGAGTATTCTGCAAAATTGCAGGAGTCTGTTGTTGCATGCTGAAGGCGGAAAAAGCCTCCCTGAACCGCACTGTATCAGCCCGAACCGCCACCATGGACTGCCTCAACCACATCAGGTCAGGGTCGTGCAGATCGGTCAGTTCCAGCCCGTCATGCACCAGACGGTACATAATGCGGTAAAGCCGCGCAAACCGGGCTGGATCGTGCAATTGCAATGCCAGCCCCAGCGCTACGGCAAAGCGGCGGGAGAGAGTCAGAACCGGAGGAGGCGCCGGATAGGTCTGGGCTGTTCCCGCGCCGTATTGTTCCTCCGCCCCTATGGGGGCCACCGTCCAGTGCAGCGCCTCTGGCACAGTGCCCAAATGAACAAAATACCGGCTTGCGCTATGCCATGTGGCAAAATCAACCTGATGCGCAAGAACAACCTCAGGCATGCGTCTTCCCTACTTTATCCCGCCCTGCGGCGCAGTCGCCCCCGAATACGGGCAAGCATATCCGGCAGGTCCGCTACGCCAAAAACATGCAGAAGTACCGCGTAAAAGACTGCGCCCCCCATAACCATACCTGTCAGCCAGACAGCTCTGGTCACAAAAATGGCTGGGAGCGTTACCATGCACCCCACACCCCAAAGACCCAGCCCCATAACAACAGCCGCAAGGCACACCCGCCCCATGTGTGACAGGGTTGTCCCATACACAACCAGTGCATTTTTGCGCAGTAGCAGTACAACCAGCAACGCTACGTTGACGCATGCCGTAATACTGCTGGCCAAAGGTGGCCCCACATGCGCCAAAGGCTTCATAAACAGCAGATTGAGCACAAAGTTCAACACAAGCACGCCTATGCCTACGTACACCGGGGTCCGTGTATCTCCACGCGCAAAAAATGCGGGGGAAAGCACCTTGACCAGAATGAACGCAGGCAAGCCCACAGCATAAGCCCGCAAGGACTGAGCAGACAAAAGCGCGTCATGCTCGGTAAAAGACCCGTGCCCGAACAGCACGATCATGATTGGGCCTGCAAGGACCAGCAACCCGGCAACCGCTGGCAGGGTCAGCAGGATAACATATTCCACCGAGCGGTTCTGCGCTCTGTGCGCACCTTGTATATCGCCAGCACTCAGATGCCTTGTCAGCACCGGCAGAAGAGTTGTACCCGCAGCCGCCCCCAGTACGCCAAGCGGCAACTGGTTAATCCGATCAGCAAAATACATGAGCGAAACACTTCCCGCAGGCAGCAAGGTGCCAATAATGGTGTCCACGGTCAGGTTGATCTGGCCAACGCCACTCCCGATAAGGCCGGGTACCATACGGCGCAACAGCAGACGGATGCGCGGCGTCAGGCTGGGCCATAAAGGCATAAGGCCGAACTCCGCCTTCTCACACGCCCAGGCCAGCAGCCCCAGTTGCACAACGCCCGAAACCGTAACCCCCCATGCCGCTGCATACGCCACAGTCGGGAAGAAGGGAGACGCACCAACAATGGCAAGAATACCCACCACATTGAAGGCCAGATAGGCAGCGGATGCCATGCCAAATCTGTGCAGGCCATTCAGCACCCCTGCCAGCAGAGCCGCCGCACAGATCATCACCAGATAGGGGAAGGTAATACGGCTCAGGCTGACCGCCATGGCATAACGATCGCCATGTTGTAAAAACCCCGGTGCAATCACCCGCAGAACCTGCGGCATGAACACCTCGCCCAGCACACACAAAAACACCAGCCATGCCAGCATGACCCCGAGTGTACGGCGCGCGAACAGCCGTGCTTCATCGCGCCCCTCCTGCACCATAACGGTGGAGAACATAGGGACAAAAGCAGCGTTAAATGCGCCCTCGCCGAACAGACGACGAAACATGTTGGGCAGGCGGAAGGCGACCTGATACGCATCCTGCAAGGGGCCAGCGCCCATAAAGGCGGCCAGAAGCTGGTCGCGTACCAGTCCAAGAATACGGCTGAGCATGGTCCAGCCGCCGACTGTCAGAAAATTTCTGAGCATGGGGTATCCGCTTTGAATGTGCAGGCAAGCAGCGGAACACTAGAGATAAATCTGGAAAAAGATACTGCCAATTACCCACTCACCCTTTGTCCCGCATATGGGGGTGTATCGGATACGCTATATTATTCACCCACAACACAGTATGCTGCCCCCAGAACATAAAGAGCGGTCTGCACAAAACAGAACCATTGGAAAGACACATCGCGCATGCCCAATACGCCCCCATCTTCATTAGTGCCTGCTCACCAGCGTTGTGGCCTTATAAAGGCCAGCCAACGCTCCAAGCGGGGGCAGGAAATGGCGCGCAGTCTCTTGGCTCTTTTTATTGTGGGTATGGCCCTATACACCATACAGGGCTTTTTGCCCGCTCTGGCATGGGGCGGCGTTTTTGCCATTGCCACATGGCCCCTTTACAGCGGCGCGTGCCGTATGTGGCCTAATGCGGCCCGCGGCACTTTGCTGCCACTCCTGTTTACAGCGGTTATGGCCCTTCTGTTTGTCATACCCCTGACCCTGTTCACGCTTGAAGCCATTGGAGAGGCACAGAGTGCTCTGGAATGGCTGGACCATGCCCGTAAATTCGGCCTCCCGGTTCCAGAGGTTCTTCAGCAATTACCTGTGGGGGCCACAACCGTTACACATCTGTGGGAGACGCACCTGTCCAACCCGCGTGATGTCTCGGGCCTGCTGGGGGCGCTGGATAACAAGGGCGTTATGGTCACCCGCGCGTTAGGGAGCCAGATTGCGCACCGGGGTACGCTGTTCTGCTTTTCTATCCTCACCCTGTTTTTCCTCTACAAGGATGGTGTTTCGGTTATTCGGCAATGCCGCGTTGCTTCAAGCCGGGCCTTTGGCCGTAGGGGGGAAAGCATAGCCCGCCAGATTGTGGCTTCCATCCATGGTTCTGTGCAGGGGCTGGTTCTGGTCGGCATTGGCGAAGGTGTGCTGATGGGCCTTGTCTATCTTTTTGCCCATGCGCCACACCCTGCCCTGTTTGGCGTCATGACTGCTGTAGCCGCCATGATCCCTTTTTGCGCCATGATCGCGATTAGTCTTGTGTCCCTGCTTATTCTGGTTTCTGGCGCATCTGTTGCAGCCATTGTGACATTCTGTATTGGTGCAACGGTTATTTTTGTCGCTGACCACTTTGTCCGCCCCACCTTGATTGGCGGCACAACCAAGCTGCCTTTCCTGTGGGTGCTGCTTGGTATTCTGGGGGGTGCAGAAATGTGGGGGCTGATCGGCCTGTTTATTGGCCCCGCTGCCATGGCCGCCCTCAACCTGATCTGGCGGCGCTGGACATACGGAAACAATGCAGAAGTCTGAAAAGACTTTTGCATTTCCTCCCCCAAGAGGGGTTATTTAGCATTCACATTTTCGGAAAAAATATCGGGCAGGCGGGATTCGAACCCACGACCCCCAGTCCCCCAGACTGATGCGCTACCAGACTGCGCTACTGCCCGTTAAGTGTGAGGGGTATGTAGCAGCCCCTTGGGCAGGGAGCAACCCACTCAAACTGTTTTTTTTGCCTTTTTTATCAATCAGGCCAAAATCTTGCGGCGCATGGCCTCAAGCTCGACCAGCACATCGGCAAGGTCGGCGCGCAAACGGATGTTCTGCCCCATAACCGCAACAAGCGCCTCTTCCAGACCAGCCTCAATAGCCGCTGGCAATTCGGCAGCCACAGCCTCGACCTGTTGGTAATCCCCAACTATCGAGTCTTCGGTCACGGAGTGTTCCACCGGAGTGTGCACCACCAGCGCAGAGGAGTCCTGCTCCACCGCACCGTCCGCAACTCCGGGTGACGGCACACTGACCAAAGCTCCTTCGCGCAGCAGGCGCTGCACACCTTTAACGGTGTAACCCTGATTATAGAGCAAGTCAGCAATACGGCCGAGCAGCACCACATCATCGGGCCTGTAATACCGCCGTCCGCCCCCTCTCTTCAGGGGGCGTACCTGCTGGAACTGCGTCTCCCACAAACGCAGGGTATGTTGGGGAACATGCAGCTCATCCGCGACTTCACTAATGGTCCGGAATGCGTGGGGGCCTTTTTCCAGCCCACCCGACTCCAGAACATCCGTGCCAGCATCTGGCACGTCATGCTCATCGTCATGGGGGATGGATGTGCCATCAATCGTCATACTCGACTCCCGGCTCTGTCTCCTCATGGTTGACTTCGCCTCTTAGCAACTGGCTGGAGCGAAACACCAGAACGGAGCGGGGAAGAATAGGCACTTCTTCCCCTGTTTTGGGGTTGCGCCCGCAGCGCTGCCCCTTTTTACGGACTGAGAACGTGCCAAAACCGCTGATTTTGACACTTTCGCCCCGCTCAAGCGCCTGCATGACTGTCTCCAGAACATCTTCTAGGAGCACAGACGACTCTTTACGAGACAACCCTACCTGCTGATAGATCTGCTCTATCAAAGATGCACGTGTGACAGTTTCCATGTGAAGAAAGGTAACACGCCTGTGCGGCGCGTCAATTCATTCACAATGATGTCACCTGTCTGTTATCAGCTGGTTACAGGCGTACCAGCACTGAGCCCCAGGTCAAACCGCCCCCCAGAGCCTCCATCAGCACCAGTTCGCCTTTCTGAATCCGGCCATCACGCACGGCTTCATCCAGCGCAAGAGGAATGGAAGCGGCTGAGGTATTGGCGTGCCGGTCAACGGTCACAACCACACGCTCGGCAGGCAGGCCCAGCTTTTTGCCCACACCTTCAATAATCCGGATATTGGCCTGATGCGGCACAAGCCAGTCCACATCCGCGTAGCTCAGCCCTTCTGCCTGAAGGGCTTCGTCCACAGAGGAGGACAGTTTGGCAACGGCATGGCGGAACACATCGCGCCCGCTCATTTTCAGGTGTCCACTTTTGTCTGGCTGGCCCACTGCGCCGTCCACGTACAACAGGTCACCCGTTGTACCATCGGAATGCAGATGGGTGGATAAAATGCCCCGCGTACCGGATTCGTCATCAGAGGCAGAGACAACAACCGCCCCTGCCCCATCACCGAACAGGACGCAGGTGCCCCTGTCCTGCCAGTCCACAATGCGCGAATACACCTCGCTACCAATAACCAGCGCGTTGCGCACCTGCCCGGAGCGGATGAAGGAATTTGCTGTTGCCAGTGCAAAAATAAAACCCGAACAGGCAGCCGCAATATCAAACCCAAACCCGTGGGTCATGCCCAGAGCAGCCTGAATACGAACCGCTGTTGCGGGAAAAGCCTGATCGGGCGTGGATGTGGCCACAAGCACCACATCAATATCATCAGCACTCAGCCCGGCGTAGTCGAGCGCCCGGCGTGCAGCCTCGGCCCCCATGCTTGTTGCACTGTCATCTGGGCCAGCCAGATGGCGGCGGGTAATGCCGGTGCGGGTTTTGATCCACTCATCCGATGTGGCCAGCCGGGTTGCCAGCTCTTCGTTCGTGACAACTCTTTCTGGCAGAAATCCACCAAAACCCACCAGAAGCGAACGTTTCGCCATGACCGTTCTTTCATTATCCGCCAGCACAAACCGCCTTGCAGCCTGCGCACGCAATACATTCGTTCCGTCTATTCAGGAAACCGGGAGGGCTGGTGCGCAGTCTTCCTCCACCTGCGGGCGCATCAGCAACGCCCCCATATGGGCAAGGCGCTCACGAATGCTTTCGTTAAAACCATGCGTGACCATATCCATGGCCACATCGACCGCAGCGGCAAAGCCCTCGGCATCCGTGCCGCCATGGGATTTGACCACCACACCATTCAGGCCCACAAAAACGGCACCGTTGTAACGGCGTGGGTCCAGCCATTCCTTCATCCGCTCCAGTCCGGGGCGGACGAGCAGATAACCAAGGCGGGAAATAATCCCGTGCTGGAACACCCGGCGCAAAAGGGTTGTGGCCATTTTAAGCACACCCTCGCCGGTTTTCAGCGCAACATTCCCTGTAAATCCGTCAGTGACCACAACGTCTGTGGTGCCTGCGGTAATATCATGCCCCTCCACAAAACCGTGGTACTGCGAGGCAAGAGGACTTTCGCGCAGGATTTCAGCCGCCACGCGCAGCCTTTCATCACCCTTGAGTTCTTCTGCGCCAATATTGAGCAGACCTATGGTTGGCGCAGGCAGCCCCAGTACGGACTTGGCAAATGCCTCGCCCATAACCGCGAATTCCACCAGATTGCGCCAGTCACAGGCCACATTGGCCCCGAGGTCGAGCATGACAACATCACCCTTGATGGTCGGGCTGATGGCGGCCATGGCCGGGCGGGAAATACCGGGTAATGTTTTGATAACAATTTTGGCCAAGGCCAGCATGGCGCCACTGTTGCCTGCGGACACAACCCCTTGGGCGCGCCCACTGGCCACGGCGTCCATGGCAAGTCGCATGGAGGACTGACGCATCCGCAATGCGGATGTTGGCTTCATGTCCATGGAGACGGACACATCCGTATGCCACACCGTGCATATGGACGCAGCCTTGGGATACTTCGCCAGCAAAGGTAGCAGGCGCGCTTCATCCCCGATCAGAAGCACCTTGATATTGCGGTGCCGTTCGGCGGCAACGGCAAGCCCGGCAACAACCACTTCCGGAGCCCCATCACCCCCCATCCCATCCACAGCAAGGTTGAATACCTCGTTCGGATCGGAAGGAAAATTTTCTGGAATCTCGGTCTTGCTCATGCCTGCTTCTCTGCCATGCCGCAGATGCCTTACCCCCATTACCCCGCGTGCTACGGATGCAGCACGCGTTAACTCACGCCTGAAAAATCAGGCGCGAACGGCGACCTTGAGTGCCTTGCCTGCTGCAATCACTTCACGCCCGTCATAATGACCGCAGTGACTGCAAACATTGTGGGGGCGCTTCAGTTCGCCACAGTTGGAACATTCAGCATGAGCTTCTGCGCGCAGAGCTTCATGGCTGCGACGCATGCCACGACGTGAAGGCGAGGTTTTCTTTTTGGGTACAGCCATAAGCCCAGCCCCTTCTCATAAAAATGGTTTGAACAACACGCCTGACCACGCATTCACGCACCCAGACGACATAACAGGTTTAACACCAGCACTGAGCCGCGGCCTCTAGCAGACAGCAAGCGTTTTCGCAAGCAATCCTAAAAGAAAACCCCACAGACGCGCATGGGCAGTTATGCGTTTCCGCCCCGCCAGCGCGCCAGACCGGCAAACGGACTGGCCTTTTTCTCGGCCTCTTCCGCAAGACCAAGACGGTCTGCCTCCTCCTCATCCATGATCAGACCGGGGGGGAGAGCAACATCCGGCGCATGAGGATAAGGCTCCAGATCAAGGGCAAACTGCTCAACAACAGCCTCCCCCAGATCAATGTCCTGCCCGTCATACGGAATTTCATCAATCGCGTCCATATCAGGCACGTCGGGCTCCACAAACTGTGCTGCGGGCACAAAGCGGACAACAAACGATCCGGCCATCATGTCCTCAAACGCTTCCATGCTGACAACGCAGGTCTGCGTAAAACGGACGGCCATTGCCCCTTCGGCCGTCACAACGCCCCGACCATCATCTTTAAGCCGGTAGCGGCAGCGGAGCATGGCCACGTCCTGCAACCCCAGCCGCCGGGCCACTTTGCCACATTCATCCGGCGTGGCTTCCACAGTCATATCCGTACCCAGCATTCCGATTCGGCGCACGGCCAGAGGGCGAAAAAATTCTGGTTTTTCGGTCATGGAAGTCTCCTGATGTAACGCTGAAACACGCAGACGGGGCACACTCGGGACAAAGTGCCTGCTCACCGTGCGCACAATCTACCACACAAGCGTGACTTTATGGAGTAAGGACTGATAGATGGAGCCAACAAAGCCCGTATTTTTGCCATTCAGCAATTGACGCCTCGCAAGCGTTGGGGCATCGGACAGAAATGGCCGTTGCCAGTTGGATGACGATCATGGATCACAATCTTACGTTTGGGACACCCTGACCAGATGACGCCGCCACGCACGAACAAGATGACGCGCCTTAAAAGTGCCTGTGGGGCGCTCGCCACCGTTCTTGTGCTTTCTGGCTGTCAGGTTTTTGGCCCCACCCCAACGCCGCGTGGCTCCATTCTTGAGCCGGAAGAATACGGCCAGCTTGAACCCGGCACCAGCACCCGCGCTGACGCGCTGGACGTTATGGGCTCCCCCACCACCAAAGGCGCGTTTGACGATAACACGTGGATTTATATTTCCATGACCACCCATCTGGTACCCATGGATTTTCCCGGCGTTATCAAACAGGACCTTGTTGTCCTCAAGTTCAACAATGCCGGAACGCTGGAAAGCATGCGCACGCTCAACCGCAAGGACGCCAAGCATGTTGCCATGATCCAGCAGATCACCCCCACACCGGGGACCAAAATTAACGCACTCCAGCAGATTCTGGGCAATGTCGGCCGCTACAACCCGATGCAGAATATGATGGGTTCAGGTGCTGCCGGTGGGCAGGGTGGTATGTTCAACAGCAACTCCGGCCCCGGTCACTTTGGTTCGGGCAACTCGCTCTAACATACAGCCGCAGGCTGGCATGACCGACTAGTCCGGCAGGTACAGCCTGACCCGCAGCCCGCCTTCGGGCGCACTTTCCAGCTCCATTTCCCCCCCATGCGCACGCACAATATCGCGCGCAATGGTCAAGCCCAGACCTGTGCCGCCACCGTGCCCGCTTTCAAACGCACGCAGCACCTTTGCCCGCCGCTCCGGTGGAATACCCGGCCCGTTATCATCCACCACAATGCTCACCCCACCCGCCACAGCGCGTGCGCTCAGCACAACACTGGCGCCATGCCTGCGGGCATTGTCGAACAGGTTCCCCAGCGCACGGCGCATGGCATCCGGGCGCATGTGCGCAAAGAGCCCCGGCTCCACCACCACGGCGCGCACATGCACATTGGCACGGCGCGCGGCGGACACCACATCTTCCAGAAAAGGCTGCACCTCAACGCGCTGCACACTCTCCGACCCCTCTCCACGGGCAAAGGCGAGGTAGCTGTCAATCATATGTTCCATTTCGGCAATATCGCCGATCATCTCATTCAGGTCCTGGGTCATGACTTCGGCACAGACCGCTCCTTCCCGCGGCATCATGGCCAGAGAGAGCCTCAAGCGGGTCAGCGGGGTACGCAGATCGTGCGAAACACCCGCCAGAACGCCCGTACGTTGCCCGACAAAGCGGGTAATCCTGTCCTGCATGCGGTTAAAGGCCACAGCGGCTTTACGCACCTCCTGCGCGCCTGCGGGGCGTATGGGGCCAATGTCGCGCCCCATACCAAACTGCTCCGCCGCCAGAGCCAACTGCCGGATGGCCCGCACCTGATTGCGCATGAACAGCCCTGCAATGGTAAACAGCAACAGGGTACTGCCCACGGTCCATGCGACAAACAGCCATATCTGCCCCATATCCAGCCGTTTACGCGGTGTATCAATCTCCAGCACCCCATCGGGTAACTGAATGTAAATGCGCACCGTGTGGTGGAAATGCCGCCAGCTGATAAAAAACGGGTAGCTGATTGCCTGACTAAGGGAGCGCACGAGGTCATCATCCATCGGGCCCAGAACATGCGTGGACCCTACGCGGGAGAGTTTTTCCCCCGGCCGCCATATCTCTATGAGTTGCAACTGTTCACGCGCCTGCGCGACAAACCATTCCTTGTCCGCCGGATTTTTCAACCGTTCCAGCGCGTTAAGGGAGAGTACGATTTCTGCCGTAACCGAACTGGTCAACCGCCGGGACACAACCCTGAGAAAATTACCGTAATACAGCTCAAGCGCTATGCCCTGCGTGATCAGCAGCGGAAAAAGAACAATCAGCAAAGACCGTCCCAGCAGAGAGCGCGGCAGCACACGCCTGACCGATTTTTCCACCCGGAGCGCACGCCACCGCTCCCGCGGAAAAAGGCGGAACCCCCTGCGCTTGCCCATACTGGCCTAAAGCCCCGGCTTGAGCACGTAACCCCGCCCACGCACCGTATGCAAAAAACGCGGCTCACGCGGGTCGGGTTCTATGCAGCGGCGCAGGCGCGTAACCTGCACATCTACCGCGCGCTCGCCAATTTCGGTCATATCCAAAGCTTTGGCTATGTCTTCACGCGTGAAGGTTTCGTTCGGTTTGCGTGCCAGCACACACAGCAGAGCCGCCTCTCCACCAGTCAGGTGGATATTGCCCGCAGGCCCACTAAGCAGCAGCCTTACGGGGTCAAATTCCTTGTCACCCAGCCGGACAATACGCAGGTTATCCGTCGGCGGCGGGGGCTGGTGCCGCCTAAGGTGCGCCTTGAGCCGCAACAAAAGCTCCCGTGGCTCAAACGGCTTGCCCAGATAATCATCCGCGCCCGCCTCCAGCCCGGTAATCCGGTCCTCTGGCTCGCCCCGTGCGGTCAGGAGCAAAATGGGCAGGTCCTGCCCGGACTCGCGCAGCGCACGGGTCAGCTCCAGCCCGTTCTCCCCGGGCATGGTTACATCCAGCACAAGGGCATCGGGCTGAATCCCCTCCAGCGTATGCCGCGCCTCGGTCGCATTGGCCGCAACACTGACCCGGAACCCATGCTCGAACAGATAGCGCTGGAGCAGGCGGCGCAGGCGCGGATCATCATCCACCACCATGACGTGGGATGCGACCTCAGCCTCGGTGCCGGTTACGTGCTCAGACATATCAACGCCCTTCCCTTCGTCCTGCGCCCTCTTCACTCAGCAGTTCCCTGCTGTGCTCGGACAACATACCACCTATAACACGCCGGAACCCTTCCACCGCAGCGCCTCCTGCCTCCCGGTAGGCAGCGACCAGTCTGTGGCGGATAACGGCAAACAGCCGGGCTTCGGCCGCCTTGCCCTCGGGGCTCAAGCACAGAAGCTTCTGCCGCCTGTCCTGCCGCCCCACGCTGCTCTGGAGGTAGGCTCGCGCGTCCAGCTCCTGCAATGTGCGGCCAAGACTCTGCTTGGTCACACCCAGAATGTCCTGCAAACGGCTGACCGGAATACCCGGGCTAAAAGCCAGCACCTGCAACACACGGTAATGCGCGCGGCCCAGACCGTCCTCCTCCAGCACCGGGGCTACAGCTTCCGCCATATCCCGCGTGGCCAGAAACATGAGCGTTTGCGCCAGTCTCAGGCTTTCTTCGCGCAGAAAAAGCAGGTCCGTGCCTGCCCGTTCATGAGATGAGGGCATGGCCATGACGGTGTCTATCCTGCCACGGATTCTGGTTTTGCAGCCGCCCCGCCAAAACGGGCCTTAAGCCGCCCGATGCGCAGCACATCGGCCAGCCGCCTGTCCACAAATGCTTCCAAACCGGCAGAATCACTCCCCCGGCTCAGCCAGTACAGAAAAACCGAGGCATACAGGCCACCCAACGTCAGCCTTTTGCTCACATAGGTCAGGCCCGTCGAATCATCCTGAGCGGCCTGCCATATGGCGTTGACCGTACGCACCCATGACCGGCGAAAAGCCTTTTGCCCCCGTATGGACATGAACACCGCCATACCCCGCTGCGCGGCAAGCCGCCGCTGCTCATCTGGGGGAAGGCGCAGCAGAATGGCCTGCCGGACCCTCTGGCTCAGTCTGGGCTCAAATGTGTCCTGCATGGCTTCAAGCATGGTGCGGTCACACAGGTCGGACCATGCCTCCACCACTTCCACCACCCCTGCGGGGAACAGAAGGTCTGCATTCGGCCCGGCTACGGACCGGAGTGTGTGCATACTCCACCCGCACTCCCCCGCAACGGCCGCAAGCTTGCGCAACGCCTGGTCGCGTTCTGCATCCCGCTCCATGGGGGTGGGCATAACGCCCACAGCCAGTGTGGCCACCGCCAGAGAAAGTGTCTGTTCCAGTTTTCCCGGCAGTGCGCTCATGCTTTTACCCCATACCGTGTGATTTCCGCCTCAAAACCAAAGCGGGCCATATCCGTCATACGCATGGGATAGAGGATTCCGTCCAGATGATCCATTTCATGCTGCATGACATTGGCGCAAAAGCCGGAAGCCACACCTTCCACCCGCGCGCCATGCTCATCCCACCCGCTATAGCGCACACGGCGGTAACGCGGGACCTCCCCCCTAAAACCGGGAATGGACAGGCATCCCTCCAGCCGTGGCATCATCTCCGTGCCATCGGGCGCGATCGTGGGGTTTATCAGCACCTGTACGGGGCGGGGCGGGTCATCCTCCCCCTCACTGCGCGCTGGTGGAACCGAGTAGAGGAATATCCGCAAAGGCACATAGACCTGCGGGGCGGCAAGCCCCACACCCCCGCTCTGGGTCAGGGTTTCGCGCATGTTCTGCAACAGATCCCTGATCTGCGGTGTGTTCATATCTTCCACCTCAGCCGCGCGCTGCAACAGAACCGGATGGCCCATACGGGCAATGGCAAGAACCGACATGCTGTTTGTTGTCCTGTTTTTATGCACAACCACAATAAAACACACGGAAGTGCGGTTCTGATACGCAAGAACGAATTGTATCTTGTCTTAAGGCCGTGTTATAGAAACCGCCAACAGTGGAATCGGCAGCCCGGAAGGGTAACGCGGATCTCCTTCCATAATGGCTTCCCAAAAACCGGGTTACCGGATTTTTTTGAAACAGGGGTTAGTGACCAAGTGCACGTTCTAGTCCGTGACAACAATGTCGATCAGGCTCTTAAAGCGCTCAAGAAAAAAATGCAGCGCGAAGGCATCTTCCGTGAAATGAAACTGCGTCGGCACTTTGAAAAGCCGTCCGAACGCAAAGCGCGTGAAGCGGCTGAAGCCGTGCGTCGCGCACGCAAAATGGAACGGAAGCGTCTGGAACGCGAAGGCTTCTAATTCAGCCTCCTCCTGTTTTGCAGACATAAAAGGTCGGTCGCCCGCTGGGTACCGGCCTTTTTGTTTGCCCATACCTCCCCTGCCCCACAGCTTTTGTTGCAGCAAGCATTAAAAAAGCCGCCACACAATGCTGTGGGCGACTTTTTTGGAACAGTATTTTACCCGTTCTAGCTGGCCTGAAGTTTGTCCAGCTCACGCACAATGGCTTCGCCCATAACGGACGTGCCAACGCGGGCCATCCCTTCGGCCATAATGTCTGCCGTACGCAGGCCACTGGCCAGCACGTTGGAGACGGCCTGCTCGATCATATCCGCCTCGGCCTGCATGTTCAGCGAATAACGCAGCAGCATGGCAAAGGAGAGAATCTGCGCAATCGGGTTGGCAATGCCTTGGCCTGCAATATCTGGCGCACTGCCATGGATTGGCTCATACAGCGCCGGGCGGCGACCATCGGCCTGCTCTGCCCCCAGTGTGGCGGAAGGCAGCATGCCAAGGCTACCTGTGAGCATGGAGGCAAGGTCGGACAGAATGTCCCCAAACAGGTTGCCCGTTACCAGCACGTCAAACTGGCGCGGGTTGCGCACCAGCTGCATGGCGCAATTGTCGGCCAGCATGTGGGAGAGTTCCACATCGGCGAACTCGCGGGCGTGCACATCGGTCACGACCTCTTTCCACAGCAGCCCGCTTTCCATCACGTTGCATTTTTCTACCGAGCAGACGCGGTTGTCGCGCTTGCGGGCCAGATCGAATGCAACGCGGGCAACGCGCTGGATTTCCGAGGTGGTGTATACTTCGGTATTGATGCCACGCTTGGAACCATCGGGCAGGGTTTCAATCCCACGCGGGTTGCCAAAGTAGATGCCCCCTACCGTCTCACGCACGATCATAATGTCCAGACCGCGCACAACATCGGGCTTGAGCGTGCTGCTGTCCACCAGTGCGTCAAACACCTTGGCGGGGCGCAGGTTGGCAAACAGCCCCAGTTCCTGCCGCAGTTTGAGAATGGCCACCTCGGGGCGCTTGTCAAAACCGACATGCCCCCATTTGGGGTCCCCCACCGAGCCAAACAGCACGGCGTCTGCCGCCCATGCTTTTTCAATCACTTCATCACGGATAGGCACGCCGTATTCGGCCAGAGACGCACCGCCCACCAGATCTTCGGTCAGTTCAAACGTCAGGCCACGATTTTTTTCCAGCCATGCAATAATCCGGCCGACTTCGCGCACAACTTCGGGGCCGATGCCGTCTCCGGGCAGGACAAGAAGTTTAACGGGCTGCTTGGGGTCTGTCATAGCGGTGCTCCGTATGGGTCTGTTCAGTCAAAATGAATGGTCGGCAGCCAGGACTTGTCCTGATCGAGCCGTTTTTCAAACGTCGCAATACTGGCTTCATGGTTCAGGGTCTGGCCAATATCATCCAGCCCTTCGAGCAGCAGGTGCTTGCGGAAGGCGTCAATCTCAAACGGGACTTCCTCCCCATCCGGGCGAATGACCACCTGACGCGGCAGGTCCACCGTAAGGCGCGCGTTGCTGCCCATCTGGGCATCGCCCATCAGCTCATCGCAGACCTCCCGCGGGAGACGAATGGGCAGGATGCCGTTCTTGAAGCAGTTGTTAAAGAAAATATCGGCAAAAGACGGCGCAATCACGCAGCGGATGCCAAAATCAAGCAACGCCCACGGCGCATGCTCGCGCGAGGAGCCACACCCCAGATTGTCGTACGTGACCAGAATCTCGGCTTTGCGCCAAGGCTGCTGGTTGAGCACAAAGTCCGGGTTTTCCGTGCCATCGGGCAGGTAGCGCATGGCGTCAAACGCATGCTTGCCAAGGCCCGTGCGCTGGGTGGTTTTTAAAAACCGGGCAGGAATAATCTTGTCCGTATCAATATTGGCTTCCGGCAGAGCCGCAGCAACAGCAGACAGCGTGACAAACTTTTCCATTATG
This sequence comes from Acetobacter okinawensis, assembly GCF_002153655.1. Taxonomy (GTDB): domain Bacteria; phylum Pseudomonadota; class Alphaproteobacteria; order Acetobacterales; family Acetobacteraceae; genus Acetobacter; species Acetobacter okinawensis_A. The sequence goes on from NZ_JOPJ01000001.1 coordinate 93,903, forward strand.
CCAACTCCCTCACATCGGTCAGGCAACCCGTGACTGCGGCAGCCGCAGCCATGGCGGGGGAGAGCAGATGCGTGCGTCCACCCGGCCCCTGCCGCCCTTCAAAATTACGGTTGGAGGTGGATGCGCAACGCTGGCCGGGGGTCAGGCGGTCAGGGTTCATGCCAAGGCACATGGAGCACCCGGCCTCCCGCCATTCAAACCCCGCATCCAGAAAAATACGGTCCAGCCCTTCTTCCTCGGCCTGACGTTTGACGTTGCCCGAACCGGGAACGATCATGGCGCGCACACCCGGAGCAACCTTGCGCCCTGCGGCAATCTGGGCCGCCATGCGCAGGTCTTCTATCCGGCTGTTGGTGCAGGAACCGATGAACACCACATCCACAGGGGTGCCAGCAATTTTTTGCCCGGCCTTAAGCCCCATGTAGTCAAGCATGCGCTGCATCTGGGCTTTTACAGCCTCGTCCGTTTCCTGCGCAGGGTCGGGCACAGTATCGGTAATGGCCAGAACCGTCTCGGGGCTGGTGCCCCATGTCAGGGTTGGGCCAATGTCTTCTGCCCGCAGGGTCACTTCACGGTCAAAATGCGCGCCCTCGTCAGATGCAAGGGTCTTCCAGTATGCCACAGCCTGATCAAAGGCCTCGCCCTTGGGGGCGAAGGGGCGGTTGCGCACGTATTCAAACGTGGTCTCATCCGGGGCCACCAGACCTGCGCGGGCTCCGGCCTCGATCGCCATGTTGCAGATGGTCATGCGGCCTGCCATGTCCAGCCCGCGAATGGCCGAACCGGCAAATTCTATAACGTGGCCCGTGCCACCAGCCGTGCCAATATGGCCGATAATGGCCAGCATGATGTCCTTGGCCGAAACGCCTGCACCGGGCGTGCCTTCCACGTTTACGCGCATGTTCTTGGCCGGGCGTTGCAGAATGGTCTGCGTTGCCATGACATGCTCGACCTCGGACGTGCCGATGCCAAATGCCAAAGACCCAAGTGCGCCATGCGTGGAGGTATGCGAGTCACCGCACACAATGGTCATCCCCGGCAGGGAAATGCCCTGCTCCGGCCCAACCACATGCACAATGCCCTGATTGGAAGACAGGAGCGGAAAATAAGGAACACCAAATTCCTTCACATTGCGTTCGAGCGTTTCGATCTGGTTGCGGCTTTCCGCTTCCTCAATCGGCTGGCTCCGGTCGGATGTGGGCACGTTATGGTCCACAACGGCCACGGTCCGCTCCGGGTGACGCAGTTTGCGCCCGGCCAGACGCAGGCCCTCAAACGCCTGTGGGCTGGTGACCTCATGGACAAGGTGCCGGTCGATATAAAGAATGGAGGTGCCGTCCGGAAGGGTTTCCACGACATGATCGTCCCAGATCTTGTCGAACAACGTACGCGCAGCCATGCGCATCCTCCTTACCTTTATATCTGTGTCAACAGCACGGAATAGCTGCTGCACACACCCTGTTTTATCACAAAGACCCGACTGGCCACAGACCAGTCGGGTTCACACAAGCCATGCCTGGCATCGTGCCCAAAAGCCTTGTGGCTTTTAGCCTGCTGCTGCCGGAGCAGCAACGTCACGCGGACGTTCTGCAATACGGGCAGACTTGCCGCTACGGCCACGCAGGTAGTACAGCTTTGCGCGACGCACTTTACCACGACGCACAACCTTGATTTCGGCCACGGTCGGGGCATACAGCGGGAACACGCGTTCCACACCTTCGCCGTTGGAAATCTTGCGCACCGTAAAGTTGCTGTTCAGGCCCTTGTTGGAGCGGGCGATCACAACGCCTTCGAATGCCTGAAGACGAACGCGCTCGCCTTCCTTGACCTGCACGGAAACACGCACGGTGTCACCTGCATCAAAAACGGGCACTGCGCGTGCGGCTGTCAGACGTTCAATTTCTGCAGCTTCGTACTGCTGGATAATGTTCATATCGGTATCCTTCTCAAACCCCTAGGTCTGCCTGTGTGGCCCCGCCCACAGCTTCAGTCCTGTTTCCATTCTTGCGAGCCAGCCAGGCAGACCACAGATCCGGCCTTCTTTCCCGCGTTGTCTCTTCAGCCTGCGCCTGCCGCCACCGTGCTATGGCGGCATGGTTGCCCGAAAGCAGAACTTCCGGCACCTCATGCCCATCCCATACGGCCGGACGGGTATAATGTGGGTACTCAAGCAGCCCGTCGGAAAAACTTTCCTCAACGCCGCTCTGTTCACTCCCCATTACACCGGGGAGCAGACGCACACACGCATCCAGCAGAACCAGAGCCGCAGTTTCTCCACCCGAGAGGACATAATCCCCGATGGAAACCTGCTCGACACCCCGCGCCTGCAAAAAGCGCTCGTCCACTCCTTCAAACCGGCCACACAGCAGCATGACACCCGGCCCTGCCGCATAACGCCGCACATCGGCCTGCGCTAATGGGCGCCCCCGTGGCGTAAGATATACACGCGGAATGTTGGCACCGGCCTGTGTTGCCGCAAGAGCAGCATCCGCCACATCCGGGCGAATTACCATACCTGCACCACCACCAAACGGCGTATCATCCACAGCGCGATGGCGGCCCAGACCATGCTCACGCAGGTCTTCGGTACGGCATGACCACACCCCGTTCTCCAGCGCACGCCCCGCAAGGGACTGCCCCAAAGGCCCCGGAAACATGTCCGGGAAGAGTGTGACAACGGTTGCCTGCCAACTCATGCTGGCACCCCCGTCTGCCGCTTGCCAACGCCACGCCCTTCTTCCCCCGCAATTTCCTCGGGACGAACAATCACAACGCTCCGCTCATCCAGCCGCACTTCCGGCACGCAGGCCTTGGTGAAGGGGATAAGGGAACCATCGCTCAGTTCAAGGCTGGCACCGGCACCGTAATCATGCACCATGATGACACGCCCCAGAGAAAGACCTTTTTCGAACGCTTCCATACCGATCAGATCGGCGTGGTAGAATTCTTCTTCCTCTGGCTCAGGCAGGCTGGAGCGCGGCACATACAGGCGGGTATTCACCAACGCCTGCGCCGCAGTCCGGTCCGCCAGCGGCTTACCATCCGCGTCTTTTATCTCGGCAACGCCATCCGCGCCGCACCAGCGCAGCGACCATGTACGACCCTGCGTATCCTGCAGAACCGCATAATCCTCCAGCGCCGCAGCGTCTGCCGCGTAGGAATGCACGCGCACAAGGCCGCGCACTCCATGCGGTTTACCTACAACACCAATCAGGATCAGGTCAGGCTGCATGGCTGATTCGGTTCAGCTCAGGCTGCGGCTTCTGCTGCTTTAGCGGCAGCGGCTGCACGTTCCTGTGCCTTCTTCTTCGGAGCAGACTGCTTGGGCTGCTCGTTGTAGCTCGGCTTGGCGATCAGGCCAGCGTTACCAAGGAAGCGGGCAACACGATCGGTCGGCTGCGCACCCTGGGAGAGCCAGTGCGTGATCCGCTCGCTGACCAGACGCACGCGTTCAGCATGGTCGGACGGCAGCATCGGGTTGTATGCACCCACTTTTTCAATAAAGCGGCCATCGCGCGGGCTGTGGCTGTCGGCCACAACAATGTGGTAGTAAGGACGCTTCTTGGCACCAGCGCGGGCAAGACGAATTTTAACACTCATTCGGAATACTCCAGACCGAAAAACAAAACCCGGAAAACTTAGGCAGAAACAGGCCGCATCAGCGGAAGGGAGAACCACCGGGACCACCCGGAGGACCTCCACCCATTCCCTTAGGCATGAGCGCAGACATTCCCTGGCGCATGAGACCTTTCACGCCCAGTTTGTTAAAACGCTTCATCATGGTGGACATCATGTCGAACTGCTTGAGCAGCTTGTTGACGTCCTGAACTGTTGTTCCCGACCCTGCGGCAATACGCTTTTTGCGCGATGCCTTGATGATCCCCGGCGCGCGGCGCTCACCACGGGTCATGGAACCGATAATGGCCAGATGCGTCTTGAGGACGGACGTATCAAGGTCCTTGTCCCCCAGCGCTTCCTTGACCTTACCCATACCCGGCAACATTCCCAGAATACCGGAAATGGAACCAAGCTTGTTGATCTGACGGATCTGGGATGCGTAGTCATCCAGATCAAACTTGCCAGCCATCATGCGCTGGGCCAGACGCTCGCCTTCCTCGTGGTCCAGCGTATCGGCCGCTTTTTCCACAAGACCGGCAATATCGCCCAGACCCAGAATACGGCCAGCCACACGCTCGGGATGGAACTCATCCAGCGCGTCCAGCTTTTCGCCCGAACCGGTCAGCTTGATGGGCGCGCCGGTAATAGCCTTCATGGACAGGGCCGCGCCACCGCGCGCATCACCATCCATACGGGTCATGACAACACCGGTCACGCCCACGGCCTCGTTAAACGCTTTGGCGGTGTTTACCGCGTCCTGCCCGGTCATGGCGTCCACAACCAGCAGGGTTTCTGCCGGGTGTGTTACATCCCTGATCTGGCGGACTTCCTCCATTAACGCTTCGTCAATGGACAGACGACCCGCCGTATCAAGGATAACGACGTCATACCCTTCCTTACGCCCGACATCGAGCGCGCGCAGGGCGATTTCCACCGGCGTCTGCCCTGCGATAATGGGCAGGGAAGTAACACCCGCCTGCTGCGCAAGCTGGGCAAGCTGCAACTGGGCGGCGGGGCGCTGGGTATCGAGCGAGGCCAGAAGCACCTTTTTACGCTCACGCGTAGAAAGGCGCAGGGCCAGCTTGCCCGAAGTTGTGGTCTTACCAGAACCCTGAAGCCCGACCATAAGCACAGGCACGGGCGGAATGGCGCTCAGGTTGAGCGGGGCAACGCCCGCACCACCGAGCGCATCGATCAGGGCATCGTTAACAATCTTGGCGACCGCCTGACCGGGGGAAATGCTTTCCAGCACCTCATGGCCGACTGCGCGCTCTTTAACCTTGTTAACGAAATCCTTGACAACAGGCAGCGCGACGTCCGCATCCAGCATGGCCAGACGGACTTCGCGCATGGCCTCCATCACATCGGCTTCAGACAGCGCGCCACGTTTGGCGAGACCATCAAAAACCCCGGAAAGCTTGCCTGATAGAGCTTCGAACAAGAGCAACACACCCCATAACAAGACGCGCCACTGCGCGAACACTCGCGGAGTGGCGGGCCTGATTTGTTGCAGGGCTTACGGCACAACCGCGCCCTGAGTCAAGGAACTTCTGGTTTTTACTTCTTCTGCGTATCGGAAGAAATCTGCTGGGCGGGATGCTGCAACGCATTCAACTCCCCAAGCAGCGCATGGATGCGCTTCTGCCGGTCGCGCATCTGGGCAAGCTGGTCCGGGGTCAGCACATCATGAATCCGGCTTGCTGTCTGGAGGTGCCGTGCCTCACGCTCCGCCCGCAGGGCGGCCATCTGCTGCTGCACCTGCGCAATTTTGTCCTGATCCAGCGGGCCGGGTGCGCTCAGCAGATCCTCTATCTGGGCATGCAGGTTTTCAAACTGCTCCTGCGTGTCCTGCGCCTGATCCTGATCGTGCGCTTCCTTGAGGATGGTTGCGATCTGGTTGCGCTGCTTGCGGGTCAGGTCCAGCCCGTCCAGCGCATTCCCACCCGGACCACCAAACGTGGAGCCGACACCCATGCCGCCCCCCATACCCCCCGGCCCTGCCGCATGAGCCGACAGACCAGTGAGAGAAAGCCCCGCGACCAGTGCCGCAGCCAGTACACCATTGCTGATCTTCATGACCTGATTACTCTCCTGCAAAAACAGATGCCGTTCCCTGATGTGACCAGAAAAACAGCAATGCGCCAAGTGCGCGCAACACGACCCACCCCCTGCACACAGGCATTGGTGGGCCAGCGCTTACGCCTGGCGTGTTAACGCATCAAACCGTGCTGCTGTTTCCAGCTCCATCTGCATACTGGCAATGCGGTCCGTGACCTCGGTATCCTGCCCCCATATGGCTATCTGGTGGCGTTCATCCACCGTGGCGCAGGCAACCAGTTCTTCCACCGCAGCGCCCCCCAGCAGGGCCAGCCCCAGCACCAGACTGCCCAGCGCAGGCACAGCCACCCCCAGCACAGCCAGTTGGGCATCTGTCATGCTCTGCATAGCCGCGCCAAGCGCCTGCAGGTCCTGCCCGGACTGGCGGATGGGCATAACCCCGTGCGTCGTGTGGAAGGCAACCCCATAGGTTTTGCCAAGCCATGCCAGCCACGGGTCCCACAATGCTGCCTGCTGGGCTGCCAGCTTGCCCTGCGCACCGTCGCGGTAGCAGACCAGATCGCTGTTGGCGTAAGCCAGCAGACTCTCCAGCACACCATCCCGCGCCTGCGGAATACGCTCGAGCATGGACCCTGCAATACCGGTCAAAGGCAGGTCATCCGGGGTAAAGTAGCCTCCCCCCTCCTGCCCGGCCGCCTGCCATTCGGCCACAAGAGCCTCTGCCAGCGCGCGGGAGGGAACACACAGGGCCGTTTTGCCGGGCAGGCGTACGCAGCGCCCATCCAGCTCCACAGCATAAGCCCCGTCCTGCGGAACTAGCTGGGCCTGCTTCCAGAATCGTTTGCGCCCCGCTGGCGCACGGGCAGGCATACCGGTCGTGCCCCCGCTCACCGGAACAGCCCCAGACCGTGCAGCATATTCATGATTTTTTCCTCCCTGCTGGCTTTTTTGGCCACCGTAGTCGGGGTCGGGCCATCCGCCCCTTCCCGCGCAGCCGCAAGAAGTGCTGTGCAGGACGTGGCATCATCCCCGCCACCACCGCCAATGGTAATGCCGAAGCGCCCGTCTCCTGCCGCGGCCATACTGACCTGCGGGTTATTCCATACCCCGGTCACATGCAGGGAGGACGATGCAGACGCCCCACCCAGCAACACCTGTGGGGCCAGTTGCATGTTCAGCTCATGCGTGGCCAACGTCACCGTACCCTGCCCCCGCAGGTGCAGAAAATCACTCTCCAGCCCCAGCTGGTCAATATGGGCAACACCATTGGCAAACTGGGTATGCAGACCAAAGCAGCGGATGGGCATCTGCCCCTTGACGGGCACCTGTGGCCCCAGCATCCGGCGCAGCAATGTGCTGCCCACGCTGCCATCCACCACAGATGCGCCAAGGTGGCCTGTCAGAGTGTTACTGCGCTGCTGCGCATTTTCGCCCTGAGCCGAAAGCGCCCCCACAAGCTGCACCGTGCCGTGCATGTCGGGTGCAACATGCATCCACGCCTGCACCACAGCCAGTGGCAGGAATACGGAGCGGGCAGATGCCTCCACCACAGGCTGCGAGCCAGAAATATCATACACAAGGCGGGCCACCTGCTGCTGGCCATTCCCTACGGCATGGATCGGGTCCAGCGCCAGACGGCCATTGCCCAGCACCACATGGGTCTGCACCTGCGACCACGCAACGCCCTGCCAGTTCATGGCCTGCACCTGCACGTCCCCCGTCAGGGCGAGGGCGTTCAGCACATCGGCCAACCCATGGTTTTTGTAAAGAAACTGCGTTTTTCCGCTTTCTACATGACCGGTCACGGCAAGCCCTGTGGCGTCTGGCCACTGCTGGCCAAAACTCAGGTGCTCCAGCCGCCCCTGCACATCCAGCGCGGAGTGGGTCGTGCTCAGCACCCCCTTGACCTGCATGGACGAGCCACCCTGCGTTAACGCCAGATCCACCGGAGCTTCGGCCTGTGGCTGCATGGGCACAAGCTGCGCCAGAGTGCCTGCTGTTCCGTTTATGCCAATGGGCTGGTCACCCAGTTGCCCCTCCACATGTACGCTCAGCGGGTCTGTGGGGGCTGGGGCGTCCACGACCACGCGCGCCAGAGCGGCCTGTGGGAGCCAACGCCCCACATCCACCCGGCCCGCGCGCACATGCAGGCTTTGCAGTTGCGGTGCATCCCCACTGCCACCCACACTCAGATCAACCGAAAGGTTCTGCCCATCCGGCAGGCTGGCATGCGGGAAAAAAGCGTTCAAATCCTGTATCTGGCCCACAGAGCCACCCAGATGCAGGGCATACACCCGCTCGGCCCCGGGGGCATTGATAACCCCGTCCAGATGAGCAAGCCCGATGGAGTGCCCACCATTGTTCAAACTCAGGCGCAGTTGCAGGGGCAATTGTGCGCCCAGCGGCCAGAGTGGGCCTGTCTGCCCGCTAAGGGTAAAGCTCGCGCCCCCCTTCTGCCCCTGTATGTCCATGTCGGGGGTAGTGCCATCCAGCCCGCGTATTGTTGCACGGTTCAGGGCAAACGTGCCGGAGTGGTGGGTCTGCGCGTCCTCCCACGTCACCTGTGCCTGACTGATGCTCAGGTCCGTCACGCCCACATTCCAGTGCATATGCACCGGACCGGAGGGAGTGCTTGCGCCCGCCTGCTCGGGCGGAGATGGCGGCGTAAGCAGCCAGTCTGCCCGCCCATCGGCCAGACGGCGCAGGGTCAGTTGTGGGCCAACCACGCTCACATCACGCAACGCAATACGGTGGGAGAACAGCGGCATAAGGGCAAGCCGCGCCCGCACCTGCCGAACCACCAGCGCATCCGGCCCCGCGTTATCCACCCCGGACAGGCGCACATCCTGCGCCTCCACCCAAGGGAAAGGCAGAACCCAGACATGCAGCGCACCAATGCTCAGGTGCCGCCCCGTACCCTGCTCCACAGCATCACACAGCCGGGTTTTGAGCCATGTTGCGTCCTGCGTTGCGGAAAAAATTGTCCCGCCCCCGACAGCAACAGCCACAACACCCGCGAGCAGGCCGATTTTCCATTTAAGACGCATGTCTGGTTTTCTCCCGCGCAGGTTTTGTTGCCGCTCAGCCGCCCTTGCGCGCAGGGGGGGGCGTTGTGCCGGGTGTAAAGCCCAGAGCGCGGAAGGTCTCGCGCATATGGGGGGGGAGTTCCGCGCTGACAACCAGCCTGCCGCCAGCAGGGTGTGGCATATCCAGCTCACGCGCATGCAGGTGCAACTGGTCGGTAAAGCCCGAAGGATGCGCCGTAGCGCCACCATATTTGGGATCACCCAGAATGGGGGTTCCCAAAGACTCGCAATGCACGCGCAACTGGTGCGTGCGCCCCGTAAGCGGGGAAAGCCCGAGCCATGAGAACTTGCGGGCTGCCGAATCCAGTACCTCGTACACCGTGCGGGCGGACTGTGCGTCCTCATCCTTACGGTCGGCGGCTACTGTAATGGCTCCCGGGCCTGCGCCAAGGCGGGCCAGAGGCTGGTCAATCTCGCCCGAAAGGGGGTCAGGCCTGCCAACAACAACTGCCCAGTATGTTTTTTTAACATCCCGCCCACGGAAGGCCGCAGCCAGCTTGGCAGCAACACCGGGGGTTCTGGCCAACAGCAGCAGACCGGACGTGTCCCGGTCGATCCGGTGGACAAGCCTTGGGCGCGGGTCCTCGGGGTTTTCACGCAGGCCATCAAGCATCATGTCCACATGGCGGGTAATGCCCGGACCACCCTGCACGGCAAGGCCGGAGGGTTTATTGAGCACGATCAGGTGCTTGTCCTGATAGACGACCATGCGCTGGATTTCGCGCACCAGCTTGTCATCCAGCGGGCGTGGCACATCACGCGCGGGCTTGGCGGCCATGGGAATGGGGGGAACGCGCACGCTCTGCCCCGGCTCCAGCCGGGTGGAGGCATCCACCCGCTTGCCCTCGACGCGAATCTGGCCCGTACGGCACAGTTTTTGCAGCGCGCCCTGGGTCAGGTGCGGGTAATGACGGCGGAAATAACGGTCGAGGCGGATACCGGCCTCGTCCTCGCTCACGGTAAGATTGACAACACTCATGCGCTGATATTCACGACTGGCGCCGTTCCCGCAAGCGGGACCATGTTTCCAGCCTGTGTTTAACCTCCCGTTCGTAGCCTCTACCCGTTGGATTATAAAAGGTCTGGCGGCGCATACCATCGGGGAAATAATTCTGCCCCGAGAACCCTTCCTCCGCATCGTGGTCGTATTCATACCCCTTGCCGTAGCCAATATCCTGCATCAGCCGGGTGGGGGCGTTGAGAATATGGGCGGGGGGAATAAGGCTACCCGTCGCCTTGGCCGCACGCCGCGCTGCGCCATACGCCTTATAAGCCGCATTGGATTTGGGGGCGGTGGCAAGGTGCACCACAAGCTGGGCCAGAGCCAGCTCGCCCTCGGGGGAGCCGAGCCGCTCGTACGTCTCCCACGCAGCCACGGCCAGCGGGAGCGCGTTGGGGTCGGCCATCCCCACATCCTCAGTTGCAAACCGGGTCAGCCTGCGGGCCAGATAACGCGGGTCCTCCCCACCTTCGAGCATACGGGCAAACCAGTACAGGGCTGCATCGGGGTCCGACCCGCGGAGTGATTTATGCAGGGCGGAAATAAGGTTGTAATGCTCCTCGCGGTCCCGGTCATACAGAATGGCCCTTTTGGCCAGCAACCGGGCCAGCGCCTGCGCATCCAGCGGTTTTGTGTTCTTCAGGCTCAGCACCTGCTCCACCATGTTCAGCAGGTAGCGACCATCCCCATCCGCCATGGCGCGCAGGGTCGCGCGGCCGTCCTCCGTAAGGGGCAGGGGGTGGCCTGTCTCCTCCTCCGCACGCGCAAGCAGGGCCTCAAGTGCCGGGTCATCCAGCCGGTTCAGCACCATGACCTGACAGCGTGAGAGCAAAGCCGAGTTGAGCGCAAAGGAGGGGTTTTCTGTCGTGGCTCCCACCAGCACAACGGTGCCATCCTCCACCACGGGCAGAAATCCGTCCTGCTGCGCGCGGTTGAAGCGGTGGATCTCATCCACAAACAAAAGCGTGCCAATCCCGCCCTGAGCGAGCTTGCGCGCCGCATCGAACGCTTTTTTAAGATCCGCAACACCCGAAAACACGGCCGAAATCTGCATGAACCGCAACCCTGCCGCCTGTGCCAGCAGGCGGGCAATGGTGGTCTTGCCGACCCCCGGCCCACCCCACAGGATCAGGCTGGGCAGGGTGCCGCGCTCAAGCATAAGGGTCAGTGTGCCCTCCGGCCCCAGCAGGTGCCCCTGCCCCACCACATCAGCCAGACAGGCCGGGCGCAGGCGGTCCGCCAGCGGCTGGGTCGGGGTGTGTCTGCCACCGGCACGCGCGGGAGTATCCTCCTGCGGTGGCGGTGCAGCGCCAAACAGGTCCTCCCCCGTCATACTCTTCTGTGCCGTGTGGTCATGGCGTTCATCCCCCCACTATCCCCCAATCCATCGTGCTGGCCTTTATATCGCCATGCGGCCCCTGTTTTTCCAGTGGGTCTGTTTGCAGCAGGCGCCGCCATGCCTGCCCCCAAGCGTCAGTCTTCCGGCTGGGCAGGCAGGTCAAACAGGCTTGCGGGAATATCCGCCCCCGGATGCACGTCTGACAGGGTCACGCGGGTCTCGCGCCCCTGTGCGTCCACCACGCTCCATGACCGCAGGGCCAGCGGGTTTTCATAAAAAACCAGCGTCAGGCTGCCATCCCCCGGCTGGGCAGCCCGCACCAGCTTGACCGCAACCAGCCCGCCTTCGTGGCGGAACGCAGTCACGACCACCCCATCGGACAGGCTGACATGCTGGGCCAGCAGCAGCCCAAGCGGTGTGCGGTCCATGGGAATGACCGAAGTCTGGTCCAGCTGATTATCGCGGAACACGACCTTGCCCTGACTGGCAACCAGCAGCAGAGGCGATGGCGGGTCATAGGCAAGGCGCATCTGTCCGGGGCGCTTCATCCAGACCGTGCCGGTTGTGCGTTTGCCTTCGGCATCTATCTGCTGGATATGCGCCTCAAACGTGAGCGAACGGTTGAGTGCCTGCTCGATTTTGGCCACCCATGCCCGATCGGAGGTGGAAAGACGTGCAGGCACAACAGCAGATGCCGCAAGGCCCTGCCCCTCTGCCCCACCCGCATCCTGTGCATGGGCAACCCCTGCAAACAGGGCCAGACTGGCGCACAATGGCGCAACCGCGCGGAAAATAGTCTTCATGATCGTGGCATCTCACCTTGACTGCCAGCCTTTGGTGCCAGCAAAAAACGCAACAACATCAAACAGCCAGCAACCCAAGTGCGAGCGCCAGCGCAATGGTCAGTCCGATTTCGCGGTTGGCCCGGAACTGCGCAAGGCACAAAGCCGGTTTGGCCGGGTTAACCGCCACCACCTGCCGCCAGAACAAAATAGCGGGCAGCAACAGAGCGGGCCAGAACAGCACACCAGCCCCCGCCAGCAGGCCAGCACCTGCCAGCAGCACAACCGTCAGCCCGTAACACACCCCTATAAAGGAGCGTGCCCGCCCCGCCATAAGGCGCGATGTGGATTTAACGCCTATCCGCGCGTCATCTTCCATATCCTGAAAGCCGTAGATCGTATCAAACCCAAGCTGCCAGACAATCGTGGCAGCATAAAGGGCGGCCTGCGCCCATGCCAGTTGCCCTGCCGCAGCCGCATACCCCATGGGGGCGCCAAAACCGAAGGTAAACCCCATGACAAGCTGCGGCCACCACGTAAACCGTTTGGCCAGCGGGTAAAGGCCCACAAGCACCAGAGAGGACACACCCAGCACCCACGACAGGGCATTAAGCTGCACCAGCACGCCCAGCCCCATGGCCAGCAGCAGGAGCAAAAAGCCCGCAGCCTGCCCCATGCTCAACGCCCCGGAGGCCAGTGGCCGCCCCGCCGTGCGCGCGACCTGACGGTCAATATCACGGTCCCACATGTCATTCACAACACAGCCAGCAGAGCGCATGACCAGACTGCCAATGCCAAACAGGGCAATCAGGCGCAGCCGCTCCATGGGAGCAACCCCCTGTGGCAACAGAATACCCCACATACCGGGAAGCCACAAAAGCCACGTCCCCACAGGCCGGTCCAGCCGCGCCAGCAATGCATAGCCTTGCAGGGAAGGAGGAAGGCGGGCGATCCATCCCGTAACCCGGATGTCGGTATGGCTGGGGGAAGCAGACACGATTCTGATAAAGCCTCTGGTCAGGGACAACACACACCATGGTGCGCAGCCCCCTATGCCACAAACCGGCGCGCACCATAACCTCCCCACCACGCCTGCCTTTGCAAAACCGGGTGTTTCGTGCGTAAACCGGGCCTGTTCTTCCGTTACGTGAGCAGATGCAGGATAAATGACCGGCATGAATGGCCTCTCCCGCCTCCCCCGCCTGTATGTGGACCCAGCCCTTGTGCCGGTGCCAAACGCAGGTGCTACCTGCCCGATCCCGCCCGAGCAGGCCCGCTACCTTGGCACCGTCCTGCGCAGGAAAGCTGGCGATCAGGTGCGTGTCTTCCACGCTGGTATGGGCGAGTGGCTGGCCAGCATTGCCGACATTCGCAAAGACCGGGGCAGTCTGGCCCTTGAGCGCCAGATCCGCCCGCCCCAGCCCTGCCCGCCGCTGCAACTGGCCTTTGCCCTACTCAAGCGCGACGCTACTGATCTGGTCATCCGCATGGGTACGGAGCTGGGGGTCAGCACGTTTCTCCCCCTTGTGAGCGAGCGCACCAACACGCACCGCGTCAACCCCGAACGGCTGCACGCCATAGCGGTGGAAGCCGCCGAACAATGCGAGCGGCTGGACATACCCACCATAGCCCCGGTGCAGACCCTGCCCACCCTGCTGGGGCAGTGGCCGCAGACCAGCACCCTGTTTGCCGCCATTGAGCGGCTGGGCGAGCGCACGGCGGAACCCACCCACACGCCCCCGCAGGTACGCGCAGGCGACGGACTCCTGATCGGACCTGAAGGCGGGCTGAGTGAGGCCGAATGCCAGACCCTGCTCCAGCGCCCCTTTGTTGCCCCGTTTTCCCTTGGTTCGCTGGTGTTACGGGCCGATACAGCCGTGGTGGCGGGGCTGGCCCTGCTGGGCAATGGCTTGCGCTCTGCCCCCGTTTCATCACAATAAGGTAATTGCTCCTGTCTTGCCCCACGACCGCAAGGCTGTTTTTTGGGATACAGAAAACCTCATGTCCAACCCCGGCGCCTCAGACACAACGCCCATCCATTCCATTGCACAGCTTGTCGACGTGCTGGCACAGGGCTGCAAACCGCGTGATGCGTGGCGCATAGGCACAGAACACGAAAAATTCGGCTTTATCCGCCCCGAAGCCATAGCGGGCGACAATGCCCCGCAGGCAGGTGGCACGGCCTACGCCACCCCGCCCTATGCCCCACAGGGCATTGAAACCCTGCTCCGCAACCTCCACAAATCCGAACCCGATGACTGGACCTCCGTGCTGGATGAGGGGAACATCATCGGGCTTAAAGGTCAGGGGGAGGCCGCAGGAGCCGCCATATCGCTCGAACCTGCGGGGCAGTTCGAACTCTCGGGCGCACCGCTGCGCACCCTGCATGACACGGCGGAAGAGCTGAGCAACCATTTTGATTCCGTACGCCCGCTGGCGCGCAAACTTGGGCTAGGCTTTGCCCCTCTGGGCTTCCACCCCACCGCCACCCGTGCCGCACAGCCATGGATGCCCAAAACCCGCTACGGCATTATGCGTGACTACATGCCCAAGGTTGGCACCATGGGGCTGGACATGATGCAGCGCACCTGTACCGTGCAGGTCAATCTGGACTTCGGCTCCGAACAGGACATGGTGCGCAAGATGCAGGTCTCCATGGCACTGCAACCTGTGGCCACCGCCCTGTTTGCCAACTCTCCCTTTGTGGAGGGTAAACCCAACAACTTCCTCTCCAACCGCGCACGGGTCTGGACCGATACGGACAACGCCCGCTCCGGCATGCCGCCCTGCGTGTTTGAAAAAGACTTTGGCTTTGAACGCTACGTGGAGTGGGCGCTGGACGTTCCCATGTACTTTATCATGCGTGAAGGCCGGATGCGTAATGTGGCGGGCCGCTCCTTCCGCGCATGGATGAACGGGGAACGTCAGGACGGGCTGGAGGACGTAACCCCCACGCTGGGCGATTTTGAGGACCACCTGACAACCGCCTTCCCCGATGTGCGGCTCAAGCAGTTCCTGGAAATGCGCGGGGCCGATGCCGGATCGCCCGAAATGATGATGGCCCTGCCCGCCCTGTGGACCGGCCTGCTGTATGATGATGCAGCCCTTGAGGCCGCATGGGAACTGGTGCGCGCCCGCCCGTGGGAAGACTACGTCAAACTGCGCGAGCTTGTCCCCATGATGGGGCTGGACACACCATGGGGCGAAGGCACGGTGCGCGATCTGGCGGCCCATATGCTCTCCATCTCCATGGACGGTCTGCAAAACCGCGATATGGTGGACGAGCAGAGCCAGACGAGCGAATGGGTATACCTTGCCCCCCTGACCGCCCTTGCCGCAGGTGCGCCCACACAGGCCGAACACTGGCTGGAGCGCTATTACGGCCCGTGGATGGGCGATGCCTCGCGCATTTTCCTTGAAAGCGAAATCTGATTACAGCACGGACAAAAGGCGCTGCTCCAGCCGTGCGGACTGGACAGACGCCCTAAGCCGCTCGCGCGCAACCCTGCGCGCCGCCTGCCCCATGCCTGCACGCACCCCCATGTGCAGCACATGGGCAAGGGCATCGGCCAGTGCCTGCGCATTCCCCGCAGGCACCACCATGCCCCCACCATCCAGCATGCCGTCATCCAGCCCGGCCTCAGCCGAGGCCACAACTGGCACACCGCACATCAAAGCCTCCGCCGCCACACTGGGCAGCCCTTCCTGATCGCCCCCTGCGGCGCGCACGCTCGGCACAACAAGGGCTATGGCATGCTCAAGCTGCTGGCGTAGCTGCGCGGCGGCCAGCCAGCCTGTAAAACGGACATGCTCCAACCCCTGCGCAGACTGCTCCATGGCCGCACGCATGGGCCCATTCCCCGCCAGCACCACCTGTGGGGTCAGCCCCTGTGCCGCCAGAAGACGCAGGGCGTCCAGCAGAACGGGCAGCCCTTTTTTTTCCACAAACCGTCCGGCAAACACCAGCCGGTCGAATGGCCCACGCGCTGGGGGCACATCTTCCGTACCAATGTTGAGCACGTCCAGCTTATGGTCTGGCACACCACGCTCCGCCAGCTTATCCCGCACCCCATCAGAGACACAGATAAACACGGAGCTATACGCCACCAGCGCCTGCCACCGGCGCTGGAAAATGGGGGGAGGAAAACTGTTGGTGTAATGCCGCTCCTTAAAAGCGTCCCCACCATGGAACGTTACAACCAGCGGCAGCCCCAGTTGCTGGGCAATGGGGAGCGCCAAAGCGCCACCCCGGCCAAACTGGGCATGCACCACAACAGGCGCCAGGTCCGCCACGGCAGACCCTGCGCCCCACCCCATCTGCCGGAACGCCAGCCGCCGCACCCCGCCCAGCACATGCCCCTCACCAATAATACGTAAGGTACTGGCCAGATCGGCCGGAGGGTTGTCGCGGTGACACCCAACCCAGAAGGGTTTGAGACGGCTAAAGGCCATATACTGCCTGCGCATGAACGCATGCTCGGACGCGGGCAAAATCCTGTCACGGTAAACAAGGCATGTTTTCACCCCAGATGACTCCGGCACACTATGCCGCCCGCCCCACCAGCAGGCGGCTGGCACTCAGCAGTGCCGCAAACAGGGCAACACACCCCGCCACCAACAGGCACTCACGGTTAGCGCCACTGGCCCAGAAGGTAAAAAAGGCGGCCACACCCATGGCCCCCACCGTCTGCCCGGCCTGACGGGCCACCTGCACCATGCCACTGGCCCCACCAGCCCTGTGCAGGGGGGCGGCAACCATCATCGCTCTGTTGTTGGGGGGCTGAAAACACCCAAATCCCCACCCGGCAAGAGCGGTACGCCATGCAATATCCCACAATGCAGGGTGGGCTGGCAGTTGCCAGAGCAGAAAAAAGCCCGAAGCCGTAAGCCCAAGCCCAATGGAGGACAGAACCCCGGCCGAAATCCGGTCCGCCACCCGGCGGATAACTGGAGCCGAAAGGATAATGCCAATAGGCCACGGCGTAATGAGCAGCCCGGTCTGGGCCGAGCTAAGGCCCAATGCGTCATGCAAGGTAAAGGGCATGGACACGATGTAGAAATTGGAGGCAACAAACCCGCAGAACCCGGTCAGGAACGCCACAGCAAAATCGGGCCGCCGCAAAAGGTCCACCGGCATAATGGGCTGCGCCAGATGCGCCTCGCGCCGTACCAGCCACGCACCCGCCATAAGCCCACAGGCCAGCAGAAGCAGCGCGCTCACCCAGTTCTGGGCATGGGCCAGACCATCGCCCCCCATAACGCAGGCTCCAAAAGCCACCACGCACAGCACGCTGCCGGTTATGTCGGGCATATGGGCAGCACGGGGCGTGTTGGGCAGGGCATAAAACGCCATGCCAAGTGCAACCGCCCCCAAAGGCAGATTGATCCAGAACAGCCACGGCCATGAGGCAAAGGTAAGTATACCCGCAGCAGCCGTTGGCCCAAGTGCTACGCCTAACGCCACAACCAGACCATTCAGCGCCATGCCGCGCCCGATTTCCGCCTGCGGGTAGATAAACCGTACCAGAGCGATGTTCACACTCATGATGCAAGCGCCACCAATGCCCTGCAACACCCGTGCTCCGGCAAGCACGGGCAGGCTGGTAGCCGTGGCACACAGGAGTGACGCCACCATAAAGAGCAGAATCCCCGCCCGGCACAGCCGCGCAAACCCTACCCGGCTCCCAAGGGCCGCCAGTGGCAACAGCGAAACCAGACTGGCCATCTGATACGCATTGACAATCCATATGGACGAGGAGGAGGAGGCCCTGAGGTCACGCGCAATGTCGGGCAGGGCCACATTGGCAATGGCGTAGTCCAGCAGCGCCAGAAAAACCGAGAGCGATACCGCCAGCATGGCCCAGTTTCTGGCCGGGCCATGCAGACCATTGGGCTGGTCTGGCTGGCGGGTCGGGGGCTGTGGCTGCGGGGGCGTCATGCTCGGCTCTGGCTCCTTGTTGGGGCGCCATACTGCCTGCGGCAGACCTGCCAGCCCATGACAAAGCCGCAGCAGACGCCCTTTTGTGCAAATCCTGACCTGTTGGGGTCAGGTGTTCGCATACGGGTTTTTGGTGCCACGCGTTTGCAGGCGAATGGGCACACCCGGCAGGTCAAACGCCTCACGCAGGCCATTGACCAGATACCGCTTATAGTCATCAGGCATCTGCTCGGCGCGTGTGCCAAACACCACAAAGGTTGGTGGGCGGGACTTGACCTGCGTCATGTAGCGCAGCTTGAGCCGCCTGCCATCGACCAGAGGCGGCTGGTGGCGTTCAAGCATTTCCTCAAACCAGCGGTTCAGCGCGCCGGTGGGGACGCGGGCGTTCCACACGGTCCATGCTTCCCGCACGGCAGGGAGCAGCTTTTGCACGGCAGAGCCGGTCAGAGCCGAGAAGGTGACAACCGGCACACCCCGCATCTGGGCAAGCGAGATGCTCAACCTGTCCAGAATGGCCTTGCGCGTGGCTGTGCGGTCTTCCACCGCGTCCCACTTGTTCAGCGCGAGTACGCAGGCACGCCCTTCACGCTCGATCAGGCGCGCAATCTGGAGGTCCTGCTCATGCACACCCAGTGTTGCATCCAGCACCAGCACGGCGACTTCCGCCATTTTGAGCGCCTCGATCGAAGCAGAGACCGACATTTTTTCCAGCGCTTCGTCAATACGGGCCTTTTTACGCAGGCCAGCCGTATCAACAATTTCAAACGTATCGTCCCCGTCATGGAGCGTTACGGCAATGGAATCGCGCGTAAGGCCGGGCTCGGGGCCGGTAATCATACGTTCTTCACCCAAAAGGGTGTTCAGCAGCGTGGACTTGCCCGCATTGGGGCGACCGACAATGGCAACCTTGAGCGGACCGGTCGGGCGGACTTCCTCCTCATCCGTCAGTTCCGGTTCGGGGGCCCATTCGTCCTCCTCTTCCTCGGGACCGAGCTTGTCAGCGGGCAGGCGCTCGGCAATTTCCCACATCAGGTCGGTCACGCCATCACCATGCTCGGCGGACAGGCCGAGCGGATCCCCCAGACCAAGTCTGTAAGCCTCCAGCGCAGCAGCAGTGCCCTGCCGCCCCTCCGCCTTGTTGGCAATCAGCAGCACAGGGCGGTTCTGGCGGCGGACCCACTGGGCAAAATGCTCATCCGTTGGGGTCACACCGGCACGTGCATCAATACAGAACAGAATAAGGTCCGCTTCCTGCACCGCACTTTCGGAAGATGCGCGCATGCGACCAAACAGGCTGTCGGGGGCGGCTTCTTCCAGCCCGGCTGTATCAATCAGCCGGATATGGCGGCCACGTACCAGAGCAACCCCTTCCTTGCGGTCGCGGGTTACGCCGGGTGTATCGGCCACCAATGCCTGCCTACGCCCAACCAGACGGTTGAACAGGGTGGATTTACCCACATTTGGGCGCCCGGCAATAACAACAACCGGAAGGTCCCCCGTTGGTATGGGCGGGAGGGGGCGCATGGACTTGCGACGTTCAACCATAGGAGATCAGGTTTCCGTCATTTGTTACGATAAGCATCTGGTTGTCCACAACAATGGGAGGCACGAAGGAGACCGCCTCCATGGCATCAATAGAAATAATTGCGCCGGTCTGCGGGTTGATACGCACCATCCCGTTTTCTGGCAGGGTGCTCAGGCACACAATCTGGCCAGCCGCCATAATGGGGCCGAACCATGTGACAATGTCCTTGCTTTCCTTGATCTTGCGGAAGCGGCGGAGCTGGGTAATCCAGCGCACATGGCCCGAAAGACGGTCAATACAGGCGACCTGCTGGTCAAGGGAGACAATATACAGCCAGTCCCCCACACACAGGATGCTGTCCTGGCTGGCAACGGAGCGCTCCCACACACGGCGGCCGGTACGGATATCCACCGCAGCCAGCACCTGCGCCATGCTGATGGCGTAAACCACGCTCCCCACAATAACCGGCAGGCCACGCACGCAGTTCAGGTTAAGAGTGCTGGCCTGTGCGCCAACATTGCCGAGCATTTCGCTCCACACGACCTCACCACTTTCGGCGCGGAAGGCAATCAGGTCCCCCCCACCAAAACCTGCCACCACAACACCGTTGGCATAGGCGGGCGCCGCCTGACCAAACACCGTGGTTTCAGCCGCCGTGGCTGCATATGTCCATATCTGGCGACCGGTCGCGGCATCAAGCGCAAAGAACCGCTCATCAATGGTGCCAAAATAAACCCGGCCTTCAGCAATGGTCGGGGCGGAGCGGCCGGGGGTGCCCACATCGGTCCGCCATTTGACCTTGCCCGTTGCGGCATAAACGGCGATGGCCTGCGAAATGCCATCCACAATATACAGCACGTCCCCATCAACCCCGATGCCGCCGCCGGTGTTGCTGGAGTGGGATTTTTTGGGCCGGGGGTTAAAGGTCCATACATGCCGCATGGCAGGCCACGTAAAGGCCCGCACCACGCCCTGTGCGTCCAGCACAAACAGCCGCCCGTTATGCACGACCGGCACGCAGGCCAACATGCCGCGCCCAAGCGAGCCAAGGGCCGCCCATGCCATAAGGTCCGGCTCGGAAATACCAGCGCCAATGCTGTGCTTCCAGCGCCGTTTAAGCCCGCCCCACGCGTAGTTGCTCCCGGTATGGGCTGGCACCCGGCCACTGATCGGCCATTCGGAGACCGTAATCGGGGCTGGCAGGGTTATGGGGGTATGGTCTTCCTTGTCCACCATAAGCCCCGCGCCAGAAGACAGCACGTCGGTACGATGCCCGGCCAGCAGGGGTTTTTTGTCGTCGTCATCACCACCGCAAGCGGCCAGCGTGGGGGCCAGAGCGGCACCGGCCAGCAGGCTCCTGCGGGTCATGCCGGACAGGGGGGCGGCGCCAGTATGTGTGTTGCTGCTCATGGTTTTATCCTGCTGACGGATCAAGCGCCTGCATCATGCCCTGCGCCCTGTTGCGTACCCCTGCGGGTGTTTCGGCCGAGTCCACAAGAGCAGACAGTTTTTTGCGGGCTTCGTCCGCATGCCCTTCACGCACGTCCAGCACAGCCAGTGCCTCCTGCGCAAGGCCGTTCCATGCTCCACCCTGCCCGCTCAGCAGGGACAGGCGTGAACGCAGGGTAGGAATATCGCCCGTATCAAGCTGGTGCTGGCACCACAGCAAAGTGGCAATGTGCCGCAAGGCAGGGTCTGCTGCGGGGTCATCCTGCACGGCGTTCCACGCAGCCAGAGCGGCTTTTGCATCGCCCCGCGCAGCCTGCACTGCGGCTTCTTGCATACGGGCCAGTGTGGCAACACCCCGATCACCCGAGGCAACCAGAGCCTGTAGGGAATCCAGACCACTCAGCGCCTTGCCTGTCAGGGGGACCGTGGCACCCCCGACCTGATCTGGCAGATGGTCGGTCTGGCGTAACGCGGCCAAATATGTGCCTGTCGCCACCTGATCCTGAGCCTTGTGCCGCGCCAGTTGCCATGACCACAGGCCCGCGCCAGCCACAATGACCACCACAGCCGCAACGGCCACACCGGCATAACGCCGGGCCACCGCACGCATGCGTTCAGCCTTGAGCTCTTCGTCAACTTCCCGGTAAATATCCTCTGCCACGATCCGGCCCGTTCCTGTTCCTGCCAATGCATGCCTGTCCGTTATTATGGCATATCTGCCCCAGCCGGACGCATCAGGCAAGGCGCAGCGTGTCTGTTGCGTGCCTGTTATACCGCCTTGCGGGCCAACAGGCAGCACTCAAAACCCCAAAATACGACTTAATGGGCTGCTTTTTGCAGCTTTGCGCCCCCGGCCTTGAGCGCGGTGGTCAACTGCGTAAAATTGGCACCAATACGCTGCTGCACGGCTGTGCTGCCTTCATGAATATACGCAATTTTTTCCCGCGCTTCATTGCTGATCGCGGTTTCATCCTTCAGGGCGGTTTTGGACACGCAGGCATTGTAGGTGCGGGCCGCTTTTTCGTACGCGCTGACCTTGTCCACGCTGGCATTATATTTTTCCACGCTGGACACATCAACCGTGGGGGCTGTGGGCTCCGTACCGCAGGATGCCGGCAGCCAGGACCGTTCCGCCGCGTGGGCAGGCGCACACACAACCACAGCTAACAGCCCCCCGATGGAAGCCAGCAAAAAACCTTTCCGCACCATTGCCAAAATACCCTTACTGCCTGAACAGCGAACCAAGGTGCCGCCCCGCTCCATGCGGGTCCATGCACCTTGCACCGCAACGGCTCATCTTCTGGCATACGCGGCGCAAAAGTCCATATCTGCCTCGCTTGGAAAAGACACAAAGAGACAGTATAGCCTGTTGGCATGCGCATTCTTTTCATTACGGCCACACGTCTGGGGGATGCGGTGCTCTCCACCGGCATTCTCAACACCCTGATCCAGCAATGGCCCGATGCGCGCATAACCGTTGCCTGCGGGCCGGTTGCCGCCGGGCTGTTCAGCCATATGCCCGGACTCGAGCGCGTTCTGGTCATGCGCAAGCGCCCTTATGACCTGCACTGGCTGGACCTGTGGAAAGCCTGCGTGCCCACCCGCTGGGACATGACCGTGGACCTACGCGGATCGGTCATCAGTTTTGTCCTGCGCTCGGGGCGGCGGTTTGTCATGCGTGGCGGGCGCAGGCCCGGCCGCCGGGTTGGCCATCTGGGCGCACTGCTTGGCCTGTCCCCCGCCCCGCACCCTACGGTCTGGCTGAATGACGCGGACAGGCTGACCGCAGCACAGACCATTCCAGCCCCCTCCCCCGGCGCTCCGGTCATAGCCCTTGGCCCCACCGCCAACTGGCATGGCAAGGTCTGGCCTACAGAAAATTACCTGCCACTGTGGCAACAGATAACCGCAGACTACCCCCATGCCCGGGCAGCCATATTCTATGGCCCCGGCACGCAGGAGGCCGAACTGGCCCAGCCCGTGCTCCATGCCCTACCCGACGCCGTGGACGCAGGGGGCCGATTTAGCCTGACCCAGACCGCCGCCATGCTGGCAAGCTGCGCACTCTATATTGGCAATGATTCCGGGTTGATGCATCTGGCTGCCGCAGCAGGCACCCCCACACTGGGGCTGTTTGGCCCGTCCCGCGCATCGGAATATGCACCCACAGGGGCGCTGACACGTTGGGTAGAGGCACCGGGGCCGGAAGGCCAGGCCCCCATTGCCGGATTAAGCGTTGAATGCGTGGCCAATGCGGCGCTCGCACTCCTGCACCAGACACAGGCGTGAACACGGACCCTCTGGCCCCCATGCACGCTCCGGTCTAGGGTTTGCCATTATGGCCTGTCCGTGCAGCCAGCGCCGCGCTCACAAGGAAAACCATACCATGTCCATGCCAGCCCCATCCCACATGACCCGGCTAGAGGGCCGGACCATTATCAAGCTTTCCGGTGCAGACCGCGTCAAGTTCCTTCAGGGACTGGTCACGGCGGATATTGCCAGTGTGCAGCCCGGGCAGGCGGTATGGGCTGCATGCCTGACCCCACAGGGCCGCTGGCAGGCAGATTTTTTTGCCATTTCCGACCCCGATGACACCTGCCTGCTGCTGGACTGTGCGACCGAACAGGCCGAAGCCCTGCGGACGCAGCTCATGCGCTTCAGGCTACGTTCGGATGTGCAGATGGAACTGACCGCGCTCTCCACCTACGCCGCGTGGGGCAACAGGCCAGATGCCGCAGTGCTTGAAAACGCCATATGCGTTGCAGACCCCAGACTGCCCAATGCCGGATGGCGGCTGATAGACCCAGCACCCGGCACCGAGCAGAATGCAACCGAGCGCGACTATGACCTGCACAGGCTGGCCCTTGGCCTGCCCGACGGTATGCAGGACTGCGAGCCCGGCCGCACACTGGCCGCAGAGGCCAACATGGACCTGCTCGGTGGCATTGCATGGAAAAAAGGATGTTACATGGGGCAGGAAGTCACGGCCCGCATGCACTACCGCACCCTGCTCAAACGCCGCCTTATGCCCATTGCCAGCACGGCACCACTCCCCGTGCCCGGCGCGCCCATTCTGCACGGCACGCAGGAGGTTGGCATCCTGCGCTCCTCGCGCGATCATATCGGGCTGGCGCTGCTCAAGGTGGACATGGCAGACAAGACCCTGACATGCCTTGGCCATAACGTGGTTGCCCGCCCACCCGCGTGGCTGCTACCTGCCCTTGGCACCCCACCAGAACCCACCACCACACCGGACTGAACCATGACCTACACCGCCCCCGATGCCGCAACGCTTGATGCCATGCTCAGCACGGTCAAATACGACGCCTCCGGCCTGATTGCCGCCATTGCCCAGCAGCACGACACGGGCGAAGTGTTGATGATTGCATGGATGAACGCCGAGGCCCTGCGGGAAACACTGGAAAACGGGCGTGTCTGTTACTATTCACGCAGCCGCAAAAAGCTCTGGCGCAAGGGCGAAACATCCGGCCAGATCCAGCACCTGAAGGAAGCACGGCTGGATTGCGATGCCGATGCCGTTCTACTGCTGGTCGAGCAGATTGGCGTTGCCTGCCACACCGGCCGCAGGAGCTGTTTTTACCGCGCCTTTACCCCCACCGGCCTTGTTGAACTGACAAAGCCCGAAATTGACCCCGCCAAACTCTACCACACCCACGGCTAGGGAGCGGGCCGAGCGCTCCCCTGCGCTGCCAGCAGGTCCAGCACGGCACTGGCCGCAGCATCTGCTGGCAAAACACCCCCCGGCCCTTCCAGCCCATGCAGGACCGAAGCAAAGGCCGTACGCTGGGCCTGTGCTGCTGCGGGGTTATCAAACAGTCTGCGCACTTCACACGCCAGCACGTCTGGTGCGCAGTTTTCTTGCAATAATTCAGGAACAACCTTGCGCCCCGCCAGCAGGTTGACCATGGCCACATAAGGCACACGGATAAGCCTGCGTGCCATAAACGCCGTAATCGGATTAACCCTGTAGGTCACGGCCATGGGTACGCCCGCCAGCGCCAGTTCCAGCGTGGAGGTGCCCGACTTGGTCAAGGCGGCCCCCGCAGCGGCAAACGCATCGTGCTTGTCCTGCACATCGGTCACAATAACCGGGCGTACAGGCCAGTCCTGTACCGCCCGCTCCACAGTAGCCGCCACTACGGGGGAGACGGGCACAACCGGCACCACATCGGGCATACTGGCGCGCAGCAGGGCCAGCATACGCCCGAACACCGGCAGCAGGCGCGGCACCTCCGAGCGGCGGCTGCCGGGCATAAGCACCAGCACACGAGCCCCCTCCGCCACCCCGTGGCGCGCCCTGAACCGGGCTGCATCCCCCTCCTGCGCACCCGATTGCAGGACCGGGTGGCCCACAAAGCGGGTTTTTAGCCCATGTGCGCCAAAAAACTTTTCCTCAAACGGCAGCAGGCACAGCAGCTCATCCCATAGTCCGGGGAATTTGCGCACGCGCTTCTGCCGCCATGCCCAGACCTGCGGCGCCACATAATGCACCCGCAAAACGCCCATGCCCGCAATCCGCCGTAACAGGCGCAGGGCAAAGCCGGGGCTATCTATGGTTATGACCAGATCGGGCTTGTGGGCGGCAATGTCCGCCACCGCCTGATCGAGCCTGCGCGCAAGCTGGCGCACACGCGGCAGAATTTCCACCAGCCCCATGACCGCAAGGTCACGCATGGGAAAGAGGCTCTCAAACCCCACCTCCACCATGCGCGGACCACCCACCCCCGCAAAGCGGATATGCGGGTTACGCGCACGCAGGGCGAGCATAAGACGCGCGCCCAGCACGTCTCCACTCGCCTCTCCGGCCAGTATCCATATCAGGGGGGATGAGGGAGAAAGACCAACCATAATCCGTGCACCTAGAACACAACGCCCGCACCACCATTCCGGCCAGGGAGGGGATGCGCAAGCCGTGATGCGAAAAGAAAAACCTTTCCGCCCATAAAAAGTCCGGTTTATGCGTGGAGCACCAGACCCTAAACCCCATCATACAGGATATTGTCCGCCTCGTGAGTGTTCAGCAGTATATGCGTGAGTGGACGGAACAGCCCGTCCGCAACGTTCTGGCCGGCATGGTCGGCACTTTTGCCCTTATTCCCGAAGTCATTGCTTTTTCCTACGCTGCGGGAGTCGCGCCAGAAGTGGGGCTTTTTGCCTCGTTTGTCATCAGCATTGCCATTGCCATAACCGGGGGCAGGCCGGGCATGATCTCGGGGGCGGCGGGCTCGGTTGCACTGGTTGCGGCAGATCTGGTGCATGGGCACGGCTTGCAATACCTGCTGCTGGCTACTCTGCTGGCGGGAGCTTTTCAGGTCCTGTTTGGCCTGCTGCGGCTCCAGAGCATGATGCGCTTTGTCTCGCGCGAGGTGGAGACGGGGTTTGTCAACGCGCTGGCTATCCTGATTTTTTCTGCCCAGATTCCACAGATGCTGCACGTCACATGGCACACCTACGCCCTGATCGCCCTTGGTCTGGCCATTGTCTACCTGCTGCCACGCCTGACCACGGCCATTCCCTCCCCCCTGATCTGCATTGTGGTGCTGACGGGGGTCAGTTTGGCCGTACCCATGCCCATCCATGTTGTGGCTGACCTTGGCGCACTGCCCACCGGCCTGCCAAGCCTGAGCCTGCCCCACCTCCCCCTGACATGGAACACCCTACAGATTGTGCTGCCCTACGCCTTTGCCATGGCCATGGTCGGCCTGCTGGAGTCACTCATGACCGCAGCAGTTGTAGATGAGCTGACAGACACCCACTCCAACAAGCGCATGGAGTGCACGGGACTTGGTATTTCCAACATTCTTGTTGGCCTGTTTGGCGGCATGGCAGGCTGCGGCATGATCGGCCAGACCGTGGGCAACCTGCGCTATGGTGGGCGCGGTCGGCTGTCCACCTTTACGGCGGGGGCCTTTTTGCTGTTGCTGCTGGTGGTCCTGCACCGCTTTGTTGCACAGGTGCCTGTGGCAGCCCTTGTGGCTATTATGATTATGGTGTCCGTCAGCACGTTCTCCTGGTCCTCCGTGCGTGAGGTCGTGCGCCACCCCAAGCTGGCCTCCACGGTCATGCTGGCAACCGTTGTTGTGGTGGTGCTCACGCATGATCTGGCGGCGGGCGTGGCCTGTGGTGTGCTGCTCAACGGGCTGTTCTTCTCGTTTCAGGTCATGGCGCTGGTGCAGGTCAGCACGCAGGATGCACCCGATGGCACCACCCGCACCTATGGCGTGCATGGCCAGCTCTTTTTTGCCTCAACCAGTGTGCTGACAGATAGCGTGGATTTTCAGGCCCCGGCCACACACGTGGTGATTGATCTGGCCGACGCCCATCTGTGGGACATCAGCGCGGCCAGCACTCTTGAAAAAACCGTGACACGGCTTGAAAAACGCGGAAAAACCGTCAGCATCATCAATGCAGATGCCCGCGCGGCAAAACTGCTGGCAACGCTTGGCCACCCCGGCCTGCTGGCCTGAACGGGCAAGGCCTGCAACAAAAAAACGGTCTTAACCTTGCCATAGCATCGGGCATTCTATTCATTACGATACAAAAACAGACTAGGAGATTCCGGAACCATGAGCACAGCACAGACAATCGGTTTTATCGGTTTTGGCGCAATGGCCAGCCGCATGGCCATCAACCTGAAAAAAGCCGGGTTTGCGACCGTAGCCTACACACCCTCCGGCAAAGGGGGAGATGACCATACCGCCTTTTTGCCCAGCCCGGCGGATGTGGCCAAAACAGCGGATATTGTTCTTGTCTGCGTTCCTGATGACGCAGCCCTGTCCGCCAGCATGTATGGGCCGCAGGGCGCACTTGCAGGCATGCCCGAAGGCGGGCTGCTGCTGAACACAAGTTCCATCTCCCCCGAAGCCGCACAGACACTGCTTGATGCGGGTGAAAAGCAGAAGATCAGCGTTGTGGACTGTCCCGTCTCAGGCAGCACACCCGAGGCAGACAGCGCTAATCTGGTTGTGCTCGCAGGTGGCAGTGAGGAAGAGATGGCCCGCGCCAAACCCGTGTTTGACGCCATTGGCCGCCTGACCATCCATGCTGGTCCCGCAGGCTCTGGCGCGCGGCTCAAGCTGGTGATCAACGGCATTATGGGGGCTGGGCTGGCTGCTGTGGCCGAGGGCATTGCCTATGGGCTGGCCGCAGGGCTGGACCGCTCCATGCTGTTTGACGCACTGGACGAAATGGCCGTGATCTCCCCCCACCACAAGCGCAAGATCAAAATGGCCAAAGCGGGTGATTTTTCACCCCAGTTCCCCACCCGGCTGATGCAAAAGGATATGCGCCTGCTTATGAATGCCTGTGCGCGTCTGGCAGTCCCCACCCCCACCATGGCGGCCGTCACGCAGCAGCTCTCCCTGACCCGCCGCGCCGCAGCAGATGCCGATTATTCGGCCCTGATCGGGGTGATGGAAAACATTGTCGCCAACGATCCGTAAGGGCTGGCCCTTCTTACGGTTCAGCCCCGCTCAAAGGCGCGCAGGGCCATCAGCCCGTGCCACATGACCCTTGCCCTGTCGCCCAGCCCTCTGGGTTGGGCGGCCTGTGTGCTCCCACGCAGCAGGTCCCGCCGCGCCAGTACAGCAGGCAGGGCTGCAAGCCGCGGGGCTGGGGGCAGCCCTGACCAGTCCAGCGCTGCAAGCCATGCCTGCCCATGCTGCCTGAGCGCCTCCCCCCCCTGTGGGCAGACAAAGCGGCCTGACTGCTGGAGTGCTGGCCAGTGCCGCAGCATGGCGCCCGCACCATAGGCCATGCCGCATGCCTCCAGCCTGAGCAGGATTGCTGCGTCTTCCACCCCCAGCAGTTCGCCCACTGCGCGTTGCAGCGCACCGGCTCCATCACGCATCATGCTCTGCCATGCGACGGGGTCACGCGGGCCACTCAACTCGCTCTCGCAAGAGTGAACAAGGCGGAGCAGCGTATTCTGCCGGGCCTGCCCGCACGCCACCATATCCAGCAAAAAAGGTGCCAGAACATGCTCTGGCGGGCGTGTCTGCTCCAGCACCTCGCGCCACCATTGCAGGCGGATCAGCCCGGCCATTGGCCCGGCAACCGCAGCCGAGCGGGCCGGGGCCAGCGCGCGAATCAGCTCATTATGGAACGCCAGCAGCACCAGCCCCCCGCTCTGGGCGGAAGCAGGCAGAAAACGCATACAGAGCAGCCTGTCCACGTCCCCTTCCGCCAGCCGCACCAATGCCTGCATATCACTGGGGGAGAGGGGAATGTTCATGGCTGTATCCTGTTGCTCTGGCCGGGGGCATGTTGCAAATTCATGCCGTTTCATGCGTAATGCACATATAGCTTTCCTTACGGACTGCCGCGCCACCCCACCCCCACCAGCAGGGCAAGTTTCCGTGAGCAAGGGAAAGAGACAGCGGCCCAAACCGTTGCCTTTGTGCCATATGGCGCACCCATAGCTCTGGACAGGCGCGTTTTTTAACACGCCCTGCTTTATATGACGGAGTTATGTCATGGCTTTTGAACTGCCAACCCTCCCCTACGCACCCAATGCTCTGGCCGCCCGTGGCATGTGCCAGGAAACACTCGAGTTCCACCACGGCAAGCACCATCTGGCCTACGTCAACACCCTGAACACGCTGCTTGAAGGCAAGCCTGAGCTTGCTGGCAAGTCCCTTGAAGAGATCATTCTCGCAGCCCACGGCAAGGCTGATCTGACCGGCCTGTTCAACAACGCTGGCCAGCATTGGAACCACTCGTTCTTCTGGAACAGCCTGTCCACCTCCGGTGGTGCCATGCCCGAAAAACTGGGCGCAAAAATTACCGCCGACTTCGGCAGCATCGACACCTTCAAGGACGAATTCCGCAAGGCCGCCATCTCCCAGTTCGGGTCTGGCTGGGCATGGCTGGTTCTGGGCAAGGATGGCAAGCTGGCCATTACCAAAACCCCCAACGGCACCAACCCGCTGGCCGAAGGTCAGGGTACGGCCCTGCTGACCGCCGACGTGTGGGAACACTCCTACTATCTGGACTTCCGCAACCGTCGTCCCGACTACATCACCAACTTCCTCGACAAGCTGGCAAACTACGAATTTGCAGAAGCCCAGTTGAACGCGGCCTGAGTGTAAAGCCCGGCCAACCCGGCCCGGCGCGGACAAAGGCGAAGCTCCCTTGCGGGCTTCGCCTTTTTTCATATCCGCCATTCCGCACAGTGTGCGGCTTATGCACACACCCCCCCTTGACTGTGCTCCGGGGCCTTCCAATCTTAGAACTGTCAACACGACAGACCCTGCCCTCCGTTGCCGCAAAGCGGGACGGGGCTCGGCCTTCAGTCGCCTACCATAAAGGGACAAGAGGGATATTATGGATATTACAAAATTTACCGAACGCTCACGCGGTTTTCTGCAGGCGGCACAGACCATTGCCCTGCGTGACTTTAACCAGCAGCTTACCCCCGAACACCTGCTTAAAGCCCTGCTTGATGATGAGGAAGGTGCCGCATCGGCCCTGATCCGCGCAGCCGGCGGCAACCCCGATGGCGTGCGCGCCGCAAACGAGCAGGCTTTGGCCAAACTGCCCAAAGTGCAGGGCGGCGGCGCAGGCCAGCCCGCGGCAACCCCCGACCTGGTGCGGGCTCTGGATTCCGCTGAGCAGATCGCACAAAAAGCGGGGGACAGCTTTGTTGCTCAGGACCGCCTGCTGGCAGCCTTGGCCGCAACCGACAGCCCGGCTGGTCAGGCGCTCAAAAACAATGGCGCCACCCCGGACGCGCTGGACAAGGCCATTACCACCATCCGCAAAGGGCGCACTGTGACCAGTGAAAACGCTGAGGCCAATTTTGATGCGCTCAAAAAATACGCACGGGATGTGACCGAGGTCGCCCAGCAGGGCAAGCTCGACCCGGTCATTGGCCGGGATGAGGAAATCCGCCGCGCCATTCAGGTTCTGGCACGGCGCAGCAAGAACAACCCCGTGCTTATTGGCGAACCCGGTGTGGGCAAAACCGCCATTGTGGAAGGACTGGCCCAGCGTATTGTCAATGGTGACGTGCCTGAAGCGCTCAAGAACAAAAAGCTCCTCTCGCTCGACATGGGCGCACTGGTGGCTGGCGCCAAATACCGTGGCGAGTTTGAAGAACGCTTAAAAGCCGTGCTCAAGGAAATTGAGACCGCCGAAGGTCAGGTGATCCTGTTTATTGATGAAATGCACACGCTGGTTGGCGCAGGCCGAACCGATGGTGCAATGGATGCCTCCAACCTGATCAAACCTGAACTGGCCCGTGGCACGCTGCACTGCATTGGTGCGACCACGCTGGACGAATACCGCAAGTATATTGAAAAAGATGCGGCTCTCGCCCGGCGTTTCCAGCCCGTTTATGTGGGCGAGCCCTCAGTGCCCGACACAATTTCCATCCTGCGCGGGATCAAGGAAAAATACGAACTCCATCACGGTGTGCGTATTACCGATGGCGCACTTGTGGCCGCTGCCACCCTGTCCAACCGCTACATTACCGACCGCTTCCTGCCCGATAAGGCCATTGACCTGATTGACGAAGCCGCAAGTCGGCTGCGCATGCAGATCGACAGCAAGCCCGAAGAGCTGGACGAACTGGACCGGCGCATTATCCAGCTCAAGATCGAGCGTGAAGCCCTGCGCAAGGAAGATGACACCGCAAGCAAGGACAGGCTGGAATCTGTTGAGGTTGAACTGGCTGATCTGGAGGAAAAATCCAACACGCTCAGCGCAACATGGCATGCAGAAAAAGACCGTGTGCATGCCGTGCAGAAGTTGCAGGAGCAGCTTGATCAGGCCCGCTCCGATGTGGAGGTGGCCCAGCGTAAGGGCGACCTGCAACGCGCATCCGAGTTGATGTACGGTGTGATCCCCAACCTGCAAAGCCAGATTGCCGCAGCCCAGCAGACGGAAGAAAAAGAAGCCAAAAACGCCAGCCTCGTCTCCGAAGCGGTGACGGATCAGGGCATTGCCTCCGTTGTCTCCCGCTGGACGGGCGTGCCGGTGGACCGGATGCTGGAGGGTGAACGCGCCAAGCTCCTGCGCATGGAGGACGAACTGCGCAAGTCGGTTGTGGGGCAGGAGCCTGCCCTGCGCGCCGTGGCCAATGCAGTGCGCCGTGCCCGCGCAGGTTTGCAGGACCCCAACCGCCCGATTGGGTCGTTCCTGTTCCTTGGCCCCACGGGCGTTGGCAAAACGGAGCTGACCAAAGCACTGGCCCGCTTCCTGTTTGATGATGACAAGGCCCTGCTGCGGATTGACATGAGCGAGTTCATGGAAAAACACGCAGTGGCACGTCTGATTGGCGCACCTCCGGGATATGTAGGGTATGAGGAAGGGGGCGTGCTGACCGAAGCCGTACGCCGCCGCCCCTATCAGGTCATTTTGTTTGACGAGGTGGAAAAAGCGCATGAGGATGTGTTCAACATCCTGTTGCAGGTCCTTGATGATGGTCGCCTGACCGATGGGCAGGGCCGCACGGTGGACTTCCGCAACACGCTTATCATTCTGACCAGCAACCTTGGTTCGGAATATCTGGCAAACCAGCCCGATGGCGACACCCCGGCCATGGTGCAGGCACAGGTGATGAAGGTGGTGCGTGAGCACTTCCGCCCCGAATTCCTGAACCGACTGGATGAGGTGATCCTCTTCTCCCGTCTGCAGCGGGTGGATATGGCGCGGATTGTGGAAATTCAGGTCAGCCGGCTGCAAAAGCTGCTTGAAGACCGCAAAATTGCCCTGCACCTTGATACACTGGCCGAAACATGGCTGGCGAACGAGGGCTATGACCCGGTTTACGGCGCACGTCCGCTTAAAAGGGTTATCCAGCGCAGCCTGCAAAACCCGCTGGCAGGGCAGTTGCTTGAAGGGTCAATCCATGACGGGGAGACGGTCAACATCTCCGCCAATGGCGATGGCCTGCTGATTAACGGCCACGCAGCGGCAGAACCCGAACCCGCTTACTGAACCGGGCTTAACGCCTGACATAACACCACGCAAAAAACGGGAGGGCGCGCGCCTTCCCGTTTTTTATTTTGAGAGAGGGGATTAAAAACCATGTCCGAGCCTGAATGGCTTGTCTGGGCCAGAGAGATACAGGCCATTGCCCAGACCGGGCTGACCTTTGCCAAAGACCCGTTTGACCGCGAACGCTACACCATGCTGCGCACTCTGGCCGCCAAAGCCATGGCGCTGGGCAGTGGCACGCCTGTGCAGCAGATTGAAAACCTGTTTGCCCAGCAGGCCGGGTACGCCACCCCCAAGCTGGAAGTGCGCACCGGGGTGTTTGATGCAGACAACCGCCTGCTCATGGTACGCGAAGTGCTGGACCAGAACCGCTGGACCGTACCCGGCGGCTGGGCGGATGTGAACCTCACCGCCTCGGAATCCGCAGCCAAGGAAGTCCGGGAGGAAACGGGTTATACAGTGCGGATTACCCGCCTTGCCATGGTGCTGGACCGCGCAAGGCAGGGGCATGAACCACCTGAGGCGTTCTCTATTACCAAACTGTTTTTTCTGGGTGAACTGACCGGCGGCGCACCCGCTACCAGCATTGAAACCAGCGAAGTGCGCTTTTTTGCACGCAATGAAATTCCGCACGACCTCTCAACCGGGCGCATATCGCGTGCCCAGATTGACCGGCTGTTCGCACACCATGCTGACCTGAGCCTGATAACCGAATTTGACTGACACAAAAAAGGGTGCGGAGCGCATAACGCGCCCGCACTCCGTTTTGCACCCCTGCCCTGCCCCTTTTAGGCCAGTTGGGGAATAATATGGCGGAACTGCCGTTCAAAACGGGCACGGTCTTCGGCCAGAAGGCGCACGGTAATATCCGTCTCCTCCTCCCGGTCATGGCGGTCCGTCACCTCACCATGCTGGTACAACCATGCCAGAGCGGCCCCTTCGGCCAGAGGCATGGCGTAGCGCACCATTTCCATCCCTGCTGTAATACGCTGGTCAATGCGGGCCAGAAGCCGGTCCAGCCCATCCCCCGTAATGGCGGAAATGGCTACCGTTTCATCCCCCTGCAAGGCTGCTGCCTGCTCACCTAGCAGGTCCACCTTGTTCAGCACCTCAATCACACGGGTCGGCCAGTCCTGCTCCAGCATGTTATCCTTGGCCATGCTTTGCAGCACACCCAGCACGTCCCTCTTCTGGGTCGCGCTGTCTGGGTGGGCTATGTCACGCACATGCAGAATAATGTCCGCCTCGGCGACCTCCTCCAGCGTTGCGCGGAAGGCGGCAATCAGTTCCGTTGGCAGATCGCTGATGAACCCCACCGTGTCAGACAGAATAACCTGCCGCCCCGATGGCAGCGCAATCGCGCGCATGGTCGGGTCCAGCGTTGCAAACAGCTGGTCCTGCGCATAGACCGTTGCCCCCGTAAGGGCATTGAACAGGGTGGATTTGCCTGCGTTGGTGTAGCCAACCAGAGCCACAACGGGGAATGGCACACGCTTGCGGGCCTGCCGGTGCAGCCCACGGGTGCGGCGCACCTGCTCCAAGTCCTTTTTAAGGCGCACAATACGCTCGCCAATCATACGCCGGTCAGCTTCGATCTGGGTTTCACCCGGACCGCCCAGAAAGCCAAAGCCACCCCGCTGGCGCTCAAGGTGGGTCCACAGGCGGACCAGACGCGAGCGCTGGTATTCCAGATGGGCGAGTTCGACCTGCAACGTCCCTTCCCGCGTGGCGGCACGAGCGCCAAAAATATCCAGAATAAGACCCGTACGGTCAATAACCTTGCACCCGAACTCGGTTTCCAGATTACGCTGCTGGGCGGGGGTCAGTTTGGTATCAACCACCAGCACATCAATATTGTCGGCCTTGATGGCAATGCGCAGGGAATCGATCTGCCCTTTGCCCAGCAATGTAGCCGAGCGGCGCATCCGCAGGAGAAGAACGGCTTTGCGAACAATAACCAGACCAATGGAGGCCGTCAGGCCCACGGCTTCTTCCAGCCGTGCCTCGGCCGCCCTTACGTCCTGCCCGTGGGCTGAGCGCTCCCACGGCAGAATAACGGCAGCACGCGTTGCAACCGTTTGTTTTTTCTCAGTAAAACTCGTCGCCAAGAGATGGTTCCTTGTCCGCCTTTGCGCCCGCTCCGGTGGGTTCTGCTATATCTACGGGAATGCTGGGCATAACAGTGCTAATCGCATGTTTGTAAATAAGCTGGGTCTGCTCATCACGCCGCAGGAGTACGACCTGATCGTCAAACCACGTAATAAATCCCTGAAGTTTGACACCGTTGACCAAAAATACGGTCACTGCCGCCCGGGAACGACGAATCTGGCCTAAAAATGCATCCTGCACATTGTGTGCATTCTCTTTTTCCACTGTGTGCGACCCTATTCCATTTTCTTTTTTTCTTGGGAGCCAGACCTAACGCCCTGCATGCCCCGCAACAACTCACTGATCAGCCAGTGTTCCGTTCGTCCGATGTTACACCAAGCTGCTTGAGTTTGCGATGCAAAGCGCTCCGCTCCATGCCTACAAACAACGCAGTGCGGCTTATGTTCCCTCCAAAACGTAACAATTGCGCCTGAAGGTACTGGGTCTCGAACAGGTCACGCGCCTCTCTCAGGGGCAGGCTCATCACATCGGTCGAGGCATCGAACTTCAACAGCCCCGGCGCGTTCTCCCCTATGGTGGAAGGTAGCATGTCCGCGCGGATCAGGTCCTGACTGCTGCCGGGCTGCATAATCAGCACTCGCTCCATCAGGTTGCGCAGTTCGCGCACATTGCCCGGCCAGTCATACGCCTGCAGAACGGCAACCGCATCGGGCGAAAGATCGCGCGAGGGCAGGCCCGCCATTTCCGCCGCACGGTGCAAAAAGAGCGTGGCCAGACCGGGAATATCATCCCGCCGTTCCTTGAGTGCGGGCATACGCAGGGGGACAACCGCCAGACGGTAGTACAGGTCCTCGCGGAAGCGCCCCCCCACAATTTCGGCCTGAAGGTCACGGTTGGTGGTGGCCAGTACGCGCACATCCACCTTAACCCGCGCCCCTCCGCCAAGGCGTTCGAATGTCTGGTCCTGCAAGGCGCGTACAATCTTGCCCTGTGTTTCCAGCGGCATGTCCGCCACTTCATCCAGCAGCAGGGTGCCACCGTGGGCACGCTCGAGCACACCGGTACGGCGGCCCACGCCATCCACCCCGCCCTCAAGCCCGAACAGTTCCTCCTCAAAACGGCCCGGTGCCAGTGTTGCGCAGTTCAGTGCGACAAACGGCCCGTCGGTCCGGCGGGAGCGGGCGTGGATCATGCGCGCAGCCACCTCCTTGCCAGACCCCGGCCCGCCACTAATGAGCACGCGCGAGCCGGTGGGGGCTACTTTTTCAATCTGGTTGCGAATGGCCACAATCTGCGCGCTGTTGCCATACAGCTCGGCATCCTGCCCGGCCCGTAGGCGCAGTTCCTCATTTTCACGCGCAAGGCGGGAGGCTTCGAGCGCACGCCGGACAATGACCAAAAGCCGATCTGCCTGAAAAGGCTTTTCTATAAAGTCATAAGCCCCGTGCTGGAGTGCCGCCACTGCGGTCTCGATCGTGCCATGGCCCGAGATCATGACCACGGGGACGGAGGCTTCCTCCGCCTTCATGGTTTGCAGGATTTCCAGCCCATCCATGTCCGAGCCCTGCAACCACACGTCCAGAATGACCAGCGATGGCCTGCGTACCCTGAACGCCGCCAGCGCGGCCTCGGAACTGGAAGCCACGCGGGCCTCATATCCCTCATCACACAGAATGCCTTCAATCAGCATCCGGATATCGGGTTCGTCATCAACGATCAGGATTTCATGCGCCATGGTCGTCTTTCACCGGCAAAACCAGAGTAGCCACAGTTCCTCTCTCTCCTGCCCTGTCTTCCAGACGCACGGTTCCACCATGGTCTTCCATGATTTTTTTCACAATAGCCAATCCCAGTCCCGTTCCCTTGGCCTTATGCGTTACATAGGGTTCCGTCAGGCGGTTCCGGTCGTCTTTTGGAAGGCCCACCCCATTGTCAGCCACGACAATAGCAATGTTTTCCGCCTCCTGCGCAATACGCACCCATACCTCCCCCGCAGATCCGCCCCCCTGCTCGGGGGGGGCAGCCTGCCGGGGCGCCATGGCAATGGCATCCGCCGCGTTTTGCAGCAGATTGATCAAGGCCTGACTGATAAGCCGCCGGTCACACCGGACCATTGGCCCATGATCGGGCAGATCAAGGTGGTATGTAATCTCATGATGGGCATTACGTTGCAGGATGAGCACCTCCTGCGCAATACGGGAAAGGTTCTCATCCTTCATAATTGGCTGGGGCATACGGGCAAAAGCCGAAAATTCGTCCACCATGCGCCCGATATCGCCGACCTGACGCACAATTGTGTCCGCACATTGGGCGAATGTATCTGGGTCGGAGGTGATCTCCTTGAGAAAACGGCGTTTGAGCCGCTCCGCCGCAAGCTGGATGGGGGTCAGCGGATTCTTGATCTCATGCGCGATGCGGCGGGCCACATCTGCCCACGCAGCCTTGCGCTGGGCCTGTTGCAGGGCGGTAATGTCATCAAACGTCATGACATACCCTTCGGTTACGGTGCCGCGCAGTTCCGCGCCCACACGCACCAGCAGGGTGCGCTGGCTGCTGGCCGGACCAATCTGGATTTCCCGCGTGAAAACGGCCTCTGGCGCACGGGTTACCTCGTCCAGCAAGGCTGCAAACTCAGGCACACGGGTCGCCAGAGGTTCGCCCGTGGCGTCTGCCAGGTTGGTCTGGAGCAGCACGCTGGCCGCGCGGTTTGGCAGTTCAATCCGCTGCTCCACATCCAGCCCGATCACCCCGGCGGACACGCCAGACAGAACAGCCTCCGTAAAGCGCCTGCGCTCATTGATCTGACCATAAGCGGCCATAAGCTCCGAGCGCTGGCTATCCAGTTCCTCCGTCATGCGGTTAAAGGCGCGCGACAGGCCCGCCACCTCATCATCGCGGTCAGTTTCGGGCACATGCACGCGCAGGTCCCCTTCGCTCACCCTGCGCGCGGCCATGCTCAGCAGGCCAAGCGGGCGGGCAATCTGGGTGGCCAGCGCAAAGCCGATCAGGGCGGCAACAGCCAGCACCAGCAACGCGACCAGCACAAAGATCATGACAAAGGTCAGCTGGATCTTGGCCTTGTTGCTGTTGAGGTGCTTGTAATCCGCCACCACGTTTTCCGTCCGGTGCATGTGCTCCAGAATGGACGGGTCCACCAGGCGGGTAATTACCAGCATAAGGGTT
Source organism: Acetobacter okinawensis (assembly GCF_002153655.1). Classification (GTDB taxonomy): domain Bacteria; phylum Pseudomonadota; class Alphaproteobacteria; order Acetobacterales; family Acetobacteraceae; genus Acetobacter; species Acetobacter okinawensis_A. The sequence continues at coordinate 131,951 of NZ_JOPJ01000001.1, forward strand.
GGTGTTTGCGACAACTCCACAACCGCGCGCACCGTGCGCTCATCAGGGGAGTCGAGAATGGCCACGTCGTTCGAGCGCGCCATGAGTGTTGCCGCAGGTGGGGGGAGGTCCTGCAAATAGCCCGTGCGGCTCATCAACCCGCCTGCGGCTACAACGCGGTTGGTAATGGGGTCATACACAAGGGCCTCGGTCAGCCCGCGGATGGTCGCCTGACTGTCCAGCATCTGGGACAGGGCATCATGGTCCTGCAACAGTTCCATGCCACTGGCGGCCAGTTCGTTCTGTGCGCTCATGATGTAGTTGGACATCGAGAACGCATCTGTGCGGATATTGGCGTTATGTTCCTGCAAATACCCGCGAGAGGCCTGTAGCGCCTCGTTCAGGGCGGTGTTCACCCGGTCGGAAAACCATATCTGGATTCCGTAATGGAAGAACAGGGTAGCAAACACGCCAACCACAACAGTCGGTGCAACCGCCACAATGCCAAACAGGGTTACAAGGCGCACATGCAGGCGCGTACCTGCCAGCCCCTTGCGGTATTCCACCAGCATTGGCCAGCCACGCACCCCCATGGCCAGAAGCAGAAGCAGCAGAACCAGCCCGTTAATGCCCAGCACCAGCGGCTCGACCACGGCATAATGCCCAAACGACATACCACCGGAGAGCACCACAAAGGTTGCGAACACCAGACATAGCGCCAGAGCGACAAGGGTTACGGCTACACTCCTGCGCTCAAGAGCACGCAGGAGCCAGTGCAGCCGCGCGCGGGAGAAAAAATGCCTGAAGAAGAGCCGGGGCGTTTTGGGCATGGGCAAGGCTAGACCACACCGCGCACGACTGGAATTTCAAGATCGCGTATTTTTTTGCGCAAGGTGTTACGGTTCAGCCCCAGCATGGCGGCAGCCTTGATCTGGTTGCCCCGTGTTTCCGTCAATGTCATCTGGATCAACGGGCGTTCCACCTCGGCTATAATGCGGGCATGCAGGTCATGCAGCGGCATGCCTTCACGCCCCGCTTCAAGGTAGCGGGCAATATGGCGCGAAACTGAATCGACCAGCGGTTCGGCAACAGGTGCCCTGTCCGGCTCAAACTCGCTCCCCAGAGGGTCCGCCAGTTCCGCATCCACCAGATCCGCTGTAATGGTCTCCTGCGAATACAGGGCCACAATGCGGCGGATCAGGTTTTCAAGCTCACGCACGTTGCCCGGCCAGCGCCATGCCTGCAGGCGGTCCATGGCCTCCTCATCCAGCATCCGGTAGCCTCCGCCCGCCTCCCGGCACTGTGCAAGAAAATGCCGGGCAAGGAGGGGAATATCCTCCCGCCGCTCCCGCAGGGGGGGCAGGCGCAGCGGCACCACATTCAGCCTGTAGTACAGGTCCTCACGGAAGGTGCCAGCCTGAATGGCCTGCCGCAGGTCACGGTGGGTGGCAGCCACAATCCGCACATCGGCGTGCAGCGGGGTGGAGCCGCCCACGGTTGTAAACTCCCCTTCCTGCAGAACGCGCAGCAGGCGGGTCTGGGCCTCCTGCGGCATATCCCCGATTTCGTCCAGAAACAGCGTGCCGCCAGATGCCTGCTCAAACCTGCCGGGCATACGCCCCAGATTGCTGCCACGCTCATAACCGAACAGTTCGCTCTCAATCTGCTCACGCGGGATGGCAGCCATGTTGACGGCAATAAAAGGCCCGTTGCGGCGGCGGCCATATTCATGCAGAGCGCGGGCCACCAGTTCCTTGCCGGTCCCGCTTTCCCCCGTAATCATCACGGTCAGGTCCGAAGTCGTCAGCCGGGCAATGCTACGGTATATCCCCTGCATAACCACGGACTGCCCGATCAGGGGCAGGCGTTCTTCGGGCGTCTGGGGGGCTGTGGTTTTTTCCGCGGCCTGCACGGGGGTTGTGAGCGCACGGGCAACAACGGCCAGCAGCTCTTTAAGGTCAAACGGCTTGGCCAGATATTCAAACGCCCCGCGCTGGGTGGCCTTGACTGCGGTTGTCAGTGTGGACTGCGCGCTCATCACAATAACCCGCAGGTCAGGGCGGATCTGGCGGATGCGGGTCACAAGCTCCAGCCCGTTACCGTCTGGCATGGCCACATCCGTAATGACCAGATCCCCCTCCCCTTCCTGCACCCATTGCCACAAGGTCGAGGCATAGGGGGTCAACTGAACCTGATACCCCGCGCGGCCAAGTGCCTGCCCCAGCACTGTGCGAATGGACCGGTCATCATCGGCAACAAGAATGGTGGGCAGCGGTGTCATGCGTTCTGGACCAGAGGAAAAACAACAGGGAGAGGCTTATCAGGCTCAGGCAAGCCTATCGTCAAGGGAGGCCACCCCTTTCTTCCGCAAGCGGAAGAAAAAGGCTGATTTCGGTTCGGCCGGGCCGGCTTTCCACTTCCATAACCCCGCCGTGGTCGTCCATGACCTTACCCACCAGCGCCAGCCCCAGCCCGCTACCATTCACCTTGGTAGAGACAAATGGCTCAAACAGATGTGGCCTGACCGTTTCGGAAATACCCGGCCCCGTATCCCTTATTGTGACAACAAGCGGGAGATGCCGCCACTGGGTGGTGCCCGGCGCAGTCACGCGAATGCCAGGGCGGTAGCTGGTCATGAGCGTGATGTCCCCCTCCTTACCGGCTTCCTGCAAGGCTTCCGCCGCGTTTTTAACCAGATTGAGCAGGACCTGTACCAGCCTGTCCCGGTCCCCCCAGACATGAGGTAGGGAGGGATCATAGCACTCGATAATCCGCAGGCCTTTGGCAAAACCATTGCCCGCCAGCAGTTTGACATGCTCTAAAAGGCGATGGATGTTCAGCGCACGGTAGTCCATCCGTGCCTCGCCAAACATACCCATACGCTCGACCAGCGCGTCTATGCGGTCCACCTCATCACAAATCAGGGTGGCAAGGTCGCGGTCGGCATCACTTACGGCCTGTTCGAGCAACTGGGCCGCCCCCTTGATCCCGGAGAGCGGGTTACGCACCTCATGCGCCAGCATGGCCGCCATGCCAGACACACTCCGTGCCGCCGAGCGATACACCTGCTGCTGGTCCAGCACGCGCGCTGTGGACGGCAGGTGGAATGTCAGCAACAGATGGCCGGGGTGGTCCAGCACCTCCGCCCCCTGCACGCTCACCCCTTCATGGTGGAAGCGCGGAGAGCTGAATAACAGGTCATGCTCCGTTACACTGCCGCCACGTTGGCGCAGGTGGGTCAGCAAAAGATAGATCGGGTGGTCTGGTGGTGCAATTTCCGCCATGCCGCCAGCTTTGATCTGCTGGCGGGACATGCCAAAAAACTCCTCCGCAGCCATATTGACCGCAAGGACCACATTCCCCGCCCCGACTTCCAGCAAGGGCACAGGCAGGCTGTCCAGTAGTAGCGCCGCGTCAGGCTCTGCCCTGTCTGGCGCCGGTGTGCTCACGCCGCGTGGGCCTGTTCTTGCTGGCGGGCCGACTCCTGCCGGGAGGCACGTGGCTCACGCTGTGCGCCCAAAGCCATCTGCTGGTCATAGAATTCGGCAATCCGGGCCACGGCCTCCTCTGGCGTTTCCACCTTATTGAAGGCCGCACGGAAAGCAGCCGAGGCAGGCAGACCGGCCGAATACCAGGACACATGCTTGCGCGCCAGCCGCAGGCCGGGGCGGGGGCCAAAATGCTCCAGCATCATGCCATAATGCTCGAGCACAATGGCTTTTTCCTGCTCCAAGGTGGGGTCAGGCATGTCCTCCCCCGTGCGCAGGGCATGCGCAACCTGCGCCAAAAACCACGGCCGCCCATAGCAGCCGCGACCGATCATCACCCCATCCGCACCAGACTGGGCCAAGGCATTGCGTGCGTCGGTCGTGGTCAGGATGTCCCCATTCACAATAACGGGCAGGTCCACCGCATCCTTGACGTTGCGCACAAAGGCCCAGTCAGCCGTACCGTTGTAAAACTGCTGGCGGGTGCGCCCGTGCACCGTAATCATGCGAATACCCGCATCCTGTGCAATACGGGCCAGCACCGGGGCGTTCAGGTGTGCGTGGTCCCAGCCCATGCGCATTTTAAGCGTGACCGGCACGGACACGGCCTTGACCACCGTTTGCAGCATACGCTGCGCTGCGGCCTCATCACGCATCAGGGCGGAGCCAGCCATCTGCCCCACGGCCACTTTTTTGACCGGGCAACCAAAATTGATGTCAATCAGGTCCGCACCACGGTCTACGGCAATGCGGGCAGCCTCGGCCATGGCCTGCGGGTCACACCCGGCAAGCTGCACTGCATTGGGGCCACCAGCATCGGCCACCTCGGCCATGCGCAGTGTGGTGTCGTTCTCACGCACCATGGCCCATGAGGCAATCATTTCAGAAACAACAAGGCCAGCGCCAAGCCTGCGTACCAGCCGCCGGAATGGCAGGTCGGTCACACCGGACATGGGAGCCAGAATTACCGGCGTATCAAGGACAACACCGCCCAGATCAATGGGACGCAGCAGGGGTTGCGTTTGCACAGTCATTTCCATTTGCCTACGAATTAGGCAGAAATACCGATCCACGCGCCCCTGTGCAATGTTTTTCGTAACGGTTGAGCGGTAAAAACCTTACGGCACCAGCACGCTTACCGTGGCGGCACAGGCTATGCCCTCCTCACGCCCGGTAAAGCCGAGCCGTTCCGAGGTTGTCGCCTTGACCGAAATACGATCCACATCCACTTCCAGCAACGCCGCCAGACGCTCGCGCATGGCCTGCGCATGGGGGCCAATTTTGGGGCGTTCACAAATCAGGGTCAGATCGGCATTGACCAGCATGCCACCCCGCTCACGGATACGCTGCCCCGCATGGATAAGAAAGCGGGCGCTGTCCGCATCCTTCCACTCGTTCTGACTGGGGGGGAAGTGCCTGCCGATATCTCCTTCGGCCAGCGCGCCATAAATGGCGTCACACAACGCATGAATCCCCACATCGGCATCGGAATGCCCGGCAAGGCCATGTGTATGCGGGATGGTAATGCCGCACATAATGAGCGGACGCCCTTCCTCAAAGGCATGCACATCATACCCAAGGCCCACACGCGGCAGCAATGTGGGGCCGATCAGCCTTTCAAGACGCACCAGATCTGCCTCGTATGTCAGTTTGATATTATCTTCATCGCCGCGCACAAGTGCAACACTCATACCCGCAGCCTCAAGCAGGGCGGCGTCGTCGGTCGCATCGAGCGATGCTGCGGCGCGGTGCAGGTCCAAGAACAGACCAAAGCGGAAGCCTTGGGGCGTCTGCGCACGGAACAGGTGGTCACGCGGGACAGTCCCGTCGATCACACCGTCTTTTTCACGCTTGAGGGTATCGGCCACAGGCACTGCGGGAATGGCACCCGGATGCTCCGCCAGCGCCGCCACAACGGCATTGACCAGCGCAGCGCTCACATACGGGCGGGCACCATCATGTACCAGCACCAGATCGGGCTTTTGCTCGGGGGGGAGCGCATCAAGCGCTTCCAGCCCGGCGCGCACACTGGCCTGACGTGTCTGCCCACCCTGCACAGGCGGCAGAACGCTCAGGCCGTCCAGTGCCTCGGCCAGAGAGGCCGGGTCGCCTACAGGCTGAATAGAGGAGACATGCGGCAGAAGAGCCTGCGCGGCATGACGGATAACGGGCTGGCCAGCAAGCAGCACGTACTGCTTGGGCGTGGCACACCCCGTGGTGGCGGCATAGCGGCTGCCTGTACCGGCAGCCAGTAGAATGGCAGCTACTCGCATGTACGAAGCAATGGAACCACACCCCCGCCCCGTCAAGTCTCAAAATAGCAGGGAAGATGACCTACGGCGGCTGGCAACGGGCCATGCATCCGCCCCCACGGCAGCGTGCTGGCGCAAACACCAGCCACACGCACAGCTACCGTGCACACAGTGCGCTCACACGCACCCCCACCTGCCTACCGGCAGGCAGGATACACCTGAACGCAGGCGTTAAAGGGCAGCGTCCCCCGTCTCCCGCGTGCGGATACGGATAACGCGGGCGAGGTCACTGACAAAGATTTTGCCATCCCCGATCTTGCCCGTGTGGGCGGCATCCAGAATCGCTTCCAGCACCTGATCGAGCAGGGCATCGCTCACAGCGACTTCCACCTTGATCTTGGGCAGAAAGCTGATCCGGTATTCAGCCCCACGGTAGATTTCGGTCTGCCCTTTCTGGCGACCAAAACCCTTGACCTCGGAAACAGTAATCCCCTGAACACCCAGCGGCGCGAGCGCTTCGCGGACATCATCGAGTTTAAAGGGCTTTATAATGGCGGTAATCAGCTTCATACTGCCTGCAACTCCCTGCTGCAAAACATTTCCATGACGTTACGATGTTGGCACAGTTAAACACCAATTGCCAAGAGCTTTGATGCACCTCAAGGCAAGACGGCTGGTTTTGTCGCACAGGAGGGCGCATATAGGGGGCATGACCTGCAACAGCCTGTGCGGGCTTTTTGGGCCTGCCGCCCGCCAGATGCGTGAATTGTAAGGATAAACACCCCATGCGCCCAATCCCCCCCCACGCTACGGCAGAGCACGCCAGCACCCACCTCCCGCATGTCGCGGATGTGGACGTGTGCATTATTGGCGCGGGCCCCGTTGGCGCGGCCCTTGCCTGCCGTCTGGCGCGTGGCGGCATGCAGGTTGCCGTTGTGGACAAAGCTGCCCTCCCCCCCATGGAACACCCCGATCTGGACGGGCGGGCCTATGCCATTGCCGCAGGCCCAAAGGAATACCTTGAAAGTGCGGGAGTCTGGGATGAACTCCCCACCGCCTCCTGCCCTATTGAGGAAATTCTGGTCACTGATGGTCGGCCGGGTGAGCCTGCATCCTCCCTCTTCCTTGAATTCACGCGTGAGGATGCCACACAGCCTTTTGGCTGGATGGTAGAAGCCCGCGCCCTGCGTGTAGCCCTGAACAAATGCCTGAGCACCACTCCGGGCGTGACCGTGCTGGCCCCGGCTGAAGCCAAAATTACCCGCACAGCCCATAGCGCACATGTGCAACTGCTTGATGGCCGCAGCTTTAATGCCCGCCTGATTGTGGCCGCCGATGGCCGCCGGAGCCGCCTGCGCACCGAGGCAGGCATTCCCCTGACCCGCCTGCCCTACGGGCAGACCGCCATTGTGTGCGCCATTGCCCACGAGTTCCCGCACGACAACAGCGCTCTGGAGCACTTCCTGCCTGCTGGCCCGTTTGCCCAGCTCCCCATGACCGGCACAGAAGAACACCCCTACATGTCCGCCATTGTGTGGAGCGACAAGGACGGCGTGGCCGAGCGCTTTGCCGCCCTGCCTGACGATGCGTTCGCCCGTCAGGTTGAGCGCCGCATGGGCAACACCCGCCTTGGCCGCGTAACCCCCGTGGGGCGGCGCTGGACATACCCGCTCTCCGCCCAGTATGCAGCGCGCTATACGGATACGCGGCTTATTCTGGTAGGCGATGCCGCACATGGTATTCACCCCATTGCGGGTCAGGGGCTTAACCTTGGTTACCGCGATATCATCCACCTGAGCACGTTGCTGCTGGACATACACGCACAGGGCAAGGACCCCGGCGCTCCCGCCGTTGTTGCGCGGTATCAAGCCTTGTGCCGACCGGCCAATATGCTCATGCTGGCCGCAACAGATGCGCTGGACAGGCTGTTCAGTAATGACAACCCGGTTCTCCGTCTGGCGCGTGATCTGGGTATTGCTGGCGTGCATCGCTTTCCCGCACTACGGAAAGCCTTTGTAAAGCACGCCATGGGTTTGTAGTAACGGAGTAGCCGGGATGCGCGACGCTCAAATTGCCTCTGTCAGTTCCAGCCATTTTGAGGAAAGCAGCCTGCTGTGCGCGCCACAGCTCACCGTGCTGTGGGAACAGATGACGCAGGAGGCCTGCAGTTGCCATGACCCGCTGGTGCGCGGTCTGCTGGCCACTGGCGTGCGCAGCCATTCCAGCTTTGCCTCTGCCCTTGCGGCCCTGATCGGTCGCAAACTGGGGGACCACTCCGTAGCAGCGGATGCCCTGTCCGAACTGGTTAAGGAAAGTTTTGACGCAGAGCCCGACCTTGTGTGCGCGGCGGCGGCAGACCTGCTGGCCATTCGTGAACGCGACCCGGCCTGCCCGGACTTTGTAACCCCTTTCCTGTTCTTCAAGGGGTACCACGCGGTGCAGACCTACCGGGTTGCCCGCTGGCTCTGGCTATGCGAGCGGCGGCATCTGGCTTTGCACATGCAAAGCCGGGCATCGGAACTGTTTGGGGTGGATATTCACCCCGCAGCCCAGCTTGGCCGACGTATTCTGTTCGACCACGGCACTGGCATAGTGGTGGGGGAGACGTCCATTATTGAAGACGACGTATCCATTTTGCAAAATGTCACCCTCGGTGGCACTGGCAAACACTGCGGGGACCGACACCCCAAGGTGCGTCGCGGCGTGCTGATTGGTGCTGGTGCCAAGGTACTGGGCAATATTGAAATTGGCGAAGGGGCCAAAATTGGCGCAGGTTCCATAGTGCTTGAGCCCGTACCCCCCTTTACCACCGTGGTGGGTAACCCTGCCCGTAAGGTGGGTGTGCGGCACAAGGGCATGCCCGCCCTGAACATGGACCAGACACTCCCCCCGATTGACTACATTATCTGACCCAAGGCCCATGTGGGAGCAGCGGCTTTAACCTGCCCCCACATATTTTCGTCTTAAAAAAACACCCGGCCTCATTGCCCCTATTGGCTCAGACAGACCGTGCAAAGCGCAGAACCTTGTAAAATGCATCTGGCATCCCCCACAGCCACATAGCTGTGGTCGCAACAAGACGGGCGCAAGATGCCTCTCGCAGCGCGGGCATGCAGAAGGACACTTTACCTGCGTCGAAAGCTGACAAACCCGCCAGCAACAAGGTAGCGGCACCCACCACCACGCAAAAAAGGGCGGAGCATAACTCCACCCTGACAATCATCACGCATCTGGCCTGAAAAAACTGGTGCGCCCTATTGGATTCGAACCAATGACCCACAGCTTAGAAGGCTGTTGCTCTATCCAACTGAGCTAAGGGCGCTAAACAGCCCCTCCCGCATAAGGGGAAAGGGGCTAAAAATCAATGCGTCCAGTTCTGCACCCGCGTATAGCCAAAATTATCGGCATAAACCTTGGGGCGGCGGAGGCGCTGCGTGGGCTGCTCCACTTCGTAAGCAATCTGCTCACGCTGGGCATAGGCTACTGCGGCCTCACATGTCTCAAACAAAAGCCGAAGCTGGGAATTTGTATCCGCACTACCGGACCACCCCATAAGGGCATCCTGCTTACGTGGAGCACTCTGCCCGTACTCAAACACCCACTGGTGGGTGCCGATAAGACCGGACTGACCGGCTGGCTTGGACTGCTTATAAATACGCGCTGGCATGATGTGCCTCCCGCTTTATTTATGGTCGGGGCGCCCGGACTCGAACCGGGGGCCTCGTGTACCCAAAACACGCGCGCTACCAGGCTGCGCCACGCCCCGAACAAGCGGGAAACTAGGCGTCTAATTGCAAACTGGCAACCCTGCTGCGTTAAAAAAATTACTCCGCACACTCTTTTTTGTTGCTGACCAGTGGCGGCACAAACAACGGAGCCGTATCCCACGGGAACAGAACCCACGTATCCTGCGGAACTTCCGTAATAAACAGGTCTGTCAGGGCTTTACCTGCTGGCTTGGCATACAGGCAGGCAAAATAGGCTTTGGGCAGGCGCTCACGCACAAAACGCGCGGTAACACCGGAATCGACCAGATCATCAATAATCAGGAAGCCTTCCCCATCCCCTGCGGCATCGGGGGATTTGATAATCTGGGGCTGCCCCATTTCCTCTTCATCATATGTCACGACCGAAATGGTCTCGATCAGCCGGCAACCCAATTCTCTGGCGGCAATGGCTGCGGGGATCAACCCGCCACGGGTCACCGCGACAATACCCTTAAAAGGCATTCTGGGCATAAGGGCCGCCGCCAGTGCCCGAGCATCCCGATGCAGTTGCTCCCATGTTACCGTGGCATAATGCACAGCCATAAACACAATCCTTTACCATAAACTGGCAGACCGGGCCTTGCCCCTTGCCTTTACGCGCCCTCTTTAGCAGGAAGCGGCGCCAGTTCCTACATCGTGTTGTCTTTGCGCCATCCCCCCTGTGTCAGCTTGGTGAGCCGCGACTGGTGTTGCCTCATCTCTGCCCGTAGGGCGGCTCAGTCTTCCTCCACCAAGGGAACATCCCCTACCTGCTCCAGATATTCAGGCTCACCGTAATCGCCTATATCCTCATCCACCTGCATGCGCACGACAACCGCACCGGCAACCCGCAGGATGCCAGCCCGGATTTTGTCCACCCGCCTGCGTGCATCATCCACATTGGGGCATAAAATGGGAGCACCAGCCCGCAATGCCGCCCCCTGCCATATAAAGGGTTGAAACACGATACGCTCGGCTACGGCCATATTTGCCTCCCACGCCCAGTATGTTCTGTTTTTGTTCTAACATACTCCAGCCATCAGGCCAAGACATTACCGTGGGGAGACGCACGAACCGCCTACCTTTGCACAGTCCCCTGTGCCGCCAGATGCGGCAACTCCATGCCATACTCCTCCCCATAGCGGGCCGCGAACACATCGCGCTCAAGCCGTTCGCAATAATCCAGATAGCGGATCAACGCCTTTTCTGCCCGCACGGTGCGACCATAGCTCCGCTTGTAATGCCGCCAGAGCATCAGCACGTTTACCGACCATGCATCATAGCTGTGCTGGCTCACACGCTGCCTGATGCTCGGCGGCAGTGCATCAAACGCCTGCCAGTCATTGCCATCATACCTGCGCCAGACCTCATGGCGCAGGGTGCGTTCGTTGGTGCGTGCTTGCAGGCGGCTCATTGTGCCGCAGGCTCTGTCTGCCAGACGGGAAACGGGTCTGGCAGATGCGCAAACTCCTGTGCGTCAAACAGGGTTTGCCCAGTATCGGGCACAAGGCAGGCATTCAGTGCCGCGCGAATGGCGGCCTCGTCCATGGCCGGGGTGCCAATGAACACCATTTCCTGCCGTCGGTCGCCGTACACCCGGTCCCAGCGGGAGACCAGCATGTCCTGCCACTCCTTGTCGTCCGGCCAGTGTTCAGGCGGAATGGCCACCCACCAGTGCCCTGCGGCCTCCGTACGCACCAGTGCTCCCGCCTGACCCAACTCCCCCACCCATCTGGGGCGCGTTGCCAGCCAGAAATAGCCTTTGGCCCGCACAACGCCCGGCCATGCATGATCAATAAAAGCCTTGAATTTTACCGGGTCAAAAGGCCGCCTTGCCTGAAAGACAAAGCTGTGAATTCCGTATTCCTCCGTCTCGGGAACATGATCGGAAAAACCATAAAGCTCTTTGTACCATAAGGGATTTTTATGTGCTTTGTCGTAATCAAAGCGGTGCGTATCCAACACCCGCTCCAAAGGAACAGCGCCATGGTCCGCCTCCACAATATCGGCATCGGGGTTCAGGCTGGCAATAATCTGGCGCGCAGCCATACGCTGCTCCGCCGTGGCGCTGGAGACCTTGTTCAGCACAACAACATCGGCAAATTCGATCTGCTCAACCAGAAGGGACACAAGCGCGCGGTCATCTTCTTCCCCCGCGACCTCCCCCCGATCCCTGAGAAAATCTGTGGAGCTGTAATCACGCAATAGATTGACTGCGTCCACAACACTCACCATCGTGTCCAGCCGGGCTATGTCAGAAAGGCTGCGCCCTTCTTCGTCCCTGAACTCGAATGTTGCAGCAATTGGCAGAGGCTCTGCAATCCCTGTTGATTCTACCAGCAGATAATCAAACCGCCCCTCGCTGGCCAGGCGCTGCACCTCCTGCAAAAGGTCATCGCGCAGGGTGCAGCAGATGCAGCCATTGCTCATTTCCACCAGTTTTTCATCCGTGCGGGACAAATTGCTGCCACCGCGCACCAGATCGGCATCAATGTTTACATCGCTCATATCGTTCACAATCACCGCAACACGTCTGCCGGTACGGTTATTGAGGATATGATTGAGGAGCGTTGTTTTTCCGGCACCTAAAAAACCGGACAGGACGGTAACGGGCAATCTGCTGGGCATGAGCGGGGCCTTATTGCTGGAACAGGTCTCCCTCCGCTATATATGCAATATTATAACATAACAATTATTGCCCGAGAGAAATTTCCCATTCCTGCCGGTGCGGCATGGCCCCGACCATGCCGCACCCAGGCCAGAGTTATGGCGCGCTCAAATGCGTGTAGAGAATGGAGCAGCCGATACCGATCAGCGCCATGCCCCCCAGAATTTCTGCATAACGGCCGATCCACACGCTGGCATGCCGGCCGATAATAACGCCCAGCGTGGCCACAACCGTAGTCGTCCCCCCAATAACCAGACAGGCCGCCAGAATATTAACCCGCATCACACCCAGACTGACCCCAACAGCCGTTGCGTCTATGCTGGTGGCCAATGCGGTTGTCACCAACCCCAGTACGCCACGGTTATGGCGGCTCTGCCTGACATCATGCTCGGGGGTCTCTGCATCATGCCCTGTGCAGGCAAGCCGGATCATGTTGCCGCCAATAACCAAAAGCAGGCCAAACGCGATCCAATGGTCGACTGCGGCAATCCATGTGCTGAGCGCCAGCCCCAGAACCCAGCCAATGACAGGGGTTATCGCCTCAAAAAAACCAAATACGGCGCCAATGCGCACAGCATCGTTCAAACGGGCGTTCTGCACCGTCGCACCTTTGCCAACGGCTGCGGCAAAAGCATCGACAGACAGGCTGAGACCAAGAATACCCAGCGTGAAAATACCGGTCATGACAATTCCAAGGGCCGCAAGAGACTCACACGGCAGACGGAACTCCCCCGGCCACATCTGGAGGTTCCGCTGCCGTTGGTCTTGCCTGGCGTTTTGCGACCAAAACGCTGCCTCCACCATGGCCCGAAAGCCAAGTGTGTTGATGAAGGCCCCTCATGACTGAGGGTAACTACTCCCCAAGGACGGGGCGATGCCTACCAAGCACCGCACCGGATTGCAACCTTTTGTTTATTCGCTTTTAATCCACAGGCTTACCCACGCAAGCATCCTCAGAATCTGTGGATAACACCATAAGCGCACAGGCTGACAGTCCGACGGATACCAGCCTGTACGAGCACTCAGCGCGCCATACCCGAGGAGATGACCCCGCTGACCACACCCGCAATAACTCCGCTGGCAATGCTGGTCAGCAGGAACTGGTTGCCATACTGCATCCAGCGATAACCCGGCGGCGGGGCATACAGCCCGCGCTGGCTACGCCAGTCCTGCACATACCAGCGATTATTGACTGGCCCGTCATAGCGGTCTCCCCGCTTCCAGCGCCGGTTCATGTCATAATGGTCACCATCAAACCCCGGACCACCACGGCCACCACGCCCATGCCCACGGCCCGGCCCACCCTGTACGGGCGGCGGATTATGCAGGCCCGGATTACCCCTCTGGCCCGGCGGCCCGCCACCGGGTCCACCCGGCCCCATACCCTGCGCATTGGCAGAAGACCCAGCCAGTAAAAAACCATTCAACATAACGGCGACAAGGAGCTTGATATTCACCAGATTTATTCCTTTGGGCCTAAGCCACTATGCAATTGTACCCGGCAAGGTTTGGCTACTTTTACGGCGCCATTATGGCACCCACACGCTGTAAACTCCGGCTCAGTAGCCATGGTTCCCCGCGCGGACATACGCCATGTCATCCATACGGGCTTTTAACCTGCCAAGGGCTGCCTTGCACAACTTATGCGCAAAAGCTTTATCTGATCTTTAATAATGAATTAAATCATGCCGCATAGTCACAGAATATTCTTGCAAGACATCTAAAACGGAATTGAACGGATGGAATAGATACTGTATTTTGCACAAAATTTTATAGTGCAAAGAGATTATTTTGCTCCACTCCCTTACATCTCGGATCGTCTTTGTTGGCTCCATTGTCAGCGTTAATCTGGTCTGCCTCTCGGGTCTGCTGCTTTCTGCCTCCAACAGCATGATTGCCAGCTTTGAATGGAATACCCACAGCCAGAAAATTACAGAAATCGTCTCCGAGACCCTGTCCGACCTGCGCGAGGCACAGGCTGAGGAGCGTGGCTACCTCCTGACCACCGACCCCTCCTTTGCCAAGGATTTTGACGACCGCGTTGCCGCGGCCCTCTCCAAAGTCAACATGCTGGAGCAACTGGTGCAGGACAATCCGGTCCAGCACGAACGCGCCCAAAGCCTGCAAATTGCCACCAACGAGCGCATAGACACCCTGACCAAACAGATCGCACTCGCCCGTCAGGGACGGTTTGAGGAGGCAAGGTCCCGCGTTATTCTGGGGCAGGGCCGTGTGGACATGGCCATTATTGTGCAAAAAGCGGAAGAAATCCGGCAGACAGAACAAGAACAGCTCATTGCGCGGGAGGCAACCGCCAAAGCCCATGTCAGCTGGAACAGAAAGCTGGTTCTGGGTGGCTGCCTGATTATTGTGCTGCTGGTCAATGGCCTGCTGTATCTTGTGCTTAACGGCATGCGCCGCTCTGTCAGCCTGATCGTGCGCGCCATGGCCGACTTTGGGAACGGCAACCGCGCAGCCCGCGTGGATGACAAAATGGGTTGTACCGAGTTTGACATGCTCGCGCAGGGTTACAACACCATGGCCGAGCGGATGGACGCCGCCATGCAGGCGCAGGAGGCCAGCGACCACAAACTGCTCCAGGCCAATGCGGAACTCAAACGCAACAACGAAGCCATGGAACTGCTGGGCGAAATGGCCCACCGGTTGCAGGCCGCGCGCACCAGCACTGAACTCTCAGCCATTATCTGCGCATTTGTGCCACGTGTGCTGCCTAATATTCCCGGCGCGCTGTACACGTACAACCACACAACCAACCAGCTTGAGCGCATTGCACAATGGGGTGCCATTGCTGTGGGGTGCGATGTGCTGCATCCCTCATCATGCTGGGCGCTGCGGTTAGGGCAGAGCCATGCCGTTTCCACCAGCGGGGGGGATGTGGTCTGCCAGCATGTGGGGAAGGACGTGAGCATCTACCACTGCGAGCCATTGTTTGCGAGTGGTGAGGTTGTTGGGCTTTTATACCTGCAAAGTCTTGTTGCGGAGGAAAACCGCTTCCGCCTTGTCGCACTGGTGGAAAACATAGCCTCTGCTCTGGTCAACCAGAACCTGCAAAAAAACCTGCTTGAACAGACAATCCATGACCCGCTGACAGGCCTGTACAACCGCAGACATATGGAAGAAAGCCTGAACGCGGAAATTGCCACGGCCAGCAGGAACAACACCGCTCTGGGCCTGATCATGGCCGATATTGACCATTTTAAGCATATTAACGACGAGTTCGGGCATGACGCAGGCGATATGGTCCTGCGCACCATTGCCAATGAAATACAGAACTCCTTCAGAAGCGATGATATTGTCTGCCGCTTTGGGGGCGAGGAATTCCTGATCATCACCGCCTCACACCCGCTGGATGCGCTTGTCCAGCGGGTAGAAAGCCTGCGTGACAACCTGTCCCGGCTGGAGCTGCACTATAATGGCCGCACCCTTGGCAAAATCACCATGTCATTTGGTATTGCCATGTGGGACAAATCCCTACCGGCAGAAACAGCGGCCATTATCCGCAAGGCCGATACAGCACTTTATCAGGCCAAAAAAGACGGACGGGACAGGATTATCATCGCCTAACCTGCTCCTGTGCCGTGGGGGCAGTTTGATCTCCCCCCTTGATCTGCCTGCCCATCCAACCCACTGTAAGGCATCATCAGCACTGTGGCAGACCCTCTGCCACAGTCTGTGCCAGTGGCAAATTGGGCAACGGTTAGGACAGCACCATGGATCTGATTAACATTCTCAAGCACCGCCACACGACAAAGGCTTACGACAAAGAGCGTAAGATACCAGCACCCATTGCAGCGCAACTGCTGGAATCCCTGCGTTACAGCCCATCATCCGTCAACTCCCAGCCTTGGCACTTTTTTGTCGCGGACAATGACGCGGGCAAAGCCCGGATTGCCAAGGCCACCAGCGGCCCCTTCGCTTTTAATGCCCCACGGGTCATGGACGCGTCACATGTTGTGGTGCTGAGTGCGCGCAACAGCCTGCCTGCGGACTACCTGCAAACACTGGCCGATCAGGAGCAGGCCGATGGCCGCTATGCCAATGAGGAGGCACGCGCTCTGGCGCACAAAGGCCGTTCCGGCTTTGTAGGACTGCACGAGCAGGCCGGGGACGTGCCGACATGGACACAAAAGCAGACCTATATTGCGCAGGGTTTCCTACTCTTGTCCGCAGCACTGCTTGGCGTGGACGCCACCCCCATGGAGGGCTTTGACGCCAGCATTTTAAGCACGGAACTGGGGTTGGCAGAAAAAGGCCTGTCTCCGGCCGTTATTGTCGCTCTGGGCTACCATTCGGATGCCGACTTTAACGCCAGCCTCCCCAAATCCCGCCTGCCGGAAAAATCCGTTTTCTCACATATCTGACAGCCTCTTTCCCGAGTTGGGCAAATGCCACACCTCGGGAAAAGCCGCTTTTTTATGACCCGCCGTTTGTGCGTAGCGGGTCATCATTCAGCTTCATGTGCCGGACAATCTGCTCAAGCTCATGCGCATAAGCAGTTTTAACATTGTTCACGGCTTTGCCGACCCGCTCCTTGGGGTGTTTTTGGCATTCGTCGCGTATGGCTTTGGACAGACCTCTGGTCACCTCATCTGGCATGCGGGATTCACTCATTTTATCGCCAGAATAATCGCCATGCTCGGAGTTCAGGTAATCTATGCAGATGCCATTGGCATTTTGCGTGGTTTTCTGCATCAACGCCTTGTAATCGCCGTCCTCTTCCGTGTCCTGCGCCATAACCGGCACGGAGCACATGGCCAGCAGGCTGCCCATAACAAGACCTAAAAGCTGTTTACGCATGGTCTGCGCCTTCCATCCACCATGCCAGACACGCGGCATGGTGGGCAGCATACCACACTCCCGGGTCGCACACCTACACAGCCACACCCGACTGGCATGAAAAGCGCGTGTGCACCACGGCCTGCCATTCATGGCTCATGTGGCCCGCACACCACCAAGGCAGCGAGATTATACGTTAAGGCGTTGCCCGGTTTGTGGCAAAGCCTCAAACATCTGCGACAACTCCGCCATAACCGCAGCGGGCACGCCCCCACCATAGCGGGTGCACAAACACAGTGTTTCGCGCAGTCGCAGATTATCAAGGGCCTGAAAACACAACACGCCAGCGGAAACATCGTGCACAACATCCAGCCATGTCAGCACTCCCATATACTCCCCGCGCCGGATGTATGCGCGAATAAGTTCCACCGAGTTGGTGTTGACCAGACCTTTGGGCTGCACGCGCATGCGTGTGAACTCCCCATCCAGTCTGGGCCAGAGAGAGAGCGAACTATCCGGCAGACAAAGTGGCAAATCAGCACAGGCATACAGCAGATCCGCCACCTTGCCCCCGGTGGGGAGCATTCCTGCCGTTGCAATCAAACCAATGTCATAATCACGCTTTTTTTGAATGGATATGTCCTGATCATCCAGAACATTAAACGCAATAATCACATCCAGTTCCCCCGCACGTAACTGACGCACAAGGGTGTTTGTGTCCGAGACGATCAGTCTCAAAGCCGTTTTGTGGTCGCGCAGGTCCGGGTGGACTGCGACAAATGGCAAAAGACATTCCATAATACCCAAACGCACCCCCGCAGCATCGGGGCGGGCAATTGTGGCGCGCAGGCGGCGCTCGGCATCAATCCACTGGGTTGCCTGCTCCAGCAGTTTTTTACCCGCATCCGTCAGGCGGCTGCCCTGTGGGGTACGGACCATTAACGGTGCACCAAATGCACGCTCAAGCATCTGCATCTGTCGGATCAGGGCGGAGGGGGCAACATTCAGCACCTCCGCTGCACGCCGAACCGAATTGTGGCGACTGATTTCCACAAAAGACAGCAGTTCGCGTGAAAATGCCGACATTTTTACAAAATACCCCCGTGTATGAAAAATCAGAACACCGCTGACAATTCATTGCGCTACAGGAACATAAATGCAATGTTTTAAAGTCTGAAGCTTCCTTGCTGTATATTTTTACGGGAGCCCTCTCATGTCCACCGACCCATCACCCCAGCACAGCCTGACTGCCACAGACCGAAAACTACTCGAGAGAACACTCCAGATTTCTCAGGAAAGCAGGCTTGCTGGCAATCATCCCTTTGGGGCCCTGCTGGCGGCAGAAGATGGAACAATCCTGCTTGAATCCGGCAACAGTGCTGCAACAGACCGTGGGACGGGACACGCGGAACTCAATGTCGCCCGCAAGGCAGCACAGTTATATACGCCGGACTTTCTGGCTGCATGCACACTGGTCACCTCGGTAGAGCCGTGCTGCATGTGTGCAGGCAGCATTTACTGGGCAGGCATTGGCCGCCTTGTTTACGGCATGACCGAAAAGCGCCTGGCAACCCTGACCGGCGACAACCCCGAAAACCTGACCATGAACATGCCCTGCACGCAGGTGTTTGACGCAGGCCAGCGCAAGGTTGTGGTCATCGGCCCTGTTGAAGACATGGAAGCCCGAATTGCCCATGTGCACGAAGGATTCTGGTAAGATCATGGAACAGCAGACACCCCAAACGCACACCATGAGCGGTAAAAACGGAGTGGATGAGGTGCTACCCCTCCCCCGTATGGTCCCACTGGCCGTGCAGCACGTCATGGTCATGTATATGGGGGCCATTACCACCCCACTTGTCATCGGCCGTGTTCTGGCTCTTCCCGCGGCGCAAACAGCAACCCTTATTCAGGCAGACCTGCTGACCAGTGGTGCCGCCACATTATTGCAGACCATTGGCACGCGCTGGCTGGGCGCGCGCCTGCCGCTGATGCAGGGCGTCTCGTTTGCAACCGTGTCGTGCGTGATCGGTATTGCCTCCTCCGCCACTTTAGCCACAAGCCATGACAATGAAGGGTTACGCACGGTTTATGGCGCGGTCATTGTGGCGGGTCTGGCCGCCATGCTCGCAGCGCCACTGGGCCGCCATATCATGCGGTTTTTTCCGCCAGTTGTGGTTGGCACGTCCCTTGCCATCATGGGGTTCAGCCTGTTGCCGGTCGCTATTGACCAGATCGCTTCCGGCGCAGGCCTGCATGCGGGGCGGAACATGCTTGTCGCCATGAGTGTATTTGCCAGTGCAATTTTTTTATCCATTACCGGGCGTGGTGTTTTTAAAAATCTGGCCGTCATTATTGGCGTGGGGGTCGGCCTTGTGGTGGCTTTTGCAGCAGGCCAGCTTACCCCACATCTGAGCGGTATGCCGCCACTGCTGGCACCCGTCAGGCCCCTGCCCTTTGGCTGGCCGATTTTTCAGTTAATGCCTTCCCTGAGCATGATTGTCATTGTGGCCATTACGTGGGTTGAATCCATTGGGGATGCAGTTGTTGTGGGAGAAATGACAGGACGCCACGCAACCCCCAAACTGGTGAGCAGACTGCTGCGGGCAGATGGGCTGGCAACATTGCTGGGGGGGATTATGGGGTCTTTCCCCTACACCGCTTTTTCCGAAAATGTTGCGCTTTTAAGCATTACGGGCGTGCGCAGCCGGTGGATTGTCGCCATGGCCGGGGGGATTTTATGTGTTCTGGGGCTTTCGCCTTTTCTGGCCACGGCGGTGGCCGCCCTCCCCCCTGCCGTGGCCGGAGGCGCCGGTCTGATGATTTTTGGAACCCTGATGATGGTGGGCATACAGATGCTGGCATCCCTTGGGCTGGAACCGGGGAACAAGCCGTTTATTGTTGCCTCTGTCAGCATTGTTCTGGCCATGGCCATTGTGATGAAGCCGGATTTTTTTATGTTTATGCCTGACTGGACACAACCCGTCCTGCAATCCCCCGTTGTGGCTGGTTGCGTGAGCGCCATTGTGCTCAATATTCTTTTTTCATTCCGAGAGAAAAAAGAAGCCCCCCTGAGCGCATGAACACCATGCGCGTCCTTGCTGCTCCATGCCCCATTAACGTCTCAATAACATTCTTCGGGCATCCTGCCTTTACTTTGTGTATCGCAGGATATTCCCATGACACACCTGACCTCCACACAGCCTACACGCGGTTACACCCTGCTATCCACCACACCTGAGCAAACGGCACAAAACGCAACAGCAGCACAACAGAACCGGGCAGGCACATCCCCTTCCCGCCCCGCAACGTTGCGCGGAACGGACACAGCCTCTTCCGTTCAGATAAGCCTGTCGCAGGCGGGGCTGGATTTTCTGGCTCATCCGAGTGCGGCCACTACGCCTGAGCAGGCTGCGGCTCAGGAGGCTTTGGCCCGGCTGGACCGCCTTGCCAGTGCAAGCCATACGGAGGCCCGTGAGGAGGCGGAAGAACGGGTCAATACTATCAAGGCCCAAATACACCAGCTTATGCAGATAAAAGACCTGCTTTCGCCCAAGGCACTGGCGCAGGAACTGGCACAACTGGCCCGGCAACTGGCCGCAGCAGTCGCGCAATACACACAAAGTGGGGGGAGCAGCACAGCCAATGCAGCCGCAGGCAATGCCGTGCTCGCAGCTACCCAGACAACACCATCAACATCATCACCCACACAAGCTGCCTCCACCCTCCCCACAGATGTAACAACCACTGACACACAACAGCCCGCGACCACATTACCGGACGCACAGACCACAACGCAGGGAGGCACACCGGCCACAAAAACAGATAACGATCAGGGTTTTGCCCAAGCTGTTCAGGGCTTGTCCGCGCAGATGAAGGCCCTGCTGGCACAAAACAGGCTACGCCTGCAAAAACTGCACATCACATCGGATAGTGACACGCAAACCGCACAAAACGCGCTTGAGACCGTCAGCCAGCTCATACCAAAAATATAGCCACAATGGCACTTTGGGCCAGAAGAAGCACAAACCTTTATGGCACGTCACACGGGCTGAAAAAAACTTCAGCCCGTGTGAGCCGCACCATGCCAGATTTTCAGGCTCTGGCAGCAAGCACACCATCGCGGACACGTTTGCCTATATCCGCATCAATATGTGTCCAGTAGTCAAAGACCCGAGACAGCACCGGCTCTTCAACACCCTGCAGCACATGACCGACAATATTACCAACCAGCCGTTCGCGGGCCGCAGCATCCATAACGCGGTTGATTAATATATTGGCCTGACTGAAGTCATCATCATCACGGCGCAGGGTATAGGCAGCCCGCATGAACGGGCCATCTGCCTCCCACACAGCATTTTCGGGGAAGTGCCGGGCATCCGCCACCGGACCACCCTTGGAGTTTGGCACATAAACCGGGTCGTGCGCTGGCTGCACGCGCATGGCGCCACCTTTGACATACCCATGAACAGGGCATTTGGCTGCGTTAACCGGGATCTGCTTATAGTTCACACCCAGCCGCGCCCTGTGTGCATCCGCATAGGCAAAAGAGCGCCCGAGCAGCATTTTATCGGGGGAAAGGCCCGTGCCCGGCACAAAATTATTCGGCTCGAAGGCAAGCTGCTCAATCTGGGAATGAAAATCCGTTGGATTGCGATCAAGCGTCAGCTTGCCAACATCAATCAAAGGGAAGTCCGCGTGTGGCCACACCTTGGTCAGGTCAAAAGGGTTGATGTGGTAGGTTATTGCATCTTCATACGGCATAACCTGCATGCGCAGCGTCCAACTGGGGTAATCCCCCCGTTTGATGGCCATATGCAGGTCACGGCGGTGGTAGTCCGCATCGGCACCGGCAATCTTGCCCGCCTGCTCCTGAGTCAGAAACTTGATGCCCTGATCGGTTTTGAAGTGATACTTCACCCAGAACCGCTCCCCCTTTGCATTAACCCACATATAGGTATGGCTGGAGAACCCATCCATATGCCGCCATGTTGCGGGAATACCACGATCGCCCATAAGCCATGTGACCTGATGGGCTGTCTCCGGGCTAAGGGTCCAGAAGTCCCACTGCATGTCGTTATCACGCAGGCCGTTATCAACCCGGCGTTTTTGGGAATGAATGAAGTGCTGGAACTTGAGCGGGTCACGCACAAAAAAGATCGGCGTGTTATTGCCGACCATGTCAAAATTTCCCTCACCTGTATAAAACTTCAGGGCAAAACCACGCGGGTCGCGCCATGTATCCGGGCTGCCTGCCTCCCCCGCAACGGTTGAAAAACGGGCCACCACCTCGGTTTTGGCACCCGGCTGCAAAAACTGCGCGCTGGTATACGCACTCACATCATGCGTGACTTCAAACGTGCCAAAAGCGCCGCTCCCCTTGGCGTGCGGCTGGCGGTCCGGAATCATCTCGCGGTTGAACGCGGCCATCTGCTCGATAAGGTAATGGTCGTGCAACACAATTGGCCCATCTGCGCCAACGCTCAACGAATGTTCGTCGCTGGAAACCGGAATACCGGATTCCGTTGTATGTCTTTTCGCGCTCGGGTCGTGTGCCACCATGGTTTCCTCCACCTATACGCCATAGAGATATTGGAACGCATGGTCCGCGCCAGATGTTCACCCACCCTGCATCACTTTTTCCGGCGATAGGGTAGCCCCACGGGGAGGAACGACCTGTGGCCCGTGAGTCACATATTTAATTTTTAATGTTTGCAACGGATACAAACTGGCTGCCCCACACTATAGATGCGAATTATTGTCATTTTCATCAAAGGTCTTCGCATGACTCTCGCCCGTCCCTCAATCGGCGTTATGAGCCTGTTTACAGCAGGGATCTGTCTGGCCTACCCCCTTGCCACAAAGGCAGAAACATCACTCTCGCAGGATTCCGAAACTGCAAAAGACGAGTATGTTGAAGTCAAGGCCAAGCGCTCGGGCTATGTGGCGAGCAGCACATCCATTGCCACAAAAACCGATGTCCCCCTGCGTGAGGTTCCCCAGTCCGTTACGGTCATTACCCGTATGCAGATGGATGAACAGCACGCACGCAGCATCTCCGATGCCTTGAACTATTCTGCCGGTGTTTCCGCCGGGAGCCGCCCGGGCAGCCGGTTTGACAGTATTTACCTCCGTGGTTTTGGCGGGTTTGGCGGGAGCGCCAACTATGTGCAGTTCCTTGATGGGACGCGGCTGACACAGGGTATCTCCTATGCCGTACCGTCGTTTGATGAGTACTTCATGCAAAGCGTGGAAGTTCTCAGGGGGCCAGCATCGGTGCTGTATGGCCAGTCCAGCCCCGGCGGTTTTGTGAACATGACCATGAAAACCCCCACAGCAACCCCATACCATGAGGTCCGGCTCGGCACCGGGTCATATGATTATGGGGAGGCCATGCTCGATATGTCTGACCGTATCAACAAAAGCGGCACACTGAGCGCCCGGCTGACTGCTGTAGGCAGGACCGGCAATACGCAGGTCAACTACACTCAGGACCACCGTATTGGTGTTATGCCCCAGATTGCGTGGCGTCCAACCGATCATACGGATTTAAACGTCCGGCTTTTTTATCAGAACGATCCATCTTCGCTCTACGGCATGGCCCTGCCTGCCGCAGGCACGGTGCTCCCCAACAAAAATGGCAGGCTGCCAACCAGCCTGTTTACCAGCGAACCGGGCTTTGACCAGTACAGACGCACGGAATATATGACGGAAATTGCCTTCCGCCACCGCTTCAACGATGCTCTGACATGGCGGCAGAACTTCCGCTATCTGCACCTTGATTCAGATTTCCGTTCCATTTCCCTGCGCGCACTGGCCAGTAATCAGGCAACAGCATCGCGGATGTACACAATATCACGCGAGCATATGGATGCATTCAACAGCGATAACAGTCTGGAGACCCGTTTTCACACCGGTCATGTCAAACATACGCTTATTGCTGGCATAGATTACCTGCACAATGCCTCCGACCGTATTCTGGGTAACGGCACAGTGCCCTCACTCAACCTGTACGATCCAGTCTATGGCGCTCATTTTTCCCCCACCGCGACAAGCGATGCATCGCAAATTCTCAACCAGCTTGGCCTCTACATTCAGGATCAGGCAAAGTGGAAGCGCTTCTCCTTTATTCTGGGCGGGCGGTTTGACTGGACAACACTCGACACAACCTACCGCTGGGGTGGAAAATCAGTCTCTTCCTCCGCCAGAAAACCCACCTATCGCGGTGGCATTGTCTATTCGTTTGACAATGGTATTTCGCCATATTTTTCGTATAGCACATCGTTCATGCCAACGGCTGGCACAAGCTATGCCGGGGCATCTTTCAAACCCACCACAGGCAACCAGTACGAAGTGGGGGTAAAGTACCAACCCAGCAAAATACCCATGACCATTACCGGGTCAGCCTATACCATTCATCAGGAAAATGTTCTGACCACAGACCCCGCGCACACCACTTACAATATCCAGACTGGCGCAGTACGCTCCCGTGGCTTTGAGCTGGAAGCACGGGCACACCCTCTTCCCGGCCTGAACCTGATTGCCTCTTACGCCTATAACGACATTCAGATCAGGCACGACACAACCGCAAGCAACATTGGCAACCGCCTGCTTGCTGCGCCTTCCAACACGGCCTCCGGCTGGGTCAGCTATACGTTCCAGAACGGCAGGGCCAAAGGGTTCGGGCTCGGTGGCGGCGTACGTTACAATGGTTTCAGCTACGGGGACAACGCAAACACCTTTAAGGTGCCCGGTTACATTCTGGGTGAAGCAGAAGCCCATTATGATATGGGCGGCGCCTTTTCCTCGCTGAAGAACCTCCTGCTTCAGGTCAATGCAACCAACCTTGCAGACAATAAATATGTTGTTGCATGCGCGTCTTCCATGAACTGCTTTTATGGCACCCGCCGCACTATTCTTGGCAACATACAATACCGCTGGTAACGGGGCCGCCTTGTCCTGCAAGGTTTAACGTCCCCCACTGGCTGTGAATTACACTTTACAGCCAGTGGGGCAGATGCCCCTCTCCCGCGCCCAAATCATCCTCATACCCACAGTGGAATAGCGCGCCACTTTATCCTTACTGATCGACGAACTGTTCCTGCCCGACGATTCCCATCTGTGTCACGCCCAGGCGCTGTGCGTC
>NZ_JOPJ01000010.1 GCF_002153655.1 Acetobacter okinawensis
ATTCATGTCCGCAATCCACATCGCAGCAAGCGTCATCTTCTACCTCAAAGAATGAGTCCTGAGCCTAGCGTGAAGAAGTTTGACTGCTTCCGCCTGTGTCAGGTTTTCTGCATATTATAATTTTAGTTATTATATTAATCTTATGGCTTGTTTGGAGTGGAATATGGGTTTTCTGGAACGCAGCCATCTGAAAATTATTCAGGAAGTGGCCAGAGAAGGTTCTTTAACCGCCGCGAGCGTGCGCCTTAATCTGACCCAGCCAGCACTCAGTCATGCTATCCGCAAGATAGAAACCCAGTTCGAAGTTAAAATATGGCGGCGGGAGGGACGCTCTCTTGTGCTCACTCAAGCCGGAGAATGGCTGCTAGGGCTGGCTAACCGCCTTCTTCCTCAATTTGAATTGGCGGAAAAACGTCTTCAGCAGTTTAGTAATGGCGAACGCGGCACACTCCGTATCGGCATGGAATGTCACCCTTGTTATCAATGGCTTCTCAAGGTCGTCTCTCCATATTTGGAGCGATGGCCTAAGGTTGATGTGGACGTGCGACAGAAGTTCCAATTTGGTGGAATTGGTGCATTACTCAGTAATGAGATTGATCTTCTCGTCACCCCAGATCCTCTTTACAAGTCCGGTCTGAAGTTCACTCCGGTTTTTGATTATGAACTTGTTCTGGCTGTTGGCCCCGAACACCCTTTGCACAAACAAAATTTCATCTTGCCAGAACATCTTGCAGACGAAACCTTGATTACATACCCTGTTCCATCAGAACGTCTTGATATTTATACGCAATTTTTACAACCAGCCGGAATTGCCCCACGGCAGCAGAAGCAGATCGAAACAACAGATATCATGCTGGTCATGGTTGCACATGGTCGGGGCGTGGCCGCACTCCCGCGCTGGCTTGTTACAGAATATGCCACTCGCTTTGAACTTTATCCTGTCAAATTAGGCAAGAAAGGCATCGCGAAACAGATCTTCCTTGGTCATAGAGAAACTGATGAGGATATTCACTACCTGCGAGATTTTATAGAATTTGCAGCTTCGGCTCCCTGAGCCTGTTTAATCAATAACGGAGTAATCCTGTTTTCCTAAGTAACCCTAAGAAGCCTCAGCATTACAGAAAAACAAAAGCAGGAAAGCTCGTTCTCCTGCTTTTGTAAAAAATCAATAATGGCCGCGCAGAGTAAAGCTGAACGTACGGGGTTCTCCGTAAATCATGCCATCATAAAACCCTTCCTGTCTTACATAGGTCCGATCAGTCAGGTTTGTGATATTCCCTGCAATATCGAGCCAGTTAGCCACCCGGTATCGAGCCATAATATTGATAAGCGTGTACCCTTTAACCCGGAGGTTGGAGGCATCATACTTACCGTTACCAAGAGGTCGTCCCGGATTGGTGGACCATTCCGTGCTGGATTGACTGGATATACCCCCACCAATGGTCAGGTGCCGCAACTTACCGGGGAACGTGTAACTTGTTGTAAAACGGACCAGATGATGTGGGTCCTGACGGTAACTCAAACCTTTTTCGTAAAGATAGCTATAACCGAAGAAGACATTCCAACCTGGCAGCAACTCACCCGAGGCATCAAAGTCGATACCTTCTGTTTTTACACCGTCGACTGAATCGTAAATAGCTTCCCCTGTGCTGGCATTTGTCGCCCCCGTTGCCTGAGCCACATTGCTTTGTCTATTGAGATAGAAAGCCAGAGAAGTGTTTAACCGCTTTTTGAAAAACTCTCCCTTCAACCCTGTTTCATAACTTTTACCCATAACAGGATTTAGGGGTTTGTTATCAACATCCCGCAGATTGGATTGCGGCGTATAAATGTTTGTGTAACTTCCATAAATCGACATGGTTTTGGTAAAGTCATAGACCATACCGGCATAAGGCGTCAGAACAGCATTCTGCTGACCCGTGCTGGAAGAGCCCGAATATTGGTTCGCTTTATTATAGGTGCCCGTATAAGCCTGATAACTGCTCATACGCCCCCCCAGAATGAGAGACAGACCTTTAGCCAACACAAAATGCCCAGACGCATATGCACCATAATTGCGTGTGACATCGACTTCACGCGCATGGGTACGATACGTTGTAAAATTGGGGTAAGACCCGTCCCACGTCTGCCAATTCGCAATAGGTAGCCCGGTTGCACGATACTGGCACCCTGAATACGGGCTAACCCCTGCAATAGAACAGTTCCCCAATGCTTTGCTAAAGGTATACTGGGTCAACTCATCATTATAACCGTTAAACCCAAAAACCAACTGATGCTCGTGGCCCAGAAAATGGACTGGCCCAGAAACATGAACATCAGCATTGTCACGCGCATCTTCATATTCGGCATGCAGGGCGTTCAGATATGCACCTGTTCCATCCTGATTCCAAAAACCACCATAACTGCCGCGTGAAGCATTGTTGACTTTTGCAACCCCAAGATTGTTGTAGGAACTCCCCTGAGTGCGCATATAACCAACCTTCAGGTGCCAGCCAGCGGAGAAATCATGGTCATAGTTAATAAATGCCGTGTACTGGTCGCGAACCGCCTTGCTCCAGTCGGCTGCTGGGTTGGTGCTGCGCGGCAGGTTTGTTGCCGTTCCATCCGCATACCAAATCGGGACGTTTGACCCCCAAGAGGCACCATCATTCTGGGTTCTTTCATATTGGAAACCAAAATTGAGGGTATCACGCGCAGAGATATCTGCTGTAAAATTTGCCAACGCACCAATGCGATTGACATGCTCGCGCACCCGAAACGTATCCGTGTCATCCCATGAAAAAACATAACGGCTGCGAATGGTGCCTGAATGATTCAAGGGCGTATTCAGGTCCGCCATAACCCGATGTTCATTCCAGTTTCCCAGCCTTAAAAGGCCATTGGCTGCGAATTCACGCTGTGGTGCCTTGCGCTGCATATAAATGGTCGCAGACGGATCTCCCGTCCCGCCCAGCAGACCATTTGCTCCGCGAACAATCTGCACGTTATCATACAGATCCATGTTCATGGATGACCCAACACCGCCAAAGCTGGTGGAGGCATCAATCTGCATTCCATCTATTTTGTAGTTGGTAATGTCAAAACCGCGTGCGCGATATGTTGTTCTACCAGCATTATCATTCGCATACGATGTTACACCGGGCGTGGTGTTCAAAACATCATCAAGGGTATTGATCTGCTGATCATCCATAACCTGCCGGGTTATGACTGTTACAGTTTGCGGCGTTTCTCGCAGGCTTAACGGTAAACCGGTGGAAGCGCTGGTTTCGGACGCAGTATAACTTCCACGGTCCCATCTACGGGCTTTAACCAGAATATGTTCATCGGTCTTGGATGCAACGTTGACGATGGTATTCTGGTTCTTATCCGTTTTGACCGCAGAGTCTTTACGATCATCCGCTTTTTTTTCCACCACCTCATCAGAAGCAGTTTTATTATTCTTATTATATGCTGTATCCGCAGCCTCTGCAGAAAAAACTCCTCCTAAGGAGAGGAATGTCGAGGCTAACAGAGCAGTTACGCGAAGAGGTGTTACGGGACGGAGTGTCACATCAAAATCCTACCATAGAGGTTAATGCGAATCATTCTCATAGTCATCGCATCTAGCAGATTGCATCGCGCCCCTAAAGCAACAATAAATTACATTTTATCCATTTTTTATAATGATCCGCAGGATTGATGATTGTTTTATATAAGCTCAGGATTCATTCCTTGAGATAGAAGATGCAACTCGCTGCAGGGTGGATTGCGGACATGCGCGTATGAGCGCAGCGATCGTATCTGGTCGCAGCACATCTGCGCCTTTGAAGTCACTGACCTGACCTTGCTGTCAGATGCAGGAGAACAGGCTTGCCCTGACCATCGTACATGGCAGGGGGTTTGGGGGGGGGCAGACCGCCTTTTGTTCGCCCGATATGGTGGGGAAAAGCCCCTTTTAAAGCGGGGATGCCAATGTCCGGTGGGCTTTGAGGTGCGTCGCATCAATCATCAGGCGCTTCGAGCGGCCAGATTGTTTTGTTAGGGCGACGCATATCCAGTCCAAGGCACCAGGGCGGCTCTACTGAATGAAGTAATTATATAAAGCCTTGTGAGAACCACACGCTTGCGGAGCGTTTTTCCACTGGGGGCCGTTGCGGAACACATAAACGACCCTGCGCAAAACACAGCGGTCATCCACGCGTGGCTCACCGTGTGCCAGAGGATAAAATGGCTCAATTCGCTCCATCTGGTGTTCAGGCAGCAAAAATACATCACTCACAGTCTCACCTCCATCGGTGAGACTGTGCATGACAACTGCTCGCTCAGTTCAATAAATGATCCTAGGCGGAGAGCTCTTTGCGAATAATGTCTGCTCCAGCGCTTAAGGCATTGAGTTTACCTCTGGCAATCTGCCGGGGCAGGGGAGCCATGCCGCAGTTGGTGCAGGGGTAAAGATTTTTCGCATCCACAAACTGCAAAGCTTTGCGTAAAGTATTGGCAACGTTTTCTGGCGTCTCAATAGTATGAGTTGCCACATCAATTGCACCGACCATAACTTTTTTGCCACGGATGAGTTCGATAAGGTCCATTGGAACCCGGGAGTTCTGGCATTCGAGAGAAATCAGGTCGATGTTAGATTTTTGCAGTTTGGGAAAAATTTCTTCATATTGGCGCCATTCTGACCCCAGAGTATTTTTCCAGTCAATATTAGCTTTAATGCCATAACCATAGCAGATATGGACTGCCGTTTCGCATTTTAGACCTTCAAGTGCTTTCTCCAGAGTGGCGATGCCCCAGTCATTCACTTCATCAAAGAAAACATTAAAGGCGGGTTCATCAAACTGGATAATATCAACCCCCGCGGCTTCTAGTTCTTTAGCTTCGATGTTGAGGATTTTGGCAAATTCCCATGCCAGTTTTTCACGGCTTTTGTAATGACCATCATGGAGTGTATCAATCATGGTCATGGGGCCGGGCAATGCCCACTTGATAGGTTTTTTTGTTAAGGTGCGTAAGAATTTTGCATCTTCAACAAAAACAGATTTTTCGCGTGTGACGGCACCAACAACGGACGGCACACTGGCATTGTAGCGATTGCGAATTTTAACCGTCTGACGGTTTTCAAAATCAACGCCGCCGAGATGTTCAATAAAGGTTGTTACAAAGTGCTGGCGTGTCTGCTCGCCATCGCTGACAATATCAATGCCAGCACGATCCTGGTCATCCAGCGTCAGGCGCAGTGCGTCCTGCTTGCCTTCGCGTAGTTCCTCCCCCTGTAGTTTCCAGGGCGACCAGAGTGTCTCGGGTTGAGCGAGCCAGGACGGTTTTGGCAAGCTGCCGGCTGTTGCGGTTGGGAGCAATGTTGTCATCGGATACGGCCTTAGGTTTTGGTTTCATTAAGCAGAATAATTGGCAGACCACTGCTCAAGCCTGTCATGGTAGGGCCTGATAAAGCTTTCTTCTGTGTATTTTCCCTGAGCAATGGCCAGTTGGCTACGTTCTTCTCGGTCATAAACAATACGAGTCAGCGAGTAGTCCTGATGGCTTAAGCTGGGATGGTAGTCTTTAGGGGCTGACGAATTGGCATTATAAATTTCGGGGCGATAAACTTTTTGAAAAACTTCCATCGTGCTGATGGTGCTGATGAGCTCGAGAGTAGAGTAATCAGCAAGAAGATCCCCAAAAAAATAGAATGCCAGAGGTGCTACGCTATTGGGCGGCATAAAATAGCGCACTTTCATGCCCATTTTTGCGAAATACTGATCAGTCAATGAAAGTTCATTTTGTTGATATTCAACACCAAGAACCGGGTGCTGGTTATCTGTCCGATGATAGGTTTTATTGGTGGAAACACTCAGACAAATGACCGGAAGCTTATGAAAGTTCTTTTGATAAACTGGAGAGTGAATAAGGGATTTGAAGAGTTTTCCATGTAAATCTCCAAAATTATGGGGGATATTAAAAACGGTCTTATCTTTGTTATAATTTAAAAGTAATACGCTAAAATCATAGTCTCGGACGTAAGAAGAAAAGTTATTTCCTGCCAGACCAGAAATACGTTTTTCATATTTGTTGTCTATGATTGTCGTATTCAGGATTTCGATAAGTGGGAAAGTGTCGTTCTTGCCCTCAACGTCGATATTCATATCAAAGGAAATAATTTCCACTTCGATTGAATAGCGACTGCCTTGGGGATTATCCCAATGGGCCAGATCATTAAAACGGTTGTTAATCATCCGGATGACGTTGCGCAGGTTTTCCTGACGGTTTTCACCCCTTGCCAGATTGGCAAAGTTGGTTGTGAGGCGCGTGTTGTCTGATGGGTGGTAGTGTTCATCAAACACAATTCGTTTAATATTGAAGGATGATGGATGTATCATTGTTAAATTTTGTCCTTCATTATTATTAAAATCAGATATTTTGAACAAAGATACAAAAAAGTTTAAGTTTTCTCTGATTTTAACTTTTGTATTTGTTGGTCAGTTTCACTCTCAAGCACGTTGATGATGTTATGCCTGAATGATTCGTTGAATAAAAATGATTTGATTTCATTTATCCATAAATATGATTCATGGATTGGAGGCGTCATGGAAAGTTGCATGGCCATAGCCGCCAGCCTGTGTAAGGCTGCAACAGAAAGAAAAAGATCAATGAATATAAGATTGTTTTGGGAAATTTCAGTCTGACGTAAAATCAGGGCAGTGCAGTTTTTTCAAGTGTTGTGTTAATTTTCCCAAAAGCTCGCTCTTGAGCCTCGGAATAATCCAGTAAAGAGCCACATCAATAGCATGTTGTGGTTGAAGCTCTACAAGATTGCCTGTTGCAAGGTGGTCTTGTGCCAGAGGGAGCGGTTGCAGGCCCCACCCAAGGCCAGCCAGTGCAAAATCCATAAACCCTTGGGGGGAGGGGATGTAATGCACGTGTAATGGCAGGGGCATGTGATGTACGTCTTGCAGCCAGCGTGTTTGCAGTTTGTCGCGTTTTTCAAAGCACATGCATGGTGCTGTTGCAAATGCAGCACGCGTGAATCCGTTGGAAAAGTGACGTTGTATAAAATCGGGACTAGCACAGGCAACATAGCGCAACACACCCAGATGGGTTGTGTGGCAGCCGGGTACCGGAGTGGCATCTGCCGTAACGGCGGCCATAACATCGCCCGAACGCAGCCGATCTGCCGTATGTGCTTCATCTTCAACAAGAAGGTCGAGAAAGACATGTGTCTCTTTTGCAAAGTCGGCTATGGCTTTGGGGAACCATGTTGCCAGACTATCCGCGTTTACTGCGATTTTGAGGGGTGGAGAGCGGGAGATTGCCAGAGCCTCTTGCCCGCAAAGCTCGGGAATTTCGGCCTCAAGCAGGCGCACCTTGTCAATATGCGCGCAAAGCGCTTTGCCCAGAGCGGTGGGCTGGCAAGGTTGACCTCTGACGATCAGGAGTGCCCCTAATCTTTCCTCGTATCCGCGGACGCGTTGTGAAATTGCTGAGGGGGTGAGGCCAAGAGCGTGAGCGGCTCCTTCAAAAGACCCTTCACGCACAACGGCACTGACAGCATTCAAGGCGGCGTAATCCAGCATGATTAAGGATTGCTTCATATCATTTAGAAAAACAAGTTTTTCTTATATCGCAAACACGACTACCTAGACGTGATGATGTCTTTTCTACTCCCATTTTGTTCTGGTTTTGCTCTGTCTGCATCTTTGATCGTAGCCATTGGCGCACAAAATCTGTTCGTGCTCCGTCAGGGACTAAGGCAGGAGCATGTTGGTATGATTGTTCTGTTCTGTGGTTTTTCAGATGCCGTGCTGATCATTGCTGGCGTGAGCGGAATGGGAGCGCTGGTTACAGCCCAACCGATGTTAACAGTGGGGTTTACACTGGCAGGTGCGGCATTTTTGGCATGGTATGGCGCACAGGCGTTACGTCGTGCGGTCCAACATGACAGCATGTCTGTAGAGGTGGGGCAGAGTGTTTCGTTAAAAAGAGCGATGGCAACTGTTGCGGCTTTTACGTGGCTTAATCCTCATGTTTATCTCGATACAGTATTGTTGATGGGGGCTGCGGCCACTGCGCAACCTTCATCAGCAAGGCTCATATTTGCGGCAGGGGCGGCATCAGCCAGCTTTTTGTGGTTTGCTGCTCTGGGGTATGGTGCGCGCTTCTTGCAGCCTGTTTTTGCGCGCCCGCGTGCATGGCAGGTTTTTGACTGTATTATTGGCTGCATCATGTTTGCGCTTGCAGGATTCCTGCTCTGGAGTGGTGCGTTTCATCAATTTCTGCAACAGGAATAGGATATTCCATGCACTGGGTTGCTCTCCTTCTGGCTGGTGTTTTTGAGGTGGTCTGGGCGACAGCCATGAAGCAGTCTGCCGGTTTTTCCAGATTATGGCCTTCCGTGCTCTGCATTGCCGGAATGCTGATCAGCATTGGCCTGTTGTCTGCTGCCATGCGGTCTTTGCCGCTTGGAACAGCCTATACGGTCTGGACCGGGGTGGGGGCTGTTGGGGCTTTTGTCGCTGGGATCGTGTTTTTTGGTGAGGAGGCTACGGCAATACGCTTTGTGGCGGCAGTGCTTATAGTGTCCGGCCTTGTTTTGATGAAAATAGGTGATCAGGCATAAATGGCTGTGTTCTGTATTCCCATGTTTGGCAGATCAGTGCCGTTGGCCAAAACGCTTTCTGTACTCAGCAGGTGTTACGCCAAGATGACGTTGGAAGACACGGCGCAGAACCCTGACAGACCCAAAACCTGCCTCGGCCGCCACAACTTTTGGGGGTTTGCGTCCCTCTTCAAGTAGGCTACGGGCAATGGCAAGGCGTGTCTGCTCCACCCATCGGGCGGGAGATAAGCCGGTTTCCTGCGCAAAGAGCCGTGATAGCTGGCGGCGTTCCAATGCGACCATACGGGCCATGGCCTCCACACTGTATTCAGCATCAGGTTGCTGGATGATCTGACGTTGCAGAGACTGTAAGGCAGACCGCCCGGCAGGGGAGAGTTCCCGCTGGCGGCTGTACTGCAATTGACCACCCGGTCGTTTGTAAAAAAGGACGAGCTGCCGGGCAACATCGCGGGCAATTTGTTCCCCCATGTCTTCCCGCACCAAAGAGAGCGCCAGATCCAGACCGGAGGACACACCGGCCGCAGTGCGGAGCGGGCCTTCCTCCCTTACAATAGCGTTTGCATCCACGCTCACAGCGGGGAAGCGCTGGCGAACACAGTCCACATCCGCCCAGTGCGTAGCAATGGTGTGGCCATCCAGCAGGCCAGTTTGTGCAAGCGGAAAAACACCTCCACAAATTGACCCAAAACGGCGGGCTTTTGGGGCTTCCTGAAGCAACCATCTGGTCAAAACCGGATCAGAGGCTCTGTTTGCAGCATCGGGAGCACCTGCGACCAGCAAAGTATCAATGCATGTGTTATGCATATCCTCCAGCAGCAGGTCGGCCCGTAGATTAAAACCACAAGAACTGCGGATGTCCCGCTTTGTGGCCATGATGACAGAGCGGTAAAGCGGGCGACCATAAAAGGTATTGGCTTCCGCAAATACATCGGCTGGCCCGGCTATATCCATCAACTGGACGCCATCACTAACCATAAAGACAATCAGAAGTTCGGTCATCCGGTTCCTGCTCAACCAGCCATGCTGCCGGTTTCCATATAACGCTGGTGCCAGGCAAGGGCAGTGGGCAGATGATGTGGAATATGCTGGCCAAAGCTATGCTGGCGGGCCTGCTCCAAATACTCCTGCAATGGGGCTTTAAAGTCAGGATGTGCGCATTTGGCAATAATTGCGCGCGCCCGCTCCACCGGCGCAAGCCCACGCAAATCAGCAAGTCCTTGCTCAGAAACGATAATCTGCACATCCTGTAAAATATGGTCAGTATGGGGGACCATCGGCACGAATGCTGATATTTTACCCCCTTTGGCCGTGGATGGCGAAACAAAAAGAGACAGGTAAGCATTGCGGGCAAAATCACCCGACCCACCAATGCCGTTCTGGATACGTGAGCCCATAACGCAGGTGGAATTGACGTTGCCATAGATGTCCGCCTCAATCATGCCGTTCATGGCAATAACACCAAGGCGTTTGATCAGTTCGGGACTGTTGCTGATTTCTTGTTGCCGCAAGATGATCTTCTGACGGAAGAAAGCGGCGTTGTCGTTGATGCGCTGTGCAGCCTCCGGGCTGAGGGAAAAAGAGGAGGCCGAGGCAACGGCCATCCGTCCGCTTTCCAGCATGGACAGCATACCATCCTGAATGACTTCACTAAAGCCTGTCAGGTTTTCAAACCGGCTGGTATTCAGCCCCTCCAGCACAGCATTGGCAATGTTCCCGACACCGCTCTGTAACGGCAGGAGAGAGGGGGGAAGACGCCCCTGTTTGACCTCATGCTCGAAAAAATCCATCACATGCCCGGCAATCTGCCGCGCGGTGGCATCCGGTTCAGCAAAAGCTGCGTTACGGTCAGGCTCATCTGTTATGACGACAGCTGCCAGCCGGTCTGGGTCGATGGTCAGTGTGCTGCTGCCAATGCGATCTCCGGGATGTATGAGCGGGATGCTCTGCCCGTACGGTGGCATCCGCACGCCACCCCATATATCGTGAATGCCAGCAAGCTCAGGGTTCTGCCATGTATTGATTTCGATAATAATTTTGTCAGCAATCTGCACCCATGTGGGGGTGTTGCCCACGGATGAACTGAGAATGATCTGCCCGTCAGGCGTTATTGCAACGGCTTCGATAATGGCAACATCAGGCTTGCCGTACTGTCCCTGCCGTGCCTTCTGGGCGACCTGGCCGAGATGTGTGTCGAGGTAGAGCGTGCTGCCGTCATTGATCCGTGCCCGCATTGTGGCATCCCCATTATAAGGGGCGCGAAACGCCACACCGTTCACCTGCGCAAGAGCGCCATCAAGTTGTGGTCCTGTTGACGCGCCGCTCAGCAACCGAACCGTGAATGCCCTACCAGCGTCATGCGCTGTTTTAATGCGCTGGGCCAGAGCTTCTGGCACTGCCTTGGGGTAGCCTGCGCCGGTAAAACCACTTGTGGCAATAATATCGCCATTCCGGATCAATGCAGCGGCGTCTTCGGCCGTCATAATGCGATCAAGGAAGAACGGGTTCTGGATACGGTCTCTCATGGCATGCTCTCATTCGTGTGTTCTGCAAGTCGCTTATGATGAGAGTTGAACAGCACGGACAGCAACGGTCATGATGGTCCGACAAAAAGGTATCATGGACCATATTGGGACATGTCTCTCCACATGCCTGTGATCCGCAGGAAGAATGGGCTGGCTTGTCAGGATTGCCGCGCAAAAACACAATAACCGCATATGAGAGCATCTTCCGTTATGAACAGCTCTCCTCATGGGGGAAGTGGACGTTCCTGCCGCTCAACAGTTTTTCCAGAGAGAGGAAAATTCTTTGATTTTCACATTGCGTCACATTGAAGCGCATGAATGCAGAAGCAGACTGGCTTACACTGAAGACATTGCCGGGGGCATGAATGATTTTATCATGCAGGCTGTTAAGCGCGATCTTTGTGGAATCCTGCCCATCAGGTAATTGGCACCATAAATAGAAACCTCCTTGGGGCACAATCCAGGGGAGTATTCCAAGTGTTTCCAGAGTATGCAGCACTGTTTTGCGGGATTTTTCCAAACGTCGGTGAATTTCCAGCATATGTTTGCGATAATTTCCACCTTCGAGCACATCTGCAATGACTTCAGTAATCATGGGGCTGGGGCCGCCAAAACTGGTCGCTACCTGTAGGTCAATCAGTCCTTCGATCAGCTCTTGCCCGGCGGCAATATAGCCGCATCTTACTGACGCAGAGAGCGCTTTGGAAAAACTGCCAATCCTTATCACATGCTCCAGCCCATCCATGACAGCTAGCCGGGGGGAAGGTACTGTTTCAAAATCTGTAAAAATATCATCTTCAACAATCAGAAGGCCAGAGGCTGCAGCTGTGCTAAGCAGGCGGAAGGCCGTCTGGGGGGAGAGGGTGGCTCCCGTGGGGTTATGTAACACCGAGTTGGTGATGTACAGGCGTGGTTTTTCCTGCTGAACAATGCGTTCAAAAGCTTCGGTATCAGGGCCGGTTGCAGTGTATGGTACCCCTATAATCCGGATACCATGTGCGCGGAGCAGAGCTTGAAAATTGAAGTAACACGGATCGTCTACCAGCACTGTGTCGCCACGCTGCACCAGCAGGCGGCAGATCAGATCAACCGCCTGCGTGCCAGACCCCGTCAGCAGAACCTGATCGGGGCTGATGGCAAGACCTTCTGTTGCAAACTGAGATGCCAGAAGGCGGCGCAGGCGCAGCGCTCCTCTGGTGCCACCATATTCCGACAAAATATGACTCTCCCCACGTGTGACAGCCCGCAAGGCTTTGCGCAGGGTCTCATTGGGCATCCATTCTGTGGGGATCCAGCCGCAACCGGGTTTTAGAACGCTCGGATCAGAATCAAGGGATTGGCGTGATACCCAGAACGGATCAACGGCCCGAGCGGCAGGCGTGGAGGCTTCGGCCAGCGAAAGCGGCGGAAGTGCGCGCCCCGTAACATAAAAACCAGACCCCAGACGCGGGGCAATAACACCCTCGGCCGCCAGCCGGTCATAAGCCTGCACCACGGTGGAGGGTGAGGCCTGCATGGTTCTGGCAAACTGCCGGATAGATGGCAGACGATCGCCGGGAACAAGGGAGCGGGTGGCAATGCGCTGCCGGACTGCCTCCATAATGGCGGATGTCCGTGTGGGTGGCTGTTCCAATGCTGGCCCCTATAATTGTGTGGGTCATATGACCCATACAGTTTTTTAGAACTGTATCAGATTGTAGCTGGTCCGGGCAATTTCACATCCATACATTCAGGCGCACCAGACATCCCACATTATCAAGGACCCCTGTGTATGAAACGGACAACAGAAGGATGGGGCAGTGGTCTGCTGGGGGTTATCATCTTCAGCGGCTCTCTTCCCGCTACGCGCGTTGCAGTCATGGATTTTTCGCCTGTTTTTCTGACCTGCGCGCGTGCTGTCATCGCGGCGCTGTTGGGGAGTGTTTTTTTGTTCGTACTCCGTCAGCCCCGGCCCCAACGGAGGGATATTGTTCCGCTCAGCCTTGTTGCCGCTGGTGGTGTCGTCGGTTTTCCGCTGCTGTCAGCGCTGGCTTTGCAGCATATTACCGCGGCCTACTCCATTGTGTTTATAGGTTTGCTGCCGTTGGCCACGGCAATTTTTGGCGTGCTGCGTGGGGGAGAGCAGCCCAAGCCCGCCTTCTGGTTATTCTCCACCATTGGTGCTGCTGCTGTGGCCGGGTTTGCACTCTACGGCAGTCAGGCAGGTAATTTTACCGGTGATCTTCTTATGGTTGCGGCCATTCTTGTCTGCGGCCTGGCGTATGCGGAAGGGGCAACACTTTCCCGCCGTCTGGGGGGCTGGCAGGTTATCTCATGGTCACTGCTTTTGTCCCTGCCGCTTATGGCGCTCATTGCTCTGGCTTACCTGCCAGCCAGTTGGGGGCACATCCAGCTTTCTTCATGGATTGGCCTTGGTTATGTTTCGGTTTTTAGCATGCTGGTCGGTTTTATATTCTGGTATCAGGGGCTGGCTCTGGGGGGCATTGCCAGTGTTGGGCAGCTTCAGTTGCTGCAACCCTTCTTTGGTTTGCTGCTGGCGGCACTCTTCCTGCATGAGCCGATTGCATGGACCATGCTGGCCTCCACACTTATTGTCGTTCTATGTGTGGCTGGCGCAAAGCGTTTTGCCTGACCCACGCAGTCTTATATTGCCAGTAAATTTATTACGTCATTCATGCGGGTATGAGGGCTTTTGTGACCAGCGCCCGCCTTGGTGGTAAACATCAGGAGCATAGTCGCTGCGGGTAGGGAACAAGCTGCCCATCCGGCTGGCAGCCTGTAATGTTGCGCGTTATCTGCACGCAATGGGTGTTCATGTTCCGTTTGGGAATTGGGGTCTGATATGTCGATTTTTCACGGTCTTTCGGCTTTTCCCATTACGCCTGCCAATGCGGAGGGTGTGGTCGATACAGAGGCGGTCATGCATTTGGCGCGCCATTTGTCGGTGAATGGTGTGGATTCCATTGGTTTGCTGGGTAGCACCGGAACCTATGCTTATCTGAGCAGCACCGAGCGGTGCCGTGTGCTGCGTGCTGCTGTTAAAGCTGTTGGGGGTACTACACCCCTTATTGTGGGCATTGGCGCGCTCCGCACTGACGATGCACAAAACCTTGCGCGCGATGCCGCAGCCGCGGGGGCCGACGGGTTGCTAATGGCTCCTGTGTCCTACACACCGCTGACTCAGGAGGAAGCATTCCAGCATTATGCGGCTGTGGCGGCGGTAACGTCTCTGCCGCTCTGTATCTACAATAATCCGACTACGACCCATTTCTGCTTCGGGCGTGAATTGCTTGCCAGACTGGCAGATGTCCCCAACATTGCCGCCATAAAAATGCCAGCTCCCGCCGAAGGCAAGGTCGCGCAGGAACTGGCGGAGCTACGGGCCAGCCCCATTGGCAAGCTCAGTATTGGCTACAGCGGAGACTGGATTGCGGCGGAAGCCCTGCTGGCTGGGTGCGACGGCTGGTTTAGTGTGTTGGGCGGGTTTTTGCCACAACTGGCCAAGGCCATGGTTACGGCTGCGCGCGCGGGCCATGTGCATGCTGTACGTCAATACCAGCAGGCGCTGCTCCCTGTATGGCAGCTTTTTCGGGAGTTTGGCAGCCTGCGCGTTGCCTATGCCGCCACCAATTTTTTGGGGCTTGCACACGCCCAGCCCCCTCTGCCTCTCCAGCCGCTACCACCACAAGACCAGCAAAGAGTTGTTGAAGCGCTGCGCGCATGCATGGAAGAGTGCGCCAAAAACCATACGCTGCCATGATGGCTGTCTAACTGGCGCAGGGGGGCTTTGGCGCATGCCAACAGGGTAAACGGGGCTTATCGGTGTCCTTTTATCAGCTCTTCAGCCAGTGCCTGTTCGTCATAGACGATGCGTAGTGCGGCGATGATGGCGCTGGTGTCGGTGGAAACAGCACGGTTGGAGGTGATGTCATAATAGAGGTCACCAGCAAGGCTTGGCAGGTTGCCGTCAAAAATCAGCCCTACGGCATGGCCCTCCCGGTTCAGCACTGGTGAGCCGGAGTTGCCGCCGACAATGTCGTTCGTTGAAACAAAGTCCAGATGTGTGGAGAGATCGAGCCTGCTTTTTGCATCCAGCCACCGTTGAGGGAGCTGGAAAGGCGCACTGCCTGTAGCGTGGCGGTACATGCCGGCAAAGTCGGTAAAGGCAGGAATGTTTTTGCCATCCTGCGTCCAGCCGCGCACCGTACCGTAGGACAGACGGGGCGAGAATGTTGCATCCGGGTAAAGTGCATCAAGCCGTCCCTCAGCCTTGGCCTGTGCAAATCGCGCACGGGCAATTGTTCCTTCTGCCTGATGCAGGGGAGCCGATACCTCATCACGCATACGATCGCGCAGGGCGGTCAATGCCGGGTGAAGGCGGCGTGCAAAGGCAATCATCGGGTCTGATGATGCGTGAATGGCTGCATCCCCGCCTTTCCACAGCGCAAGGCGTACGGCGGGGTCTGCCAGCTTTGTCTCACGCACAAGGCGCGCGGCAAGGGTGTCCGGGCTGTCATTACCCAGAGCATCGCGCACCAGTGGGTCATCCGCGCCAAGTATCTGGCGTAGTGTGGTCAGCCCAAGGGCAAGGGATGTGGTTTCCAGCTCTGGGTAGACGGGTGTTTTTGCACCGAGTGCGGCTTCAATCTCGCCCAGTTGTGCGTCATGGTAGCCTGCGTTGCGTTTTGCATCCGGTTTCTGGCGTTCGGCTGCACCGTTCACAAGTGTCATGGCTTCACCGGCAAGCCCATCAAGCGCCATATGCAGGCCAACATTCCGTGCGAACAGTTCGCGCTGCACGGCTATTGCTTTGTCCACCATGGCAAATGGAGTGCCAAACTCCTGCTTGCGGGCAGGGTCGGCATCAATCCATTTCTGGAGTGCGGCATCTTCCTTGGCGCGGCGGGCAACAATGTCGCTCGTGCGCAGTGCGCTTTGTGTGCCGGAATAGGATTTCAGGCTGTTTTGAGTGCTGAAAAGTTCGTCTTCTGCCTGTTTTTCGTGCTCGGCACTTTCACGCGCATATTGCCATAACATACCCTCTCGCACACTCAGCAGGGCAATAACCGTGGGGTTGATCACGTCGCGCTGGAAGGCAAGCGCGGCTGCGGGCAGGCCACGTTCTGTCCGGCCCGGATTGCCGGAGGTAAAAACAAGTTCGTTCTCACGTGGGCCGTTGATATCGAACTGAAGATACGGCGTGTGAACAGGCTTGCCGTTTTCGTAAACACGCAGCATGGAAAGGTCGATATCGTAGCGTGGATAATTGAAGTTATCCGGGTCTCCCCCAAAAAACGCAATTCCCTGCTCTGGCGCCATGACAATGCGCACATCCTGATAACGGCGATAACGGTAAAGTGCGGTTTGTCCTCCATGGTAGAGCGGTACCATATCGCACCGCCAATGAGCGGCATCGCCTTGCAGGCAGTCCTTTGTCAGGCGGCTTTCAATGTCCTGCAGGGCAGCGGAGTATGCCCCGGCGGTTTTCCCTTTTGTCTGCGCGTCAACCTGAGCAGACACATCCGAGATGGAATCCAGCCGGTCCAGTTCCATTCCGGGGCATTGTCGCTCCTCGGCCAGTGATTTTGTATAAAAACCATTGCGAAAATAATCGTGCTGCTTGTCCGATAATGCAGCAAGGCAGGAATTCGCACAGTGGTGGTTGGTCATGACCAGCCCATCGCCGGATACGAACGAGGCAGAGCACCCTTCCGCCAGACGGGCAGATGACTGGATAACATGCTTGATCCAGTCCGGTGTGGGGGTAAAGTGATAGGCAGATTGCATTGCGGCAACGGGAAGGTGGTCAAAGGTCCACATTCCTTCTTCCGCACGAGCACTATACGGCACGACAAGCGCTGTGGTGACAAGAGCCAGAAACGCAGTCCGAAAAGAGCGTTTACCCAAAGAGCGTTCCATGGCGCGTATGTCCTTAAGTGTTATAGTGTAACTTTTCCATCCCATATGTAGCAGCTTTATCTGTCAAAGAAAATGCAGGCTCACACTCAGGGCCCATGCTTGGGGGGCAGGTAACAGAATGCGCAGTCAGGGTGCTCAGAAGATACCCGACAAGGACGCAAACCTACTGCTGGGTCATAGCTGTCGCTTCATGTTCTGCGCCACACAGGCAGGCATCTGCTGTGTCGATTGTCAGGAGCAGTCGCACACGTTGTGCCGCAGGCAGAGACGATAGAGGGGGAGAGCGGTGCAAAATGCCCAGATTTTCGCACCAGTTGGGAAATTTGCGTCCTTTGAGGAAGACAATATCGCCGGGTGCGGCATTATGGACCTGCTCACTACCAGCCGATTTCCATTGCACACCGGGGCCCTGATACGTGCGCAGGAGGCGCAGGGTGACATAATCCACGTGGAATTTACGGCAACTGTCCCCTGTAATGCGCTCCAGCCTTATGCGGAGGGAGGCTTGCCCGGAAATTGAGGCATAAACCTCTGCCAGATTCAGGACATCTGCCAACAGAGGGAGTGTTGCGGCGGCAAAAGCGGGACGCAGGGCGGCGGAAATCATGGGGATTGTGCCGCGTGCTTGTAAAAGGCGTGCCCCGTTTTCAAGATATGTTTGTGATGCAAGGTTTAAGGCGTTGCTTAAAGGGCTTGGGGTAAGAGTGATTGCGCAGTCCGGTTCAAGAATTGTGCGGCTTGCGGAGAGAAGGTGCACTTTTTCCCCGGTCTGGCAGGCTGGCATATCAGGAAGCTCCACGGCTGAAAAAGAGTTATATTATAACGTATCAATTGTGGGGCCGCAACACGCCTGTTCCAAAGGCTTCTGATGCTTTCAAGAACTTGGGGCAGGCAGTCTGAGCATGCTGTTGAGTTGCGTGGTGCGTGGGGTTTATTGATTGTGATGGGGCGCTGACAGGTATAAAAATGGCCACGGCAGAGCCTGTTTGCACGGTGTGTCTTGCCGGGGAAATACTGAGCCAAAGGCAGTAAGGCGTTACAATGTTCCGAGAAAATTTTAACGAACTTCTGTCTTTTCTAGCTGTTGCTCAGGAACGCAGTTTTACCCGTGCGGCGGCCCGGCGTGGCGTAACGCCTTCTGCCTTAAGCCACAGCATGCGCCTTTTGGAAGAGCGGTTGGGTGTCACCTTGCTGACCAGAACAACACGCAAGGTTGTTCCCACAAGTTCTGGTGAATATATTCTGCAAAATATTCAGCCGTTATTTGATGAGATGGAAACACGACTGTCATATCTGGAGGAGTTCAGGAGCAGCCCCAGAGGTAAGCTGCGGATTACCGTAACGGACGAGGCGCTATTGTATTTCCTGCGTCCCAGAATTGCAGATTTTCTTAAAAAATACCCTGAAATCAACTTGGAAATATCAACAGACATGCGGCTTGTTGATATTGTGGAGGAAGCATTTGATGCAGGCGTAAGGTTGGGGGAAATGGTCACGCAAGGTATGGTCTCCGTGCCGATTTCTCCCCCGATTGAATTTGTTGTTGTCGGTGCACCATCGTATTTTGCCACGCATTTACCGCCTAAAGTGCCTGATGCACTGACTGAGCATAGTTGTATAGGTGTCCGGCTTCCAACTTACGGCACACTCTACAAATGGCGTTTCAGGCAGAATGGGAAAGATATAAAATTCCAGCCAACAGGGCAGTTTATCTGTAACAACGTATTTGCTACGCGGGATGCCTGTTTG
Organism: Acetobacter okinawensis; assembly: GCF_002153655.1. Lineage (GTDB taxonomy): Bacteria > Pseudomonadota > Alphaproteobacteria > Acetobacterales > Acetobacteraceae > Acetobacter > Acetobacter okinawensis_A. The sequence goes on from NZ_JOPJ01000010.1 coordinate 18,787, forward strand.
GATGGAATAGGTCTTGCCTATATTCCAAAAATTATTGCTCAGCCCCATATTGCGTCAGGTGAGCTTGTGATGGCTTTGGAAAAATTCTGCCCGACCCATGCAGGTTTCCATCTTTTTTACCCAAGACATAACCAGAACGCCATGCCGCTTGCTCTTTTTATTGAGGAGGTCAGGGTAAAATAATACTCCCGTAAGAGCATGCCAAAAATGGCATGCTCTTACGGGGTTTTTCCATCAACCACCCAGAAGGGGGAGTTGCTTCAGCATTTCCTGCAAATGCAGGGCGTCCCACGGCATATGTTCGGCAATGGTCAGGCCAACGACCTGCTTTTCTGTCGAGACTTCCCCGACCAGTTTTAAAACATCTGCAATATTCAGCTTGCCTTCGGCAACATCTCCAAAGTCGTGCTTTCCACGTCCCGGTTTTGCAAAAAGAAGGGAGCGGAAGTTATGGGGGTCAAGCACGTCCAGGTCCAGATGGATTGCCAGAACCTCTATGTTGCTCTCACTGAGCCATTGCATAACGGGTTGAGCACCATTGCGCACCTCCTGTGGGGAGCAGGTGCGGATACCATGCTCGGCAATAAACTGCGTTTCGTAAGGGAGTGGGTCATGAATACCCGCGATCATGACCTTGTCTGCCTTCACTGGTTTTTTGACTTCATGAGTCAGGTCCGGGTCTCCGTGCCCCATTAGCGCGCCCAGCACATGGGCATGCGCATTTTTGTACTGTTCGGGTGTTTGAACATCGGGGTGGGTATCAATCCATAGGATGCCCAGCTTGTCCCCATAATGTTCTGACAACCATGCAAATGGAGAGAGGGAGACCAGACAGTCGCCCCCCAGAACGGCAATTGATTGGGGCTGGTGGCGTTCAATAATGCTGCGGGCTGCTTTGGCCTGCTTAACCAGCACGCTGCGCCCATGCATATTGTTCTCAAGGGGGAGGGGAGCACCACTTGGTGCATCAACCGGAACCTCCTCAACCGGGCCGTGGGCGGGCGGTGCCAGCCATGCCAGCAATCTGGAGCCCAGATAATAGGGCGGGTTATCACCCCCCTGCCATTGGGGGAAAATCAGGCGCAATGTGTTCTTGTCCTGCTTTGACACGATAAATCTCCTGCAACGGGCAATACATAAGAGCTTGTGCTCCGCACCGGGGATGCGTGCATCGTCCGGACCATTTTTGCGGGCGCTGTTGTCTATAGTTCTGCCCCTTATTTCATGAATATTATGCATTTCATAGAGTATTATTGCTGAAATATATTCACAAATATAGTGAGCGGGCAGGGTATAGTCATGCAGTATGTTCCTATCATAATAGATAGTTTTTTGTCTGTTTCTCCGGTGGTGTGGCGAGGTCTGTGCTCGGGCTAGTTAGAACAGACTTGATATGACAGTCCTGTTTCTGAGATAATCGGGCTGTAATAAGCCTGAGGCAGTCCATTGGGTGAGTTTTACAGAAATGGGCTGGATATAAACACCATGAAGCGTACTGCGGATTTTCCGCGTCATCCTCCCCCCGTGGTGGGGTTTGCGGATTGTTATACTGGCGGATTTGTGGACGCATTCCATACGCATGAGCGGGCGCAACTGTCTATTTTTCTGGCGGGGAGTGTAACGGTCAACACTCAGGACGAAAGCTTTGTGCTGGGGCCGGGGCAGGGGATGTGGCTACCTGCGCACGTCATGCATCAGGCAACCTGCCGCACTGATCTGGTTTTTCAGGTCGTTTATGTCGATCCCAGTTTTACAGGGGCAGAGTTGCCTCCTTGCAAAATGTTCGATGTGTCCTCCCTCATGCGCGGGCTTGTGGACGAAATTATTGCAATGACCTTCAACTTTGCAATGGACGACCGTATGTCGGCCATTGCCCGGCTCCTTATGGAAGAAATTAACCGGGCGCCCCGCATAGCAGACAGGCTGCTTTTTCCAACAGACCTGCGGTTGCGGCGTGTGTGTGAGGCGATTATTGCCCAGCCCGGAGATTGCCACGATATTGACTACTGGGCGCGTGAGGCTGGTATGGCGCGCCGCACGTTTACCCGCCTTTTTCAGCAGGAAATGGGCATGGGCTTTGCCACATGGCGGCGTAGGGTCAGGGTTGTGGAGGCCGCTGCCAGACTGGCCACTGGCCAGTCCATTGCCGAGGTCGCGTTTGATCTTGGTTATGACAATGCAGGTAGCTTCAGTACCATGTTTCATCGCACGTTTGGTGCAGTGCCCAGCACGTTACGCACCACTGCGTCGCAGACGTCCCGTTCGTAAAAAACGGGCAGAGTGCCGCACTCTCACGGATTGAGTGTTTTTTCTTTTTTAACAGCATAGCTTTGAACAGCCACCATAAAGCTCGGTTTGCCGGTAACGGCAGCCGGGCATTTTGGCGTTCAGGCGGAACTTTGTAGCGTTTGGGCCAATATCGGGCTCCTTGCTTGCTGCGGGTTGTGAATATGGATAGGAGCGCAATTGAGTATCATTATTAACAAATAAGCCGGTAGCAGCCCTCCTACGCAGGAGAGGCCGGTAACAGAACGAGTTGGGTATGAAGCGCAGCAAAATTTTCTATACGGTTTTTTGCTCGTTTGTTCTGAGTGATGCGGCTTTTGCGGCCGATCAGGAGGTACAGACGGATCAATTCCAGCACGCCAAGGCCGCGACAACTGCGCAGGTCGCCGCCAAAAAGGCCAATGCAGAAGCCCTCCAGAACGAAATGGTTGAGGTGCGTGGGCATGGCAGGTCCTCTGTCGTGGCGTCTTCTGCCACAAAAACCAACACGCCACTGGTAGAGACAGCGCAGTCTGTTACCGTCATCACACGGGATGAAATGGATACGCGCGGTGTTCTCACTCTCAATCAGGCCGTACGCTATGCTGCTGGCATAACGGCTGATACGCGGGGTGGGGAGGGCACGCGTTATGACCTGTTCGACCTACGCGGATTTACTGTTCCTACGTTTCTTGATGGGTTGAAGGTGCAGGACAGCCCGACCGGCTTTGCCGTGGCCCAGACTGACACGTTCCGTCTGGACCGGGTTGAGTTGTTGAAAGGCCCCGCCTCCGCGTTGTATGGCCAGTCGAGCCCCGGTGGGTTGACGGCCCTGTCGAGCAAGCTGCCCACTGATCAGAAGTTTTACGGGTCTGTCGGTACAACCGGGGGCATGTTTGACCTGTACCGTGTGGATGCCGATGTCGGTGGCTTTGCTACGGATGATGGCCTTGTGCGCTACCGTATTTACGGTACGGCCAATGGGCAGCATACACAACTCAGCAAAACAGGGAGCAGGCGCTTTAGCATAAGCCCGGCCTTTACATTTGGTGGGGATGGCCCAACAACCCTGACCCTGCTGGGCAATTACCAGTATGACCCCGAGAACGGCTCTTATGGCGGTGCACCACTTGTGGGTTCATACAAGGCTGGAACATTTGGCTATCTGCCCCGTAATTTTTATGATGGCGATGCCTCGTTTGAAAAATTCAACCGCAGGCAGGGCGGAATTACCTATATTCTGAACCATCGTTTTAATGACGACTGGAGCTTTAGCACCCGTGGTCGCTACGATGATATCATGACCAATTATCGCAGTGTGCTGAACACCGGGGATTATGACAGCCCGGACATGACAAGCGGCACCATGCTTGGCCGGTACTCCTATGGAGCACGCGAACATAACCACAATCTGGCATTTGACAGCCAGTTCAAGGGGCATGTTCGCACCGGGGCGTTGCAGCATGCGCTTATGTTTGGCTTTGACTACATGCAGCAACACTCGCGTGATAATGAGAGCATGGGTACGGCCCCCGATCTGGATGTGGTCAATCCGGATTATAATATGGCCATTCCCGACATGGACCCGGCGGAAAATTACCGGACAACCTCGCAGCAGATCGGGGTTTATGCTCAGGATGAAATACGCTGGCGGCGTTTTATCCTGACCGGTAGCCTGCGAAATGACTGGTACCACGCACACCGGGTTACTTACCTGACTCCTTCGGATGAGACACAGAATTCCAGCAAAATTACGTGGCGTGCCTCTGGTCTTTACCACTTCGATTTTGGCCTTGCGCCTTATATCAGCTATTCAACCTCCTTTCAGCCGCAGGTTGGTAATGTGGTGAGCGCAGATGGGCTCAGCACGCGGCAGGCAACCCCGTCCATGGGCAAGCAGCTTGAAGGTGGGGTGAAGTACCAGTTGCCCGGCACCACGTTGTTACTGACTGCGGCGGGCTTTCACATCGAGCAGAGCAACGTGCTTGTCTCTGTTCCGGGGACGGGGAATTACACGCAGAGTGGGCTTGTGCATTCCGATGGCTTTGAGTTTGAAGCGCATGCCGAGCCGTTCCACAATCTGATGCTGACAGCCGCCGTGAGTGTGCAGAAGATCAAGGATGATTCCACACAAAAACCGCTGGTTCAGTCTGGCCGTGGGAATGCCTCGCTGTTTGCATTCTACACGATGCCATCGGGTAAACTCAAAGGATTCGGCTTTGGGGGCGGTATGCGTTACACCGCCAGAACCTATGGTGGAGAACTGGCCGATGGCAGCGTGTGGCTTCCACAATATGCGCTGTTTGATGCGTCAGTCTCGTATGACATGTCCAACCTTTCCCACGCGCTCAAAGGGTGGAAAGTGTCGGCCAATGTTCGTAACCTGTTTGACAAGAACTACGTTGCCAACTGCTACGCGGATGGGGCCGTTGGTGGATATTGCTTCTATGGTGAGCGCCGCAATGCACAGGCCAGCATAGGTTATAGCTGGTAAAAAGGGGGCGGGCAGTAGCCTGGAGCTACTGCCTGCTTTTTATAGTGATCATCAGGTTAAAAAATATCTGCTGCCGCTTTTTGTTCTGTGGTGCAGGTGGTGGCATCGGGTTGTGTCGGGTGGGCCTGTAGAGCCTGAAGCTCCGCACGGACAGCTGTCATTTTTTCCACAAACCAGGGTTGAGCCTGTAGTGCGGCAAACATGGCGGCGCCGTTCATGTATCCTGCCTGCACATCGCTCTTCCAGTGCACACCGCAGACAATGCGGCTTTCGCCAAAAATGCGGGCACGCTGCATAATCTCGCTAGCCCGCTCAGGCAGGGCGCTGGCCAGAATGGACGCGGTCATCCAGCCCCACGTGGTATGTCCCGATGGGTAGGAAAAACTGGTCTGTAATTTGCTGCGCGCGTCTGGCGTGCAGATGTCCTGCTGATTCCCCACAAACGGGCGCGGCCTGTGCCAGAAGTTTTTTTCTTCCGTTACGCGCTGTTCGGTTGGTTGTGCCAAGGTCTTTAGCAGGTCAAGTAGGGCGGGTAACCTGTCCGCGCGAAGGGTGAACCCGGCGGCACAGGAAAAATCACTGATAACGTGTTGCGGTGTAAGGTCTGCATCATTATGCGCCAGTTGCCAGCGACTGCTGCCAATGAGCGCGCGCGTGTTTTCAAAGGCCTGCACATCGGCTTCCTGCGCATGCGAGCCAGCGGGCGGCGGTGGGGGCAGAAAGTTGCGGCCATCTGGTAGCAGGGCTGTTTGGGCCGCACAGGGCTGGGGCAGGGCAGGTAGGGCCAGACAGAGCGTTGCGGCACAAAAAGCAAAAAGACCATGGCGCATGGTGCGGACCTTACATATGGACATGAGCAGGGATTGTCCCATACGCCAAACAGAGCCAGAGCGCGTGTGACGCTTTGATGATGAATACACTATTCGGGGTTGCTGGGGCACGCGCCTTGTGCATGCTATGTCTCCTCCACGGCCATTGTACCGGGTTTTGCACTTGCTTGCGCAAGTGTTGTAGGCTGGGTCTGCTGGCAGGCGGGCACGTTCTCCCGCATGGTTGTGCCCACAAGGATATCTCGGATGAAAATCGCCCTAGGACAGTTTGCCGTCGCTCCGGAATGGCGCGCTAATCTTGCTCAATGCGCCTCCCTGATCGAGCGTGCCGTAGCCGAGGGGGCCAAGCTGCTTGTGCTGCCGGAGAGTTTGATTGCGGCCGATATGCATGATCCGGGCATTACCGTGCGCACGGCCCAGCCACTTGATGGACCATTTGTAAGTGGTCTGGTGAGTGCGCTGGCGGGTACGGACCTGAGCCTGATCTGCTGTATTGCCACACCAGCACACCCGGCCCTGACCCATAACTGCCAGATTGTGCTGAATGCGAACGGGCTTGTTGCGTGTTACCGTAAACTACACCTGTATGATGCCTTCAGCATGAAGGAATCAAACGATTATGTCCCCGGCACGGAACTGCCCCCCATTGTGCAGGTGGGGGATATTCGTGTGGGGTTGATGACCTGTTATGATGTGCGCTTCCCCGAGGTTGCGCGCTCTCTTGCCGTGCGCGGAGCAGATCTGCTGAGCGTGCCGGCGGCATGGGTGCGTGGGCCGGGCAAGGAATGGCACTGGGAGGTCATGGTAACGGCCAGAGCGTTGGAAAATACCTGCTATGTTGCCGCAGTGGGTGAGTGTGGGCCACGCAACATAGGGTGCAGCATGCTGGTGGACCCATTAGGGGTTGCCGTGACCCGTGCGGGAAGTGGGCCCGACCTGTTGTTTGCTACTGTGGATAAGGAGCGCATCCGCACGGCGCGCGAAGCACTGCCCGTGCTGGCCAACCGCCGTTTTTGCGATCCTGACCTAAAGCGTTAACCGCATATCCGAGCCGCGATCGGTCTGTCTTTCTGTGTTTTTAATCAGGTAGCCATGCTTTTTAAAAATCTTTCGACCGAAGCCATTATTGGGCTTTGGGCTTTGTTTGCCTGCACCTTTACAGCGCTGACCAGTGAGGTCGCACCCGTGGGCATTCTGATTGAAATGGCGCGGAGCTTCCATATCCCCGAAGGTAAAGCGGGTTTGGCTGTTAGTGCGTTTGCGCTCATGGTTACGCTGGGTGCCGTGCCTTTAACAATCCTGACTGCGCATGTTGACCGCAAACGGCTGATGCTGCTTTCCCTCTCCGGGTATGTCGTGTCCAATCTGGTGGTGGCCATGGCCCCGACCTTTGGCCTTTTATGTGTGGGGCGGCTGATTGGTGGGGTGGCCCATGCGCTGCTTATGTCCATTGTCTCGGCCTATGCGGCACGTCTGGTACCACCGAGCATGACGGGGCGGGCCATTTCCTTTGTGTATGGCGGCACATCGTTGGGCGCCATACTGGGGGTGCCGGGTACAGCCGCTGTGGGGCATCTGGCAAGCTGGCGCGTGGCCATGTACATCATGACTGGCCTTGCCGTTGTGCTGACACTCTGTATTGCGTTTTTTCTTCCCCCCGTATCATCGACTGTGCATGTCAAGGAGAGCCTGCCCAACATTGTCTCCCGTAAGGTCATGCGCACCTTTCTGATTGTTGTTGCAGTGGATGCTGTCTTCTTTTTTGCACATAATCTGCTGTACACTTATGTGACGCCGCTCCTGCTGGCACATGGGCTGCCGGATGGAGCGCTGAGTATTGCCCTGTTACTGACAGGTGCCTTGAGCATTCTGGGGCTGTGGGGTGCTGGGCAGATTGTGGACCGTCGGCCCGCAGCGGGCATGCTGGCCAGTGGCATGGCCATGCTGGTTGGTATGGGGCTGATGTACGGCCATATTCTGCCGGGATGGTCGTCCGTAGGTGCTGTGGGGCTGTGGTGCATTGGCTACTCAGCCATTATTCCGTTTGTTATGTCTGGCGCCATCCGTGCCCGTGCAACACGGGCGGACGTGGCGGGGGCTGCCATTAATGCCGCCAGTAATGCGGGTATTCTACTTGGCTCAGCCGCCGGGGGTGTGGTGTTGACCCATTATGGTTTTGCGGTGCTGACCCCCATGGCCATTGTGGTGGCGTTGTGTGGTATTCTCATCGCGTTTTTCAGCACGTCCGCTTTTCCGCACGTCCTGCATCCGTCCGAGCATGACACATAATGCTGCTCTGCCTGCTCCGCCCCTTACGGGGCAGGTTCTTTGTTGATTGCTGAGGCTTTTGCGGCGCGTTTTCTGGCGGGAGTGCTCTTTTTGGTGCTGTACATTGAATGATCAGCATGGACCATGATTGCGGCAAGGTCCTTACCATCCTCAGGGTACAGCCCCCCACCAATACTGCCTGAGAGAGTGAGCTTGATGGCGTTGACAACAACAGGGCGGCGGAGGGTGGCAAGCAGCTTGTTGCGTATTGTATCCAGCATCGCTCTGCTCTCAATATCAGGGAGCAGGACACCAAATTCATCTCCACCCAGACGAACGACATAGTCAGATTTACGTATGTTTTTGCGCAGCCGGGTCGCAAGTGCGCGCAACACGTTATCTCCGGTTGCGTGGCCGTAGGTGTCGTTGATCGGTTTAAAACGGTCCAGATCAATCATCAGGAAGCCTATGGTCTGGGTGGGGTCATCTTCAATTTCCTCACTCCACCGCTCCATCAGGCCGCGTCTGTTGCCCACTCCTGTCAATTCGTCTGTAAAAGCGTCTTTCTGGAGAGCACGATATTTACGTTTTATGTCCGAAATGTCGTGAAAAATGCCAATAGCAATCCCTGTTTTATGGAATATCAGTGCATAGTGCTGCACAATACGTACTTTGCCGTCAGCGCCTTTGATGTCCAGAACAAGGCCGGATAGCTCGCTTGTTTCCTCCAGATCAGCCCGGCTGTGTGCATGTTCAATCTGTGCGCGGAACTGTTCTTGCTGTTTTTGGTCAACGCAACTGCGGTCTATAAGGTCCGCTATGGTTTCGATCCTATCGTCCGCAATAAGGCTGAACGCAGGGTTGCGCAGAATAATCCGATGGTCAGACAGGCGGACAACAACCGTCCCGATTGGCACCTTACTGAACAGTGTCTGCCCTAAAATACCCAGATCGGGGAGGGAGTTGAAGTCGATCTCACCAAGCTGGGGAGCGGTGTTCATGGAGGGCTGTTATCCTGCTTCAGCTGTTCAGGCTGGTCTGGTGCCTCCGTCATGAGGCCATTCATCTGTGGCTATAAGCCAGAATGAATGAGGTCTTAAAACTCTTTTTTGGCTATGACCATTATGTCTTAGCGTTGTTCTGATATGAATCTACGTTAAATACAGCATAAGCAATGACATATATCAATCATACTACATTATTAGTATCCCCTATGTGTGGGACAGATGTCGCTTTTGTCTTGCTGTAAGGATATGAGGCAGGATTTTTTTGCGTCAAAGGGGAGTAGTCGGCGCTCTGGCGGAAGGCTGGTGTTTGCTTTTGGTCGGAAGGACAAAACCCCCAGCCACGACTGCTCTCTGGCATGCCATGGCTGGGGGACGCTCTCGTTAGTCCTGCTTTTCAAAGGCGCCGGCAATGCGCAGGGTCACGGTATCGCTGACGTAGGGCACATACATTTTTATGCCAAAATCACTGCGGTTCAGGGTGCCTGTGGCTTCAAACCCGGTTGTATATTTTTTGTCCATAGGGTTCACGCCCGCGCCAATAAAATGCACGGCCAGCGTGAGGGGCTTTGTCACGCCGTGGAGTGTCAGGTTGCCATTGACGGTTGCGTTGTTCTGGCCGGTCAGCTTGACGCTGGTTGAAACAAATGTTGCATCCGCGAACTTGGCGGCATCAAACCACTGTGCGCTCTTGAGTTCATCTGTCAGCTTTGTGCTGGTGGTCTGGACCGAGGCAACAGGAATAGTGACGGACAGCTTGGATGCGCTGGGGTTTTTTGCATTAAGTTCCAGAGTGCCAGAGGCATTGGAGAAAGCGCCAAAATAATTGGTAAATCCAAAATGCAGGACAGAAAAACCAACCTGAGTGTGTCCAGGCTCAACGGCATAATTGCCAGACTGAACCTGCGCTGCGTTGCTGACTGTCTGGGCGGAAACGGGTGTTACTGTGCTTAAAGCGAGAACGGCAGAGGCGGCAGTCAGTAAAGAGGAAAAGCGGGTCATGCTGAAAAGTCTCCAAAAATAGAATGAGCAACCGGGCTGGAGCAGATTTTGCGGGTAAAAACCTTGTTTTATCGGGTTATCCAGCCGTGCCGTGAATTGTCCCCACCTGAATAGCAGCCTTAAAGTGGATGAATAAACAACAATAATATAAATGCTTTGTTTCTGGTTTTTACGTACACGCTGTTGGGATGTGACGCGTTTCTACCATGGAGCGCCAGGCCGTACGCGTCGGAGTGCTACCAGTGGTTGCATGGTTGGAGTGCTATAAAACCGGGTAATGGCAGGCGACCTCATGGCCGGGGGATATCTGCCTTAAAAGAGGAATGTCACTCTGGCAGCGTGGTTGCATGGCCGGGCAGCGGGTATGGAAGCGACACCCTGATGGTTTATGCACCGGGCTGGGAATTTCCCCGCGTAGCGGAGCATGCCGAGACGCCCCGACCACAGGTTGGGGGACCGCACGGGTCAATGCGATGGTGTAAGGGTGTGCGGCATTGTGTAACACCGTATCGGTATCGCCCAGTTCCACAATGGCACCAAGGTACATGACGGCGACACGGGTGGAAATCTGGCGTACGACGGCAAGGTCGTGTGCAATAAAAACATAGGTCAGGCCAAGCTGTTTTTGCAAGTCGGCAAACAGGTTCACAATCTGTGCCTGCACGGATACATCCAGTGCAGAAACCGGTTCGTCCGCAACGACAAGGCGGGGCGCAAGGGCTAGCGCGCGCGCAATGTTGATACGTTGGCGCTGGCCGCCAGAAAATTCATGCGGATAACGCTCCAGAGCACTTTGGGGCAGGCTTACCAGATCCATAAGCTCGGTCAGCCGGTGCGTTATGGATGACGCGGTGCGTCTGCTGCCATCGGGGGCGCGGTGCACCCGCAGGGGTTCGGCCAGCAGGTCACCTATTCGCCTGCGGGGGTTGAGGGAGGCATACGAGTCCTGGAACACCATCTGCATACGCTGGCGTAGCGGGCGCAGCGTGCGCTCGGGCAGATGTGTAATGTCCTGCCCCTCAAACAAAATCTGACCGGATGACACATCGTGCAGGCGCAGCAGGCAGCGCCCCAGTGTGGATTTGCCACAGCCGGATTCCCCAACAAGACCGAGCACTTCTCCGGGCATGACGGAGAAAGAAACACCATCTACCGCCTTGAGTGATTGCCCGCGTTTGAGCGCGTAGGTTTTGTAAACATCCCTGACCGCCAGAAGGGGGAGGGGGGCATGGGGGGGCTGTCTCATGTTGGTGGCCTGTGGTGTGGAGTGGGGCGAGCGCATGGTGGCTCCTCACACGGCAAAGGATGTGGTGCTGCAAGCCTGCCGGGGCAATGGCGTGCCTTCTGTGGGCAGAACGCAGGCGACCCGCTGGTCCGGCCCAACAACATGGAGTGGCGGAGGTGGAGCAGGCAGGCAGGTAGCATGTGTATAGGTGCAGCGTGGGGCAAAAGCACAGCCCACGGGGCGCTCTGCTGGCTGGGGTGGTCCACCGGGTATGGCAGGCAGGCGCTCGGGGCGTGGCCCGCTCATGGGGGGGATGGAGGCCAGAAGGGCTGCTGTGTAGGGGTGTTGCGGGTGGGCGAACAGGTCCTGCGTTGTTCCCTCTTCCGCCACTCTGCCAGAATACAGGACCAGCGTGCGGTCGCATGTCTCGGCTACTACGCCCATGTCATGGGTTATCAGCAGAATGGATGATCCATGGGTTGTGCGCAACTTGCGCATCAGGTCCAGAATCTGGGCCTGAACGGTCACATCCAGCGCTGTGGTGGGTTCATCCGCAATGAGCAGTGACGGATTGCATGATAGAGCCATGGCGATCATCGCGCGCTGGCGCAAACCGCCAGAGAGTTGATATGGGTAGCGGTTGGCCGTGTTTGCCGGGTCTGGAACGCCCATTTCCGCCAGCAGTTCAATCGTGCGCGTGCGCGCCTGTTTGCGTGAGAGGCTGTTGTGCACGCGCAGTTGTTCATCAATCTGCCAGCCGATGGTGTAAACCGGCGTAAAAGCGGTCATGGGGTCTTGAAAGATCATGGCAATTTCCCGCCCACGCAAGGCGCGGAACTGCCGGGCGGATAGGCCAAGAATTTCCTGCCCCTTAAAACGGACAGAGCCGGTTATGGTCACGCCGGGTGCGTCAATCAGGCCCATAAGAGCCATGGCGGTGACGGATTTGCCAGAACCGGATTCCCCCACCAGCCCCAGAATTTCCCGCCCCGCCATGCTGAAGGATATGTTCTCGACAATGGGAATATTCTGCCCGCGTGAGGTAAAGCTGATCGACAGGTCGCGCACATCCAGCAGGGGAGGGGAGTGTGTGTCAGTGGACATCGCGCACCCTCGGGTCGAGAAAAAGATAGGCGGCATCGACTACCGCGTTGGCCAGTACCACAAACACGGCGGAATACATGACCGTGGCCATAATAAGGGGCAGGTCAAGGCTGTTCAGTGCCTGATAGGTCAGGCGGCCAACACCGGGTAGGCCAAAAACAACTTCGGTGAGCAATGCCCCCCCACCGACAAGCTGGGCAAAATCCATACCAAAGAGCGAGACAAAGGTGATGAGTGCTGTGCGCAGCCCATGGCGGAGCAGCACACGGCTGGGGGAAAGCCCCTTGGCGCGGGCCGTCCGCATGAAGTCTTCCCCCATAATCGCCACCAGATCGGCCCGGAGGATACGGCTGTAAATCCCAACAAACATGACGGCCAGCACACACCACGGAATAACCAGTGCACGGAACCACGCCAACGGGTTTTGGCTAAAAGGCACGTACCCTAGCCCCGGCACCCATGAGAACAGCCATGTGTCATGGTAACGGTTTTGGGTAATCAGGTTGACCACCTGCCCCAGCCAGAACACGGGGATGGAAATGCCAACCAGCCCCGCCATCATGAGCAGTCTGTCTATCCACGATCCTTTGCATGCGGCGGCCAGAACACCCATGCCAATGGACAGTACCACCCAGATGATGGCCGCACCCGTAACAAGCGAGAGGGTTACAGGCGCTGCGCGCATGATTTCGGGCACCACCAGTTCACCACGGTTGGCGTAGCTTGCCAGATCACGCGTGATGAACAGTTTTTTCATCATAATCGCGTATTGCACGGGCAGGGGGCGGTCAAAGCCATATTCCTTACGGACTTTTTCCATGGTCTGCGGGGCGGCATTGCGCCCTGCAATACGGGCCGTAGGGTCTGCGCCGGGCGTTGCAAAAAACACGGCAAACACAAGAGCGGAAATGCCAAACAGAACAAAAACCGTCTGTCCCATACGGCGCAGGAGAGGGAGGATCATGCGGTGCTTTTCCTCTCATTCACGCCGGGAGGTGTCGCGCACATCAAGCGCATCGCGCAGCCCATCGCCCAGAATGTTCAGCGCGAGCACTACGGCCACAATGGCAAGGCCCGGAGCAATGGCCACCATCGGGCGGGTATAAATCAACCCTTCGCCATCAAGAATAATTGTTCCCCATGACGCAGCGGGGGCCTGCACCCCAATGGACAGGAAAGAGAGCGCACTTTCTGCCAGCAGCGCCATGGCCATAAGCAGTGGCCCCATAACAACCAGCGTTGTGCTGACATTGGGCAGAATGTCATGCAGCACAATGCGCCAGCGTGGCACGCCAAGGCAGCGGGCCGCAGTAACAAACTCGGCCTGACGCAGGGCAATGACCCGCCCGCGCACGGGCCGCGCGGCATAGGGAACATAGACCAGAGCAATAATAACAATGGGAATGAGCAGGTTGTCTGCCTCGATCACAAACGGACCAATGTGCAGGCTGGATGTAATGGTGACAATGGAGAGCGAAATGGCAAACAGGTAAACAGGCACCGCCCACATAATATCCATGAGCCGGCATAAAACCATGTCCGTTATGCCACCAAAAAAACCGGCGACAATGCCCACCGTCCCAGCCATGACAAGGCACAGAACTGCGGCCGAGAAGGAAATCAGCAGCGAGTTGCGGCCCCCGTAAAGCAGGCGGGCCATAATGTCACGGCCCTGACTGTCCGCTCCCAGCAGGTATGTGGCGTGGCCTGTTGGGCCAATGGGACTCAGGCCCAGATGCAGCGGGTTGTCATTGGGCTGCATAATATCCGTTTCCTGCCCGTTGAGCACAATGGTCCCCGCGACATTGGAGACAAACGGGTCCACATGGGCAATGTGGCGGGCATAAAACGGGGCACACAGGCAGGCCAGCACAATCAGGCCAAGAACCGCAAGGGAGGCAAGGGCAGAGCGGTTGCGCAGTAACGAGCGCAGGGCACTTTGCCATGGTCCGGCGGAGGTTCGGGGCGTGTCGGACGGCTTGGTCATCATGCTGGATGCGTTTCTATTCAGCCAGCAGGGCTTCGCGCTTCATTTCCAGTTCAAGCCACTGCTCCTCACACTCGGCCAGTCTGGCCTCTATTTTGCCAAGTTCAACCATATGGCGGTCAAAGGCCTTGGGGTTTTTGGCGTACAGGTCGGGGTCGGCCATGCCTGTGCGGTGGATGTGGGCTTGGGCTTCCAGTTTTTCCATCTCCAGTGGCAGATTGTCCAGCGCGTACTGGTCCTTGTAACTCAGCTTGCGCGTTGCCTGTCTGGTGGGCTGTTCGCGTGGTTTGGCAGGCTCGGCATTGGGGATGGTCGGGGTGTTTTCCAGCGGTTGCAGGTTCCGCTGCACCAGCATGTCGCTGTAGCCCCCTGCGTATTCAACCCATGCGCCTGTGCCATCGGCTGCCAGCACGGAGGTTGCAATACGGTCGAGAAAATCGCGGTCATGGCTGACCAGCAGAACCGTGCCGCTGTAGGTGCAGAGCATGTCCTGCAAAATATCCAGTGTTTCCAAGTCCAGATCGTTGGTGGGTTCGTCCAGAATCAGCAGGTTGGAGGGCTTGGCCAGTGCGCAGGCCAGCATCAGTCTGCCACGCTCCCCGCCAGACAGGGCGCTTACAGGTGTTCTGGCCTGTTCGGGGCGGAAGAGGAAGTCCTTCATATACCCGATAACATGCCGTTTTTCGTCCCCGATCTGTACCATGTCGCCCCCGCCATCGGTCAGGGTTTCGGCCAGTGTGCGTTCGGGGTTGAGGGTACGGCGCTGCTGGTCCAGCGTGACCATGCTGAGTGATGGGCCAAGGGCTACGGTGCCACTATCGGGCTGGTCGCCCCCGGTCAGCAGCCGCAGCAGGGTTGTTTTGCCCGCACCATTGGCCCCGACAACGCCCAGCCTGTCCCCGCGCAGCACGCGCAGGTTCAGGTTATTGATGACGCGTTTGTCACCCCATGATTTGCACACATTTTCTGCTACCGCCACAAGACGGCTGGAGGTAGAGGCCGACTGGGCGTTCAGTGTGACCGTACCCGGTGCGCGCACGGCCTCCCGTCGGGCGGTGCGCAGGGCGGCCAGTTCGCGCACACGGCGGACGTTGCGTTTACGCCGGGCGGTCACGCCGTAGCGCATCCAGTCTTCCTCGCGCGCAATCTGGCGGTCCAGTTTGTGGGCGTCGCGCTCCTCCTGCTCCAGCACCTCCTCACGCCAGGCTTCAAAGCGGTCGAAGCCTTCATCAAGCCTGCGGGTAATCCCCCGGTCCAGCCATACCACCGAGCGTGACAGGGTAGAGAGCAGGCGCCTGTCATGGCTGATCATGACCATGGCGCAGCCAAGGCTGAGCAGTTCACGCTCCAGCCATTCAATGGTTGGCATGTCCAGATGGTTGGTTGGTTCGTCCAGCAGCAGCACATCGGGGGCGGCAGCCAGCACACCAGCAATGGCGCAGCGTCGTGTTTCCCCGCCCGAGAGGTGGGATGTGCTCTCCTGACCTGTCAGGCCAAGGGCGTCCAGCATGGGGCCGGTGCGCCATTCCATGTTGGGGTCATCAATCTGGGCGGCAACGTAATCTGCTGTCGTGGGGTATGCACTCAGGTCCGGCTCTTGCGGGAGGTAGCGCAGGGATGCACCGGGCTGGAGGAACACGCTGCCTGCATCTGGCTGGATGAGCCCTGCCGCAATTTTGAGCAAGGTGGACTTGCCCGAACCGTTACGCCCGACAAGGCAGAGGCGCTCGCCTTTGCCAACAGCAAACCCCGCACCATCAAGGAGCGGTTTGCCGCCAAGGGTCAGGGTAATGTCTTGCAGGTGCAGGAGGGGAGGTAGCGCCATAACAGATAGCCAGCCGTTCCAGAATGAAGGTCGATAGAGGGTTCTGGCAGCTTTTTACCCAAAACAGATCAGGTCTGAGCCACACCCACACTGCTTACGGCCTGATAGGTGGCAACGGCAAGGGTTAAGGGGTCAAACGGTTTGGTAATCACAAAACAGGGCTCCAGTTTTTCCCCCGTCAGCAGCCTCTCCGGGTATGCGGTCACATAGATGACCGGCACCTTGAAGTTTGCCGTAATTTCGGCCACCGCAGCCATGCCATCCCCGCCCGGGCCCAAATTGATGTCGGCCAGAATAAGGCCGGGCCGGGTCTGGGCGGCAAGCTGTATGGCATCGGCCTGCGTGTGGGCAATGCCTGCCACCTTATGGCCGCACTGCATGACCAGAAGTTCTATATCCATGGCGATGATCGGCTCATCTTCAATAATCAGGACCGATGTCTGCACACCTTTGTGGAGCTGCTTTTGTGCGCTTTCCAGCTCCTGCAATGCCACCTCATGGGGGAGGCCAATAATGCGGGCTGCAATATCCACATTGATTTCTTCAAGTGTCGTCAGCAGCAGCAACTGCCGCTGGGAGGGGGAGAGGCCAGACCCCTGCGTGCTCCTGCGTGCCTCATCCACAGTATAAAGGCGCGAGATCGCCTGATACAGCTGGAGCAGGGGCGTTAACCCTTCTGTCGGGAGCTGGGAGGTCATGCTCCTCAGGCTTTGCGCGACCAGCAGGTCGCCTTCAGGCTGGTTGCCAGTCAGGGCGCGTGCGTAACGTCTGCCATAAGGGAGAGCCCGTATCAGCCCGTCACGCACTGACTCTGACATGACAAATCTCCTTATGATTAGGTCATGGTAAAAACATACGATAAAGCAATGATGCCACGGAGCGGCGTTTGCCGAAAGGGGATGAATCCTGATTAACACACCAAAACCCGATCAGAGCGACGCGCGTCCGGGGTTCAGGGCGGAATTGCTGGCAATTTTACCCTCCCTGCGCGGCTTTGCCCGTTTTTTGGCGCGCGACCCCGCTTTGGCGGATGATCTGGTGCAGGAGACCGTTTTGCGCGCGCTGGATCGTATGGTGCAGTTTGAGGCAGGCAGTAGCCTGAAGGCGTGGTGCTTTACCATTTTGCGCAATCTTTTTCTCGAACAGAAGCGGCGCGGTAAAAAAGAGCGTGAGGTGCTGGCCCATTACGAGCAGCAGCCGCCTTCACGGGTTGCCAGCCCGGCGGACGGACGGCAGGAAGTGCAGGAGCTTGAG
The DNA here is from genome assembly GCF_002153655.1 of Acetobacter okinawensis. Classification (GTDB taxonomy): domain Bacteria; phylum Pseudomonadota; class Alphaproteobacteria; order Acetobacterales; family Acetobacteraceae; genus Acetobacter; species Acetobacter okinawensis_A. The sequence continues at coordinate 36,045 of NZ_JOPJ01000010.1, forward strand.
GTGATGCTCTGGCAGCTCACCCCCCTATTGCGCGAAGCGCTGGTGCTGATCGGTGCGCATGGCATGACTTATGCCGAGGCAGCCGCCATCTGCGAGGTGGACGTTGGTACCATCAAGGCCCGCGTCTCCCGCGCCAGAACCATGCTGCACAGGCTGGCCCGCCAGCAGGCGGGGGAGGATGGGCCTGAGGAATAACGCCTCTCTTTTTCGTGAAAATAAAAATTGTCGTTGGATGTAACCTTGGCCCTGCGCCGTTCATTGCTCCGTTAAATGATGGAAGAAGAAGCGGAGTAAAAACAATGACAGCCTCATCATTCCACGATCAGGTCATCGCCATTCTGCCCAAGCTGCGTGTGCAGGCGCTGGCCCTGACCCGTAACCGCACCACGGCCGAAGATCTGGTGCAGGACGCCGTGTGCAATGCTCTGGCCGCTCAGGCAAGCTTTATTCCGGGTACCAATTTTGGGGCATGGATGCACCGTATCCTGCGCAACCGCTTTATTTCCGACCTGCGTAAAAAGCGCGAAACCACAGATATTGATGACGCTCCCCAGTCCATGCTTGCGGTTGCTGCCCGCCATGATGACCGGCTGTCCCTCATGGAGTTGGATGCAGCGCTTGCACGGCTGCCAGATGACCAGCGGGAAGCTTTGGTGCTGGGGGTTCTTGAAGGAATGAGCTATCAGGAACTGGCAGAAATGTCTGGTTGCGCGGTAGGTACGGCCAAAAGCCGCGTTTTCCGCGCCCGGCGTCAGCTGGAAGTCTGGTTAACAGGAGAAGAATCCGTGTCCGATGCGGGTGGTCGCAGGCACAGCGAGCGTGTGCAGGCAAAGGCGGCAAAAAAAACGGGCCATGCGCGACCGGGTTCTTCGCACATGAGTGTTGCTACAGTCTGAGCATGGTGCAGGCTGAGCTTGAAAGATGCAGGTCGGGCACGGATGACATGCCCGCCCCGCAGGTTGCCGCGCCACAGACACAACGGCAGGACCCTAGGTTTGGAATGGGAAAGAGTATGGACGGCGCTCCCCCCCGCAAAGGCAGGCAGTCTCGGGATCAGGCTTTTGATGTCTGGCTGAAGCGCGGCCTGCACCAGCTTTTTGATGACGTTGTCAATGAACCCGTGCCCGAAGAGCTGCTGAAGCTGATAGAGGAAGACCGGAGCAGGCAGGACTGAGCCGTTTGTCTGTCTTTTCCTTGCTGGGGCAGGGGGCGCGGCGTGTGGGCGCTCTGCTCATGTCCGGCCTGGGGCGGGTGTTTATCACCACCAGTGCGCGCATGCGTGTGCTTATCTGCCTTTCGGGTATTCCTGTGCTGAGCATTGGCGCAGTCCTTGCTCTACGCAATTATCAGGAAGTCAGGGTTGGCAGCGCGCAGCGTGCGGTTGCGGCCATCATGCGGCTGGACCAGCAGTTCCGGCATGATACGGACCGCCTGCGCAGCGCGCTGGAAACGATTGGCAATATGGATCTGACCAATGATCAGATCGTGCATGCCCTTAGGCTGGCGGAAACCATTAGCGGGCAGCGCTACTGTTTTCTGGCCGTTCTGAATGAACGTGGGCAGAAACTCGATTCCGTTTTGCCTTCTGGTCGCTCCTGCGCGGAGGTGGGGACTCTTACGCCCCCCGCACGTATTAACGCGACGGTCATGGAAGCCGTGCAAAAAAGTGGTGGGGGGGAAGATAACGGCGCGTTCTTGCGCATAACCGTTCCCGCCGCTTTTCTGGCTGAACCGGAAGCGCACGGTTATCTGGTAGGAATCCTGCAAATATCGCGCACGCGTGCGTATTTGGGTGGCGCCTCGGGGTGGGAGGCTTTTTCGGACGACACAAACCCTGTTCAGGCATGGTTGCTCATGCATGACGGGGAGCTTTTTCCGGTCTGTACCAACTGTAACTGGGAACCACCACCGCCCGAACTGGTGTCCCGACTGAAGGAAAAACTGGAAAAAAGCGACCGCTCGGTTGTCTCCTTGCCCTCCATGCAGGGTGGGTACGCTCTGGGGGGCATTGCTGGTGGGGCTGATATATTTGTCTCCACCCAGCGCACCCCCATGGAGGCAGACGCCCTGCGGGCCATGGTGTTCCAGATCGCTGCGTTGCTGTTCCTGCTGGCCGCAGGGTTGGTGGGGGTAACGCTCGCGGCCAACATTGTGCTGGTGTGGCCTCTGCGGCGGCTGACCCACTCCGTACGGAAATGGCAGATGGAAGGGGTGTTTGACGGCCGGGTCACACGCTCCATGCCCCTTGAACTGCAAAGGCTGGGGCAGGCCTTTACGCGGGCAACGCAGCGCCTCTCCCGCCATGAGGCGAGGTTGCAGAAGGCTATGGCGCATCAGGAACTCCTGATGAAGGAAATCCACCACCGGGTGAAAAATAACCTGCAAATTGTGGCGTCCCTGCTCAACCTTCAGGCCAACCAGATTGCTCATCCGGAGGTCAAGGCCGAGTTTGCTCTGGCCCGTGACCGAATCCGCGCACTGGCAACGCTGCACCGCACACTCTACGCCGAAGATACGCTGACCAGCCTGAACATGGCTGTTTTTCTCAAGGACCTGTGTGAGCAGACCTTCCATGTGGCGGGCGAGGCAGATGCAGGGCGTATCCAGCTACAGGTGGAGTCAGACAGTTTCTGGATGGACCCGGATCAGGCCGTGCCTCTGGCGTTGATTGTTACCGAGGTCGTTACCAATTCGATCAAATATGCTTTTCCCGATGGTCGGGAGGGCGTTATTCACGTGCGTCTGACAAAAAATGGCAGTCTGGTCACATTGAGTGTCGGGGATAACGGCATAGGCTGCACGTTCGACCCGGCATCTGGCACACCGGGCATCGGGCTCAAGCTCATTCACGGTTTTGCCAGACAGCTCAAGGCATCTTTGAGCTATAGCGGAAAAGAGGGCGTGCTGTTCACGCTGGTCATGCATCTGGATAAAGCACAAAACCCCTGAAAAATGTGCCACTACGGGACGCTGGCATGCCATGAGCGCAGCCGGGACTGGCGATCTAAACTGTTGCGTCCTTGGCAGAGCAGTATAAACGCTGTCTGTCATGAGGAACGAGAAAGCAGCAATACGTAACTGGACGCGCCTCCAGTCGCGTCTTGGTCGTCAGGCAGCGCGATCAGTGGTGGGGTCCGGGCTGCTCTCCAGTCTTGCCGGTATTGGGCAGGCGTGGTGTGTGGCTGTTGTTCTTGGGCATGCCCTTGTGGGGTGGCAGGGAGCGGCGGAGGGAAGCATCTTTCCTGCATGGCCTTTCCTGCTCTTTCCAGCATTGGCCATTCTGCGTGCATTGTGCATGATTCAGGCGGACATAGCTGCCGCACGTGCTGGCATTGTGGCCCGCAGGCGTCTGCGGGGCGAGGTCATGGCCGCTATTCTGGCTGGTGGCCCTGCATTGCTGCGCCGCACGCATAGCGGTGTGCTGGCATCGCTCGTGGTGGACCGGATAGAAGCGCTGGACGGTTTTTTTGGCCGGTGGGTGCCTGCATCCGTGTTGTGGATGGCAGCACCTGTGGCCATTCTGGTGCCCGTTGGCATTATGCAGCCCCGCGCGGCCCTGATTCTGGGGTTGTGTGGCGTGGCCGTACCAGTCGGGCAGGCTGTCTTTGGTATTGGGGCTGCAGTGGCCTCCCGCAATCAGTTTTTGGCCATGACGCGGCTTCAGGCCCGCTTTCTTGACCGCATCAAGGGTATTGCCACCATTGTTCTGGCTGGCCGTACAGAGGATGAGACCCGGCGTCTGGCGGACGCTGCGGATGAACTGCGTGTGCGGACCATGAAGGTGCTGCGCGTGGCCTTTCTGTCTTCCGCTTCCATCGATTGCGCCATGGTGGGGGCTTTTATTCTGCTTGCCGTGCTGGACGGCCGACAGGCACTGGTCATGCAGGCCAATGGGCCATCCCCGGCTTTACAGCATGTTGTTGTTGCCAGCCTTTTTGCCCTGCTGGCTGTACCGGAATTTTTTGCTCCCCTGCGTAGCTTTGCCCTTGCCTATCAGGACCGCGCTCACGCGCAGGGTGCCGCGACAGCAATACTGGACCTGCCGGAAGTGACTGAACGCCCGGTGCTGGACGGAGCCAGAACGGTTAACGCCAATGGCGTGATGGTCGCGTTTGATGATGTGGGTTTTACGTGGGACCCAGCACGTGGTCCAGCGCTGGAACACGTGACCTTTACCGTGCCTGCGGGGGAAACGCTGGTGCTGGCCGGACCGTCCGGTGCAGGCAAGTCTACCATCATGGAACTGCTGCTGGGCTTTATTGCTCCGCAGAGCGGGCGGGTGCTGTTTAATGGGGCACCCTTGCAGACAATCGTCCCGGATGCGCTTTCCCGCGTTGTCTCATGGATCGGGCAGAAGCCTGTCTTGTTTGCTGGTACTTTGCGGGACAATATCCTGTTCGCCAAGCCAGATGCAGATGAGCGTGAACTGGCAAGTGCTCTGCGCTCTGCCGCAGTGGACGAATTTTTGCCCACTCTGCCCGATGGGCTGGACACGCATATAGGCGAGGGTGGGTTTGGCCTTTCCGGCGGTCAGGCGCAACGCGTGGCCATTGCACGTGCGTATCTTAAAAATGCTCCGGTTCTGCTGCTGGATGAGCCAACGGCCCATCTGGACCCGGTAACCGAAAAAAGTGTTTTTGAAAGTCTGCAACGCCTTGCCGTTGGCCGAACGGTTATTCTGGCCACGCATTCGGCTGCCGCGCATATGTTCAAGGGGCGGCGGATAGACCTGCAGAACGGGCGGGTCGTCAACCGGCAGGGGGCTGCATAACATGGCAATGCACGATCAGAGCGCAACCAGCCCGGCAAATACACAGGCTCGGGCCGCGGGTGGGCAAAACCTGCCCCGTTATACAGACTGGCAGGCCATATGCGTTATTTTCCGCCTGTGGCGCAGGCAGGGGGCGCGGTTGCTGGTAGGGGCGCTGCTGGCGCTGGCCGCACTGGCCTGCGGGCTTGCCCTTATGCAGGTGTCCGGCGTGCGGTTGGCTGGCTGTGTGCTGGGGGAAATTATCGTCACCACAGCCCTGCTGCGCTGGGTTGGGGCAGGGCGTGTGACCCTGCGTTACGCGGAGCGTCTGTTTGCGCATGACGCCATGTTCCGTGCTCTGGCTGATCTGCGTGTCTGGTTCTTCCACTCTCTTGCCCGTGGGGCGGCTGCGGGGCTTGGGTTCCGCAGGGCGGGGGACATGCTCTCCCGTCTGGTGTCGGACATTGGTGCGCTGGATGGGCTGTACCTGCGGATTGTGCTGCCGCTGCTGTGTGCCTGCCTGACGTTTCCGGCCCTGTTGATTATTGTGGGGCGGCAGAGCCTGCTGCTGGGGCTGGGCGTTGGGGTTTTGTTTGCCTGTTCCTCTTTTCTGGTGCCATGGCTGATTGCGCGTTCTGGCCGCAAATCGGCCGAGCAGACGGCGCACCTGTTGGCGCATCTGCGTATTTCCGTTCTGGATCTGGTCGGTGGCCTGCGAGAAATCCGGGCTTTCGGGGCCGAGGGACGGATGCTTGCGCGTGTGCAGGCGGCAGACGCAGCCCTGTTGCACGGGCAGATGGGTATGGCGCGGCGCGCGGCATTTGCCAATGCACTGGCTTTTCTGTTCGGGCAGATTGCCATATTTCTGGTGTTGCTGGCCATTGGCGGTGTTGTGCTGCCAAGGTTGGGTGCGCTGGAAGGCGTTAGCCTGCTGTTCCTGACGGTTGCTGCGTTTGAGAGTGCTGTGCTGCTTACGCGTGCAGGTTTGCAGGCGGGTATCATGGGTGCCTCCGCCCGTAGGGTGGTGGAAATGGCAGTGCAGCCCGGTGCCGCCCGCTCGCAGGTAGCGCTGCATGACGCACCGGAAAATACACATATCCGTCTGGAGGCTGTGCGCTTCCGCTGGGCGGAAGATCGGCCATGGGTGCTCAAAGGGCTGACACTGGATATTCCGCCGGGGAGCAGGGTCGCCATTCTGGGGCCTTCAGGCGTTGGCAAGTCCAGCCTTGCAGCCCTGCTGCTGCGCGCTGCAACGCAGCAGGAAGGGCATATTTTTCTGGGTGGGGAGGATATAACCACCCTTCGCCCTGAATCCGTACGCAGCAAAATGGCTTGGCTATCGCAGGCGACACATCTGTTTGATGATACCATCCGGGCCAATCTGTTGCTGGGGCGGCCTGATGCATCTGAGCAGGATTTGTGGCAGGCGCTGGATCAGGCTGCTGTATCCGATGTGGTGCGCAGCCTGCCAGAGGGGCTGGATACCTGGGTGGGTGAAGGTGGGGTCCGTCTGTCTGGTGGGCAGGGGCGGCGTATTGCTCTGGCCCGCACGCTGCTTGCCCGCGCTCCTGTGCTTATTCTGGACGAACCGGCAACCGGGCTGGATGCACAGACGGAGCAGGAGTTCCTGCGCACATTGAATACAGTCAGCGAGGGGCGCACGGTTATCCTTATTGCCCATCGCCTGACCGGGGTAGAGAAGCTCGACCGGATATGGCGTCTGTCAGACGGGGTGGCCAGAGCTGCGGCACTCTAGCGCTGCGGTAATGGTTATTGACGCGCACGCGCGGGCAAGGCACCAAACAAGATGGTTTTGTTTTGACAATTCAGGAATGACCATTATGCGCCGCCTTATTTCAGTTGCTTGCCTGAGCCTTCTGGCCGCCTGCGCCACACAGGCTCCACGTAAATATGTTGTGTTTTTTTCCAACCAGTCTGCTGAGCTTGATTCGGCGGGGCTGGATGTGGTGGCGCAGGTTGCGCAGGAGGCGGACAAGCACCCCTCCCGCATCGTGCGGGTGGAAGGCTATGCCAGCGCGGGCAAGGACCTTTCGGCTGATGCGCTGCTGGCTATCCAGCGCGCCAAGGCTGTCACGGCAAAGTTGCAGCAAGATGGTGTGCGTAGCGACCGTATTGTGGAAACGCCCCGCGCGCCATCCAATATGGAAGGCATGGTTGTCGGTTCCCGCCGGGTGGAAATCGAGCTGACAAGTCCCTGATAAGCATGGAGCAAAGAGAGCCTGCTCTGGAGGATATGGCGCCGTATGAGCCGCCTCTGGAACCACCAGAAGGGTGGGGGGAGGTGCCGTCCCTGTCATCAGCCCCACTCCCGCGTGATCGGTTCTGTAACCGCTCCGTGGAGGAGGTCTTGCAGGCTGTCTTTGGGTTCCCGGGGTTTCGGAGCCTGCAGGCGCAGGCGGTCGCGTGCGCCATGCACGGGCAGGATGCTCTTGTGCTCATGCCCACGGGGGGCGGCAAAAGCGTCTGTTACCAGATTCCTGCTTTGTGCCGTCCGGGCATGGGGCTGGTTATCTCCCCCCTTATTGCGCTTATGGACGATCAGGTTGCAGGGTTGCGCCAGCTTGGGGTTAATGCTGCCGCCCTGCATTCCGAGCTGGATGAAAACGAATCTGCGCAGATTCGCTCTGATCTGGCAAATGGTCGGGTGGACCTGCTCTATATCTCGCCCGAGCGGCTGCTGTCTTCAGGTACACTGGACCGGCTGACCCGTATTCCACTGTCCATTATTGCTATAGACGAGGCGCATTGTATCTCGGCCTGGGGGCATGAGTTCCGGCCGGAATATCGGGCGCTGACCGCTCTGCCCCGCCATTTTCCCAATGTGCCGCGTCTGGCCCTGACCGCAACAGCGGATGAGCGCACGCGTGATGACATTCTGGCCGCGCTGGATATGCCTCATGCGCATGTTCTGGTTTCCAGCTTCCATCGCCCCAACCTGAACATTGCAGTGCAGCCCAAAGGCTCGGAACTGAAGCAGTTACTGAGTGTTCTGGAGCGGTATAGGGAAGATGCGGCCATTGTCTATTGTGGCAGCCGTGCCAGAACCGAGCGGATTGCCGCATCCCTGCGCGAGCGTGGGTGGCCAGCCCTTGCCTACCACGCCGGTTTGTCCCCCGTGGAAAAACGGGCGGCATTGCTGCGCTTTCGCTCTGGTGAGCCGCTGGTCATTGTGGCTACGGTGGCTTTTGGTATGGGCATAGACCGCCCGGATGTGCGTGCGGTTGTGCATCTGGATATGCCCTCCTCGCCCGAGGCATACTACCAGCAGATCGGCAGGGCAGGGCGCGATGGCCTGCCGTCCGATACCGTGTTGCTGTATGGGGGGGAAGATATTGCCCGTGCGCGCTACTGGCTGGACCAGTCCGCAGCCCCGGATAACGAAAAACGGATCATGCGCAGCCGGCTGGAGGCCATGATTGCGTTTACGGAAACAACGGGGTGCCGCACGCAGGCTCTGTTGCACTGTTTTGGCGAGGAGCTGGAGCAGGCCTGCGGGCATTGTGATAATTGTCGCCACCCTGTTCTGACATTCGATGGCACAGAAGCTGCCCGTAAACTGCTGTCTGCAGTGTACCGTACGGGGGAAAGTTTTGGGGCCTTGCATGTTATTGCTGTGCTGCGCGCCAAAAAAACAGATGGCATCAGCCGGAATGGGCACGACAAACTTTCGGTCTGGGGTATCGGGCAGGACAGGAGCGAACAGTTCTGGCGTGGTGTTGTGCGCCAGCTTATTGCCCGTGGCGCTTTGCGCATAGAAGGGCAATATGGCGGCCTGCGCCTGAACCCCGATATTGCCCGCCCCATCTTGCGCGGCGAGCAGAGTATTGCTTTGCGGGCCGATCCGGTTGTGGAGCATGCAGGCAATGCCGGAACGGGCCGGGAGGCGCGGCAGTCTGTGGCCCTTGATCTGCCGGAAGATCGGCTGGCCCTGTTTGAAGCCCTGCGCAAATGGCGGCGTGAGGAGGCCAAGGAGCAGGAAATACCTCCCTATGTCATTTTCCATGATTCGGTTCTGAAAGACATAGCTCTTGAAAAACCGGAAGATATGGAAACGCTGGGAGACATAAAAGGGGTGGGTCGCTCCAAGCTTGAGCGTTATGGCGAGGCTGTTCTGGCGGTGCTGGAGGCAGTATGAGCAATGCTCTGGAGCGGCGACGCAGACATATTCTGCAGTTGGTCAACCAGCATGGCTATGTTGCAAGCGAGGAACTTGCGCGGGAACTGGGCGTAACCGTGCAAACGGTGCGGCGGGATGTGAACATCATGGCAGGGCAGGGGCTTCTGGCCCGCCACCATGGAGGAGCCAGTACACTTTCCCCCGCCGAGAACATTGCCTACTCCGACCGGCAGATCCTGCATTTGCAGGAAAAGGAGGCGATCGGGCGTGACGCAGCCAGTGCCATCCCCGATGGGGCTTCCCTGTTCATCAATATAGGCACAACAACGGAGGCTTTTGCCCGCTCATTACGCACCCACCGTGCCTTGCGGGTCATTACCAACAATATCCATGTGGCCACTTTGCTGGCTCCGGCGCCGCAATGCAGCCTGATTATTACCGGCGGCAGTGTGCGGCTGCGCGATGGCGGCATTGTTGGCCCTGCTGCGGCAGCCATGATCGAGCAGTACAGGGCGGATTTTGGCGTTATTGGTATTTCCGGCATTGATGCGGATGGGACGCTGCTGGATTTTGATGCGGACGAAATTAACGCGGCGCAGGCTATTATGCGCAACGCCAGAACCGTTTTTTTGTTAGCGGATCATACCAAGTTCTTGCGCAGACCTATGGCGCGCGTTGGTCACATTTCGCAGGTGAATGCGTTTTTTACCGATCAGGCCCCCCCGCCGGGCATTCGGGCCATTCTGCGTGAGCATGACGTGCAGCTACACGTTATTGGGACACAGGAATGTTCGTAAAAGAACCATGATGGTTCAAAAAAACGCATAGCAGGGGGACGATCAGCATTGTTCTTGCGTTCTGTTTTCGAATTCGAATAAAACAGGCAAAGCCTTCGTATAGATGGAACCGATAAAAACCATGTCAGCATCTGCATCACCCGAACGTATCTACGATCTCCTTGTTGTTGGGGGGGGCGTTAACGGTACCGGCATTGCGCGCGACGCCTGCGGGCGTGGGGCATCGGTCCTGCTGGTCGAGCAGGATGACCTGGCCAGTTATACATCTTCCTCCAGCACCAAGCTGATCCATGGCGGGCTACGTTACCTTGAGTATTACGAGTTCCGCCTTGTGCGTGAAGCGCTTATGGAGCGTGAACGTCTGTTGAGCATGGCGCCGCATATCATGTGGCCGCTGCGCTTTGTGCTGCCCCATTCCAAACTGGTGCGCCCGGCATGGATGCTCAGGCTCGGGCTGTTCCTGTACGACCATCTTGCTTCGAACATGACGTTGCCTAAATCCATCGGGGTTGATTTTCGCAAGCACTCTTCCGGTCGTGCGCTCAAACCCGAATACACAAAAGGGTTCATTTATTCCGACGGATGGGTGCAGGACAGCCGCCTTGTCGTGCTGAACGCCATGGATGCAGCCGAGCGTGGGTGTGATGTGCGTGTGCGTACACGCCTGATTGCCGCCCAGCGTGTAAACGGCCAGTGGCTGGCAACGCTGGAAGACCGGATTACGGGGCAGACCCAGACGGTCCGTGCCAAAGCCATGGTCAATGCAGCAGGCCCATGGGTTGCGCGCCTGCTGGCAGATACGCTTAAAATCCCCAATTCCAAATCCGTGCGTCTGGTCAAGGGCAGCCATATTATTGTTCCGCGTGTCTATGAGGGGCCGCAGGCTTACATCTTCCAGAACCCGGACAAGCGGATTGTGTTCGCTATTCCTTATGAACAGAAGTTCACCCTGATCGGCACCACGGATATTCCGTGGAAGGAAGAGCCGGGCAAGGTGGGTATTGCCCCGGACGAAATTGCCTATCTGTGCGAGAGCGTGAACCGCTACCTGAATGTGCAGGTCAAAGAAAGCGATGTGGTCTGGAGCTACGCGGGCCTGCGCCCCCTGTATGATGATGCCTCGGCCAACGCATCTGCTGTAACCCGTGATTATGTGCTGGATCTGGACACGCAGGACGGAGCGCCTTTGCTGTCCATTTTTGGTGGTAAAATTACGACCTACCGCAAGCTGGCCGAACATGCGCTGGAAAAGCTGGCCCCTGTGCTGCCCGCAGTTGGTGGTCAGAGCTGGACAGCCGCAGAAGTGCTGCCCGGTGGGGATATTGGGGAAGGTGGCTTTGACGGAGCCCTTGCCCGCCTGCGCCGTGCGGCTCCGTGGCTGCCCGAAGGGCTGGCATGGCGGCTTATGCGTAACTATGGCAGCCGGACATACGAAATTATCGGGCAGGCCACTTCCATGGCGGATATGGGAGAACTGCTTGGTGGGGACCTGAGCGCGCGTGAGGTGGATTACCTGATGGAGCGGGAGTGGGCACGCACGGCAGAGGATGTGCTCTGGCGGCGTAGCAAACTGGGTCTGCACCTTGATGATGCGGAAAAAACCCGTGTTGAAGCTTATGTTCAGAAGAAAGCCGTCTGAATCTGTAAAACACTGCTTTCCGAACAAAAAAAACAAAAAGAGGAAAGACCATGGACAAGGTAAAAAATACGCTTTGGGGTGAGCTGATAGCCGAGTGTCTGGCTGTGCTGATTATCATTCTGGTGGGTGATTCAGTGGCGGCCATGTACTCTCTGTACGACCCGAGCCCCTACCAGCTTTCCTACTGGGGGGTGGCCATAACCTGGGGGCTGGGGGTGACCCTTGCCATTTACGTTACCGGGGCAGTCTCTGGCACGCACGCCAACCCGGCCGTTACGCTGGCGCTGGCGTGCTACCGTGGTTTTGCATGGCGTAAAGTGCTGCCCTACTGCGCGGCTCAGGTTCTGGGCGGCTTTTTGGGCGCGTGTCTGGTTTATGCCCTGTATGGGTCAGTCATTGCGCATTATGCGCAGGTGCATCATCTGGACTTCGCGCATGATGGTGCTGCGGCTGGTGTGTTTTTTACCCATCCGGGGGATTTTGTAACGCCACTGCATGCCTTGCTGAATGAGACAATTCTGACTGCCTTCCTCGTCCTTGGTATTTTTGCTGTAACCTGCCAGTACAATACGGCAGCGCCACAGGCCAATTCAGGGGCGTTGATCATAGGCCTGCTGGTCGCCATTATCGGTGCGTCCTCAGGTTATCTGGAAGGTTGGGCCATTAACCCCGCGCGGGACTTTGGTCCCCGTCTGTTCTGCTTTGTCGCAGGGTGGGGGGAAACAGCCCTGCCATCTCCCCAGAATTATTGGTGGGTGCCTGTTGTTGGTCCGCTTGCTGGCGGGTTGATCGGTGCCACAATTTATCAGACGCTGCTGCGTCCGTTCATGCCCGCTCTGGGCCGTCAATCCACTCCTGCGGCAGACTGACTGCTCAGAATAAGAAGGGATACCCCCACATGACCAAAAAAGATTGTGTTCTGGCGATCGATCAGGGAACGACCTCAACCCGCAGCATTGTTTTTGACCGAGATGCCAACGAACTGGCTGCGGCCCGTCAGGAGTTCCCCCAGCATTACCCCAACGCAGGTTGGGTTGAGCATTGCCCCGAGGATATCTGGACCGATGTGCTGAACACTGCCAGAGCCGCACTGGAACAGAGCGGAGCTCTGGACCGGATTGCGGGTATTGGCATTACCAACCAGCGTGAGACTATTGTGGTGTGGGAGCGCAGCACGGGCAAGCCGATCCACCGCGCCATTGTCTGGCAGGACCGGCGTACCGCTGCCGTCTGCCAGAAACTGCGCGACGAAGGTGCTGAAACACTGGTGCGTGAGCGCACCGGCCTGCTGCTGGACCCCTATTTTTCGGCTACAAAGCTGGCCTGGCTGCTGGATAATGTGGACGGTGCACGAGCACGTGCGGAAAAAGGTGAACTGGCGTTTGGCACCATTGATTCGTTCATTCTGTGGCGTCTGACAGGCGGCAGGGTCCATGCGACTGATGCCACCAATGCATCGCGGACCATGCTGTTTGATATTCATCGCCAGCAGTGGGATCAGGACCTGCTGACGCTGTTCCGCGTGCCAGCTGCCTTGCTGCCTGAAGTCAAGGACAGCAGCACCCTGTATGGAGAGACAGATCCAGAGCTGTTTGGCCGGGCCATTCCCATTGCCGGTATTGCCGGGGACCAGCAGGCAGCGGTTGTCGGGCAGGCCTGCTTTACGCCGGGTATGGCAAAGGCCACCTACGGTACGGGCTGCTTTTTGCTGCTGAATACCGGTGACAAGCCTGTGGAATCCCGCAATCGGATGTTGACCACGGTTGCCTATCGCCTGAACGGCAAGCCAACATATGCGCTTGAAGGCTCCATTTTTGTGGCCGGTGCGGCCATCAAGTGGCTGCGTGATGGCTTGCACCTGATTACGCATGCCTCCCAGACGGATGATATGGCAACCCGTGTACCGCATAGCCACGGTGTGTATATGGTGCCGGGTTTTGTCGGTCTGGGGGCCCCGCACTGGGACCCGGATGCCCGAGGCCTGATTTGCGGGCTGACGCTGGACGCAACCGCTGCTCATATTGCGCGTGCGGCTCTTGAGTCTGTAGCCTATCAGACGCTCGACCTTGTAAGCGCTATGGTGCAGGACGGTGGTGGCACCACAGAAAGCATTCGTGTGGATGGGGGGATGTCTGCCAATGACTGGTACTGCCAGTTCCTTGCCGACATGCTGCAAGCCAAGGTTGAACGCCCACGGAATGTGGAAACAACGGCCCTTGGCGCAGGGTTCCTTGCCGGGATGGCCACAGGTGTTTGGGAAAATGAGGAAACTGTTGCCGCCGAATGGGCGCGTGGTTCCCTGTTTGAGCCCAAAATGGACAGCACCCAGCGCCGGACCATGATTGCGGGCTGGCATCAGGCAGTCAAGCGCACACTCAGCACCTATACAGGCGGCTAGGCGCATACGGCGTTACAGAAAAACCGGGGTATTACCGGGTTTTCTGTAACGCCAGACCACTCAGGGTGAAGCTGGGGTCACGGGGACAGCAACACTTTTGCTTGAACCGCCCAGAAACTGGAATGTAACCTGCACCCTGTGCTGGGCCAGCTCCTGGGCCACAGGGCCAACGCAGAGCATGTGATAACCTGCATTGGCAAAAACCAGTGTTGTGGTTTCGGGCAGTGCCAGATGCTGGAACAGGTGGTATGTGCCAGGCGTGTTCTCCTGATCGGTATGGTAGCCAATCAGCTTGCTACATGCGGGTGTGGTGACATCGGTCAGAAGATGGGTGGTGTGGCCAGTGTTGGTGAGCGTAAAATATAGTTGGGGTTGCCTGCGTTCCTGTCCCTGTGTGGTGGGGAGGTGGAACGAGATGTCGGAGATGGTAATATCTTTCTGGGCATCGGCCTGACCGGGAATGGGGTGCTCCGGCTGGTGTTCCTCTGCATGGGCAGGGGGGAGCAGCATCAGGCCAAGCAGGGTGCCGGCCAGTATTGCCTGATAACGAGGTTTCATGGTCACTCCGTGGGCCTTGGGGCATGGGCAGTATGGACGAACCCGGTTAAAACACATATCTGATTGTCAGCTGGCGCTCTTTGAATGGCATAACACAGTCGGATACGCGCCTGAGGGAAGGTTGGTACCATCATGCGTTGCCCTTTTTGCGGGAACCCGGACAGTCAGGTCAAGGACAGTCGACCAAATGAAGAGGGGTCGGCCATACGCCGCCGCAGGGCGTGCCTGTCCTGTGGGCAGCGCTTTACCACGGTAGAGCGTGTGCAACTGCGCGAACTGGTGGTGGTCAAGCAGGACGGACGGCGCGCACCGTTTGATCGGGACAAGATTTCCCGCTCCATACGTATTGCCCTGCGCAAGCGCCCGGTGTCGGATGAGCAGATGGAGCAGATCGTCACCGGGGTAGTGCGCCAGCTTGAAGCATCGGGGGATACCGAAGTTGCCTCAGCCCGTATCGGCGAGCTGGCAATGGATGCGCTCAAGGAAGTGGATGGAGTAGGGTATGTCCGTTTTGCCAGCGTATATCGTGACTTTACCGAAGCGCGTGATTTTTCTGAAATTCTGACGCTGATGGAAAGCAAAACCCAGCAGACCGAACAAAAAGACTAGACCTTTATGGATAAAAACGCCACAAAACGCGGCTTCGCATCCATGCGGAGCAGGAGAAAACGATGACAGGACTACAGGACCAACCCAAGCTAAAAGCCGCGCAGCGGCCACGCACCGCCGCGCGCGTTGCAGCTGTTCAGGCGCTGTTCCAGATTGAACAGAATGGGGATCGTCCGGATTCTGTTATCGAACAGTTTCTGATCCACCGGTTCGGCACGACCCTGAGTGGGGAATCCTATGAAGATGGGCGCATCCCCGAGGCCGATGTGGCGCTGTTCACATCCATTGTCAAAGGTGCTGTAGCCAACCGCAGCGCCATTGAGCAGGACATTGTCAAAACCCTGCCATCCACCTGGCCGATAGAGCGGCTTGACCCGGTTTTGCGTGCGCTCTTTTTTGCAGCCATAGCAGAAGCCCGTCACGCGGAAGTGCCTGCCGCTGTGCTGATTAATGAGTATATGGATGTGGCGCACGGTTTCTTCTTCGGGGATGAGCCGCGTCTGGTGAATGGTGTGCTGGACACATTGTTCAAAAATCCGACACCGGTTGAGGATCATGACAGCACCACAGGCACCCCAGCCGAAGAGTGATCTGCCGCGCGAGTTCGCATTTATACGGCGGCATTTTGCTGCGCTGGCAGGCCCGGCAGCCCTGAATTTGCGCGACGACGCCGCCGTTTTCCTGCCCCCAGCGGGACGGGAAATGGTGATGGCGGTCGATGCAATGGTGGAAAATGTTCATTTTCTGCCTACCGACCCACCTGATCTGATTGGCCGCAAGCTATTGCGGTGCAATTTGTCCGATCTTGCCGCCATGGGGGCTGCGCCAGAGGGATGGCTGCTTGCCTTTGCCCGTCCGCCCCATATTACGGAGGATTGGGTAGCGCAGTTTTGCACAGGTCTGGCGCAGGATCAGGCAGTGTTCGGCCTGAGCCTGATGGGGGGGGATACGACCTCCACCTCAGGGCCTCTGGTGCTGTCCCTGACCATTGTTGGTTCTGTTACCCCCGGTCAGGCCATCAGGCGTTGTGGTGCTCGGGCCGGGGATGGGTTGTGGGTTACGGGCACCATAGGAGATGGCGCACTGGGGTTGCGGGCGTTGCAAGGGCCTGCGCCGCTGCCGGACCCTACGGGCTATCTGGCGCAGCGCTACCGCCTGCCACAACCACGTGTGGGCCTGCCACTGTATGGCATGGCGTCTGCCGCAATGGATGTGTCGGATGGTCTGGTGCAGGATGCCGGGCATCTGGCACGGGAAAATGCCCTGCATGTGCGCATTTGTGCAGACAGGGTTCCACTCTCCGCACCAGCGCGCGCAGCAGGCGAGGAATGGCTGCAAACCTGCCTGACTGGCGGAGATGATTACGAGATATTGTTCGCGGTTCCACCGGAGCAGGAGCATCAGCTCCTGTCACACCCGTATCTGCCAACCCGGTGTGGAGATGTGCCGGTAACACGCATAGGGCACTTTGAGAAAGGCCCGCCCTGCGTGTCCGTTGTGGATGGTGCGGGCAGAGCATTGCACTTTAAAACATCCGGGTGGAGCCACCTTTAACGCCTGCCCACGCATAGATGCAAAGGACGGCGTTACGGCAGAATTTTTTCAAACATCCGGTGGCGCTTGTATGGGGTGGGAGAAATACGCTCGATAAGGTTGCGCAGTCCCTGATGCGTTTCCAGCACCCATCCCAGTTCAATGGTGCGGTAGGGCAGAACATGCCCACGATGCATCAATTCATCAATAATCAGAACAGGCAGCATGGCGCGCAGGGCAGTGCCCATATATTTTTTGCGCACACCTAACAGAACCACCCGCGCGGAATGAAAATCATGCTTGAGAATGCGTGACCCCAGCTTGAGCCAGCCAAGGGGAGAGGGTGCTCCCCCCAGGTCACCGCTAATGTCAAACATATTGGGTATGACCAGTGCTATGGCTGCGGGTTCGCCTTCCACTTCAGCCAGAACATATTGTTCGGGTCGCAGCACGGGTTTGAGTGCCTTGAGTAGCGATGCCACTTCGTTGGAGGTCAGGGGCACATTTCCCCATGTGTCGGCCCAGGCATCATTGTAAATTTCACGCAGGATTTCCGCGTCTTCAGCAATATGTGTCAGGCGCAGGCCACGCATGGTAATTTTGCCCAGACGCTCGCGCAGGTTGGCGGGAATCTGGTTGGCCTGCTCGGCCTTTGGTCCGGTTTCCATCCGGTAGGACAGCAGGTCCATAGCCTTGCTAAAACCTGCCTGTTCAATGGCTGGAGCAAGGGTTGCAGGGTGCCAAGGTGTGCCGATCATGGACATTTCAGTCTGTCCTTCGATCATCACCCCCGACTGGCCATTGCTGTTAAGCGTCCATGGTCCACGGATACGCTCAATGCCGCGTGTTTTCAGCCATGCGGTTGCGGCTTCCAGCAGCAGGGGAACGCAGGCGGGTTCAGCCGTGTCCAGCGCTCCAAAAAAACCTGTTCTGGGGCCACCCTGCTGGAGCACCAGAGCATCAATCTGGGCAGATATGCGGCCAATGGGTTTGCCATTGCGCCATGCCAGAAAGTAACACGCAAAGCCATGCTCGAAAAAAGGAGCCTTGCGGGGGGAGAGCATGCTGCGCTCTTCCATGTCGAGGGGAGGAAGATATCCGGGCAAGCCATCGTAAAGCTTGCGCGGAAGCTTTATAAAGAGAGAAAGCTGACGTGAGCCCGAAACAGGGGAAACGGTAATCTGAGTCGGGAAAGACATTGCCCCTCCATGGAACGGAACATAAAAAACTCCCCGGGTGATGCCTTATTCTCTCTCAATGGGAAAGGAAAAAATGTGAGATATGCTGCATCCGGGGCGGACGTTTTGCGTTCTGTGCTGATTACGGGGGCAACCGGCGGCATTGGTGCCGAGCTTGCGCACCATTATGCAGCGCCCGGCCGAACCCTGATTTTGTGGGGCAGAAACGCCCAGAGGCTGGCCCAACTGGCTACGGAATGCTGTGCCAGAGGGGCCGTGGTGCATACGCGCCAGATTGACCTGTGCGATGGCGCGAGTGCTCTGGCGGCCTTTGTAGAGGACGATGCCGCCCACACACCGGATTGCGTGGTGCTCGGGGCAGGTTTGTCAGATATTCAGTCCTTAGACGAAAAAACCGAAGACCCGCAGAAGGTGCTCCAACTCGGCTTGGTGAACTATGCAACACCCGCAGCGCTGGCTACGGCTGCGGCGCGGAGCATGGTTGGACGGCAGGGGGGGCATATTGCGCTCATCGGGTCTGTTGCCGGTTTTTATGAAATGCCATTTTCCGCTGCCTATAGCAGCTCCAAGTCCGGTTTGGCCTTTTTTGCCAAATCCGCAGGGCTTGCATGGCAGCAATACGGTGTGAAGCTGACGCTGATCGTCCCCGGCTTTGTGGATACCCCCATGAGTCAGCGGCTTGATGGCCCCCGCCCATTTCTGGTGCCAGCAAAAAAGGCCGCGCGGGTCATAGCCCGTGCCATTGCGCAGGGACGGCGTGAATATGTTTTTCCGTGGCCATTCCGTGTGTTGCGGGTGGTAGAGCGGTTGCTGCCCCAAAAACTGCGCGAATATATTCTGCTGCGGCTGGCTGTGGGGCAGACCGAGCGATAAACCCAGAGCCATGCGCCTGCACCTAAGGCAGGCGCAGTTGCCCCTAAAAAGGGGCTATATGCCGTGCATAAAAAATCAGGTTGTGGAGAGTTTGATTGTTATATGCGCAGCAATCGGGCGGATTTATTTTTCGCGGCGCTGCTGCGTAGCCAAGCAGCCGTGGCGCATGCATTTGCGGTGCTCGAACGTGCCGTGCCCGTCCCAGGACTGCTGCTGCGTCCACGCTCCCCAATTATGGCCAAGGAGGCGGCAGATCATGCTGGTTGCAAACCATCTCATGGTTGTCCTCTTACCCGCATCGGGGCGGGCAGGTCCAGTGTGCTGCCAGCAGGTCCGCCCTGAATACCAGTGAGTACGTGGATGCTGCCGTAGGGTTAATGATCCTGAAAATCGGCATAAACTTTCAGGGTTTCCGCATTGATTTTTTCCTGTGAGAATTCGGTTTCAGCCAGTGTCCTGCTCGCTTTGCCCATTGCCAGACGGAGCGGCCGGTTGTTGAGCAGCTTTTGCAAGGCATCTGCCAGTCTGCCCGGGTTGCGTGGAGGGACCAGCAGACCGTTGACATCGGGCAGAACAGTCTCCCGGCAGCCTTCCACATCAGTGGTCACAACGGGGCGGCCTGTGGCCAGTGCCTCCAGCAGCACTTTGGGTAGCCCCTCCCGGTAGGTTGAGGGCAGGCAGACGATTGCACTACGGGCCAGCAGCGCTGGCATGTCGGAGCAAAAACCAAGGTAATCTACCGCGCCGCTTTGCGCCCATGCGTGGAGTGTATCTTCCGGAATAGCTGCAAAGCTTGATGAATCCGACGCTCCTGCGAGCAGAAAGCGGGCCTGAACACCCTGAGCTTTGAGGTGCTGTGCAGCGGTTACAAAATCTCCCACACCCTTGTCCCATAGCATGCGCGCAGGCAGCACTACCGCTGGCACCTGATCGGGCTCAGGCGTGGCAGCAAAAACTGACAGGTCTATCCCGGCACCACGGATCAGCCGTGCCGCCTGAGCATGCACGGTGCCATTTGTCGTGAGATGGCGGAGGTCATCGGGGTTTTCAAAAATAACCAGACTACGGCGGGGGTTGAGCAGGAGGCGCAATGCCAGACTGACCGGCCCGCGTAGGAGGCGGGCGCGCCAGTCGCTGGACGAAAAAATATACCCCATGCCCACAGGGGCGTTAACGATATGGCGTATGTTTGCAAGCAGGGCGGCAATTGTCCCGTGGAGTATGGGCTTTATGGCAATGTGGTGGACAATGTCCGGGCGTTCCTGGCGGTAAATACGCAGGACGTTGGCAATACTTTTTAACTCATGCAGTGGATTGAGGCTTTTGCGGTCATGCGGCCATGCAATGACCCGTATGCCACGTTCGCGGATTGTGTGCGCGTGCGTGCCAACCCGTGTGAGCACCACAACATCAAACCCCGCCTCCTTGGCCGCCAAAGCGCGGGCCATAAAGTGCGAGCAGAAAAACCAGTCCTCGGAAATCAGGTAAAGTAGCTTGGGCATTTGGTTTTTCCATGGGGTGGTGGATGCTGGCAGCATACCGGTTCGGCAGGGAGCGGGGTATTCCCTTACGCTTTGGGTGCAACACGGTTAGTTTAACAGACGACAGGACTGCTTTTTCAGGCCGCGTGTGGGCTGTCAAGCCAAGGGCCTGAGCCTGATCCCATGGTAAAGCCATAACGACATAAAAAACCTGCCCAGCCCGAGTGCCGCCCGGATAGAATCTTTTGCTTTGATTCTGTCCGGGCAGGTTCAGGCTGCGCAGGGTCTCTCTACACAGAGTGTAGGTAAATCGCGGCTCTAAAAGAGTTTTAGAACGGCGCGTCGATGTCCACCACGTCAATCAGCTTGTGGTTGACGAATTCCTTGATGCCAAGCCCGATGAGTTCGCGGCCAAAACCGGAACGGGCGACACCACCAAACGGCAGATCGGCTTTTACCATTGTCGGATGGTTGATGTAGACCATGCCGGTGTAAATGCGGCGTGCCACTTCTACCCCACGTTTGGTGTCCTGTGTAAACACGGAACCACCCAGACCATAAGGCGAATCATTGGCAATGCGGATTGCATCTTCAGTGTCTTTTGCACGGTAAAGCTGGGTCACCGGACCAAAGAACTCCCACAGGCGCGCTTCATTGTTTTCCAGATTTGTCAGCAGGACAGGCTGGAAAAAAGCGCCTTTTTCGGGCACAGGCGCACCAATAACCTCGGCTTTTGCACCCAGTTTGCAGGCTTCTTCCACCTGTGCGCGCAGGTCGTCTGCTGCTTTCTGGGAGGAGAGGGGGGCAAGTGTTGTGGCCGGGTCCATCGGGTCGCCCGCTTTGAGTTCGGCCACACCTTTTTTGTACAGCTCTACAAAGCGGTCATAAATGGCATCAGCCACAATCAGGCGCTTGGAAGAGACGCAAACCTGTCCGGCATTCCAGTGGCGGCCAAACACGGCCCATTTGACGGCTTTTTCCAGATCGGCGTCATCAAGCACGATAAACGCGTCAGAACCACCGAGTTCCATGGTTGCTTTTTTGAGCGCCTTACCTGCGACCGAGGCCACAATGGCACCAGCACCTTCGGAGCCGGTCAGGGCAACGCCGCATACGCGCGGGTCGTTCAGCACGGTTTCGGTGTGGTGGCGGGCCAGATACAGGTTGCGGAATGCACCGTCTGGCAGGCCAGCCTTGCGCATCAGATCGTCAAAGGCTGCGGCACACTGCGGCACGTTGGATGCGTGCTTGAGAATGACCGTGTTCCCTGCCGAAAGCTGGGGCGCAATGATGCGTGCGATCTGGTAGTAGGGGAAGTTCCACGGCTCAATGGCGAACACGATACCCTGCGGTTCGTGCACCAGTATGGCCTGACCTTCTTCGGGGTTCTTGACCGGCAGGGGTTCGGCGGCCAGCAGGCGCTCGGCGTGTTCGGCGTAGTATTCAAAAATTTCGGCCGAAAGTGTGACTTCTGCGCGGGCTTCAGCAAAAACTTTGCCCATTTCCAGCGTCAGCAGGGCTGCGTAGTCATCCATGTTGTCACGCAGGATTTTTGCTGCGGCAGTCATGACCTTGGCGCGCTCGGCAAAGGAGACATCGCGCCAGGACTGGAATGCGCCGTAGGCCTTGTCCAGAGCGTTCTGTACGTCCTGATCCGTTGCGTCTGCAAAGGTTTTAACGACTTCGCCCGTATAGGGGTTGGTTGTAGCGTAGGCCATGAGCGTGCTCTTCCTTGGCTGTTTGGTCAGTCATGCCAAGATGGGCCGTAAGGGGAGGGGGGCGGTAGAGCAATTCTGCTCACTTCTTGCCTTATCCTCTCTTGTGGGGGGTGTTTATACCGCTTTGGGCAAGATGCTTGCCGTGCTGATTGCCTTATTCTGCCATATCTGGAATGGTGGCATGCCGTATGGTTCGGTTTTTTCCGCAGTTGGCGGGCAGAGAGGGTGATGTGGCGGAACAGGAGGAATGCATGGCCGGGACTCTGGCCGAGCTGCAAAATCTGGTGCTCAGGCATTGCACCCAGCCTACGGTTACAACCGCCATAAAAGAACTGACCCTCTACCGTGCGGAGGTCGTGAGCGAGCCGATCCCGTTTGTGTTTGAACCGCGCGTGTATGTTATTGTGCAAGGCAGCAAACAGGTCATGCTACGTGACCGTGTGTTTGATTATGACGCCAGCCATTATCTGGTCACCGCAGTCGATTTGCCCGTGGCAGGCTGCATTACACAGGCCTCCCCCGAACGGCCGTATCTGGCGCTGTGTCTGGCGCTTGACCCGGCGCTGATCGCGGAGTTGCTGCTGGTTGTGAATGACACGCAGGTGGACCCCAATCAGGCCTGCATCATGGGCATGGGGCTTAGCCCGCTGAATTCGGACATTACGGGGCCGTTGCTCCGGCTGATGCGGTTGCTGGACCAGCCGGAGGATATTCCCATTATCAAACCCCTGATTGTGCGGGAGCTGCTCTATCGGCTCTTACAGGGGGATCAGGGGTGCGCGCTCCGGCAGATTGCTACGGCTGGCAGCAACCTCTCCCACATTAACCGGGCCATTCACTGGATTTCCCTGCATTATGCGGAACCGTTTGATGTGGCGCGCGCAGCCAGTGTTGCCGGTATGGGCCTGTCCACATTCCACAGGCATTTTCGTGCAGCGACCAATATGAGCCCCCTGCAATACCGTACGCAACTACGGCTGCAGGAGGCGCGTCGGCGCATGGTGAGCGAAAATGTGGATGCGGCAGAAGCTGCCTTTGCAGTGGGGTATGAAAGCCCATCCCAGTTCAGTCGGGAGTACCGGCGTATGTTCGGGCGGCCACCGGCACGCGATGCCCTGTGTGTACGTGCCGACCAGCTTGCCGAGCGGGGGGCTGCCAAAGCTGTTTATGCGCACGAGGCGCATTGCAGTTGAAAGCCCGACATCCTCCCCCTCAGAGTGGGGAAGATATGACCCGGTGCCGCACAACTTCCCCCACAATGACCAGTGCCGGACTGCTCACCTTGTTGTCCGCAACCTGCTGAGGCAGGGTGGAGAGTGTGCCGCAGAACACGCGCTGCTGTGGCAATGTGCCCCGTTCCACCACAGCAGCGGGCCAGTCTGCTGGCAAGCCATGTTCGACCAGTCTGGCGCAGAGTTGGTGGATGAGCGTTAGCCCCATGTAAATAACAATGGTCTGGCTGCGGAGGGCTATGGTCTCCCACGCCAGATTCAGGGTGCCATCAGCCCGGGCATGCCCCGTAATAAACAGGCAGGCCTGTGCACAGTCGCGGTGCGTGAGCGGTATGCCCGCATAGGCCGCGCAGCCATTGGCGGCAGAAATGCCGGGAATAATGCGAAAAGGGATACCCGCATCTACCAGCGCTTCTATTTCCTCCCCTCCGCGACCAAAAATAAAGGGATCGCCGCCTTTAAGCCGCAGTACGCGTTCCCCGTCTCTGGCGCGGCGGATCAGTTCGGCGTTAATGCCGTCCTGCGGCAGGGTGTGGTTGTTGGTCTGTTTGCCAACAAAGACACGCTCGGCATCACGGCGTACAAAATTGAGGATATCCGGCCCCACCAGATTGTCGTACAGAACGCTATCCGCATCCTGCATCAGTCTCAGGGCTGCCAGTGTCAGCAGGTCGGGGTCGCCCGGGCCTGCGCCAACCAGCCAGACTTCCCCCGTTCTGCGCTGGTCTTCGCGCACAATACGGTCAAGTTCGAGTTGGGCGGCCTGTGTATCGCCCGACATGGCCAAAGGGCCGCCCGTACCGTCCAGAAAATGCTCCCATATGCGCCGGCGCAAGGCGGAATCGGGCACCTGTGTGCGCAGGGCCGTGCGGCTGTGCTGCATAAATGCGGCTAGCCTGTGTAGGCCTGCGGGCATGATTTCTTCTATTTTTGCACGCAATCTGCGTGCCAGAACCGGGGCGGCCCCACCGGTGGAGACCGCAATCTGCACAGCGCCCCGTGTGCTCATGGCGGGGGTAATAAAGCTGGACACTTCCGGGTCATCTACCGCGCAGACAGGAATGTTCATGCTCTGGCACAGCGCGCTCAGTTCAGCATTGAGTGCGCGGTTGCTGGTGGCCAGATAAACCATGCGGCAGCCGGGCAACAGAGATGTCAGCGTTTTGACCGAGGCATCCTCGCGGATCGCGCGTGCCTTGCCGTCTGTTACAAGACGTTCAAGCTCGGGGGAGAGTGTGGGGGCGAGGATGTCCACCAATGCACCCGTCGGTACAAGAAGCTGCACCTTGTTGGCCGCGACATTGCCGCCGCCAGCCACAAGAACACGCGCCCCTTCCAGCCGGAGCATGATGGGAAACCAACTGGTTCGCTCGAATGAAGCCTTCATGGTTCATGCTGCAAGCAGGATTTTGTCTTGGATGCAAGAGGAAGCTGAGCGAAACCGCATAAAAGTGGATGTCTGCTGTGCCATTGCCTGCTTTGACAAGTCTGCTCGCACCGGCCTAACACGGTCGCAGGTCAGCCCCGGCCCGGTGTGCTATGGGGTGGAGCAGGGCAGCTTGCCCGTATTTTTCTGGCACATGCTCCTGTTCCATCATGTTGTTGGCATGCGGTGTGTCTGTCGCTTTTGTCGTTTTTTGTGGAGCACCACAAAGTCCGGGCAGGCGTTCGGGGGCAGCCCACGGGCCAGAGGTGGCCAAGCAGACGGGAGTAACCGGGATGTATGGCAGTTTTGCACAGCCGGAAGTCAAAGGGTGGTGCCCTGGTCTTTTTGCGCCCATGGAGGCAGCGGATGGCTGGCTGGTGCGCGTAAGGCCCAGACTGGGGCGGCTGGAGGCCGCTCAGGCTTTTTTGTTGGCTGATGTCGCGCAACAGCAGGGTAATGGCCGCATCGGGCTGACCAACAGAGCCAGTCTGCAACTGCGCGGGTTTGGGGCCGCTGCTGCCCGCCGGTTCCCCGATATTGCGGTTGCGGCAGGTCTTGGCCTGTCCGATGCGGGTATGGAGCGGCGGCAGGCCATGCTCGTATCACCTCTGGCGGGGGATGACCCCGCGTGTGCGCCAGACACACATGCCTGTGCAGAGGCCCTGCGTAATGCTCTGATTGGCGCTGCGGCCCTGTCGGCCCTACCGGGCAAATTTGGTTTTGCTGTGGATGGTGGTGGGCTTTATGCATCAGGCCTGTTGCAGGCGGATATCACAGTACGCGCGAGGGAAGGCGGGCAGTGGTCCGTTATCTGTGGTGCCTCGTGCACGCAACCCGCTCCTTATGCTGTGGCGGTCAGGCAGGCAGTCGGGCTGGCAGAGGCGTTTGTAACCTCTCATCAAAGTGCGCGGCCACAACGCGACCCAGACGTTGGGGAGAGGTTATTCCACATTCTGGGGCTGCAAGGTCACGCGGCCCCCATGAGTGCAGGCCCTGAGCTGGGTGGTTATAGCCTTGTCGGGTCACTCGGGCATGGACTGGTTGCCCTGTCCGTTCCGCTGGGTTGCATGACCGCTGCCATGCTGCGTGACTGCGCACAGGTTGCTGCAACACAGGGTGATGGCATTCTACGCCTGACGCCTTGGCATAGCATTGTTCTGGGCGGCATGGCGGAGGTGCCTGCGGTGGCTGGCATGGTCACGGACCCGGCCTCCGCCCTGTTACGGACATGGGCCTGTAGTGGGGCTGGAGCCTGTGCGCAGGCCGGGGGGGAGACTGAGGGGCTGGCGCGCAATCTGGCTCCTTTGTTGCCGCATGGGGGCACCTTGCATGTTTCAGGCTGCCGCAAGGGATGCGCGCATCCTACTGCTGCCGATTTTACTGTTGTCGCCGGCGCTCAGGGGTACGGGCTTGTGCGTAATGGTACGGCCTCAGGGCGTGTGGAAAGCCTGTTCGCCAACGAACAGGCTGTTTATAAAGCATTTGAGTCATTCAAACACGAAGGAGCGGTGGATGCCGGCCTATGAGTATATTCGGGATGGGGCGGCCATCTATCAGCGGTCTTTTGCCACAATCCGGGCAGAGGCAGACCTGAGCGCCTTTACTCTGGAACAGGCTGCCGTGGTTGTGCGGATTATTCATGCCTGCGGCATGGTTGGTGTTGCCCAGTCCGTGGCCATGACGGACGATCTGGTGCCGCGCGCGCGGCAGGCCCTGCGCGGTGGATGCGCCATTCTGTGTGATGCGGAAATGGTGGCCCGTGGCGTAACCCGGACGCGCCTGCCAGCTGATAACGATGTGATCTGTACTCTGCGTGACCCGCGCACGCCGGAGCAGGCTCTGGCTATTGGGAACACACGCTCGGCGGCTGCGCTTGATTTTTGGGGGGACAGGCTTGGAGGGGCTGTTGTGGCCATAGGCAATGCGCCCACAGCTCTGTTCCATCTGCTGGAAATGCTGGATGCGGGGGCACCTCGCCCGGCAGCCGTAGTGGGGGTGCCGGTCGGTTTTGTGGGGGCCGCAGAATCCAAGGAGGCACTCACCAAAAGGCATGATGTGCCTTGGCTGGTTGTTCATGGTCGTTTGGGAGGCAGCGCCATGGCCGCCGCGGCCCTGAACGCCCTTGCGACCGAGGTCGAATAATGGCGGGAACACTCAGTATAGTTGGCGTGGGGCCGGGCGACCCGGAATTGCTGACCCTGCGGGGCGCACGCCTGATCGGGGCGGCGCCGGTGGTGGCATATTTCTGCCGTGAAAAACACCCCAGTCAGGCTCGGACCATAGCGCAGGCCCATATTGGCCCCGGTGCCGAGGAGTTGCCGCTTGTCTACCCGTTCACCACGGAGGTTTCGGTCAATAACCCGGCCTACCACCAGAACATGTCGGCTTTTTATGACCAGAGTGCCGAGCGCATAGCCGCCGAGCTGACGGTCGGGCGCGATGTTGTGCTGCTGTGTGAGGGCGACCCGTTCTTGTATGGCTCTGCCATGTATGTGTTTGACCGCCTGCACGCACGCTGTCACACGCAGGTGGTCCCCGGCATTATGGCCATGAATGGATGCTGGAGTCAGGCCCTGACCCCCATGACTCATGGAGATGACGTGCTGTGTGTGCTCCCGGCGACCTTGCCTGAGGCTGAACTGGCAGGTTGGCTGGACCGGGCTGATGCCGCTGTGATCATGAAGATCGGGCGTAACATGCCGCATGTGCGCAAGGCAGTGGCCCAAAGCGGGCGTATGGAGGATGCCATGTATGTTGAGCGTGGCACACAGGGGGCGCAGGCCATAACCCCGCTGGCTGAGCAGGAGGGAACAGCGCCCTATTTTTCCCTTGTGCTCCTGCCCGGAAGGAAGCGCGTACGATGAGTAGTGGCTCTGTTGTTATTGTGGGCCTTGGGCCGGGTAACCCCCAGCAGTTGACCCCACAGGCGCAGGAGGCACTGGCCCGTGCGACCGATCTTGTCGGGTATGCGCCATATGTCAGGCGGGTGGAGGCAGGCCCGGAAGTGGTGCGCCACATATCGGATAACCGGGAGGAAATAGCGCGCGCACGCCATGCGCTGGAACTGGCCCTGAACGGGCGGCATGTTGCTGTGGTTTCGGGCGGGGATGCCGGGGTGTTTGGCATGGCGAGCGCTGTGTTCGAGGCAGTAGAGAACGGCCCGCAGATATGGCGAACGCTGGATATTCAGGTTATTCCCGGCGTCAGCGCAGTGCTCGCAGCATCCGCGCGGCTTGGTGCGCCGCTCGGGGGTGATTTTTGTGTGATCTCCCTGTCCGATAACCTCAAACCCTGGCCGGTTGTGCTGGAGCGTTTGCGGCTGGCGGCACAGGCGGGTTTTGTAATCGCCTTATACAACCCGCGCTCGCATGCGCGGCCATGGCAGCTAGGAGCTGCCTTTGAGCATTTACGCCAGACCATGCGCGGGGACGAGCCTGTAGCCTTTGCCCGTGCCATAGGCCGGCCGGATGAGGCTGTCCGGCTCTCCACCATAGCGCAGGCCAATGCTGAGTGGGCGGACATGAGCACGCTTGTGCTGATTGGTTGCCCAGCAACCCGCGTGCTCACCCGCCCCACAGGCGAAGAGCCGTGGCTTTACACCGCACGCAAGGTGGAAGACGCACATTGACCTCGCAGCCACGCCACAGCCTGCGTCACATTCGGGGCGTGTGGCGTGTTCTGTGGGGTTGGGCGTGCGATCATAATAACGGGTATGCCCATAATGCGGGCCGCTTCCAGCTTGGCGTGGGTGGCAGTTCCCCCGGAGTTTTTGGTCACCAGCACGGTCACTTTTTGCTCCTGCATCAAGTCCAGCTCGCTATTCAGGTCAAATGGTCCACGGGCAAGGATTACCCGCGTATCGGGCGGCAGGTCGGCCGGATCGGGCTGCTCAATGGAGCGGAACAGGTAGTGGTGCTGTGGTGCTGCGAGAAAAGGCCGGGTCTCCTTGCGGCCAGTGGTCAGGAACACGGACTGAGGCTTACTGTTCCACTTGCTGGCATGGGCCAGAATCCGGGCGGCATCTGCTATGCTGGGGACCATCTGCCATTGGTCCTGTGGCGTTGCCATCCAGCCCGGGCGCTCCAGTCGCAACAGGGGAACACCGGCTCTGGCACAGGCTACGGCGGCGTGGAGGCTCATTTGAGCGGCAAAGGGGTGGGTAGCGTCCACAACAGCGGCAATGTTGTTTTGGTGGAGCCAGTGAAGCAGCCCTTCCACGCCACCAAAACCGCCTACGCGGGTTGCCATATCCGGCAGATGCGGCTGGCTGGTTGCACCGGCAAGGGACAGTACGGCATGGCACACAGGGTCTGTGCCTGTCAGCCGCCGGCACAGGGTGCTGGCTTCTGTTGTGCCGCCCAGCACCAGAACGCGGGGGCGCGCAGGTGGGGGAGTGGTTGTCGCACTATAGGCGGATACAGAGGGCATGGAAAAACCTTGGTGCCGGAGTGTGCCATCCAGCCTATACCCGCACACTCACAGCCGGGGCAAGCACGGGGGTTTTGTATTGAAAAGAGGATGTAATGCCTGAGCGGAACATGCATAACCCGGCTCCATGGTTGAGCGTGATCGGGGTGGGGGAGGATGGTCTGAGCGGCCTGAGTGGCACCGCCAGAGATCTGATTGCGCAGGCAGAGTATGTGTTTGGTGGCACGCGACATCTGGCGTTGGTAGCCACCCTGCCACAAGGCATATGCACGGCATGGCCAACACCGTTCAGCGAGGGCGTAAGGCAGGTGCTGGCCCTGCGTGGGCGGCAAGTGGTTGTGCTGGCATCGGGGGACCCGTTTTTTTACGGTGTTGGCGGTGTGCTGGCCCGTAGCCTTGGTGTGGGGGAGATGCTGTGTTTGCCGGGCGTATCATCCGTCGCACTGGCGTGTGCGCGGCTTGGCTGGGCGCGTGAGCAGTGCCACGTCGTGTCCGTGTGCGGCAGGCCTGTAGAGCGGGTTCGCCCATTTTTGCAGCCTCAGGCGCGGTTGCTCGTTTTGTCGGCTGATGCCACTTCCCCCCGCCTTCTGGCAGAATGGCTGGTGGGTTTGGGGCTTGGTGCGGTACGGTGCCATGTGCTGGAGGCACTCGGTGGTGCAAACGAGCGGTGCCGTAGTTTTGTGGCTGAGGACGGCCCCCCGCCCGATGTGGGGGCCTTGAACCTGCTTGCGCTGGAGGTCCCCGCCAATTTAAGCGCGCTGTGCCTGCCCCGATGTGCCGGTCTGCCCGATAGTTGTTTTGAGCACGATGGGCAGCTTACCCGCCAGGACATAAGGGCGGTAACCCTGTCGGCCCTTGCACCACGGACAGGGGAACTGCTGTGGGACATTGGCGGTGGTGCGGGGTCTGTTTCCATTGAGTGGATGCTTGCTGCACCTGAGTGTCGGGCGATAACGATTGAGAGCGTGGCAGAGCGTGCAGCCCGCATTATGCGCAATGCGCAGGCGCTGGGTGTGCCTGATCTACTGGTGGTGCAGGCGCGTGCGCCGCAGGGGCTGGATGGTCTGGACATGCCAGACGCCATTTTTGTTGGTGGCGGAGCCAGCAGGCCGGGTGTGCTGGAACAGGCATGGGCAGCACTTCGTCCGGGGGGGCGTATGGTGGTCAATGCCGTTGTGGTGGAAACCGAAAACCGTCTGCTACAGGCTGTGCGGGAGTGGGGGGGGCGGCTGACGCGCCTTTCCATAGCCCGGCTGGACGCGGTTGGGGGGTTCCATGCGTTTCGTCCAGCCATGACGGTGACGCAATGGGTGGCCAGCAAGCCAGATAAAGCATGATTGTTGTTGGCATGGGCTGGCGCAGCACCGCACTGGCTGGGTCTGCGCAGGAACTGCTTGCGCGCAGCTTGTGCATGGTAGGGGTGCAAGCACCTGATTATATTGCCGTCCCCGATTTTAAGCGCGGGGATGATATGCCTCACCTGCTTGCGCGGACATGGGGGGCGGAACTGCTGTGGATCGGGCGCGCGCAGCTCCAGCAGGTGCAGCCGGGCTGCCATACAGCGTCCGCTACTGTTATGCGGTATGTGGGGGTTGCATCTGTGGCGGAGGCATGTGCTCTTGCCGGTGCGGGGGAGGGCGCGCAGTTGTGCCTGCCGCGCCAGATATTATGTGGTGTAACCTGTGCGGTGGCACGAGGAGATAGGACGTGACGGTTCATTTTATTGGAGCAGGCCCCGGCGCTGCGGATCTGTTGACCATCCGGGGGCGTGACCTTCTGGCCTCCTGCCCGGTCTGCCTTTATGCAGGCTCGATTGTTCCGCCCGACATGCTCCAGTATTGCCCGGAAGATGCGCGACTTGTGGATACGGCGCCCATGTCTTTGGACGAGATCGAGGCCGAGTATGTGCGGGCACATAACGCCGGGCAGGATGTTGCGCGCCTGCATTCGGGTGATCTGTCCATTTACAGTGCTGTGGCCGAGCAGGTGCGCAGGCTTGAGCGCAATGCCATTCCATGGACCATGACCCCGGGCGTGCCCGCTTTTGCTGCTGCGGCCTCCGTTCTGGGGCGGGAGTTGACAGTCCCCGGCGTGGCGCAGAGCCTTGTGCTGACCCGTATGAATGGCCGTGCATCTGCCATGCCTGAGCGTGAAAAGCTGGAAACCTTTGCCGCCACAGGTACAACACTGGCCATTCATCTGGCCGTGCATGCCCTGAGCCGTATTGTGGCGGAACTGACCCCCTTTTATGGCGCACAATGCCCCGTAGCCATTGTTGCTCGCGCATCATGGCCGGACCAGATGGTACTGCGCGGCACGCTGGAAAGCATTGAAAAAGAACTGGAGCTTAATCCGATCGAGCGGACTGCGCTGGTGCTGGTCGGCCCTGCTCTTGCTGGCATGGTCGGGCGTGAGAGCGCTCTGTATGACCCCGATTATCGCCGCCGCTTCCGTAGCTAAAGGGCAAAAGGCCCGTCTGCTTTGCCCACAAGCCTGCCTGCGCGGTCAAAGACGAGCACATCCAGCTGTGTTGGGGCGGGACTGAGGGTGTGCTGCGCGACCTCCCATGCCTTGTGAGCAATCAGGCTCCCCAATGGGTATGTGTGGGACGCAGCGAGCAAAAAAGCCTCGGCAACCGTGGGGGAGGTTTTTATCTGTTCCGGCAGGCCGTGGGGCGCGCCATGCTGTGCTGCAAGGTCGGCCAGAGCGGGCATATCTGCCTGACTGCGGCTGGAGTGCAGGTCCAGACAGCCCTGACCCAGCTTGGTCATTTTGGCAATGCCCCCCGCAATACTCAGGCGGGGCACAGGGTGGTGGCGCAGGTATTTGAGCAGCCCGCCTGCAAAATCCCCCATTTCAATCAAGGCCATGTCAGGCAGGCCGTAGAGAGCCTGCCCCGCTTTTTCGGAGACATTGCCAGTAGCTGCCAGAATATGGGGTAATTTTTCCGCCCGCGCCACATCCACGCCACGGTGAATACTTTCTATCCACGCGGAGCAGGAGAACGGCATAACAATGCCCGTTGTGCCCAGAATGGACAGCCCCTCCACAATGCCCAAACGCCCATTGAGCGTGTGTTGTGCCAGTTCCTGACCGTTATCAATGCTGATTGTGACTTCCGCATCTGGTGGTATGGCGTTGTTGGCTTGCGTCAGGGCTGTGCGGATCATGGCGCGTGGGGTGGGGTTAATGGCGGGTTCCCCCGGCGGTAAGGGCAGTCCCGGACGTGTGATGGTGCCAACCCCCGGCCCCGCCCGGAAGACAATGCCAGAGCCAGCGGCAAGTGCGCGCACCGTGCAGCGGATCATGGCGCCGTGGGTGATGTCAGGGTCATCTCCGGCATCTTTTATGACCGCAGCGCATGGGGCGTCTGGTGTGCCGCTGAACTGGCAGAGACTGAACGCCACCTCCTTACCCGAGGGCAGGGTAATCCACACACTGGCCGGGGGTTCATGGCCTTGCAGTACCAGCCATGCAGCCTTGGCTGCTGCCGTTGCGCAACTGCCCGTGGTCCAGCCACGGCGGAGGGGGGAAGGGGGCTGCGTCATACCCTGTCCATGTCTCATATTATGTACAGGAGATGCAAATATGAAAAAAAGGACTCACGCATACGCGCGGGTCAGTAAAGCCCTATGATGGGCCAGAAGACGGGGGTTTGCAGGGGTGTTGTTCCCGCCATGCGCGGGGGGAGGCACCACTCCATTTGCGAAAAGCACGGCTGAACGCGCTTGTCTCGGTATAGCCCAGAGCTAGAGCAATTTCTCCCATATCCGTGCCGGGTTGGCTGAGGTAGCGGCATGCTTCGGCATAGCGCACCTCCTCCAGCAATGTGCCAAAGGAGAGGTCGAACTGTGCGAGTCTGCGCTGGAGGGTCCATGCGGGCATGTTCATGCGCTGGGCAATGTCGGAGAGTGTGCAGCAGCGTTCCGCCAGCCCGGCACGGATGATGGTGGTAATCTGTTCCTTGAGCGGTGGAGCAGAGGCCACCTGCCCATTCCCCTGATGGGTGCGGGAGAGGGAGATCAGTGACGCGCGCATGATGTCCAGCATGGCAGCGTTGGCTTTGGGCATCGGGCGCTCCAGCCCGGAGCGGCGGAAAAGCAGGGCATTGGTGCTCTGGTCAAAGCGGATGTCGGCCTGAAAAGCTTCTGTATGTTCATGCGCCTGCTCTGGGCGCTGGTGCTCGAACATCACGGTTTCAGGCACCCAGTGTGGCCCCATGGCGTGGCGCAGAATATTGCAGAACATTCCCATGGTCAGCTCCGCATCCTGCCTGCGCCGGGTAATACTGGGGTCCAGAATGGTGTATTCCAGCCGGAGCAGTCCGTTGCCCTGTTCAATAACCCGCGTGTGCGTGTTGCCCTGATGGTACCCAAAATGGCTGGCCAGATTGCGCACAGCCTCCTCCGCCGTGGCGGACAGCAGGGCAATATAGCCGACAAGCCCCAGCATTTCTGGCTGGAACTGCTGGCCAAACCACAGGCCCAGATTACCGTCATGCGTCTCGTGCGCGGCTTCTTCAAACAGGCGGCAGTAAGCGGTCAGGTCAAGCCGGTCGGTCGGCAGGGCAAACTGGCCGGTGGACAGGCCGGAACGCCCCGCTATCCGCTCAACATCGCCTCCGCGGGAGGTAATGAACTCTTCAACACCGGTTGCGGCGGCGGCCAGCACACCAGATGTCGGGCTGTGCATCGGGTCAGACATGGCAGAATACGTCTATGTAAGGGTGCATTTTGTTTTGAATGGTCAATAAATTGTTCCCTCCAGTCAAGCCCGAACACATGTGATGCTGTTATTGTAACGGTATCGAACCAAGTTGCGGGAGCGTTTTTTCAGCGCCCGCAACAGGAGTGTGCCGTGTAGGCGCGGGAGGCTTGGACCAATGGGATATCGTCACACACTGGGTGGGGAAAGCTACCATTTTCGGGATATTAAAACCCTCCTTGCCGTTGCCTCTCCCTTACGTTCGGGCGACCAGCTTGCAGGGCTGGCTGCCCAGTCTGATGCGCAAAGAATGGCTGCCCGTTATGCGCTGGCCGATGTGCCGCTACGCAGTTTTGTCGAGACCGACCTTGTTCCTTATGAGGAAGACGAAGTCACGCGCCTGATTGTGGACACACACGACCATACAGCTTTTGCACCTATAGCGCATATGACTGTTGGAGAGTTCCGTGACTGGCTACTCTCGCATCAGGCGGACACACCAAGCCTTGCCCGGATCGCCCCCGGTATTACGCCAGAAATGGCTGCCGCCGTAAGCAAGCTCATGCGTAATCAGGATTTGATGAGCGTTGCGCGCAAGGTCCGGGTTGTGACCAAATTCCGCAACACCATTGGTTTATCTGGCTGCCTGTCTTCTCGCCTGCAACCCAACCACCCGACGGATGACCTTAAAGGCATTGCGGCCTCCACGCTGGATGGCCTGCTTTATGGCATGGGGGATGCGGTTATCGGCATTAATCCGGCAACGGATAGCGTGGCCAATGGTCTGGCTTTGCTGGACATGCTCGACCACGCCCGGCAGCTTTACAATATTCCAACCCAGACCTGCGTGCTCACACACGTCACCAACACGCTTGAAATTATGAACCGTGGTGGCGCGGTTGACCTCGTCTTTCAGTCCGTTGCCGGTACGCAAAAGGCGAATGAGGGTTTTGGCGTCAACCTCGCCATACTGCGCGAGGCGCATCAGGCGGCTCTGGCCTTGGGGCGCGGCACAGTCGGGCAGAACGTCATGTATTTTGAGACAGGGCAGGGGGCCGCTCTGTCCGCAGGTGCGCACCACGGCATTGACCAGCAGACAGTGGAGGCGCGGGCCTACGCTGTTGCGCGGGCTTTTGACCCCCTGTTGGTCAACACTGTGGTCGGCTTTATTGGCCCGGAATATC
The DNA here is from genome assembly GCF_002153655.1 of Acetobacter okinawensis. Classification (GTDB taxonomy): domain Bacteria; phylum Pseudomonadota; class Alphaproteobacteria; order Acetobacterales; family Acetobacteraceae; genus Acetobacter; species Acetobacter okinawensis_A. The sequence goes on from NZ_JOPJ01000010.1 coordinate 70,712, forward strand.
TGTACGATGGCAAGCAGGTTATCCGCGCGGGGCTGGAGGACCATTTCTGCGCCAAGCTCATGGGTGTGCCCATGGGGTGTGACGCCTGCTACACCAACCATGCCGAAGTCGATCAGGATGACATGGACAACCTGATGACCCTGCTTGGTGTTGCGGGCATTACCTTCCTGATTGGTGTGCCGGGTGCGGATGATATCATGCTCAATTATCAGAGCCTGTCATTCCACGATATTCTAACCCTGCGTCACGCGCTGGGTGCAAAGCCTGCCCCTGAATTTGCGGCATGGCTAGAGCGTATGGGCCTATATGACCCGCATGCCAACCAGATGCGCCCGCTAGAACTGGGGCAGACGCCTTTGGCAAAGCTGGTGTCCGCAGCATGACAGAGCAAGGCAAACCCGTTGTTCCCTCCCGCGTCATGGCGGATGAGTGGCACCCGTTGCGCGCACTCACCCGTGCCCGTATTGGGCTGGGTCGCAGTGGCAACGCGCAACGCACGACCGATGTTCTGGCTTTTCAGGCAGCGCATGCACAGGCGCGTGACGCGGTGCATACCCCGCTGAATGTGCAGGATATGGAACGGCAACTGCATGGCGCGGAGTGCCTGCATGTGCACAGCCGCGCCACAGACCGGGCCACATATCTGCGCCGCCCGGATCTGGGGCGCAGGCTAGGCGAGCAGTCCTTGCACCAGCTGCGCAAGGGGGCGTGGGACGTTGTGTTTGTGGCAGCGGACGGCCTTTCCTCCATTGCTACGCAGACAAACGCCGTTCCGTTTTTTATGGCCATGCAACCCCTTCTGCCGGGCTGGCGCATTGCACCTTTGGTCATTGCAACACAAAGCCGCGTCGCTTTGGGGGATGAAATTGCTCAGGCCATGGGGGCCAGAATGGTCGTGATGATGATTGGCGAACGACCGGGCCTGAGTGTTGCAGACAGTCTGGGTATTTACCTGACATACGCGCCGTATGTCGGTTGCCCTGATTCCCTGAGGAACTGTCTGTCCAATATTCATGCGCACGGCATGACGATACCTGCCGGAGCCGCCAAGCTGGCGTGGCTGATGCATGAGGCAAACCGGCTTGGGCTTACAGGTGTCGGTCTTAAAGATGCTGCACCAGACAAGGTGTTAAGCAAATACACACCATCTTTACATGATAAGGACACAGACGCATGAGTGAGAGCAGCGGGACCAAGCTCAGCCAGTCTCTCGGTGCCTTCCATTTGTGGGGGATTGCCGTCGGGCTTGTCATTTCGGGCGAGTATTTTGGCTGGAGCTACGGGTGGGGAACCGCCGGAACGCTTGGCTTTTTGGTCGCCACTGTTTTTGTGGCGCTGATGTACACTGCGTTCATCTTCAGTTTTACGGAGCTGACATGCTCCATCCCGCATGCGGGTGGGCCATTTGCCTATAGCTTTCGGGCACTCGGGCGCTGGGGTGGGCTTATTGCCGGTCTGGCCACGCTGATCGAGTTTATTTTTGCGCCTCCCGCTATTGCGCTGGCCATTGGTGCCTATCTGAACGTGCAGTTTCCGGCTCTTTCGCCCAAGGTTGCGGCTTTGGGGGCTTATCTGGTGTTCATGACACTCAATATTGTGGGCGTGCATATTGCTGCAACATTTGAGCTGTTCATTACCATTGCTGCCATTGTTGAACTTCTGGTGTTTATGGGTGTGGTCGCGCCAGCCTTTTCGTGGGATCATTTTCTGGCCGATGGCTGGGGGGCAGCACCACATTTTGGCTGGCAGGCGCTGGGCGGTATTCTGGCGGCAATGCCTTTTGCCATCTGGTTTTTTCTTGCGGTGGAAGGCGTTGCCATGGCCGCGGAAGAAGCGCGTGAACCACGGCGTTCCATTCCCATTGCCTATATTGCCGGTATCCTTACCCTTGTCTCGCTTGCTTTTGGCGTCATGCTGTTTGCCGGTGGTGTTGGGGACTGGCATACCCTGTCCAACCTGAATGACCCGCTGCCGCAGGCTATGAAGCAAGTTGTGGGGGCGCATAGCGGTTGGCTGCACATGCTTGTCTGGCTTGGACTGTTTGGGCTGGTTGCATCTCTGCACGGTATTATCATGGGTTATGCACGCCAGATGTTTGCTCTGGCACGTGCAGGATTTTTACCGGGAGTGCTGGGACGCCTGCATCCACGGTTTAAAACGCCGTATGTGGCTACTCTGGCGGGTGGGGCCATTGGTATTGCCGCCATCTTCTCGGACGATCTGGTGAGCATTCAGGGGCAGTCCCTGACAGCAACACTCGTCACCATGTCCGTTTTTGGCGCTCTGACCATGTATATGCTGAGCATGATCAGCCTGTTCCGCCTGCGCCGGACAGAACCTGCGCTTGAACGGAGCTATAAAGCGCCGCTTTACCCCGTGCTGCCCGGCTTTGCTCTTGGTGCCGCCATGATTGCTCTTGCGGTTGTAATTTATTACAATATCGAAATATTTATCATCTATTCTTCAATAATGGTGGTGTGTTCGGTATTTTTTATGAGCCGGTTTAAAAAATAATAAGTTCCAATTCGGTTGTTATTTTTTCTTCCTCGGTAGGAATTGATGTAATGCGTAAAAACTTTGTCCATGACTTTAGTTTTATTCTGGCTGCATGCGTCTCTTCTGGCGCATTGCTTTCCTCTTTTGCGTATGCAGCAGAAGCCGGTGTTTCTTCTGCCCCGCTCAGCTCGGCTCAGATTGTGAGTGCTCCCATGAGCGCTCCACCGGAGGCGGAAAAAGCGGCAGGCACGCCATCTGATGGGGAGGAAGTCCCTGCGGCTGTGAATAATGAAGATGATGCGATGAAGCCCACAGTGGGCAATCTGTTTCACCCCAAAGCGGGGCAGGCGCCAACTTACTGGCAGGGACTGGAGGCCCATGTGTCGGTGGAAGCGGGTGTGACAGGCAACCCATGGACGCGCTCTGGCCGCAACTTTGCCCAGTATTATACAGACCGGGCCAACACAGCTACGTTGAACCAGATTATGGGCTCCATCTCCCACCCTGTTACGGCGGTAGGCAAGGGTTATGGGCTGGGGTTTGTGTTTGAGGCCATGTATGGCTCGGATGGTCGCTTTGACCCCACAATTGGTATGGGGTCAGGGTCATTGCACGGGTTGTACCAGTGGGTTCCGACACAGGCACATATTGATGCGCACCTACCATGGATTTTCAAACGCGGGATCGATGTGCAGATCGGGCAGATGTACGGGATTATGGGGGCGGAAGGTACGCCTGCACAGGCTCGTCCGTTCTATACCTTCAATTATGCCTCAGATTACATTGTGCCGTTTGAGACGGTTGGCATACTCGCCACCATGCACCTGACCCGCCACATGGACTGGATTTTGGGTATAGATGCAGGGAACTCCACAACATTTGGCGCATCGGGCAACAACAATAAACCCAAGGGGTACTTTGGGTTTGCATGGAACAAACTGCTCGACGGTAAGCTCGATGTGCATGCAATCGGCCATTTTGGCCCGCAAGGGAACAATGGTCCAAGTATTACGTCTGCCGAGGGCTGGGTCAGTTCAGGCCTGGGCAAGGCCGCCAATCACCTGATGCAGTATAATGGTGACATCATGGCGACCTATCATGTGAATGATAAAATGACGGTTTCCGTTAACGGGACCTATCTGCATGATGATGGTCTGCGGGAGGATGCTTATGGGGTCAGCACCTATTTTTCATATGCTTTCCATCCGTGGTTAACGCTGAATGCCCGTGGCGAAATTTTTCGTGACAATACGGGCGGGATTATTGCCGAATATTCGAGCTTCAATTCCTTTACGCAGGCGATCAGTAATAAGCCGTACCCCTATTACGTTGCACCCCCTACAACATATGGTGAGCTTACGGTGGGTGTGACGTACAAGCCTGAATTCATTAACAAAAAACTTGCTCTGGGCGGCTTTATTATTCGCCCTGAAGTGCGACTGGACAAATCCCTTAACGGAACTCATCCGTTCAATCAGGCAGGAACCGTTGATAATCCGGTCGTTAACAACGGAACAAACAACATGTTCTGGTTCAGCTGTGACGCGACATGGGCATTCTGACGTCTGATGTTTCAGCTGAGATATAATAAAAAAAGGCCTGCGGGAGTGTCCGCAGGCCTTTTTTATCATGAGGTTTGGAAGGCTGTTCTCGCAGAGCCGCTAGATTGTTCAGAATGCGTCGATCTTGAAATACAGACGTGAAATCTGGCCTGAAAGATGCACACCCTTGGCATGGCCAGAGAATGAGATGTCGACCCCTTTGGCATTTTCCATAACAATGCCTGCGGGGCCGCTTCCGGCTGCTATATCGCCGCCGACTGTCCAGTATGTCCCCTCAAAATCCACCAGTCGGGACAGGTTCGTCACGCAGGCGGTACCCGTAAGTTTTGCACCACCAAGAGCGAGCGCACCGCCACCCTTGACAGAAATAGGGTAACGCTGGCCACCATATGTTAGCGTGCCATGGCCCCACATATAGCCTATGGCGGCGCCAACCTCGTGCATGGAAACTTCAATCTGCCCATCAGACGCGGTATCGCACGCTGTTTTGGCCATGGCCTGACCGGCTAAAGCCGAGGCCATGATAAGGGATACAAGACCGGTGCGAAAAAAGGACATGAACAGAACTGCCAGACGTCTGGAAAGTGAAGAAAATGACATGTCATGGAAAGCGCAAAAGGGCAATGCCGAAACTTTGTGACAAACCCCGATTTTAACGGCAGCATGAGGTAGCAGATCAGGGGGCTTTGGCCACGATTTTTGACGATCGGATCAGTCTTTCCTATTAGGGGCGTCTTTAGTCACAAAAGTTTCAAACCAAAGTGGGAGAGGAATCACGCTGATGGCCAGTGCCACGCAGTTCGGAAATACCAGACGGCGGACATACGCCATCCTTGTTGCTCTCGTTTTGGGCGTTGTGTGCGGGCTGTCCGTGCATGTCTGGGCGCCAGCCTATATTGGTATGGCGGAACAGATTACCACCTTGCTGACAGGGCTGTTCCTCCGGCTGATTCGTATGGTCATAGCACCGCTTGTGTTTGCCACGCTGGTCAGTGGTATTGGCAAGCTGGGGGATGACACACTTGTGCTGCGTGTCGGCGGTAAAGTCATCCTCTGGTTTTTGGGCATGTCCTTTATCTCCCTGACCATTGGTCTGCTTGCAGCAAACATCTTGCAGCCGGGTGCCGGTTTTTCCGCTCCGCTGCCTGCGGATATTGCTTCGTTACGTCATTCTTTTCAGCCGGTTGATTTTGTCCTGCACATCGTGCCCACGAGTATTCTCGATGCCATGTCGCGGAATGACATTCTCCAGATTGTCGTCTTCTCGGTTCTGTTCGGGGTTTCTCTCCCAGCTGCAGGCAAGGCAGGTAAAACCATGCTCGCCTGGGCAGAGGAACTGGCAAGCATCATGCTGCGCATGACCGATATGGTCATGGTTTTGGCGCCCATAGCTGTTTTTGGGTCTATTATGGGGAGTCTGGCCCATAGCGGCCCTGAAATGATGATGCATTTCGGGCGCTTCCTCTTCCAGTTCTATGGCACAATCATGTGTTTGTGGACTGTGCTGACCTTCATTGCCTTTTGTGTCATTGGCCCCAGAATCAAAGAGCTGATCAAGGAACTGGTCCAGCCTGTTATTCTCGGGTTTGCTACGGCAAGTAGTGAATCAGTTTACCCACTCCTGCTGGAACGGCTGGAAAATTTTGGTGTGCCGTCCCGGATTGCGGGGTTTGTACTGCCTTTGGGGTATAGCTTTAACCTTGATGGCTCCATTCTGTTCCAGTCTTTTGGGGCCATGTTTATCGCTCAGGCGTATGGCATTCATCTACCATGGACGCAGCAGGCTCTTATGGTGCTGGTCATGATGCTGAGCAGTAAAGGCATAGCGGGTGTGCCGCGCGCCTCTTTGGTGACACTTGTTGCCGTACTTCCCCAGTTTGGCCTCCCCGAGGCGGGGATAGCGCTCATTCTGGGCATTGATCATTTTCTGGATATGTTGCGTACCGCTACCAATGTTCTGGGCAATGGTTACGCGGCGGCAGTATCTGCCAAATGGGAGGGAGTTCTGTCCGAAGGGCCAACAGAAGACATGCTGTAAGAAGGTTCCGCAACCTCTGAGCTTCACGTGAACAGGCCTTCGGGCCTGTTTTTATTTTGGGGTAGGAATGTTTAGATTAGATTATGGCGGTTTTCTGGGATTTTTTGATTAGGTTATGATTTTGTTTCATTT
>NZ_JOPJ01000095.1 GCF_002153655.1 Acetobacter okinawensis
TTTTCGATCAGATGGCGCTTTTTATACAGATGCCAATTGTAAGGTGGCTTTGATTTCCGGTTCTTCTTCGGCTGAATACAGGCTGTGATGTTCCGGTCTGCAAGCGATAATCTGATCTGGTTGCTATCGTAGCCTCTGTCCCCGATGACTTCTTCTGTCTCATCGGGGAGGTCTGCCAGAAGCACGTCTGCGCCTCTGAAGTCACTGACCTGTCCAGCAGTCAGATGAAGGCGGACAGGTCGGCCCTGATCATCGCACACGGCATGAAGTTTTGAGTTCAGGCCGCCTTTTGTCCGTCCG
>NZ_JOPJ01000096.1 GCF_002153655.1 Acetobacter okinawensis
GATGGGGACAGCAACGTGGTGGGGCGCTCCGTGCCGCGCCTGCGGGGCCGCGCATCCAACCTGACCCCCACCCTGATTGACAGCGTCAATTATGTTTACCAGGTCTCGGACGGCCCCGGCACAATCCTGGCATTGTATGAGGGCGGATATGCCGGGGGCATTGCCTTTGGCGGGTATGTTGCTGATCTGTACGCACAGGCTCCAGCTCCGGGCACCTACACAGTCCAGACGGACAGGAGCGGCACATGGCTCCGGCTGGGCACCAAGCCTGTTTACGCCATTACCGTGGATGCCGAGGGGCAGTTCCGCTCAGGGGCAGCGCCCCCTAATGTGCTGGATATTCTGCGGCAGTT
>NZ_JOPJ01000097.1 GCF_002153655.1 Acetobacter okinawensis
GACGTATATCTGAACCTGCCAGTCAATGCGGGTTACGTGCGTTGGGTGCTGACAGCCAATGATCTTTCGCAGGTGTCAGAACCTCTCCGTTCCAGATGCAGGATTGTGCAGGTTGACCAGCCCAGAGGGAAAGACGTTGTTCATCTGGCACGCAGGATTATGGCTGAGATTGCCAGAGAACGTGACCTGCTCCCGCAATGGTTCACCCTGAGCCAGGAAGAGGAGGAACTGGT
>NZ_JOPJ01000098.1 GCF_002153655.1 Acetobacter okinawensis
AAAAAGTATATTTTGGGGAATTTGGGAAGTGAAAAATGCAGTTATGTGTATTTTTTTTTCGTGATCACTGCTACGCCCTTGTAAAACCAGCCTTTTACCGTTTTGTGGTCACGGCCCATTTTCTCGCCAATTTGCCGCCAGCTATACCGATGCTGGCCGGACAGCGGGTGGATCATCATCCAGAACAGTACGACGCGGCGGTGTGCTGTATCCTGTATCCATGAAACCCAGCCCAGAGCCTCATCCATGCGGGATATTTCTGCTGACGTGGGCATTGGCGGCCTGATCTGGCTTTCCGCCGTCAGGCTGAGCAGGTCATCCAGTTCCATGAGCGTTTCCTGCCAGGATGAGCCGCAACTGGACGGACG
>NZ_JOPJ01000099.1 GCF_002153655.1 Acetobacter okinawensis
AGAACTGCCTACAGACGCACAGTGCTGGAAAAACTGGTTGAACCTTATCTTCAGCCTTTCATCATCAAAAAAGGCATGGATTTTACCTATGACAGGATGCTGATGCCCGCATTGGGTGATTGTCGTAAATCGTTTTCACAGGTTCAGAAAGCCACTCTCAGAGCCATATGGGAAGGGTTGAAACCCGCAGAGATTTCCATGCTGTGGTGGA
>NZ_JOPJ01000100.1 GCF_002153655.1 Acetobacter okinawensis
TCCCTGTCGCACCCACCACGGTTTGCCCTAGTTTTCTGCGGGTTACAGAAAACAATCCACAAAATAATAAGCGCCCTATCGGTTTATATCGGTCCATATTGGACCATATCGACCCATATTAAACCACATCAATCCGTGCAAAATCCGTGCACCTTTTTGATTGACTTCGCATACTATGTTCCCCTTATGTTCTTCATTAGGGAGGAAGTAGATGAATGCACGCTATGCCGGAGACCGTACGACCGGCTTTGCCAGTCCGGCATCCGATTCTGTTGAGGGGCCGATTGATCTTTCCCAGACTCTGGACCTGAAGAACCCCAGCCGTTACCCGGTCCGCGTGCGCGGGGCGACCTTTGCCGCGCGAGGCATTATGGACGGGGATATTCTGATAGCCGACACAGCAGGCTCTCCACAGGCAGGCCAACTGGTCATTGCCTGGGCCGCAGGACGTGTTCTGCTGGCAGAATTGCAGAGGCGGGGCAACGCCTGGTGGCTTGTGTCAGGCGATAACACGCATCCACCCCTTGAAGTTGATCCTGCACGGGATGTGGAAATCTGGGCCAATGTTGCCAGTGTGGTGCGTGAGAAAGCCTGATGCTGTACGGACTGATCGACTGCAACAGCTTCTACTGCTCCTGCCAACGGGCCTTTGACCCGGAGCTGAAGCATCGCCCGGTTGTCGTCCTGTCCAACAATGATGGCTGCGCCATTGCCCGCACAGCGGAGGCCAAGCAACTCGGTATTAAAATGGGCGAGGCGTGGCATCTGGTCCGTAATGAGCGGAAGTTGTCGGACGTACGCTGGTTCTCCAGCAACTACCCGCTCTATGCGGATATGAGCCGTAGGGTCTATCAGGTTCTTCTGGATTACAGCCCGAGGGTGGAGCCGTATTCCATTGATGAGATGTTCCTTGATCTGTCCGGTTTTTCAGACAGCCTGCATGCCCATTGTGGAGCCATGCGTCAGGCTGTCCAGCAGATCAC
>NZ_JOPJ01000101.1 GCF_002153655.1 Acetobacter okinawensis
CTTGGCTCGGACAGCGTGACAACCCTGAGTGGTGGCGTATTCACCGAAAACCGCTGGATACAGCGCACACTCAAGATTGCGCACCAGTCTCTGGGCGATGCGGATGCAGACCAGATAGAGCAGATCCTGCGTGCCTCGGCCGCAGGGCAGAATACCCTGTTCCTGCCTGTGCCAGATGCTCCTGCTGCTGTCCTTGCACAAAAAGCCCTGTTCGGGCGGCTAACCGGGGATGACGTGAGCAATCCCTTTGGCGTTGCCGACCGGCATTCCACAACCCTGACATTACTGGAGAGCTTGTAAATGGGCATACCCCAAGTTGCAGACCTGGTGCTGGAGAGCGCCAA
>NZ_JOPJ01000102.1 GCF_002153655.1 Acetobacter okinawensis
GCCAGCGCGCATGGTGCGCCCATGGCGCCGGGTTTCCGGCTGGAAACATACGATACCCTGCGCTTTTCTGATGCAGGGTTCGTGGCCGGGGACGGCACGCCGTATCCTCCCTTTGTCAGTTCGGCCTTTGATCTGAGCCGGTCCATGACCCTCACCGCCGATGCGCTGGGTGGCTCCCTGTCCGCCGGGGGTGTGACATTTAATAATATCGGCGGCCCGCTCAATGAGACGCTGGCAGACAATGTGAATGACCACCTGCCCGTGCG
>NZ_JOPJ01000103.1 GCF_002153655.1 Acetobacter okinawensis
GTGATCACGAAAAAAAAATACACATAACTGCATTTTTCACTTCCCAAATTCCCCAAAATATACTTTTTTAACAACCATACTTCGGGGTCGTGCAGCCAGCAGGCTACGCGGCCTTTTTTATTGCCCGGAGCACTGCAATGGCACCACGCCTTAAATGCTTGCCTTCTGGCCTGCCCACCATTGATACCCGCATTGCCCAGCCTCCGCCAAAGCGGGCTGATCCGTTTTACCTCTCCAAACCATGGAGACAGTTAATGCGGCAGCTTGTCTCCAGTCGCGGGGATGCCTGTCAGGAATGTGGCCGGTCGGGCGTGCGCCTGTTTGGCGACCATATTCACGAACTGAAAGATGGCGGCCCTCAACTGGACCCCTCCAACATCAAGCTGCTCTGCGGGTCGTGTCATACGAAAAAGACGGCCAAGGCGCGCGCAGCTAGAATGGCGCAGCGGCACGAACGCTAAAAATCGGCAGAAAATAGCCGTTTCCAAAGATTTTCCGACCGACTGGCTATGAGGGGTGGGGCGGGTCAAAAGTCTAACTGACCTCGGGCACCTGAACCGCGTCAGGCTCACGCGCAGATTTTTTCTGTTGTTTGAATTTAATCAAAAAATCAAAGGAGGATCTGGAATGGCACGCGGCGGCGCTCGTCCTGGTGCTGGCCGTAGAAAAAAAACGGTCACGACCGAGGAATGGAAGGGCCCTGTCCTTCCTGAAGGCAAAAGGCTGCGGCCTCTCGATTTCTGGTTAGCTATTCTTCGAGACCCTAGTGCCCCTTTGGATATGCGTATGACGGCTGCAAAAGAAGCGATGCCATTCATGCACGCAAAACCTGCTCCAGCGCGTGACGGCGAGCAAACTGACCTGGCTAATGCTCCGGGCGCGGGGGACGACTGGACGCATGATCTTGACCAGCGCAATGCAGAGGGGGGTGTTCACTGATGGTTTGGAATTTGAGTTGCCCTGACTGGCGTGACCGTATCCGTGCCGGTCGGTCACTCATGCCGGACCTTCCGCATCTGGATGTGGCGCGGGCAAACTGGGCTGTTCGAATATTCAACCGTTTACGTATCCCTGACGTGCCCGGCACGCCAACGCTGGAAAATGCCTGCGGCGAATGGTTCCGCGAAATAGTCATGGCGCTCCATGGGTCTCTGGATGCGAATACGCGGCAGAGAATGATCCGCGAATTATTCCTGCTTGTGCCAAAAAAGAACGCCAAAACCACGCTCGGTGCGGCTCTGATGCTTACGTCTGTGATGATCAATGACCGCCCGAGGGCGGAATTTCTGATCGTCGCGCCAACAAAAGAAATTGCCCAGCTTGCCTTTGACCAGGCCACAGGGATGATTGATCTGGACCGTGGGCTGCGTAAGCGGTTCCACATTCAGGCGCACAAGAAAACCATTACGTTTTTACAAACCGGGGCCACGCTCCAGATCAAAACTTTCTC
>NZ_JOPJ01000011.1 GCF_002153655.1 Acetobacter okinawensis
CACAAACACCCAAAGACACGCCTAATCACCCAAAAAACCGCAAATAATTATGTTACAAAATGTCCATGCTATTCGGTAAAGCAGCTTTTCGAACCACAACCAAGCCCTCACCTACCTCAGGTTAGACGCGGTACAGCTTTGCCAACTGGCAAAACACGGCATCCAACGTCAGGGTCAGCACGGGCTTTCTCCCACACAATGCGATCTGCACCACGACAGAAACTCTACCCCTTGCCCATGCAACTGCCATTTATTGTGTAGGAAACAAAAAAGCCGTGGCCCTAATGGACACACGGCCTCTAAGATTTTGACAAGGTTAGTGCGCGCTTGGAGGTAAGCGCCGATATTTTAATTCAGTAATTCTATTTTCCTACTGACTAAAGGGCGAAACCTGATATTGCAAAGCCGATACCCACAAAAATACATGCTACTAATGTGAGAATACCCAGAACAACCAAAGGCCCCCGCAAACAAAGAGGGGCCCCCTTTTTGTTTATTTCAGGACATTCGTATCAATCACTTTGAAAGCAAAATCACTGCCCATTTTTTTAATTGCTTTTTCACTAGCGGTTTGGACTGCTTTTGTTAGCATTGTGCAATTCCCAGTAGCTGAGGCAGACCCAGAACCAGTAATCTCCGCCTTAACTATCGATGTCCCCGTGCTATCTGTTACGTCTACCTTACCAGACAAATCTACATGAACTGTATAAGTAACGCTCCAAAAACCAGGCATTACTGAGACTTGTGCGTCAACATCTTCCATATCAATACGCATCTTGTAAGCCGAGTTAATGTTACTAGCCTCTTCACTTGCATGAGCAAAGCCAACATTAATGGTTTTCTTAATGGTATCAGCTATGGGTTGTCCAAAATTAGATTTATAAGAATAAGCACCACATTCAAAAACATGGCCTTTATCCCTGAAATCTGATGAGAAAGAATAGCCTGTCGGTGTTTGAACTATTCGGTTCGCCATCACGTCACCAGCTGGCATAGAGCTTGGACGAAGATCAACATTTGTTGTACAAGTCCCCAAAGCTAGAGGTGCCAGTAAAGATAAATAAGTAATTTTTTCATGTCAGAAAATCCACATAATTTTTATGGCATCTGAATAGTGGGAAAAGTTAATCATGAAAAGAAATTTAGAATGATGCTCCCCGACACCCTGAGTTTGCGGGAGCCTTATGGTTCCTACAAGAACCTAAATATTCATTCCGTCTACCATCATCTGGCGCAGAAAAATCTCTCCCTAACAAAATAACATCCCATAAGAGGACACAGGTCAGCAGGGTTCCTGACACGCAGACACCAGCAATTTCTACGTTGGGTCATGTAAGGTGTGGCCATGTCCGTTCCGTGTGTCACAAGCGTGTATCACACAGCGGGAAGCCAAAAACATTGTACTACAACACTGTGACGTGTCGTCACACACTACAGCACCAAATCAAGAGCCTTAATCCAGTAAGCACCATCAGGCATCAGGTCTAGTGCTGTTTTCGGGACAGGGGTAAGCTTGAGTGGTTGACGGTAGAAGCCTAATTTAGTTTCAAAGCTTCTACCCATAGATAACTATTGATTTTAGAATCGAGCATCTGCAAAATCCGAATAAATCATATCAATTAGTTACAGCCAAACTTGTTGCACAGATATGAAAATGAGTACCCACTAGAATCTGTACCATTTATAACTCTATTTCCGCCTCCAATATTTGTTTCATTTTCATTCCATGAACTTCCATTACTCGATTTACCGTTAATAATAGTTTGGTTTCCTATAGTGTTGCTGTTTTCCTGCCACGAGTTACCGGTTCGTTCATTGCGGCCATTTACTATTGTCTGTCCTCCGATCCGGTTGACTGTATAATCATTCCCATTTTGATCTTGGCATGTTTCAAATTGACTCGTACCAATGCAATCAGCTCTTGCCACCGTGGGTAAAACTACGGAGAAAAATAAAGCGAATACACTTGTCACAATACGCATAATTAAATTTCCTTTTATCTCGACATGATGCTCTTACATTAGAAAAATTATTTGATGAGTTGCTAACGTTGCATATCACGCTATCAAGATCGTCGAGCTTCTTCGCCTCCGCAATCGCTTCCTCACCCCGGAGGGCTCACAGCCAAGCGAAAGGGGCTGCGCTTCCTGCAATGCGGCTGCGTCATCAGCATGAGACGGAGGCTTGCGAATAAATGGTTCTGTTTTCTGGGTGGTCATGGGGTCTGAAACCATTCCCCTTATACCCTATAGGTAGTCTTCTAAAGAGAACCAAGGAAAACACTTCGATGAATGCTCAGAATGGCAAGTGACAATCATGTATTAAGAATCATCACTCCTCATTTCAGGATAAAAGCAGAGAGAAGGCAATGTGATAATTACCGCCCTGTGTTTCCTGTCTTTGGTGTCTGAGTTTAAGATCAGCCCTAAGAAAGCTCCACACCCAACGACGCCCTCATTATTTTACATACTAACTATTTTACCCGAGACACCTTTTAACAGCCGCAGTGGTCCACTCGGCCTTCCCTCTGCTCGTCTTAATACCCATACCCTCTAAACGCCCTGCTATGGCCCGCAGAGACAGCTCTTCGCTGTGTAAGGGAGCAATGACCGCACGCTCACTTGTCCGTATTGTGGTGCGGTGCGGCAATCCGTTCCTGTCTTCGGTATATACTTCCTCGGTCTGGTCTTCTCGGGTTGACGCCTTGGCAAGCTCTTTTCTGGCTTCAAGAGCCTCTGCAATAGTCTGCTCGTCTTCTGCCCACGGAAAGGCCCAGTCTGGTTGCCAGTCACCGTGCAGAGGGGGCAGGCCTATCTCCTGTAGTCTGACGTCTATTTCTTTGCGTATGTCTTCCAGCGCCTTGTAACGCCTGCCCATTGCTTCCTTGCGGTCGCTTGTGCCCAGCGTCTTAACGACCTCGGCCTTATGTCCGGTTTTTGTTCCGAACGCCTTGCCTACGTCTGAACGACGATCACGCGGCACATGAAAGCGGACACTCCACGTTTGTGAGCCAGCACGGCGGAAGATATTGTACATGTCGTTCATATCCTCAGATATGTAACGCTGGACATGTAACGACACAATACAACACTGTAACTACAGGATTGTCTAAGTGGTTGTTTTTATAGGGAAAACAGCAGGTTGGCGGAGAGAGAGGGATTCGAACCCTCGGTACGCTATTAACGTACACACGCTTTCCAAGCGTGCGCCTTAAGCCGCTCGGCCATCTCTCCAGCGCGAGGACGGTAATAGCAAGATTATCAGAACAGGCAAGAGGGAAAGAGACACTTGCCTGTTTTTTTCTCCTAAGCCCGGCCTGCCGTGCGCGCATTACGCACAAAACTGGCAATTAAGGCGGGGTCTTTGATACCCGGCGCACTTTCCACACCAGATGAAACATCGACCGCAGGCACCCCTGTGCGCCGGATTGCCTCGGCCACGTTACCTACGTTTAGCCCTCCGGCGAGCATCCAAGGGAAGGATGGCTGCCACCCCTCCAGCATGGACCAGTCCAGCTTTTGGGCATTCCCCCCCGGACGGGTCGCATTTTTAGGTGGTATGGGCTCTATAAGCATCCGTTGAACAGAACAGGATTGAGGCAGGTCCTCCCTCCCCGCAACGGGGAAAGAAAGCCAGACGGGCAGACCAAAAGCATCCGCCACCTGCCGGGCGCGCTCATCCGATGCATAAATCTGCATCACATCAAGCGGTGCGTGCTCCAGCACCCGTGCAATATCTTCATCCGTCGGATGAACAAACAGCCCCACGGTTCTAGCCTGCCCGCGCTCTCTCTGCGCAAGGCGTGTCGCGTGTTGGGGTGTCACAAACCGGGGGGAGCGCTCAAAAAAAACAAAGCCTATCCAATCCGCTCCATTTTCCACACAGGCATCAAAACCCGCCTCTTCTGTCAGACCGCAGATTTTAACACCTGTGTGACAATGCCCGGACATGGTGCCTCAGCCTTCCAGTTCCGCCACTATGGCAGCAGCTGCTGCTGCCGGGTCGGCAGCCTGTGTTATGGGGCGGCCAACCACCACCCAGTCCGCGCCCGCGTCACGCGCCTGAGCCGGAGTCATGACACGCTTCTGATCCCCTTTGGCAGCGCCAGCCGGGCGAATGCCCGGCGTAACAATAACCGGCTTGCTCCCCAGATCATCGCGCAGCACATCCAGCTCATGCGCGGAGCAGACCAACCCGTCCATGCCAGACTCAACTGCAAGCCGCGCCAGACGGCGCACCTGCGCACGTGCGCCATCTGGCACGCCTGTTTCCGCCAGCCCCTGATCATCCAGACTGGTCAGAACCGTAACACCGAGCAGGAGAGGACGCTGACCTTGTGGAAAAGCCTCGTCACACGCAAGGCGGGCCGCTTCCATCATGGCGCGGCCACCAGAGGCATGGAGGGTCAGCATCCGTGGGCGCAGGTGTGACAGTGCCCGCACCGCTGCCCCGACCGTGTTGGGGATATCATGCAGTTTCAGGTCCAGAAACAGCGGGCTATCACCGGCAACATCCGCCACGGCCTGAAACCCGGCGGCATAAGTAAATTCAAGCCCCAGCTTGATAATCCCGGACACAGGAGCAACATCCCTGACCCACGCGCGCGCCTGAGCGGGGTCCTGCGTATCCAACGAGACAATAAGGCCGGTGCGCCGGGTTGTATTAGACATTTGAGTGTTCTTCGCTCCCTGCGAGATGGGGTTGTGATGTCACGACGGGTGGCACATCGGTGGCTGGAACAACGGGCGGCGCACGATTGGCGAGAATAGCCCGCATCTGCGCCAGTTGCGCCTCCAGGTCCCGGACCTGCTGCTCGGCCCTGCGCGCCCTGCGCCCCTGCCGGAACTCAACGACCCAGAGACAGAAAGCCCCGAGCAGAAAAGACAAAGCCCCCACGCTCAGGGCCAGCACTCCCAGCGAGCACTTCCAGCTATATGTGAGCATCCACATATCCAGCGGGTCCTGATTACTGGCACTGAACACAACAAGTGCAAGCAGGAATGGAACAACGATTATGAGCCTGATCATAGTAATGTGGTAGCCCTATCCTACGTAAAGAACAAGAATGCGGACAAACCCGCCGCATGGCCTCTTGACGCAACCTTACCACGCTCTTCTGGTTGCGTGTGACCTAAACACATTAGGCATTGACCTGCCTTAACACGCACCTACCCCCCTTTACGCATGCACTATTCTGCGTTTTGCTGGCACAGATGCATCATTCCGCAGATGGAGAAGAACTGACATGCTGGTACTGACACAGGGTGATCCGGCCAGTATTGCGCCAGAAATTACGGCCGCTGTCTGGCAGCAACTCCGCCAGAACGGGCCTGCTTTTGTATACATAGGCGACCCCACCCTGCTGGAGCGGCGCGTGCCGGTGCAGACCATCCGCTACCTGTCCGAAGGTGCTGATATTTTCAGCCATGCTCTGCCTGTCCTACCCCTGCACCTGAGCGCCCCACCCGCACCGGGGGAGCCGGACCGACGGAACGCCGCCAGCGTGATAGAAAGCATCCGACTGGCTGTTGAGCTGACCCTGAGCGGCGAATCCTCCGCCGTCATCACCAACCCGATCAGCAAGGATGTGGTGCAAAGTGCTGGCTTCAGGCACCCCGGCCACACCAGCTATCTGGCCGAATTGTGCCAGACACCGGGTGATGAGGTCATGCTACTGGCTGGCCCGTCCCTCAAGGTCGTGCCCATTACCGTACATGTTGCTTTGCGTGATGCCATTGCCCAGCTCTCCACAGAGCTGATTATCCGCACGGCTCACACCGTAGCAGCAGGTCTGCGGCGAGATTTTGGTCTGCCCCACCCCCGGCTGGCCTTTGCCGGGCTGAACCCCCACGCAGGTGAACACGGGCTGATGGGGCGTGAGGAGCAGGAGATCATTCTCCCCGCCATAAACACCCTGCGCGCACAGGGGCTGGACGTCAGCGGACCTTTGCCGCCAGACACCATGTTTACCCCCGATGCACGGGCGCGCTACGATGTGGCCATGTGCATGTACCACGATCAGGGCCTGATCCCACTGAAAACGCTGGATATGGCAGAGGGCGTGAATGTCACACTCGGCCTGCCCATTATCCGCACATCCCCCGATCATGGCACTGCGTTTGACATTGCCGGGCAGAACAAGGCAGACCCACGCAGTCTGGAGGCCGCCATAAAACTGGCAGCAACACTGGCCGAGAACAGAAGGAAAAACGCATGAGACCGGCCATCAGGCTTGGCGTCAACATTGACCATGTTGCCACAGTCCGCAATGCCCGAGGGGGCCAGCACCCCGACCCCGTAGCCGCAGCCCTTCTGGCTGTGCAGTCCGGGGCAGATGGCATAACAGCCCACCTGCGTGAGGACCGCCGCCACATCCGCGATACGGACCTTGAGCGCCTGCGCGCCGAGGTTGACGCCCCCCTGAATATGGAAATGGCCGCAACGGACGAGATGATCGCCATTGCCCGCACCCTGCGCCCCCACGCCTGCTGCCTTGTGCCAGAACGGCGCGAGGAACTGACAACAGAAGGCGGGCTGGACGTTGCCGGTCAGTCCAGCACCATGGCACCCAAGGTCCATGCGCTCAAAGCTGCGGGGATTCGGGTTTCGCTGTTTATTGACCCTGACCCGGCCCAGATCGCAGCAGCGGCCGCAACTGGTGCGCAGGTTGTAGAACTGCATACCGGCGCTTACGCACAGGGCAAGGCCGGTGAGCTTGAGCGCCTCCAGCGTGCCGCCACACACGCCGTAAGCCTTGGTCTGGAAGTGCATGCAGGCCATGGCCTGACGTACGAGAACGTAGAGCCTGTTGCCGCCATTGCCGAAATACGGGAATTGAACATAGGGCATTTTCTGATCGGTCAGGCCATTTTTGACGGATTGCCAACCGTCATCCAGACCATGCGCTCCCGAATCAACAACGCGACAGGACACTGAATGGAAGAGCCCGACTACAAAACCCCCAGAGCACTCATGGCTGCGGTCGTGGGCATGGGCGTTCTTATCATCGTGGGGGTGGTTGTGCTGGTCGGGGTGGTTATTCACCGCATGAACAGCCCCCAGCACCCGGCTCTCACCAGCAGTATTCCCCTGACTGATGCCCGCATTGCCCAACTGGCTCTGAGCCCGGACGAGTATATGACCACCATAACCCGCGTCCATGATGACCTTCTGGCCATTCACGTTGTCGGCGACAAGGGCGAACGGATCATGCTCTGGAATGTCATCACCGGGCAGCTCCAGCGGGGACTGGAAACATCCAGCCACTGATGTGCTGATGCCCCCCTCCCCTTCCTCTCCACCCGATGGCTGCCTCAACGCACTGGGGCTTATGAGCGGCACATCGCTGGATGGTGTGGACGCAGCCTTGGTCCGTACGGACGGCACGTCCATCAAGGCTCATGGTCCAGCGCTGACACTCCCGTATTCCCCACAACTACGGGCACAACTGCGCAGCCTGCTGGACACGGCCCCCGACCTTACCCCGGACAACCCCGTGCTCAGGGCGGTGGAGCACGAGCTGACGCATGCCCATGTGCAGGCCGTGCAGCGCCTGCGCAAGCTGGCTCCGGACATGGCGGTGGATGTTGTGGGCTTCCATGGCCAGACCATTTTGCACAAACCGGGGCGAACATGGCAGATTGGAGATGCCGCCTACCTGTCTGCCCAGACCAACCTGCCTGTCGTACACGACTTCAGAACCGCTGATGTTGCTGCCGGAGGCGAGGGCGCGCCCTTGGCACCCCTTTACCACGCAGCCCTGCTTTACAAGCGGCCACGTCCTGTTGCCGTGCTCAATATCGGCGGCGTTGCCAATCTGACCCTGCTCACAGGCAGTGGGCAGGTTGTGGCATGCGATACCGGGCCGGGTAATGCCCTGATGGACGACTGGGCATACCAGCACACAGGCACCCCATGCGACACAGACGGCCACCTTGCCACGCAGGGCACGCCGGACCACGCTGTGCTTGAGCGTATACTGGCGCATCCATTCTTCCACCAACCCGCCCCCAAATCGCTTGACCGGCTGAGTTTTCATCACGTTCTGGCGCAGTGTGCGGGACTGGGGGCGGCCAATGGTGCTGCAACACTGCTGGCCCTGACGGTGCAGGCCATTGCCCGCACTCCATTGCCCGAGCAACCACAAGCGTGGTTCGTCTGCGGTGGGGGGCGGCACAACCCTGCCCTTATGGCAGCCCTTGCCCAAGCCCTGCCCGGTTCGGTTCACCCCGCCGAGCAGCTTGGCTGGAATGGAGACGCGCTGGAGGCCGAGTGTTTTGGTTTTCTGGCCGTGCGCAGTCTTGCAGGGCTGCCCCTTTCCCTCCCCACCACAACGGGTGTAGCCTTCCCCCAGACAGGGGGGCGGCTGACCTGCATGAGCATTACGCCCTGGGGGCGCCAGCTATGGCCTTGGCCATGCAAGGATGTTCCTCCCCTCCCGCATTCAGACTGACAAGGAAAGACCTTCTTGATGAAACGTTCTTTCGCGCTTTGTATTGTGTTGTCTGGTCTGTGCCTTGTGGCCATGGACCATAGTGCAACAGCCCAAACCATGCTTGATAACAGTGCCGAAAAGGCCTCCCCATTTGTCAAGGCAACACTCAAGGCGCTCACAACCCGCTTTTCTGGCGCACACCCCAAGTTCCGCAATCTGGCGGTACATACCAACAGCGACAAAAAGCAGGTTGTCTGCGGGCAGGTCAGCCTGAGCAACAGCAAAACACCCGCTAATGAGAGCTTTTTATCCTTTGGCGCCTCGGAAGATACGGAGCAGCCAATTGTCTACGAGGCGCGGACCATTCCCACCGCGCTGGACTCGCGCGAGGCTAACCAGTGGATCAACCATGGTGCTGATCTGGAAGAACTGGAAGAGCTGGGCTGCGTGCCCGAAGGTAGCTACCGCCAGTATGGAGATACGCTGAACAAAGTGCTCCAGGACAGCAAGACCAACGCCACACGCTAGACCTGCCATACCCCTGTTGTTAACGATCGCGTTATAACAGGGGCATACCTGATGCGCAAAAAACACAATTCTGATTATACTCGCCTGAAATCGCTTCAGGCGTAATTGACATAAGCCGGTTTCCATCGGCATGTTCAGCCGGTTGCGAACAAAAATAACAAAACATGCCGGTTTCACGAAATGAAATATCTAAATCTCCTCCTTCTGCTACCCTTTTTGGGTTTGCTCTGGACGCCGCTGTATGACCGGCACGACCCGGTCCTGCTCGGTTTTCCCTTCTTCTACTGGTACCAGTTCGCCTGGGTGCCGGTGACATCCATCCTGATCTGGGTTGTCTGGAAAAAAGGGAACCGCGCATGAACGCGATCAATCCATGGGCGCTTGGCGTCTTTATTCTCTTTTTTGCCGCGACCATTGTCATCGGCTCCTCCATCCAGTGGATCCGGGGGCTGTTCAGCAAAAAAACCAACGCCTCCTCGCATGAGGAATGGTCGCTGGGCGGGCGCGGCTTTGGCCCCTGGGTTACCTGGTTTCTGGTCGGGGGAGATTTTTACACGGCCTATACCGTTATTGCCGTCCCTGCACTGGTGTACGCAGTTGGCGCTTATGGCTTTTTTGCGCTGCCCTACACCATTGTCGTCTATCCGTTTATTTTTCTGGTCATGCCTAAGCTGTGGAAAATTGCGCGTGAGGGCGGACATTCCACTGCGGCCGACATTGTGCGCGCCCGCTTTGACAGCCGGGCACTGGAAGTTGTTGTCGCACTGACCGGGCTTGTTGCCGTCATGCCCTACATTGCCCTGCAATTGATTGGCATCCGGACCGTTATTCAGGCACTCGGCCTGCCGGGGGACCTGCCGCTTGTCATCGCCTTCCTCTCGCTGGCCGCATACACGTGGCTTGGCGGGCTGCACGCCCCAGCGCTGACCGCCTTTATCAAGGATATCATGATCTATATTGCCGTTATTGTGGCAGTTACGGTCATTCCCCTGCATACGGGTGGGTATGGTGCTCTGTTTGCCTCTGTTGAGCATGCGCAGACCATTCTCAAACCCGGTCAGGGCCTGCCCTATGCAACACTGGCCCTGTCCTCCGCTCTGGCTGCCTTTTTGTACCCCCATACCCTTACGGGTATTCTGGCCTCCCGCTCGGCGGACACCATTCGCCAGAATGCGGTGTTCCTGCCGGTTTACACCATTGTGCTGGGGCTGATCGCCATGCTGGGCTTTATGGCACATGCGGCTGGTATTGTGACAACCAACAACTCCATGGTTGTGCCCATGCTGTTCCAGAAGGTGTTCCCTGCATGGTTTGCCGGGTTCTGCCTGGCCGCCATTGCCGTGGGTGCTCTTGTGCCTGCCGCAGTCATGGCTATTGGGGCTGCCAACCTTGTCACCAGCAACCTCCTGCCCACACAAAAGGACCCGGTGCGCACCAGCCGCCTGACGTCTCTTCTGGTCAAACTTGGAGCTCTGGTGTGTGTGCTGTTCCTGAACGCGCAGTTCGCCATTGACTTCCAGCTCCTTGGTGGCGTGTTCATCCTGCAAACCTTCCCCGCCCTTATTCTGGGCCTGCTGAAGATCCGCTTTTCCGCCGTGGCCATGCTGAGCGGCTGGCTGATTGGCACCGTATTCGGGGTCAGCCTGTGCTGGATGGACGGGCTCAAGCCCATTCACCCGGTTAATTTTGGCCTGTTCTCTGGCAATGTTTCCACGGGCCTGCTGGCCCTTGGCGTGAATATTCTGATTGTTCTGGTGGTCTCGGCCTTTTATCCGGCCAAAAAAGCGGCCACCACCCCACAACAGGATAGCGTGGAAAACCCGGCCTAAACCGCCTGAACACGCAAACGGCCTAACAAAAAAGGGATGTCCCTCCACCGGGGCATCCCTTTTTTACACTTCAGCACGCAGCCATACAGATTTACAGGCTGAGCAGAATGGCTCCTGCGCTCCCCCCCTCCCCACCGGGTTGAAAAGCCGTGACCTGTTCACGCACCACAGCATAAAGATCTATGCCGCACCTGCGGGCTGGTTCTGCCATCTGCTCATAAATTTCTTCCAGCAGATAATTTTTCCGCCCCTCATCACTCACCTGCAAAGGGGAGCGCTGCTCGCGCTGGCACAGTTTTAAAAAAGACCGCAAAGCCGCTTCGCCCTGCGGTTCAAGCCCTGCCACTGTGTTGGCAAAAAAATCGACCTCGGCACTCAGCCCGACAAACACCCCACGATAAACTGCACGGGGCATCTGGTAACTGATAAGAGCCGGAATACCGCCAATAAGCATAATATCCTGCGCAGATGGGGGCATTGGTACGGTCTGGCTCCTTGCAAGCTGGGGCATGGTTTGGCAATGCTGATAGCAGTCTTCTGTCCTGTGCCAAAGAACGTGCAGGCCCGCAAACGGTTTTCAGCCATCGCCACCATGACAAGCCCTGACCCTACAGCCCGGCAGATGGACCTTCTGCTACCAGACACCCGCCCCATGCGTGAAGAACTGGAGGCCGGAGCCGTACTTTTGCGCGCTTTTGCCAAACCCCGCGGAGCAGAATATCTGCAAGCTCTTGAGCATGTCGCACGGCAAGCTCCTTTTCGGCACATGCACACCCCCGGTGGGGGCACCATGTCTGCTGCGATGACCAGTTGCGGTGCTCTGGGGTGGGTCAGCTCCCCCCAAGGGTATGCTTACACAACACTGGACCCGGCCAGCCAACAGGCATGGCCCGCAATGCCCCCAAGCCTGCTAGACCTTGCGCAGGCTGCGGCACGGGCTGCGGGTTATACCCACTTCACCCCCAATGCCTGCCTGCTCAACCGCTACCACAACGGCTCCCATATGGGATTGCACCAAGACCGGGATGAGCACGACACCACACAACCCATTGTCTCTCTCTCGCTCGGTCGGTCCGGGCTTTTCCTGTGGGGTGGCGCTGAGCGGCACAGCAGGGTCCGCACACTCATGCTTGAGCATGGGGATGTACTGGTCTGGGGTGGTCCGGCCCGGCTGCATTACCACGGTATTAAAGGGCTAGGCCCACACGCGCACCCCCTAACAGGCTGGAGCCGCTTTAACATCACCTTCCGCCACGTTGTGGCCCCTCAGCACCAACACGCCTGTAACTGATGGAGCCCCAGACATGCGCCGACTCTCCCGACTAACCCGCCGCCAGCTCTTTTGTTCCGGTCTGGCACATGCCACCTGTGTGGCAGGCATTGCCGACAGGGCCTATGCCCAGTCCCTCCCGACCGCCCCATTTGCCACGGTGGACAATATCTTTCGCGCAGCCATACAGGCCAATAAAATGCCCGGTGCTGTAGCAGCCATCGGCCATCAGGGGCGGATGGTCTGGCACGGTGTGTTTGGCCAACGCGCCCAAACCCCAGTTGCGGAAGCCATGACATGGAATACCATTTTTGACATGGCCTCCATGACCAAAGTGCTGATAACAGCGCCAGCAGTCATGCAGTTTTATGAGCGAGGCCTTATTGCGCTGGACGCACCCGCCTGCAAATACCTGCCCGCCTTTGCCGCCAACGGCAAACAGGACATTACCATCCGCCAGTTGCTGACCCATTATTCGGGCCTCCCCCCCGATCTGGACCTGAGCTTTGCCTGGCAAGGAAAGCAAAGCGTCATACAGATGGTGATGGACACACGCCCGCAAACCAAGCCGGGAGAAAAATTTGTTTATAGTGATATCAATTTTATAACACTGGGGCTGATTGTCGAACGACTCTGCGGCCAAAGTCTCGCTTTATACGCAACAGAACATATTCTTAAACCGCTTGGTTTAAAGTCATCTTTTTTCTGCCCGGCTGACAGTCTCCGGCCCTTCATAGCGCCCACGCAGTATGATGAGAGCGGGCGTATGCTACGCGGCGTTGTCCATGACCCAACAACCCGGCGCATGGGTGGTGTGGCCGGGCATGCGGGGTTGTTTTCCTGCGCACAGGACTGCGTGACTTACGCAACGGCTCTGCTGGACAAACTCGCTGGACTGCCCTCACCTTTTCCTCTTCAGGCCAAAACTTTATATCTTATGTCCACTCCCCAGCAACCTGCGGGAAAAACGGATCTGCGTGGACTGGGGTGGGATATTGCAACCCACTACTCCACAGCGCGCGGTGCCTATTTTCCTGCGTCTTCTTTTGGGCATACCGGTTTTACTGGCACATCCCTATGGCTTGTACCCAGCAACCGCAGCTTTGTTCTGATTTTAACAAGCCGTTTACACCCAAATGGACAGGGCAACGTGGTCGCCTTGCGCAAGGACGTGGCAACAGCAGCAGCCCTTGCCCTGCGCACAATGCCGCCCTGACTCTTCTATTTTTAGCCAAAACCACAGCACACAGGGCTGGTGTGTTATTCTTGCATCACTCTGTGAGTATATTCTGCCATATATAGGTTTGTGTCCCGTTATATATAGACAAACGTCCTGCTCGCCCGCAGAACAAGGCTCTTCCTTGCACCCCTCCAGCCCCCGGACGAGCCAGATACATGCACGATCGTTTCCATATTTTTTTCACCACCGGAACATTTGGCGCATTGCTGCTAACAACCTCGGCGCTGGCGGCGACCCCTGTAGTGCCAGCGCAACAGGCTACGACCAACAAGCAGGCCGTTAACAAAACGACCGCTCCCCAAAAGCCTCTGACGGCCCCCAAAACCACAGCCCCCATTGCCGGAATTCTGGACGGTTCCAACGGCGAAACCGTGAATGTTCACGGCCACCATGCTGCAGATGGCACGGGTGCCAAATACATGAACAAAATTGTCTATCTGGGGCCGCTGGGCAACCGCGACACGCTGGACACACCTTACTCCATCATGGGTGTTCCCCATGACGTGGTGGTCAACCAGCAGATTCGTAACATCAACGACATGGCGCAGTATTTGCCTTCCGTTCAGCTGGAAATTCGTGGCGACCCCAACACATCCCGCCCCCAGTCGCGCGGGTTCGAGGCTGATGTGGTCTCCAACTCCCGACTGGACGGGCTGAATGTGGTCTCCACCACCCCCTACCCGGCGGAATGGGTGGACAACCTGCAAGTGCTCAACGGGCTGGCCGGTGCCATGTACGGGCCGGAAAACCCGGCTGGTGTGTTTGAATATACCCTGAAACGCCCCACGGACCGGCAGACCGAGCGCCTTTCTGTCGGGGTGGATTCCATTGGCACCCCCACCGTCAATGGCGATATTTCTGGCCGACTGGGCAAAAACGGCTGGTTTGGCTACCGCCTGAACATGCTGCACGCCAACGGCACAGCTTATGCTAAGGACAGTTGGATCCGGCGCGAAATGGTAAGCGGGGATTTTGACATCCATCTGGACGACAAAACCGTTATCGAACTCGATGCAAGCCATTATACTTACGTTGAACGGGGTACTGCACCGGGTTTTGGCCTGACAGCCGCATATAAAAGTAGCACACTGCCAACAGCCCCCGACCTGAGCACACCGCATCTGGGCCAGGACTGGAGCGGCTTTAATATGGAAACCAACACGTTTCTGGCCAAAATCAAACACCAGATCAACAAGGACTGGAGCTTTACTCTCGGTGGCCTGTACCAGGACGCAGCCAGACAAGCATTTGCGTCCAACAACACCCTCATCAACAGTGCTGGGGATTATAGCCAGACTGTAAGTGCGGCCACCACAGCAAACGACTTCCGGGTTGGAAGTAATATGGCTTATTTTAACGGTCGTGTTTATACAGGCTCCATCAGACACGACCTGATCATTGGTACTAATGGTTATATGATGGGCAACTACAACCCAACAAATGGTAGTACCGTCAATGTTATCGGCGTAAATAATAGCAAAACAACGTATTTGCATAATGGTTACGCAAATATGTACAATCCAATTGCGGTTGATGGTAAGCAGCCATATTATCATGGCCGATATGAATCCAGTAAAGTTGTCAGTCAGTCCTTTATTGTAGGGGACACAATCACTATCAACAAACACTGGTCAATCATGGGAACTCTTGCATGGAGTTGGATTGACCAGATGAACGCACCAAATGCGGCAAGCCCTCTTGTAAAGAGCTTCCATGCCAATGCGGCTTTTAGCCCGACAACCAGCCTGATTTACAAACCGACAGACAACCAGACCTTTTATTTTACCTATGGACGTTCTGTTGAGGCTGGGCCTGTAACCAGCAACAATGTCAATTACACCAATACCAATATGGCCCTGCCTATTGCGCACTCCGAAGAATACGAAGTTGGCTACAAATTCCGTTACCAGAAAATGCAGTTCAACCTTGCTGGTTTTCGGATGACCAACCCTTATGCAATTTACAACACGGTCTCAAACACGCAGGCGTCTTGCCACACACCTGACAGTAACAACAACTGCCAAACTTATACATATGGTGGGACCCAACGTAATTATGGGGTAGAAGCCCAAATTTCAGGTGAAGTGCTGCCTAATCTGTCCGTATTGGCCGGTATGACCTGGCTGGATGCAGAACTTGTCCATGGCATAACTCCTGCGGTGAACGGCAAGGAAATTGTAGGGGTCGCCCCCTTACAGGCCAACATGCTGCTGGACTACCGCCTGCCAAGCACCCTGGGGTCTTTTGCCTCCGGTTGGGCTTTTAACGCCAATGTTCATTATATGGGCAACCGTGCAGCCAATCTTTCCAACACCCTACATACCGGCTCTTACACCACACTGGACCTTGGCACCCGTTATGCCTTCCGGGTTTATCAGTTCCCATGGGTCGTGCGTTTTGGGGTGAGTAACGCCACAAATGAACGCTACTGGGCTTCTGTTTTCATGGGGTCACCTGGCGGCACGTCCAACGCATCCACCAGCGTTTATGCGGGCATGCCACGCCTTTACCACTTTACACTGTCAATGGAATTCTAATCTGCACTGGTGGAGTAAATACAACACTATTTACTCCACCTCGTCTATTGCAGAACTAAACAGAACTGGTCAGTTTTCCAGTCGTGCTGTTCTGGCCTGCCGTTCCATCCATTTCTGGGCCGAGACTTTGCGCGAGGCATCAAGCATCCGGTAAAGTGAGACCATGTCCCGCTCATCGGGCGAGACAATCAGGTCAATATCTTCCTGCACATACCCGGTTAAAAACACTTCAGGTTCCACATGCAAAAGCGCTGCAAGTTTGGGAATATGCTTGCGCGCACTGCCCTCACGCCCCGTTTCCCAAAACGCTATGGCGGGGCGGGAGACACCAAGGGCATCCGCAACCTGCTGCTGCGTTAACCCCGCAGTTTTGCGAAGAATTTTGATACGTTGCCCAAGTTCAATACCCGGCGCGATCACTTTATCCAGTTGAGCCATGCCTCTTTCTCCACTTTATCATTTTGTGGCAGAAGGTTTTTTCAGAAAATCCGTACCACGTTTAAAAATGCACAGAGTGCAGGCCGCGTAGCCTCAAATCATAGCCGTGAGAAAAGCGGAAAACCAATGTACCAAAAAACACCTGTATTCAGTGATAACACAGGACAGACAGCGCGCAACAAATTACGGGCTGTTAATTTTTAAAATCGTCCCACGTTTGTAACAAGTTCGTGTGCTCCTGCGGTGGAACAAGTAACCAAATTCTTAATTTCATTGTTTTTGCTTTATTAGAAATAGAAAAGATAAAATTTTTGGACTTTCGAGGCGTTAGGGGCGACTTCCACTAACAGCCAGCAAAACAGCCTCGTTATTTTAAAATACACGATTATTTTGCGTACTATACCCAAGAAAACAGGGCATGACTCGGAAAAGCTAGAAAAATTGAAATATCAAATCCCAGCTTTTGCTTTTTATACCCTGCGTTCAGGGCGTGTATGCCGCAAATACTGCGCCAGAAAATTGCCTGCCCCCTGCAACAGCATGACAAGCACCACCAACACGGCAACTACGCCAAACATAACCGTGGTGTTAAACCGCTGGTAGCCATAGCGGATGGCCAGATCACCCAGCCCGCCAGCACCAATGGCTCCCGCCATGGCAGATGCCCCCACCAGAGTAACCAGCGTAACCGTAAAGCCCGAAATCAGCCCCGGCAGACTTTCTGGCAACAGCACGTACCGCACCACCATCCACCGCGTGCCGCCCATGGCACGCACAGCATCCACCAACCCCGTATCCACCTCCCGCAAGGACACCTCGGCTATCCGTGCAAAATAGGGAATGGCGGCTATGGACAGAGGAACAATGGCTGCCGTTGTCCCTAGTGCCGTCCCCACCAGCAGACGGGTAAAAGGAATAAGCAGCACCAGCAGAATAATAAAAGGCACAGCCCGCACCGCATCCACAATACCACCCAATATGCGGGAGAGTAGAGGCAGCGGATACAGCCCCGCAGGCGAGGTGAGCACCAACAGAACCGCCAGAGGCAGCCCCCCGGCCACTGCAAGCAACCCGGAGGCAAGAACCATTTCCAGTGTTTCGGTTGTGGCGCGCCAGAGCAGGTCAAGAATGAGCCGGGACATATCCAATTACCTCGGCCGCACAGGCATGGGCCTGAAGAGCGTTCATGGTTGAAACAGAAAGACCATCGGCCTGCACCACAACATCCACCTGTCCGTCCCCTTCCGGGCTGGGCAAGGTATGCAGGAGCGCAAATCTGGCTTGGCACTGCTGCTCCAATGTATGGAGCAATGGCGCGCACAAAGCCTGTGTTCCCACTGTCAGGCGCACTATGGCGTGGCTGCCATCCTGTGGTGTCTGGCTGAGATTGGGGGGGAGAATAGCCGCCATCTGGTTGGCATCCAGAATATCGGCAGGGGTGCCACGTGCAACAATGCGCCCTTTTTCCAGCACCAGAACCTGTTGCGCCAGACGGCGCACAACATCCATTTCATGCGTGATAAACACAATGGTCAGGCCCAGAACCTGATTGATATCCGCCAGCAGCGCAAGAATGGATTCTGTTGTCTCCGGGTCCAGTGCGGATGTGGCCTCATCACACAACAGCAGCGCTGGATGTGCCGCCAGTGCGCGGGCAATGCCAATCCGCTGTTTTTGTCCACCGGAGAGCATGGCCGGGTATTTGCTGGCATGGTCCGCCAGCCCCACCAGTTCCAGCAGTTCGGCCACGCGTTTGCTGCGCAATGCCTTGGGCATACCTGCAATTTCTAGCGGCAGCGCTACATTGGCCGCAACCGTACGCGACGTAAGCAGATTGAAATGCTGGAAAACAAGGCCGATCCTGCGCCGGAGCACCACAAGCCTTGCCTCGGGCAGGGTGGCCATATCCTCCCCTTCCAGCAAAATTTTGCCGGACTGAGGGCGGTCCAGACCACTCAGGCAGCGCAGCAGGGTGGACTTGCCCGCCCCTGAGCGCCCGATAATACCCAGCCTTTGTCCTTTGCCGACATTGAACGAAATGTCATGCAGGGCCGTCTGCCCCCCAAAGGCACGGTTAAGACGCTCGACTTCCAGCAGGTTCATGGCCACGATGGCAGCACAGCGCCATGGAACGCCTTGTCCAACGCCTGCTTTACATTGGGCTGCTGGTAAGCGCTCACCAGCTTGGGCACCCATGGGGCGGATTTGTCTGCCCCGTTGACCGCTATGATGCAGATATACGGGTTATTGTCTGCCGTTTCCTGCGCGATCCGCGTTTTTTCAATATCAACACCAACTTTTTTAGCCCAATCGGTGTTGATGACCGCACCATCAAGGTCTGTCAGCGCGCGCCCCACAACACCGGCATCCAGTTCACGAATGCTGATGTTATGCGGGTTTTCCGTAATATCCAGCGCGGTTGGCGTATTGCCCGCATCGGCTGCGAGTTTGATAAGCCCCAGTTTTTGCAGCAACAGCAGGGCTCTACCTTCGTTTGTCGGATCGTTGGGCACACCAATAACCGCCTTGTCTGGCAATGCGGCAACAGATTTCCAGCGTGTTGAATAAAGCCCTATCGGCGCCACATAAGTGTGGCCGACTGGCACAATACCATACCCTTTTGCCTTGTTCTGGGCATCAAGGAACGGGCCGTGCTGGAACGCATTGGCATCCAGCTCATGTTCTGCCAGCCCCTCGTTTGGTGCATTATAGTCGGAAAAAGTGACAAGCCGAAGTTCCAGCCCTTCCCGCGCAGCATTGGCAGCAACTACGGGCCACACGTCCTCATCCTCACCCGCCATAATACCCACACGCAGAACCTGCGGTGCGGCCAGCGCAACAGGACCAGCCAGAACAGATGCCAAAATGGCACTACCGGCCAGAACAGCCCGGCGGGAAAGAACGGATACAGCCATAACAAACAAACCCCGCAAAAAGGGAACAGAGCACAGAATAAATCACTATCAGTTTTGCTTGAATAAAATATAGCACCTGATTGTCAAGTTTATTTGTGACGACCTCACCACTCTGTTCCCCAGCAACAGCCCCCTATCTACTAGCCAATATAGGCCAACCCTTCTGGCAGAAGCTTGCCGGGGTTAAGAATATTGCGCGGGTCCAACGCCACTTTGAGTGTTCTCATGACCGTCAGAGAAGGCTCTCCATGCTCGCGTTCCAAAAACTCAAGTTTGCCAAGCCCTACACCATGCTCCCCACTGCATGACCCTTCCAGCGCCAGTGCCCGGGCCACAATTTTGCGGTCGAGCTCCAGTGCCTGCCCGTACCCCTCCGGGCTGTCGTCGGTGATGATAAGCGTGTGAAAATTACCATCCCCAACATGCCCCAAAATGGCAGCCTGCAACCCGGAGGCCTGAATATCGGCCTTAACACCCACAATCAGTTCTGCAAGGCGGGAGATCGGCACAATGCAATCCGTGCTGATAACCCGTGCACCGGGGCACAGAGCCTTGACCGCCCAGAACGCATTATGCCGCGCCTTCCACAACCGGCTACGTTCATCTGGCGTGTCCGCCCATGCAAAGCCAAGGCCGTTATTGTCCCCGGCCAGCATTTCCGTCACGTCCACCTGCTCACGCACAGAAGCGGGGGCTCCTGCAAATTCAAAAAACAGAGTCGTGATCGGGCGCAGTTCATCCAGACCGGAGTAGCGGATGCTGGCCGCCATCTGCACGTCGTCCATCAGTTCCACCCGTGCAATAGGCACACCGGCCTGAATAATCTCGACGGCTGTGCGCACCGCATCCTCAAGATTTTCAAACTGGCAGATCGCGGCCGAGAGCTGTTCGGGAATACCGTGCAGGCGCAACTGGATTTCCGTAATAATGCCCAAGGTTCCCTCGGAGCCTACAAACAGGGATGTCAGGTCATACCCGGTGGAAGACTTCCTGACCCGCCCACCTGTTTTAATGACCTCCCCATTCGCCATGACCACAGTCAGGCCCAGCACATTTTCCTTCATTGTGCCATAATGCACGGCTGCAGTGCCGGATGCACGGGTCGCGCACATACCGCCTAAAGTAGCCTCCCCTCCCGGATCAACCGGGAAGAACAGCCCCGTATCACGCAGGCGGGCATTCAGGTCCTGCCTAGTCAGTCCGGCCTGCACGCGGCAGTCCATATCGGCGGCATTAACCTGCAAAACCTCCGTCATGCGGGACAGGTCAAGGCTGATGGCATGTTCTGGCGGGGTTACGTGCCCTTCTACAGACGTACCAGCCCCAAATGCCACCACAGGCACATAAGCCCCATGACAGATTGAAAGAACGGTCGAGACATCTTCTGTTGTTTGAGCAAACACAACGGCTGCGGGCATGCGCGCCAGATCCAGCGCCTCACCATGACTATGAGCCTCGCACACCGCATGGTTGGTGGAAACCTTTTCCCCCAGATAAGTCTTCAATTGCGCCAAAACAGCAGTCACACGATCCGCTGCATGGGGAACAAAAGAAACGTTCGGCATTTTCTTTTCCCCAATCCTTTTTCAATACGTTTATTCGGTCCGGCTATAAATATCCTCAAACCGGACAATATCATCCTCACCCAGATACGGCCCAGACTGTACCTCAATCAGGGTTACAGGAATACGCCCCGGATTTTCCAGCCTGTGCAAGCTCCCAAGGGGCAGATAAATGCTCTCGTTCTCACGCACAAGCGTCTGCTCGTCACCGCGCGTCACAAGTGCGGTACCTTCCACCACAACCCAGTGCTCCGCACGATGGTAGTGTTTTTGCAAGGAGAGTTTTTGCCCCGGACGCACGACTATTTTTTTAACCTGAAAACGATGGCCTTCGGTCAGGGCTTCGTAATGCCCCCATGGGCGGTACGTCAGACGGTGCATTTCCGCCTCTGGTTTTTTGCTGTTTTTCAGTTTTTGGACCAGAGTTTTTACATCCTGCGCCCTATCCTTACAGCTTACCAGAACGGCATCCTGTGTGGCCACAATGACAAGATTATCCACGCCAAGGGCCGCAACCAGCATACCATCCGTACGAACATAGGACTGGCTCACATCTTCCAGCAGGACGTTCCCATGAGCGACATTCCCCTGAGCATCCTTTTTATCCAGATCCCACAGGGCGTCCCAGCTTCCCACATCGGACCAGCCAAAGCTGCCGGGTACGACTGCTGCCATATCCGTCCGTTCAGCCACCGCATAATCAACCGAAATATCAGGAGCTCTGGAAAAACTCTCCACATCAAGCCGTTCAAAATCCATATCCGTCTGGCGTTTTTGCACAGCCTCCTCGACACAGGCGTAAAGGTCGGGCTCATACCGCTTGATCTCGGACAAAAACGTGGCGGCACGGACAACAAACATGCCCGAGTTCCACAAATATCCACCCTGCCCCAAAAATGCTTCTGCCGTGTGCCTGTCTGGTTTTTCCACAAAACGGCTGACTTTGTACACTCCGGGCACATCACTCATGGCGGCCCCTTGCTCAATGTAGCCATAGCCGGTTTCAGGCCGGGTTGGGGTCATGCCAAAAGTGACAACATAACCTGCTCGGGCCGCCACAACGGCAAGGTCCAGCGCCGCATGCAGTTTGGGCACGTCCTCAATAGCGGCATCCGCCGCCATGACCCACAGCACCGCATCTGGGTCCTGTTCCGCCACCACAAACGCAGCCGCAGCAATAGCTGGTGCCGAGTTACGCCCTACCGGCTCCAGAATGATCCGGGCATTCTGCACAGCCACGTCCCGCAGTTGCTCGGCGATTATAAAACGGTGTTCTCCATTGCACACAACCACCGGAGCAGTCATGCCTTCGGTCTGGCCCCGCAACACGGTATCTTGCAACAGAGTGGAAGTGCCGAGCAAAGCCCAGAACTGTTTGGGAAAACTCTTGCGCGAGACGGGCCACAACCGACTCCCCGCACCGCCGGAAAGAATGACCGGCACCACAGGGGACAGTTTGCCCTGCGGTGCAGTGCTGCCTGCCTGACTCTGACGACCAACCATGCTTTGCGACCTCTCATCCCGGCGGCTCCACCTGTGCAGCCGCCCCACAATCCGTAATACACGCATAGACCTGTGACAATCATGTCCGCCCGCGCAACAGGGCCGGACATGAATCACGCTATGGAGTGTGGGAAAACAACCAAGAATATTAAAAGCCTGCGCTGAACGCCTTTTGAATATCGGCTGCCAATGTCTTTTTATTAGCCAGCAGCAACTGGAGGAGTATCCGGGCTTTTTGCGGGTTCAGGTCCATCGAGGCCACAAGCCCGTAGTGATCATCATCCACTTCCACATCGCGGTTTACAAAACCACTGCCTACGCGCGTGGAGCGCACAACCACAACACCAGCCTTTGTGGCACGCTCTATGCCTGCCAATGCGTCTGTTGAGACATTGCCGTCTCCCATACCAGCAATAACAATACCGCGTGCACCATCTTGCACGGCATGATCAATCTGCTGCGCATCCATATCTGCATGGGCGTATACAATTTGCACGCGCGGTAA
Organism: Acetobacter okinawensis; assembly: GCF_002153655.1. Taxonomy (GTDB): domain Bacteria; phylum Pseudomonadota; class Alphaproteobacteria; order Acetobacterales; family Acetobacteraceae; genus Acetobacter; species Acetobacter okinawensis_A. Next base: position 22,762 of record NZ_JOPJ01000011.1, read on the forward strand.
TTTATGATCTGCGGGGAGATCAAGGTGCAGCCGGGGTTTGGCTGGGGCCACAAAGCGTACGCTTGAGGGATCAACATACCCAGCCGGGCCAAGATTGGGTGAGTGGAAGGTTTGCAGCGCAGTTGTGTGCATTTTGCTCACCGCCCGTGCGGACTGCACCTCATCGTTCAATACGACAAGAACACCTCTGCCACGGGCCTGCGGGTCAACGGCCACCTTTACGGCTTCGTACATATTGGCAGGGCCATCTGCACTGATAGCCGTGCTGGGCCGCATTGCCCCCGTTAAAATAACCGGCCCCGCATCCCCAACAACATTATCCAGAAAAAAAGCGGTTTCTTCCATTGTGTCAGTCCCGTGGGTGATCACAATGGCATCTGCTTCGTTATTGGCAAAAGCCTGCCGAATACGCTCAGCCAGCTTAAACCATATCTGACTGTTCATGTTCTGTGACGCAATGTTGGAAATCTGTTCCACCTGCAACCGCGCAAGTTTTTCAACTCCGGGTACGCCTGCAATTAACTGCTGACCAGTTACAGCACCAGCATCATAACCAATAGCAGAACGGTTATCCGCTTTACCGGAGATGGTACCCCCCGTAGCCAGCACAAGCACACGCGGCAAAGAGACCTGTTTATGGATAGCAGAAGCTGCACCAGCACTTTCTGCGCAGAGGGAAACAGGCATAACAGAAGCTACTCCCAAAATTGCTGCAAGAATGCTCAGACCACGAACAGAAACCATAAAAACACTCTTCCTGAATTTAAAAAGCCAATCCCCTGACAGGAAAAAACTCCCCCACAGGCACAGCCATTTCTAAACCTGAAATTTTATGGAATCAGGATAAGCGTGTTCAGCCATCTTACGCAACGCGTAGCACGCTACGCAGCGTTGACGATCAGCCCCTGTTTGCAAAACCATTCCAGCATCATACCGAGTAGCCTGAACTGGGACGGCCCCCTTTGCAGCACGCAGCCAGAGACCAGCAGCACATGCAGTCTGCCACCGTGGTGCTGAAGCATATTTTATTGGAGCGAATAAAAACGACGCCCCCTTCATGCAACACAAGCATGTTGCACAACAAGGGAAGACAAGTATGATTTTTGTTGAAAAATCAATGCCTTATAGGCGCATGGTATCCCGTACGGGATTCGAACCCGTGTTGCCGCCGTGAAAGGGCAGTGTCCTAGGCCTCTAGAC
>NZ_JOPJ01000104.1 GCF_002153655.1 Acetobacter okinawensis
TAGGACTTCCAGAAATCAGCCCATTGGTCTGGTGTCCAGTCTTTCGCGGGGTCTGCATGAACATGGTGGAGAGGCTTGGAATGACTGGCATAACTGCCAATATGAGTGAGTTCTTTAATCTGGTCTTTCGTGCCGGTTTCAATCAACCCACGTGATGCACCAACCATGACAGCATCATTCTGATGCTTGTAGTCCAGAAGGTGACGCCATAGTCCTGAGCCACCCTTGCCACGTGT
>NZ_JOPJ01000105.1 GCF_002153655.1 Acetobacter okinawensis
AGCCCTTGGCCGCACGGCCCTGCACGGCACCATCCCCCGGCTGGTGCCCATTCGCGCCCATGCCGACCAGATCATGGACATAAAAGTCTGCCTCCGCCCCTTCCGCCCGGCGGGGCCACGCATGGACGTGGAGCATGTGGCGGGCAAAACCGTTGTGCATAATTACGGCCACGGCGGCAGTGGCTGGTCACTCTCATGGGGGGCGGCGTATCTGGCGGTCGGGCATGC
>NZ_JOPJ01000106.1 GCF_002153655.1 Acetobacter okinawensis
TTGGGCACTTCATAAAAGGCAGCTTGCAGCGGATTGCCGCCCGCCAGAACCATGTCAAAAAACTTGTGGGCCTCATCCATCAGGATGCCCACCTGATAGCCTTCCAGCTTGGAGGCATTGGCGTTACGCGCCTGAGAATTGGTCAGCTCATCGACAGCGTTGCGGGCCTCCCGCGCTACCGTGATCTGCTCCATAAGCGTGTCCACAATAGCCTGCTGGGCAGCCACAGCGGCCTGTGCATCCTGAGAGGACACGCCATATTCACCAGCCGAAAGAGACTGCACCTTGATCTGCTGGAGGCGGTCCTGTGCCGTCATCAGCTTGAGCGTCAGGCGTGAAACCTCATCCCCGGCCGCAGCCCCCATCTGGAGAAAGCTTTTCAACCCTGAGTTGGTGCCAGCCCGCAGGGCGTTGGTCAGCCCGTCCATATTCCCTGTGGCTTTTGCCGTGGCAGCGGCCAGACCGACCATAGGCGCATTCGCCTGATTAAGCTGGCCATTCCATGCAAGCTGCGCTTCGGTGGAGGCCGCAGTCTTTTGCTTGAGAGCGGCCATGCTGTCCTGCAAACGGCTCATTTCCGTCTGCGTGCGGGACAATTCTGCCGTGATGCCGCTGGTATCACCCCCGGATGCGCCGACCTTATCAAGCTGGGTCTGCAAGGCTGCGGCTTCTGACCTGAGGGCCGAATAAGCCTTGCGCATGCCAGACAGGCTGGCCGTTGTGGATGTCGCCAGCCCATCTGTAGCGGATGCCGCTGCCTTGGCGCTATCGGCAACACCCTGTGCCGCCTTGGCCCCGGCTTCACCCATGCCGGTCAGGGCATCTGTTGCGGCTTCCGCCTTATCCTGCACTGCGTCCAGATGCACACCAGCAGATGCAGCACCTTCTGCTGTCTTGTCATTGACGGTGATGTCAATTTCATTGACCTGGACGACTGTCATGTCAGG
>NZ_JOPJ01000107.1 GCF_002153655.1 Acetobacter okinawensis
CCTTTACCCGCATCGGTCGGGGCCGGGGCATGGTCGGCGGCATCGAGCGGTGTGTCGGACAGGGTATAGTTATCGCGAAAATCGATCGGGTTGCCGGGCAAGCCCAGATAATCACGGTAGGTCTGCAAGGAGTAACGGGCCATCTGCTCCCATGTGCGGGCAAAGCTGGGGCTAGCCTGTGCACTCAGGGCAATGCGGGAGTCCGGGGTCCAGCTCCCGTTAGCCCGCACGGAGCGCGTATGGGGCAAAAGGTCGCGGGTATAGATGGTTACATCCAGCCCTGCGCGCAGCGCGGTCAGGGCTGATGTCAGGCCGATAATGCCACAGCCAATAACCGCAACCCTGCGCTCCAGCGTTGCCGCAGCATGCCCGACCGCCAGATACGCCGCCCCCCATGAGAGTGACCAGCCACTGCCGCCGTGGCCGTAATT
>NZ_JOPJ01000108.1 GCF_002153655.1 Acetobacter okinawensis
CTTGGCCCGAGCGAGAGAATGGCAATGCCACCCGTCTGCGCCCCGGACTGGCGGCCCATCTCGCGGATGACGCGGCCCCGGCCGATCTCCAGCACCTGCCCCTCGGCGGGCAGGTCCAGACCCAGCCCGTTGCCACGCGGGTAGCGCAGGGCGATCGGGCCTTCATCAAACTCGGCGGCTGTGGCTGTCATGTGCAGCAGCTCCAGCTCGTCGGACGGGGCCATAATGGTCATGCCCGGCAGGCAGCCCAGATAGGCAATGTCAAACGAACCCGCATGCGTCGCCCCATCGGCCCCCACCAGACCGGCACGGTCAATGGCAAAGCGGACCGGCAGGTTCTGGAGCACCACATCGTGCAT
>NZ_JOPJ01000109.1 GCF_002153655.1 Acetobacter okinawensis
ACACGTGGCAAGGGTGGCTCAGGACTATGGCGTCACCTTCTGGACTACAAGCATCAGAATGATGCTGTGATGGTTGGTGCATCACGTGGGTTGATTGAAACCGGCACGAAAGACCAGATTAAAGAACTCACCCATATTGGCAGTTATGCCAGCCATTCCAAGCCTCTTCACCATGTTCATGCAGACCCCGCGAAAGACTGGACACCAGACCAATGGGCTGATTTCTGGAAGTCCTA
>NZ_JOPJ01000110.1 GCF_002153655.1 Acetobacter okinawensis
CGGGTTTTTAGCCTGCACCGCACCAACCTCATGCCCTCGGCTGTGCTGGCGGTTTCTGCCAGTCTGGCGGGGGCTCCTGTGTGGCAGGGGCAGGTGCGCGGTTGCGCCAATGGCCAGATACTCTGTGTCGCTCCCGCCGTGGTGCAGGCGGACACAGTCACACTGACCCTGACAGATACAGACAATACGGATGGGTTTTTATCCATCCCGCAGGCTTATGCCGGGCCGATCTGGCAACCTGTGCGCAACTACAGCACGGAAAGCAGCGTGGGCCGCACCCTTGGCTCGGACAGCGTGACAACCCTGAGTGGTGG
>NZ_JOPJ01000111.1 GCF_002153655.1 Acetobacter okinawensis
GAAGCATGGCTTACGGAAAATAATCTGTCAGTTTCCAAACCATGGGAAGCCCTGAACATTTCCAGAGCAACTTATTACAGAATGAAAAAATCAGGAGCTTTATAAGGTTCCGGTTTTGTTTTTGACGTGAGACAGGTGTGGACGGATAACTATGGATTATGAAATCCACCCAACATTCTTTTTTTCTTTTTTTCTTTTGGTTCTTTTCTTTTTCCATATCACTTTCAGATGAATCAGGCTCATTTTCTCTGTTTCTTGTGATTCACTCTATCAGGTTCGTTCCATATCCCCCGTAAATCTCCATAATTGACCCGTGGAGACGATTTTTACCCTACAGGGGAAGATTATACCCTTCGTTCCTGTTGCGTGTCTCTGTGTGGCTTATTTCGCGTTTTATCTGCTTCACCAGATTCATGTGGAAAACCTGTTTCTGGTTTCAAAGGTCACTACAGATTTTTTTGTTTTGTAGTGAACTTCCGGTTTCCTCCATAAATGAACCGTAGAAGCATGGTTTTCCCGTGAAGGGTATAATCTTCCCTGAAAGTCTGTT
>NZ_JOPJ01000112.1 GCF_002153655.1 Acetobacter okinawensis
ATCCCGGCTTCCAGCAATCGACTGACCTGCATATCAGTCGACTGGTCTCTGGTGCTGACACGTGCATATCCATAAATCATTGCACACCGCCAAAGACATGCAGGGCTGTCACTCTGTCCGCGAGGAAATAGCGGGCCAGATAATCTCCCAATGCATAATCATCAGGAAAGTAGCTCTTCAAGACAGAAGCACAGCTACAATCAAGGTCACGATTGAAATAGGACAGGTGATGTTTGCCATCTCCCTTTATGATTTCAATGTCCCTTAAAACGCCTTCCAGAAAAGCCACTATGAAAACGGATAACTGGTC
>NZ_JOPJ01000012.1 GCF_002153655.1 Acetobacter okinawensis
ATTATTAATAAATATGCATTTTTACTTGACAAAATACCTAAAATTGTGCATACTAAACTTACACAAAAACAGTAGTTTGGATGGAGTAGTTCCCCATCTGTGTTATGGAGGCCAGATTCTCACAAGTCTGGCTTTTTTTGTGTCCAGATTTCAGGGCATCCTTTGTTAAACTGGCTGTCGAGCCATTCCTTGCAACATCCAGTCTTCCTTGCCTGTGTTCCTGTCATACTGGTTGGACAGGGCTGTTTAACAGGGAAGGAAACATATGGAAGACACTACAAAAACATGGGGCATCAGGGGGATTTCTGCTGATGTCAGGCAAGCTGTCATTACACAGAGCCAGAAGCAGGGCATGAAAGCCGGAGAGTGGCTGACACTGGCTATTCTGGAAAAAATCAGACAGGACAGAAATGCAGGCAAAGCCCTGGTGGCTTCCAATGGGAAACCTTCTGTCAGTGTAGAGGATGCCTCTGCTGTTCTGACTTTGCTGGAACGTCTTCAAGGGATGGGAATTGAACCTCCTGACAGAATGAAGCGAAAAGCTGTCACTCTGGTCAGAAAGTGTATGGTAATAACGAAAGCGTGATATGAAGGGACATGCCAGAAACATAGAATTTTAGTATATGCATCAGAAATTGAACATGTTATGATAATACAATATAAATTATGTGCGTATATAAATAATACTAGGGAAATCTTAAATGAAAAATAACGTTTTTAGCATTTATAGAATAAAGTTTATAAAGCCAAGGCAAGAATCTTTGCCTCTTGAAGTTGAAAAGTCTAACAATTTTTTTCTTTTAGCGCTAGATGATTTAGTATCTGGGAGGTGTTTACAGGGTGAAAAGAAAATTTTTCGCTGGCATATTGGTAACCTCCTGCATTACGAACATCTTACAGGTTATTTCGCCTTTGGTCGTACTACGCGAGGCAAGATAGAAAAGTTTGATGAAAAACAATCTGTTTTTCTGCAAGAAGAGCAAGATGAAAGTCCATATACACATTGTGTGTTTAATGCAGAGTTTGGACTTGTTGCTATAGCAAATAAGTATACTTTAGCAAAAGACACAAAAGAAATATCAAAAAAAATGGAAAAAGTTTTATCTCGTTCTTATTCTATTATAAGAAATAAAATAAAAATAGAAATACTTCCTATTCCTAATCCAGATTCCTTTGTTAAAGAAATACAGGAAGCACATAGGATATTTAGTCTAACAGCATCATTTGGACGTCCGAATCCATTTGATGCAGATGCTTATTTCCAACAGCCTTTGGCACGATTACTTGCTGAGGCTCATGGTCAGAAAGGACAGGCTACCATTGAAGGCGAATCTCTCCAAAGTGAAGTAGTTAGTGAAATTGCCAAAAGTTCAGCAGCTACAGGTAACACGGTAAGCGCACGGATTCAGCGGCATCCGAAAGATGCAACGCGGAAAATATCTTTACATGATAATGCATTAAAGCGTGCATTCGGTAGAGACGTAGATCCAAAAACAATTATAAAGAAAATAACAAGTATTTATATGAGGTTACGTCATGATGTTGTGTCATAATATTGACAATTTAAATGATTTAATCGTTCGGTTAGATTGTTTTGGAAATGGTTATATTTATAGGGGTCAAGCAGATTCTGAATGGAAATTACAATCTGCTCTAGAAAGAGCTATTTCACTATCTTGGTCACACGAGAATGTTAAGAAGTTTGAAGATTTTTCATTAAACCAGTTTAAGTCAAAATTTAGTATATATGACAGAGAGAATACTAGACCTGCTTCAAAACTCTCTTGGTTATCCGCAATGCAACATTATGGTATTCCAACTAGATTGCTTGATTTCACTGCAAGTCCATATGTAGCTCTTTATTTTGCGTTGGAAAATTATAATCCATATCTAAAAAAAGATATATCTGTTTTTGCAATTAATTACGATCAATTTCGTCAGAAATCATTTGAATATATAAAGAAAAATAACAATGATTTTAATTTTAGTATTGATAATCTTTTGGAAAATCAAGACCAAATATTTGATAAATTTGTTGATTTGAGATCCCATAATATTGTTTGGATAACTGAACCCGAAATTTTGAATGTTCGTTTAGACCGCCAGGCTGGTTCGTTCTTGATGTCTGGAAACAGAGATTTGAGAATTGAGGATGCATTGAATCTAGAATTATATAAAAATTGTTCTTTTGAAAAATTAATTATATCGCATTCTCTATACAGAGAAATATTTGCCTTACTAAGGAAAATGAATTTAAATAGTAAAAGTCTGTATGGAGACTTGGATGGTTTAGCTCGTTCTATAAGAATGGAAATGCAGGTTTATGCATATAGTTCTTCTATAAAAGAATAAATATTAATTTTAATCTAATATTTTTTTGGAATTTGTACATTTTTTAGACTTTAATTAGAAAAAGATTTTTTGCATTCCAAAACTCCGGATATTTCACGCTCTCACAAACCTTCTTGATGTTCACAATATCCACATCATCGACATAGACAGTGCTACAGACTGATTTGTCGGTGCTTTCATGCCCCAGAAAGTCATCAATCCAGGATTCACGTAATCCACCTTCTCCATGCTCATGAATGTTCCTGAGTTTGGTTGAAACATTATGCCGGAACGAATGGAACACTACGCTCTTGCCAATGCCCAGACGTGATTTGAACTTGCCGAAGTCTGTTGGAAAAGGAAAAAATCTCCTCGTCTTTCTGATCAAAGCCAACCATTCCCTTATATTAATGTCCCATTAAATAGTTTCCCGTCCCATTGGTTCATCATCCATGAGCAATTCATGCTTATGCTTTTCAGGATCAAAACGAGCCAGAAGGTCATTAAGTGTCGAGGTCGTGGATTTGTAAGGAATCTCGTGTTCCTCAGTGTTCTTGGTCATTCTGTTACCATACGTCATAGCTCGCTTTTTTCGATACAAAATTACACATACGCAGGGTTATGCACCTACACACATTTTTTAAGTCTTAAAACTTTACCACTTAAAAGCACATGTGCTACATATGTGTCACACAGTGGCTAAGAAACAAGATTTTGTGATTTTTTGTTCATAAAAATCAATATGTTGTAGCATTTGGTAAAAAAGCTCCCGTACGGGATACCATTGTTTTTTGGCGTTACACCTCCAAAAAATATCATTTTTATAGTAGTGCACTGAATGTTGTTTACCTTCTTCCGAAGAGAAGGTCTTAACACTCTGGCATACTACGCGCTTATGTTCGGCGCATGCCACCAAGCGCAGGTGCATATTTGTGCCACATCTTATACGGCAATGATGGCGCATCCTTTTTTGAAACACGTAAATGCTGCCTGTTCCTGATAAACTCTGAACATATCAATAGTTATTCCGAACTACTCAGTAAAAAACAAAAGCTGTTCAGCAGGATAGCCCCGGCCACGAGCAATTCATCACAAACACGCGCAGCCACATACATCATAATCACGGCGCAACATAAGCCTTGCCTAACCTTGGCACACACCGCCCTGCTGTTTTCCACGCACGAGCGGTGTGCTGTCAGGTGTCGTATTATATTATGGGCTGGCGTTCTTCTGCTACGCCACTTTTTTTGAGCATGAACAGCGCCAGCAGATAAACCAGCAGCCCACCAATGGATAGCAAAGCACCGCCAATGCCCAGTGCGCCATAACCAAACTGTTGCCCCAGCAAAACACTGCCTAACGATGCCCCCAGCGCATTGGCAATATTGAATGCTGAATGGTTAAGGGAGGCCGCAAGGGTTTGCGCATCTCCTGCAAAATCCATCAACCGCGTTTGCAGGGCTGGCCCCAGAGCATTTACGCACGCCGGAATCAGGAACACATCAAGCATCAACCCCACGCTACTCTGTAAAACCCCGGCAAAAACCAGCATGGCCAAAGCACTCCCGGCCAGAGCAAAAATGGCAGCCAGATTGATATTACGGTCCACCAGCCATGCCCCGATATTGGCACCGGCCAGCATACCCACGCCCCAGACCACCATGTACAGCATGACCTGCCACTCGGGAACATGGGTTACATTTTGTAAAACACTTGTCAGATAAGTGTAGATTGCAAACATACCCCCAAACCCAATGGCGGCACTCAACAATGTGAGCAACACCTGAGCATTGCACAATGCCGTAACCTCCCTGAGTGGGGAGTTGGTGCGGTTTGGTGTGTCAGCCGGGATAAAGCGCCAAACACCCGCAAAGGTTAAAAACCCGAACAGCGCAATAATCAGATAGGCCACACGCCAGCCAAAATGATTGGCCGCAAAAGTGGAAAATGGTGCGCCCACCAAAGTAGAGATGGCAATACCCGATAAAACCCGCCCCACAGCCCACCCTCTGCGGGTCCGCTCCACCATGGATGCTGCGACCAGCGCCGATACGCCAAAAATGGCACCATGCGGCAACCCGGTCATAAAACGCGCCACTTCCACCAATCCGGGCGTAGGCATGGCAACACTGAGCAAATTGCCAAGTCCAAACACGAGCAGCAGCACAAGCAGCAGTTCCCGGCGTGACAGGCGTGCTCCCAGAATGGTAATCAGGGGAGCTCCCACCACGACCCCTAGCGCGTAAGCCGTAATGGCATGCCCCGCATCTGCCGTGGACAGGTGAAGCGATGCAGCAAATTCCGGCAGCATGCCCATAATGGCAAACTCACCTGTACCAACAACAAAAGCGCCAAATGTCAGCACAAGCAATGCAGCCCCCCTGCCTGCGGGTGAGGCCATGGGAGCCGGGCCAGCCGGTGAGGGTAAGGTCTGTGTTGTCATGAAGTGTTTTCTCTACCCAAAAAATCCTGTCAGGCCAAAAGGGTGGCGGCACCAACACGGGCTATAGCAATGTCATCCTCCGTGCTGGCACCAGACACGCCAATCGCTCCTAGCAGCGTGCCATCTGCCGCCCTGAGCACCAGACCACCACCAAAGCTGGTCATCCCGCCATTGGTGTTTTCCAGCGTGTAAGCCCCACCATCGGGGTGACCAATTTTGGCAAAATCAGCACTATCCATCTGGAACAGTGCTGCCGTACGGGCTTTTTTGTTGGCAACATCAATTGCCCCCAGAATGGTACCCTCCATACGCAGAAAGGCAACAGGCCAAGCGGCAGCATCAAGAATTGAAATACAGACCTTAACACCAAGTCGCTGCGCCTCGGCATGGGCAGCGTTTAGAATGGTCGTGACAGCGGTATCTTGCATGGTGTGAACATCCCTATGTGCGTAAAGGCCCGTAGTTAATCACACAGGCAGGGAAAGGAACGCTCAAAATAGCGTAAAACTCATTTGTTCAATATTGCTGAATATTTTGCGGCTCCACAGCGCGCATCATCATCCATGCCAGCCGGATCAGGCGGTGACGTGGAAAGCTGTCTGGCGGGCCTGTAAGGCACAGGCTCGCCCGGACCTCTCCATTGTCACGCCATGGAATGGCAACGCCATTCAAACCCGGCCTGTATGCCTCCAGATCCAGCGCATATCCTTTGATGCGGACATCTTCTATTCTGCCCAGCACATCATCATCCAGCGCATTGGCGCGCGTTGCCAGTACCCGCTTGCCCAAGCCCGGCACACAGGCCAGAAAAACCCAGCCAACAGCAGACCCTTCCAGATTTTCGCGCTGCGGCATGGCGGGCAGCCCCGCACAAAACCCATTGGGGTCTACAATATCCAGATAGGTTGCCTGATCCCCGCTGGGCACGGCCAGCCACGCCGTGGCACCACTTTTGCGCGCCACACTCTCCAGCACCGGGCGCAGGCGAGTGCGTAACATGTTATCATCCCCCGCAATCCGCGCGAGATTGAGGATGCGCCCTCCCAAATGGTAACGCACATCCCCCGCGCGGCGCTGCACGTAGCCCAGATGGTCCAGAGTTTGCAAAATATTGTGCACTGTTGTTTTGCCAATACCAGAAATACTGGCAATCTGCTGCAAGCGCGCGCCCCCACCCTGCTGGGCAATAATTTCCAAAATAGCGGCAGAACGCTCTATGGACTGAATAAGCTTGGGTGTTTTACGCATCGCCTCTCAATCCATCATGGCTGAACCTTTAAGCCACAGCCCCCCTACGCGTCAGGCAGGAAGACCACTCAGGACCAGCCTGAACGCAAAATAGAGGAAAACCACACCCGTCAGCATATCCAGCGCACGCACCACTTTGGGGCTGGACAGAACACGACCGAGCGAAAATGCCAGACAGGCCAGCACCGCGTACCACACCACAGCCATAACCACCTGCACCCCGGCAAGCAGCAGGGAGTAGCTGACCCGCTCAACGCCTGCGGGAATGAACTGCGCAAAGGCCGTCAGGTCAAAGACACCCACCAGCGGGTTCAGGCATGTTGTCAACAGACCACGCTGGTACCCCGTACCCATGCCCGCAACCCGGCGGGCCTGCACATCTGCCTGAGCCTGATCGTTGGCCCCGGTAGAGGGTCTAAGCAGTCGGATACCTAAAAAAGCCAGATAAATGGCCCCCGCCCATTGCAACGTCAGATACAGCGTGGGGGAGGCCGCAACCAGCGCACTGACCCCAAACGCAGTGCCTACGCCCCAAAGAGCAAGCCCGGTGCCCGTACCCAGTGCCGCCCCCAGAGCCGCTGAACGCCCGACATTCATACCCAGACGGATAACAAGCGCCGTTTCGGTCCCCGGTGTGAGCACCAGAACACCCCACGCGGCAGCAAAGGTCAGTATGGGTAACAACATATCCGGCATGCTTTGATCCTGCTCTGCAATATCGGGCAATACACTCCACAATGCACGCCAACACAACCTGCATGAGAACACGATTGTGCCAAAAAAGAACAGGAAACACAAAAAAACACAGGCACCAAGCACCCGCCAAACCCGAAGCAGGCAGACCGGGACGTTGGTAAAAGAGTAGCAATACTCCGAAGCAATATCAGCGTGCCTGCGGATCAACCGGCTTTTTGGGGTATGCTTTTGCTCCATACCACAATTGAAATTGGGAAATAGAAGCAGATCCCGTCCGCACTCTCCCACGCCCCCATACCCAGACGATCCTCACCGCTGGCAATATCCTCTGCAAACAGCGTCTGCAGAGCACGCCAGTCCTCCGGTGCCACCTGATCGTGCAAACGGGATTCAAGGCGATACTGGTGCATCATAACCGGGGACAACCCTGCTTCAGCGCCTAATGACAGCAGTTGGTCCAGTGTTAGAGCGCTGGTATGCGACGGGTCCCGGAGTGTTTCCGCCCGGTCATAGTTTTTTTGGCATTCCGGGGCTGGAGTGGCGTCAATAACAATAATCCGGCCACCGGGACGACAGACACGCACCATTTCCGCCAGAACTTTCTGGGGCTCCAGCATGTGGTGCAAACTGTAACGTGTGACCACCCGGTCAAAACTTTCGGCCTGAAACGGTAAATGCAGTGCAGAGCCAATATGATATGCAACAGTCACACCCATATTATTCGCACGCTGGCGGGCCTGCTCAATCATGGCGGGTGTCAGGTCAAGGGCTGTAACCTGCGCTCCGGCGCGCGCCAGTTCACAGGCCACAATCCCGGGGCCGCAGGCAACATCCAGCACAGGCATGTCGGAGCACACGGCACAGGCGGCGAGCGTCTGCGCCATACTGTCCGCCTCTGCGTGAATAGCCAGCTCAGCAAACGGTTTTGCCCAACGCGTGAACTGCGCAACAATCCGGGCATCGTGAGATGTACGAGAAGCAGACATCATGATTCCTTTCCTTATTGGTTCAGGGTAAGGTATGGGCAATTGGCCGTCTAACGCTATCCGGCCATAAATAACCGGATATCGGCCAATGAAAACTCTCACAGCCACAGAGACACACAGCGTCCTTGTCGCGAACAGACTGGACACGTCAGCAAAGCCCGGTTTTGCCTTCCGCAATCCGTCTTGCGCCATATTTTACGACTGGCACGTCCACCCGTGCCACCAGATTACTTACGCAAGACGTGGAACAACACAGGTTGAAGGCCCGGATGGTCATCACCTGCTGCCCACGGCGCACGCTATCTGGATTCCAGCACAAACACGGCACCGGACCATGATCTGTGATCTGGATGGTGTTTCCGTTTATTTTGACCCGGCCTGTTTTCCACATGCCCACACGGAGCACGTGCAGATATTCCCCATAACGACCATGCTACAGGAGATGTTGCTCCATACTCTGCGCTGGCAGGCAGGGGCAGCCGAGCAGTCCCCCATTGCCCAGAGTTTTTTCCGCACTCTTGGCCTGCTCTGCATGGAGCAGATGCAGGCGAAAACCGACCGGCTTTTTACATTACCACGTGCAACCCACTCGTCTTTGGTGCGCGCCATGGATACGGCCCTTGCCAACCCCGGCCTTGCAAACCTGACTGGAGCGCTGCAACAGGCTGGTATGTCAGAACGGAGTTTCCGCCGTCATTTTCAGGAAGAAACAGGAATGACATGGCAGGACTGGATTACGCAGGCGCGCCTCTTCCGCGCGGCAGGCCTGCTGGCTGAAGGCCATCGGGTTACTGATGTAGCGGCCAATGTCGGTTACGCATCGCTGAGCGCATTTGCAAAAGCATTTACAAACCTGATGGGTTTATCGCCCGTCCACTTCCGGAATTTGCAAACATAAGGCTGGCGGGCCGGGACGTGGTGCCAATAAGCCACAGGCACTATGACATTATGAGGAATACCCGCTGCCAGCACGCCAGATTATATTGATAATGATTATCAAATGCACTATTGAGGGCCATCAACATTTATGATGAGCACTCTACGTTCATGCAGCACTCCGTTCGCACAGTTTTACTTGCGTCTTCGTTTCTGCTGCTTATGGCAACGCATGCCTTTGCAACAACACCGCAGGCTCCGCAGGATAAACCCACCACAAACAAACAGCGCCCCTCCAAGGATAAAACCAGCAAAGACGAAACAATCGACGTCTCTGCATTACGGCACGGCCTGCTGGCGCGTAACGGGTTTTCTGCCACCAAAACAGATACACCCATCGAGCAGACACCCCAGAACATTACCGTGATTACCCAGGAACGGATGGCAATCCTGAACTCCCGCAGTGTTTCGGAAGCCGTGCGCTATGCGGCTGGTGTTTCTGACTACGGGTCCAAGGACGATCCCAGAGGATATTTTGGTACGATCCGGGGGTTTTCGCCCGACATCTATCTGGATGGCACGCGCACGCCGGATGCAACATCCTCCCAGTCTTTCAGTATCGAACCATGGGGGCTGGAGGAAATGGACGTGCTCCGCGGTGCAACATCCGCCCTTTATGGGTCAGGGCAACTTGGCGGCATTATTAACGCGGTGAGCAAACGCCCGAATGCAGGACAAAAAAACGAGATCAATTTTCAAACAGGGTCCTACAGCCGGGTTCAGGGGGCGGCCGACATTGGGGGCGCGATCAACCCCTCCAAAACACTGTTATGGCGTTTTAATGGCTTGATCCGCAAATCAAACACCTATGCAAACAACATCAAAAACAATGAGATTTACGTGGCTCCATCCCTGAGATGGAAGCCGGACGACAAAACTGATTTTACCATACTCGCCAGTTTTGAGCAGTTGGATGCGGGCTCTACAGCACAGTTTCTGCCTGCTGCGGGCACAATTACTGCTACAAAATATGGGCGCATCGCACGCGACTTCTTATCCAGCGATGCCAATTATGATGTGTATTCCAAACGGCAGGCCGCCATTGGTTATAGTCTGACACGCCGTATTCTGCCCAACTGGAGCATTACACAAAATATGCGTTATGCCCATTTGGACCTAGACTACCGCTTTGTAACAACCAAAGCGCTTTCCAGCGACCAGCGCACCATTACGCGTCAAGCACTCCGCCAATCTGCCAATTATAACAATGTCACGCTTGATACGCGCTCCGACCTCAAACTCACAACTGGTCCCGTCAAGCATGAACTGCTGGTAGGCGTTGATTTCCGCAGTGATTTTCTGGCAAACCGTCGTGGGCAGGGTAATGCGCCCTCGCTGGATCTTTATAATCCGGTGTACCGCGCCATTACATGGCCATCATATGGCACCACAACCAATACAAACGAGACAGAAAGCCAGACCGGACTTTACGCGCAGGAACAGGCTGACTGGCATAATTTCCATTTAACGCTTTCAGGACGGGGGGATTTTACCCAGAGCCTGACTGTAAACAACCTTACCGGTTTGCAGACACCACAAAAAAACAATGCGTTTACCGGCCGCGCCGGGCTGCTTTACACAGCCCCTCTGGGGTTCGCACCGTATGTGGCGTATTCAACATCATTCCAGCCTCAGGTTGGCACCACACGCCTGAACACCCCTTTTCTGCCAACCCGTGGGAAGCAGATTGAAGCCGGGTTAAAATACAAGCCATTGCCGGGTGCGCCGTGGGGCGAACACCTGATGCTGACAGCCGATTTTTTTGATCTGGTTGAGACCAATATCCTCACCCCCGACCCAGTGGATTCAACTTATGATATTCAGGCAGGCGAACAACGGACGAAAGGTTTTGAGTTTGAAGGTATGGGCCGCCTACCGGGGAAAATAGATTTTCTGGCTTCTTTTACCTATCAGGACCCCAAAATAACAAAATCTACAACAACATCGCAAATCAATCAGCGCCCTGTTGCCGTGCCATCCCATATGGCCTCGCTTTTTCTTAAACGGGACGTCCATATCCTGCATGACCTTACCTTCGGCGCGGGGGGCGGGTTACGTTACACTGGCAACACAGCTGGCTCTCTACCAGAGACATTTGCCGTTCCCAGCCAGCTGGTATGGGATATTGTTGCGCATGTTGATTACAGACGCACATCTATCCAGCTTAACGGAACCAACATAACGGACCGCCGATATGTTGCGGTCTGCACCCGCAATGTCGCATGCGCATGGGCACCGGGGCGCGCCATGTTCGTAACTCTGGCCTACCGCTGGTAAACTGCGCACGCATTGGCTACCGGGGCGGACACCATCTGCTCCGGGCCACCTGCGGCACATCCGTGCGTTATGGTATGCAGGATTTTATACCCTTTTGTTGAGCAACTTTGGGTGTGCCCCATGCCTGCGCATGATTGATGTGTTAAGACCGTGCGATGATTGATATTCCTCTACTCCTCGCCTTTACGCTGGCAGCGTTTGTTCTGACGATCACACCGGGGGTCGACACCGCTTTGGTGCTGCGCACAGCAACAGTTGACGGGCAACGTCCTGCCATACTGGCAGCATCCGGTATTGCGCTGGGGTGTCTGATTTGGGGCGCGGCTGTATCGTTCGGGCTTGGCACGGTATTACGTGCTTCTGAACTGGCCTATACAGTGCTTAAATCTGCTGGTGCACTCTACCTTATCTGGCTTGGTGGCAAACTCCTTTTAAAGCCCAGAACGACCTTACAAACCGAAAGCCGTTCGCCCTCCCCCAAAGGTTCGAGTGCTTTTTTGCGTGGCTTCCTGACCGATCTTCTCAACCCCAAAATGGGAGTTTTTTATATCACGTTTCTGCCGCAGTTCGTGCCTGCCGGAGCATCAGTCGCACGGTACAGCTTTTTTCTGGCCTGCCTGCATGTGGTCATCACACTTATCTGGTTTGCAGTGCTGATTACCGCAACAGCATCCCTGAGCCGCCTTTTGCGCCAGCCCAAGGCTGTTCAAATCCTCGACCGTATGACCGGTTTTGTCTTTATTGCTTTCGGGTTAAAGCTGGCCACATCCAAAATAGCCTAACGGCTGGTAAGTCTTGGTCTATTTTTTACTGTCCTGCTTTAAGCCACTCTCCTGCCGGACACGCTCCTGTATCACAACAAAATCGCGTTCCGCATCACCCGCACTGATAGCGCTCAGTAAACGGTCACGCACGACAGATGCGTAAGGGAGTGGCACACCATAATCCCCTCCCGCGTTCATGAACATGCCAACATCCTTCAGCCCGAGTGTAACGGGCGCTCCGGGATGATCATACTCCTGATCAACCATCAGCTTGCCATAGTTCTTGTGAACCGGAGCATTGTAGAAGCTGCCGGTCATGATCTCAAAAATCGTATGTGGGTCTGTTCCAGCTTTTTCATTCAGGGCAAATACCTCTGCCATTTGCTCTATGGTCGAATAGATCATGAAATTCAAAGACAGTTTTACAAGATTGGCCTGCACCGGGTCTTCACCCACCCGAAAAATCTTTGGGCCAAAGCACTGAAGTGCCGGTTCCAGCCGGTCCAGCACGTCAGCCTGCCCTGCGGCCATGACAAATAACTCTCCTGCCTCCGCTGCGGGAGGACGCCCCAGAACACTGGCGCTAACATAGGTTTGCCCACGCTCGGCATGGCCATCTCTTAACCGGCGCGCCTGAGCGAGAGAAATTGTGCTGCAACAGACGTGCACAGCATGGGGTGGCAACCCTGCGGCTATCCCGTTTGGGCCGAATGTTGCATCCTGAGTAGCGGCATCATCCAGCAGCATTGAAAAAACAATATCAACGTCGTGGGCGACCGCAGCGGGTGTTGCGCCCACAACCGCACCTTGCGCGACCAGATCATCAGCTTTTGCGGCTGTCCGATTATAGACGACAAGAGCATGCCCCGCCTTGAGAAGGCGCTTTGCCATAGGGTGACCCATTGCCCCAAGACCGATAAACCCGATTTTCATGAGCATGTTCCTTTGCTGTTATACAAATCCATGGCTCTGCACTGCGCGCCAATCACATGTTGTGCGGCCACATAGGCCGTGATCAGGGCCTGCCGGGTGGTGTCCGCCTGCTGCGGACCCTGTTCGTGCATAAAGCGGGCCTTGTGGGCCAGATCAAGCGCATGCTCGACCATCATACGGAACAGGTCTTCCAGCCTCTGCCCTTTCTCTCTGTAGGAACGTGGTAGGTTCTGCGCAAAAACTTCCAGCATCTGTCCACCAGCACATCGCAGAGCCTCTTCCTCCGCAACAGGAACATTCTCCCCAACAAGGGCCAGCAGTTCTGTTCGTTTGGGTGCCAGACTGAGCAGGCGGTGCAGAACAGGGTGTACCCCCGCTCCCGCCGTGGAAAAACATGCAAAAGAATACGGGTTGGAACCCGGCAAAAAATACCGTGACATCACACATCCCCGCCCCCGGTCCGTCCCGCCCGGTGGCATGGCTTGCAAGACAAAGGCAGGTCTCCTGACTTGCAGATGCGCACTCCACCCTGCCTTCCCGGCATGCACCAGTGGCTGCCCCTTATGGAGCAACGGGTGGCAGGCTACTGCCTACAGTTGCGGGCACAGTCTCCGACTTACTCCTGAGCAGAGCTTACGGTGTTCCCTTTTCATCCGTTTGCACGGAACCTTTGACCGACAGCTTAAACCTATAGCGGCAAGCCCAGAGCACCGCGAGCAAAAAAGGCGGGCACCTTTCCCTTTACATCGGGGCTGACAGCATGCCCACGCGCCACCGGCCTGCGTGGCAGGTCAGCAGGCTGTAACTGTGGGGCAAGACATCCACACGGGCAGCATGGGCCATGCTCACCGGGTTTTCTCCCGGATACAGCACGCGCAGGATCAGGTTACGCACGCACGCTGGCCGCGCCAGCACCACGGCGGCTGGCACCGTCTGCTCCAAAACATCCAGCCAGTGGGCCATTCTTTGGTAGCTGGTGGCAAAGCTCTCGCCCCCCGGTGGGGCAAACGCCACATCGGACAAAAAGGATAACTGTTCCTCCGGCCCTACATCCCGCAAGTTCCGCCCTGCCCACAGGCCATAATCCCTGTCACGCAGAGCATTTTGCGAGCACAGCAAAGGCCCGTCCACATCGGGGGCTGCAACATCGGGGGCGTAATGAAGGGTTAAGCCGCTGGTCGCTGGCAGGTAAGCCGCCGCTTTTTGCAGGTCAAAACCGGTTGCCAGCGCGTCTGCCCCCCCGGGCAGTTCGCCCCGGCTGACAGCCGGAGGCAACGCAGATGCACAGCAAAGCAACCTCAACCCAGACATCTCCCCCATTGGCCCGCACCCATAGGACATGCCCATGGCCGCACAGGATTTGCCAGCATGGCGCGGACACCCTACACCATCAATCATTATTTGACCGCGATTTAAAATCGAGACTCGGATGCCCACCCCCACCCCCATGCCCTCTCGCACGCTACGCTCACGTTTTTCGTGTGTTGTCCTGTGTCTGGCCGTTTCAGGCTGTGCTGCCCCCGTTACGGTCCAGCGCCTGAGCCTGACGGACAGCTACAAGGAGCGCAGCCAAAGCACGCTGAGCGGGCGCACACTCAGCAACACCACACGCATTGTGCTGGAACGCCAGAACCTGCTGCCGTTATGGAAAAAGAAACCAGCACAGGCAATTGCCACATTACGGGCAAGCACACAGGCCCAGTTTTACACACCAGACCTACAGGACCAGCTATTTGCCCTTGCGGAACTGAATTACCTGCTGGCCCGCCAGAACTCCGATCGCGCGGCCTATATGGCCACGGCCCTGTATGCCTATGCCTACCTCAACCCCACAGGGCCGGACGACGCAAAACCCAACCCATATGACGTGCATTTTCGCCAAGCATGTGACCTGTACATGTTTGGCCTGACCGAAGCCATGGGCAACCCTGTGGACATAACACCACAGCGCTGGACACTCCCCTTTGCCACACTGGACCTGTCCACCACCCCGGAACAGAAGCAGTGGTATGGGTACACCCTAACCGACTTCCGCCCCACGGCGCGTCTATCGGTCCGTGGGATCAAGAATATTTACCGCAGGGCCGGGCTGGGCGAACCACTGGCTGCGGTACCGCAGCCCCCGGCCAATAGCCAGATTTCCTTTTCCATTACCGACAAGCTGCGTATTCCCGTTAATCTTTTTATGGAAATACCCAACCCACGCCAGCAGATTTTTACCGACCACATCCATGCGCGCCTGACACTGGCAACCATTGACCAGACCACTGCCCTGCCCACAACAGAGGGGGTTATTCCCCTGCAATATGACCAGACGGCATCACGCGCCATCAGCCTGAACAATGCCGTGGACTGGTCGGTTGAATACAAGGGTTTTCTGGACGGGAACATCTTTAATAAACGTGCACAGCTTATTGCCATGGAGCCCCACCAGTATGGCCACATGCCTGTGGTTCTGGTGCATGGCACGGCCTCCAGCCCCGGGCGCTGGGCGGACATGGTCAATGACCTGCTGGAAGACCCGGAAATACGCGCCCATTTTGAATTCTGGTTTTTCTCCTATGCAACGGGCAACCCCATCCCCTATTCCGCCTTGCAACTCCGCGATGCGCTGAGCCGCACCATCCGCGACCTCGGGGGCACACAGGCAGACCCTGCACTGGGCCAGATCACCCTGATCGGTCACAGTCAGGGGGGGCTTTTGGCAAAAATGCTGGCCATTGACCCGCATGATGCATTGTGGAACGCGCTGACCCCTCGCTCCTTATCCAGCCTGACCCTGTCGGCCGATGTACGGCAGTTGCTGGAGCGTGCCCTTTTCCCCACCCCCATGCCCGAGGTCAAAAGTGTTGTGTTTATTTCCACCCCGCAACACGGCAGCTATCTGGCTGATTTTTCCATCGCCCATCTGATCGGGCGGATGGTCACCTTCCCCGCAGCCATTACGGAAGTGACCCAGCAGATTTTGCAGGGCAATGCGGGGGCTCTCAAGGTGGATATGAGCCCCAGCCGCCTTGGCAGCGTTTATGGCATGTCACCCCGCAGTACGTTCATACAGGCTCTGGCCGCCATTCCGGTGGCCCCTCAGGTGCAAAGCCACTCCATTATTCCCGTATTGGGCGATGGACCGCTCGGCACAGCGGATGACGGTGTTGTTGCGTACGCCAGCGCGCATGATCCAAGAGTGCAAAGCGAACTGATTGTACGCAACTCGGGGCACTCCACGCAGGCCAACCCGATAACCATAGCCGAAGTCCGCCGCATTCTGCTGCAACAGCTGGCCGCCACCACGCCCGACATGCATATGAAGGGGGATATGAACCACACCAACATCACCCGTATTGGCGGGGATTACACACTCCCCACAACATGGGCAAAACCCGCACAATGACCTTACAACACGCCAGCCCCCAACGCCACACCAGACGCGTACTTTGTGTTGTGACCTGCCTTTTTGCCATTTATGCCTGTGCGGCTCTCTACTATTCCACGCTTGAGCCAGACGCCCTGCGCCTTGGGGCAGTGGGCCTGTGCGCCCTGCTATGTGCATCTACCCTGCGCATCCGCCACACACTGCACCGGTTGGGGGCATTATGCGGCCTGTGCGCGTGCTTTGCCATCTGGCTCTATACTGACCGCCCGAGCAATAACCGCGAGTGGGCGGGCGAATACGCCATTCTGGCAGACGCCATACAGGACGGTCGCATAGTCCATGTCCGCAACATCCGTGATTTTACCTACAGAACCGAAACCGACTACACCCCACATTACTACAACGCCGACTTTGATCTCGACCATCTGGCCAGCATTGACCTGATTACATCCTACTGGGCGGGAGACAGCATTGCCCATGTGTTTTTGTCTTTCGGGTTTGATGATGGCCGCCATCTTGCCGTATCCATTGAAACACGACGCCAGAAAAAATTTTCCTATTCCACTATTGCCGGTTTTTTCCACCATTACGAACTGACATACGTCACAGCAGACGAACGGGACCTGATTGGCGTGCGCACCGACATTCGCAAGGAGCGGGTCTATCTTTACCGCCTTGACCTGTCCGCCCAGACGCGTGAAGCGGTTTTTAAAAACTATCTGACACAGATCCACCAGCTCACCGTACAACCGCGCTGGTACAATACGCTCATGGACAACTGCACAACCGAAATTCTGGCCCGTGCCAACGCCCGCACCCGCTACAGGCTGGACTGGCGGGTTCTGCTGAGCGGTTACACAGCCTCCCTCGCCTATGATCTGGGGTTACTCAACACAGAGTATGACTTTGCAACGCTGCGCAGGCTCAGCCGGATCATACGGCCAGAAAATGCCACACCAGATGCGAATTACTCTAATAAAATACGCGAACACCTACCACTCGCACTTGCGAATAAATAAAAATAACGCCGAATACATGCATATCACTCGCAATTGAAAGAACGGGTGTTGCAAGTAATAATTATTTATTCAAAACCATTTGATTTTTCACATTTTTTTGTTTACGAAGCGCCAAACTCTATAGTAGTGTCCACTCCAGTCATTTCTGTTATTGCGAGTAAGCCACCATGGTTAAAGACCCCAAGGTTATTGAACACCTGAACATCCAGCTCACCAACGAGCTGACCGCCATCAACCAGTATTTTCTGCATGCCCGCACCCTGCGCCACTGGGGCGTAACCCTGCTGGGCAAAAAAGAATACGAAGAATCCATTGAGGAAATGCGTCACGCCGACTGGCTGATCGAACGCATTCTGTATCTGGGTGGCCTGCCCAACGTACAGCGCCTGAACACGATTCTGATCGGTCAGGACGTCAAGGAAATCCTTGAATGCGACATGAAGCTGGAAGAAAAGGCCATGAGCGACCTGCGCGAAGGCATTGCCTATTGCGAGAGCGTGCGTGACTTTGTGTCCCGCGACCTGCTGCTCAAGATCCTGTCCAATGAAGAAGAACATGAAGACTTCATTGACCGTCAGTTCGACCTGATCAAGCAGATTGGCGTTGAGCGTTACATCCAGCTCAACTCCGCCTCCGCTCCCGAGCAGGAATAACATGCTCCCTGCCGCCATGCCCTTATCCGGGCATGGCGGCAGGTCGGCCTGAATGGCCTAGTTTTTGCCCAAGGCCGCAGCGTAAAGGTCGGGTTTAAAACCCACCAGCAAGCCTTGCGGTGTATCCAGCACCGGTCGCTTTATCAGCGTTGGCTGGGCGAGCATAAGGGCTATGGCCCGCTTTTCCGTCAGGTCCGTTTTATCCGCATCTGGCAGTTTTCTGAACGTCGTACCGGCTTTGTTCAGCAGTTTTTCCCACCCCACCTGTGCTGCCCACTCTTCCAGCGTCTGCGCGGTAACGCCTGCCAGTTTGTAATCGTGGAAGATATACGCAATATCATGCTCTTCCAGCCAATTACGGGCCTTGCGCACGGTATCGCAATTTTTAATGCCGTATAACGTCAGGCAAGTCGGCACGTCTTGATCCTCCACTGGTAAAATACCCAGAATAACACGCATTTTTTGCATGAACTCAGCATCCACACATGCATCAAACGCCCGGGCCTGCGCAATATCATAAGCCACACAGAGCGGGGACAGACGCTTGTCCGCAGGTTCGGTTGTATACCGCGGAACAATATGGGTATGTAGCGATGGCGCCTGATTGCACCATGTTTCATAATTAATGCGTGCAGCCCCTGTTACCTTGAGCAACGCATCCCCGACCCGCACAACATCTTGCAGGTAATCCAGCCGTTGCTGGCCGTGCAGGTCATTTACGCTGGGCACGACCGGGTCTGCCAGTAAAATACAGTATCCCGGCACGGGCTGTGTATCCGCCATGACCAGCCAGCCAGATGCCATACGTCCAATAACCTTGGGGTATGCTCCCCCGCGCGCCAGCTCAACGCGCTGTTGTATGACATTATCCGCCATGACTTGTATGTGCCTTTCGCAAAATAAGTTAGTGTAACCTTAACAATGGCGTTTTTTTTCAAAAACTGTTCCATAAATACCAATACTGGCGGCATTTTCTTGACAGTAAAAGCGCGATCACGTCCTAATGCCCCGACCATGCGCTACCGTCCTCTCCTGCGCGCCATACCTGTTGTGTTTCTGCCACTGGCAGGTTGCAAGGTTGCGGGCGCTCCCTCTTTTCCAATCGCCGGAGCATACTTCCCCAGTTGGATGCTATGCGGCGTTATTGGCATTGTTGTGGCCGTGGGGTTGCGCGTGCTCTTCCTTGCCACCGACATTGACGCCCTGCTCCGCCTGCGTCTGTTCACCTATGTCTCGCTTGGCACCATAACGGCACTGCTGTTCTGGCTTTTGGCTTTTGGGCCGTAACGCATGAAAAAAATACCCCTCACCACACGCAGCCCCCTTGGCATGACCATTGCCATTGTCTGTATTGTCGCCGCATCCGCCCTTGGCATTTATGTCATGGGGAAAGACGAATCCTACCCCTCGTCCGATACCGGCACGGTGGATGCAGAGGTCGTGCATGTTGCCTCCACTGTTGGCGGGCGGTTGCAAAGCCTGCATGTCCACGTCAACCAGTCGGTCAAAAAGGGAGATCTGCTGTACCAACTCGACCCCGAGCCGTATAATCTGGCCGTCCAGCAGGCCATAGCCGGGCTGGCACTTACTCAGGCAGGGGTGGAGCAGCAGCAGCGTCTGGTTGCGGTGGAAGCGGCCAATGCCGACATTGCCAAAAATCAGGCGTTACGCGCCAAGACTAATCAGGAACTTGCGGCGCGCACTGTGGAGCGCCTGCGCCCACTTGCCAGCAAATCCTATATTCCATGGCAGCAATACGATCAGGCACAGGTAGCCCTGCATGATTCGGGCATAACACTGGACCAGAGCCACCTACAGGCAAATGCCGCTCAGGTTGCGGTAGGCGACCTTAACAGCTCCATTGCAGCGCGGCAGGTGGCGGAGGCCACATTGGCACAGGCACGCTACGCGCTGCGCCAGACCACCGTTACGGCCCCGGCAGACGGCTACGTCACCAGTCTGCGGGTCATACCGGGGGAAGTGCTCATGCCGTCACAGGTCCTGTTTACCCTGATCGCCGATGACGCATGGTTTGTAACCGCCAATATGCGCGAAGGAACACTACACGCCATTCATCCGGGTGATTGTGCCACGGTTTACTCCATGATCAACCGCGACACAGCCATACGCGGCCATGTGGAAAGCATTGGCTGGGGTGTTTTTTCCGCCGATTCTGCGGGGTTGAGCCGCACACTCCCCATTGTCCCGCGGGAGATGGACTGGGTCCATGTCGCCCAGCGTTTTCCCGTCCGGATCAGGCTGGAACATGCCAACCCGCAACTGCTGCGGCTCGGGGCCACGGCCACAGTGGAAATACGCCATGGCGCTGCCTGCGACTGACACAGGCGACAGCACTCTGGCACGGTTATGGTGGCTGATCCGCGCCCCTCTGCCGGGGCGGGGGGGGCACAGCCTGCGTATGGCTGCGGCATGTACCATAGTGGTGCTAATCGGGGAGATATGGCAGATCCCTGATCTGGCTGTGCCCGCCCTGTGCACAATGGCGCTCTGGCAGAAGGACCGCACAACCAACCTGCTGGCAGGTGTTGCGGTCAATGTACTGATCGTCCTTATTCTGTCCCTTCTTTTTGTGCTGATTCACCTCACGCTGGACCACCCGTTTGCTCTGGTCGTGGCTATTATGCTGCTGTCCTTCGCATTCTTTTTTCTGGGTTCGGCCAGCAAACTCAAACCCGTCTCCTATCTTTTGGGGCTGATTGTTGTTTTTGCACTAATTGTTGCGGATCAGGCCCCCATTGGTGAGTTGGCAACCCGCGCCCTGCTGTACGCCGATCTGTTCATTCTGGTGCCCGGCGCGGTCATGATCGTGTGTGGCCCACTCATCTGCCCCTCGCCTGCTACATTATTGATGCGCGAAATTGCCGCGCGCCTGCGCCTGTGCGCCACCTTGCTCGAACAACCCGACCGCTACCAGCTCGACTACGCCCGCACGACATTACGTGCAGGCACCAGCGGCATGCTCAAACTGCTGAAAATGGCCCGGCTGGAAAAAATCCTGAGCAAGGACCATCTGGCCCATCTGGAGCAAGCCGCCTACTCCAGTGCCGCAGCCCTTGCATTGACCCATACAGCCTTCCGCCATGGGGAGAGGCCGCCAGAAGGGCAGGATTTTCCGCAAACCCTGCGCAACATGGCCGAAATTTTCTCGCATAACGGCTACCCGCAGGATGTGCCTCTCCTGCATGCCCCGCCCAGCACACCGGCTCTGGCCGAACTTGCGGCCCTGCTCCACGTCTTTACCAACCCGGCCGAACCAGCCGCACAGCACACCCGCCCACCGGAAGAAAAATCGGGATTTTTTGTACCCGATGCATTCAGCAACCCCGAGCATGTCCGCTTTGCCGTCAAGGGTACGACAGCGGTGCTGATCAGCTATTTTATTTTCACCATTCTCTTCTGGCCGGGCATACACACCTGCATTATCACCTGCTTTATTGTTGCTCTCCCCACCGTGGGGGAAATGACAACAAAGCTCCGGCTGCGTATTAGCGGTGCACTGGTGGGAGGCAGCATTGGCATTGCCTCCATTATTTTCATCCTGCCGCATCTTTACAATATTGCTGCTTTTCTGCTGCTGATTTTTGTTGTGTCCCTGTTTGCCTCATGGATCAAAAATGGTGACGAGCGCATAGCCTATGCAGGCTTCCAGATCGGGCTTGCCTTTTTTCTGAGCGACCTCAAAGGGTATGGTCCCACCGCAGATATGACCACCGCCCGCGACCGTATTATTGGCATTCTGTTGGGCAATTTTATTACCTATGCCGTTTTTGTCACGTTCTGGCCCACCAGTGCCTATGCCCCAATTGCACAACGGTGGCGCACCCTGCTGGATAGCCTGAAAAAACTGACAACAACCACAGATCCCGCCGAACAGGTCCGGCTGGCCTCCACCGTGCAGGAGGACCTGTCCGGTGCGGAGCGGGCACTGGAACTGGCGGAAGCTGAACCGCAGCACATGCGTGCTCACATGCCGCTCCTGCCCACCTACGCCATTTTAACACGACAGGCGGCCATTGCGGCCGAGGACGGGCTTTTGCCCGCTCAACGTCACGCCGTGCAGCACCACATACAGGATATGGAACAGGCTCTGACATGATAGACCGCGCACAGACCCGGATCCTGCTAGCCATACCCAGCCTGCTGCTGAGCCTGTCAGGCTGTGCCACACAGGCACTCAACAGCGCACCCGCACGGCCAGACATGCCGTGGCAGCCCAATGTTGCCGCCAATGGCGAGCTCCTGCCCGGCAAAGCGGGGCGGCGGGGGCTTATGCTGCCCCCCGGTTATGTACTACCTGCCAACCATGCCATAACGCCCCGCGCGCCGGATGGTGCGATAGACACGGCACACCCATACTCGCTCCCCGAGTTGATCGACATTGCCCAGTCCAACAACCCCAGCACCCGCAGGGCGTGGGATGCAGCACGCAATGCGGCACTCACAGTGGGCATTGCGCGCACCGCTTATGTCCCCCACCTGAGTGCTTCCATTGTTGGCGGCTATGGCACCCGGCACAACAACAGCGACCTGAGTGTTGAAAATGGCGGACTGCCGGGCAGTATCGTCAACAACATGGACACCCCCAGAACCCACAACAACGGGCATGGGGAGGTGCAGACGCTGAACATGGAATGGCTGCTGTTCGACTTTGGCAAGCGCGAGGCCATGATTGATGCGGCATCCCAGTTGCAACTGGCCAGCAATGTGCTGTTTACCGCCGCCCATCAGAAAGTCATTTATGGCGTAACACTGGCCTTTTACACCCACGCCGCAGCCGTTGCCCGCGCCGGGCTGGTCGCGCAGTCCCTCCGCAATGCCCAGACCATACAGGCTGCTGCAGAAGCACGCCTGCATCAGGGACAAGGCACTGTTGTGGATGTTGCCCAGACCCAGCAGATGACTGCTCAGGCAGAGCTACGCCTTGTGCAGGCCCAGAACGGAATTGAAAACACCTATCTGGAACTCATGACCGCCATGGGCATTGCCCCCGCCACGCGCCTGCACACGCAGGATGTCTCCGGACGGGTGCTGAACATAGACGACATGCGCATGACGGACGAGATGATCCGCACCGCTGTATCGCAACGCCCGGACGTGCTGGCGGCCTATGCCGCAGCAAAAGCCGCGCGCAGCAATGTTACCGCCGCCAAGGCCGAGTTCCTGCCCAAAGTGTTTGTAACCGGCAATGTCGCCTACACTACCGGGCATCTGGCGCTCTCCTCCGTGCCTGGAGCGGGGACCGATTCATCCCCCACCCTCAACCTCTCTTCCAACAACTTCAGCAGCCTTGTGCTGGGCGGTATTTCTGTCCCCATTTTTGATGGCGGGATGCGTGCCGCCGTGCTCAAACAGGCCCAAAGCCGGGCAGACAGCACGCAGGTCACGCTGGAGCAGACAGTAGACGACTCTGCCAAGCAGATTGTTGCCGCACAAAACGGCCTACACACGGGCCTGAGCGCTTACCGGGCCGCCACCAAGCTGGAGGCTGCTGCCCAGACCAGTTTTGATGCAGCCTTTGCAGCCTATCGCAGTGGTGTTGGTTCCATAACACCCGCAACACTGGCCCAGAGCGGACTGGTTGATGCACAACTGGCCCGCTCGGATGCTTATTACGCAGCCCTTATTGCTGCTGCCAGCCTTGGCTTTGCAACCGGCGCACTGGGCCAGGCCCCGGCTCAGGGTCTGGAAGAGGCACCCCGGTAGCAAAAACACGCGGCCTCGTGCCCGTCCAGCATACCCACCGCCTGCATCCAGGCCTGCGCGGTTGTGGAGCCAACAAAGCGGAAGCCCTTGTGCTTGAGAGCTTTTGCAACCCTGCCCGACAAAGGGGTTTGTGCCTCCAACCCTGTGCCGCGCTCGTGCGCCTGCGCTGCATGCACCATGCCCCATGCAAATGCGGAAAAATCCTCCCCTGCATTGTGCATGGCCAGCCAAGCCTGCGCATTGGCAATGGTCGCAGCAATTTTGGCACGGGAGCGGATAATACCGGTATTTTCCATCAACCGCGCCTGATCATCGGGGGTAAAGGCCGCAACCTTGTGCGGGTCAAAACCACAGAATGCGGCGCGGAAGTTCTCACGTTTTTGCAAAACCGTATTCCACGACAGCCCGGCCTGAAATGTTTCCAGCACCAGCGCCTCCCACAGGGCGCGGCTTTGCGTCACAGGTTGCCCCCATTCCCGGTCATGGTAGGTGCGGAGCAGGTCATTGGCCTCGGCCCAGCCACAGCGGACCAGCGCGTGGGTGCTGCCCGGCACCACGTCAGGAACGGGGCGTGTCACTGGTGCGGATCAGGGCGAACTGCGCACCACCTTCCGCCTCCCGCTGGGCAGTGGTGCGATTGCTGGCCGCATAACGCTCGGAGACAGCACGCAGGGCTGGCAGAGCCGCACGGTCCCCCCGTAGCAGGCCAATCAGTGCACGCGCGCGCAGGGCCTCCTCCTCGCTGGCAAGGCTATAGTGGATGGTGCGGGATTCGCGCCGTGGCACCACAATTTCGGCCCGCCGGAGCGCGCCCAACTGCTGGCTCAGGGTTGGCTGGCCAATACCTGTGCAGGTTTCCAGCTCTCCCACGGCCAGAGAGCTGTGCTCCAGCAGAGCATCCAGAATCATCAGGCGTTGTGGCTGGGCAAACAGCTTCATGCGTTCCACAAGCTGCCGCGCTTCCTCAACACACAGCGCGCTCATGCCTCGGCATCCGGCTGCATGTTCATGAACCAGTCCGGGCCTGCTGCCATGACCTCATCATACGTCTGGCCTGCGGGCAACACCACATCAGCACCCGGCATCCAGCCTTCGGGGGTCATGACATCACCTCGCTCCACCCGTTGCAGGGCGCGCAAGACACGGAGCATCTCGGCTACGGAGCGGCCAACTGTTGCGGGGTACCATGTAATCACCCGCACAATACCGCGCGGGTCAATAAAATACGCCGCACGCACGGTCGCGCTATTGCGCGCATCCAGGTCCAGCATGCCATAGGCGCGGGCAATAGCCAGAGACGGGTCCTCGATCACAGGGAAAGGGATTGTCACGCCAAAGCGGGCGCGTATGGCCTCCAGCCATGCCAGATGGGCTGGCAGACTATCCACCGACAGGCCAACAAGGGCGCAATCCATGGATTCAAACTGCGGTACGGCACGGGCCATGGCAATAAATTCGCTGGTGCAGACCGGGGTAAAATCAGCCGGATGCGAAAACAGGATCACCCACCGCCCGCGCAGACTGCTGAGCGTGAAGTCACCCTGAGTGGTCCGGGCCGTAAAATCTGGGGCCTCGTCTCCGATCTTGAGGGAGGAGGAAAGAGGCACCAGGGGACAGGCATCTGCTATGCGATCATTCATGGCAGTTTCCTTTACGCGAAATCCCGATCTTGACGCAAGATGGTTTCATATTTAGTGAAACCAAATATACAATGTTACAGTAAGTTATAAATCATTGGAGTCTTCGCATGTCGGATACCGCCATCACAGCAGCTACGGCCCAGATTATGATGATGCTGCGCCACCCGCAGGACCGGCCCGTCGTGCGGAGTTTTTTTGACCCTGCGACCTTTACCGCAAGCCATGTTGTACATGACCCCGCCACAAGGCAGGCCGCAGTCATAGACAGCGTGCTGGATTATGACCCCGCATCTGGCCGCACCAACTATGCGTCTGCCCAGCAGATCGTGGATTACGTGCGCGAGCAGAAGCTGCACGTTGCCTGGCAGTTGGAAACCCACGCCCATGCCGACCACCTTTCCGCCGCACCATGGTTGCAGGAGCAGCTTGGTGGCCAGTTGGCCATTGGGGCCGACATTGTGCGAGTGCAGGAGGTTTTTGGCAAAATCTTCAATGCCGGAACCGAGTTCGCGCGCGATGGCTCCCAGTTCAACCACCTGTTCCGGGATGGTGAGGGCTTCAAGCTCGGTAATCTGGACTGTATTGCCCTGCATGTACCCGGCCACACACCTGCGGACATGGCCTTTGTCATAGGGGACGCCGCTTTTATTGGCGATACGCTGTTCATGCCCGATTATGGCACTGCCCGCGCCGATTTTCCCGGTGGGGATGCACGCATGCTGTACCGCTCTATCCGCCGCCTGCTGACCCTGCCCGTACAGACCCGCCTGTTCCTGTGCCACGATTACAAAGCCCCCGGGCGCGATACATTTGCGTGGGAAACAACCGTAGGGGCCGAACGCGAACATAATATTCATGTTCATGATGGTGTGGAGGAAGACGCATTTGTCAGCATGCGCACCACGCGTGATGCAAGCCTGAGCCTGCCAAACCTGATCATGCCCTCCGTGCAGGTCAATATCCGCGGTGGACATATGCCTGAGCCTGAAGACAATGGCGTCAGCTATATCAAAATTCCCGTCAATCGCCTGTAAACCTCGCGTGCATACCCAGACCACCTTTATTGCGGAGAGCCCATGTTAACGCCCCACATCCTGCATATCGCGCTGGAAATTGCCTCTGGCGGCATTGTGGGGTTTACCCTCGGGCTGGTTGGGGGGGGCGGTTCCATTCTGGCTGTCCCACTTATGGTGTATCTGGTGGGGGTGCCCAATGCCCATGTGGCTATTGGCACCAGTGCGCTCTCTGTCTCCATCAACGCGCTGGTCGGGCTGGCGCATCATGCACGCAATAAAACCGTAAAGTGGCGCTGTGCCGGCATTTTTGCCCTTTGCGGCGTTGGGGGCGCTTTTCTGGGAGCATCACTTGGCAAGGCCATGGACGGCAAGCACCTGCTGCTGCTGTTCGCCATCCTTATGATCGGGGTGGGGGTTCTGATGATCCGTGGACGCCACAATACAGGCTGCCCCGGCGCAAGCTGTAACAGGCAGAACGCGCCCAAAGTCATGGGATACGGATTTGGCACTGGTGTGCTGTCCGGTTTTTTTGGCATTGGCGGGGGGTTTTTGATTGTACCCGGCCTTATGGCCTCGACCAGCATGCCCATCCTTAACGCGGTTGGCACATCCCTGGTGGCTGTTGCGGCATTCGGGCTGAGCACGACCTTGAGCTACATGCTCTCCGGCTACGTCAACTGGCAACTGGCCGGAATGTTCATTCTGGGTGGCGCCATAGGGTGCAGCATTGGCACCAAGGCATCCCGCGCACTGGCAGGTTCCACGGGCAGGCTGACCACTGTTTTTGCCGGCCTGATCTTTGTCGTGGCTGCATATATGATCTGGCAGGGCATCCACCAGCTTATGGGTTAAGCCCCCCCGGCTCTTACGCGAACGTATTTTTTACAGGCTGTCCGCAGCACTTTTGTTCGGTTCCGGCTGCGCCAGTGTCTGCCGCGCACTGGCCATGGCCTGATGCAACTGGGCATAAATATTCCCCTCCCCCAGCGCTGCAACAATATGGTGGCGCTCCATATCGGCCAGTGCATAAGAGGCTACCCTACCAAAAATCACTCTTACCCCGCGCATCTGCAGGCGGAACAGCACGTCACGCACCACGCTGGCAGCAGAGTAATCAATATCTGTAATGGCGCTGCAATCAACCACCACGCAGCGCACCGGAGTGGGTGGGTTGCACAGCAGTAAATCAATATCCTCCGCAAACAGCGAGCAGTTCGCGTAAAACAGATCTGCACAAAAGCGGTAGATCACAAGCCCCGGCTCCGTCTGCATACCGGCGCGCACGGGGCTTGCCTCCAGCTCATGTGTTGCGGGGTCGGGCCTGAGCACCATGGTATGGGGCCGGTAACTATGCCGCACATGCCGGAACAAGGAGAGGGCAATGGCAATAAAAATCCCCTGCTCCACCCCAATACTGACCACGGTTGCCAGCGTAACCAGCGCCAGACGGAACTCCCCCGGACTCTCCTTGCGGATATGGTTAAGGGCTGCCACATCAATCATGCCCACAGCAACACAGAACACCACAGAGCCCAGAATACAGCGGGGCAAATACTGGAGTGGCCCGGTAAAAAACAGCAGTACGCACAAGGTGACAGCAGCAAATACAAGCTGCGCCCGCTGGCTTGTTGCCCCGGCCTGCACGGCCATGGCGGTCTGGGTCGGGCTGCCATTGACCGTAAACGTGCCACTCATCCCCGCTACGGCATTGGCGGCACACAGGCCCATAATATCGGCATTTGCATCGACCGTCTCATGCAGCCGATAGGCAAATGCGTGTGATGTCGCCGCACTTTGCGCAATAATAACAAACACGCAGGAAGCCGAAATGGGCAAAAGTGCTAAAAACTGATGCCATGAAACTACGGGCACCAGAAAATGCGGCAGGCCTCCCTGCATAGGCCCCAGAACGGTTACACCATAGCGCGCAAGCCCCAACAGCCAGCTCAGCCCAAGTGCGCCCAGCACAACCACCAGCGCCACAGGCCGACCGGGCAGAAAACGCCCACCACACAGCAGGAGCGCGCAGGCCACGCAGGATATGGCAACCGAGAGCAGGTGCACATGCGCCACAGCCTGCACAAGCCCGGCAAACTGCGCCACAGTATTGTGCGACCCTGCCTCCAGCCCCACCATGTCGTATAACATGCTCATGCTGACCTGCACGCCAACACCGGCCAAAAAACCGACCAGCACCGTACGGGACAAAAAATCCGCCAAAAAACCCAACCGGCACAGGCGAGCAACCAGCAAAAACACCGCATTAAGCAGGGCAACCGCGCTGACCAGCCGTATGTAAGCAGCACTCCCCACCGGCTCCATTTCCGACAAAGCGCTGGAAAAAATGGCAGCGGTAGCAGAATCAGCCGCGACCACCAGATGACGGGATGAGCCAAACAGGGCAAAAGCCACCAGCGGAAAAAGCACCGTGTAAAGCCCGGTTACCGTGGGCATGCCCGCAATACGCGCATACCCCAGAACCTGCGGAATGTTCATGGATGCCAGAGACAACCCCGCCCACATATTTTTGCTTATGGTCAACGGTTTTTGCCACCAGCCGGTCACTGTACGCACGTGGCACCTGCTCCTTTTTTGCCTCAACCGTGGTCTGCCGCCGCCCCTGCCAGACAACCCCGGCCCTTGCCAGCCTTGCAGAACATGCAACAATTGCGCCTTTGCAAAAGGGGCATGTAACATGACTGTAACAGTTTACCACAATCCATCCTGCGGCACGTCGCGTTCCGTGCTGGAACTGGTGCGTAACGCAGGGATAGAGCCCGAAGTGGTGCTTTACCTGAAAAACCCTCCCAGCCGTAAACAGCTTGAGGAAATTGCCCGCCAAGACCCGCAGGGCGCACGCGATCTTTTGCGCACAAAAGAAAAACTGTGCGCAGAACTCGGGCTGGACAAGGCAGACGTAACAGATGCCCAGATCCTGAATGCCATTGCCGAGCACCCCGCACTGCTCAACCGCCCTGTTGTTGTCACCCCCAAAGGGGCCAGAGCCTGCCGTCCGGCCGATACGGTGCTGGCACTTCTGCCATAACCCTGAACCTGCACAACACAGGGAACACTGGCACAAAAAAAGGGCATTGTCCGGCTTATGACAAACCGGACAATGCCCCCATATTTTAACGCAGCTTATTCGTGCGGACTTACACCCTCGGGCAGAGCATAGGCGATGATGTAATCCCCCACATCAGGCGAATGGCTGGCACCGCCTGCGGAAATCACCACATATTCCCGCCCGGTTCTGGGTGAGCGGTAAATAAGGGGGGCCGCCACGGCACCCACTGGCAGGCGCTGCTTCCACACCTCCTGCCCGGTCCGCGCGTTCAGGGCGCGCAGGTAATAATCCTGCGTACCAGCAAAAAAGACCAGACCCGATGCCGTAGAGGTCGGTCCACCCAATGTGGGCATACCAATGGGGACAGGCAGGTGGGTTTTGATCCCCAGCGGCCCCAGATCCTCCACCGTACCCATGGGAACCTGCCAGACAATTTTTTTGCTGTGCAGGTCAATAGCCGTCATGGTGCCAAACGGTGGCGTGCTGCACGGCACCGCCAGAGGAGATTGCAGAATATCAATCTTTACCCCGCCATACGGGCCAGCAAGCTGCGGGCGTATGGTGCCCATAAAGCCCGGCACCTCGTCCGTTGAGACCTTGAACTTTTTGGCGTTCTCCCGCGTGACAAGCGACATCCGCAAAGGCATGCGCATGTCGTTG
This sequence comes from Acetobacter okinawensis, assembly GCF_002153655.1. Classification (GTDB taxonomy): domain Bacteria; phylum Pseudomonadota; class Alphaproteobacteria; order Acetobacterales; family Acetobacteraceae; genus Acetobacter; species Acetobacter okinawensis_A. Next base: position 29,767 of record NZ_JOPJ01000012.1, read on the forward strand.
ACAAACATGAGGCCACTGTTCTCATCAATGGAAATGCCGCCCCAGTTCATCCCACCCAGAAGGCTGGGCCATTCAATGTACGGTTTTTCGCCCGGTGGTGTAAACGGCCCTTCGTACACCGAATTTTTGAACATGATCCGGCAATAAAGCTGGTCAAACGTGCTGACCCCCCACATGGCACTTTCGCTCAGCGGGTCTGCGCCAATGGTCGGCATGCCAACAGAAAACGGCTGGGTGGGGGAGAGCTGCTCACCCTGCCCTGCGGGCGATGTGGGCACCGGCTTTTCCACCACCTCGGTCACGGGTTTACCTGTGCGGCGGTCCAGCACAAAAATATGCCCGGTCTTGGTGGTCTGGATCAGCGAAGGAATACGCTCGCCCTGCGCGTTGGTGACATCATACAACACTGGCTGGGACGGCAGGTCATAATCCCACACATCGTGGTGGATCAACTGGGAGACCCAGCGGGTCTGGCCTGTAGCCGCATCTACCGCCACAACCGCCGAGCCAAACCGGTTGTTGGCCGCACTACGATCTCCAGCCCAGTAATCTGGCGGGCCATTACCCGTAGGCAGGTAAACAAGGTTCAGCTCCTTGTCATATGTCGGCACGGTCCAGACATTGGGGGTGGAGAGCGTGTAGGTCTGGTCGGGGGCGGGCGCATGTGTGTTATCCGGGTTCCCTACATCCCACGCCCAGGCGAGCGCGCCGTCACGCACGTCAAACGCACGCACAACGCCTGAAGGCTCGCCGGGCATAATGTCACGCACCCAGCCACCAATAACAACCAGATGCCCCATAACCACGGGAACAGCGGTGGGGTGGTAGCGCTTGCTGTTTTCGGTCGGCCCCATCTGCTTTTTAAGGTCTACAAACCCTGCATCGCCAAAGCTTTTGCAGAGCGCACCACTGTGGGCGTCCAGCGCAAACAGGCGTGCATCAACAGAGGAGACCAGAATACGCTGGCGGCATTCCGGGTTGGGGGAGTTGGACTTCTGCTCCTGCGTCAGGCTGGTATCCGCGTCCTGATCATAATACCCGACGCCACGGCAGCTTACGTGCTCGGCCGTGCTTGCTCCGGGGTTAAAAGCCCAGATTTTCTGCCCCGTATCGGCATCAATCGCCGTAATCAGGTTCTCTGGTGTGCAGGAATACAGTACATTCCCGATCTGCTGGGGCGTATTCTCATCCGTACCAAAACCACTCCCGCGTATGCGGCGGCCCGTACGGTAAACCCATGCGACCTTGAGTTGACCAACATTGGCAGGCGTAATCTGGTCATAGGGCGCAAAGCGTGTGCCTGCGGCATTCCGGCCATAGAACTCCCAGTTCTGCGGCGCATCGGCCCGACCGGCCTGCGCAACGGTGGCCTCTGCACTCAACGCACCGGGGTTGGCTATACGACCATGCGGGAAAAACGCTGCAACCAGCGTGCCCACCAGAGCAACCAGCACAGCCAGACCACCCAGAGCGCTCCAGCGCCGCACAACAGCACGGATATTGGGGAACAGGGCTGCCAGCCAAAGGCTCAGTGCCAGCAGAATGGCAGGCACAACCAGACGCGGCAGCAACTCCCAGTAACCAATATGGGGCGTGTCGTACAAAGCCCATACGCATGTCGCCGCAAATACGGCAACGCTGGCAGGCAGAGCACTGCTTTTACGCAGGAAAAACAGGGCTGCCAGCCCAATATAGGCAAGCCCTGCCAGCAGGTAATATGCCGAGCCCCCCAACGCCAGCAACTGTCCGCCACCATAGGCGAGGGCAAGCCCGACCCCGGCACTGAGCAGCGCAAAAAGAACCCGGTACACATTGGTCAATGTGACCCAAGCCCCCGTCCTGAGCGGTTGATCCATTTTTTTCTCCCAATACCCGAAATTTCCAAAAACATCAGTGCTGCAGACCTGGATAAACCGCCCTGACTGGTCCACACCCCGCCATTCCTTGGAAAGATGAAGGTCTGTGTTCCATTCTATTCAATTCTGTCAATAATAATTCAGAATTTTTAAATCACGACCAGTCGCTTCCAAACAGATGCTGCCTTTTTGCAGCAAAATTACAGTGTATCATTCCACCCTGTATCACGTTGAGGTGAAACAGGGTGTGCCCCCCGCCGCCATACAAAACCAGGCACGCCTGTGGGACGGGACAGGAAAATCTTTAAAATATATATCAAGCCATTGAATAACAATGGTTTGTTAATTTTTTTGGGCATAACAAGGGCTCATTGGCCCCTGATAAGTCATATTGGTTACATATGGGTTATAGGGGATTCATATATTGGACATCCCCCCAGCATCACGCGTTTATTTACCGCAATGCCCCGTCCACGCAGGGTTCTATTTTTTGAGGAATGCATACCCATCATGACCTATACAGTTGGAATGTATCTGGCCGAGCGTCTGGCACAGATCGGTCTCAAACATCATTTTGCCGTGGCGGGGGATTACAATCTCGTACTCCTTGACCAGCTCCTGCTCAACAAGGACATGCAGCAGATCTACTGTTGCAACGAACTGAACTGCGGCTTTAGTGCTGAAGGTTACGCACGCGCCCATGGTGCCGCCGCAGCGGTTGTCACCTTTAGCGTAGGCGCCATTTCCGCCATGAACGCCATTGGCGGCGCCTATGCGGAAAACCTGCCCGTTATCCTGATCTCCGGCTCGCCCAACAGCAATGACTATGGCAGCGGCCATGTGCTGCACCACACACTGGGCAATACCGATTATGGCTACCAGTTGGAAATGGTGCGCCACGTAACCTGCGCTGCGGAAAGCATTACTGATGCCGCCTCCGCCCCAGCCAAGATCGACCACGTCATCCGCACCGCCCTGCGTGAGCGTAAACCGGCGTATCTGGAAATTGCCTGCAACGTGTCCTCCGCCGCGTGCGTACGCCCCGGCCCTGTGACCGCCCTGCTGGCAGAACTGACACCCGACACCACAAGCCTGAACGCCGCTGTGGATGCTGCCGTGGCGTTGCTGGAAAAATCCGAGCGGGCCGTCATGCTGGTTGGCACCAAAGCCCGCTCCGCCCATGCGTTGAGCGAAACCGAAGCACTGGCCGACCGTATTGGCTGCGCCGTAACCATTATGGCCGCAGCCAAAGGACTGTTCCCCGAAGACCACGCCAACTTCCGTGGCCTTTACTGGGGAGAAGTCTCCGCCCCCGGCACGCAGGAACTGGTGGAAAAAGCCGATGCCGTGCTGTGCATTGCACCCGTGTTCAACGATTACTCAACCGTTGGCTGGACCGCATGGCCCAAGGGTGAGAACGTACTGGTTGCTGACCCCAACCGCGTAACCGTGGGTGGGCAGACGTTTGAGGGCTTTACTCTGCGCGAATTCCTGAGCGCACTGGCCAAAAAAGCCCCCACCCGCCCCGCCAGTGCACGGGAGTCACGCTATACGCCGACCAAAATTGCCCCTGCCGCCCCGGATGCACGCCTGACGAATGACGAAATGACCCGTCAGATCAACGGTATGCTCACATCCAAAACCACCCTTGTGGCCGAAACGGGTGATTCCTGGTTCAACGCCATGCGCATGCACCTGCCACGCCATGCACGCGTGGAAACAGAAATGCAGTGGGGCCATATTGGCTGGTCTGTTCCCTCCTCCTTCGGGAATGCCATGGGGTCGCAGGACCGCGAACACATTGTTATGGTAGGGGATGGTTCCTTCCAGCTGACGGCGCAGGAAGTCGCCCAGATGGTGCGTTACGAACTGCCAGTCATTATTTTCTTGGTGAACAATCGTGGTTACGTCATTGAAATTGCCATCCATGACGGGCCTTACAACTATATCAAGAACTGGGATTATGCCGGCCTGATGAACGTGTTCAACGCGGGTGAAGGCCATGGTCTGGGCATGACGGTCACAACCGGTGCGGAACTGGCCGAAGCCATTAAAAAGGCGCAGGCCAACCGCCGTGGTCCAACCATTATCGAATGCCAGATTGAACGGACGGACTGCACGGACATGCTGGTGCAGTGGGGCAAGCGCGTGGCGTCCGCCAATGCCCGCAAACCTCAGGTTTCATAATCTGCCACGCATAGTGCCAAGTAAAAAACGCTCCGGGTGCAAGTCCGGGGCGTTTTTTTATGCACGCAGCCACTCACCAATACGTGCTTGAAATCACGTTATCTTATAATAAGTTTTTTAAAAAATCATGTTACGCACACTCCAGTTTATCAAAGCCTGACGCGCCTGTCCGGTCACGTCAGTTCCCGCACAAACAACTGGAAAGTTTTTTGAAAAATCATTTTTTCAAAAAATAACAGATCACGCGACATGACCATCAAATCATCAGGGCTTCTGGCTCTGGCCGCATGGAGTTTTGCGGCCTGTTACACCGCACCGCATGCATATGCCCGCACACTCCTGTCCACCCCAGCCAACACCGAAGCACTGGTGCACCATGCCATGCCCCCTGTGTTAGAGCCGCCCCTGCTACCCGACCCCCATGTTCTGCAACGCCCCGACAACTCCCCACTGCCCCCCAGCGGCGTGCCAGTGGCCCCTTGGCCGGGACTTGCCACCATGAACATTCCCAGCGTGAATGATTACGGCCTTAAAACACCGCATCATATTATGACACTGGAACCATTAAGCCTGCGTGAAGGACCATCCTGGCTTTTGCCGTCGGAAGTGGATGCCCAGCGCCGCACGGATATGGAAGACCCCTACTACGTGCCCACCGCTGGCAGCAGTCATCTGCTGCCCCAGATCATGCTTTTTCGTACACGTTTGCAACAAAAAGGATTTGCTTTCTCCTTTACTTACAAAGGCGAGACCATGGCCAATATCAATGGTGGCACACGTCAGGGCATGGACTATGTGCATGAGCTGACATTGCAGATGAATTTTGATCTGGGCAAAATGGCAGGGCTGGAAGGCTGGTCTGTTCATACCCTGTTGATGAACCGCGCCGGGCGCGAGGTCTCGCACGACATGGTGGGGGAGTATTATGTCAACCTGATGGAAGTTTATGGCCTGTCAGGGCACGTTGTGGCCCATCTGGTTGATCTGTACGCCGAAAAGCAGTTCCTCAATAACCGGATGGACATTACATTTGGCCGCATGTCGCTCACCCATGTTTTTGCGACATCTCCACTCCTATGCTCCTTTATGGTCACCTGCTCCGCTCCTGTAGCCCTTAAGCTGGACCAAGGTTTTTCCGTTTACCCCAAAGCCACATGGGGGGCGCGTATGCGCTTCCGCCCTACGCGGGATACCATGATGCAACTGGGTGCGTATCAGGTCTCCCCCCTCAGCGGCAATCCAAGCGGATGGTCTTGGGGAAGCGAGCAGACAACGGGGCTGATGCTCCCTGTGGAAGTGAGCTGGCAGCCTTTTCTGAGCCGTAACCGCCTACCCGGCCACTATGTATTCGGCTACGCGCACGATACATCCCGCTATGCCGATGCTCTGGGGGCAAAACCCGCCGCCCTGCTGGCACAGCCTGAGCACGAGCGGAGTGCTCCCATGGATATTTTCTGGTTTGAAGGAGATCAGATGGTCTATCGCATGGGAGGGCGCAACCAGATGGCTGGTGGATACCTGATGGCAGGCTACATCCACAACACGCCCCATGTTTCCACCATTTCAGACGAGGCATATGGTGGCCTCTCTTTTAACGGCCTTATCCCGTCCCGTATGACGGACCGGCTTGGCATCATGTATTCATGGTACCACGTCAGCGACCGCAAGCGGCTGGGGCAGATGTATACTCAGGCGGCTGGACTGTCTTTGGGGGCACAGGTGCGTGGGCCACAAACAGACTCACACGTGATTGAGGCCTATTACGCGATTGATGCCATGCCCGGTGTTACCGTGCAGCCCGAATTTGAATACATGATCCGCCCGGGCGAGACATCGCATATTCCCGATGCGGCTCTGGTCGGGCTCAAAATCATTGCCAACCTGTAAACCCGTCAATGCTCTTTAAGGGCGTACTGCCGCCCCACCAGCACTGACCACCGCGTTCAGCTCTGGCCTAGGGTTTGTGGTCGCCCATCCTCCCCCACAGCAACAAAAACAAAGTTCCCCGATGTCACCTTCTGCCGAATATTACTGCGCCGGATACGCCGCACGGATTCAGCACAGATGGTAATGGAGGTGCGACCGACCTTAACAATACGCGTATACACATTCAGCTCATCCCCCACCGCCATGGGGTGGTGAAAGACCATGCCGTTAATGGCCACTGTCACACATTTACACCCGGCAAAGCCTTCCGCCGCCGTGCTGGCGGCAAGGTCCATCTGTGCGGCAACCCAGCCGCCAAAAATATCGCCCGCCGCATTGGTATCCCGCCGCATGGCAACAACCCGAACGGCCAGATTCTCATCTGTCGCCCAGTCACTCGGCTCGGTATTGCCCACGATCCCCCCTTGTACCCACGTTGGTCCGTTATGAGGGTATGTTTCTCCATTCCCTGCAAAACATACAGAGAAATCTGCGCACCTCCCCCATGCCTGTACCAAACGTGAAAAAATCCCGCCCCCAACCGTAGCTCAGCGTTGCCAACAATCACGCAATTGTTATAAAAAATACCAAATTATTGCTTCCTCATATCGAATTTTGTTTTACACGACTCTAAAAATACAGGCATATTCGCGCCATGGAGGGGTAAGCTATGTACAAATACGCTGTTTCTTTTGTAAATCAGGCATATACAAATATCCGGGACAATACGATTCCGTCCAAGAGCAATACTGATGCAAACAGTATTCAGGCTACATTCAGCGGATCTGGCGAAGTCTATGCCAATGACCTGAAAGAAGCTCGCGTAGATGCTAACGAAAAATTTGTGGATAAAACGATTAAAAATATCATGCAGGAAAAAAATTCTGGTGGTTTTTACGCTTAAATATTCCAACACATCCGAAAATACTCTATTTTGATATAAATTTAATATTGTTAAGATAAAGCCCACAATATATTCAATTCAAAATTCTACAATACCACCACCTCCTCCCAATAAAAATCACAAAAGCCTCTACCATAGAGGCTTAATTATACATTTCTATTTAATATTTTTGCGCTGCGATATGCCTTATGGTCTGGCCACAAAGTCATTTTAGCAGAATTGAACTCCCCATGGCAGCGTCCCAGATATTCCGTTGCACCAAAAGCGGCAAACTCCTCCTGTCATCTGACCGCTTTAAAAAACCGGACCACACTCCCGACCATGACCCGGAAATGCCAAGCCCGACTGTCGGGCCAAGCCGGCCTCGCCTGTTCCATGTTCTGGGGCCCGGTCTCATTACCGGCGCGTCAGATGATGACCCAAGCGGGATAGCCACCTATTCTCAGGTCGGCGCACAGTTTGCTTATGGGCTGTCCTGGACGCTGCTGGTTACGTACCCCCTCATGGTCTCTATCCAGACAATCAGTGCGCGTATCGGTCGCACAACCGGGTACGGGCTGGCTGGTGTGTTACGCCAGCATTGCCCTACATGGTTGCTTAGCAGCGTCATCATGCTCTTACTGGTTGCAAATATTATTAACCTTGGCGCAGACCTTGGCGCCATGGCAGATGCCCTGCACCTGCTGGTTCCTGCACACCGTGTACTTTATGTGCTGCTTTTTGCCGCCATTTCAATTTCCATGCAGGTATTTTTGCAATACACGCGGTATGTTGCCGTTCTCAAATGGTTAACTCTTGCCCTGTTCGCCTACTTTGCCGCACTGGCATATGTGCATGTCAACTGGCACGCACTGGCATGGAATCTGCTCTGGCCCAACCATCCCCTGACATCGGACTACCTGACGGCTCTGGTCGCAATCCTTGGCACCACAATCAGCCCTTATCTGTTCTTCTGGCAGGCATCGCAAGAAGTGGAGGACATGCATGTCTACCCCCGCCGTACAAAGCTGATCGATGCCCCAGATCAAGGGAAAGATGCCCTACGCCGGATCAGGATTGATACTTTAGTAGGCATGGGTTTTTCCAACCTTGTTGCACTAGCCATTCTTATCACTACGGCAGCCACGCTGAATGTCAGCGGTATTACGGATATCCAGACATCCGCGCAGGCAGCAGAGGCGCTACGGCCCATTGCTGGAAATTTTGCCTCCCTTATTTTTACTCTTGGCATTATTGGCACCGGGTTACTGGCCGTGCCAGTGCTGGCTGGCTCTGCCGCTTATGCTGTGGGAGAAGCACGCCAATGGCCCACCGGCCTTAAACACCGCCCCAAGGAAGCCCAAGCCTTTTACGCCACACTGGTCATTGCAACTCTGGTTGGCATGATCCTTAACTTTGTCCCTCTCGACCCCATAAAGGCTTTGTTCTGGAGCGCTGTGCTCAATGGCGTGGCGGCCGTTCCGATCATGGTCATTATTATGCTTGTGTCAGCCAGCAAGCGTGTCATGGGGGAGTTTGTTATTCGGGGCTGGTTAAAATGGTTGGGCTGGGCTGCAACTCTTCTTATGGCAGATGTTGTTGTGGCTATGCTGGGAGCACTCGTATAAGCGATGCGCCCTGACTGGATAGGATAGAAATCCACGGCTCTATTCAAGCCGTGTCACATAAACCCCCTGCCACGGCGAAATGTGCAGAATAGACAGGGTGGCGTTTTGCAAAGGTGCATTGGAAGATGGCTGCATCTCCTGAGCAATCAGGCTATGCCGGACTTCCAGCTCAATTGGCGCCTCCATTTCTACAGACAGGCGATGCTGCCGCCAGTCCACGGCCATACCCACAGCATGACTTTGTCGCGTATATTGCAAAACCACCTGATCTTGGGCAACAACATGCTGGCCTGCCATTACCATCATTGCCACACCGGCCAGCACTGCCGCTCCATGCCCAACCTGTTTGAACAGATGATCGGGAATATGATGCAAAAATAGCTTCATACCAAAAGAAGCCGCCAGCGCAGCCACGGCAACAAGCCCCCCTGCCAGCAATGTTGCCTGACTGACCATGCCATAGTTGACATACAAGATGACTTTAACAAAATGTAAAAGCACATCATTGGCGGCACGGGTCGCAACAATTTCCGACTTCTCAAGGCCTAATTTGTGATAAAACTGGTTAAAGAGTAACCCCACTGCCCCCGTAAATCCGGAAATAAACCCCGCCAGCACACCAATAACAGGCAACCAGACCATGCTTTGGGGACCAGTTATCTGGCTGTTGTTTACCCCCCGACGACCACGCAGCATAAACGGCAGATTACCCAACAAAAACAGGCCCAGAAGCAGACTCAAATACGCAGGTTGCATTTGCCTAAGCAGCAGCACGCCCCCCCATGCAGCAGGAAGCGCCAAGGGCACAAACCGAACAACGATGGCCCAACGAATATTTTGGAAAAAAAATGCAATCCGAGAGACAGAACTTACGGCTGTGCCAATAGAAAGTGCAGCAGGAACACTTTCTGGCGCCAGGATCACTCCAAGGATTGGCATAAGAACCAACCCCGCCCCACCTCCAGCGACTGCACTCAGGGCAAACGCCATGACTGCGGCAAAGAATAAAACAACCCAGACGACCATAAACAAGCACTCCGCAGCGTCAATGCGCGCCGGTTTGACAAAAGCAGCACGGAACAGGCGTCACTTTCTACGCAACCAATTCGGGAAATCTCTGATAAAACAAAGAATATGTATAAATAACTGATGGAAAATATTCATCACACAACCTGAACAGACTTGCATCGTAGCGCATGTTCTTGATTGCAGAACAATGCCAGCGACAGGAGTTCTAACCCCATCTTTATCCATATGTTATTAAATATGCCCAACATTGGGATTTTTATATTTCCCGGAATTTATATTTCTGCAATCATCATTTGCATTCATTCACGCCGCATACAACAGGAGTTATGCAATCGTTCCTGACGACCAAATGGTTAGGGTATTTTTCCACGCCCGCAGTAATCAGCATTGTTGCGCATCTGCCCAGAAAACGCATCACAGTTTCGCCAAAACAGTCTTTTATATATCCTGACACACGACCCGGAGCTATTGCATGAATGCGGACACACCCTGCCCTGCGGCATCGGTCCTTCTGATAGAAGATGACCGTAAAACAGTAGCGTATATAGAAAAATTCTTTGAAGAAACGCCAATTCGCATTACTACAGCCACTCACGGCACACAGGCTCTGGAACTGGCTGTATCGGGGACGTGGGATTGCATTATTCTTGACCGCCGCCTTCCCGGCATGGACGGTTTGACAATTCTGACCCATCTGAGAGCAAAAAATATACAGACCCCCGTCCTGTTTCTGACAACCATGGATAGTATTCATGATCGTGTCCGTGGTTTGCGCAGCGGTGGAGACGACTATCTGGTCAAACCTTTTGCTTTGACCGAATTATCAGCAAGAATAAAAAGCCTGCTGCGGCGGCATAAATTACCTTTGAATACAACCCGTCTGGTTTTTGAGGATGTCGAGGTCGATCTGCTGAGCAGGGAGGTGTGGCGCGCTGGCGTAAAGCTTTATATTCAGCCACAGGAATTGAAACTCCTTGAATATTTTATGCGCAACCCTTTTGTCCTGCTCTCTCGTGAAATGCTGCTTCAGGCCGTGTGGGATATTGATTTTCCAATCCGCACCAATCTGGTTGAAACACACATCAGCCGACTACGGGAGCGACTGGGCCGTGACTGCTCCCCCCTGATCCATACCATTAAAGGGCAGGGTTATATGCTGCGGAACCAGTAGAATGCGAGAACATGTAAAGCCGAGCACCTACCAGTTTTCAATTTTCAAAAGCTCATCATTCCGTATCATGGCTATATTTACAGGATGTTTTGTTATCAGTGGTCTTTGTGTCATGGCTATTTCAGGCTACCACAGCCTGTCTTTATTAACCCGGCAGATACAAAAATCTGTCTCGGACGAACGAGAAGAAGCCCTTTCTCAGGCCGGTATCCACGATGTTGCCCATTTACGTCCCGTCATGGCCGAATTGGTCCGAAATGGGCCGGGGTTTTATTACCTGCTGCAAGATGCGCAGGAGCGCATTGTCACGGGTAATATGCTTCATCTCAAACCCGATCAAGGGTGGCGAAACCTTACATGGACACATCGCTCCCTCCTCCCCGAGCGCCGACCGGTCATAGGGTATGGTTTAATCCTGCAAGATGGAGGCTATCTGTTTGTCGGGATTGACGCCGAACCTATACAGACCCTGCGCCACGACCTGTGGTTTACATTTATCTGGGGTATGGCAGTTTTTATGATTATCGGGGCTGGGGGCGGGTTGCTTGTCAGCCGTTTTGTGCTTGGCAAGATTGAAGCCATCAGCCAGACAGCCCGCGACATCATGCGTGGGGATATGTCCAGAAGGCTTGAGTTGAACGCCAGCAATGATGAATTCGACCACCTTGCTACAAGTCTGAACGCCATGCTGGAAAGGAACGAACGCCTGATTGCAAGCCTGCATCGGGTTACAGATGATATTGCCCATGATATGCGCCGCCCTCTGGCACACCTTGGTCAGCATCTGGATGATGCCATGCAGCAGGAATGCTCTCCCGCGCAGAGCAATGCCTTAACTTGCGCCAAAGCCAACCTTGATGAAGCATTGGAAATTTTTTCTTCCTTGCTCAAACTTGCCCAAATGGAAGCTGGCTCAGGCATTCCGGACATTCAAGATGTTTCTGTTCGGGAAATTCTGCTCTCCATTACAGACATTTATCACCCGATTATGGAAGAACGAAAACAAACTCTTCTAGTCGCTCTTGCGCAAGACGATATGACCTGCTCCGGCAATAAGGTTTTATTGGTACAAATGTTCGCCAATCTATTGGAAAATGCCGCCAATCACTGCCCGGCTGGCAGCACAATTACAGTTTCCTCCTTTACTACGGACACAACCGATACACTCATCATAGCCGATAACGGCCCTGGTATTCCCGAACATGAACGCGAGCGTGTATTTGAGAAAATGGTAAGGCTGGACCATAGCCGGTCTATTCCCGGCACTGGGCTGGGCCTGAGTCTGGTCAGGGCTATTATCCAACTCCATCACGGGCACATCACATTACGGGATAACGCGCCCGGATTACGTTGCGAAATTCAGTTACCTCGTAGCAAGGACAGGCTCCCCCGCCATTAACGTGTTCGCTACGTATTATCCTTCTAATTCACAATAAATTTCCATATCAGGAAACTGAATACAAACCCCAAACCCGCGCACCGTTCCCGGCAATGGCGAATAAAGTGTAAAGCGTGCATCCATTTGACTGGCAATATTACTCGCAATAGCCAGCCCAAGACCACTGCCATGGGCCGTGCTGCCACCACGCACAAACGGGTTTGTCAGGCGTGCCAGTATTGCGGGCTTAAGGGCAGTACAGTCGTTTGTTATGTCAACACACCCATCAGGCGAAACTACAACATGCACAGGCGTTGCATGGTGGCGGTGCAGAATGGCGTTTTCCAGCAGGTTGCGCAGCAGAATTCCCGTTGCATCCATGTCACCATAAACCAGCATTTTGGAAATACTGTTATTGTGCACGGTGATCGTCACATTATTGGATATATTGCAAGATAGATCATCCACCAAAACATGCAAAATGGCCAGCACATCAAAACGATCCCGCCGAAATGCGGCCCCGGATGCCGCGCGGGACAGTTGCAGCAGTTTTTCCACAGTTCGCGCCAGTCTACGTGTACGGTTGGCTATCAGTTCCACCCGTTCCCCAACATCCGACCCGGCGGGAAGAACATGCCCCAACATCTGCACCTGCGCCAGAAGTGCGCCAAGTGGGTTACGCAGTTCATGCGCCGCACTGGCAGCAAAAGCACGTTCTGTAGACAGGGCTGTTTCCAACCGTTCCAGCAGCGTGTTCACCGACTGCTGGATAGGCAGCAGTTCATCAGGTAAATTCAGTGGAGGGATCGGCTGGAGGTTGCCGCTCCCGCGTGCGCGCATCTCATCGTGCAGCCGGTCCATAGGGCGCAGGGCACGATGAACAATCAGACGCACCAACCACCAGATAAACGGCAAAAAGACCAGCATAGGCACAATCGAAATCATGATCGCCCGCCGGACAGCCTCCTGCCGGTGGAATGTTGGCTCCCCTACCAGTACATGGTATTTTTCTGCACTGGGTGCGGCCACATAAACCCGGAACGCCGCCACATTGACAAAACCGGGCCGAAAATCTCTAACAAACGGAGCATTGGGAGCATTTTGCGAGCGCAACACAATATGCCCTGCATCATCAAGTACCTGATAAGCAAGTGTGCGCGGCCCTACTTCGGGCAACAATGCGACTGAAGTGGGTGCCTGTTTTTGAATACGTTCGGTAACAATTGTCTGGAGACGCTCGGACACTTCCTGCAAGGAATTATCCAGTCTTTCCGTCACCTCATAACGGGTAAAACCACCCACTGCCACACTGAGCAACACCATGCCCAGCACCACCACCATCAAGATACCACTGACGATGCGGGTCGAGAGTTTCCAGCTTTTCATGCGGGCTGGGTCTTGTCATTCAGGCAGTAACCACGACCACGCAGGGTTCTGATTGCTGTGTTCCCCAGCTTACGGCGCAATCGGCTTATAAAAACTTCTACCGTGTTGCTATCAACTTCATGATCCAGGGCATAAAGCACTGTATCTATCTGCTGGCGGGAGTAAATGCGGCCCGGATTGCGTGACAGAAGTTCCATAATCGTCCACTCTCGCGCTGTCAGTTCCAACTTTTGGCCATTACGGGACACACACTGATTTGCTCGGTCGATGGTCAACTCCCCCAGTTGATGCACTGACTGCTTGCGAGGAGTAATGTACCGGCGCGCCACAGCCGCAATGCGGGCAACCAGTTCATCCAGATCATAAGGTTTGACAATATAATCGTCCGCTCCCTCGGACAGACCCGCAATGCGGTCGCTAATCTGGTCTTCTGCTGTGGTGATAAGAACAGCAAGGTGCCCTGACGCCTGCCTGACCTCACGCAGCAAATCCCGCCCATGGCCATCCGGCAGCCCCATGTCCAGCAACAAAAAATCATAATCGACAGTTGCCAGCGCCGCCCGTGCATCTTCCATCGTCATGAACCAGTCCACCGCATGGCCTTCCAGACTGACGCGTTCCTGCACGGCTGCTCCCAGATCATGCTCATCTTCCACAACCAGAATACGCATTACTCCGGCTCCTTTTCCCGCACAACGCGGGCATACAGGGTGGGCAGAACCAGAAGTGTGAGCAGGGTGGAAGACACAAGACCGCCAATAACAACACTGGCCAGCGGACGCTCAACCTCTGCTCCCGCACTTTGGGAAAACGCCATGGGGAAAAAGCCCAGACTGGCAACCAGAGCCGTTGCCATAACGGGCCGAAAGCGCGATTGCGCTGCACCGGAAGCTGCCTGTGCAACCCGCATCCCCCCAGCGCGCAATGCCGATATTTCGCTGATCAGCACAACACCATTCAGAATGGCTACACCAAACAACGCAATAAACCCGATGCCTGCGGAAATACTGAACGGCATTTCCCTGAGTGTCAGGGCAATAATACCCCCGGTTGCGGCGACCGGTAAATTCATAAACACCAAAAGTGCAGGCAAAGCAGCCCCAAAGGCCAAAACAAGCAAGGCAAAGATCAACCCCAGAGCAATAGGCAGCACAACTTCCAACCGATGGGTTGCAGATTGCAGGTTCTGGAACTGCCCCTGCCACTCCATTGTATAACCGGCAGGCAGCCGGACCTTCTGGCGCACGCGGAGCTGCGCCTCTGCAACATAGGAGGCAAGGTCACGCCCGCGCACATTGGCCTGCACAACCATACGCCTACGCACCCGGTCCCGACTGATGCGTGATGGACCATCCACCTCACGCACATGCGCGACCTGCGCCAGCAGGGCATAACCCTGACCATCCGCCCGCCGGACTTTTAGAGCACCGATAGCCTTAGCAGAGGCAACCTGCCGGGCATCAAACCGGACCTGAGTGCTGATAATGGCATTATCAACACTGACTGGCCGCCCCAGATGTCCCCCTACAGCCTCCACAGTGTCCAGAATATCCTGCAAGGACACATTGCGACTGGCTGCCTGCACTCTGTCCACGTCAATCACAATCAACGGAATACTCCCCTCCCCTGCAGGAGCCACATCTGCTGCGCCTTTTACCTCAGACATGGCAGCGGTTACGGCCTCCCCCAATCGCGCAAGGGTGTTCAGGTCATCTCCGTAAATGGAGACAGCAATCTGGGTTCTCACACCGGACAAAAGATCATCCATACGCATCTGCACAGGCTGGCTCCAGGAGTACAGCGCATCGGGCAGTTCACGCTGTAAGGCATCATTCATAATCGCCACCAGCCCGGCCTGTGTCCGCGCTGTTTTCCATGTTGTGGGGTCGTTCAGAATAATAAAACTGTCTGTTTCATTCACACCCATTGGATCAGTTGGAATAGCCGAAGTGCCGGTATTGCTGACAACTGTCCTCACTTCAGGAAAGCGGCGTAAAATCTGCTCCTGACGGGATACCGAGGCCAGCACGGTTTGCAACGAAGCAGAAGGCAGGCGTGTTGTTGTAACCGCCAGAGCGCCCTCATCAAGCTGGGGAATAAACTCCCCCCCCAAATGCATTGCCAACCCGATGGAAACACCCAACAAGGCCAAGGTGCCACCAAACAGGATGCGGGGATGAACCTCCCCCCACCCAAGCATAACAGTATATGGCCGCCGCAAAAAACTGATCAGCCATGTATCCCCTTTGGGGCGCACCCGCCCCAGCACCAGAACGGCCAGAACGGGCATGCCGACAAAACAGTAGATTAAAGAAGCCAGCAACGCCATGATGACAGTTTGCGCCATGGGGCGGAACATATGGCCTTCTATGCCCTGCAAGGTCAGTACCGGCAAATACACCATGACAATCACCAGTATGGCAAACCCTACTGGCCTTATGACCTGCTGCACGGAGGAAATGACCAAAGGCACAAAGCTGGCCTCTGGTTCTTCTTCCCTACGGGCGAGAATATGCTCGATGACCACCAGAGAGCCATCAACAATCATCCCGAAGTCAATGGCCCCCAGACTGAGCAGATTGGCTGAAATTCCAAAATAACGCATGCCTGCCATAGCGCTGACAAGAGCAACAGGAATAACAGACGTCATAACCAGTGCGGCCCGCCAACTCCCGATCACAACGACCAGAACACCCACAACCAGTGCCGCACCCATGAGCAGATTATCCCGCACGGTTGCTATGGTGTTTCCGGTCAGTGTTGAACGGGTATAGTATGGCTCCAGCGTAACCCCACGGGGTAAACTCCGCCCAATACGTGGCAGAGCCTCCTGTATGGCGGCCAGTGTGGCATTGGAGCTGGCTCCGCTTTCCATCATTACCACACCCGTCACAATTTCTCCCTCACCATCACGCGTGACGGCGCCAAGGCGGGTACGTACTCCCGTATCAATACGCCCCAGATCACGCAGCCGCAGGACGGAACCATCTGCGTTGCTTTTGACTGGTATGGCGCCAAAGTCCGCCAGACTGCCAACCAGACCACGCCCGACAACCACCTGCTGCTCCGCATGGTGTGTAATCCAGCCACCGCCAGACGCAGCATTGTTGGCATCCACCGCGCGGTAGACATCCCCTACAGAGAGGTTGCTGGCAATCAGGCGCGCCTGGTCCAGAGTAACTTCATAGGTCTCCTCCCCCCCGCCGTTGACATTCACATCCACCACACCACGGACAAGGCGCATCTGCGGTACCACAACCCAGTTCATAAGCCGGTTCAGTTCCAGCAAGGACCGACCGGCGCCCTTGATCTGGAACTGCATGATCTCCCCCATGCCCGTGGCGAGCGGCCCCATGCTCAGCGTAATACCCGGGACAGATATGGCTGCCCGGGCCTGCTGCATACGCTCGTTCACCCGTGTGCGATCAAGGTTGATATCCGTATCATCCGCAAACTGTGCGTACACAACTGACACACCACTGCGTGAGACAGAACGCAAATCCACCATACCGGGAAGACCTGTCATGGTAGATTCTACTGGAAATGTAATAAGTTTTTCCACCTCCTCCGTCGCCAGCCCCTGAGCCACAACCGAAACAAGAACCTGCTTGGGCGAGATATCGGGCACGGCTTCAACCGGCAGCCCCGTGACCACCACAGCCCCGACCACAACAAACAAGATCAGCGCACTGACAACCAAAAGGCGATTACGAATAAGAGCTTGCAGATATCTGGCAATCATCAGTCCGCATCCATTCCGGCCAGTTCCAGAACGGAGCGAAGAACAAAGCTCCCCTGCCCAACCACTGGCTCTCCTTCTTGCAGCCCTGCGTGAATGACCGCCTGCTCACCATTATCCAAAGCAACATCCACCTCCACAGGCCGATAATGCGTTGCATCCTTGCGCACAAAAACCACGGAACGACCGTTTATTGTCTGCACGGCCTGCGATGGAACAATAAGCCCCGACACTCCATTTTTTTCAGACAATGTCGCATTCAACACCATGCCGGGCACCAGACGGCCAGCCGGGTCAGTCACATGGCTTATCACCTTGAGCAGGCCCGTAAGCGGGCTGGCCAGCCCCTCCACCGTATCGATCCGCGAGACCACAGGCTGCGCCCCTACCGTGGTTATCTGCTGCCCCCCTGTTTGAATAAGATGTGCCTGCTCTGGCAAAATATCGGAAACAAGCCATACGCAAGACAGGTCCGCCACCGTCACAATCTCCTGAGACGCGCTCAGATCCGCTGCGACCGAAGCATCCAGAGTTTGCACCACACCATCCAGAGGGGAAATCAGAGTGGAAATTTCATTCTGGCTTTGCCGCGCACTCTGTTCGGAAACAGAGTTGAATTCCTCATTAAACCTGTGTCCCAGCGTATCCACATCCGCCTGATGCACCCGCACGCTGGCCTCCGCCTGCGCCAGCACATCCTGCCTGCGGCGTAACTCGGCAACAGACACGCTCTGCCCCACCAGTTGCTGTGCCCGATGCACAGCCTGTGCTGCATCCTGCCGTGCGGCAAAGGCCGCGCTCAGGGCTGCCTGCGCCTGCGCAGCCTGCAACCGCGTGGCATGCAGCGCATGATCCTGATAACGCAGCAAAGCCTGCCCCTGTGTAACGCGTGTGCCCGGCTGCACCAGCACCGCCACAACCTTGCCACTCCCTGCAGGGTGGAGGTGTACAAGGCGGGTCGGGTCAGGCACAACCTGAGTAACAACAGCCAAAGTGGGATAAACCATGCCCGGGTATGCGGGGGCGACCACAAGGTTATTATGGCTAAGTGCTGCATGATCCAACACGACGTCTGCTGGCAAAAGCTGTTCCGCCGCAAAGGTTGTTAACGGAGAACTGGCGCACAACACCATGTAAAATAGAACCAGCTTTCTCATGGCACCACTCCCATGGCGAGCAACATGCGAATGGTTGCCACACGCCATTCCGCTTCGGCCCGGGCCTGCGCCAACCGGGCGGTGCTAGCATCCTGTTGCGCCTGAAGAGTTGTCCCCAACGCGACTTCCCCCACCTGCCAGGCGCGTTCCTGTGCTGCAGCGCGACGGTCCAGATTTTCTGCTGCCATCCGCGCACTCTGCCGTGCCGCCGTAGCCGCAAGCAAACGCTCACGAACCCGTATCATTTCCAGATGAACCATGCGACGCGCCTGTATTTCCTCACTATCAGCCGCAGCAAGCCTGTTGCTCGCCTCGGACATGATGGGCGTATTCCGCACCTCGCTGGGTAATGGCACGCTGAAGTTAATGCCAACCCGGTCATCCCACGGGCTGCCGTACTGTTTTTCATGTATCGCATCGATACCGATTTCGGGGTTAGGCATAAAAGACCGGCGGGCCAGCTTCATATTGGCATGTGCGGCCTCAACGCGCCTATGGGCCGCTTTTACGCGCGGGTCATTGTCTTCCATCTCGCGCGTGTCCACAAAACGCGCATGTGCCAGACCCTCGCTCTTCTCAAGGTCCACACCGGCGGAATTACCAAGCAAAACCTCCGGCTCTGCACTGGCATTATTTACCGCCTCACGCGCCAGAGCCTGTTCATTTCTGGCATTTTCCACCCCTGCCTGCGCCATCTGACTATCCGACAACGCCAGTTCGCCACTACGCACGGCATGCACAGCAGCCTGGCTGATCCGGCTTGCGGCTTTATACAGGTCGTTTGCAACACGTAAGCGCGCCTGAGCAATTTGCAGCACCGCTGCGGTATCCAGAACCTTAATAGAGAGCGCCAGATGCTCTACATTAAGCTGCTCGCTTATACTTTCCGATTCAGCACCGGCCACCTGCTGGGTGGCGCTCCCCTGCCCCGGCAGCCACAGTGGCACGGATACACCACCCTGATAGGTCGTGTATCCCTCATTACTGCCAATGGCGTGGTCATCCATATATTCACCTGTTAACGTCGGACCACCCGCAAACCATGACCCGGCCGCATTGGCCCGTGCCCGCGCAGCACGATGCCCGACCTGAAGTTCGCTTCTCACCGGGTCCATAGCCCATGCCAGACGCACCGCATCATGAAACGAAAGACCATCTTGCACGGGCTGCGCTTTTACGGCGGCAATGCTGAAAGCTGAACAAAACACCGTTGCAAACATAAGGCTGCGCATACAATTATTCCCACACAGGCATTATGGAATAATCGGTTTATTATGCGTAATCCGTGCTCCCAAGTCTCTCCACAGATTGGTTGTGACAAGACTGATATCCGCTTTTACAGATGCCGGAGACTGGGTGCGGGAAAATGAGGAAAGAGACATTCTCTCACCAATCACAAAACGCCCCTGTGCGTACAACATGGCAGAAATTGTGCCCTGCTGCCCCTGCCCCACAGGCCGCATGACGGTAATACGCATATGCGGCGGCGGAATAGCTATCACACCAAATGCCTGTAATTCCAGCTTGTCAGATGGACAGGTCAGGCCCCCCAACACCGCAGCGCGCAGAACGGAATAAGGATAGCCCCCATATGTGCCATCAACATGCAGCAAAAGGCCCTGCTCCACCGTGTCACAGGCATGTTCTGCTGCATCGTCCGCACGCGCCAGTCTTGCATCTAAAACCAGCATAAGCAGCAGCAGAGATCCATAACGGGCCATCTTGCCAACAAGGTTTGCCCGTTGCGGAATGGTCGGCACGTTCATATCATATCCCCAATCGTTTTTTAATGCATATCAGGGGAAAATGACGCGAACCTGAACGAAGAGAAAAATACAGAATATAAAAAAATTTCTGAAATATAATATGTTTTCCATAATACTATTTTACATCATGCCCCACAAACTGGCCGACCGGACCAAAGGATGGCTGCTTACTTCTCGCACCTGAAAACATCGCAAACACTGGGTTGCATACGCCGCAAAATATTATCACGCAGAACAAAATGATGAAAAAGAGCAGCCATGCCATGGCCTATTGCAAGGGCCATAATCAGCCACGCATTCCAATCGTGCACACTATGAATCCACCCTAGTGGCGTGGCCCGGAAATGCGCAAACGGAGGCGGAATTAACACCCCAAAAAAGCTCATGGCCTGCCCGCCACCCCACCGCCAGAGATAACCCAACACAATTTCTGCCAGAATCAGTGCATAAAGCGTATATTCCACCCCAAGCGCCAGCACCCGACTGACAGGCCTAGAGGCATCTGGCAGATGCCGCCCTTTTGTCAGGCGCCAGACAATACGCAATACCATGACCGCACTCAGCACTATTCCTGCACTCAGGTGTGCAACAACCATCAGATGATGCACGGGTTTTGCTGGCCAGCTCCAGCACTCTCCCAGCGTGAACTGTAAAAGCATCAAAAAAGCAGTCACCCAGTGCAAAGCAATGGTCGGCCCATCATAACGCTGGGAATCCCTGATGTCTGGAGTTGAATACGTCATGTATATCCCGGCAAAAATGGAGTCTGGTATACCCTCTGTATCATACTTTCCTGACTTGAAAATGAACGACAAACCTATTCCACCAACCATAAAAATTATTGAAAATTACTCGCAATATCATAATAAAATATATGTTGCAGAGACGCAGATCACCTTGTTAGTCCTAAGCGGCATTGACCCTGAACAACAGGAATCCTTATGTCGCGCCTTCATCCTTTAACCGAACGCCATACTGTTGAAAAACTGGGCTGGCTCCGCGCAGCCGTGCTTGGCGCCAATGACGGAACCCTGTCCACCGGCAGCCTTATTGTCGGGGTCGCCAGCGCACATGCCACACACACCAGCATCCTTGTTGCCGGACTATCCGCACTTGTCGCAGGGGCCTTGTCCATGGCTGCGGGGGAATATGTTTCGGTCAGTTCACAAGCAGATTCCGAACATGCTGATCTTGCCCGGGAAAAACACGAACTTGCCGTAGATTGGGATGGAGAAGTCGCTGAACTGGCAGGCATTTATCATAATAGAGGTCTGGACAAGGAACTGGCACATACGGTTGCCATCGCTCTTATGCAACATGATGCCCTAGGCGCACATGCGAGAGATGAACTGGGCCTTTCCGATGCCACTGCTGCCAGACCCCTTCAGGCTGCTTTTGCCTCGGCTGCCGCTTTTTCATCAGGCGCTTTACTTCCTGTTATGGCGGCTGTCTTGAGCCCGATTGCATGGGTTGCGTGGAGTGTTTCTCTCACCTCCATCGTCGCACTGGCTTTATTGGGCATTGCCGGTGCAGTGGCCGGGGGTGCTGCACCATTGCGGCCTGCACTGCGTGTTACGTTCTGGGGCATTGTGGCCATGAGTGTTACAAGCGGGATAGGCTGCTTATTTGGCGTTTAACGCAGATGCACTGTGGGGGGCACCCCCAGCCCCCATCAAAGTCAGGCCGAACGTCCAGCTCAAACAGTCAAAAATAAATAAGATGTAAACACTCCATTACAATAAGTGCTCACAAAATTTAATCTGGGTTTTTGGTGCCTAACCGCCCAGTATAAGGGTTAATATTTCCCCGTGTACTATAGTTATCGTTCCGCATTTGATTTGGATTGGTTGCATGATACGACTGCACGTGCGTTCCATTATCACGCGTATAACCGGACGTGTAGTGATTTCTTGGGTTTACATGACCATAAGACGGCGCGGAATAAGAGCGTGGCGCTTCTACGTGACTGTAACCACCATACAACCGTCCTCCGCCACCGTATGATCGGGCATGAGTCATTGAAGGGGCTAGCAGCGCGATAGAAAGAAGGAATAAGGATATTTTACGCATGTCTCGTTCTTTCAATGAGTATTCCTGACAATACCATCATCTAGGCTCAGGACTCATTCTTTAAGATAGAAGGTGCAGCTTGCTGCGATATGGATTGCGGACATGAAGATATGAGTGCCGCGGTCGTATCGTGTTGCCACCCGTCGCCAGTCTTTCAGCTTTGCGAACATGTTTTCGATCAGATGGCGCTTTTTATACAGATGCCAATT
>NZ_JOPJ01000113.1 GCF_002153655.1 Acetobacter okinawensis
GGCACGGATACAATGGTCTGCACAACCGTGCGGCTGTCATCCAGTGACAGATCCGAGTTGCCTTTCAGAGTCCGGGCCGCTTCCTCTGCCTGCTGCGCCATATCCGCATAATCGGTGCGGGTGGCCCGCAGGTGCTGGGAGAGCTGGGCAAGCTGTTCCTGCTCGCCTTCTGCGTAGGCACCGACCTTATAGATGGCAGCGCCAGCGACTGCGGCCGCCGCAGCAATGCCACCGGGTCCGGACATAAAGCCTGTGACAAGCTTGAGTGACTGGCCAAAGCCGCCCATGACCTGCACAGCATTGGGCACTTCATAAAAGGCAGCTTGCAGCGGATT
>NZ_JOPJ01000114.1 GCF_002153655.1 Acetobacter okinawensis
GGTAGAACATGGTGGGATAAACCTTACCATATCTCGGAATACGAAACCGTTTTTGACATGGCCCAGGATATTGAAGATTCCTATATCTCCATGAACTGGTTTTACAAATGCAGTCGCAGGGGTGAGTTTGTCGCAGTTTTTGACCATATCTGCATCGACCTTGATTGCTACAAATATGAAACCAACCCCACCATTCAATATCATGACCTTGGGGAGAATTA
>NZ_JOPJ01000115.1 GCF_002153655.1 Acetobacter okinawensis
CCTTTACCCGCATCGGTCGGGGCCGGGGCATGGTCGGCGGCATCGAGCGGTGTGTCGGACAGGGTATAATTATCGCGAAAATCGATCGGGTTGCCGGGCAGGCCAAGGTCATCACGGTAGGTCTGCAAGGAGTAACGGGCCATCTGCTCCCATGTGCGGGCAAAGCTGGGGCTGGCCTGCGCACTCAGGGCAATGCGGGAGTCCGGGGTCCAGCTCCCGCTTGCGCGCATGGATGGGGTATGGGGCAAAAGGTCGCGGGTATAAATGGTTACATCCAGCCCTGCGCGCAGCGCGGTCAGGGCCGATGTCAGGCCGATAATGCCACAGCCAATAACCGCAACCCTGCGCTCCAGCGTTGCCGCCGCATGCCCGACCGCCAGATACGCCGCCCCCCATGAGAGTGACCAGCCACTGCCGCCGTGGCCGTAATT
>NZ_JOPJ01000116.1 GCF_002153655.1 Acetobacter okinawensis
CTCGATGCCGCCGACCATGCCCCGGCCCCGACCGATGCGGGTAAAGGCACTTTTGCCACCACAGGTGCGCCCCAGAGTAGCGCCGAATTTGCGACATACGCGGGCCTGATTGCGGACGTAACCCCGGCCCCCGAACTGCTGGCCGGAGCGGACAACCCCTTCCCCGTAGCCTATGCGCGGCGCACACCGCTCATGATCTATAATTTTGGTGCTTACGCCCATCTGCTGCTCTCGGAGTT
>NZ_JOPJ01000117.1 GCF_002153655.1 Acetobacter okinawensis
TCAGAAAGCCACTCTCAGAGCCATATGGGAAGGGTTGAAACCCGCAGAGATTTCCATGCTGTGGTGGAACAATGATTTTTCCCGTCTCATGACCAGTCTGGCAACTGACAAGGCGTTGAAAGCCCTGCTGAGACAGATAGAAAGACCCGGAAAACTGGCTCAGTGTCCCATGTCAGAAAGGAAGAAAATTCACGCAAAAACG
>NZ_JOPJ01000118.1 GCF_002153655.1 Acetobacter okinawensis
TCAATATCGGCGCATGGGTCTTTCATGACCCACAGGTCGCCCTGCTTCTCAAAATCCAGAAACTGGCTTGCCTCTTTCTTGCGGATTTCCAGAACATTATGGTTGACCCAGCTACGGGACCAGCAGAGCCATTCAGCAGTAATGCTATCGCGCCCCATGATGACCAGGGAAAGCATGTCATCCAGACCGCCCCCATCAATTCCGGCCACGATCACGTCTGATCGGGTCTGGATTTCTTCAAGCGTCAACTCATTGTCTGCTTGATCCATCCAGTAGTCTGCACCCGCCCAGCGGTCATTCCGCAGTGCCAGGCCGATTTCCACATTCAGGTGCTGAGAAGCCCATCGTGTCAGTTCCTCCAGACCAGCAGCCTTGGCCTCAGCATAATCCTCTTTTAACCGCTCTACCGTAATTGATCGCCCTGCGTTTGGTAGAACCATGTGCCAGCATGATGAATTTTCCCAAGGGGCGGGCTCACCAGGTATGGTTGAGATTTTTTGCAGATCCTCGGGGAACTCATAGAGGATTGGCAGTGTATGTCCCTGCACCTCACCTTCACGGATAGATCGGGCTTTCATCAGATCTGCCTTGAAAACACCGCGCGGTGGTTTTTCACTCTGTGTTGTGATGATCAGCAGGAAAGCCTCTGGCTGGCTGATCATGCCTCCGCGTATCTGCCCCATGACCCGCGAGGCATCAGATTTTTCCGCAATAACGTGCTCTTCATCAACCAGCACGCCAGCAGGTTTTACGCCGGTCATGACGTCAGGCGAGAAAGTTTTGATCTGGAGCGTGGCCCCGGTTTGTAAAAACGTAATGGTTTTCTTGTGCGCCTGAAT
>NZ_JOPJ01000119.1 GCF_002153655.1 Acetobacter okinawensis
GCGTTTGTGGCGTCAGACAGCGCATCCACACTGTTCAGGTAGGACTGGGAGGAGGCGTCTGTCAGGCTAACCCCGGAGCGCAGGAGCTGCTGCTCCGCCTGCATATGGTTGATCAGCTTTTGCCGGGCCTCATCATTCTGTCCAAGGGTGGCAGTCTGGGCCTGTAGCACAGAGATCTGGTCATTGTTGGCCGATGTCTGCTGGCTCAGGTTTATGTCAGATGTGGCATGGGC
>NZ_JOPJ01000120.1 GCF_002153655.1 Acetobacter okinawensis
TCAATATCGGCGCATGGGTCTTTCATGACCCACAGGTCGCCCTGCTTCTCAAAATCCAGAAACTGGCTCGCCTCTTTCTTGCGGATCTCCAGAACATTATGGTTGACCCAGCTACGGGACCAGCAGAGCCATTCAGCAGTAACGCTGTCGCGCCCCATGATGACCAGGGAAAGCATGTCATCCAGTCCGCCCCCATCAATTCCGGCCACGATCACGTCTGATCGGGTCTGGATTTCTTCAAGCGTCAACTCGCTGTCTGCTTGATCCATCCAGTAATCTGCGCCTGCCCAGCGGTCATTCCGCAATGCAAGGCCGATTTCCACGTTCAGATGCTGAGAAGCCCAGCGTACCAGTTCTTCCAGGCCCGCAGCCTTGGCCTCGGTATAATCTTCTTTTAACCGCTCTACCGTAATCGACCGCCCAGCATTCGGCAGCACCATGTGCCAGCATGCTGGTTTTTCCCAAGGGGCAGGTTCACCAGGTATGGTTGAGATTTTTTGCAGATCCTCCGGGAACTCATAGAGGATTGGTAGTGTATGCCCCTGCACCTCACCGTCACGGATAGAGCGGGCTTTCATCAGATCTGCTTTGAAAACGCCGCGCGGTGGTTTTTCACTTTGTGTTGTGATGATCAGCAGGAAAGCCTCTGGCTGGCTGATCATACCCCCGCGTATCTGCCCCATGACCCGCGAGGCGTCAGATTTTTCCGCAATAACGTGCTCTTCGTCAACCAGTACGCCAGAGGGCTTTACGCCGGTCATGACGTCAGGAGAGAAAGTTTTGATCTGGAGCGTGGCCCCGGTTTGTAAAAACGTAATGGTTTTCTTGTGCGCCTGAAT
>NZ_JOPJ01000121.1 GCF_002153655.1 Acetobacter okinawensis
GAGGGATATATTGCCAAACATATGCACAACGCCATGCAGACCCTCTACAAGAAAGCCGGTCAGGACTATTCAGCCAAAAAACGACACAAGGGCTACACGACAGGCACAAAGACCATCATTCAGAAATTAGGCATTACCCGTGAGGAAATGAAACATCTGAGTGTCTTCATTGACCATGAGGAAAGATTGCTCAGAAAACGCACAAAACGTCATGAACAGGGAAATGTGGAAAGA
>NZ_JOPJ01000013.1 GCF_002153655.1 Acetobacter okinawensis
CGGACGGACAAAAGGCGGCCTGAACTCAAAACTTCATGCCGTGTGCGATGATCAGGGCCGACCTGTCCAGCAGTCAGATTGAATTGCCCCGGGTTTTGTGGAGACGTTTTTTATCTGATTTAAGCAGCTAAAGCATGTGATTTCTGTTGTGCATAAAAGCGAGCCTCAGCTTCTGCTGAGGGGATGTTTCCAATGGAGGACAGGATCCGTCGATTGTTGAACCAGTCGACCCATTTAAGTGTTGCCAGTTCAACCGCTTCCCTGTTTTTCCATGGTCCCTGCCGATAGATGAGTTCGGTTTTGTAAAGCCCGTTAATGGTCTCGGCCAGGGCGTTATCATAGGAATCCCCAACACTGCCGACAGAAGCAACGAGACCCGCTTCAGCCAGTCTTTGCGTGTAGCGAATGGACACATACTGACAGCCGCGGTCTGAATGATGGGTCACTTTTCCCTCAGGCCGCCTCTGGCACAGAGCCTGCTCAAGGGCATCCAGCACGAAGTCGGTATGGGCCGTTGAGGAGACACGCCAGCCCACAATGACCCGGGCAAACACATCAATGATGAAGGCCACATAAACAAAGCCCTGCCATGTAGAAACGTAAGTAAAATCCGAAACCCAGAGCCTGTTAGGGGCTGGTGCATGAAACTGGCGCGGCACCAGATCCTGTGGACAGGGCCGTGCCGGATCTGGCCGTGTGGTTCTGACCCCCTTGCCACGAATGGCGCCTTTCAGTCCCATCTGGCGCATCAGCCGCTCTACCGTGCAGCGGGCGACATCCAAGCCTTCACGTCTGAGCTGACGCCAGACCTTGCGCACTCCATAGACACAGAAATTATCGTTCCAGACCCTGCGAATTTCATGACACAGCTCTTTGTCTTTCTGGCTGCGCACACAGGGATTTTTCTGTCTCGCCCGATAAGCATAATAGGCAGATGGTGCAATCAACAGAACCCTGCAGATTGACCCGACACCATATGTCTGCCGATGCTCCTCAATGAAGCGTGTCATGGTCTGAAGATGCGGTCGAGCTCCGCCTGGGCAAAATATGCCGACGCCTTGCGCAGGATTTCATTGGCCTGCCGCAATTCGCGGTTCTCTCGCTCCAGTTGCCTGATCTTCTCCCGATCAGGCAGGTCACTCACCGCAAGCGCATTGGCCCGCTCATGCAGACGGGTCCATTTTGACAGCGTGTCAGGGTGAATATCCAGCTTTGGGGCGATCATCATCACTGCAGACCACCGCGAAGGATGGTTCTTCTCTTCCTCCAGAACCATGCGGGCTGCACGGTCGCGAAATTCAGGTGGAAAACGCTTCGATTTGTTGCTCATGAATTCTTCTTACCTCTCGGGTCGTTCTGTCTCCACAAAACCCGGGGCAATTCAAAGGATGGTGTCATTACACTGTCCGAACTGGTTCGATCGGCACTCCGCCTGCGCCCTGACCGTATCCCGATTGGCGAGGTGCGTGGTCCCGAGGCCCTTGATCTGCTCAAGGCCTGGGGAACCGGCCATTCGGGCGGGGTTGGCACACTCCATGCCGGATCGGTGCTGACTGCCCTCTACCGCCCGGAGGGCCACTGGACTTGTAACGGTTTTGTGCCGGTCAGGAAGTGGTTATGCCACTCTTGCTTCGAAAGCGAGAGGGCTGATGCCGCCCAGATATGAATGGCGTCGACGTGGATTGTAGAAACCATTGATATACTGGAAGATGGCCGCGGTCGCCTGACGACGGGTTGGCCAGTTTTGCCTCCAGAGCCATTCCGCCTTCAGGCTTTTGAAAAACGCTTCGACAGCGGCGTTGTCAAAACAGTTTCCCTTTCCAGACATTGAAGCCTGCACTCCGTGGGCCAGCAGCTTTTTCCGGAAATCATGAGAACAGTATTGGCTGCCACGATCGGAGTGGAAAATGCAGCCAGGCACCGGGTTACGCAGCCGCACCGCCATATCCAGGGCACGGATGGCCAGATCCTTTTTCATCCGGTCGCTTGCAGCCCACCCGATTACACGGCGACTGAACAGATCGATGACGACAGCCAGGTAGAGCCAGCCCTCGGCAGTCCAGATATAGCTGATAGCCCTGCCCATTTCTGGTTGGGGTCTTCAGCAAGGAAGTCACCGTCCAGAAGGTTGGCCACAATGCCAGACTGGTGCTGGCTGTCGGTCGTGACCTTGTGGCGACGGGTGCGCACCGGCCGGATCCTGTTGTCCTTCATGAGGCGACCAACACGACGTTCCCCGACATCAAGCACGCTTCCCTCAGTTCCATGGTCATGCGCGGCCGTCCGTAGGAGCCGTTGCTCAGGGCATAATGTTCACGGATATGCGCCAGCACTTTCAGATCGGTGCGCTGACGCTGACAGACCGGTCGGGATGTCCAGGCCCGGTAACCCCGTGCCGAGACCCGCAGGACTTGGCACAACCTCCCGATTGGCCATTCATGCCGATGTCCATGGATGAAGGCGAACCTCATGGCTTTTGGCTCGCGAAGAACTGGGTAGCTTTTTTTAGAATTTCCCTCTCCTCCCGCAGAATTCTGTTCTCCAGGCGGAGACGTTCATTCTCACGGGCCAGATCAGCCTGCTGTCCCGATCCCGGCTCGTCCGGACGATAATCCACCATCCATTTCGCCAGCGTAGATTTGCCAATACCCAGGTCGGTCGCAACCCGCGTGCGTCACAGTCCACTGCTCAACGCAATCCTCACGGCCTCGCGCTTGAAATCTACCGTATGTTTCATGGTGTCGTCGGTCTCCTGATACAAGCTTAAAACGCTCAGATGACCGGCACAAAACCGTTACAAGTTCAGAACATTCCCGACTAGGTCTGGCGCGGCATTGAAAATGAGATGGATACGAAGTCCGGATGGGTGATGTAGGCCACAGGTTTTCACGGTCGGAGCGAACTCTCTCGGATCGCGGATAAAGCCGAATTTGGCATAGAACCGTTCAGAAACGCCGAGAGCTGTCACGCGAATGCCAACATGATCGAACGTCAGGTGCGCGAAGTTCATTGCCCGCATCCTGTTTCCAGGCCAGCCACCGTTTTCTGAAGTGGGACTGGGCCTTTCAGGCTCTCCACACGCTGTAGCCAGACTAAGATGCTCCATCTCAAGCCCAAAATCAGGATAAAAAATTTTAATCGATGATTCTTCGATTCCTCCAATTAAATTACAAAGTCTATCATTTCTGGAAACTCTACGCAGGATATGTTGTTCTAGAGGTTGTGTCCTTTAACTTGGGGATTAGTTCTGCTCTGGCGTGTGAAATTTTCTGTAGAGAAAATAATTTTGTTTCCTCGCTTATGTCATTATGAAAAATAGATTCGGGAAGAGAAATATGAAGATCAAGTATCTTATGAATATAGTATTGCCTGCTGCTTTTCTTTTACCTTCAATTGTACAAGCTTGTTCAAGTCTGGCAATCACAGATAAGAGCGGGCATGTTTATCATGGACGCACATTGGAATTGTCAGAAGACTTACCGTCTTGGTTGACCTTCTATCCTGTCCAGACAGCATTCCAAAAAAAGTCACCTGATGGCGGTTCTGGCGCACATTATCAGGCTCTCTACCCTATTCTGGCGATTACAACTGCAGTTTATCAGGATGGTGACGATCATAACATGCTTGAGGGCATGAACGGTGCTGGTCTGTCTTTCAGCGCCAACATGGTGCCTGAAGCGGCACTGACTTCACTAACACCATCAGACTACCATGATTCTATCCCTGTAACATCACTAGGAGAGTGGGCGCTTGCCAATTTTGCAACGGTAGAGGATGTCAGAAAAGCCGTGAATAAAGGGCATTTCTGGTCTCCAGTCTTGGCCAAATTGGGCGGAGTAAAATCACCCTTTCATTTTGCGTTTTACGACAAAAAAGGAGGAAGTATTGTCGTAGAAGCGCTTGATGGGAAATTTCATGTTTATGACAATCCCACAAAGGTCATGACAAACGGTCCTGACTTTCCGTGGCATCTCCAGAACTTGAATAATTACACGCAATTGACCAACAAAGACAGATCTTCAGCGCTTTTGGGAGGTATGAAAGTAGTTCAGCCTGATAGTGGAATTGCATCTTCAGACCTGCCATCATCAGACACCTCTGTCGGGCGTTTTATCCGTGGCGTTTACTACACCAGTTATGCACCTCTGGCCCAGTCGACCGGAGATGCGGTCAATATTCTTGCACACATCATGAATCGCTTTGATCGTATGAAGAATATTACCACCGATACGTTAGGAAGTGAGGCACAGAAGGAAGCAGGAAAAACCGTTACTGAATATACTGTATGGACAGCATTATCAGATATTAATGATGGAGTGATGTTCGTTCGGGGATATAAAGATATTAGTTACAAGAAATTTTCACTACAAGATTTCTATGGTAATAAAAAACCCATCTTTGAAAGAATTAATAATCGGGATATGGTATCGCCTTACTGAGGTGATAATTTGATTTATGATGTAGAATAGAATTTTTACCTTCATCACAAGCGCAAAGGGTCTGGTTTGTTAATCACAAATATAACACTACAGTTACACTTTGTATTTTGAGTGATTATGGATAGCGTTGGCCTGATATTTTTGTCGAAAGATGGACCATCCGAAGGTGTGAACGACGGATGGTCTGTGTTCTGCACGTTATATGATGAAGCTTCTGATTTCCTAAACGGATCAGAGGAGATCATGTCTTGAAATAGGCAAGGTCTCTATCGACGCTGTTTCGGAGGAACAACTGAATTGCTCCGGGTCTTGCTGTTTACACAAAACCTGGTGCGGTTGGGTAATTTCAGTCCAGATCATCTTGATCTCATCAGGTTCTCGCAAACCCATGAATCATAACATGCTGAAATTACGCAACTTATTTTCGGTTAGACACTTAGATTTGCTCTTTTTTCCAAGTATAGGCGCCAAATAGGGCCAGTAGGGTAAAGATAGTATATAGACTGGCTGTTAAGAAATCTGTGCGATACAAAAAAAGCCATGCATATATAAAGTCGACAAAAATCCATAAATACCAGTTTTCTATATATTTTTGTGTTGTCCATAAAGACGCCAAAAGACTTAAACACATCAAGACTGAGTCAATATAAGGTTGTGGATCATCCGTGAAGTGGGAAAAAACCCATCCAACGGGAAGGCTCATGCACGCTGTTAGCGCCACCTGAGTGATAAGATTGCTGGGTATGAACGATTGGAAATGACCTTGTGTTTTTTGAGTTTCTTTGGGAGTTCTCCATGAATACCAACCATATCCAAGAATGATGAAATAGACAGCTTGCAACAGCATGTCGCCATAAAGGTGCCAGAGATAAAATTGGCGGAGGTAGAGAATGACTCCAACCATGCCAACCGGCCAGCACATCATGTTACGTCGGGCAGTAAGCCAGACCCCTGCGATATTGATAGCAACTGCAGCGGCTTCCAAAGAAGGCACGATTTTTTCTCACGTTTGATTATAAGGAAATAAACTCACGCAGGATTTGTCACCAGTGGCAGTTCAGGATCTGCCGACCATTCCTGTAATGACCCATCATAAAGGGTGGTATTGAATTGCCCGACAAGTGTGAGAGCGACCGCGACAACGGCAGCAGAAATACCTCCCCCACAATACAGAACAAGAGGAAGCGTCTTGTGCGTAAGCAATGGTTGAAGAATGCTCCGCAACTCTGGTAATTTCTGGTAGAAACCATGCTCGTTCAATAGGCTGCGTGCGGGTAAATTCAGGCTGTGGGGAATATGTCCGCGTCTGCTGTAGCGGGTTGGAGTTGTGCCATCGAACACGCTTTTGGATAAGGCGCAGACGAGTGTGCCCTTTTCCGTTCCGTCGACAATGCGCAGCACGCGTTGGCGGTCGCACCAAAGCTGGGGCTGGAGGGTAAAAGTGGCATGCGGCCTTACCCTTCTGTTGATATTGTCCAGTTGAGGTAAGCTATTTTTTGTGGTGATTGGTTGCCCCGCATTTTGCCATGCTCTGTACCCGCCATCCAGAATACGTGCGCTAATACCAACGCTGCGAAGCATCCACCAGAGGCGCGCAGCCCAGAAACCATCGGTTTTATCGTATAAAACGGGGGTGATCTGGGGGGTAATGCCCTGTGTAGCAAAGCGTATGGCGAGGTCTTCCAGTGAGGGGAGGGCAAAGCTGAAAGGTTGGGACGTATCGGCCAGGTCGTGCGTCAGGTCCAGATGTTGTGCGTTGGGAATATGTCCTTCACACCATTGTGCTCGGCCGGATTCAACCCGGTAATCTCCGTCAAATCGGGGGGAGGGGAGTACTACGCTGGTATCAAAAATAGCCAGCGTAGGGTCCTGCCTACGCTCGGACAGTTCAGCAACACTGATAAGAGGGGATACGGAATGTGCCATGCTGGTTATGGAGCCTTGCTACCAAGTATGTGAAGGTGTCTGATAAGACGTTGACCTTGCGGCGTGGCAAACCAGTCGGCATGCCCCAGAAGGTAAGTATCGTACGCTAGAGCAGCATTTTGTCTGTCGTTCAGAAGACCAGAAAAATAGTCTATTTCGCTGAGTGCAAAGTCAGCATGTACAAGGGGGAGTATACTGGCCAAGGCTTTTATGTCTGCGGTGCTGAGTGGCGCTATGCTGGAATAACCAGCAAGTAATGCTTCCAGTTGATCCAAATTGGCAGTGGGTGCAACACCATTTTCCATATCCAGCCAGGAGATCAGATTACGCTCTATGGCCGTTGCGAGGTCGAATAATGCAGAACTTTTGCTCGCCAGACCAAAATCCAGAACTGAGGAGACGGTCCCGTTTGATCCAGGGGCAGACCAGAGCAGATTGGAGGCATGCCAGTCTCCGTGTGTCCAAAGCCTGGGAGCCGCGTGTAAAATGGCATGCGCGTTGGCATGGTATGGTGCAAGCAGGTGTGTCTGGATATCGTGTTTCCAGTTCCGTTCATGCAGAAAGCTGGCCAGCCCGGGGCGAAGCTGCAAATCTGCGCCAAGGGCCTGCAGGGGGTCTTGCTGGCGGATCAACCTGTCGTCCGAGACAAGCAGATGTGTGCTGCGAGGGGAGGCGTTGTAATGCTTGAGTGCCTTATGCACCCGTGCCAGCATGGTGCCCGCAGCATAGGCATGACCTGTATTTAAAAATGGGGTCCATGACGTGCGATCCTGATACAGGTCCAGTCCACTGGCGATGTCATGCACTTCATAGGTCCATCCATTGTGGAGGACCATTGTTTTTCCGCTTGCTGTTTCCAGCAAAGAAGCAACAGGAATATCTTGCTGCTTCAGGTGCCGGATAAGGCCATGTTCCTCTTCCAGATTGAGCGGTGTGCGCAGGGCATGTCCATGGCGTTTGACAAAGAGCATACCATGGTCGGTTTTTATCGTGGCGGCCGCAGAAAAAGGGCGTGGACTGCGCCACAGAATGGCTTGCAGTGTGCCCGCGCGTGGAAAATGATGCAGAACCTCCTCAAGTTCTGTGTCTTTTATATCAGGCCAGTCTGATTCTTTGCGGGCGGTGCCCATGCCATGTGTATATGGGGCTGACATTGCATGTCCGCTCATGAATGGTCCTGCACGGAGTGACGGAAATCCTGTTCAATAACCGCTGAACGCCAGATATTCCTGTCAGACACAATAGCGTTTTTTGCCAGCCAATGTGTGTATTCCTCCATAACGTCCGGACGTAGTTCTCCCCATTTTCCGTTGTGCAGCCATGTTGGTGCAATTGCTGTAAGGGACTGGCTGAGGAGTTCAGTAGGAAAATATGGTGTTGCCAGTTCATAGGCGGGGAGTGCCGCGAGCGGGTTTTGTGCTGCTGCCAGAAACCCTTTATCAGACGCCTTGAGAAATGATCTGACTTTGTCAGGTGTTGTCTCGATTATATCATCACGGGTGCACAGAACATAGCTGTGGTAGGGTGGTGCCCCTAGTTGCCCCAACGGCCAGACAAGACGCTCCTCTTGTGGAATGGCACTGTCCATCAGTGCTTCCCATGCCCAGTATCCGCCAAAGCTTGCGTCTGCGAGGCCATTTTGTAAATCTTCTGGACGAAATTCCCGGAATTGAGAGTTCACAATTTTGACGGCATCAGGGTCTCCACCATCAGAGGCGACAAGGTGCCGGATCATGGCAAGCCCCCGAGGCGTGGGGTTCATGGCGAGTTTTCGTCCTGCCAGATCACGTGGCCGATTAATATTTTTGCTTCTAAGAGTCTGTATGGTTTCCAGCGCGCTGTGGTTTATGGCGGCAATGGCCCGCAATGGTTCACCCTCATCACGCCGGACCAAAAGCCTGTTGACTGGTGCAACGGCAAAGTCAGCACGGGCCTGTAGCAGGTGTTCAAGGGAATCACCGTGCCACGGGTCTGGCGCAGTGATATGCAGGTCCAGTCCGTTCTGTTCATACCATTTTTGCTGTCGGGCAAGGTAGAAGCCTGCCGAGTTTGGCCATGGATGGAAGTATTCCAGCATAAGGCAGGTCGCACAAAGATGATGTGACTGTGACATGTGTTAAAAACCTGTGGAAATAGTGGCAAGTGCTGCAAAGCCGCCACCAATGTAGTAGCTGGGGGCGCTGCCAGAGATGGTGTTGCCGTGGATGCCCGTTGTATCCCGCGCGTTCAGCGTTGGGCTGGCTACCCCGGAGAGATAATGCTCGTTGGTGATGTTGATGAAGTTCATGCGTATTGTGGGTTGGTGCAGGTGATAATGATCGGAAAAGCGATACCCAATGGCCAGATCGCCAGTCGTGTGGTCTGGCATGCGCTCATCGTTCATGAATGTTGCATATTGGTGTCCGGTATAGTGCACGGTTGCGACACCAAAGAGATGACCATCATCATAACTCAGGCCGATAGCGGCTTGCAGTGATGGACTGCGGACAGCAGTGCGGCCCTTGGTCGGCAGAACGTCACCTTCTGCACTAATGTTATTGTCGATGGTCGCATGCAGGTACTCGCCCGACACATAGGGGCTAAAATGGTGCCACGGCTTTAAACCCACCTCTACATCCACCCCGCGTGATGTCTGCCCACCTGCGTTCATGGTTGTCGTAATGATCGAGCCATTCTGGATGGCAAGAGTGGAGATCTGACGATTTGTGAAATTGTAATTAAAGAGCGTCAGACTTCCCACAAACCAGCGATTGGATAGGCGGTAGCCTAACTCTTCCGAGATGGAGTATTCGTCACGCAGATTATTGGTTCCTGCTGTGACAAGGCTGCCTGAAGAAGGGTCATAGGCGTTATAGAGCGCAGTTTGATCGGGCGCTCTGAAGTTTGTGGTGGCATTGAAAAATATCTGGTTATGGTCATCAATATGCCAGCGAAGGCCCAGTCTGGGCAGTGGTTCCATGCTATTGGACCCAACCCGATACTGTGGACCGGGCACGTTGTTGGTGCCTGAACGGTTGAGCATGACAATTTTGAAGCCCAGATCTATGGCCAGCCGGTCATGCAGGAGCGAGATATGATCCCCTGCAAACAGTGCGTTGCTTTGGGAAATGGTATGAAAACTGCCACCTAGCAATTTTTGCCCGTTAGCGAGATGAATCTGGCTGCTTGCGTTTTCTGCCCAGATATCCGCTGAGGCGCCGTTGGTCTGCACAGCGGTAAAGGGCTGCTGTTCGTTATCGTCGCCGTAGTCGTACCAATAACCGAAGACAAAATCATTCCATGCTTTTTTATAGTGCAAGGCAACAGTAAACCCTGAGCGGTAGCTGCGCTGCGTGTAGTTTGCTCGCACAACGGCGCTTCCGTCCTGTGCGCCGGGCAGGTTAAGTGTGTCTGGCAAAGCCTGTGTGCCCTGATAAAGACCACTCTCGCTCAGAACAGTGCCTCCGGGAGCATTGCCATACGCAAACTGGGCGTAGGGTGTGCTATCCAGTGTCAGGCGGTCAGTCAGACGCAAATGGATAGGTGCCCCTGCATAGAATGTTCGTTCTGGCTGACGCCACAGACGCCAGTAGTTGGCTCCGTTGCTCTGGTTGGAAGCATCATAACGGGCTAGCAGGTTGTTAGCGCCACCAATGCCATCGCTTTTCCAGCTTTCCATACTGGCCTGAGGGTAATAGCTGGTAATGGTGCTGTTAAAGGAACCAAGTAAGCTGGCATGGTTGCCTTGCCCCCATTCCTTGAGAAATTTAAAATCAACGTGCTGTTTTTCGTCACGCCCTGGGCCGCGCCAGTTGTCGGTTGCGCCGTGGGAGTATGAGATAAAGCCCCGTAAGCCCGTGTGGGCAATATCTCCTGTATCCATGCGTATGAATTCACGGTTGGTATTGTAAGAACCGTATGAGACACTGGCAAAACCCCCGGCTTTTTTGGCCGGATTACGAAAACTGAGCTGCATAAGCCCGCCCGCAGCGTTAAGCACCGGACTATCCAGATCGGATGATCCTTGGGCGAGAGCAATTTGCTGATAATTTTCGCTATCCGCAAATTGACCGGGATAGCCGCTGGAGTAGGCCACATCGTTCAGTGGCATACCTTCGAGCACATACCCGATGGAATCCCCACCAAGGCCACGCACGCTTATGTCTGTGCTCGGCGAAAAACCAAAGGGATCAGACGTGGCAACATTTGCGCCGGGCAGGAGGGAGGCGAGCTGAAAAGCTGTCGCCATGGGCGCCTGCTTGTCCATGAAATCCCGGTCAACCGTACTAACGGCTTTTACCCCATCCTGTTCGCGAATAAGTCCCCCACCCGGTTGGTAGCCATGTACGGTGTTGGCAAGGCCTGTAATAACAATATTTTCTGTCGTGTGGCGTGGCTTGGCGGGGATTGAGGGCGCTACTCTGGCGGGTGTTCTGGGCGCAATATTGTGCGCCGTTGCGCGTGTTTGTGGCGCAGAGGCGCTGTTTGCAGCATGAACGGATGCTGACATAACTAGCAGGCTGCAAGCAGAAACCCCGGCGCACAAAAAAGATTTGCGTCTTTTGGCAAGAGGACGAAGTGCCAACAATTTAGTGTGGGCATTGTTCATGCGGGGTTTTGGCATAAGATTCTCACGAGTGTATTCACTTTCTTTTTATGTGATATATAAAAACACCAATTAAAAATAGATATTTGTTTTTCTCTCTGTTATTCAACTATGGAATATAGGGTCTTATTATATAACGGCTGATGGTGAGTGGTATGAATATGGAACACCTTCGTGCCTTTCTTTTTCTGGCAGAAAGGGGAAATTTCTCGGATGCTGCCCGCGACATGGGCATGTCTCAGCCTTCATTAAGCAAGAAAATTCGTCGCCTTGAAGACGTGCTGGGAGCTGATCTTTTTACCCGTACTACGCACCAGACAAGCCTGAGTGCCTTCGGACGAAATTTTTTGGATGAAGCGCGTAGCCTGCTCGACCATTCAAACCGAGTGATGGAGCGAGGGCAAAAATTAGCACGAGGGCGTGTGGGAACAATACGGATCGGGTTTACTTTCTCTGTTATGGATCTGCTGACGGCTATTTTGCCACAATTTAGAGAAAATGAGAGCAGGTTTGATATTGTGCTGGAGGACATGTCATCCGGGGAGCAGGAACATGCACTTAAAACAGGTCAAATAGATGTGGGGTTTATGCGCTACGGACGCGATGAGGAGTTGAACTTTCTTTCCTTGACGCATGATGATCTGGTGTTGTTGGTGCCTCGTGATCGCAATGATATTGCAGGACTTGCAGATATATCCAATTCAAATTTACCATTGGTGCGATTTAAAAAAACATTTTCACAAGGAATCTATGATCGGACGGAGCAGATATTAAATACAAGTCTGGTACAGCCTGCTTATACCTTGTGGTTTAATGAGAGTATTAGTGCCATTCAGGTTGTATGCTCAGGCCTGGCATGTGCAATAATCCATCGCTCTAGTTTATCTATACTGTCTGAAACAGAAAAAAACTTTACCGTTCATGAAATACGACATCCGTCTGCCCGGTGGGAAGTGGGTATGGCTACGTACGATGTCGGAATTAATCCAGCGCGGGATCAATTCCGTCAGGAGTTTTTTTCTTATTGCAATTTAGGTTCAGGTTTCATTCCTCGAGCTAGAATATGACACTTGCTGCGATACGGATTACTGACACCAAAGTATGAGTGCAGCGATCGTATCGTGTTACACACGTCACCAGTCTTTCAGTTTTGCGAACATGTTTTCGATCAGATGACGCTTCTTATACAGATGCCAATATAAGGTGGCTTTGGTTTTCGGTTATTCTTCGGCGGAATACAGGCCATGATGTTGTGCTCTGTAAGACACTGCCTGATTTTATCACTGTCATAACCGCGGTCCCCGATGGGCTTTTTTGTCTCATCGGGCATATCCGCCAGCTACGATGTCAGCACTTCTGAAGTCACTAACCAGCCCTATGGGTCACAGACATTCGCCATTGTTCCCTTTTTCAGAGAGCCGTTTTTCGATGAATGCATCAGGCCTAGGCTCAGGACCTATTA
Organism: Acetobacter okinawensis; assembly: GCF_002153655.1. Taxonomy (GTDB): domain Bacteria; phylum Pseudomonadota; class Alphaproteobacteria; order Acetobacterales; family Acetobacteraceae; genus Acetobacter; species Acetobacter okinawensis_A. Next base: position 12,413 of record NZ_JOPJ01000013.1, read on the forward strand.
ATTTATTGAACTGAGCGAGAAGTTGTGATTCACAGGCTTACCGATGGAG
>NZ_JOPJ01000122.1 GCF_002153655.1 Acetobacter okinawensis
CGGGTTTTTAGCCTGCACCGCACCAACCTCATGCCCTCGGCTGTGCTGGCGGTTTCTGCCAGTCTGGCAGGGGCTCCTGTGTGGCAGGGGCAGGCACGCGGTTGCGCCAATGGCCAGATCCTCTGTGTCGCTCCCGCCGTGGTACAGGCGGACACAGTCACACTGACCCTGACAGATACCGACAATACGGATGGGTTTTTATCCATCCCGCAGGCTTATGCCGGGCCGATATGGCAGCCTGTGCGTAACTACAGCACGGAAAGCAGCGTGGGCCGCACCCTTGGCTCGGACAGCGTGACAACCCTGAGTGGTGG
>NZ_JOPJ01000123.1 GCF_002153655.1 Acetobacter okinawensis
AACACCACAGGCGGTAACCCGTCTGGTAATGACGGGCCCAATGGCTCAGGCTCGGGCACCGGCCCCGCCTATGACGGCATGACCATGCCAACCCTGACCGTTGATCTGGAAAAACTGATCGGCCTCAAGGGCGGTCTGTTCAACATCAGCGCGCTCCAACTGCGCGGGCGTTCCATCTCGCAGGACCATCTGAGCGTTTACAACCCCGTCTCCGGGTTCGAGGCGGACCGCTCCACACGCCTGTTCGAGCTGTGGTACCAGCAGTCCTTCCTCGGCGGCAAGCTCGATATCAAGATCGGGCAGCAGGACCTCGATACCGAATTCCTGATCAGCGATTACGGCAGCCTTTACCTTAACTCCAACTTCGGCTGGCCCATGGCCCCGTCGGTCAACCTGTATGCCGGTGGGCCGTCCTGGCCGCTGGCCTCCCCCGCCGTGCGGATCCGCTACCGGCCCACTGACCAGTTTACCGTCATGTTCGCCGCAGCCGATGACAACCCGCCGGGCAATACCTCCAACTCCTTTGGCATTCAGGG
>NZ_JOPJ01000124.1 GCF_002153655.1 Acetobacter okinawensis
CGCAACCACGCGGTGCTGATTACCATTGAGGAAGGCTCCGAAGGCGGGTTTGCCACACAGGTCTGCCACCATCTGGCCCGCACCGGCCTGCTGGACCGGGTGCGCTTCCGCCCCATGACCCTGCCCGACCGCTTTATCGACCACAACACGCAGGACGCACAGTATGACGAGGCCGGGCTCTCCGCCCCCCACATCGTCGCAACCGCACTCAACGCACTCGGCGTGAG
>NZ_JOPJ01000125.1 GCF_002153655.1 Acetobacter okinawensis
CTGGTTGGGCCTCCGGGGTGTGGCAAGTCCACAGTGGCAAGGCTTTACCATGAAATGGCTGGCTACCCTGTCAAAACCATCAATGTCTCCGGCATGACGGATGCTCTGTCCCTGATGGGGGTGCATCAGAGCTTTGGAGAAGCCAAGCCTTCTTTGGTCACGGAATGGATGGCCAGCACGGAACTGGCGAACCCCTGCATTATCCTGGATGAAATCGATAAGGCTCC
>NZ_JOPJ01000126.1 GCF_002153655.1 Acetobacter okinawensis
TGGCAGACCTGTGTGGCAAACCCGCCTTCGGAGCCTTCCTCAATGGTAATCAGCACCGCGTGGTTGCGTGCGAGGTTTTCCACCAGTGCCGTATCAATCGGCTTGGCAAAGCGTGCATCGACAACCGTGGGCGGCAGGCCACGGGCGGCCAGCATGTCGGCTGCCTGCAGGCACGCCCCAAGCCTTGGCCCGAGCGAGAGAATGGCAATGCCACCCGTCTGCGCCCCGGA
>NZ_JOPJ01000127.1 GCF_002153655.1 Acetobacter okinawensis
TCCAAAGCAGAGGGAAAACCTCTGAAAATCACAGCAAAACAGGCTGTGGACTACGTCAGGGGGTATGATCTCCCATTTTATGCAGACATTCAGAAGAAAGGAAAAATTAATGACAGAACCATTCCAGAACTCGGAACAGGACAAGAGGATTACTTTATACCAGCAGACCTATCAGGAAGCCTGTGGAGCAAACAGAAACACACAGGACATTCTCGACCTGATGAGCAACCAGACAGGAGACAAACCCTCACCCATCAACCAGATACAGCAGTTGCTCGAAACCATCTCAGACCAGCAAAAGCAGATTATATCTTCTCAAAGTCAGATATTGAAAAGATTGTCAGCACTGGAAAGCTGAACAGACGCATCATCCATGTTGCCAGCCTGTCCCATATTGTTCTGATAACCCCGAATTATATCAGGGACATCAAAGCACGATTAAAACTGGCAAAGCAGGAAGACTGGTATTTTTATCGCAGAGCCTATCAGAACCTCAAAGACCAGCAATACTGGCTTGACCAATGGAACAACAGCATTGACAGCAACATCCTGCTTTTGTTGGTGGAACTGTTCCTGAGCCTGTTTTTTGGTGGGTCTGTGACCATCAGAAACAAGCCTTATCCCATTGCCATGAATTTTGGACTTCCTGCACCTATCAGTGATGCGACATGGAACATGATGTCAGAAGACCAGCAGGAAAATATCCTGTTTGAAAGTTATCTCTTATACAAATCATCTTATGAAAATTATGAGACACTTCATGCCCAACAGAACGGGAATTCTGTCACGTTTGAGTTTTTCCTGAACCTGCATGGAAAGGATATTCTGACACAGATGATTTCCAGAAAT
>NZ_JOPJ01000128.1 GCF_002153655.1 Acetobacter okinawensis
GGTATGCCGGGGTTCAATGCCGGGTTCGTTCTTATGGTCCAGCACATGCAGCAGGCCGGGAATGAGGCAGGTGCCCTGCGCTCCGTCCTGGACAGGCTGGAGCAGAACATCAAAGGAGCAGCCGATCAGGGGCTGACGCCTTTCCAGCAGGCATGGAAGCATCTGGGGGATGACCTGGGAGAAACTGGAGAGGTCATTCGCAAAACCACTCAAAGCATTGGTGACTTCTTTGTTGCCATGGGCACAACAGCGCTCAATGTGGTGGA
>NZ_JOPJ01000129.1 GCF_002153655.1 Acetobacter okinawensis
ATAGGCGGCTTGGGCGGTGGAGGCGCGCTCTCACCCTTCCCCATCCCGGAAATCAGGCCCCATATGCCAAGAATGTGCAGGAAAAGAACAACAATAAAAGCGCCAGCTACAACAGCCGTACCGACCTCCAGATCATACCGCTGAGCTTTCTTCCTTTGCTGTTCAGGCTCATTTGTCATGTCAGTTCTTCTTTATCATAACCAGCCACAAGCATCTTCTGCCTCTCGCTATCTTAAAAA
>NZ_JOPJ01000130.1 GCF_002153655.1 Acetobacter okinawensis
CGCACGGGCAGGTGGTCATTCACATTGTCTGCCAGCGTCTCATTGAGCGGGCCGCCGATATTATTAAACGTCACACCCCCGGCAGACAGGGAGCCGCCCAGCGCATCGGCAGTGATGGTCATGGACCGGCTCAGATCAAAGGCCGAGCTGACAAAAGGAGGATACGGCGTGCCGTCCCCGGCCACGAACCCTGCATCGGAAAAGCGCAGGGTATCGTATGTTTCCAGCCGGAAACCCGGCGCCATGGGCGCACCATGCGCGCTGGC
>NZ_JOPJ01000131.1 GCF_002153655.1 Acetobacter okinawensis
GCCCCCACCAGACCGGCACGGTCAATGGCAAAGCGGACCGGCAGGTTCTGGAGCACCACATCGTGCATGACCTGATCATACGCACGCTGGAGGAAGGTGGAGTAAATGGCGCAGAACGGGCGCAGCCCTTCGGTGGCCATGCCTGCGGCAAAGGTAACAGCGTGCTGCTCGGCAATCCCTACGTCAAAAAACCGGTCGGGGTAGTTCTTGGCAAAGGCATCCAGCCCCGTGCCGGACGGCATGGCGGCGGTCACGGCGGTCAGCCGTCTGTCGGTCTGGGCGCGGCGCACCAGCTCACGTGCAAATACGGAGGTGTAGCTGGGCGGGCCAGCAGGGCCTTTTTTCTGCTCACCGGTAATGACGTTGAACTTGGCCACAGCGTGGTATTTGTCGCCCGCGTTTTCTGCCGGGCGGTAGCCGTGCCCTTTTTCGGTAATGACATGGAGCAGGATCGGGCCTTTGTCCGTGTCACGCAGGTTGCGCAGGATGTTGACCAGTTGCGGCAGGTCATGCCCGTCCACGGGGCCGACGTAGTAAAAGCCCAACTCCTCGAACAGGGTGCCGCCCGTAATCATGCCGCGGGCATATTCGTCCGCCTTGCGGGCGGTGCGCTCGACCGGGGCTGGCAGTTTTTTGACAAACTTGCCCGCCAGTTCGCGCAGCTCCATGAACTTGCGTGAGGACATGAGGCGCGAGAGGTAGTTGGACATGGCCCCCACAGGCGGGGCGATGGACATTTCGTTATCGTTGAGAATAACGATCAGCCGCTCCGCACCCGGGCCTGCCACGGCGGCGTTGTTCATGGCCTCATACGCCATACCGGCGGAAATGGAGCCATCACCGATCACGGCAATCACGTTGCGTTCACGGTAGGCGGGGTCATCTTCGGCGCGCAGGTGGTGGGCCACGGCCATGCCAAGCCCTGC
>NZ_JOPJ01000014.1 GCF_002153655.1 Acetobacter okinawensis
GCAGGAGCAGGAGCAGGAGCAGGAGCAGGAGCAGGAGCAGGAGCAGGAGCAGGAGCAGGAGCAGGAGCCTGTGTGGCCGTGTGTGCTGTGGCTGTCGGCGCTTGTGGCTTCTGGCTGTTCTGGGCTGGAACGCTGGCCTGCACGGGTTTGGCTGTGGGTGCCTGTGTGGTCTGGGCCGGGCGTGGCGCGGTGCGGCGCGGGCGGGCGGGAGCACTTTCTTCCCGGTTTTGCGTGGCAGCCGGGCGGGCCGGGGCCTCTGGGCTGCTCAGGCTGTCGAGTGCCTGCGCATTGGTGGTGATCTGGGCCTGTGCCGTGCCAGCTTCAAGCAACCCTGCGGCGCAGAGCAGGGAAAGACGGCACGAAAGGGAGAGCATTTTTTTCATTACGGTGCAGACTAGCCCAGAAGGTGGCAGGGATAAAACGGGGTATGCTGGCATAGCGCGGCAAAAATGCGCGCACTCATGCAGAAAACTGCTCTTCGGCAATACGTTCGGAGAGTGTCTGCCCCGGATCAAACAGCAAGGTTACGGTCAGGTTGCGGTCTTCGCGCACCTGTACGGAGGTAACGTCGCGCACTTCTACCGAATCGGCCACGGCGGCTACGGGTCGTTTTTCCGATTCCATAACCGTAAAGCCGACATGCGCGGTTGAGGGCAGCAGGGCACCCCGCCAGCGGCGCGGACGAAAAGCGCATATGGGGGTCAGTGGCAGCAGATTGCCCGAGAGTGGCACAATCGGCCCGTGGGCTGAAAGATTGTACGCGGTGGAGCCTGCCGGGGTTGCCAGTAGCGCGCCATCGCAGATCAGCTCGGGTACGCGGACCAGCCCATCCACATCAATGCGCAGCTTGGCCGCCTGACGGGTCTGGCGGAACAGATACACGTCATTGAGTGCAAGGGCCTCGTGCGTTTCGTTGTCACGGGTGGTGGCGGTCATGCGCAGTGGGTGCAATGTGGCGGCCTGCGCATGGAAAAGCCGTTCTGGCAGGTCTTCCTCGTTCATCGGGTTCATCAAAAACCCGACGGAGCCGCAGTTCATGCCATAAACCGGGGCGGTCAGCTGTGTTTCCAGCACCACGCGCAGGGTTTCGAGCATAAAGCCGTCCCCGCCCAGACAGACAATAATTTCCGCATCCCCCGGATGGCAGTTGCCATAATGCGCAACCAGCCGGTCCAGCTCGGCCCGCGCCTCATGCGTGGGGGCGGCCATGAAGGCGAGCCTGCGCGGTGTCTGGGCAAAAAGGGGCTGCGTGGAGGGGGGTGCGGCACTCATGCTCTGCCCTGTGGGTGGGGGAAGGGAGGAAGTGTCTTACCCCGCAAGGTCGTGGTCCTGAAAGGGGGCAGGCGCATTTTTGGTGAGGAGAAAGTCCGGGGCAAGCTGTGTGCCCAGCACCTCGTCATACACAGCCAGTGTGGCATGTTGCATGGCCTGTGTCGTGTATTGTGCCAGTACGGCCTGCCGGGCGGCCTCGCCCATGCTGGCAAGGGTTGCGGCTGGGGCGTTCAGCACCGCGAACATGGCATCCGCCAGTTCTTCCACATGATTGGGGGGGACGGACAGGCCCGTTACGCCGTGCTCCACTGTCTCGACCGCAGCACCGTGGTGCGAGACAATAACAGGGCGGCACATGGCCTGAGCCTCCACCACAACACGGCCAAAGGGCTCGGGGCGCAGGGAGGGAACAAGCACCATGGTGGCCAGCGCCATGGCGGCGGGCATGTCCTCGCAATGTCCGGCAAAGCGGATTCTGTCGTCCAGTCCAAGGCTGCTGGCCAGTTGCGTCAATGCGCCCACGTAGCGCCCGTCTTCCCTGTCGGACCCGGCAAAGACGCAGTGCCATGGCTGCTCTGGCAGGCCCGCCTCCAGTTGGGCCAGAGCCTGTAGAACAAGGGACTGACCCTTCCATGCGCTCAGTCTGCCGGGCATGAGAATAATGGCCGAGCCTGCGGGAATGTTCCATTGTTCGGCAAGGTGGTGCATGCGCTGGCCGCTGACCGCATGGGGGCTGAACTGCTCTATATCCGCCCCGCGTGGAATAACCCGCAGCCGCTCGGGCGGGACATGGTACTCCTGCCTGAGCATCCGCCCGATATGAGCGCTTATGGCAATGACCCTGTCTCCGCTGGCCAGTACGGAGTTGTAGAGTTTTTTACCCGGTATGGTGTTGGCATGCACCCCATGCCATGTGGTGACAAACGGTGTGTGGGTGCGCCGGCATGCCAGTCTGGCCGTCCATGCGGGAATACGCGAGCGGGCATGCACCAGAGCAACATTGTGCTCGCCCAGCAGGCGCGCCAGCATGCGGGCATTGCGCAGGACGTGTGCTGGGTTACGACTGCCACAGTCGGGGAGGGTGATATGCTCCGCCCCAAGACTCCGCAGTAACGGCACAAGGCGTCCACCGCTGCTGGCGACCAGCGCCCTGCCTCCGGCCTGTGTAATGGCCTGTGCCATTTCCAGCGTGCCACGCTCCACACCGCCCTGCTGTAAAGCGGGCAGAATTTGCAGAATAACAGGAGGATTTAAAAAACTGGCCATGCTGCTCCTCTTACCATGCAACAACGCAAAAGTGCCATATTCTGAACACGCTAGGTCCGCGCTTGACCAATACGGACCAGAGTTTGCTATGGATGATGTATGAAAGCAGCTTTTTCCACGCGTCGGTCCCTGCCTTGCATGCTGGCTGGCGCTGTTGTTCTGGCGGGAACATCTTCCATGGAAGGTGTTGCGCAGGCCCGCACGCAACAGGCGTCGGGGGAGGGAAAGCAGGTCTGGTCCGTGACCACCTGCATGGCCATGATCGGGGATGACCCGTACGGCGCGCGTGATTACGCATTGGACTGGCAGCACCATGGCGGCGGGCGCGATGCCCGGCACTGCCACGCACTGGCCCTGCTGGAGGCGGGGGATGAGGACACAGCCGCGCGGGAGCTGGATGATCTGGCCCACCAGACGGCCCAAAAGGGGGACAACATGCCCCCGGCCCTGCGCGCCATCGTGGAGGAGGAGGCCGCAGAGGCCTGGCTTGCTGCCGGGGTGCCCGCCAAGGCACAGGCCAGTGCGGATTTTGGTCTTTCGGTCCAGCCGGGCAATCAGGGGTTGCAGGTTGCGCGGGCGCGCAGCCTGCTGGCCCAGAACCGGGCGGACCTTGCCGAGCAGGAGCTGACAACCCTTGTGACCCGCCAGCCCGGCACGGCGCTGGAGGCCTACATCATGCTGGCCGAGGCCGAGCGTAAAATGGGGCGGCTGGAACAGGCCATGCAGCATGTCACCCACGCGCTTGGTGTTGCCCCCGACAATGCCGCCGCCCTGCTGGAGCGCGGTATTATCCGCGAACGCAAGGGGGATGCGGCAGGGGCGCGGCAGGACTGGCAGAAAGTGCTCGACCTGTCCCCCGACAGCCACGAGGCGGACATGGCCCGGCAGGACCTTGCCGTCATGGCGGCGGACCCCGATTCCCCATGACCCGCGGACAAGGGGAGGAACCACAGCGCATTCTGGTAATCCGGCTGAGTGCGCTGGGGGATTTTGTGCAGAGCTTTGGCCCGTTTGCAGCCATAAGGCGCGCGCACCCCAACGCCCGGATTACCCTGCTGACAACCCGCCCCTTTGTGGAGCTGGCCCGCCTTGCCCCGTGGTTTGACCATGTGGAGGTGGACCACCGCCCCCGCTGGACCGACCTTGCTGGCGTGCTGGCCCTGCGCTGCCAGTTGCGGGGGTATGACCGGGTTTACGATTTGCAGACATCGGGGCGCACGGCACGGTATTTCTGGCTGGCGGGCAGGCCCGTCTGGTCGGGTCATGTGGCGGGGGCGGCCTTCCCCCATGCCAACCCGTGGCGCAACATCATGCACACAAGGCCCCGCCAGCGCGACCAGTTGCGCATGGCCGGAGTTGCCCCGGTGGACCGGCCAGACCTGTCTTGGCTTGTGGAGGGTGGGCCACACCTGCCTGCGCCCTATGCACTCCTTGTACCCGGCGCGGCCCCGCACCGCCCGCAAAAACGCTGGCCTGTAGAGCATTATGGCCAGTTGGCGGCCCTGCTGGCGGAGCGCGGTATTACGCCTGTTATTGTGGGGAGTGCCGCAGAGCAGCCGCTGGCTGCGGCAATTATGCAGCACTGCCCGCAGGCCCGCGACCTGACAGGCCAGACCAGCCTGCCAGAGCTGGCAGGGCTGGCCGCACGCGCATGGGGCGCTGTGGGGAATGATACTGGCCCCATGCATCTGGCGGCGGAGGTTGGTTGCCGCTGCCTTGTGCTGTTCTCACGCGCCAGCACACCCGCACGCACAGCACCTTTGGGCTACAGGCCGGGGCAGGTGGAGGTGCTGTGGGCGCGTGATCTTGCATTCCTTTCGCTCCAGAGGGTTGCAGCCGCGCTCTGGTAGCGCCATTAAACATCCTTCGTTTTTATTTTCTGCACCCTTCTGGAGCTTGCACCCATGCCCGCTATCACCCTGCCTGACGGTTCTGTTCGTAGTTTTGACGGGCCAGTCACGGGCACTACGGTGGCGGAATCCATCGGTGCAGGGCTTGCCAAAGCCGCACTCGCCATGGAGGTGGATGGGCAGCTGAGCGACATCCGCCAGTCCATCAAGGCTGATGCCAAGGTCCGCTTTATTACTAAAAAAGACCCGGAATCGCTCGAACTGATCCGCCACGATGCGGCTCATGTGCTGGCCGAGGCCGTGCAGGAACTGTTCCCCGGCACGCAGGTCACCATTGGCCCGTCCATTGAACACGGGTTCTATTACGATTTTTTCCGTGCCGAGCCTTTTACACCCGAAGACTTTGCCGCGATCGAAGCCAAGATGAAGGAGATCGTGGCAAGGGCGGAGCCGTTTGAGCGCGAAGTCTGGCCACGGGATGCCGCTATTGCGTTTTTTGAGGAGCGTGGCGAGTCGTTCAAGGCCGAACTGATCCGTGACCTGCCCGAGAGCGAAGATATTTCCATCTACCGTCAGGGCCAGTGGCTGGACCTGTGCCGTGGCCCGCACCTGCGCACCACAAAGGATGTGGGCACGGCGTTCAAACTCATGAAGGTGGCCGGGGCTTACTGGCGGGGTGACCACCGCAACCCCATGCTGACCCGCGTGTACGGCACCGCCTGGCGTGACCAGAAGGAACTGGACGCATACCTGCTCCAGCTTGAGGAAGCCGAAAAGCGCGACCACCGTCGCATCGGGCGGGAAATGGGGCTGTTCCATTTTCAGGAAGAAGCCGTCGGGCAGGTGTTCTGGCACGCCAAGGGCTGGCGTGTGTACTCCGTATTGCAGGATTACATGCGCCGCGCACAGACCCGCCACGGGTATCAGGAGGTCCGCACCCCCCAACTGGTCGACCGTGGCCTGTGGGAGGCATCGGGCCACTGGGACAAGTACCGCCACCACATGTTTGTGGCCACGGTGGAGGATGAGGACAAGACCCTTGCCCTCAAACCCATGAACTGCCCGTGCCATGTGCAGATCTTCCGCCACGGCCTGCGCTCCTACCGTGAGCTGCCGCTGCGTATGGCGGAATTTGGTGCCTGCCACCGTTACGAGCCATCGGGCGCTCTGCACGGGCTGATGCGTGTGCGCGGCTTTACGCAGGATGATGCGCATATCTTCTGCACCGAAGACCAGATTGCGGCCGAGACCGTGCAGTTCGTGCAGATGTTGCATGAAGTGTATCAGGACCTCGGGTTCGAGCATGTGCGCGTCAAGTTTGCCGACCGCCCCGAGCAGCGCGCCGGGAGCGAGGCCGTGTGGGACAAGGCCGAGGCAGCCCTGAAGGAAGCCTGCTCCGTGGCGGGGGTTGAGTACGAGTACAATCCGGGTGAGGGCGCGTTTTACGGCCCCAAGCTTGAATTTGTGCTGCGTGACGCCATCGGGCGGGACTGGCAGTGTGGTACCTTGCAGGTGGACCTTGTGCTGCCCGAACGGCTGGATGCCAGCTACGTGGGCGAGGACTCGGCCAAACACCGTCCGGTTATGCTGCACCGTGCCATTCTGGGCTCGTTCGAGCGGTTCCTTGGTATTCTTATCGAGCAGCACGCCGGGCGCTTCCCGCTGTGGCTGGCGCCTGTGCAGGTGGTTGTGGCCTCCATTGTCAGTGATGCAGCACCCTATGCGCAGGAGGTGGCCGCAGCCCTGCGCAACGCCGGTCTGGTGGCCGAGGCCGATACACGGAACGACAAGATCAACGCCAAGGTGCGCGAGCACAGTGTGGGCCGCGTGCCGGTTATTCTGGTTGTCGGGCGGCGCGAGGCGGAGGAAGGCACAGTGGCCATGCGCCGCCTTGGTTCGCAGGCGCAGGAGGTACTCCCCCTTGCGCAGGCCATTGCAACACTGGGACTGGAGGCAACACCCCCCGATTTACGCAAAAAAGCGTGAAGCAGGCCGGGTTTTTGTGGCAATGCTGCAATGCCCCTGATTTATTGCATGGACCGCTTGATAAAGAGCGGAGAATTGCGCACATACTACACGCAGGCGGGCGCACCGGATGACGGTGCCCCTGTTTGTTTTTGAAATGAATTACAGGAGCCGACCATAGTCAGATCCCCTTACCCCGCGGCGCCCAGCAAAGAAGGGCCGCGTGTGAATGAAGAAATTCGTGTGCCGCAGGTTCGCCTGATTGATGAAACAGGCGAAATGGCGGGCGTTATGTCCGTGCGTGATGCGCTGGCCCGTGCCTATGGCGTCGGGCTTGATCTGCTGGAAATCAGCCCGAATGCTGAGCCGCCGGTTGTAAAGATTCTGGACTACGGCAAGTTCAAATACGAGCAGCAGAAAAAGCGCAACGAAGCCAAAAAGAAGCAGAAAGTCATTGAGATCAAGGAAGTCAAGGTTCGTCCGAATATCGACGAAAATGACTATCAGGTCAAAATGCGTGCTGTAAAAAGCTTTATTGGCGACGGCGACAAGGTCAAGGTCACACTGCGGTTTCGTGGGCGCGAAATGGCGCATCAGGAACTGGGGATCAAGGTTCTGGAGCGGATTCGGACCGAAATTGACGAGTTGGCCAAGGTGGAGCAGATGCCCCGTCTGGAAAACCGTCAGATGATTATGGTGCTTGCACCACGCTAAGCGTCATTCCAATTGGACTGGCTATAAAAAACCGCCCGGGGGTCTCCCTCGGGCGGTTTTTTTGTGCCGTATCTGCCGGGTTGGGGTTTAGGGCAGCAAGCGTTCAGGGGCCTAAAAGAACCGTGGCGCGCAGGTCTGCCCGCACGGTCTGTTCTTCTGCCGTGCTGGAGGGGCTGTAACTGGCGGAATCAGCCACACCTGCGGCCGCACGGAGCATAACGGGCATAGGGTGAGGGTAGCCTTGGTCAGAAACACTGACCTGCATAAACCGCGCCACATGCAGCCCGAGCGAGGCTGCCAGTGTGTCGGCCTGTTTTTTAAGTTCCTCTACGGCTTTTTTCTCTGCTTCGAGGAACAGGGCCTGCCGCTTTTCATCCGAGAGGGACCATTCCAGACCTTCCAGAATAAAGCCCTGTGCCTGTAACTGGCCGGCTAGCGGCAGCAGGTTGGTGCCGTTTGTGGCCGAGAATGTCAGGGTCTGGCTGGCGGTCCAGTATGGGCGGGCTTTTTCTGGCCGGGTCTCGTACACCGAGTACTGGAGCACTGCGGCTTTGATATCCGTATTTTTGGCGGCCTCATCCGTGGCTTTTTTAACCATGGCGTTGACGCCGGTCTGGGCGGAGGCTGCGCTGCGGTTCTGGCTTTCGGCGCGGAAATGCGCGCTCAGCTTGTCTGGTGTGGCCTGTGTTGTGCCTGTTGCGTGGATTTCCAGCCGGGTAAAGGGTTCCGTGCTGCTCTGGGCATGGGCAAGGGGGGCAAAGGTCAGGCCGAGCACGCCCGAGGTCAGGGCCAGCGCCAGCCGGGCTGTGGAGTAAACACGGGTTGGGTGTGTCAAGACGGTGCTCCTTCGGCATTCATTAAGGCGCGGCGCAGGCGGACCAGCCCCAGGCGGACATGCCCTGTTTCGCACAGGTTCATGCCTTCTTTTTTCAGGCTGGTGATGGCGGCGGAAGGGGAGGTGTCCGGGTATGTCTCAACCAGATGGGCCAGCTCAAGACAGAACGAGAGACTGTCGGATGTGACAATCACAGGGGTGGAGAGCCTGTCGGATGGAAAAAAATGCCAGCCAAAGGGCAGGCCGGTAGGCACATGCAGGTTACTGGCAAGGGTAACGGACCCTCCCGTAACAACGCAGGCCATAGCTAGGGCCAGAACCAAAGGTAAGCGGAGCTTCATGGGATCACTAAGAAACATAAATCAATGTTATTTCAACTAAACTCTCTCTCGAAAACGATCTATTGACGTTAATAGTTTCTGGTCATGATTGAAGAATGACGTAATTTTTAGATTTGGCCGGGCAGATCATACGTGGCTGGCACGTCAATGGTCACCGCAAGGCCGGGGTTGTTGTGGCTCAGCAGCAGGGTTCCGCCGTGCAGTTCCACAATGGCCTGCACCAGTGCCAGCCCAAGGCCCGAACCCGGTGTGTGGCGTGCCCGCTCGGCGCGAAAAAAGCGTTCGGGGGCGCGGGCAAGATCGGCCTCGTTCATGCCAATGCCGCAGTCCACGACCGTAATGCGTAGAGTACCTGCCTGCTCCCGGTCGGAGGGAATACTCCATGCACTCAGGCTGATGGCGCCGTGTGGAGGGGAGAACTTTATGGCGTTGTCCAGTATATTGGCCAATGCCTGCTGGAACATGGCCTGATCGCCCCAGAATGGCAGGTGGGCGGGCAGGTCGGTCCGCAGTTCAAGCCCATGCTCCTCGGCCACGGCTTCGTACAGCTCCGCCATGTCGCGCAGGGTGGTGGCCAGATCGAATATGGCAAAGGCCGAGCGGCGGGTGCCTGCCTCAATCTGGGCAATGCGCAGCAGCGCCTCGCAAATGCCGGTGACGTTGTCCAGATTGATCACAGCCTGATCAATGGCTGCGCGCAGGGCCTGCTCGTTTGTGGCGGAGCAGGCTGCATCCTCCAGCTCCGCACGGGCGCGGGCAATGGGGGTGCGCAGGTCGTGCGCAATGGAGTTGGAAACCTGTTTGACCCCGTCCATCAGCCGGGTAATGCGGTCGAGCATCTGGTTGATGGTCAGGGCCACGTCATCCAGCTCATCCCCCATGCCCGATACGGGAATGCGGCGTGACATATCGCCTTGGGTAATGGCCAGCGTGGTGCGGTTGATGGAATGGATGATCTGGCGGAACAGCGTACGCACGACCCAGCCGCCCCCAACTGCGAGCAGCCCGACCATAAGGCAGGTCCAGAGCATGGCGTCGGTGAGCATACGCTGGATCTGGGTACGTTCGCTTATGTCGCGGCCGATCAGCAGGTGGTAATTGCCCTGTAGGCTCCATACCCGGACCTGAGCAAGGTTGAGTTGGCCATCACGCAGGACAGGCAGTGTCTGCCAGCTCAGGTTGGGGTCCAGCCGTGCGGGCCAGTGGGCCAGATTGCCAGCCAGCAGTTTATTGTCTGGTCCGCTCAGCAGGTAAATGGCGTTATCGTCTATATCCTGCGCCAGACGGTTGCTGATCAGGTTTTCCAGCCCCAGAACGCCCTCATGCGTCCATTCGGTGAGCATGGCGTGGGCGTCCAGAGCAATGGAGTGGCGGACGCGCTGGTCCAGCAGTCCAATGGTGCCCCACCATACAAAAGACAGGAACATGACTGCGGAGATGATAAAAAGGGCGCTGTAAACAACGCCAAAGCGCAGGCTGACCGATTGTATGCGGACCTTGCTGAAATTGGCCTGCATAAATCGCTGGAGAGCCCTCATTCCTGCAGCATGTATCCGGCGTTACGGATGGTATGCACCAGAGCATGCTCGAACGGCTTGTCTATTTTTTGCCGCAGGCGGGAGATGTGGACGTCAATCACATTGGTCTGCGGGTCAAAGTGGTAGTCCCACACCCCTTCAAGCAGCATGGTGCGGGTAACCACCTGCCCGGTATGGCGCATTAAAAACTCCAGAAGCCGGAATTCGCGCGGCTGGAGGTCTATTTTCTGCCCGCCCCGGCGGACCGAGCGGGAGAGCAGGTCAATTTCCAGGTCGCTGACGGTCAGCTTGGTCAGGGGCTGGGCCTCGTTGCGGTTGCGGCGCACAAGGGCTTCCAGCCGGGCCTGTAGCTCGGAAAAAGAGAAAGGCTTGCTGACGTAGTCGTCCCCGCCTGCTTTAAGCCCGGCCACTTTTTCATCCACATCTGCCAGCGCGGACAGCAGGAGTACGGGGGTCATGTTGCCCTCGCGGCGCAGGGTTTCCAGAATATGGAGCCCCTCCACCCCACCGGGCAGCATGCGGTCGAGAATGATGACGTCAAACTTGTCCTGGCAGGCAAGGCTCAGCCCCTGTCTGCCGTCTGCTGCTTGTTCGACCAGATGACCCGCTTCCGCCAGGCCCTTGGCGACAAAGTTACGGACCGTTTGATCATCTTCTATTAGAAGAACACGCATAGACAGACCCCAGATTATCCAAACGGATTACGAAATTCTTACAAGAAATATATGTTCTTGTCACGGCTTAGTGCGGAAATGTTTCATATACGGTCTGTTTCGGCTAGGGGTTTTGTGAGGGAATCGAGTATTGCCAGCAAAACCGCCGTAAGGGGGGAGGCAAATATCAGCCCGGGGAAGCCCAGAATGGCACCAAACAGGGTCTGGGACAGAACAGTCAGGGCTGGTGGCATCTGCACCGCATGGCGCTGGATAACGGGGGCCAGCACGTTGCCTTCAAAAAACTGGATCACGCTGTAGAGCACGGCCACCATAATGGTCTCCCGCGTGCCAAGGGAGAGTGCGAGGAGCAGTGCGGGAACAGCGCCCATGATCGCGCCAATATAGGGTATGAAATTACACATCCCCGCCAGCACGCCCAGTGCGAGCGCTAAAGGCACGCCAATAAACCACAGTCCTATGCCCGAGAGCGTGCCAACCACCAGCATGTCCAAAGACTGGCCCGCAACCCATGCCCACAGGGTCTGGCCCGCGCGCAGCAGCAACTGGCGGATGATCGGCCGCCGCTCGGGGGGGACCAGCCGCAGCAGGCCGTTGGCGTAGGTGGCAGGGGACATGGCAAAATACAGCCCCGCAATCAGCACGACCAGCAGTGTGCCAATGGCGCCAAAGGCAGAGCCGAGGATACCTGTCATGGAGCCTGCAATGCGCGAGCCAAGGGAGGCCAGCCCGCTATCCCCTCCCGTATGGTGCCCCCCGAGCGAGGCAGGCAGATAGTTCAGAATCATCTGTCCGGTCGGGGTGCCTTGCAGGGTGTCACGCAAGGCCATTTCCTGCTGGCGGAGGGCCTCTTGCAGGCGGATTGCCTCGCTCACAATGGACGGCCCGCTGTTCCATACCAGCAGACCCGCGCTGGACAGCAGGGCCAGCACCACAATGGACAGCGCCCAGCCGTGTGACAGCCCAAGGTGGCGGCGCAGGATGTTGGACAGGCCATAAAGCACCACCGCGCATAGTACGGAGGCAAACACCACCATCAGCACGTCACCCAAAAGCCAGATGAGCAGGCCCATGCACACAGCCCCCGCGCACAGGCGCAGAATGCGGGCAATGTGTTCGGGGCCAAAAGCGGGGGTGTCCGGTCGTGACGTGTGGGGGGGAGGAAAACCGCTATCGGATGACATGCAAGAAAACTCTTTCAGGATCGGGGGAGGCTGTGTAACGGCTGTCCGCTCATTCTGTGTGTAAGCACACGACTTATTACTTTTTTGTGTAGTCTTATCCATTCTGGCGCGGATGTGAGAAGACATTTCTTTGATAGTTGCAGGAGCACGAACGGACATGTCTGGCGGGAACGATGGGGGACTGGCGGCTGCCTCCAAGGCCATTCTCGCTCTGGCGGTGGGCACTTTTGCCATCGGCACGGGGGAATTTGCGGCAATGGGGCTGCTGCCCCAGATGGCGGACAGCATGCACGCCAGTATTCCCCGCACAGGGGAGGCCATTTCGGCCTACGCTCTGGGTGTGGTGGTGGGCGCACCTGTTGTGTCGGTCATGGCGGCGCGGATGTCGCGCAGGCAGTTGCTGGTGCTGCTCATGGCATGGTTTGCCGTGACCAATGCGTTGGGCACCCTTGCTGGCACGTTGGGCATGCTTGATCTGGCGCGGTTTGTAACCGGGTTGCCACATGGCTCCTTTATGGGGGTTGCTGCCCTTGTGGCGGCCGGGCTGGTGGAGCGTGGTTACCGTGGGCGGGCAGTGGGGCGTGTTTTTTCGGGCCTGACCATTGCCAATGTGGTGGGGGCTCCCTTTGCAACTTATGCCGGGTCCTATTTTGGCTGGCGGCTGTCCTACCTGTTTATCGGCCTTATTGGGGCGCTGTGCTGCCTTATGGTGCTGGCATGGGTACCTTATGACCCGCCAAACAGGGCGCGCTCGGCCCTGTCGGAGCTGGGAGCCTTTTCGCGCAAGCAGGTCTGGTACGTCATGGGTACGGTGGCTGTGGGCTGTGGTGGCATGTTTTGCGTGTACACCTATTTTTCCGTGACTTTGCAGGACGTAACCCATGTGCCGTTATGGGGGGTGCCGCTTTTTCAGGCGCTCTGGGGTGTGGGCATGTGTTCGGGCGCATGGGCTGGCGGGCATCTGATGGACAAGAACCTTAAATGGGCGACCATTTCTGCCTTTTTGTGGAATGCAGCAGCACTGGGCCTGTTTGCGCTGGTTGCGCATTCGGTATGGCTGACGGCTCTGGCCGTTTTCATGCTCGGGGGTGGCATTGCCATTGGCCCGGCCATGCAGGTGCGCCTGATGGATGTTGCAGCCGATGCGCAAACCCTTGCCGCTTCCATGAACCACGCTGCCTTCAACCTCGCCAATGCCATTGGGGCATGGCTGGGTGGGGTGGTGCTGGCCGTGGGTTTTGGGCTGGAAGCCACGGGCTGGGCAGGTATGGCGCTCTCGCTTGTGGGGCTGGTGCTCTTTTTGCTCTCGTTGCAGGTGGAAGCGCGTGACGCCAGCAAGGCCGCAGCCGTGGATGGGCAGGTCGGATAAGAACTTGGGCTGCAAGGAGTGCTTTGCAGCCCAAGTTGTGCGCTCACGCAGGTGAGGGCCGTTGTGCCGGAATGGTGCGGGCCTTTGTTGCGAGGGCAGCGCGCGGCTTAGGGCTCGCTGGTGGCGGCTTCTTCCATTTCCGCTTCCGCGGCCAGCCAGCGTTCCTCGGCTTCAGCTTCGTCCTTGGCAATGGCGGCCAGACGTGTGTTCAGGCGGGTCACTTCCGCCGCCTTGCCATCTGCATACAGGGCCGGGTCGGCCAGAGCGGCCTCTAGCTTTGCGCGCTCGCTTGCCAGCTTGGCCAGCTTGGCCTCTGCATCCTTGGCAATTTTGCGTAAGGGGGCCAGTGCTTTGCGCGCCTCTGCCCGGTCGCGCCGGTCATCCTTGCGGCTTTGCTGCCCGGTACTATCCTGCCGTGGGCGGTTGGCGGCGCGGGCGCGCTCAAGCAGCCATGTGCGGTATTCGCTCATATCCCCTTCAAATGGGGTCACGTGGCCATCTGCCACCAGCCAGAGCCTGTCTGCCACCAGTTCCACCAGATGGGGGTCATGGCTGATCAGCACCACAGCGCCTTCAAAATCGGCCAGAGCGCGGATCAGCGCATCGCGCGCGTCGAGGTCAAGGTGGTTGGTGGGTTCGTCCAGTATCAGCAGTTGCGGGGCATCACGCGTGGCAAGGGCGAGCAGCAGGCGGGCTTTTTCCCCCCCCGAGAGGTCTTTGACTGCGGTTTCCGCCCGGTCCGCGTCCAGCCCAAAGCGGGCGAGCTGGGCGCGTACAATGGGTGGGGTGGCCTTGGGCAGGGCGCGCGCCATATGGGCAATGGGGGTTTGGTCCAGATGCAGTTCCTCGGTCTGGTGCTGGGCAAAATAGCCCACCTTCAGCCGTGGGTTGCGCTCCACATCGCCCGACAGGGCGGCAAGCCGCCCCGCGATCAGCTTGGCCAGTGTGGATTTACCGTTGCCGTTGGCCCCCAGCAGGGCAATGCGGCTTTCCATGTCCAGCCGGAAGGAGAGGTTCCCCAGCACTGGCTTGCCGTCATACCCCACGCTGGCGCGATTGACGCTGAGGATGGGGGGCGGAAGCTGTTCTGGCTCGGGGAAGGCAAAATGCGCTGCGGTGTCTTCCACCACGGCGTCGATCACGGGCAGTTTTTCCAGCGCCTTGATCCGGGCCTGCGCCTGCTTGGCTTTGGTGGCCTTGGCACGGAAGCGGTCAACAAAGGACTGCATATGCGCACGGCGGGCGGCTATTTTTTCGGCCTGCCGGGTTTGCTGCAAGGCCTGCTCGGTGCGGATTCGCACAAAATTTTCATATCCGCCGGGGGTCAGGTTCAGCTTGCCACGCTCAAGGTGGGCAATGGCGTCCACGCAGGAGTCCAGCAGCCCCCGGTCATGGCTGACAATCAGGGCCGCTCCTGCGAATCGGCGCAGCCAGTCTTCCAGCCAGAGTGTGGCCTCAAGGTCCAGATGGTTGGTTGGTTCGTCCAGCAGCAGCAGGTCGGGTTCCAAAAACAATGCCGTGGCAAGTGAGACGCGCATACGCCACCCACCAGAAAAATCGGACACGGGGCGCATCTGCGCTTCCGCGCTAAAGCCCAGCCCCGCCAGAACGGCCCCTGCGCGTGCAGGCGCACTGTCGGCTCCAATGGCGCGCAGGCGCTCGTGTATTTCGCCCAGACGCATGGGGTCCGTGGCCTGTTCGGCCTCTGCCAGCAGGGTTGTGCGCTCTACGTCCCCCGCCAGAACGGTTTCCAGCAGATTGGCCCCATCTGCCGGGGCTTCCTGCTTGACGCGGGCCATGCGCGCGCGTGAGGACAGGCGGATGTCCCCACCATCGGGGGTAATGTCCCCCGCAATGGCGGCCAGCAGGGTGGACTTGCCAGCACCATTGCGCCCGACCAGACCGACCTTGCGGCCGGGGTCGATGGAAAGGCTCGCCTGGTCCAGCAGAACGCGGCCAGCCATGCGCAGACTAAGGTTGGAGATGACAAGCAGGCTCAACGCAACTCTCGTTTCTTGTGGAATAATAGATTACATTCTGTGTGGTACCTACCAGCCAGCGCCGATATGCTCTAGATGGAAACGCTGAACATCCGCCTGAACAGGGTGGATATCCGCGTTTACACCCGAAGGAGGGCCTTATGGCTAAAGAACGTACCCTGTCCATTATCAAGCCGGACGCAACCCGTCGCAACCTGACCGGCAAGATCAACGCCGTGTTTGAAGATGCAGGCCTGAGCATTGTCGCCCAGAAGCGCGTGCAGCTTTCCCCCGCTGTGGCTGGCGCTTTTTACGCGGTTCATAAGGAACGCCCTTTTTATAACGACCTCGTGTCCTTCATGATCTCCGGCCCGGTTGTGGTGCAGGTGCTCGAAGGCGAAAACGCTGTTGCCAAGAACCGCGAAGTCATGGGTGCAACCGACCCCAAAAAAGCCGACCCCCAGACCATCCGCGCCCAGTTTGCTGAAAGCATTGAAGCAAACTCCGTGCATGGTTCCGACAGCGCGGAAAACGCTGCAAACGAAATCCGCTTCTTCTTTGCAGAAACGGAAATCCTGCCCTAATTCTGGCAGAGCACACCCCGGCGTTGTGCCTTGTGCATACGTCGGGGCCGCCAGAATGGCGGTTAACCGCCAAGCCAGACGTCTTGCGCATGGGAGATACCCGGCGGCAAGGCAGGGCAAGCGGCGACCTTTCTTATATAAACATTTCTTATGCTCCCGCGTTATGGGCAGGGTGGAACGACATGCGTGTTCCCCGCCCGCAGTAGGCAGAAAGGAATGTCATGAAAGTTCTGGCGGTTCATCCCAGCGCCCTGATGTACACCAAGGTTTTCCTGCGGCTGGAGCCGCTGGGGCTGGAGCTGGTGGCCGGTGCTGCGCGGAATGCCGGACATGACGTGCGCATTATCGACCTGCAGGCCGAAACGCACGAAGATTACTGGAAGCTGGTTGAGGAGTTCCAGCCGGACGCCATCTGCTACTCCGGCAGCTACCTTGCCAATGTGCCCGAAATTCTCGATCTGTGCCGTGAAACCCGCTACCGCTTTCCGCTGGTGTTCCAGTTTATTGGCGGGCACTCCGTCTCGTTTATCGCCAGAGACGTGCTTGAGCTGTCCGAAGGGTCGGTCAACTGCATTCTCAAGGGCGAGGGGGATGCAACCGTTGGCCTGCTGCTTGAGGCCGTGCAGAATGGCACAAATATTCTGGATGTCCCCGGTACGGTGACGCTGGATGGGGAAGGCCCGCCCCCCATTTTTGTCAAATCCCTTGATGAGGTGCGGCCCGCGCGTGACCTGCTGCGCCACCGCAACAAATACTTTATTGGCACGCTGGACCCCGCTGCCTCCATTGAATTTGCCCGTGGCTGCCCGTGGGACTGCACATTCTGCTCGGCATGGACCTTTTACGGGCGCTCCTACCGTACGGCCAGCCCGCAGGTGATTGCCGACGAGCTGGAGGAAATCAAGGAACCCGGCATCTTTATTGTGGATGACGTGGCCTTTGTGCACGAAGAGCACGGCATGGCCATTGCCGATGAAATTAAGAAGCGGGGCATTAAAAAGGAATATTACCTTGAAACCCGCGCAGACGTTTTGCTGCGCAACAAGGAGGTGTTCAAGGTCTGGAGCGAGATCGGGCTGTCCTACATCTTCATCGGCATGGAAGCGGTGGATGAGGAAGGGCTTAAGCAGTTCCGCAAGCGCGTCTCGCTCGACAAGAACTTTGAGGCACTGGAATACGCCCGCTCGCTGGGGCTGATTGTGGCCATCAATATTATTGCCGATCCGTCATGGGACCGTGCGCGGTTTGAGGCGGTGCGGCAATGGTGTCTGGAAATTCCTGATATTGTGAATATTTCCGTCACCACGCCGTATCCGGGGACGGAAATCTGGCACAAGGAGGCACGCCGCCTGACCACGCGTGACTACCGCCTGTTTGATATCCAGCACGCGGTTCTGCCCACCACGCTGCCTTTGCCTGAGTTTTATGAAGAACTGGTCAAAACCCAGCAGGTTCTCAACACCAAGCATATGGGCTGGCAGGCACTCAAGGACACGGCGGGCATTGCGGTCAATCTGCTCAAGAACGGGCAGACCAATTTTGTTAAAATGCTGTGGAAGTTCAACTCGGTGTTCAATCCCGAATTGCAGCTTGCCGACCACCAGCGCCCTGCGCGCTACCTTATGCCCGTGCAGCCCGATGCGGTGGACAAGATCGACCGCAATGACCTGTACGTGCACGGCCCCGGTGGGCGCAAAACCCGTGCGCTGGACGATGCGACCGAAACCTTTGTGGATAAAACCCGCATGGGGGAAGAGGCCTGAGCAGCCTTTAATTTACAACGCAGTCTGGTGGGGTGGCGGGCCAAAGGCAAATGCCTGCGGGGTATAGGTCTCCACCACCAGACTGAATGGCGTGCCCGCGTGGGTGCGTAAAAGGGCCACGTGCCGGAACAGGTGGGGGGGCAGGGCCAGTGGTTGGCTCTGCGGTGCGCCCGGTACCGTGCCGTGCAGGAGCTGCTCCTGCATTTCCCACAAATCCGGTAGGGGGGACCACAGCGTTTCGCGCCGGATAAGCTGGCGGGTAAAACGCAGGGGGGAGACAACACGGCCAAAAGGTGTGTCGGTCTGCTCCAGTGCCTGAGTCATGGACTGGCTCAGGCGGTTTGTTACAAACCAGTTTTCCGCCTCCGAGTACGTGTGCGTGGTCCCCATCAGGCGAATTTTGCGGTAGCCGAGACCCTGCCCTGTGTGCGGGGTGGGCATGTCCAGCGTTGCCAGCAGGTCGGCTGGGCAGGGGCGTGGGGGGCTTGTTACGCGCTCGGCCCGCAGGGCTTCCTGCCCGCATAGCAGCTTATGCGCCCTTAGCCAGTGTTCGAGCGTTTGTGTGGCGCTGTTTTCGGCCAGCAGGCGGTTTTCCATCTGGTTGATCAGGCTTGCCAGCATCAGCCGGTGCAAAAAACTGTCCTGCCAGACGGAGGGCAGGGGGGCTGTTGTCGGGGCGGGGGGCTTAAAGTCGGGCATGCGCTGCTTATATCATGCTTTGGGGCTGGGTGCGGCGGCACATCTTCTGTTTCGCATCAAGGGGGAGTTGCGTTATGGAAGAAACGGGATGACCGTGTAAAAGCGCCATTCAGGAATTTGACAAAAAGGATGTAAACGCAATGAGCCAGACGACAGCAAGCTTCATGGTCGAAGGGATGACGTGTGATGGTTGCGTTTCTTCCGTAAAACGTGCGCTGGCAGCAATTGATGGCGTGGACGGCACGGATGTCAATCTGGCCAATGGTGAGGTCAAGGTCACATACGACCCTGCACGTGTTGGTGTTTCCTCCCTGCGTGACGCCATTCGTGGAGCGGGTTACGAGGTAAGCTGAACAGGCCCATGCCTGCCATGCAGCCAGCGGAAAGGGGGCGTGAGTTGTGGCCTCTGGCTGTTGGCTGGTGGACATGGCACCATGGCCTGCACCGGAGCAACCGGTGGTAGCAAGACCGCCCGATGGGCGGCAACAGAGGTAAGCTGGTCCGTGACGCTGAAAACAAACAAATTTGCTCTGGGTGTAATGGCGGCGGGGGGGCTCGTGCTGGCCGGATGCTCGTCCGAGATCGGGCGCGTACCCATGCTGGATACGGATATAACCTGCCTGCACAAGCAGATGGCAGGGCCTATGTTCCTGAGCTTTCCACTGGCGGCCAATACCTGCCAGCGCATGAGCAACGGCGGGTTTGTACTGGGCGAGTCCAAGGCCAAGCCGCTTCCGCTCAACCTCAAGGGCGCGCCTGATTTGCAAAAACTGGCGGATGAATACGGCTATACCTACACCCGCTAGAGCGGGCGGGGTATGGGCCTAACCTTCCAGTTCCGCATCCCAGTATAAATAGTCCCGCCAGCTTTTGTGCAGGTAATTGGGGGGGAATGCCCGCCCGTTTTCCTGCAACTCCCATGATGTGGGGCGTACGGGGGTGCGGCGGGGCAACATGCCAATATGGTGGGGCATGTGCGGGCCTTTGCGCAGGTTGCAGCAGCCACAGGCGGTTACCACGTTTTCCCAGCTTGTGCGCCCGCCCTTGCAGCGGGGAATAACATGGTCAAATGTCAATTCCTGCGTGGGGTGGCGCTCCCCACAATATTGGCAGGAAAAATTGTCCCGCAAAAAAACATTGAACCGTGTAAACGCCGGTTTGCGCGCTGCGGGCACATAGTCCTTGAGGGCAATCACACTGGGCAGGCGGAATGCCTGATTGGGGGAGTGGACTTCCATGTCATATTCACTCAGGACCGAAACCCGGTCGAGGCAGACAGCCTTTATGGCATCCTGCCACCCCCATAGTGAGAGGGGGAAATATGAAAGTGGTCGAAAGTCTGCGTTCAGAACAAGGGCTGGGTAGTTCAGAGTACTGCCATCGGCCAAGACGTGTCTCCCCGTTTGCACGAGAACACAGTTCCAAGGGGGTCAAAACAACTCAAGCCGACCGCCATCAGAAGTGCGTCGTCGAGATCATTACCGCAAGGAGTATTGCAGACGTCTTCCAGCGTGGCAAGAAAATGCGGGGCAATAGTAACGGATATTTGGTGACCTTATGCATTTGGTAAGATCAGTATGACTATTCGATTACAGTACTGTGACCATTATAAAACAGAATGGGTTACACGTTTTGCCCCCAGCCCCACGGGGGCGTTGCATCTGGGCCATGTGGCGTCCGCCCTGTTCGGGTGGACTCTCGCACGTCCAGCAGGGCAATGGCTGGTGCGGATGGAGGATATAGACCCCCAGCGTTGCAAACCTGCCTTTGCTACCGCCATTTTGGATGATCTGGCATGGCTGGGTCTGCTGCCCGATGGGCCGGTGCTTTACCAGTCTGCCCGCATGGCGGTCTATGGCCATGTGCTGGACAGGCTGGAGCGCATGGGGGTGCTATACCCCTGCTTTTGCACCAGATCGGACATCGCGCGTGAGAGTGCGGCCATGTTCTCCGCCCCGCATACCGCGCCTGATGGCTCGGTGCTCTACCCCGGCCGGTGCCGCACGCTTGGAACTGCGGAGCGGTTGCGGCGGATGGAGGCAGGGCAGCCCTATGTGCTGCGGCTGGATATGGCGCGTGCCATGGCCCGTGCCAGAGAATATGCAATGTCCCCCGTGGGCAGGCCGGGGGCGGATGGTACGGGGGTTACAGGGCAGGGGAGCGCTTGCGGGGGTGTGGCAGATGCCGCATGGCCGCTGACTTACCATGACCTGAATACTGGCCTGGTCCCCTGTCAGCCCGAACTGTTTGGAGATGTGGTGCTCGCCCGGCGCGACGTACCCGCATCCTACCACCTGTGCGTCACATGCGATGATGCTGCTCAGGGCGTCACGCTGGTGACAAGGGGGGAGGACCTGCGCCCCGCAACCAGCCTGCACCGGCTGTTGCAGACCCTTATGGGCTGGCCTGCGCCGCATTATGCGTTCCATCCCCTGTTGTGCAATGCACAGGGGCGTCGCCTTGCCAAGCGTGATGGTGCTCTTGCCGTCAGCGCCATGCGTGAGAGCGGGATGAGTGCGGAGCAGGTGCGCAACAAGGCCATGTTTGCGGCCCTGCCACAGGCTGGCGCACCATAGGCAACCCCCGCCCCACAGCCCATGACCCGCGTTTTTGCATGACAGGGAATGGACCCGCGCAGAACAAAAAAGACAGAGCAGGTGGAATCTCCGGTTCCGCCCTGACCGGAAGAGGATTACTGTGCGCGCCGTAGCAGTGTATCCGCGCCGCAAGATGGGCTTTTTGGCCCGCCCGGACGGCGGGGGTGCTTGAATATTGAGTCGGAAAGTAAAAAACCATGAGCCTTGTTGCTGACCGCCTGAACAGGATCAGCCCCAGCCAGACCATTGTCATTTCAACGCGTGCACGTGCGTTGAAGGCAGAGGGGCGGAACATCATCAGCCTTTCCGCTGGTGAGCCGGACTTCAACACCCCCGACAACATTGCTCAGGCGGCTGTAAAAGCCATTGCCGCGGGCCAGACCCGTTACACGGACGTGGCGGGCACACCCGAACTGCGCAAGGCCGTGGCTGAGCGCTTCCGCCTTGATAGCGGGCTGGACTACACGGCGGAGGAAATTATTGTTTCCACCGGCGGCAAGCAGATCATCTACAACGCCATGATGGCGACCCTGAACCCGGGGGACGAGGCCATTATCCCCGCTCCGTGCTGGGTGTCCTACCCCGATATTGTCACGCTGGCTGAAGGCGTACCCGTTGTGGTGCCCTGCAAGCGTGAAAACGGGTTCCGGCTGAGTGCGGATGAGCTGGAGGCGGCCATTACGCCACGCACAAAGTGGCTCTTCCTCAACTCACCTTGCAATCCTACCGGGGCTGCCTATTCGGCTGAGGACCTGCGCCCGCTGTGCGATGTGCTGCTGCGCCACCCGCATGTGTGGATTTTTACGGACGATATTTACGCAAAGCTGGTGTACGATGGCTTCCGCCCCGCAACATTCGTGGAGGTGGAGCCGCGCCTGCGCAGCCGTACCCTTACCATGAATGGCGTGTCCAAGGCCTATGCCATGACCGGCTGGCGCATTGGCTTTTCCGGCGCTCCGGTGGAACTGACCAAGGCCATGAACAAGCTGCAGGGCCAGTCCACCTCCAACACGTGCTCCATTGCGCAGGCCGCTGCGGTGGAAGCCCTGAGCGGGCCGCAGGACTTTATCCAGACCATGGTCGACACCTATCAGGGGCGGCGTGACATGGTGGTGAGCATGATCAATCAGGCCAAAGGCATGGAATGTGCCGTGCCGCAGGGGGCGTTCTACGTCTTCCCCTGTATTGAAAAATGCCTTGGCAAAACCTCCCCCGGTGGCAAGCTTTTGCAGACGGATGAGGACTTTGTAACCGCCCTGCTGGAAGAGGAAGGTGTGGCTGCGGTTCATGGCTCAGCCTTCATGTATCCGGGGTATATGCGTATTTCCTACGCAACGGATACGCAGAGCCTGCGTGATGCCTGCACACGCATCCAGCGTTTTTGTGAAGGCCTGCTGTAAGCCATGCCACGGAGTTTTGCACGCCGTCTGGACGGTCTGCCCGCCCCCGCAACCATAGAGATGGCGCGGCGCGCCCGTGCTCTTCGGGCGGAAGGCAGGCCGGTTATCTCCCTCGCACTGGGGGAGCCGGATTTTGCTACGCCCCCCGCTGTGGTGGAGGCCGCTTACAAGGCCGCACGGGATGGGCAGACCAAATACCCGCCCGTGGATGGCACGCCCGCGCTCAAAGCTGCCATTGCCCGCAAGTTTGTGCGCGAGAGCGGGCTGGACTACACGCCTGAGCAGATCATGGTCTCCAACGGCGGCAAGCAGGTCATCTTCAACGCCTTTATGGCGACGCTGAATCCGGGGGATGAGGTGGTAGTGCCAACACCCTACTGGGTCAGCTACCCCCTTATTGCCCGTATGTTCGGGGCAACGCCGGTCTTTGCTCCATGCCAGGAGGAGGACGGGTTCCGGCTCCGGGCGGACGTGCTGGCGCAGGCGCTAACACCGCGCACACGCTGGGTTGTGCTGAATTTTCCCAATAACCCGACTGGGGCGATCTGCCCGGCTGGGGATATGGCGGAGATAGCCGAGGTTCTGCGCGCATACCCCGATGTCTGGATATTGTCGGACGAGATCTATGAGCATCTGGTGTTTGACGGGGTGCGCTCGGCCTCCATTGCGGCTGTGGCGCCAGACCTCAAGGAGCGCACCATTACACTCAATGGTGTGTCCAAGGCCTATGCCATGACCGGCTGGCGTGTGGGGTTTGCCGGTGGTCCGGCAGACCTGATTGGCGCCATGCGGGGTGTGCAGGGGAATGCAACATCAGGTGTGTGCACCATTGCGCAGGCGGCGGCTGCTGCTGCGCTGGATGGCCCGCCAGACCTTGTGGCCACAATGGTGGAGACATACAGCCGCAGGCGGAGTGCTGTGGTGGAAGCCCTGCGCGCGGTGCCGGGCCTGACCTGCGCCATGCCAGAGGGCGCGTTTTATGCCTATCCCGGTGTGGCGGCCTGTCTGGGCCGTACATCCGCAGGTGGACAACGGATAGAAACCGACCACGACTTTGCTACCGCCCTGCTGGAGGAAGAGTTCGTGGCGACTGTGCCCGGCTCGGCCTTTGGGCAGTCCCCCTACCTGCGTCTGTCCTGCGCAACATCGGATGATGTGCTGGCCGAGGCCTGCACGCGTATGGCGCGCTTTGTAAGCGGGTTAAAATAAGACCTGACCCGAATAAAACAGGCCCGCAACCGCCAGCCGGTTCGGGCCGGGAGCACCTGACTTGCCCGACCAGTCCCTGCCTGTGCGGGAAAAAATAGCGTTCCGTGCCTTCTCGCGCGAGGAGGGGGCGCTGGTCTGTATTACTGTCCTGTGGGGCGTTACGTTTTTGGTCGTGCATACGGCCATGCGCTACACGGGGGCCATGTTTTTTGTAGGGCTTCGCTTTACCACGGCGGCCCTGCTTTGCATGCTGCTGTTCCGCCGGCTGCTGCTGGACCTGACCTTGCGTGAGGTCCGTGCGGGGGCATGTGTGGGGGTGGCCATTTTTTTTGGCTATGCGCTGCAAACTGTGGGGCTGGGGAGTATTGCCAGCAGCCAGTCCGCTTTTATTACAGCCATGTATGTGCCTGTGGTGCCATTTTTGCAGTGGTTCTTCTTCCGAAAGCCCCCGCACCTTATGGTCTGGCTTGGGGTGCTATTTGCTTTTTGTGGTCTGGTGCTACTAACTGGGCCACAGGCCATAACCCACCTGCGCCTCCAGTTTGGTGAGGTCATTACCCTTGTCAGCACCATAGCCATTGCCATGGAGGTCGTGCTGATCAGCCGCTTTGCCTCTCCTGCCATCAATAGTTTTCGGGTCGCTATTGTGCAGTTGGTTGTTGCTGGTTTTCTGGCTTTTGCCGCCATGCCCGTTATGGGGGAGCATGTGCCAGCCTTTGCATGGTGGTGGGCTGTGCCCGCGCTGTGCCTTGGGGTTATGAGTGCCGTGATCCAGCTGGTTATGAACTGGGCGCAAAAAACGGTCTCGCCCACGCGGGCCACACTCATTTACGCGGGCGAGCCTGTGTGGGCGGGGCTTGTGGGGCATCTGGCGGGGGATGCCCTGCCTTTGCGCGCACTGCTTGGCGGAGGCATGGTTATTCTGGGCGTGTTAACCAGCGAGATACGCCTGCCACGCAAACGCACGCGGGAGTGAGGGCTTGCATGGTCCGCCATGTTTTGGTGGGTATGTGGGGAAGGGCTGTTTGCAGGGTGGCTCTGGGCCAGAGCGTGGTAAGGTTATTCGTGCAGGACGTTGAGCGTATAATGCCGGGCAAGGGCTGCTGAATCCTCCCCATCGGCCAGCATGCCCACAAGTTGGAGTTCATCGCAGTACTGGGCAATCTGCTCACGCAGGCCGTGCCCCAGCAGGGGGCGGATAACTGGCTCGTTACGCAACATGTTGCGTGCGCTCGCAGCAGGCAGGTCTGCTGCATTATCGGCTATCAGGGTGGCGGCATCATCGCGGTGGGTGTTGACCCACAGGGCCGCATCGCGCAGGGCCAGCACCAGAGCGGTGGCTGCGGTGGGGTCTGCCTCGTGCGCTGTGTCAGCAACACCCAGAATAAGGCTGGTGCGCGCGGCATAATGCCCCGTATCGCTCCCCACCAGTTCGTACAAAAGGTCGGGGTTGTTCTGCAGCAGGGTCCATGCATCGGGGTCGTGGGTTACAACGGCGTCTATTTTCTGGTCATGGAGGGCCTGCTCAATCTGCTGGATGGGCAGGTCAATCCAGTTGATGTGGTTGAGCGCGTCCATGCCTTTACGGCGCATCATGATACAGAAGAACAGCTTGTCGGCGGCATTCTGGTCGGGGACGGCAACATTGCGGCCCATGAGCTGGTCCAGCCGGGTAATGCCGCTGCTACGCCGGACCAGTAGGCGGCGGCTGCCCGACTGCACACCCATGACCAGATGTGCGGGCAGGCCAGCATGCAGGCGTTGCAGCCATGTCAGGGCCGGAGCCAGAGCATAGGCGGTTTTTTGCCGGGTTAGCGCCTCCAGCGCATCCTGCCCGTTATGGATGTCGGGCAGGGGGTCCACGTCCAGATTGTACTGGGCAAAAAAACTCTTCTCCAGCGCCGCTGCGAGCACGGGGGACATGGCGGCTTCCGGCCATGCGATTTTGAGTTTGCGGTACACACCATCGGGCTGTTTGCGGGGCGCGCGGGGGCGGGAGTGGTACGCAAGCACGGCCACACCACCCACGGCGGCGCAACCTCCGGCCCCCCACAACAGGGTACGGCGGGAGATGGGAGAGGGGGCAGGTGCGCTCATGCCTCTTACTTACACTGTGTTGGCCGGGGTGTCCCTGTTATGTGGGGAGAAAATGAAAAAATCCCAACCACCGGATCAGGGTGCAAAAGGGGGACGTTCCGTGTGGCCCGTGTCCTGCCTGATGCGCGTGGACAGGATGATGGATGATTGTGTGCGCTGCACGCCATCCAATGCGCCAATGTTGTCTATGATCGTGTTGAGCATTTCCATATTAGGGGCGGCGATCATGGCGATCATGTCCATTTTTCCGCTTACGGCATAAAGTTCGAGCACGCCGCGTTGCTGCCTGAGCTGGTTTTCCACCCCAGCGTATGCGTGTGGGCTGGCCGCGATCATGACATGCGCACGGATGGAGAGGTCGGCATCGGGGGCGAGTGTTACGGTGTAGCCCTGAATAATACCCCTGCGCTCCAGCCGTTCAATACGGCTTTGCACAGTGGTACGGGACAGGCCCAGTTTTTTGGACAGGGCAACAGTGCTCATGCGTGCGTTGGCGCTTAAAAGTGCCAAAAGGGCACTGTCTGTTTCATCCAGTTTCATAATGCCGACCAACATTGCAATCTGCCGAAATTAAAGTGCCTTGAGCGGCATTCTGTCAATTGATTCCGGCATTCAATTCATTTCTAATAAATAACAAAATACCATTTTACGTGTGTGCATGAATGTTTGTAGTATTTTTACATATATACAAAAATATTTTCTTGGTTTTTTAGGTATTTCTGTGTCGTGCAGATGCGTTGTTCAGGCGTGTTTGGCCGTTTTCGCCTTGCCGTTGTTGCTCATGGCAGGGATGGGCATGTGATAAAAATTCATGAAAGCAGAGAGGATTTGCGCCATTTTTATGCACGCGGTGCTGTTTTTTACATTTCGGTCAAAGAATGGAATAGTTTCATCTCCAAATTTACAAAAATGACTAAAGACGGAAGCCTCTTGTTGTATGTTAACGTTTCGGAACGAAATCCGGGAGCAAGGGTGTTTAAGACATGATGCAATGGTCTGAGTTCTCACGTTCAGAAAAACTCGATGGAATTAATGTTTCGGAAATCATTCGCATTGGTATCGAGGCGAATAAACTGGTTGCCAGCGGGCAGGACATTATTTTCCTCAATGCCGGGGAACCAGACTTTCCAACGCCCGATAATGTAAAAATGGCTGGTATAAAGGCCATTATTGATAACCAGACGCGCTACACGGCACTCGATGGTATTCCTGCGTTAAAAGAAGCCATACGGCAGAAATTCCTGCGCGAAAATAATCTGGACTACAAAGTATCTGAAATAAGCGTTGGGCCGGGTGCCAAGCAGTTGCTGTTCAATGTGTTCATGGCAACGCTGAACCATGGAGATGAGGTTGTCGTGCCCATGCCATGCTGGACCAGCTATTTTGATATTATACGCATTGCCGGTGGTGTGCCGGTAGCCGTGCAGTGCAGTGATGACGAGGGGTTCCGCATGACGGCGGAGCAGCTGCGTGCCGCCATAACCCCTAAAACCCGCTGGTTGCTCCTGAACTCCCCCTCCAACCCCACGGGCACGGTGTACGGCAAGGAACATCTGGAAGCGTTGGGGGATGTTCTGCGACAGAACCCGCATGTCGGTATCGTGTCTGACGATATTTATGAACATATTACGTATGGTGGCACACCTTTTGTCAGCATGGCGCATGCCTGCCCGGACCTGAAGCCGCGCGTGGTTACGGTCAATGGTGTTTCCAAGGCATATTCCATGACCGGCTGGCGCATTGGCTATGCCGGGGCCTCGGCCGAGATTGTGGCCGCCATGGCGGTTGTGCAAAGCCAGAGCTCCTCCAACCCCTGCTCAATCAGCCAGGTGGCGGCGGTGGAGGCACTCAACGGCACACAGGACAATATTGCCGTAAGGCGGGATGTGTTCCAGCGCAGGCGTGACCTGAGTGTAGCCGCGCTGAATGATATTCCGGGTATCTCCTGCCGTGCACCAGAAGGGGCATTTTATGCCTTTGCCGATATTCGTGAGCTGGTTGCCCACCCGGAGGTTATTAAAAAACAGGTCCGGAATGACAAGGAACTTTGCCATTACTTCCTGCACGAGTGTGGGGTGGCGGTTGTGCCGGGCTCCTGCTTTGGGGGGGAGGGGTTCATCCGGCTCTCCTATGCAACATCGGACAAAGCCCTGAGCGCTGCATTTGAGCGCATGAAAAACGGCGTACTGCGCCTTCTGGGTCATCAGGAATAGGATAAAAGTCATGTATGGTACTGCAAAAGGCGGATATTCCCTGTACGGTGTGCCCTTGGGTGTGCTGATGCTTGAAGCCAAATTCCCCCGTATTGAAGGGGATATGGGCAATGCAACAACATGGCCGTTCCCGGTCCAGCTCTGTATTGTGGATGGGGTAACCCCCGAACATATTGTTATGGGTAACCCGCTGGATTATCTGGACCAGTTCATCCGCGAAGGCCAGCGGCTGATCCGGCTTGGGGTTTCCGCCATTACCACCAACTGTGGTTTTCTGGCCCTGTTGCAGCCCCAGTTGGCGGCAGCGCTCAAGGTGCCTGTTCTGGCCTCCTCCCTTGTTCAGATCCCGCTTGTGCAGACAACCCTGCCACCGGGCAAGCGCGTGGGTATTGTTACCGTGTGCGCCAGCAGCCTTACGGCGGCACATTTGAGCGCCGTTGGCGCACCAGTCGATACGCCCATTGCCGGAACCGAGAATGGTGAAGAGTTTTTCCGTATTCTTATCCGTGCGGAAAGTGATTCAATGGACGTGGACAAGGCCGAGCAGGACGTGGTGAATGCCGCGCTGCAACTGGTCAAGGACAACCCCGATGTGGGCGCCATTGTGCTTGAATGCACCAATATGCCCCCCTACGCCGCAGCCGTGGCGCAGGCAACCGGGCTGCCTGTTTACGATATTTACACGGCAGTAAGCTGGTTTATGTCGGGCCTGCGGCCACGCCGCTTTCTGGCACAGCACGGCTGATCAAAAGTCTGGGGGAGACCACAATGGAACTGGGACTTTCTGGCCGTCACGCACTGGTCTGTGGTGCAAGCCGTGGCATGGGGCGCGCCATTGCGCTGCTTTTGGCAAAGGAAGATGTTGACCTGACCCTCGTGGCGCGTGACGCGACCAAGCTGGAGGAAACGGTCCACCTGATCGGCAACAGGCCGGGGCGGACGGTAAACTGTGTTGCGGCGGACATTACATCCGAACAAGGTAGGCAACATATTTTTGAAGCCTGCCCTGAGCCTGACATCCTCATCAACAACGGCGCAGGCATGCCGCCGGGCGATTTTCGCGAATGGAGGCGGGAGGACTGGATCAGGGGGATCGATACCATGATGCTCGCCCCCATAGAGATGATCCGTCTGGCCATAGATGGCATGATTGCCCGCAGGTTTGGCCGCATTGTCAATCTGGCATCCCGGAGTGTGAAAAGCCCGCAGGCGGAAATGGGGCTTTCCAATGCATCGCGCTCGGGGCTGGTTGCGTTCTCGTCCGGGCTGTCGCGGCAGGTGATTGCGCATAATGTGACAATCAACAATGTCCTGCCCGGTATCATCGATTCCGAGGCCCAGTACGCGCATGTGCAGGATTTGGCAAAGCGCACAGGCCGTAGTTATGCAGATATCTGGAACGAGCGGGCTGCCCGCACGCCTGCGGCACGGTATGGCCTGCCTGTTGAGGTAGCAACGGCTGTTGGTTTTTTCTGTTCACAGGCAAGTGGCTTTGTCACCGGGCAGAGCCTGCTGGTGGATGGTGGGGACTACAGCGGAATTTTTTAGGGGCTAAAACCGGCGGTATTCCAAAAAGTAATGGCCAAGAGATTTTTTTTCGTGTTTCATTACGAAAACGGAATAGAATAACCCGCCCGTGTATGCTCCTATGAGACGAATTGAGATGGAACCACAGGGTTCATCATTCTATCAAATAGTAAGGGAAGTAAGTCATGACAAAACCCTGGCGCGGAGACAAACCCCAGATTTGTGTAGCCCATGCACATTATGACCTGAAAGGCGAGCTGGCCCGGCGGGGGTCCCCCTACCCCTGCACGCAGGTGACCTCGCTTGATGCTCTGGAAAAAGTTGCGCACGATGCGGAAGTGCTGGTTGTTTCCATGCTTTGGAAAGATCGCATTCTGGATTGGACTCCCAACCTCAAACTGGTGCAGTCCGTCAGTGCGGGTGTGGACCACTATGGGCAGGACCTGTTCCGTGAGCGGGGCATTCATCTGTGCAGTGCACAGGGTGTGAACGCCAATGCGGTTTCGGACCATGCCATGGGCCTGCTCCTTAACCTGTCCCGCCGGTTGTATGAGGCGCGTGACGACCAGAAAAAATCCTACTGGCGGCCGACAAGCACCAAGGCGGACGAACGCCTGCATGAGCTGAGCAGCAAGACCGTCCTGATCGTGGGTTTTGGTGGCATTGGTGCGCGTGTTGCATCCCTATGCCGTGCATTTGGCATGAATGTTATTGCGATGCGTCGTTCCGTTCCCGAAACATCACCCGAAGGTGTGCGGATTATTGGCCAGAAGGATTTTCTGTCCACCCTGCCGCTGGCTGATGTGGTGATCCTGACCTGCCCGCTGACGCCAGAAACATTCGGGCTTATGGGTGTGGATGCGTTTGCGGCCATGCGCCCCGATGCAGTTCTGATTAACGTGGCGCGCGGTAAGGTGGTGGATGAGGCCGCCATGATTGATGTGTTGCAGTCTGGCAAGCTTGCAGCCGCAGCACTGGATACATTTGTGGAAGAGCCACTCCCCGCATCCTCCCCGCTGTGGGGGATGGAAAACGTGGTGGTCACGCCGCATGCGGCTGGTGAAACGCAGTTTTACGAGCGCAATGTTGTGGACATTCTGCTGCACAACATTCAGGCCATGGAAACAGGTGGCGCTTTGAAAAACCAGATAGTCTAAAACCGGATATACGAACCGGATTGTTCTCTGGCCGGGGTGTCAAGGCTGTATCCGACACCCCGGCAAATATGATCTAGTTGCTGAAAGAGAGGTTGCCGTGACAACTCGTCGAGCCTTTGCATCTGTTTTTTCGATGGCGGGAGTGGCGGCTGTTGCTGCTGCTGTTCCAGGTTTGAACACGACACAAGCAGCAGCAGCGGAAGGCGGCACGCTGGAGCGTATCAGAGCTTCGGGCAAGCTGCGCACAGCGGCTGTTCCGGGGGCTGAGCCTTTCTTTCATAAGGATATTATGACCGGAGGCTGGAGTGGCGCCTGCCTGGAGATGGCCGCAAACATGGCCGAAACCCTACAGGTCAAGCTTGAGGTCATAGAGGCGGAGTGGGGTGCTTCCGTCATGGATTTGCAGACAGGCAAAATCGACATCATGTTTGCCCTCAGCCCCACACCCGCGCGCGCTTTGCAGATTGCCTTTAGCGACATTGCAATTAACAACTCCTTTACTGCGATCGTCAAAAAAGGACTGGTTGCCAAAACATGGGACGATATCAATAAGCCTGAAGTGCGCGTGGCGTTTGATACCGGCTCTTCCCACGATATTTTCGTGCGCAGGCGTCTGCCGCACTGCACGCCCGTTGCGGTTCAGTCCCCAACAGATGCCATTATGGCCCTGCAAACAGGCCGGGCAGACTGCGTGGTGCAGGTGGTGGTGATTGCATCGGTCATGCATGCACGGAACCCGAATATTGGGGACCTTGTTATGCCCACCCCCATTGCGCACCAGCCTACGTGCATTGGGGTGCCTGCAACAGCGGATTCACGTTTCCTGACATTTGTAAACAACTGGCTGCTTTACTCACGCTCCGAAAGCATTGTGCAGGAGTGGATGTACAAAGCATTGCAGGAAAACCATGTGGATATTGCCAGCCTGCCCGCAGGTCTCGAGTTTTAAAAAGGGGCATATCCATGAACTATCATTGGGATTTTGGGGACGTTCTGCACTACTGGCCCCTGTTTGAAACCGGTCTGGGTTATACGCTGGGGTTTACGCTTATCAGCGCCCTTATTGGCATGGTCACAGGGGCTTTGCTGACGCTGTTGCGCCGGAGCGGGTGGAAAATACTGTCCGTGCCTGCTGTGGCATTTGTTGAGGTCTTCCGGTGTACCCCAGCACTTGTCCAGCTTGTCTGGTGCTACTACGCGTTGCCTGTGGTGCTGGGTATTACGCTCTCCCCCATGATGGCGGCCCTGCTTGCCCTGTCGTGTTATGGCGCGGCATTTTACAGCGAAATTTTTCGGGCCGGGCTGGATACAGTGGAGATAGGGCAGTGGGATGCAGCCTATGCGCTGGGTATGCGCCCGTTTACCGCCCTACGCCGTGTTATTGGCCCACAGGCCTTTAAAATCATGATTGCACCACTGGTCAGCCAGTTTGTGCTCCAGCTTAAAAATACCTCGCTTGTTTCCGTCGTGACGGTGCCAGACCTGGTCTATCAGGGGCAGATGGTGGCATCCGCCACGTATAAGCCTTTGGAAGTCTATACAACAATTGCCATCATCTATTTTGCGATCCTGTTCCCGATCACGCAGGTGGCCCGTATTCTGGAGCGCCGTTATCATGTCTAAAGAAGTGATGATTGACGTTGTTAATCTGGAAAAATCATTTGGAAAACACAAGGTTCTGGAGGACATCTCCTTTTCTGTCCCCAAAGGGAAGGTCATTGCGTTGATCGGGCCGAGTGGTTCGGGCAAATCGACCCTGCTGCGCTGTATCAACCTGCTGGAAATGCCAGATGCCGGGGCCATTACAATCAATGGCAAAACAATGGACTTTGGCATTCTCTCGCTGCGTTACCGCACCACGGAACTGGCGGCGTTCCGGGCTGAGACAGGCATGGTGTTCCAGTCGTTCAATCTGTTCCCGAACATGACTGTTCTGGAAAATGTTATGGCTGGGCAGCGGTTTGTAAAAGGTATTTCCAAAGATCAGGCAGAACTTATAGCCCGCCCGCTTCTAGCACAGGTTGGTATGGAGGGCTTTGCCGCCAGCATGCCGCAGCGCCTCTCCGGTGGGCAGAAGCAGCGCGTTGCCATTGCCCGTGCTTTGGCCATGAACCCCAAGGTCATGCTGTTTGATGAGGCGACATCCGCCCTTGATCCGCAACGTGTGGCCGAAATTCTGACGATTATGCGGGAGCTGGCGCAGGCTGGCATGACGCAGGTTGTTGTTACCCATGAGATGTCCTACGCGCGGGACGTGGCGGACATTGTCATGTTCATGGCCGATGGGCGTGTGGTTGAGTCAGGTCCGGCCCGGCAGGTCATAGAAGACCCGCAGGAAGAGCGTACCAAAGATTTTCTAAAACACTTTCACGCAGGGTGTTCGTGACATGGATAAACCAAATACAGAGTGCGCCGCCACACATGTTGTTGTGGTCGGGGGAGGGATTGTTGGTGTTACAACCGCGCTTGAGCTGCGTTTGCGTGGGCATGAGGTAACACTGCTGTCCATGGACAAGCCCGGTTCGCAGGAAGCGGCAAGTTATGGCAACGCGGGCTGGCTGAACCCCGGCTCGGTTGTTCCGCTGTCCATGCCCGGGATGTGGAAAAAAATTCCCG
This sequence comes from Acetobacter okinawensis, assembly GCF_002153655.1. Lineage (GTDB taxonomy): Bacteria > Pseudomonadota > Alphaproteobacteria > Acetobacterales > Acetobacteraceae > Acetobacter > Acetobacter okinawensis_A. The sequence goes on from NZ_JOPJ01000014.1 coordinate 32,850, forward strand.
GGTACCTGCTTGCCTCTAACGGGCCGCTCAAACTCCGTCCTTCTGCGTTGTTGCAGTCATGGCAGTGGCTTTTGGGGTTTGTGGCCTGTGGCGCTACGCAAAAGCGTGTCCGGCGTATAGCGCGTGCGCTGCGCCCGTTTTTGGCAGATTCCGCCGCACGGCACAGCGCGCTGGCCGAAGCCGCAGGTGTGCCAGAACTGATTGAGAAAAAGGGCCTGCTGGTCGTTTATCCCAATAAAGCTGCGTACGAGGCCGATGCACTGGCATGGAGCCTCAGGCGCGAGAACAATGTTGTCTGGAAAACAATGGAGCGCGCGGAACTGGTGGCGCTATGCCCTGAACTGGGCGAGCGTTACCAGTATGGGGCCTTTATTGTTGATGGCGCGCATTGTCGCAGCCCGGGGGGGTATGTGGCCGCGCTGGCTCAGTACGCAGAAAAAAAGGGCGTGCGCTATATTTCCGGCTGTGCGGAAAAATTCCTGATTGATGGCGGAAAAATCTCCGGTGTTGTCTATAATGGCAACAAGCTTGCATGTGACCATCTGGTTATTGCGGGGGGTATGGGCTCGGTGGAGCTTGCATCCCAGATCGGGGATAAGCTGCCATTGGTCAGCGAGCGGGGCTACCACGTGGAAGTGCCCGGTGCTGAAGGTGGGTTGCCAATCCCGGTTATGATGTCCGACCTCAAATTCGGGATTACTCCCATGACTGGCGGGTTGCGGGCAGCCGGGCAGGTGGAGTTTGCCCTCAAGGGCGCTGCACCGGACTGGCGGCGCGCGCGCATTTTGCTGGATTGCCTGCGTGAGGGCCTGCCACGCCTGAAAATTGGTGGTTTTTCCACAACCAACCACTGGATGGGCAACCGCCCATCCACGCCAGACTGCCTGCCAGTTATTGGGCCGTCCTCCAAAGTTGGTGGGGTTTATTACGCCACCGGGCATGGGCACCTTGGGCTGGTAAGTGCGCCACTTACGGCTGAATTTATTGCGCGTCTGATCGCTGGGGATGCGGTGCCCGAGGTGGCTCCCTATACGGTGGAGCGTTTTTGTCGTGGCGGCAAAGAATAGGCAGTTCCATGACCACACAGTTGGCGGCCCCGGTTCAGTCGGTTCAAAAGGGTGCATTGAGCGCGATTTTTCTTGCAGTGTTTCTCGCTGTGCTGGATTACGCGGTCGCCAATATTGCGTTGCCGACAATTGGTCAGGACCTCCATACGTCTGCATCTGTTTCCATCTGGGTGGTCAATGCTTACCAGTTGGTCAACTGCATGCTGCTGTTGCCGCTGGCTACTTTTGCTGAGCGGGTTGGGGCCAAGTCTGTCTGTATTGGCGGGCTGCTTGTTCTGGTTGTGGGTTCGGTCATCTGTAGTCTTGCAAACCAGTTGTGGGTTCTGGCTCTGGCCCGCGGCATACAGGGGGCGGGTGGGGCTGCCATTATGGCGGTCAACACAGCACTGGTGCGCATGGTGTGCCCCCCCGCCAGGCTGGGGCACAGTCTGGCGCTGAACGCGCTGATTACGTCTTTGGCGGTGGCGGTTGGTCCATCTGTTGCGGGGGGTATTCTTTACCTCACCGGTTCATGGCGCTGGCTGTTTTTGTTTAACCTGCCTGTGGGGCTTCTGGCGGCATTTGTCAGCTTTGTTTATCTGCCCCGTACTCCCGGGACTGAACGCAGGATTGATAAATCCTCTGTCATACTCAACATGTTAACATTCAGCCTGACGTTGGTTGGGTGTGACTTTCTGGCCCGTGGTGAATGGGTTTTTGGCGGCAGCCTTGTGCTGGGTTTGGGTATTGTCTGCGGTCTGCTCCTGTTTTTGCGCCAGAAAGGTCAGGCAGCCCCCCTGCTGCCGTTGGACCTGCTTGCCAGGCGGGACTTTTCCATTGGTATCACGGCCTGTTTTTTAGGCTACACGGCTGCAAATTTCTTTATGATTTCCATGCCATTTTCCTTAACGGAACTCTTTGGTCGCTCCCCAGTCATGACCGGCATGCTGCTGACGCCCTGGCCCGGTTCCATGGTTATGGTGGGGCCGTTGGTGGCTTATCTGGCCAACAAAATTCCAGCGCAGGTTCTCTCTGCCATAGGGCTTGTTATTGCAGGTTGTGGCTTTCTGCTGGTGCGCCTGACACCGTTTGATGCCAGTAATCTTGATATTATGTGGCGCTTTGCGGTGGCTGGGGTGGGGTTTGCTTTTTTTGTTTCGCCCAACAACCGCCTTACTCTTGTTGCCACTCCCCATGAGCGGAGCAGTAGTGCAAGTGGCATGATCTCCCTTGCCAGAATTATGGGGCAAACGTGTGGTGCAACCTGTGTCGCCCTGATTTTGGCGCATGTTATGCAGTTTCCGGTTCTGCTTTGTCTGGACTGCGCGGTTGCGGTTGCATGGGGGGGCGCACTGCTCTGCTCAAGCCGTATTCTCTACAGGAGGTTCTGATGCTTATACCGCGTCGTCTGATTCCTTCCATTCCTGAACTTCTGGCGTTCGAGGCTGTGGCCCGGCACCAGAACTTCAGCGCCGCTGCGGAAGAACTCTGCCTGACGCAGGGGGCCATTAGCAAACAGATCCGGAATATGGAGCTTACACTCGGGGTTTCGCTTTTTGATCGCAGGCGTAAAAGACTGGTCATGACCCGGCAGGCCAAGTCCATACTGCCTTCTATTGTGTCCATTCTGGAGCAGATTGCAGGTGCGGCGTACCGCATTATTTCTTCCGGTAATGGCGAAAATACACTCAGCCTGCATATATTTTCCACGTTTTCTTCCCGCTGGCTTATTCCGCGCCTGCCACGGTTTATTGAAAAAAACCCGGATGTACGGATCAGCCTGACGACGGTTTTTCAACCTTTCAGTTTTGAAAATTCGGATTGTGACATTGCCATACACTACGGGGCGGCGGTTTGGCCTGATGGCCAGCTTTTCCATATTTTTGACGAAACAATAGTCCCTGTTTGCAGCCCCGCTTACCGTGAGCGCATGCAGCTTAAAGCGGCTAAGGATGTGGCGCGCGCCAACCTTATCCAGCTTACAACGCGCCCCGCCTTGTGGGAGTTCTGGTTTGCCGAGGTGGGGGTGGATGTGGAGTCTCCTTTCCATGGCAATGTGTTTGACCAGTTCAATGCAACAATAGAAGCGGCTGTTGCCGGGCTGGGGGTGGCACTTGTTCCCAGTATTTTTGTGGAGCGGGAACTGGCGGAAGGGGAGTTGTGTATTGTTACGGAAGAAAAAATCCGCTCGCGGGGGGCATACTATGTGGTCACGCCAACAGAAAAGGCACACGACCCACTGATTACCCGCTTCATACGTTGGATCTGTGCGGAGAGCGCATCTTACAATGAGGCGGATATGGCCGAAGGTAACGCAGTCAAATTTAACGGATATGAAGGACTTGGAAATTGAGTGATATAACCTACATTGATACAAACCACCGTCGTTCACGCGCTGTGGTGGCTGGGGGCACGGTCTATATTGCCGGGCATACGGGCCAAGACCGCACCAAGGATGCGGCAGGGCAGGCAAAAGATATTCTTGCTGCCATAGAAGCGTTGCTGGAGCAGGCAGGCAGCGGCAAGGACCGACTGCTGAACGTGACAATCATGCTTGCATGCATGGATGATTTTAATGCGGTGAATGAAGTGTATGATCAATGGATTGTTGCAGGAAAAGCACCAGCGCGCTGCTGTAGCGAAGTAAAGCTGGCTTTTCCCGATATATTGGTTGAAGTGACGGCCATTGCGCAACTAAGATAGCTGCCACGTTACCTGAGAAGCCCATAAGCACCCGCTTATGGGCTTTTTTTGTAGCTAAATGCTCTGAAAAAGAATGGTTGGATGAATTTATTTTCGGATTTTTTCATGGAATGTCTCGGGCCGAACAAGATATAACGATATCGAAACGATGTGTACGAATAGAGCTTCCAACGGGCCGTTAGTGTCACTCAGCACCATTTAGCTATCTGATCGATGAGAGACCGTCGTCACTGTTGATCGCCAGACCGTATTCATCCTGTGCAAATTTGTCGGGAGGCAGGAAAACTTATGGCCCAGCATTGGATCAGGACAGTACGGATTTTCTCTGCAACTACAATGCTCCTTGGCAGTAGTTCCGTAGTATCCGGCCGCATTGCAAACGCTGAGGAACTGCATAAGCAGATGGGTGCGGCAAAAGAAAGCCGCGCAGCGACCAAGGCAGTAAAAAAGAAAACCTCACATGCCTCCTTGCAAGGTGGAGCGGAGGAGGTTTCGGTGCAGGCGGTGCACAGGGTCAACTCCGCACTGTCGGAAAGAACCCAGGTTCACAGCACCACGTCCGTGCAGGTTGTCTCGTCCGAGCAGCTCAAGCAGACCGGGCAGAGCAACGTCATGGCGGCCCTTGAGCAGCTTAGCCCCTCGCTCAGCTCGCCATCCTTTAGTGGGTTGGGCACCAACGGTTTTGTGCGGACCATGCAGCTGCGCAACCTCTCAGCGGATGAAACCCTTATTCTGGTAAACGGCAAGCGCCGCCACCTGAGTGCCAACTTTAACTCAAACGACGGACCAAACGCAGGCACGGAACCGTCCGATATTGCTCTTATCCCCATTAGCGCCATTGACCATGTGGAAGTCATTACCGATGGCGCCAGCGCACTGTACGGGCAGGAAGCCATTGCCGGTGCGGTTAACATTGTGCTCAAGCGCAATAGCCATGGTGGTGAATTCAATATTCAGAACATGGGTTATTACGCGGGAGATGGGCAGGGCGTGGATGGCTCGGCTGACTATGGTCTGGCGCTGGGCAAGCGCGGTGGGTTTATGAACCTTGCTGGCCAGATTACCCACACCCAGCCAACCAACCGTTCTGGTATTTACGAAAAAGCGGGAGACCCCCAGTCCGGTCAGGACCTGAACCGCATGATGGGGGCTGGCAGCCAGCTTGTTGCCACAATGTCCGCTAACGCAGAAATGCCGGTGACGGATACGATCAAGGCTTATCTGCTGGCAACTTATGCGCACCGTAACAACGTAACGCCGCAGTCTGTCCGCACGGCTGCGAACGTGAACAATATTTTGCAATACTACCCCAACGGTTTTCAGCCCCAGATGGGCTTGCAGGAAGATGACTTCCAGATCAACGGCGGCTTCCGTGGCACGGCGTTCAAGGACTGGATGTGGGACACATACGTGACCTATGGGCGGGACGAGCAGGAATACTCCACGCTTGATTCGGTCAACGCAACATATGGGATGAACAGCCAGACAAAGTTTTATGATGGCACAAACATTTCCACCCAGTTTGTGGCGGGTGGCAAAATGTCCCATAACTTCAATGTCGGGTTCCTGCCCAAGCCGGTTAACCTGATGTTCGGCGGGGAATACCGCCACGATACATTCCAGCTTATGGCGGGTGACCTCCAGTCCTGGTCAGATGGTGGGATGAAGGCTGGCGCCACGCCGGGTGCCTCTGGCCATCCCGGTGCGCAGCCTGCGGCTGCAAGCGATACATCGCGTGATATTTTCGATGGTTTTGTCAATACCGAGTTCTATGTCACCCCCAAGTGGGAGTGGACGCTGGGTGGCCATGCGGTCAATTACTCCGATATGGGTAAAACGGCAGCAACAGGCACAATTGGCACACGCTATAACTTTAACAAGCGTTGGGCGATCCGCGCTAACGTGGGCACAGGCTACCGTGCGCCAACCCTTGGGCAGGAAAACTATTACATCATCACCACCTTCCCCGGGTATTCCACGGCACAGCTCCCCGCCAATGGCGAGGCCGCAAAGGCTCTGGGTGCTACAGGGCTTAAAGGGGAAACAACAAAGAACTACAGCATAGGGTTTGACGCCAAACCACTTGACCACTGGAATGTTAACGCCAACCTGTACTGCATCCAGATCAATAACAGAATGGCCAACTCCACCCAGTTTACAGAATACAACGGATCACCCATTGCCAGTATTCTGAGCCAGTACAATATGTCAAACGTGACCTATGCCCATTATTACGGCAACCCGGTCAATACCGTGACATATGGTGGGGACATTACAACGGACTATACGCTGGATGTGGGGCGTATGGGGCAGCTGAAGTTCAACCTTGGGATCAATTTCTCGGATACGGAAATTTCCAAGATGAAAGTCAGCACAACAATGTTTAACGCGTATGCGCAGAACCTTCTGCTGCATTCCGCACCCAAAAACCGTGAGATGGTGGGTGTGCGCTGGAGCTGGAAAAAGCTGTCCATCTTTGTGCAAGAAGAGCGTTATGGTTCGGTGACCTACATTGCAACGCCCAGCTTGGGCGGGAATGACTGGCTGAACGTGAAGCCGGGTTACATCACGGACCTGGAAGTGGGGTATCAGGTTCTCGACCGTCTGCATCTGGCTGTCGGGGCGAACAACCTGTTCAACTACTACCCCAACCAGTTGCGGCGCTCTCTGTCTGTCTCGACCTCCAGCGGTGCATATAAATACCCGACCAACTCACCTTACGGGTTTATGGGTGGCTACTACTACGTCAAGGCGTCCATGACCTTCTGAGTGGCATAAAGTCAGGCAGAACAGAAACTTAGGAAATAAATAGCGATGCTGGCCCACTGTTATGCGACAGTGGGCCAGTTTTTTTTGCGCTGTTTGCATAGGTGATAAAGATTACTATTTTGTAATATAAAAAGGGTCTTGCACCCCCAAAGGGTTCCCGTTATACACCCACACAGCAGCACGGTGTTGCGTTTTCTCCTTGAGGGAACGGGCAATAAAGTGCAGCAGAGTGGTAAAATTGCTGTTCCCGAATAGCTCAGTTGGTAGAGCAAGCGACTGTTAATCGCTGGGTCGTAGGTTCGAGTCCTACTTCGGGAGCCACCACCTTTCCCCAAAAAAATCTCTTAAATTGCGTTGAAAAGCCTGTCCACTTTGTGCCGTTTTCAATGTGCGGGCGAATAGTTGTGTGCCGCTCGTGGTGTGTTTCCTATCGCGTGCTACCAACCTGTAATCTTACGTTTGTCTTATGGCTTGCTGCGTGGCGCTTGCGATCCCCTTTGGGCGCTCTGGTCAGTGTGTAGGGGAATGCATGTTTATGTCAGGCATTTTCCAGAGAACGCTCCCCGCTGCGCAATAAGGCAACGGGGGTGTTTCGGCCCGGATTCAGGTCTTAGGGCAGGGCTGCAATACCGGTTAATTCCACTTTCCACGATGGGTCTGCCAGTTTGGCTTCCACCGTTGCACGGGCCGGTTTGTTGTTGCGGTCTAGCCATGCATCCCATGCCCGGTTCATGGCGGCCATGTCATTCATATCTGCTAAAAAAATCTGCACGGAAATCAGGCGGCTCTTGTCTGTCCCGGCTTTGGCCAGCAGGGCATCGACCTGTTGCAAAATATCGGCCATCTGCCCTTGGGCGTCCAGGCTGGCGTCATCGGCAATCTGACCTGCCAGATACACCAGTCCGTTGTGAATAACGGCTCCGGTCAGCCGTTCTTCGGGTTCAAGGCGCGTGATGCTCATGGTTGTCTCCGTTGTGGAAAAAAGATTGGGGGCGTTGGGTTAGGCTTGGTGGAGAGGCATGTTGTCAATCAGGCGGATGTCACCAAGGCTTGCAGCAACAAACAGGCGTGCATCTGGCTGGGGGGTGGCTGTCTGCTCCAGTGTGTCCCCAGTGCGCAGTTCAAGGTAATGCACGTTAAACCCTGACCCAGTCAGGCGGTCGCGGCAGGTTTGCAGGCTGTCAGCAACGGGTCTGCCTGCTTTAATGTCTGCAATGCAGGCGCGCAGTGCGGCGGGCAGGTGGGTGGCCTGTTGGCGCTGTGCGGCATTCAGCCGCCGGTTGCGGGAGGAGAGTGCAAGGCCATCTGCCTCGCGCACGGTGGGGACGGGAACAATGCTTACGGGCAGGTCAAGGTCACATACCAGACGGCGGATCAGGCAGAGCTGCTGGTAGTCTTTTTCACCAAAGGCTGCGACATCGGCACCCGTCTGGAGCAGGAGCTTGCTGACAACTGTTGCAACGCCATCAAAATGGCCGGGGCGTTCTGCCCCGCATAGCATCGCATCTGGGCCGGCAACCGTAATGCGTGTTGCAAAACCCGGCGGGTACATCTCTGTCTCATCTGGGGCGTAGAGCACGTCAACCTTGCCGGTGCCTTCCAGCACGGCGGCATCGGCCTCCAGCCCGCGTGGATAGTGCTCAAAATCAGCCAGATTGTTGAACTGGATGGGATTGACAAATACGCTCACAATCCGCCGCGTGGCTTTGCCATCCAGCGCGTCGACAAGGGCCAGATGGCCGCTGTGGAGCGAACCCATGGTGGGCACAACGCCAATACGTTGGCCCTCTGTGCGCCACTGGGCGCGCTGTGTGGCCAGCTCTGATCTGGATCTGATAATCCGCATGAAATATCCTGAATAACAAATGAAACATCGGGGCGATAAAACCCCCGAACAGGGTAGGTCCCCCACTTTAGTGCCGATTGGTGTGCGGTTCCAGCCGCAGGGCGGGTGTGGCTGCCCCACCACATGCATGGGGCATGCCGCACCCTGATGGTTAAAGTGCGTACAGGGCGGTGAAGAGAGGACATGCCTGTGCTATGGAGGTGCATGTCCTACGCTGATTTTGTTCATCTTCGTGTGCACTCCGCCTACTCGCTGAGCCAAGGGGCAATCCGGGTGCCGGAAATTGCGTCTCTGGCGCAGGAAATGCGGATGCCTGCTGTGGCCATAGCCGATTCGGGTAATCTGTTCGGGGCCTTGGAGTTCTCGCAGTACTGCACAAAAAGTGGCATTCAGCCCATTATTGGCGGCCAGATCGGTCTGCCTGCCCGTAACGACAAACCCGGGGCTCCTTCCGAGCCGGTTGTGCTGCTGGCGCAGAATGCGGCGGGGCTGGCCAACCTCCAGTTCCTCTCCTCCAAGGGGTTCAAGACATCCGATCCATCAGACCCGTTTGTCAGTCTGGATGTGTTGTGTGAGCGGGCGGAAGGGCTGATCCTGCTGACCGGGGGCACGCGCGGTCCGCTGTTCCAGATGCTGGCGGAAGGGCAGAAGGATGAGGCCACGCGCTGGCTCGCCCGCCTGCACGAGGCATTTGATGACAGGCTGGTGGTGGAACTGCACCGCCACGGACTGGCGGTGGAAAAAGCGGTGGAGCCGGGTGTGCTGGGCCTTGCCAGCCAGTTTGGCCTGCCCCTTGTTGCAACCAACGAATGTTTTTTCCCCAAGCCGGAAATGTACGAGGCGCATGACGCGCTGGTGTGCATTGCGCAGGGCCGCACGATGGCGGAGAAGGATCGCTTTCGCGTAACGCCCGAGCACTGGTTCAAACCCCCGCAGATGATGCGTACGCTGTTCGCGGACCTGCCGGATGCGTGTGACAATACGCTCGAAATTGCCCGCCGCTGCGCCATAAAGGTGGAAACGCGCAAACCCCTGCTCCCCGTCTGCCCCAAGGTGCGAGAAGGGGCCACGGAGGACGAGACCCTGCGCGCCATGGCGTGGGAGGGGCTGGAGCAGCGCATGACCACCATGACGCTGGATGAAGACCTGCAAACCCGCTACCGCGAGCGGCTGACGTTTGAGCTGGATATTATCTCCAAAATGGGGTTCCCCGGTTACTTCATGATCGTGGCGGACTTTATCCAGTGGGCCAAGGCGCATGGTATTCCCGTAGGGCCGGGGCGTGGGTCGGGGGCCGGGTCGCTGGCCGCATGGGCGCTGACCATTACCGATATTGACCCCATTCCCTTCAACCTGCTGTTCGAACGCTTCCTCAACCCCGAACGCGTGTCCATGCCTGACTTTGATATCGACTTCTGTCAGGACCGACGGGACGAGGTCATTGCCTATGTGCGGCGCGAATACGGGGCTGACCGCGTAGCCCAGATCATTACCTTTGGTAAGTTGCAGGCGCGTGCGGCGGTGCGTGATGTCGGGCGTGTGCTGGGGCTGCCCTATGGCATGGTCAACCGCGTGGCGGAGCTTATTCCCAACAACCCCGCCAAGCCGGTGACCCTGAAGGAGGCCATAGCGGGCGAGCCCAAATTACAGGAAATGCGCGATAACGACGAGGCATTGCGCAGATTGCTGGAAATTGCCCAGCAGCTTGAAGGGCTTTTCCGCCACGCCAGTACCCACGCCGCAGGTGTGGTGATCGGGGACCGCCCGCTGGTGGAGCTGGTGCCGCTCTACCGAGACCCCAAGAGCGATACGCTGGTCACGCAGTACAACATGAAGTTTGTTGAGCAGGCGGGGCTGGTCAAGTTCGACTTTCTGGGGCTGACAACCCTGACCATTCTCAAACGCGGTGTGGATTTTATTCACAAAATGGGCAAGGAGGTGGACTTGGCCTCCATCCCCCTGAACGATACCGCCACATACGACATGCTCAGCCGGGGGGATACGGCAGGCGTGTTCCAGTTTGAAGGCGCTGGCATGCGTGACGTGCTCAAGCAGATGCGCCCCACCCGGCTGGAGGACCTGATCGCCGCCGTGGCCCTGTACCGCCCCGGTCCCATGGCCAATATTCCCGACTACTGCCGCCGCAAACACGGAGAGGCATGGGAACCCCCGCATGAGGAAATCCGCGATATTCTTGAAGAGACCTACGGCATTATGGTCTATCAGGAACAGGTCATGCAGATCGCCCAGAAGATGGCAGGGTACAGTCTGGGCGGGGCCGACCTGCTGCGCCGCGCCATGGGTAAAAAAATCCGCGCGGAAATGGACCACCAGCGCGAGATTTTTACCAAAGGGGCAACCGGGCGCGGCATAGACCACGACAAGGCGGTGGAGGTGTTCGACCTCATGGCCAAGTTTGCGGACTATGGTTTTAACAAATCTCACGCAGCAGCCTACGCTTTTGTCTCCTACCAGACCGCGTGGATGAAGGCTAATCACCCTGTGGCCTTCCTTGCGGCCTGTATGTCGCTTGCACGGGAACGGACGGAAAAACTGGCAGCCCTGCGGCAGGAGGCCGAGCGCATGGGCATTGCCGTGCTGCCGCCAGATATTAACCGCTCGGAAGCCGATTTTGCGGTGGAGGTTATGCCAGACGGGCAACACGCGATCCGCTACGCGTTAGCCGCAGTTAAAAAAGTTGGTTTTGGCGCCATGGAGGTGCTGGTCGCAACCCGTGGTGACAAACCTTTTACCGATCTGGCCGACTTTGCCACACGCATTGACCCCAAACACATCAACCGCATGCAGATGGAAAATCTGGCCAAGGCGGGTGCGTTTGAATGTCTGGATAAAAACCGGGCGCGTGTCTTTCATTCTGCCGATGCCATTCTGCGCCGTGCCCACAGTCAGGCGCAGGAGGCGGCCTCTGGCCAGATTGGCCTGTTTGGCGGTGGGGGGGAGAAGGAACCACTGCGTCTGGCCGATGGTCCTGACTGGCCAGAGTTTGAAAAACTGGCGATGGAGGCAGATGCTATCGGTTTCCACATGACGGCACACCCGCTGGATGCTTATGGCTCCGTCCTGCGCAGGCTGGGGGTTGTCAAATCCTCCCAGTTGCTGGCAGCGGCGGAGGCCGGGGTCGGGCGGGTTAAAATTGCGGGATGCGTTGTGGACCGCAAGGAGCGGCCGACCCGCACAGGCAACAAAATGGCATGGGTGCGCCTGTCCGATGCGACCGGCGGGTGTGAGGTGACCGTGTTTTCTGAAGTGCTGGGCCGTGTGCGGGAGAGTCTGGTGGCGGGGAATGCCGTGCTGGTTACCGCCGAACTCAAGCTGGAGGGCGAGGCCATGCGCATAACCGCGTCCGACATTGTGGAACTGGAGCAGGCAGCGGCACAGGGCCAGAGCGAGATGCGGATATGGCTGGAAAAAGAGGAAGCTCTGCCTGCCCTGCAAATGGTTCTGGGTGAGCAAAGGGGTGGTGCTGGCCGTATTGTGCTGGTCCCCGGTGTGGCGGAAAGCTGCGATGTGGAAATCCGCCTGCGTGGGGGCTACAAGGTTACTCCGCTGCTAGGACAAAAACTGCGTACGCTGGAAGGCATTTCCCGCGTGGAGCAGGTGTAACCCGTGGCATGGGTGCGCGCATTGGCGTGGCGGACGCCAGATGTGGTTCTGGCTCAGTGGGGGCATGCGCCATGGTGCGCTTTTCTGGATAGTGCGGGGGCGCTGGAGGCACGCGCACGCTGGCGCATATTCTGCCATAACCCAAGGCATACTCTGCGGGTTTTTGCCGATAGGGTAGAGTTTGACGGGGCCGTTATGGCCTTTTCCAGCCCGGAGCATATTCTTGCACTCCTGCGCAAAACAGCGCGGAACTACCCCCAGCAACTTCCGCAGTCTGATGTGCCGTTTTGCGGGGGGTGGGTTGGTTTTGCCAGCTATGCATTCGGCATGGCCCAGCAGGGGATCACTTCCCGCCATGGCAGTGGGGACGAGCCCCTGTTTGCCGCTGCTTTTTATGACCATGCCTATGTGTGGGACCGTCAGAACCAGCGTGTGTTTGTCGCCGGTTTTACGCAGGACGGGCAGCCCGCGCAGGGGCAGAGGCAGGCACTGGCCGCGTGGGCTGCTCTGCCCGAGCAGGTCGCCCCCGCTGCTGTGGTGCCATTGGGGCCGTTGCAGGCCAGCTTGTCCGAGGCCGCATATTGTCAGGCCGTGCGGGTGGCTCAGGAGTATATTGCGCAAGGCGATATTTTTCAGGCCAATATGACCTGCCAGCATACCACGTCCCTGCCAGACGGGGTCTGTGCCGCAGAGTTATACCGCAGGGTGCGGCAGGTCGCGCCTGCACCGTTTGGGGCTTATATGTCCTGCGGAGGGGATTTTTCCCTTCTGTCATGCTCGCCTGAGCGGTTTTTGCAGGTGGACCCGGCGGGGCAGATTGCCACACGCCCCATAAAAGGCACTGCCCCGCGTGGCCGCACGGAGGCAGAGGACCAGCATCTGGCGCACAACCTCGCCCGGGATGACAAGGAACGGGCCGAAAACCTGATGATCGTGGACCTGATGCGCCATGATATAGGCCGCGTTGCCCGCATTGGCAGTGTGCATGTGCCCGAACTCTGGGGGGTGGAGCGGTTTGCGCATGTGCACCACCTTGTCTCGGAGGTCAGGGGGCAATTACGGCATGGGTGCGATGTGTTTGACCTGCTGGAGGTCACCCTGCCGCCCGGTTCGGTAACAGGTGCGCCCAAACACAGGGCCATGGAAATTATTGACGAACTGGAGACCACCCCCCGTGGGGCGTATTGTGGCACTGTTTTTTATCTGGGTCTGGATGGGCGGATGGATAGCTCGGTGATTATCCGCAGTTTTGTGGCCCATGCGGGGCAACTGCGCATTGGCACGGGGGGCGGCATTACCATTTTATCCGACCCACACAGGGAATATGCGGAAATGCAGCTAAAACTTGCACCCTTTGCCGCATTTGTGGAGGGAGCATGAGCTTTGTCTGGCTCAATGGTGTGCTGTGCGCGCCGGATGTGGCGCGCATAAGCCCGGCGGACCGGGGTTTTACTCTGGGTGATGGCCTGTTCGAGACCATGCGTGCAGTGGGTGGGCAGGTGCTGCACCTACCCCGGCACATGGCGCGGCTGGCAGCCGGAGGGGAGGTGCTGGGTCTTGGTGTGCCTGAGCAGGCGGTGGTGCAGCATGCCGCAACCGAACTGCTGGCCGCCTGCGGGCTGGATAATGCGGTGCTACGGCTGAGTGTGGCACGGGGGGAGGGACCACGGGGGTTGCTGCCCCCGGCCCATGCAACACCTACGGTCCTGCTGACGGCCACAGCCGGTGTGTTTTCGCTCGGTCATGTCCGTGTCGTGACCAGCCGGCTGATCCGGCGGGATGAGGCATCGCCTTTGTCCACCCTCAAAAGCCTGAATTATCTGCCCGGTATTCTGGCCCGGCAGGAGGCCGAGCGGCAGAGTGCGCAGGATGCTCTTTTGCTCAACACGCATGGGCGGGTGGCGGAAAGTACAATCAGCAATCTGCTGGTGGCAACCGATGCAGGCGTGCTCACCCCCCCGGTGAGCGAGGGCGCACTGGCGGGTATTGCCCGCCAGATTCTGCTGGAACACCACCTTGTGCGCGAGGCCCCGCTCAGCCCGGTCGACCTGCCTGGCGCGCGCGGCGTATGGCTGGTCAATTCCCTTTCCCTGCGCGTTGTGCGCGCCTTGGACGGGCAGGATCTGCGGGAGGATGGTGCATGGACAACCCGGCTGGAGCACGCCCTGCTCCACGCCACATAGCCCGTGCCAGTTTTAAGCCCTGTTCGTCCGGTGGGCAGGCATGCGACGATAAGGGCTTGTGCTGACCGGCTGGAATGCTCAATCGTGCGGCGGTCCTTTTCAGGCCGGAATAATATGCATCGGAACAGCCGGTCTGTGGTATTCTGATGAGGTGACACCATGCAACAGGCAACAACAGCCACGGAGCAACCAGCGGACCGGGCCAATGCCCCCCGCTATGATCTGCGACAGATCGATGTTGATCCCAATTTCTGGTACCCTGTGGCGTGGTCCAGCAAAGTGCGGCCGGGCAAGGCGTTTGCCGCCCGGTTTGCAGGCCACCCCATTGCGCTGATTCGCCCCGAATACGGCCCGGTTTACGCGCTGGAGGACCGTTGCGCCCACCGTCAGGTGCCCCTGAGCAAAGGCGTTGTGGACGATAAGGGGTGCATAAAGTGCTGCTACCACGGTTGGGCGTTTGACCAGCAGGGCAAATGCGTAACCGTACCCTACCTGAACAAGGAGGGCGTTGGCCGCCCGGTTAAGGCATATCCCTGCCGCGAAAAAAGCGGGCTGATCTTTATCTTCCCCGGTGACCCCGATCTGGCCGACAAGGTGCCGGTGCCTGATATTGCACAGGTGGGTAACCCTGAGTTCAAGACCCGCCAGTTCAGCCCACGCCTGAAGTGTCATTACACTTTCATGCATGAAAACCTGATGGACATGAACCACCAGTTCCTGCACCGCCGCCAGATGGGCTCCATTACCGCCCGCTTTCTGGGTCAGGACAAGGGCGACAATTTTATGGAGGCCCGCTACAGCTTTGCCCGCAAGGGTGGCAACCAGCCGCTGGCCGAAGCCCTGATTTTTGGCAAACACCATGATGATGGCCGCGAACAGCCGGTGGAGGAGGTTGTCTCCATCCGCACCACATATCCGTACCAGACCCTCCAGATCCACGATAAGGACGGGGACCTGATCATGGACCTGTGGGCGTGCTACCTGCCGCTGGGGGAAACCCAGCAGGTTACTCAGGCGTTTGGTCTGCTCTCGGTCAAAAAGCCCAAATGGACTTTTCTGCTCGATCTTGCATGGCCGGTGCTGGGCCTGTTTACGCATCGCATCTTTGAAGAAGACCGCGAAGTCGTGGAAATGGAACAGAACGCATGGCGCGAGTTGGGGGGGGACCACAACATAGAGGTGTTCCCCGTGGTCAAAAGCCTGCGTGACCTGTTGGCCCGCAGCGGCGTGCCCAACCGCCACGCCCAACCGCTCGAACAGGGCTGAGTACGTTTTTTGGCCTTGCCCGTTTGGTCAAAAAACGCCATATAGAGCCGCCCCGGCGCAGGTCGGGGTATAACACACGCGAGGCCATACACCTCTGGTGCCCGGTCCCAAGGCCGGGTGGTGTCTCGCGGAGGTCTTAACCAGTTAGGTAGGAATACGCCCCATGGCGATGCCCGATTTCACACTGCGCCAGCTGCTTGAAGCTGGTGTTCACTTTGGTCACCACACCCGCCGCTGGAACCCGCGCATGGCGCCGTTCCTGTTCGGTGTGCGCAACCAGGTTCACATCATCGACCTTCAGCAGACCGTTGGCCTGCTCGACCGCGCGCTCAAAGCGATTCGCGATGTTGTGGCCGGTGGTGGCCGCGTTCTGTTCGTTGGCACCAAGCGTGCAGCGCAGGACCCGATTGCTGAAGCAGCACGTCGTTGCGGTCAGTACTACGTCAACCATCGCTGGCTGGGCGGTATGCTCACCAACTGGAAGACCATTCAGGGCTCCATCAAGCGCCTGCGCCAGATTGAAGAAACACTCGAAGGTGCAACCTCCGGCCTGACCAAAAAGGAAGTGCTGGAACTGACCCGCCAGCGCGACAAGCTTGAACGCTCCCTCGGCGGGATCAAGGAAATGGGTGGCCTGCCCGACGTGCTGTTCGTGATCGACACGAACAAGGAAAAGCTGGCCATTGAAGAAGCCAACAAGCTGGGTATCCCGGTTGTGGCCATTCTGGACAGCAACTCCGACCCGCGCGGCGTGACCTACCCGGTCCCCGGCAACGATGACGCCATCCGCGCCATTGGCCTGTATTGCGACCTCGTGTCCGCTTCCGTGCTCGACGGTATTTCTGCCGAGCTGGGCGCTGCGGGCCACGACGTGGGCGCTGCTGAAGAACTGCCGGTTGAACCCGCTCTGGAAGCGGCTCCGGTGGCTGAAGAAGCTCCGGCGGCAGGCTGAAGCCTTTAAAAAACAGCCCGGTCTTCTGATCGGGCTGTTTTTTTACATGAGATGCCTGTTTTTTGCGGGCAACGGAATGTTCTGTCGCGCGCCCTGCCAGGGGCGCGTTGCGGTTTTCTAAGGAGTAGGAATATGGCGGAAATTACCGCAGCACTGGTCAAGGAACTGCGCGAAAAAACCGGCGCAGGCATGATGGATTGCAAAAAGGCGCTGAACGAAGCGCAGGGCGATATTGAAGCTGCCATTGACTGGCTGCGCACCAAGGGCCTTGCCGCCGCCGCCAAAAAATCTGGCCGCGTGGCAGCAGAAGGTCTGGTTGCTGTGGCCTCTGCCGACAAAACCGCCGCCATGGTGGAAGTCAACGCCGAAACCGACTTTGTCGCCCGTAACGAAGCGTTCCAGAACTTTGTGGAATCCGTTGCCAAGGTTGCTCTCAAGGTTGGTGATGATCTGGAAGCCATCAAGGCTGCCACACTGGACACGGGCCGCACCGTGGCTGACGAGCTGACGCACCTGATCGCCACCATTGGCGAAAACATGACCCTGCGCCGCGCTCGCGTGTTTACCGTGCCGTCTGGCGTTGTTGCCACTTACGTGCATGGCGCACTGCGCCCCGGTCTGGGTAAAATTGGCGTTCTGGCAGCAATTGAAGCCCCGACGGCTGATGAAGCCATTGAGCAGCTTGGCCGCCAGATTGGTATGCACGTTGCCGCCACCCGTCCTTCCGCGCTGGATGTGAACAGCCTGAATCAGGAAGAAGTCGAGCGTGAACGCGCTGTTCTCATTGAACAGTCCCGCGCATCGGGCAAGCCTGAAGCCATTATTGAAAAAATGGTCGAAGGCCGTATCCGCAAGTTCTACGAAGAAGTGGTTCTTCTGGAACAGGTGTGGGTGCATGATGGCGAAACCCGCGTGAAGGACGTTGTCAAGAAAGCTGGCGTCACGCTGGCTGGCTTCGACCGCTTCCACCTGGGCGAAGGCATTGAAAAGACTGTGGACGACTTTGCTGCGGAAGTGGCCAAGGTGTCTGGCGTCTAAGACCTCAGGTTCTGGTCTGTTGAGCAAGGGCGGGACTTCTCTGCAAAGGGAGGCTCCCGCCCTTGTTGTTTTTGTGGCCCCACAAGGCGAGAGCGGGGCGCGGGTCCATATGTTGACCGAGGCAGACGGGCTGGTGCGCGCGCTGGCCTATGGGGGTGCCAGCCGCGCAGGCCGCGCCTTGTGGCAACCGGGTAATGTGGTCAAGGCCCGTCTGACACAGCGTGGCGAGGGCGCGCCCATACGTGTATCGGGCGAGCTGCTTTACGGATGTGCCGCGCGTATTCTGGACATGCCGTTGGCATTGGCCATGATGCAGTCTGTGTGTGTGCTGGCCGATGCCACCTTGCCCGAAGGCGAGCCATGCCCGGCATTTTTTGGCGCGACTCTCAAACTCCTGTCCTTTATTGGCTATAGCCCGGATGTGGCGGAACAGACTGGCTTGCCCAATTATATTGAATGGGAGCTGGCGCTGCTGGATGTGCTGGGCTTTGGGCTGGATTTAAGTGCCTGTGCGGTCACCGGGCAAACGCAGGACCTTGCCTATGTCTCCCCCCGCACGGGGCGGGCCGTGAGTGTGGCAGGTGCAGGGGAGTGGAAGGACCGGCTCCTGCCGTTGCCCGCTTTTTTGCGTGATCCTGCGCAGGAGGGGAGTTGGGCGGAGTGGCACGCGGGCCTGCAACTGAGTGGGCATTTTCTGGCGCGGGATGCCTTTGGGCAGCGGCATCTGCCCCTTCCTGCTGCCCGGCAAAGGCTGCTTGCGCGGCTTGAAAAGCTGCAGGCACACACCAACCAGCCCTGAACTGCGCAGCAAGGCTGGCACAACCGGGCCTGTGGCGGTATGTCTGTGCCGACCACATCGCACCGTTTTTTCTGGGGCAGAGCATGAACGAGACATTTGAAGGCCATATTGAGGAGACAAAACTGGCAGATGCGCTGAGCGAGCGCTATCTGGCCTATGCTTTGTCCACCATCATGTCGCGTTCGCTGCCGGATGTGCGCGACGGGCTCAAGCCTGTGCACAGGCGGCTGGTTTACGCCATGCATCAGCTCAAGCTGGACCCTGCCTCGGGGTTTAAAAAATGCGCGCGCGTTGTGGGCGATGTGATTGGTAAGTTCCACCCGCACGGGGATGCTTCTGTTTACGAAGCCCTTGTCCGTTTGGCGCAGGATTTTGCCGCCCGTTATCCGCTGGTGGAAGGGCAGGGCAATTTTGGTTCGATCGATGGCGATAACGCAGCCGCCATGCGGTACACGGAAGCCCGCCTGACGGAAGTGGCCGTAGCCCTGCTGGACGGGATAGAGAGCGACGCCGTGGATTTTCGGCCCACCTATGATGGTGAGGAGCACGAGCCTATTGTGTTGCCAGCGGCATTCCCCAACCTGCTGGCCAATGGTGCTGCGGGTATTGCCGTGGGTATGGCCACCAGCATACCCCCCCATAATGCGGCGGAAGTGTGTGCAGCCGCAGCCCTGCTGGTCCGCAGGCCGACAGCCACAACGCAGGACCTGCTGGAGCTTATGCCGGGGCCGGATTTTCCCACCGGTGGGCTGATTGTGGAGGATGCCTCCGCTATTTTGCAGGCGTATGAGACTGGGCGGGGCGGTTTTCGTATGCGGGCGCGCTGGGCTGTGGAGCAGGGGCGCTTTGGCACATGGCACATTGTGGTGTCGGAAATTCCCTATCAGGTGCAAAAATCCCGTCTGATCGAGCAGGTGGCCGATCTGCTCGATCAGAAAAAACTCCCCCTGCTGGGGGACATCCGCGATGAAAGTACGGATGAAATCCGCCTGATCCTTGAGCCCAAAACTCGCGGTATTGAACCCGAAGTGCTGATGGAGACCCTGTTCCGGGCCACAGCGCTGGAAAGCCGCTTCCCCCTGAACATGAACGTGCTGGGGGCCGATCGTGCGCCCGGTGTGCTGGGCCTTAAGCAGGTGTTGCAGGCATGGCTCAACCACCGGCACGAGGTGCTGGAGCGGCGCAGCCGCCACCGCCTTGCAGCAGTGGAACGGCGGCTGGAAATTCTGGCAGGCTTTTTGGTGGTGTACCTCAACCTTGATGAGGTCATCCGTATTATCCGCGAGGAGGATGACGCCAAGGCCAGCCTTATGGCGACGTTTAGCCTGACCGACATGCAGGCCGAATCCGTGCTGAACATGCGCCTGCGCAGCCTGCGCCGGTTGGAGGAAATGGAAATCCGCAGGGAGCATGATGCTCTGTCGGCGGAAAAAGCCGAATTGCTTGCCCTGCTGGGTGACGAAAAACAGCGCTGGAAGCAGATCGGGCAGGAATTGGACAAAATGGTCAAGCTGTTTGCCAAAGGCCGTGTTGGCCCAAGGCGCAGCACCATTCTGTCCGCTCCTAAGCCGGTTGATATCTCGGTAGTGGAAACAGTGGAGCGTGAGCCCCTGACCATGATCCTCTCCCAAAAAGGCTGGGTCCGGGCGGTCAAGGGTCATGCTGTTGATCTGGATAGCCAGAAGTTCAAGGAAGGGGATGGTCTCAAACTCGCCATTCCCTGCCAGAGTACGGACCGGCTGTGCTTTTTTGCCACCGACGGCCGTGCCTTTACGGTCAAGGGCACAGACCTGCCGCGTGGACGTGGCGATGGCCAACCCGTGCGTCTGCTGGTGGACCTGTCCAATGATGAGGAACTTCTGGCCGTCTTTGTGCTGGAGGACGGGGGCAGGCGTCTTGTGGCCTCCAGTGCCGGGCGTGGCATGGTGGTGGAGGATGATGCCCTCGTGTCCGAAAAACGTTCGGGGCGGCAGGTGCTCAACCTCAAGGATGATGACTCGGCCCTGCTGTGCATTCCTGCTCTGGGCGACCACGTGGCCGTTCTGGGCGATAACCGCCGCTTCCTGATTTTCCCGCTCGATCAGTTGCCCGTTATGGGGCGCGGTCTTGGTGTTGCCTTGCAAAAATATGCCGATGGCGCGCACCTGCGTCAGGCCGTTGTGTTTACCGCATCCGAAGGGCTGGTCTGGCCGGGTGCGGTGCGGTGCCGCGGCATGGCCGATTTGCAGGACTGGCTGGGCAAGCGCGCAGGTGTTGGCAAGCTGGCCCCGACATGGACCAACAAAAAGGGCTGAGCCCCCCGGGGGGTTAAAAAAGCGGTGCGTCAGGGAACAGGGCGTTGCGCCCTGTGCAGACGGGCTGGTCTGGCTCCAGTGTCTGCCAGACATCCTGACGCAGGATTTCTGCCGGGCGGAAGCGGCTTTTATAGGCCATCTTGGGGCTGCCCGGAATCCAGTAGCCAAGATACAGATACGGTCGTCCAAGCAGCAGCGTCTGGCGGATTAGAAACAGCACAACGTACACACCCAGCGAGCGGGTTGTCTGCTGGGGGTCGTAAAAGCTGTACACAGCCGACAACCCATCATCGAGCGTATCGGTCAGGCTGACGGCCACCAGCTTTTGGTCTGGTGTGCGGAATTCTATGATCTGCGTATCAACCGTGGTTTCTTCCACCATAATCCGGTAGTCGCGCGGGCTCATGTTCGCCATTTCGCCTTCTGCGTGGCGGGTGTTCAGGTAATCGCGGAACAGTGTGTACTGCTCGCCTGTGGCCACTGGTGGCAGCAGATGGGCCGTTAGGTCCGCATTGCGGTTCCATGCGCGTTTTTGTGTACGGTTGGGAGTAAAGGCCGCTACGGGCAGGCGGATGGGAATACAGGCCGAGCAGCCCTCGCACAAAGGGGCGTAAGCCAGCGTGTGGCTGCGCCGGAACCCTCTGGCGGACAGGCGGCTGTGCAGGGTGTCGGCATCGGGGACGGCCAGATCAGCCAGTATCTTGCGCTCCATGCGCGCAGGCAGGTACGGGCATGGCAGAGCGGTAGTGGTGTAAAAAAACTGCGGATTGCGCAGCGGAGACGTCATGGTTGGCAATCCCGGATGCATGGCGGGCCAGCCTGTGCTGACCCGCTTATGCCCGGCGCGGGCCAGGCGAGGTGGTTACAGGCCCGATCTTTCCCGAATATGCTGTGCGGCTTCAATGGCAAAATACGTGAGTACACCATTGGCACCCGCACGACGGAAAGCCATCAGACTTTCCATGATGGCGCGGTCACGGTCGAGCCAGCCATTGTTGATGGCTGCCATGAGCATCGCATATTCTCCCGAGACCTGATACGCAAAAGTCGGCACGCTGAAGGTGTCTTTTACGCGGCGGATAATGTCCAGATAAGGCATGCCGGGTTTGACCATGACCATGTCAGCCCCTTCTGCAATGTCCATTTCCACTTCCCGCAGGGCCTCGTCACTGTTGGCGGGGTCCATCTGGTAGGTCTTTTTGTCCCCCTTGAGCAGGCCGCCAGAACCCAGCGCATCACGGAACGGACCGTAGAAGGCGGAGGCATATTTGGCGGAATAGGACATGATGCGGGTATTGATCAGGTCATTGGCATCCAGGTCCTGACGGATCACGCCAATACGGCCATCCATCATGTCCGATGGGGCAATAATATCCACCCCTGCCATAGCCTGATTAACGGCCTGCTGGGACAGAATCTGGACAGACGCCTCATTGACCACGTAGCCGCCTTCTATCAGCCCGTCATGGCCGTGGCTGGTGTAGGGGTCGAGTGCGACATCGCCGATCAGCGCCATGTCGGGGAATTCTTTTTTCAGCAGTCTGGCCGCCCGACACATCAGGTTATCGGGGTTCAGGGCTTCGGTCCCCCGCTCGTCCCGCGCTTCAGCCGGGGTGATGGGGAACAGGGCAAGGGCTGGAATGCCCAGCTTGGCCGCGGGCTCCACATGTTTGGCCAGCCGGTCGAGTGTTACGCGGTGTGCGCCGGGCATGGAGGAGACTTCGGTTGTGACACCCGACCCCTCCATGAAAAAAATCGGCCAGATCAGGTTGCTGATACCCAGTGAATTTTCGGCAACCAGGCGGCGTGTCGCATCGTCAAACCGGTTGCGGCGCGGGCGGGTCAAAGGGAAACGACCAGCCATCATGGGCGGGATCTCCTTGCACGGTGCCTGCCATGGGGCCAGACCTGCGGCCCGGCACCCAGGCAGAACAAACGGGGGTGAATAAGACGGGCGGAGTATGCGCTCATGCTCATGTTATGCAACCCCGGTGCGGCAAGGATCAGCCCCGCTGGGGGCGGGGGTACGGGCATGGGGGCAGTATGCGTTTTGCGCGTGGGCATGATTTACGGTTTATCCCGGCGCGGGCTGCGTGTAAAAGCAGGGAACCACAAGGGGTGGGGGCCTGCTTTTTTGACTTTTTTCTCCTGTCAGGGGCGGGCGGAACGGGGTAAGAGAGCTTCCTGTGCTTTTGTCTGTTATGGAAGCGGGCCTGCTGCCAGACGACAGTTTGATTTTGAGGAAACACCCGAATGAGCCACACGGATCTGGACCGTTTTTTTCATGCGCCGCTGACCCAGACGGATCCGGACGTTGCGTCCGCCATTGCCGCCGAGTTGACCCGCCAGCAAGATGGCATTGAACTGATTGCCAGCGAAAACATGGCCTCCGAGGCCGTTTTGCAGGCGCAGGGCAGTGTGCTGACCAACAAATACGCCGAAGGCTACCCCGGCCGCCGCTATTACGGTGGCTGCGTGGAAGTGGACAAGGTGGAAACACTGGCCATTGAACGCGTAAAAACGCTGTTTGGTGCGGCTTATGCCAATGTGCAGCCCCATTCTGGCGCAAATGCCAATCAGGCGGCATTCATGGCTATGGGCAAGCCGGGTGATACCGTGCTGGGCATGAGCCTTGCTGCTGGTGGCCACCTGACCCACGGTGCAGCCCCCAACTATTCTGGCAAATGGTTCAATGCCGTGCAGTATGGCGTGCGCCAGCAGGACGGCATTCTGGACTATGACCAGATGGAAAGCCTTGCGCGCGAACACAAGCCCTCCATTATTGTGGCTGGTGGTTCTGCCTATCCCCGCATTATCGACTTTGCCCGTTTCCGCCGCATTGCGGACGAAGTGGGTGCGCAGCTTATGGTCGATATGGCCCATTTTGCTGGTCTGGTGGCTGCGGGTCTGTACCCCAACCCGCTGGAATATGCAGATGTGGTAACGTCCACGACCCACAAAACCCTGCGCGGCCCGCGCGGTGGCGTGATCCTGACCAACAGCGAAGCGTTGGCCAAAAAGATCAACTCCGCTGTGTTCCCCGGTCTGCAGGGCGGCCCGCTCATGCATGTTATTGCAGGCAAGGCCGTGGCGTTTGGTGAAGCCCTGCGCCCTGAGTTCAAGGAATACCAGAAAGCGGTGCAGAAGAACGCTGCCGTGCTGGCCGAAGTTCTGGTGGAACGCGGGTTTGACATTGTGACGGGTGGCACGGATTCCCACCTGCTGCTCGTGGACCTGCGCCCCAAAAAGGTGACCGGCAAGGCTGCCGAGCAGGCTCTGGAGCGTGCAGGTATTACGGCCAACAAAAACGCCATTCCGTTTGACCCCGAAAAACCCGCCATTACCTCTGGCGTGCGTCTGGGTAGTCCGGCAGCGACCGCACGCGGCTTCCGTGAGGAAGAGTTCCGTCAGGTCGGTGAAATGATTGATGAAGTGCTGACAGCCCTTGCCGCTTCCGGTGGTGAAGGGGATGCGGTGGTGGAAAACGCAGTGCATGAACGTGTGAAAGCCCTGTGCGCGCGCTTCCCCATTTATTCGCGTTAAGTCTTCGCTTTTAGCGGTAAGGTTATTAAAAAGGCGCGAGAGGCTTCTCCCGCGCCTTTTTGGTGACTGGAGAAGTCCTGGAGTTTGTATCGGCCATAGCAGGTCGTTTGTAAGCATGCCTTCCCTGTGAGTGGTAACAGTCCTGCCTGATAGGCTCAGGGATTATCTTTTGGCTGGTATGCTGTTTTAAAGCATGAGCGTAATCCCGAATGCCGTGGTTCAGATCGATTTTTTGAAAAACTGTTGCAGGCTTTAAAAGATATGTCGCTCATTACCGGCAACATTTTTTGCGCAAGTATTCCAGAGTGGTTGAAATGAATAATTATTTTCTTAAAAACAATAAAAAAATAAAAAATCTGATTCTGCTTGTATCTTGGTCTCTTGTTGCGGTGTTTCTGATTTTTCATCATGCCATGTGGCGTGATGAAGTGCGTAATTTCATGCTTGCTATCGGGACAACATCAAGGATTCACCTTTTGGGGAATCCTCATCCATTTTTGATGTATAAAATAGAACAATTTTTTTATTGGATTACGGACTCTTATCGGGTTTTGCCAATTTCTTCATTTTTCATTTCATTTTTAACATTATTTATAGTTATTTTTCTTTCACCATTTAATTTCAAAATTAAAATGATGATGGCATTTGGCTATCCATTACTGTACGAATATACTGTTATGTGCAGAAATTATGGAGTGAGCGCTCTGCTTATGCTTACTCTTCCATTGGTTATGAATAACAAAAAGTATAAATATATACTGAGTGGACCAATACTATTTTTTCTGGCTAACACCAATGTTCATTCATCTCTTATTGTTCTGGCGTTCTCATGCCTTTGGCCATTAAGCGCTTGGTATCAGAATGGGAAAAAATGGACTGACGATACACGCAAAACGGTCATGAATAGCATGGTGGGTATTCTTGGTTTTTGTGTGTGTTTTGGAACAATTTATCCAACGCGCTATGATCTGGCTGCAGTGCGTCCAATAAAAATTGCATTCAATCATGATTTTTATTTTTTTCAGCACTTAACGTTCTATGATTTTAAAGATTATATTTTTTCGTATTTAGGTCATGGCCCATTATCAAAGTCTGTATATAAAATTCTAAGTATAATATCATATCTTTCTATTGCGCTTTCTACCTTAATGCTTTGGGGTGATGTTTTTTTGTTTTCCGTTGCCATTTTGGTAATGGTGGGACTCTCTGTTTTCTTTTACGTCGTATATCCGGGGGAATACAGGCATCAGGCTCTGTGGATCATGCTTGTTTTTGCATTGGCATGGATGAAAAAAAATAATGTTCAGGCAGTTCATAAAAAAACGATCAATAATATCGGGGTTGCATCTTTTTATACAATGCTCGGTATCCAGTGTCTGTTGTCTTTTCTCTTGAGTTTTCATGAGTTGATCGAACCCAATAGTAGGTCAAAAGAGTTCTATGCGTTTATGAAAATGCATGATGATATTAAAGAGTCACCAATGCTGTCGTCTCTGGATTACACATTGGAGGCAATGCCATATTACACAAAAAAACCAGTCTTTATGATGTCTTTGAATGATTTTGACTATGTTGTTCCATATCGCGGCGTCTTTAATTACAGTTTGGATGATCTGCTGACTGCCGCGCAAAAACTGGCGGCCTGCTCTGAATATCCTCCGTTAATTTTAATTGTGAATGATTCAAATAAAACAAAAGAATTCACCTCAAAAATAACCAATATAATGGATGAGGATCAGGAGGAGTCTGTGCGACATTATATGTATAACCAATGGACGTTTACAATTACATCTGAACAGAAAAAGAGATTTTTAATGAATGCTCACGAGATTGCGCGTTACCCCAATGGATATCTGGAAGATGGATTTGTCGTGTATAAACTGAACGTGCAAAATGTACCGAAGACTACATGTGAGAAAAAATGAATTTTATGAAACAGCATATACAAAACGGAGGAAATCAAATAAATATCTGCCAAAGGATTGGGCTGCGTGGGCGGTGTAAAACAGGAATATGTTGTTTTTATATCATATAATAGAGTGCAAATAGTTCCATGGGTATTTTGAATTTATTTCCATCTGATATCAAAGTCGTTGTTTTAATTCCGTGCTATAATGAGGAGGTAACTATTGCCTCTGTTGTTAACGGTTTCCGGGCGGCTCTGCCAAATGCGTCCATTTATGTTTACGATAATAACTCTACGGATCAGACAGTAAAATTGGCCCGCGCAGCAGGTGCAATTGTAAGATCGGAACCTCTTCAGGGCAAAGGTTTTGTGATCCGGAGGATGTTCTCCGATATTGATGCCGACTTCTATGTTCTGGTGGATGGGGATGCAACCTATGACCCGGGCTCTGCGCCAGAGATGCTTGGTATGGCTTACGGTCATGGGTTGGATATGGTGAACGGCGCGCGGGTAACTGACCGTGTGGAGGCTTACAGGCGCGGCCATGTTCTTGGTAACAGGGTTTTAACCGGGCTTGTCACAAGTGTATTCGGGCGCAGACTGTCAGATATGCTTTCTGGCTACCGGGTTTTTTCCCGTAGATTTGTAAAATCTTTTCCCGCACTTTCTTCGGGGTTTGAGACGGAAACAGAATTTACAGTGCATGCGCTTGAACTGGCGATGCCTATTGGTGAACTGCCTACCCGCTACGTGGAACGTCCGCCGGGTTCTGCGTCCAAACTCAATACGTATCGCGATGGTTTTCGTATTCTGGGGATGATTATTAACCTGGTTAAACAGGAACGGCCTTTGATGTTTTTTAGCATCCTATGCGTCATTATGCTGGTGTGTGGCATGGGGCTGGGTATTCCTGTCGTCTTGGATTTTTTCCACACCGGGTTAGTGCAGCGTTTGCCTACGGCATTGTTGGCAACGGGTTTGGTTATATTGGCCGCTTTGTCCATAGGGTGTGGACTTGTGCTGGATAGTGTTGCATTGGGCCGCCGGGAAGCAAAGCGTCTTGCTTATCTGGCCCTGCCTGCTCCTCCACGTATGCCCGATGAGCCGGTCATTGCAATGTCTTCTGCGGTTTCTGAGCCTTAAGATTAAGGGTCACGTTGTGTATGACAGTTCGTCGCTTCCGCGTTGACGCGGAGGCTCACCCCCCGTAAATCTCTGCTTCCCCGAACCCAGCGAAGCCCGAAACGGCGCAGCCTGATTAGCGCCGGAGGCGCTGCGTGACCATGTCCATGACTTTTGCCGACCTTGCCCTGACCCAGCCTTTGCTGGATGCTCTGGCAGAGGAGGGATATACAAACCCCACTCCCATTCAGGCCCAGTCTATTCCTTTGCTGTTGCAAGGGCGCGACCTGCTGGGCATGGCACAGACCGGCACGGGCAAAACCGCAGCTTTTGCGCTGCCACTGCTGCATCGTCTGGCGCAAACACCCCGGCCAGCCCCCAAAAATGGGGCGCGTGTGCTGGTGCTGGCCCCCACGCGCGAGCTTGTCTCCCAGATTGCAGATGGGTTTGAGAGTTTTGGTCGCCACATTAAACCGCGTGTCACCACCATTTTTGGTGGCGTTGCACAAATGCATCAGGTCAATGCGCTCAAGGACGGGGTGGATATTATTGTTGCAGCCCCCGGCCGCCTGCTGGACCTGGTGGAGCAGGGGCTGTGCGACCTGTCCCAACTGGAAGCCTTGGTGCTGGATGAGGCTGACCAGATGCTGGACATGGGTTTTGCCAAACCGATCGAGCGTATTGTAGCCACCCTGCCGCAGGAGCGGCATACGGTGCTGCTGTCTGCAACAATGCCCAAATCCATTGCCGCATTAGCCGAGAGCCTGCTGCGTGACCCTGCAAAGGTGGAGATTGCTCCCCCCTCCACCACGGTGGACCGGATTGAGCAGTCGGTCATGTTCATGGACGCGGCCAACAAAAAGGAAGCTCTTTTATCCCTGCTGCAAACGCCGGACATGGGGCAGGCGGTGGTCTTTACCTTGCAAAAGAACATTGCCAACGAAGTGTGCGCTTTTATTACTGACGCGGGCATTACGGCCGAAGCCCTGCATGGCAACAAGTCGCAGGGCCAGCGCGAGCGTGCTCTGGAGGCTTTTCGCACGGGGGCCGCGCAGGTGCTGGTGGCGACCGACATTGCCGCCCGCGGCATTGATGTGGACACGGTCACGCATGTGTTCAACCACGACCTGCCAAGCCTGCCAGAAAGCTACGTCCACCGCATTGGCCGCACGGGCCGTGCCGGGCGCAGTGGTTTTGCCATTACCCTGTGTGATGCGGAACAGCGCGCATGGCTGCACGATGTGGAACGCGAAATTGGTCGCAAGCTGGATGTGCAGGCCGACCACCCCTGGCATTCGGATGCCGCGCAGAACTCCACCATGCGTGCTCCCGTGCTGGGTGGCGGGCCAGTCAAGCAGGTCAAGCCGCCGCAGCAAAAGCGTGAGCGCAAAGTATGGACCGAGGAAGAAAAAGCAGCAGCCCGCGCTGCGGCACAGCAGGCAAAAGCGGGGAGCTGAACACCGTCTTTGCCGGATGGGCGTCAGGCGTGTCTGTTACGCCTGACGTCCGGCAGGGGGCGCCTAGTTTTCGCGCTCCGTCAGCCATGTTGCGTGGGTCACGCCCTGCTCGTCCTCCAGACGATTAACCACTTTTTCCAGTTCGTCCGTGTCCAGCACGTTGCTGCTCAGGGTCGCTGAAATTTCTATACTCCCCTGCGCATGGTCGGAAAGTTCGACTTCCGCTACGGGAAAGCGGGCCTCTTCCAGCCTGTCTACAATAAGGTCACGCAACTGGCCCGCATGGGCGTGGTCGGTGAGCACGCTGACAGAGTAAGTGGCCTCCTCCGACTGGCTGGCAACGGGAATACGGTCAATTGCCCGCACAAGTGGGCGCAGCAGGGTGTTGCCCGCGATAATAAAGAGCGTGAGCATACCGGCTTCTGCCACCATGTCGGTGCCGGAGCAGGCCCCTACGGCAGCAGAGCACCACAATGTGGCCGCCGTGTTGAGGCCGCGCACATTGGCGCCGTCCTTCATAATCACCCCGGCCCCCAGAAAACCCACGCCAGAGACAACATAGGCAATAACCCGCACCGCATCTGCGCTGCCTGCCAGATGCTGGGCCAGATCCACAAAGGCTGCGGCCCCAAGGGCGACCAGCGCATTGGTGCGCAGGCCCGCCGTACGCTGCCGGTACTGCCGCTCTGCACCAATGAGCGTGCCAAAAACAAAGGCGGACATGTAGCTGATAAACGTATCGCGAAAAGAATGTGGATCGAACGTGGTGATAAAATGCATCGGGTGGCATTCCCATTAAAATACGGTGCTGGAGCATGCGTTATGCGCTTGTCGCAGGGCAGGGTGCTCAGGGATGCTGCAGGTGTCAAGCTGTGGTGGCAGGTCTGTTTTGTGCGGCGGATTAAAGAATGCGCGCAAGCCGTACAGCGGTGTGCCCACGGCGGGGGCGCAGGTTGGGTATGACCAGCATACAATTGTCGTAAGGCGTGCGAATTTCGTCCATGCCGTCCACGGCAATAAGCGTGCCTGCATGTTGGATAACCTCGCCCCCCGTAAAGGGGCGGAGGAAGGCAAACCCCGCCGTGTGTGCCTCCACGCAGTCGGTGACCATGGCGCAGATGTTGGAGGCAGAGGTGCTGTGTTGCGAAGGTATGGTGGTGCCAGAACTGACGCAGTCTTTGGGGAGCATGCCGTTCTGGGCCAGAAAAACGCGGGCCGTGGTCTCGCTTTGCACAACAGCACTCCGGGCCCAGTGTTGCCCGGCTTCCAGCAGGCAGGCGCGCGCGGTGCCTACAGGGTCGGAAAAGCGCGTGTAATCAATCAGCCGCGTGCCTGTGGGGTGCCCCTGATCAAGCACAACCTGCAAGGGGGTGGGCTGGGCATGCGCCAAGGCATTGGCCATAAGCAGGTTCCGCTCGGCCATGCTGGTGAGCAGCAGGGTTGCGGAGGGCCACGTCATGGAGTGCAGGTCAAGCAGGACATCCACAGTGTCGATTACGGGTACAAGCTCGCGCACCCGGCGCATTTCCAGCGATGTATGCTCAGACCGAATGAGTTCAGGCATCCACAGCCTGTTCATGTCCTCCTCAATATAGCGGCATTGGGAGGGGCGGCGCAGGTCGAACGCCGCATAAGCATCCAGATTAAGAAAAATCAGGCTCAGCCGCCCATATGGGGGGCTGGGCGGGTTGGCCAGCAGGCTGACCAGAGCCTGTGCTCCAGCATACTCGTTACCATGCATGAGTGCCGTAATGGCAACATGGGGGCCGGGCTTATGGCTTTCAAAATGATGCACACCTTTTATGCCGCAGTTGCCCTGCACCCATGGTGTCAGGTCTGGCAACGGCCTCTCGGGGGCGGCATGGGGGAGTGGTGGCAGGGAAGGGGGCAGGGTCTCGGGCAGGGTGCGAAAACGGTAGGTGTTTTGGCCACTACGGAGGCGTTTGGAAGCGCAGCTCATGCTGCTTCGGGTACGCCGTAACGCACCGATGCCCCAAGAGCGCGGTAGAATGGGTGAGGGAGGAAGGAACTGCACCACATAAACCCGAGTATGGTTCGGGTTGCGCGTGGCTGCAATCCCTCCCGCGTCGGGTTAGGGGTGCTAGCGTGTTTTACGTGCGTGCCGGGCGGGGTTTGCCCTGTCGTGCGGTCTGGGCGGCTACGGGGGGGAGGGCCTGCTCCGTGCTGAGCACCCGTAGTTTAACATGGGCACCTACCTCCACCTGCCGCAAAAGTTTGCGCTCGGCCCCCGAGCACAGGGTCAGGGCGGAGCCTTTCTGCCCGGCACGGCCTGTGCGGCCAATGCGGTGCAGATAGGTTTCGGGCAGTTCGGGCACATCGTAATTGATAACCTGCGCAACCGAGGCAATATCCAGCCCGCGTGCCGCAACGTCTGTTGCAACGAGAACAAACAGGCGGCCCGAGCCAAAGCTGGCTACCGTGCTGGTGCGTTTGTCCTGCGTCAGGTCGCCATGCAGGGGGGCTACGGCCAGCCGTGCTTTTTTAAGCGTTGCAGCCAGCACATCCGCCTCGGCCTTGGTGCGGACAAAAACAATGCTGCGTGTCTTGGGGCTGCGGCCAAAAAAGGTCTTGAGGAAAGCGGTTTTCTGCTCATCTTCCAAAAACAGCACACCCTGACGGATGGCGGGGCGCTCCTCGGGTGGTTTTTCCACACTCAGTTCAACCGGCTTGTACACAAGGGCGGCCAGCATGGTTTTGCATGCTGGGGGCATGGTGGCAGAAAATGCCAGTGTCTGGCGTGGTGTGGGCAGGTAGTTGAGGATGGTCCGTGTTTCTTCCTCAAACTCATGGGTGAACAGGCGGTCGCTCTCGTCCATGACCAGTTGAAAACAGTCCGAGAGGTCGCACGTGCCAGTGCCGATAAAGTCCAGCAGACGGCCCGGCGTTGCAATGAGAATGCGCGTCATGCCGCTGGTCTGGAGCAGTTCGTTACCCTGTTCGTCGCGGTCTGCGCCACCAAACAGGCAGATTATGGGCAGGTTTGCAGGTTTGGTGCTGGCCGTTTTTTTACCGCTCTCTCCCATACATGCCCTAAAAACCTTGGCTGTTTGCAACACCAGTTCCCGCGTTGGCACCATAACCAGCAAGGTGCGGGGTTTGCGCGCCTTGAGCAGCCTGTGCAGCATAGGCAGGGCGTATGCTGCGGTTTTGCCCGTACCGGTCGGGGCAATGGCCAAAATGTCCCGCCCTTCCAGCGCGGGGGGAATGGCGGCAAGCTGGATGGGGGTTGGCTGCACCATGCCTGCCTGTTGTGCGTGGGCGCAAAGGGCAGGGGAAAGACCCGTCTCCTTGAAGCTAGCGGACATAGTGTTGCCTTTCTCGTGGTCTGTAATGCGTACAAGTGCCTTGCTTTTAAAGGCGATCAGGTTGCAAGGACAAAGCAGGCCATGCAGCGCGCATGGTTGCAAAGGCCGATGTGTAGCGGAGGAATGCGCGTTATGGCGAGCGCAATGTATGCAGGTGCGCAAACTGGTTCAGACACGGCGGAGGTTTTGCCCCTCTCCCGGCCCCATGCTTTTGTGGTGGGGGAGAACTTTGCTGGCATGCGTTCGCAGGCATTGGGGCTGGCCCACCGTGCCGGGTGGGATGGCACGTTCCAGCCCGTATGCCCCAGCCGCATGGCGCGCATGGCGCTGGCTGGCCCGCGCTGGCTCGGCCGCCCCTGCCTGCGCGGTAGCGAAGGGCAGACGCTGGAGTCCCATGCAGACCTGCTGCGTTCGGATGTGGTTATCAGTGTTGGTGGCAAGGGGGGCGCTATTGGTGCCGCTTTGCGCGCCCATTGCCGCCCCGTGGTGCAGATTCAGAACCCCCGGCAGTCCCTTGCGCGTTTTGACCTGATTATTGCCTGCCGCCATGATGATATTTCTGGCCCCAACGTGCTTTTGGGCCGCACTGCCCTGCATGGATTAACCCCCGAGGAACTGGCGCACGCCAGACAGGAATGGGAGCCACGGCTTGCCCATCTGCCCCGCCCGCTTGTGGCGGCCTTTGTGGGGGGCTCCAACGGGCGCTTCCAACTGGGGGAGGCAGAGGCCCGCAGGCTGGCCACCGTGCTGGTGCAGACCCGGCAGGACGAAGGGGGGAGCCTGATTGTTACCGCCTCGCGCCGGACGGACCCGCAGGCACTTGCCGCGCTGAAGGAAATTATAGAGCCCGCAGGCGGCTTTGTCTGGGATGGGGAGGGGGATAACCCCTACATCGGGCTGATTGCCTGCGCAGACAACCTGCTTGTGACCATAGACAGTGTTTCCATGATGTCCGAATCCGTAGCAGGGCGTGCGCCGGTCACGGTTTTTCCGCTTCCGGGCAAATCCCGCCGGATTAGCGAGTTTGTGGAGGAGCTGGAACTGGCCGGGCGTGTGCGTGTGCTGGGCGAGAGTGCGGTGCGCCTGCCTACGCCCTGGTACGTTACCCCCTTGGATGACACGGCAGAGCTTGTGGGCGAGATGCACAACAGGCTGGGTTTTTAACGCACGGTCCCAATCAACCCGCACTTACTGGCGTGCGGGCAGGGTGGTCGTATCCTCATCATGTGGGGGCCATATCAGGCAGGCCACGCCTGTTGCTACGGCGGCCAGCAAGCCCAGCCCCAGTGCCGTGGCAGGCAGGCCAAAAGCGGCCCCCATGCGCCCGGCTACAGGGTAAGCCAGCAGCCAGCAGAGATGGGAGAGCGAAAACTGGGCGGCAAACAGAGCCGGTCGGTCTTCTGGTGTGCCGGAACGGCGCAGCAGGCGGCCGGAGGGCGTGAGTGCAACAGAATAACCAACCCCCAGCACGCCCCATAAGGGGAGCAGCCAGCCGTAATTTGGCACCCATATGGCCAGACAGGCCCCCACACACAGCACGCAGGCCCCACCGAGCATGACGGTGCGGTCGGGCATGCGTTCCAGCACACGCGGTAGCCCCAGAGCGGCAAGGACCGAGCCTGCGCCAAAACAGGCCAGAGTCAGAGCCGTGGCGCTCTGGTCCAGCCCAAACAGCCCCTGCACGTAAACAACTGTATTGACCAGCACAATGGAGGCTACGGCAGCCACGGCCATATCAATAGCCAGCAGGCCGCGCAGGCGGGGCGTGGCAAGGTAGAGGCGTATGCCACGGGTTGTCCGCGCCAGCACGCCATGCTGCGGGGGTGTATGGGGGGATGGTAGGGGCACAGACAGCACAAGTGCTGCCGAGCACAAAAACCCTAAAGCCGTGCCGACAAAAAGTGCGTGAAAAGACACAACCCCCAGCAGGGCCGCCGCCAGCAGCGGGCTGAGCACACTCTCCATGTCATAAGCAATGCGGGAGAGGGAAAGCGCATCCGTATACTCACGCTCATCGGGCAGAATATCGGGGATGGTGGCCTGAAAAGTCGGGGTGAACGCGGCAGAGGCGGACTGCAAGACAAAAATCAGCACATAAATCTGCCACTGCGTGTTCACAAAAGGCAGGCAGGCGGCCACAAGGCCGCGCACAAGGTCAAGCATGACCAGCAGGGCGCGCCGGGGCAGATGGTTTGCAAAGGCTGCGGCAAGGGGGGCAACGCCCACATAGGCCAGCATTTTTATGGCCAGCGCCGTACCCAGCACCACCCCGGCATTCTGCCCCGCAATACGGAAGGCCAGCAGCCCAAGGGCTACAGTGGCAAGGCCAGTGCCGGTCAGGGCGACAAGCTGCGCGCCAAACAGGTGCCGGTATGTGCGGTGGCGCAGAACATGCAGCATGTGCCTTTGCCCCTACAGATATTTTGTAAGGGAGGAGAACGCCTGCAATGCGTCCTCGCGGCTCATCTCACCTGCGGCTATGGCATCGATAATGCAGTGCTCAAGGTGGTCCTGCACCAGCATGCGCTTGGATTTGCGGATTGTGCTTTCCACCGCTTCAAGCTGCTGTGCGAGGGTGGAGCAGCTCCGGCCCTCGTCCATCATGGCGATCACTTTGGCAAGGTGACCATGAGCCTGCTGGAGTTGCCTGCGGATTTGGGGGTGCGTTGCGTGGGACATGCCCCATCCCTACCCTGGGGGGGAGGGGGTGGCAATGTGTAAGACCTGAGTGCAGTGTAATGCCAGCCTAGATCCAGATACTGCCAAGCAGCAGAATGGTGCCAACAATCAGTGCGGCCATGCGCCGCATGACATGCTCTGGCGTGTCCTGCGGCAGGGCCAGATAGAAGTCCAGACAATACAGCATCAGCCCCGCACCCAGCACAATGCAGAGAACCCGCACTATGGGGTAGGTCGAGATATCCCTTGGGTCAAACTGCATGGTGCTTATCTCTCCTTCCGGCGGTCAGCTCTGGCGTTGCGGGTTATGCGCTGACAAAGGCGGATGCAGGATAGCCCTGCATGAACAGTGCTGTACGGAGCGAGGTGTGGTTGATCTGCGCCGCTATGGCCTGACGCACCACCGGCTTGGCAAAATAGGCAATGCCAAGCCCTGCCGCACCCAGCATGGGCAGGTCATTGGCGCCATCCCCTATGGCAAGGGTGGCCGTGTTGGCCAGCGCGTGGTGGCTGGTCAGCTTGTGCAGCAGGTCCAGCTTGGTTTGTGCGCCCAGAATGGGCAGGCCGGGAGCGCCGGTCAGGTGCCCGCTCTCATCGGTAAGCAGGGTGTTGGCGTGGTTTTCCTCAAACCCGCAAAGGGCCGCTACGCGGGAGGTGAAAAATGTAAACCCGCCAGAGACCAGTGCCGTGTAAGCGCCATGTGCGCGCATGGTGCGCACCAGCTCTACTGCGCCGGGGTTCAGGCGCACGTCCTGCCATGCTTTTTCCAGCAGGCTTACGGGCAGCCCCTTGAGCAGGGCCACACGCTCACGCAAGGAGGTGGCAAAATCCAGTTCGCCATTCATGGAGCGGGTGGTAATGGCGGCAACCTTGTCCCCGATTCCGGCAAGGCTTGCCAGATCATCCAGCGTTTCGTTGGCGACAATGGTGCTGTCCATGTCCGAGACCAGCAGTTTTTTGCGGCGGTCTTGTGCAGCGGTGATGACCGCATCCACGTTGCCACCCAGTGCGGTGTGCAACTGGGGCAGCATGTCCCGCGCCGTGGAAGGGCATGGAATATCCACAGCCTCCCCGGGGGAGAGGATAACGGTCTCACCATTGGCACGGACAATGTCACGCGCGAGGGAGATTGTGGCGGTATCGAGGGTTGTTGCCGCACGGGGGGCAACAAGGGTCAGAACAAGGCTCGTCATGGCACTTGGGTGTGTGGCAGGAATACGGGCATGAAGCAAGCAGAACACCAAAGCGCGGCCCATGCCCCGCCATACATGCACGGCCTGCCCCGTGCGCTTATTCTTGCAGGGCCGACATGCTCGGGCAAATCGGCGCTGGCGCTGGATTTGGCGCAGCGGTTGAACGGCGTGGTCATCAACGCGGATTCCATGCAGGTTTATCGGGAGTTGCGTGTGCTAACTGCCCGCCCGGACGCGCAGGACGAACAGCGAGTACCCCATAGATTATACGGTGTGCTGCCCGCCGCGCACAAAGGCAGCGTAGCATGGTGGCGCGAGCAGGCTCTGGCAGCCATGCAGCAGGCGTGGAGCACGGGCTGCCTGCCCATAGTGTGCGGGGGAACAGGCATGTACATGCGCGCCCTGACCGATGGACTCGCCCAGATACCTGAAAGTGCGCCAGACGTGCAGCAGGCGGCCCGCGCTCTGGTGGCGGCAGAAGGCGCCCCAGCCGTGCATGCGCGGCTTATGGCGGTGGACCCGCAGACGGCGGCCCGCCTCAAACCCGTGGATTCGCAGCGCGTGGCCCGTGCGTGGGAGGTCTGGCAGGCCACGGGGCATGGGCTGGACTGGTGGCAGGCGCAGCCGGGCCTGCCACCAGCACCCTGCCGTTTTGTTGCCGTGCGGCTGGCTCCCCCCCGCCCCGAACTGCGCCAGCGCATACAGGCCCGTTTTGCCAGTATGCTGGAGCAGGGGGCTGTGGAGGAGGTGCGTAGTTTGTTACAACAGAATCTGGACCCAACCCTGCCTGCTATGCGCGCGCATGGTGTGCCCGAGCTGGCGGCCATGCTGCGCGGCGAGATAACACAGGCGGAAGCTGCCAGCCGCGCCATTGTTGCCACAGGGCAGTATACCAAGCGGCAGGCCACATGGTTTGCGCACCATCCGCTGACTGCGGAAGGGCTGACCTGCACGGTTAATGCCTGTTTTGCCAATTCTGAGCAATTTTCGGAAAGGAATCGTGACGAAATTGTTTCTTTTATTCTAAGGGGGATTGACGCACCAGACAGTGGGCCCTAAACAGACGACCTGCTCCCAATTCCGGGAAGAGAGGACGCTATGACAAGCATGACTGGTTCGACCACGCTGAACGCTCAGACAACCACCACCCTGCCGGGTGCGGAAGTCCTTCTGCGCGCTTTGGTCGAACAGGGTGTGGAGGTCATTTTTGGTTACCCCGGCGGTGCCGTTCTTCCCATTTACGATGCGCTGTTCAAGCAGGATCACATCCGCCATGTGCTGGTGCGCCATGAGCAGGCGGCTGTCCATGCGGCAGAAGCCTATGCCCGTTCCACTGGCAAAGTGGGTGTGGTGCTGGTCACCAGCGGGCCGGGGGCAACCAATGCGGTCACTGGCCTGCTGGACGCGATGATGGATTCCATCCCGCTGGTCTGCCTGTCCGGGCAGGTGCCAACCCCCCTGATCGGTAATGATGCGTTTCAGGAAGCGGATACAACCGGCATTACCCGCCCGGTGACCAAATACAACTATCTGGTGCGCAAGCCCGAGGATCTGGCTCCTGCGGTGCATGAGGCCTTTGCCATTGCCCGCTCCGGCCGCCCCGGCCCGGTGCTGATCGACCTGCCCAAGAACATTACGGTGGGGGATGCCCCTTATGTGGATGCAGGCGCGGTCACCCCGCGCACCATTCGCATGACCACCCAGCCCGACCGCGCAGCCATTGCGCGTGCAGTGGCCGCAATGAAGGCGGGCAAACGCCCATTGTTCTATACCGGTGGCGGCGTCATCAACTCCGGCCCGCAGGCGAGCGAGAACCTGCGCAGGCTGGTGGCGCTGACGGGTTTTCCCGTTACCTCCACACTCATGGGGCTTGGGGCATTCCCCGGTACGGATGAGCGGTTTCTGGGCATGCTGGGGATGCACGGCACGTACGAAGCCAATCTGGCAACCCATGACTGCGATGTGCTGATCGCCCTTGGTAGCCGGTTTGATGACCGGGTGACCGGGCGGCTGGATGCGTTCTCCCCCGGTTCGTTTAAAATCCATGTCGATATTGACCCCTCGCAGATCAACAAGATCGTGCATGTCAACGAAGGCATTGTGGGGGATGTGGGCGAGATTATCGCCATGATGATCGAGGAGTGGGAAAAACAGCCCGCTTACGCGCACAAGGCTGAACTGGAGGCGTGGTGGGCCAAAATTGAGGGCTGGCGCGCGCTGGACTGCCTGCGCTTTGGTCAGGATCAGGCACCCGATGCGGTTATCAAACCCCAGCAGGCCATCCAGCGTATTTACGAGCTGGCGCGCCAGACCGGGCGGGATACCTATGTGTCCACCGAGGTGGGGCAGCATCAGATGTGGGCTGCGCAGTTTTTCCGCTTTGATCAGCCTAACCGCTGGCTGACGTCTGGCGGTCTGGGCACCATGGGGTACGGCCTGCCCGCAGCCGTTGGCGCGCAGATTGCCCACCCCGATGCGCTGGTGCTGGATGTGGCGGGCGAAGCCTCGACCCTGATGAATATTCAGGAACTGGGGACCATTGCGCAGTACCGCCTGCCGGTTAAGATTTTCATCATCAACAACCACTACATGGGCATGGTGCGCCAGTGGCAGGAACTTCTGCATGGTTCGCGCTATTCGGAAAGCTACTCCGATGCACTGCCGGACTTTGTAAAGCTGGCGGAAAGTTTCCATGCCACTGGCCTGCGTGTTACCCGGCTGGACCAGCTGGATGCCACCATCCGTCAGGCGCTGGAGCATAATGGCCCCGTGATTGTGGACATCTGTGTTGCGGAAGGGGAGAACTGCTTCCCCATGATCCCCTCGGGGGCTGCCCATAACCAGATGATCCTTGGCCCGGAGCAGGAGGCCGTCAGTGCTACAATCAGCAAGGAAGGGCAGATGCTGGTCTAGTCCGCCAGAGTTGCTCTTGTCTGGTTCCGCCTTGTCCCTTCCGCTTTGATTGCGAGAAACATGAGTATGCAGGTCGAAGTTTCCGGTTCCGCTGTTATTTCCCTTCTGGTGGATAATGAAAGCGGGGCACTTGCCCGTATTGTAGAGCTGTTCTCTGGTCGTGGTTACAACATCCAGAGCCTGACCGTGGCGCCAGTGGACGAACATGGCCACACCTCACGCGTGAACATTGTCACCACGGGCACGCAGTCTTCCATCTGGCAGGTTAAAACGCAGCTTGAGCGGCTTGTCCCCGTCTCACGCGTAGTGAACCTGACGGCGGAAGGCCCCTATGTTGCGCGGGAAATGGCGCTGGTCAAAGTGGTCTCCTCGGGAGAGCCACGGACCGAGGCCCTGCGTATTGCACAGGCTTTCCGGGCACGGGCGGTGGATACGACCGCCAGTTCCTTTGTGTTTGAACTGACCGGCTCCACAGACAAGCTGGACAGTTTTATTGAGCTGATGCGTCCACTCGGGCTGGTTGAGGTCTCCCGCACCGGGGTTGCCTCCATTTGCCGTGGGCCGCAGACAATTCAGAACTTCTGAAGTATAGACAGGCAGCAACGCCGGGGACTAACCCCCGGCAACAGGGAGAAAAGAAGAATGGCTATGCGCGTGTATTATGATCGTGACGCCGACGTTAACCTGATCAAGTCCAAAAAGGTGGCCGTTATCGGTTACGGCAGCCAGGGCCATGCCCATGCCAACAACCTGAAGGATAGCGGCCTTGCTGACGTTGTGATCGGCCTGCGTGAAGGGTCTTCCGCAGTAGAAAAAGCCCGCAATGCCGGCTTTACGGTTATGACACCCGACAAAGCTGCTGCCTGGGCTGACGTTGTTATGGTGCTGACACCTGATGAAGGTCAGGGCGCGCTGTACACCGAATATCTGGAAAAGAACCTCAAGACGGGTGCGGCTCTTGCCTTTGCTCATGGTCTGTCCATCCACTTCCGCCTGATCGAAGCCCGCCCTGACCTGGACGTGTTCCTGATCGCTCCCAAAGGCCCCGGCCACACGGTGCGCTCCGAATACCAGCGTGGCGGCGGCGTGCCCTGTCTGGTGGCCATTGCACAGGACAAGTCCGGCAAGGCTCTGGACATCGCCCTGTCCTACGCATCCGCCATTGGTGGTGGCCGTGCAGGCACGATCGAAACCTCCTTCAAGGAAGAAGTGGAAACCGATCTGTTCGGTGAGCAGGCCGTGCTGTGCGGTGGTCTGGTTGAACTGATCCGCGCTGGCTTTGAAACACTGGTCGAAGGTGGCTACGCCCCCGAAATGGCCTACTTTGAGTGCCTGCACGAAATGAAGCTGATCGTGGACCTGATCTACGAAGGCGGCATTGCCAACATGAACTACTCCATCTCCAACACTGCTGAGTATGGTGAGTATGTGTCCGGCCCGCGTGTGATCACGGCAGAAAGCAAGAAAGCCATGAAGGACATCCTCACGGATATCCAGAACGGCACCTTCGTGCGTAACTTCGTGCTGGAAAACAAGTCCGGCAACGTGTTCTTCAAAGCAACGCGTGCTCGTAACGATGCGCACCAGATTGAAGCCGTGGGCGAAAAACTGCGTGGCATGATGCCCTGGATCGCCAAGTCCCGTCTGGTTGACAAAACCAAGAACTAAGACTGCGGCCCTTACCGGCATAACGCTGTAAAAAAGGCTCCCTCACAAATGTGGGGGAGCCTTTTTTGTCGGCACGTTCCGCCGTCGCCAATGCGGGCCTATTGCCCGGCAGAGCAGGCTTAGTTTGGTGCGCGTTCGGTGACAAAGCGCATGCCAAGCGCCATGAATGCAAGACCGGCGCAACGGTCAACCCAACGGCGGCACCTGAGAAAGAGAGCCGAAACACGCTCAAGGCTGAGCAGCAGCGTGACCAGTGCAAACCATGCAACGGCTACCGCAAACATGGCGGCAACGCAGGCCAGACCAAGATGGATGGGGGCATGTCTGGGCATGGCGGCTGCAAAAAGGCTTGAGATAAAAACCGGAGCTTTGGGGTTGGCCAGATTGGTCAGAAGCCCTGCGCGAAAATGACTGCTGCGCGCTTGTGTGGTGGCGGCTGGCTCTGTGGGTTCAGCCGTGCTGTGCCAACTGCTGATGAACAGCTTGACGCCAATTGTGATCAGGTAAAGACCGCCGCCGATCTTGAGCGCCAGATATAACCACGGTGCTGCAATAAAGAGTGTTCTGATACCAAAAAAACCAGCCACGCCCCATGCCGCAACACCGGTTGCAATGCCAAGAGTAGCCTGTAGGGCAGCACTGCGCCCCCGCAGGACCGCCAGCCGCGTGACAAGCAGAAAATCCAGCCCCGGCACGACCATGGCAACCAGCCAGAATGCGGAAACCGCAGCGATAATGGACACATCCTGTGCCAGACCCATGGTCATGCTTCTTTCCTCCAAAGTGGAGCCGGCACTATGCACAGAACCATTATTTAGGCGTCAAGGTCTTGTGGGGGCGGGTAGTTCTGCGGCTTTTCCTGCATTCTGCGGGTTGGGGTGCGGGTGTAAATCGACTTTGCAGGGCAAGTCCGTTATAGAGGCAGCGTTCTTCAACACAATTGGCAAGGGGCAGTTTGTGCAGTGCGAATGGCGTAGGTCTTACGACAGGCTGGTTCCGATGCTGATCAAGGAACACTTTGGCGATCCGGGAGCACTTACCCGGCAGTTCCCAAGCATGAAGTCCACTTTCCTGTGGAAGGGGGATGACTTTATTCTGACAGCACAGGCGTTGGCCAGTGCGGATGCCAGCATGCACGGGCTGGAACGGCTTGCCATGGAGCAGCACCGGGCGGGAGCGTGGCAGCTTGCCGGGGAATACTGGCTGATTGCAGCCGGCTGGCGCCGCAAGATGATGGATGACACCAACGAACGCCACGAGGAGGCGTTGCAGTTTGTCCTGCGTCATGTCGAATACAACAGGGCGCTGGCTGAGTGGAAGAAAAAGAAACTCGGCAGAAACGCCATGCCTTACCCGGAGCTGTTTGGCCTTTCCGATACGGAGTGCTGAACCGGGTATAGTGGGGGCATAAATAACGTGCGTGTCTGGCCATAGCTGCCAGAGCA
The DNA here is from genome assembly GCF_002153655.1 of Acetobacter okinawensis. Lineage (GTDB taxonomy): Bacteria > Pseudomonadota > Alphaproteobacteria > Acetobacterales > Acetobacteraceae > Acetobacter > Acetobacter okinawensis_A. The sequence goes on from NZ_JOPJ01000014.1 coordinate 74,622, forward strand.
GCACTATTTGACCATCTTGCGGATCACGCCCATGAGTTCGTCCAGCGCATCGTCCCCGCCGTTTTCGGCTATGGCCGTGCGTACGCAGCCCTTGGCGTGGGATGTAAGAATTTGCACCCCCACACCATCCAGCGCGGATTTGACGGCGGAAAGCTGGGTTAGAATATCCACGCAGTAGCGGTCATCCTGCACCATGTTGAGAATGCCCCCGACCTGCCCTTCAATCCGTTTGAGGCGGTTGATAAGGGCTGTCTTGTCTGGCTGTGTGACGTGCCGTTCCTGGCTGGTGGCGGGGGCGGGCGTGCAGGCGGTGCAGCCGGGTTTTTCTGCGGGCATGGAACATTCTGCTGGTTGTTTAAAAACATGGGGCGTGCGGGGTAGGGCAGGTGCAACGCCGGATGGTGCAGCACCTGCCTGTATGGTGTGGTCTGTCCCCTGTGTAGAGGGCCTGCGCACTGGATGCAAAAGTGCTACGGGCTTCAGGGGTATAAAAAGGTTAAAACCATGTGCGTACCCCAAAGGTAAAGCGGATATCTTCGGGGCCGTTGTCTGCTGTGCCGCGCCAGTTGGCGGCATGGTTTGCTGTGTTGCCGTAATGGCCTGCGTACGTCACGGCAATATAGGGCGCAATTTTGCGTTTGAACTCATAGCGCAGGCGTAAGCCTGCATCGATGTCGGAAAAACCTTGGCTGACGTTACGCTGCGCATCGGTGTGGGAGTAGAAGTTGAGCTCCGCTTGTGGTTGCAGGATCAGACGGTTGGTAATCAGAAGGTCGTAGGAGCCTTCGAGCTTACCCGCGACCCCTTGGGCGTTGAAGTAGGCCGTGGCCGACACATCAAAGAAATACAGCGCAAGCCCCTGCACCCCGACTGCCCCCCACGCCCGTGTGGGGCCACTGTCCAGGTCCAGCCGTACGCCTGCCTGCAGGTCAAAATAGGTGGAGATGGCATGGTCATACAAAAACTCATGGTCGCCATCGGTCATCTGGCCGTGCCCGTCCACCGTGCCTTCGGATTTGATCCAGAGTTTGTCATGGTCCGTGCCAAACCAGCTTTGGCCGGAGTAACGTAGCAGGCTGTTCCCCGCTGTATAACGCCCCTCGAACTGTTCCATCAGAACATGAAAATACGTGTTGTGGTCCATAACGGGGGGCATGTTGTGCACGTAATGCACGGCTGGCATGGGTGGTGGGGTGGCAGGCCAGCGGCTGCTGGGGGCAAGTGCTGGCAGGTTGACGCGTACAGTTTGGGTCGTATGCGCTTTGCCAGTGCCAGTGCCAGTGCCAGTGCCAGTGCCAGTGCCAGTGCCAGTGCCAGTGCCAGTGGTGTGGTGGGGCGGCGGCAGGTGCTCCGCACCGGTGTGGGCCGGGTGGGCTGTGCTATGCGCTGCTGGCGGGGGCGGGTGTGCAGGCATGTCCATATCCCCGCTCATATCCATGCCCGGCATGTCGTCCATGCCTGCCATGCCGGGGGCGGCATGGGCGGGGTGAGGAAGGGTGAGTGCGGCCAGCAGGCCCAGCAGAACGGCTGTGTGGGGGAGGGGGATCGTGCTCATGACACCACCACAGTGCGGAACATGCCAAGGTCCATATGGTAGAGCAGGTGGCAGTGATAGGCCCATAATCCGGGTGTATCGGCCGAGACAAGGTAGCTCAGCTTGCTGCCGGGCTGCACAATCAGGGTATGTTTGACCGGGTTGTAAGCGCCCTGTCCGTTTTCCAGCTCGCTCCACAGCCCATGCAGATGGATGGGGTGTTCCATCATGGTGTCATTGATAAGGGTAAAGCGGACCCGCTCGCCCAGCCGCAGGGGAATTGGCTCGGCTTCGGAGAATTTTTTGCCGTCAAAACCCCATATGTAGCGCTCCATGTTGCCGGTCAGGTGAAGCGTGATCTCGCGCGAGGGGGGGCGGGTGTCTGCCGCCGGGCGTCTGGCGCGCAGGTCGGCGTAGGTCAGCACCCGGCGGCCGTTGTTGCGCAACCCGTCACCCGGGTCGGCCAGACGGTCCGTGGGCATACGGGCGATGTTCTGGTTCTCAACATTCAGCGGCGGGGTGTGAGCGGGGGGTGGCTCCGCCATGTTCATGCCCTTCATGTCCATCCCTTTCATGCTCATGGACTCGGGCATGCCCATGTCCAGCATGGTGCGCACAGGGCGTGGGTCCATGGGGGGGATGGCCGCCTGCATGCCCGGCTGGGGGGCCAGTGTGCCGCGTGCAAAGCCCGTGCGGTCCTCCGTCTGGGCAAAAATGGTGTAAGCTTTGTTGTCCTTTGGCTGCACAATGCAGTCATAGGTTTCGGCCACGCCAATGCGGAACTCATCCACCCGCACGGGGTCAATGTCATTCCCATCAGCCTGCACCACATCCATTTGCAGGCCGGGAATGCGGATGTCGTAAAAGGTCATGGAGGAAGCGTTGATAAAGCGCAGCCGGACACGCTCGTTGGGGCGGAACAGCCCGGTCCAGTTGGTGTCGGGCGTGCAGCCGTTCATCAGATAGGTGTAGATAATGCCGGTCACGTCCGAAATGTCTGTGGCGGACATGTTCATCCCCGCCCATTGCAGGCGGTTTTTTATGGCAGCCCCCAGCCCCTGCTTTTTGGCATCATGCACAAGAGAGACGGCAGTACGCTGGCGAAAATTATAGTAGTCGTCCTGAAACTTCAGATTACTGACAATATCCTCCGGAGCCACATCCGACCAGTCGGAGAGGAGGATGACGTAATCACGCTCCCACGTCTGCTCGGCTGGTGTGCGTGGGTCAATGATAATGGCCCCGTACAGCCCGCGTGCCTCCTGCATGTTGGAGTGGCTGTGGTACCAGTAGGTGCCGCTTTGTTTGACGGGAAAGTGGTAGGTAAAGCTCCGCCCCGGTGCAATGCCACCAAAGCTCAGGCCGGGTACGCCGTCCATGTCCGCTGGGCAGCGTATGCCATGCCAGTGGATGGATGTGTCCTCGGCCAGATGGTTATGGACATTCAGGGTTACGGTATCCCCTTCGCGCCAGCGCAGGGTGGGGCCGGGCATACTGCCATTCATGGCGGGAATGGTCTGGGTCTTGCCCGCAATGGTGCAGGCAAGGGGACTGATGGTCAGGTCAAAAACCGATTGGGGGCCGGTCGGCACTGTGGGTGCAAAAACCGTGTCAGCCTGTGCGCGGGAGGCATGGGCAAGGCTGCTCAGGGCGGCAAGCGCACTGGCGCCAGTTATGAACTGGCGGCGCGCAAGGCCCCGCCCGTTACGGGGGGGGAGTATGGGCATGGTATGGTCCAGTCTGCACACCCTGCATGGGCAGGGCATAGGTCGCTCAGGTGGAGCTGTATGGCTCCGGCTGGTTTGTCAGGCCGTGTGCAGTTTGGGTGGGCGCAGCAGGGGGGCGGCCCTGCGGTCAGGTAGCGCTGTTGTGCTGATAGCAACAGGGCGTGCGCGGGTGTGCCACAAAAAACCAACAGGCAGCATGCCCACGGATGTATCCACAACCGATAGGGCGTTCCCCGTCATGCAGCATGCCGCGTGGTGGTGCATCAGGTGGTGTGTGGCTGCTGTGGGGGATGGGCAGGCCACGGCCGCTGGGTCATGGTGGGGGCTGTGCGTTGCTGCGGCCATGGCGTGTGTTGCAGGCATGTGCATGCTTGCATGGGCTGCGTGCTGTGCTGCCAGTGCAGGGTTATGCCGCGCCAGAACGCCCGTGGCGATGGCCAGCACAAGCAGGCAACCCACAACCATTTGACAGAGGCGAGAAAAGCAACGCATCTTTCGTATATACCCCCCGGGGGCATATATGGCAAGAAGAATGGGCACAGCCAGTACCTGTTTATCCCCCCCTGTGCGGGAGCCTGTTTTGCCCGGTGTGTTTGAACACAGGCATGGAGCACCAGAAGCATGAGCCAGATTGTCAGTTTTCCGGTCATGGGCATGACCTGCGCCAGTTGCGCCACCCGGCTGGAAAAAGTGCTCAATCGCCAGCACGGTGTTCAGGCATCGGTCAATTTTGCCACCTCCCGTGCGCAGGTTACGCTGGAGGAGGGAGCAGGGCAGATACCCGCTGTGCTGGAGGCCATACGCAAAGCGGGCTTTGTGCCGCAGAGCACCGAGGCTGACCTGAGCCTGAGCGGGCTGACCTGTGCATCCTGTGTCAGCCGGGTGGAAAAAGTGCTGAACGCCCTGCCATCTGTGCAGGCCACGGTCAATCTGGCGAGTGAGCGCGCACATGTCAGTTTTGTACCCGGTATTGTGGATGTCCCGACCCTGATCGCCGCTGTGGAAAAAGCGGGTTATGGCGCAAGCCTGTACAGCCAGCAGGACTCCGCGGAGCAGGACAGGCGCCACGGCGATCAATGGCGTGCGGAGCGGAACAATTTTGTGCTCGCGGCCCTGTTGAGTCTGCCATTTGGTGTGCAGATGGCGGGTATGATGAGTGGCCAGCACAGTCTTATGCTGCCGTTGTGGGGGCAGGCCCTGCTGGCGGGCATTGTGCAGCTCTGGTGTGGCAGGGCCATGTACGGTGCCGCGCTGCATGCACTGCGGAGTGGGGCCGCCAATATGGATGTGCTGGTGGTGCTGGGCACGGGTATTGCCTTTGTGTTCAGCGCTGTGGTGGTGGTTCTGGGCCTTAACCAGCCTGTGTATTTTGAGAGTAGCGCGCTGGTCATAACCCTTGTTCTGCTCGGGCGGATGCTCGAATCCCGCGCCAAGGCCCGTGCCAGCGCAGGCATGCAGGGGCTGTTGCACCTGCAACCGCGCACAGCCCATGTGGAGCGCAATGGCCAGTGGGTGGAGCAGCCAGTGGAGCAACTCGTCCCCGGAGATGTGTTTATGGTGCGCCCGGGCGAAAGTGTTGCCGTGGATGGGGAGGTACTGCAAGGCCAGTCCGATCTAAACGAGGCGATGCTGACGGGCGAGAGCGCGCCTGTTGCCAAAACAGTGGGTGCGCGGGTGTTTGCGGGTACGCTTAACCAGACCGGAGCCCTGCAGGTGCGTGCAACCCGTGTGGGCGCGCAAACCGTGCTGGCAGGCATTGTGCACATGGTGGAGCAGGCGCAGGGCAGCAAAGCCAGCGTGCAACGGCTGGCTGACCGGGTGGCGGCGGTGTTTGTGCCTGCCGTGCTGGTGCTGGCCGTGCTGACGTTGGGCGTGGGCTGGGCGGTTACGGGGCATTTTGGGAGCAGTCTGGTTAATGCCGTGTCTGTTCTGGTCATTGCCTGCCCCTGCTCACTCGGGCTGGCCACGCCAACGGCCATTATGGTGGGTACAGGGCTTGGGGCGCAGGCTGGTATTCTGTTCCGCAACGCCAATGCGCTGGAACAGGCACGGAGGATGGATATTCTGGTCACGGACAAGACCGGCACACTCACACTGGGCCAGCCCAGTGTTGTGCAGACACAGTTTGCCTCGGGCGTGGCGGAGGCAGAGGTGCTGGGGCTTGCACGGGCGCTGGAGCAGAACTCCGAGCACCCGCTGGCTAAGGCCGTTGTGGCTTATGCCACGCTCAGGGGGAGTGCCCCTGTGGATATTACGGCATTCCGGGCCATACCGGGGCAGGGGGTTGCGGCCAGCATGGACGGGCAGGATGTGCGGCTTGGCTCTCTGGCCTTTATGGAGGAGAGCGGCTGCCCGGTTGACCTGAGCCTGACAGAGGCATGGCAGGCTCAGGGGCAGAGCATTATTGCCGTAGCGCGGGGGAAGAAAGTCCTTGCCTATCTGGGTCTGGCCGATCAGGTCCGCCCGGAGGCGCATACTGCCATAGCGGCTTTGCGTGCGGGTGGCCTGCGTGTGGTTATGCTAACCGGCGATAACGAGCGCGCCGCACAGGTGGTGGCCCGTCAGGTGGGTATTGATGAGGTCGTGGCGGGTGTTCTGCCACAGGGCAAAGCTGCACAGATTACCCGCCTGCGTGATGGCGGGCGGCATTGCGTAGGCATGGTGGGGGACGGCATAAACGATGCCCCAGCCCTTGCTCTGGCCGATGTCAGCTTTGCTATTGGGGCAGGGGCGGATATCGCGCTGGAAACAGCAGATGTGGTGCTTGTGCGCAGCCAGCTTATGGCGCTGGTGGATACGCTCTCCCTCTCCCGCGCAACGGTTTCAAAAATCTGGCAGAACCTGTTTTTTGCGTTTGTCTATAACGTGCTGGGCCTGCCGCTGGCGGCTTTTGGCCTGCTCAACCCGGTGCTGGCAGGGGCTGCCATGGCCATGAGCTCGGTTTCGGTCGTCAGCAATTCCCTGCTGTTAAACCTGTGGAAGCCACACCGGCCAGCAGACCCCACCTGAGCCAGAGCCTGTCAGCCGGGCATTGTGGGGGTGGTGCTGCCCAGTGGCAGGCTGCTGGCGTGGGGCCTCCATTCCCCTGTGTTTTCATCCCGCCCCTGAAGGTAGAATTTGCGGGGGCTGCCTGCTTTGGGTGGGGCTGCGGCTTCCCTTAAAAAACCGGCCATTTCTTCAGGCTGGGTGCGGTTGATAAGGCAGCACAGCGCAGTCTCGGGAAACGCTTTGAGCAGGTCAGCCGAACTGGCCTCACCCGCAAAGATCATCAGGGGTGGCTGCTTGCGTCGTTCCTGAAAATGGGTGCGGATTAACGCGGTTTTTCCAGCCCCGGAGGGGAAGGGATAATGGGGCGCTTCCGTGGCCTCCATAACGCCTTTGTGCATGGCCAGGCGTGCGCCAAACACATGTTCGTGGCGCAGGTTGTAGCCATACTCGGCTGAGGTGGCAAAAAGGGCGACCACATCTTCCAGTGCGGAGGAGCAGATAATCGGGTCTATGCCATGTTCTTGCAGGATCTGGAGCAGATTACCAATTTCAGGCGTTAAGCGCAGCATCTGGGTAATGTTGGCCTGCACTGGTCCGGCCTTGCCTGCGCGTGCGCTCGGGCAGACCCAGCGTTGTGTGGTAATGCCCGCGCCCAAGCCCCACTCGTTGGCAGCGCGGCTCAAGGCGATCACATCGGTCTGGGTCTGCTCGGCCAGAAGCCGGATGATCCATTGCTGGGCCGCATCAGGGCCATGCAGTGCGCTGACAGCCTGATGACAGAACGCCATTCTGGCCCGGAACGCCAGCAATGCCGGGTCGTCCTGTAGCTCCTCACGGGGGATGGGGTGCGGAATATGCCCGTAGCCTGCTGCCAGCGCACGGTAATCCTCCACAAGATCCGCCACCAGATTGTTAAAGCTGACAGGCTGTCCCGCCATGTTGGTAAAGGGGGCAGGCAGCGGTGCGCTGGAGGTGTGTACATGAATAAGGGCGCGGAACTTCTGCGCAGGCATAAGAAAGCAGAAATGCTCCAGCATGTATAAAAAGAGCATCTGCTGCACATCGCCCACAACGGCCATGTTGCTCCAGTCCATAACCACATAAGGCGGGCTGGTGGGGTTATAATGCTCGGAGTAATGGCCGTGTGCATTGGCAAGAGCCTGAATGGCCTCCCGTATAGGGGGGTGCCACTTCAGTTCCTCCAGTTCAGGCATGGGGGGGTCCATCAGGTCTGGCGGTGGGGCCGCGTGCCCTATGGCCGGGCTTGCCAGCAGCGTGGCCAGCCCCAGACTGAATGTACGACGGTGCAGAGCAGGGGACATGCAGGATCCAGACTGGCATAACTGTTACCCAAACTGTCCATGGGAGGCACCGTTGGGTCAAGTTATGTTTTTGTAGGTCTGGATGTGCCTGATGCCTGCCCTTGTATGGAACCCCGGTTATTGCCCGGGGTTAAGGCGTGCCAGCACCTGCGCGCGACCAATAAGGGGGAGCAGGTCACGTAGCTCGGGGCCGTTTTCCTCGCCCGTCAGGGCAAGGCGCAGGGGGTGGAACAGAGCCTTGCCACTACGGCCGGTTTTTTCCTTTACGGCGGTGGTCCATGCCTTCCACGTGGTCTGGTCCCATGGCTCGGGGGGGAGCAGGGCTGCTGCGTCCTTGAGGAACGCCTCCTCATCTTCCTGCACGGGGGGGACAATATGGCTTTGCGTGACCTGCAACCACAGTTTGGCCTCGCTCAGCAGGTCGATATTGCTGCGAATAGCCAGCCAGAAGGCCTCGGTCGCACCCTGCGGCAGCCTGTCCACCACAGCCGAAAACGGGAGCTGAGCCAGATGGCGGTGGTTCATGGCCAGAAGCTGGCGTGTGTCAAACCGGGCGGCCGAGCGCGAGATATGGGAGAGGTCATAGCTCTGGGCCAGCGCATCAAACGGCATGAGTGCCGGGTCATCCGAGCTGCCAAGCCGCGCAAGGTAGGAGATCAGGGCCTCGGCCTCCACGCCATCCTGGCGCAGGGTGCGCAGGGAGCAGGCGTCAAAGCGTTTGGAGAGCTTACCCCCGTTTTCGTCCAGCAGCAGGGGCAGGTGGGCAAAGCGGAAGTGGTCGGGGCGCGCGCCCAGAGCCTCGGCAATGTCGATCTGCACACCCGTATTGGTTACGTGGTCTTCCCCGCGAATAATATGGCTGATCCCTGTTTCGAGGTCATCCACGACGGAAGCGAGGGTGTAGAGCACCGTGCCATCGGTACGCACCAGCACCGGGTCGGAGACGGAGGGCAGCTTGACCTGACAGTCCCCCATAACCATGTCGCGCCAGCGCACAATGCGGCCCGAGAGTTTGAAGCGCCAGTAAGGCACCTTGCCATTGGCTTCGGCCTGCGCGCGCTGCTGTTCGGTCATGCGGAGCATGGCGCGGTCATAGACCGGGGCGCGGCGCTGGCGGATCTGGGTTTCGCGCTTGGCGGCCAGTTCCTGCTCGCTTTCAAAGCAGGGGTACAGATGACCGGATGCCTTGAGCTTTTCAATGGCGGCCGCGTAGCGGTCCAGCCGTTCGGTCTGGCGGAAGGTCTCGTCCCACGCAATGCCCATCCACTCCAGGTCCTGCTGGATGGCGGTTACCAGTTCCTCGCGCGAGCGACCGGTATCCGTATCATCAATACGCAGTTGGAATTTGCCCCCGTTGCGGCGGGCAAACAGGGCATTGGCAAGGGCAAGGCGGGCATTGCCAACGTGGAGAAGGCCGGTAGGGCTGGGCGCAAAGCGGAGTTTCATAACAGAGGCTTATGCCGTGAATGGGCTGGAAAGACCAGCAGGAAGGAAAGATAAAACAGGGCAGGGGGGCATGGCGTGAGCGGTTTGGCCTGCCCCAAAGCCCTGAGCGGGCTAGTGCAGGTTGTGCAGGCCGGGGTCGAACGGTTCGTCCGTGCCGTATTCCCCCTCATCCTCGCCCTCACTGTCGTCATCTTCAAGGAGTATTTCCTCCCCGTCCACCAGACGACGTGGGTCGAGTGCGCGCCAGTCACGCTCCATGGGGGTTGCGGGGGTTGCGGTAAAGTCATCCAGCTCGTTGGCAGAGCGCCAGCCATCGGCCTGAGCGTCCAGCCCTGTATCGAGCACAACCGCGTCCTCGCCAAAGCTCATCCATGTGTCCAGCACATCCTTGGCAGAGGCACCGGGTACCCGGCAGCGTTCCACGCTGTCGCGCACATAGGCGCGCGCAAAAGCGTTGGCGTGGGCAAGATCATGAAAAACACCAACGTCTTCCACAATGTTGTCTTCCGCACCGCCGGACAGGTCCAGAATACGGACTTTCCAGCCTTGCTCCTGTGGGGGGGCTGCTTCGCTCATGGATTTTCCTTGCTGTCTTGTCTGTTGCGGGCGGAGGCGAAAAGGAATTCGCGCCCGATTTTGACCCGCTCAACACCGTTGTACGAAATAATGTCGGCGGTGGCGTAAGTCTCGTTCCATATTTCAGGAATAAAGGAGCCAGTGCCAACCACATCAATAGGGGCATGGGCATCGGCCATGCAGGCGCATTTGGTCACACCAAAGCCGGAGGAGGCAATAATGCGCACCCGGTCAAACCCTGCTTCGTCCAGTGCCTCGCGCATTTTCCAGATAGAGGCGGCAGATACGCCGGTGCCGATCAGGTAGCGCAGTTCCCGGTCAGAGCGGTAGCGGCGCAGGGCATCGGGGGCGTGGCGGTTGACAACAGCGTAGGATTCCTGCGGGTTCAGCCCTTCCATGAACCGCCCGCCATGCGTGTCCAGCCGCACGGCAATGCGGCCAGCCTGAGCCAACTCCGCAAAGCGGTGGCATACCGCCAGCGCATCCGTTATTTCCTGCCCAAAATAGTCAACCAGCACCACAAGGTCGGACTCGGGGAAGGTCTCGTGGAACATTTCCGCCGCCCGTACGGTGGAACCGGCGTAGCCAATCAGGGCATGGGGCATGGTGCCCGCCCCATGTGTTGCACCAAAAAAGGCGGAAACGGCATCGTTTGCCGTGCCCACAAAGCCTACTGCCCCGTCCTTCTGGGCGGCCCGCCCACCAATGGAGGCGGCATAGGCCATGAGTTCCTGCATCTCGTACCCGGCACAGTGCCGGGCATCCATGGCCAGAAAGCGGGTTTGTGGCAGGGAGAGCGCCATCTGGTAGGCCCGGAGTGCCGCAACGCAGGAACTGCCCAGCTTCTGGAGCAAAAGTGTTTCCAGGTCAGCCAGATGCAGGAATGACCCGCTCACATAAACCAGTGGCTCGCCCGCTCCCACCCATTCTCCCTCGGGGTGGAGCAGGTCCACGGTATAGTTGCTCCCGCGCTCTGCCATGACGTTCTTCAGCCATTCCAGCATAATACCGGGGGCGGAAATAACCGGACAGCGCAGGAAAAAAGCATAAGTGACCTGACAATCCCCAAAATGGCTGACGATCTGACGGGTCCGGTTGAAGTAGGAATCCGTGCGGGCGCGGATTTCGGCATCCGTCAGGGCGGTGGTGGCCTGTGCCGCGGCAATGCCGGGGGCCGGTACGCCAAGTGGGAATTGCGTCATTGCTGAAATGCTCTTTTCTGCCAAATACACTGCACAGATGATGGGTGTGATGGAGGGCGGCGTAAAGACCACCCCCCGCTTCTGTGATCAGGCAAAGAGCGGCACGGCCTTAGTTGCGGCCGGTCAACTCCTCCGCGATCAGGAACGCCAGCTCCAAAGACTGTTCGGCGTTCAGGCGCGGGTCGCAGAAGGTTTCGTAACGATCACCAAGGTCTGCTTCGGTCAGGCGCTGCGCACCGCCTACACATTCCGTTACGTTCTGGCCGGTCATTTCCAGGTGAACACCACCAGCAGGCACGCCTTCAGCCGCGCAGACGGCAAAAAAGCCTTTGACTTCCTGCATGACCGCATCGAACGAGCGGGTCTTGACCTTGCTGCCAGTGGAAATGGTGTTGCCGTGCATCGGATCGCTGATCCATGTGACAGGCTGCCCCGTTTCCTTGACCGCACGCATGAGCGGCGGCAGGAACTGCTCGATCTTTTCTGCCCCCATGCGGGAGATCAGGGTAATGCGCCCTGCCTCATTATGGGGGTTGAGGATGCTCGTCAGGCGCTTGATGTCTTCCACACTGGTGGTGGGGCCGACCTTGATGCCAATGGGGTTGCGCACCCCACGCAGGAATTCCACATGCGCGCCATCGGGCTGGCGGGTGCGGTCCCCGATCCAGACAAAATGGGCCGAGCAGTCATACCATTCGCCCGAGGTGGAATCCACGCGGGTCAATGCCTGTTCGTACGGCAGCAGCAGGGCTTCGTGCGAGGTGTAGAATTCGGTCTCGTCCACCTGTGCGGAAGAGGCTGCGTCAATCCCGCAGGCCTGCATGAAGGCGAGGGTCTCGCCAATGCGTTCGGCCATGGTGCGGTAGCGGTTGGCCAGCGGGGAGCGTTCCACAAAGCCAAGGTTCCAGCGGTGTACCTCATGCAGGTTGGCATACCCCCCGCGGGAGAAGGCGCGCAGGAGGTTCTGAATCCCGGCGGACTGGAAGTAGCCGGTCTCCATCCGTGCGGGGTCGGGAATGCGGGCTTCTGGCGTGAATTCCGGACCGTTGATGATGTCCCCCCGGTAGGAGGGCAGGCTCACACCATCCACCGTTTCCATATCGGAGGAGCGCGGCTTGGCAAACTGCCCGGCCATGCGACCAAGCTTGATAACCGGCACCTTGGCCCCAAAGGTCAGGACGACCGCCATTTGCAGCAGCACACGGAACGTGTCGCGCACGATGTCGGCCTTGAACTCGCCAAAGCTTTCCGCGCATGGGCCGCCCTGAAGCACAAAGGCCTTGCCTTGAGCAGCCTGTGCCAGATGATTGCGCAGGCGGCGCACCTCCCCTGCAAAAACCAGCGGGGGGTAGGTGCCCAGCCGGTTTTCCACCACACCAAGGGCCGATGCGTCTGGATAAGTGGGGATCTGCTTGAACGGAAACGAACGCCAGCTATCCGGCATCCAGGTCTCAGACGTCGGGTTGGGCTGGGTGAGCGTGGCACTCATAACGCGTTCCTGTTCAGTTGGGCTGATTACACACAGATGGTAAGCAGAATGATAAACACAATCTCTCTGGGCATGGAATTTGCCAAAGGCGGGAGCCTTTATGTCTAAAATACAGGGATTACGCAAATGGCGTTTGCGGTTTCTGGCCATGTTCTGGCCAATGGTGTGGCATCCTCTCCACGCTTGGGCAGAGAATTTGGTTTTTTGCACTTTTGGTGTGATAAGGGTTGCCAGTATGGAGCTTGCAGGCCCGTTGGCTCGTGACCCATGTGGTATGTTTTTCTTTTTTTCTTGCGGGGTAACGCGCAATGGCGCAGCTGCGTAGACCGTTTGTAAACGTGATGTCCGGCCTTCTGATGGGCGCAAGCCTGATGGGGGCAGCAAGTGTTGCCCATGCGGACCCCCTGATGACCCCGAATGACGATGTCTCCTTTTCCGAAGGGAGTGGGGCCATGGATACGGGGTCTGGCGCGGCCAAATCAACCGAGTCAAAAACCGTGCACGGGCACCGTAGCCTGCCACCGGGTTATCAGGATGCTCCGTCCATGGAGTTCCAGCACGGGGATGACCCGGACCATCTGGCTAAGGTACACCGGGATTCGGTAACCGGTACCGACCTGTCGCGCTATGGTTCGGCCTACCAGAGCTCCGGCCCGTTTGGCACTGGTCAGGTGGGTGACTCCACAGGTAACGGCTGGGTGACGCCCCGCTAGGCCTCGGGCGCTTCATCCTCAATAAGGCGTATATCGGCCTGACCACTGGTCAGGTCGGTCAGTTTTGCGCTGATGTCATGTTGCAGGGCCTGGGGGAGCACAAGCTGGAACCACGCTCCGTTTGCATCAAACGCAGGGGCCGCAGCTTCTACCCCCCACTCCGGCAGGCGTGCCTGAATAAGCCCCAGTAATGAGAACGGGCAGTGGAACCCAAGCCGGACCCGCTCGATCAGCTCCTCTTTTGGGGCCTCGCGCAGGCATTCGGCAGCCGTTCCGGCATAGGCGCGTACCAGCCCGCCCGCTCCAAGCTTGATCCCCCCAAACCAGCGCGAAACCACAATGGCGACGCGGTCCAGCTTCTGGGCCACAACCACCTGTAAAATGGGACGCCCCGCCGTGCCAGACGGCTCTCCCGCATCATGGCAGCGGCAATGGGGGCCAAACTGCCATGCCCAGCAGTGGTGTGTTGCTTCTGGTTCGGCCGCGGCTATGCTGGCAATAAACGCCTCGGCCTCTTCTATGCTGGCTATGGGCGTTGCGCGTGCAAGAAAGCGGCTTTTTTTGATGTCGCGTTCGAGTGAAAAAGGGCCGACCAGCGTTTCTGTCATGCGGCTGTCTTACTCTTTTTGGGCAGGGGCGGGCAAGCAGGGGCCGGATACGCCTTTTGTAAGGGGCGGCCTATGCCAAAACTTGGGGCTGACAGCATTTTGTAACAGGAGTAACGCGGTAGCAGGAGCTAACCTGTGCTACGGTTGCCCTTAACCGGCAAATTTTGCCACCAGACGCCTGAATAAAGGAGGACGCGCCGACATGATGCCGGTATTCCGCAAAAAATGGACAATCATGTTCGGTTTGTGCGCTGTTGCGCTATCCTTGGCAGCCAGTGTGCCTGCCCGCGCTGATGGCGACCCGCTGAATGGTGGGGAAGATGATGATTCGGATGCGCACCGTGCATCCAGCATGCATAATCTGGCAGGTAAGCTGCCGTTGCCGCGTGCCCATAAGGATTTTAGCAAATACCGTTTTACCCCGCCGGGGGACCGCGTTGTGGAACAGCCAGATACAAACCGCCTGCTGTTCTGGACCAAGGACGGCCAGCCCGATGGCTACGCCCAACGGCGTGGCAGCAGTGTGATTTACTATAACGCGCAGGGTCAGGCAGTGCGGGTGCAAAGACTGACCGCGCAGGAAATGGCAGACTGAGCAGAATACGGGTTAAAACCGTATATGTCAGCGTATGCTACCTGATTGCATAAAACCCTTTGCCCCTGTGTGGACTGTTGTGTGCACACAGGAGCAAAGGCGGGGTATTATGCCGATGTGGCGATCAGCTCCAGTATGGAGGCCGATGATTCCTCAATGGAGCGGCGCGTCACATCAATGACAGGCCAGTTGTGGCGGCGGCACAGACGCCTTGCCCAATGCAGTTCTTCCTGCACTTTTTCCAGATCAATATAGGCATAATCGGTTATGGCTTCCGGGCGGGACTTGCCCGGAATCATCTGGTTCAACCGGTTGCGGCGTATTTCAATCAGGCGTTCGGGGTCTATGGTCAGGCCAATAACCGGCTTGGTGGTGGTGAACAGCGCTTCTGGCGGTTCTATACCCATGACCAGTGGCACGTTGGCGGCCTTGATCCCCCGGTTAGCCAGATAAAAGCACGTAGGGGTTTTGGAAACGCGGGAAACGCCAACCAGAATAACATCAGCCTTGTTCAGGCCGCGTGTTTCCTGCCCATCATCATGGGCCAGCACGTAGTGCATGGCCTCAATGCGCTGGTAGTAGTTTTCGTCCATAATGTACTGGCCGCCGGGGTGGCGTGTTGCCTCCTCCCCGGTTTCTTCAGCCAGAAAGTTCAGGGCGTTGTCCAGCACATCCAGCAGCCTGATCTGGAGGCTGGCGCAGCCGGCTTCCATATCTGCCTGCAAAATGGGGTCAGTCAGGGTGGACATGACCGGGCCGCGATTATTGGCAATATGCCGCAAAACCCGCCTGAGCTGGATCTGGGTGCGGATCAGGTTCCAGTGCCGGAGCCTGACTTCCGTGTTGGGGAACTGCGCTATGCAGGCCCGCGCTACAGAATCGAGCGTTTGCCCCGTCGCCTCGGATACGAGGTGGAGAGTAAGAATTTTTTGCATGATATTCAGATTGAAAAATGGCCGCCTCAGGGGGAGGCGGCCACTTTTTCCTTAGGCTTTGACAGCCTTGTTATTGCGTGCAGCAAGGGCTGCCTGTGCGGCGGCCAGTCGGGCAACCGGCACACGGAAGGGCGAGCAGGATACGTAATCCAGACCAACTTCCTCAAAAAAGGCGATGGAAAGCGGGTCGCCCCCGTGCTCACCACAGATGCCCAGCTTGAGGTCGGGCTTGGAGGCACGGCCTTTTTCCACGCCCATGCGCACCAGCGCACCCACGCCTTCGCGGTCGATGGAAACAAAGGGGTCCTGCGGCAGCAGGCCTTTGTCCACATACTCAGGCAGGAAGGAGCCTGCATCATCACGCGACAGGCCAAGGGCTGTCTGCGTCAGATCGTTGGTGCCGAAGGAGAAGAAGTCGGCACTCTGTGCAATCTGGTCGGCAGTCAGGGCTGCGCGGGGCAGCTCGATCATGGTGCCGATCTTGTAGGAGAGATGCGTACCGCGCTCGCCCAGCACATCGGCAATAACCGCTTCACAGGATTTGCGTACCAGGTCCAGCTCGGCTTTGGTGCCGATCAGCGGGATCATGATTTCCGGCTCTACGGCCTTGCCCGTTTCCTTGGCAATGTCCAGTGCAGCCTCGGTAATGGCGCGCACCTGCATGGCGTAGATTTCCGGATAGGTAATGCCCAGACGGCAGCCACGGTGGCCCAGCATGGGGTTGGATTCGGAAAGGGCAGAGCGGCGTGCGCGCAGGCTTTCCACATCCTTGCCCAGAGCCTTGGCAACATCGGCCAGTTCGGCCTCACCATGCGGCAGGAACTCATGCAGCGGCGGGTCCAGCAGACGGATGGTTACAGGCAGGCCAGCCATAATACGGAACAGTTCCGTAAAGTCTCCACGCTGGAAGGGCAGCAGAGCCTCAATGGCGCGGGCGCGTGTTGCCACGTCGTCTGCCATAATCATCTGGCGCACATGGCCAATGCGGTCTGGGCCAAAGAACATGTGTTCAGTCCGGCACAGGCCAATCCCTTCTGCCCCAAAGCGGCGGGCAGTCTGGGCGTCTTCCGGCGTTTCCGCATTGGCGCGAACACCAAGGCGGCGTACGCCATCTGCCCAGCCCATAAGGGTTGCAAAGTCACCCGACAGGGTGGGCGGAATGGTGGGAACGCGGCCATTGTAAACAGCCCCCGTACCACCATCAAGCGTAATCCAGTCCCCGGCCTTGAGCGTATGGCCGTCCACGGTCATGGTCTGGGCCTTGTAGTCCACGGCAATGCTGCCAGCACCAGCCACGCACACGCGGCCCATGCCACGGGCAACAACTGCTGCGTGGGATGTCATGCCACCACGGGTGGTCAGCACGCCACGGGCAGCGTGCATGCCGTGCACGTCCTCGGGGGAGGTTTCAATACGGACCAGAATAACGTCCTCGCCTTTGGCGGCACGGTCTTCCACATCTTCAGCGGAGAAGGCGATGATGCCGGTGGCAGCGCCGGGGGAGGCGGGCAGGCCACGGGTCAGCAACTGGCGTTCAGCCTTGGGGTCGAGCACGGGGTGGAGCAACTGGTCGAGTGACGCGGGGGGGACGCGGGTCACCGCTTCTTCCTGCGTGATCAGGCCTTCCTTGGCCATGTCAATGGCCACGCGCAGGGCTGCTGCTGCCGTGCGTTTGCCCGAGCGGGTCTGGAGCAGGTAGAGCGTATTGGCCTGAACCGTAAATTCGATGTCCTGCATGTCGCGGTAGTGGCGTTCAAGCAGATCACGGACCCGGAGCAGTTCGTTATAGGCGTTGGGGAGCGCTTTTTCCATCGAGGTCTGGCCCTCGACCGAGCGACATTCCGCCATGGGCTGGGGGGTACGGATCCCGGCCACAACGTCCTCACCCTGCGCGTTAATCAGGTATTCGCCGTAGAAGATGTTCTCGCCCGTGGAGGGGTCACGCGTAAAGCACACGCCTGTTGCGCAGTCATCACCCATGTTGCCGAACACCATGGACTGGACGTTTACAGCCGTACCCCAGCTTGCGGGAATATCATGCAGTTTGCGGTAGGTGTTGGCGCGCGGGTTCATCCATGAGCCAAACACGGCCCCAATGGCGCCCCAGAGCTGGTCCTTCGGGCTTTCGGGGAAGGGGGTCCCCGTCTCGGACAGGACGATCTGCTTGTAGCTTTTAACAACGTCCTGCCATTCTTCGGCGGTCAGGGCGGTGTCGTCCAGCTTGTTGGCGGCGCGTTTGGCCTGTTCCAACAGGTCTTCAAACTCGTGGTGCGGGACGCCCAGCACAACGGAGCCGTACATCTGAATGAAGCGGCGGTAGCTGTCCCATGCAAAGCGGGCATCGCCCGAGGAGCGGACAAGGCCTTCAACCGTCGTGTCGTTCAGACCGAGGTTGAGCACTGTGTCCATCATACCGGGCATGGAAACGCGCGCACCAGAGCGGACAGAAACCAGAAGCGGGTTTTCGGCATCGCCAAAGCGCAGGCCCATGGCCTTTTCTACCAGACCCATGGCGGCTTCAAGCTGGGCTTCCAGCTCGGCCGGATACTTCCGTCCGTTATCGTAAAAGGCGGTGCAGACTTCAGTGGTAATGGTAAATCCAGGGGGCACGGGCAGGCCGATATTGGCCATTTCTGCCAAATTGGCACCCTTGCCGCCGAGGAGATTGCGCATCCCGGCGTTGCCTTCGCTTTGGCCAGCACCGAAACTGTAGATCCACTTGGTCATTTTGCCGTTCACTTCATTCTTTTGTGCCAGATGAGCTGAAGTTCCGACCGAGGGGATGGGAACAGGGGATACCGGAACAGCAGCCGGACTGGGCACGGAATTTTTATTTTTGGTTTGGACGACGAACTCCACCCCTTCGTTGCCCGCCAGCATGGCGCAGATTTGGCCGTCGGGCAATCTCTCTTTTACACGCCAGAGCTAAAAAACAGCGCAGGAGGAGGTTCTATCCGTTTGCGGTGCAAAAGGCGTTCCATTCTTCCTCGTCCATGGTCTGGAGATTAAGCTCCGCAGCCTTTTTGGCCTTGGACCCGGCTTTTTCCCCCAGCACCACCAGATCGGTCTTTTTGGAAACGGAGTCGGAGACCTTGCCCCCCATGCGCTCGGCCTTGGCCTTGGCTTCCGGTCGGGTCATGGTGAGCAGCGTGCCGGTAAAGACAATGGTCTTGCCCGCCAGCGGACCATCGCTTGCACCAGTCTCTTCCGTAATGTGTAGTACGGCTTCCAGCTCGGCCAGAATGCTCCGGTTGTGGGGTTCGGCTACAAAAGCCACAACATCGCTGGCTATGGCGTTGCCAATGCCGGTAATGGAGCCCAGCTCCAGCCGGGCGTCGGAGCCGATGATGGTCGCTGCCTCCATCTGCCGTAACCAGTTGGCAAAACTGCCGTAATGGCGGGCCAGCAGGCGGGCGTTGCTCTCTCCGATCCGGCGGATACCCAGAGCGTAAATAAAACGGGACAGGGCAATGGTGCGCCGCCCCTCAATGGCCTGAAGCAGGTTGCGCACGGACTGCTCGCCCCAGCCATCGCGCTGTTCCAGTGCGGGCAGGTGCTCCTTGAGCCGGAAAATATCGCTTGGGGTGCGGATTAACCCGGCGTCATAAAATTCGCGGATACTGCGCTCACCCAGCCCTTCAATGTCAAAGGCAAGGCGGGAGACAAAATGGATCAGCCGCTCCACTGCCTGTGTAGGGCATGTCAGCCCGCCCGTGCAGCGCCGCACGGCCTCACCTTCGGGGCGGACGGCCAGTGCACCGCAGGCCGGGCAATGATCGGGAAAGTGGAAAAGGGGGCCACGCTCCCCCCCCTGCGGGTCTGCTGGAGCTACGCCAAGGACCTGCGGAATAACATCCCCCGCACGCTGGACAAACACCGTGTCCCCCACCCGTACGTCCTTGCGGGTGATTTCGTCCTCATTATGCAAGGTTGCGCGGGTCACCAGCACCCCGCCCACATTAACAGGCTCCAGATGGGCAACGGGGGTTAGCGCGCCTGTGCGTCCTACCTGAATTTCTATGGCGTTCAGGCGCGTTATGGCCTGCTCGGCAGGGAACTTCCACGCTATGGCCCAGCGTGGGGCGCGGCCAGCAAAGCCCAGACGGTTCTGTAGGGTCAGGTCGTCTATTTTGTAGACAACGCCGTCAATATCATAGGCAAGGCTGGCACGGTCCTGATTGACCTGCTCAAAAAATGCTTCCGCCTCAGCCGCGCCGTCAATCTGGCGCGAGAGCGGGTTGACCACAAACCCCCAAGCCCGCAACTGCTCCAGATAGTCCCAGTGGCTGCGGGTTGCTTTGTCGGAGCAGAAACCCTGAGCATAGGCAAAAAGGGAGAGCGGGCGTTGCGCGGTAATGCTTGAATCCAGCTGCCGCAGAGAGCCAGCCGCTGCGTTACGCGGGTTGGCGAACAGGCGTTTGCCAGCGGCCTCCTGCGCTGCGTTGAGCGCCAGAAAGTCGGCTTTGGAGAGAAAAACTTCCCCCCGAATTTCAATCAGGTCGGGGTATGGGGCGGGCAACGTGTGGGGGAGGTCGCGCAATGTACGCAGGTTGGCGGTAACATCCTCGCCCTCGGTGCCATCACCACGCGTGGTGCCGCGTGTAAAAACCCCATGCTCGTAAGTCAGGCTGATGGAAAGACCGTCAATTTTCGGCTCGCCCACAAAGCGCAGGGGGGCTGCCCCCGCCTGCTCCAGACCCAAAAAACGGGTGGCGCGGGTGATAAAGCTCTCAAACTCCTCGCGGTCGAACACATTGTCGAGCGAGAGCATGGGTACAAGGTGGATATGTTTGCCAAAGGCGGGGTCCGCAGTGGCGCCTACCGCGTTGGCTGCACTGTTCTGCGGCTCTGCATCGGGGTACAGGGCCACCAGAGTGTTGTAGCGCCTGCGCAGGGCATCATAATCCGCATCGCTGATTTCTGGCGCGTCATGGTGGTGGTAGGCGGTGTTGTGATAGGCAATTTTTTCGGCCAGATCAGCCAGTTCTGCGCGGGCCTGCTCAAGGTCCATGTCTGTGATCGGGGAGGGGGGCTGCGTCATTTCTCTGGTTCCAGCAGGCTGGCGGCCGCAGCGCGTGCGGCATCGGTAATGGTATCCCCTGCCAGCATGCGTGCGATCTCTTCCTTGCGTTCGGTTTGGGCCAGCAAGGTGGCGTGGGTGGCTGTTTGCCCGTTGCGGGTCTGTTTGCCAATACGCAGGTGTGCATCTGCACTGGCAGCCACCTGTGGGCTGTGGGTTACGGCCAGTACCTGCACGTTCAGTGCCAGACGGTGCAGGCGCTCACCAATGGCTGCGGCTGTCGCGCCGCCAACGCCTGCGTCAATTTCGTCAAAAATGAGCGTGCCAATACCGGACTGACCAGCCAGCACCAGCTTGAGCGCAAGCATAAGCCGGGAGAGTTCGCCACCAGAGGCCACTTTGGCAATGGGGCCGGGGGGCTGGCCGGGGTTGGCGGCAATAAGGAAGGTCACCTGCTCCATGCCGTGGCGGCTCCACTGCTCGGCGGGCAGGGTTTGCAACTCGGCCAGAAAGCGCGCTTTTTCCAGCTTTATGGGTTTGAGTTCGGCGGTGACAGCCTGTTCCATTTTTTTGGCGGCATGGGTGCGTGCGGCGGTCAGCTCCCGTGCCGTGGCCTCGTAAGCAAGGCGTGCTTCCTGTGTTGCTGCACGCAGGCTTTCCAGCTCAGTCGCACCATTTTCCAGCGCATGCAGGCGTGCGCTTAACTGTGCGAGCAGGGCGGCCAGTTCATCTACTAGCACATTGTGCTTGCGCGCGACGGTGCGCAGGGTGAACAGCCGCTCCTCGGTTTCCTCCAACTCACGCGGATTGGCCTCTGTATCGGCCATAAGGCGGGAGAGAAGGCTCTCGGCCTCGGCCAGAGCGTTCTCTGCGTTTTCCAGCGCACTTAGGGCTTCTGTGGTGCGGGTGGCCAATACATCGCCATCAGGGGTGGTATTGTCGGCCGGGGTGGAGGGCACCAGGCGCAAAAGAGCGCGGCTGGCGGCACGCAGGGCTGCCGCAGGGCCGGTGGAGCGGCGGTCGCGTGGGGTAAGCTCGGACAGGGCAGCGGCTACGGCCTCGCCCCGGCGCTCGGCCTGCTGCAGGCTATGGCGTTGCTGGGCCAGAAGGCTTTCTTCCCCCGGCTGGGGGGCAAGGGTGGAGAGTTCGTCCACCGTGTGGCGTAGCCATTCCTCCTCCCGCGCGGCGTCTTCCAGTGCCTGTTCGGCATTGGCAAGAGTTTGGCGCAGGTCCTGCCAGTGGGTAAAAGCCTGCGCGACTTTTTTAAGGAGTGCCGGTTTGATTCCATAGGCATCCAGCAAACCGCGATGGGTGGTGGCATCGGCCAGTCCCATCTGCTCGTGCTGGCCCTGAATTTCTATCAGCGTTGCCGCAACCTTGCGCAGCAGGGTCAGGCCCACAGGCTGGTCATTGACCCATGCGCGCGACCGCCCCTCGCGCGAGATAACGCGGCGCAGGACCAGTGGCTCGCCTTTGTCGGCAGGGATGCCCTGTTCCTCCAGTTGGTCATAAACCGTGTGGTGGGGTGGTGCCTCAAAACAGACAGTTACACGCGCTTCCTCTGCCCCGGAGCGGACCAGACCGGCGTTTGCGCGTTCGCCCATGGCCAGACCCAGACTGTCCAGCAAAATGGATTTGCCTGCCCCCGTTTCCCCCGTCAGGGCGGTAAAGCCGGGGTGGAGGGTCAGGTCGAGTGCCTCGATCAGCACAACGTCTCTGATGGAAAGATGTGTCAGCATGGCGACATCCGGCTTTTAGGTTCACACCTGAAATGACTGGAGTCTGCGGAACAGACCTAACGCTCACGCCTGCTCCCGCGTGGGCCTGCACAGACCTGCCTTTGCTGCGGGCAGGAAAGGCAGGTTCTGTATGTTCTGGTTGTGTTCTTATTTCAAGAGAAAAAGCGACAAAGCGCGTATTACTTTTTGGTTGCGGGCGGCGGTGTTGTCAGCGGTTGCGCTGTAACGGGCGTGCTTGGCGCGGCCTGAGCCGGTGCCGGGGGTGTGTTGCCGGGCTGCATGGCTGCTGGTGCGGCCATGCGCTCATCACGCGTGTCCGACGTATGGGATGTGTCCAGATTCTGTTTGGCGGCAGCGGTTACCGCCTGCCCCGGAACGGGCAGTTTGCCATCCAGCAGGTTATGGTTTTTGAGTTTGTCGTAAGCAAAACGATACCATTTGCTGCTGGAGTAGTTGTACCCCAGTACAGTGGCCGATTTGCGGGCCTGATCGGTCAGCCCCAGATCAAGGTAGACTTCCACCATACGCTCAAGGGCTTCGGGCACGTGGTTGGTTGTCTGGAAATCCTGCACAACGCGCTGGTAGCGGTTGATCGCCCCTTCATAATTGCGCTCGCGCTGGTAATAGCGGCCAACCAGCATTTCCTTCCCGGCCAGATGGTCGCGGCACAGGTCAATTTTCAACTGGGCATCACGGGCATATTTGCTTTGGGGGAAGCGGGTGACCACTTCTTCCAGTGCATCCATGGCTTCTGCCGTACCCTGCTGGTCACGCTGCACATCGGCAATCTGCTCATAAAAACAGAGTGCGCGCAGGTAGTAGGCATAGGCGGAATCGGCGCTGGTGGGGTGCAGGCTGATAAAGCGGTTAAGCTGCTGCACGGCTTCGGGGTATTTCCCCTTAAGGTAGTAGGAATACCCTTCCATCAACTGCGCGTTGGGGATGTAGCCCGAATAGGGGTAGTTCTGCTGGAGTGTTTCAAACTCAGCGGCGGCCAACTCGTAACGGCGGGTGCGCAGGGCGTCTATGCCGTTATTATAGAGTGTCTCTGGTGCCGCAATTTTGGGGGCCGGAGGGGTCTTGCTGCTGCCAGTCAAAAGGCTGCAATCCGCAAGCCCTAACAGCGCAAAAGCTGAGAGCAGGAACGGCAGACGACGGCGGACTGACTGTGTTTTTATAGAAATATCAAACATACCGGCTCTTCAGATCGAGACAAAATCTTATAGCATGTCGGCGGGTCAAGAAAAGCAAAGAAACGCCGATTATTGCATGTGTCTTGATAAAAAGAGTCTCACGCCGCAGCGGAGGCGGATTGCCGGTTTGTCATGTCCTGCCATGCGGAGGTCTGGGCAAACAGGGCGTGGAGGAGCTGGTTGTTCAGCTTATGGCCGGAGCGATGCCCCCGGAAGCTGGCCTGAAGCACACACCCGGCCAGATAGAGGTCGCCCACCGCATCCATGATCTTGTGGCGGATAAACTCGTCCGGGCAACGCAGGCCGGTCGGGTTGAGTACCTGATCGTTGTCGACAACAATGGCGTTGTCCAAAGAGCCACCAAGCGCCAGCCCGGCCTTGTGCAGCGCCTCAATCTCCTGCCGCAGGGCAAAAGTGCGGTTGCGTGCGAGTTCGCTGCGGAAGGAGGATGGCGTTAAATCCAGAGCGTAGCTCTGTGCACCAATGGCGCTGGCCGGAAAGTCAATGCTCATGGACAGGTGTGTGTGCGGGCCATTGTGGGGGAGGAGTTCCACCCAGGCATTCTGGTGTTCAACCCGCACAGGCTGCATAACCCGCACGACTTTGCGGGGCAGGCTTTGCGCCGTGCGACCGGCGCAGTCGAGCAGGAACACAAAATCCGTGGCCGAGCCGTCAAAAACCGGGGTTTCTGGTCCATCCACCAGAATCAGGGCGTTATCAATGCCGCACCCGCACAGGGCGGACATTAGGTGTTCAACAGTGGCGACCCGGTTTTCGGGGTTGTGTTTATCCCCCAGAACAGTGCTCAGGTGTGTTTCCACCACATAATCATACCGTGCGGGCAGGGGGGCTGCCATCGGCAGGTCCGTCCGCTGGAACACAATGCCATGCCCGGCGGGGGCGGGTTGAAGAGTAATGTTGATGGAACGGCCCGTATGCAGGCCAATACCCACGGCAGAGATGGCGTGGTGCAGCGTATGCTGGGCTGCATCGGGTTTGGTGCGTATCTGTCGCATAGGGACCGGGAGACTCTCCGCAGGTGTGGAACGTGGGGTAAGTGCCGCTGACAGATTGTCCATGATCCTGAACCGCCCCATGGTCGTGTGGAAGTTATGACACGGTAACGCTAGGGCCTGTGCGGGTCAGATGCGAGTCAATGATTATTGCCATGTGTTTCATACCCCGCCCTGTGGCTCAGGGGTGTCGGGCGGGGTATGCACACTGGTGTTTAACGGCGCAGGAAGGTCGGAATTTCCAGTCCTGTATCGCCTTCCCCATGGCGGGGAGCGCCCTGTTCGGCCTGGCTGATGGTCGGGTGCGACTGCGCTACGGGTTCCTGCCGGGCATCTGGCGTGGGGGCGCGGCGAAAAGCGCCGGTAACCCGCCCGAACAGGCTGCGTGCGTTAGGGTCCTGCACAGGGTAGGCCGAAGGGCGCGGTGGCTCGCTGAACAGGTTGGCATGTTTGGAGGCCGCCGGGGCCGGAGCCGGGGCTGGCTGGCGTGGCTGTGCCGCAGCAGCCGCGGCCACCTGACCGGGCACGGTGTGTGCCGGAGGCGCTGCGTGGCTTGGCTGTGGTGCATAGGCCTGCGGCTGCGGGGCAACGGGCTGCTCCGCTACAGGGGCTGGTGCGTGCTGTTGCTGGGCCGCCACTGGCGCTGCGGCTGGCGGCGCACCGGGGGCAGCATAAGGCTGTTCTGGCTGTGCTTCGGCTTCCACCGCCGTATGGGGGCGTTCGGCCCCGCCACCATTGGGGGGGACGTCAATGCCGGTTGCTACAACGGACACACGCAGGCGGCCGGTCATTTTTTCTTCAATAACCGTACCAAAGATCATGTTTGCGTCTTCTGGCACTTCGCGGCAGATGCGGTTGAACGCTTCTTCGGCTTCGAAGAAGGTCATGTCCTCACCACCCGTGACATTGACCAGCAGACCCTTGGCCGTAGCCATGCAGGTGTCTTCAAGCAGTGGGTTGGAGATGGCCGCTTCCGCTGCTTCTACCGCGCGGTTGTCGCCTTCTGCCTCGCCAGTGCCCATCATGGCCTTGCCCATTTCGGCCATAACGCTGCGGATGTCGGCAAAGTCGAGGTTGACGTAGCCGCGCTCCATCATCAGGTCGGTAACGCCGCGTACACCCATGTTCAAAACTTCGTCAGCCAGCTTGTAGGCTTCACGCAGGGTGGTGCGCTCGTTGGCAATGCGGAAGAGATTCTGGTTGGGAATGACGATCAGCGTATCAACATACTGCTGAAGTTCCTGAATCCCTTCATCTGCCACGCGGGCGCGGCGCTTACCTTCATAGGCAAAGGGCTTGCTGACCACGCCAATGGTCAGGATATTCCGCTCACGCGCCATGCGGGCAATAACAGGAGCTGCCCCCGTACCCGTGCCCCCACCCATGCCGGTGGTAATGAACACCATGTGCGCGCCGTCCAGATACCGGGCAATTTCGTCCGCAGCTTCTTCCGCTGCTGCACGCCCGACTTCGGGCTTGGCGCCAGCGCCAAGGCCATGGGTCAGGTGCGGGCCAAGCTGGATGCGGCTGTCGGCCAGACTTTTGGCCAGACTCTGCGCATCGGTATTGGCGACAACAAACTCCACCCCTTCCAGGTTGGAGGCAATCATGTTGTCAACCGCGTTCGTGCCCCCGCCGCCTACGCCTATAACGGTGATTTTGGGCGAAAAATCAGCATGAGTCTGGGGTGGAACTGTTAGGTTGAGTGTCATGTGTCTCTCCCGGACTGCGGCGGGTTAACGGGGGCGGGTTGGATAATATTGCGGATAGTTTACCAAGCTTTTGAGAGGCAAATCAAACCCTCTCACGAATAAAAGCAACCAGTTTTTGTAAAAAACCACTTGGTGCGGCTTCACGGAATTCCACATCACTGAACGGGCGCTCCGCACTGGCCGCCCAGAACAGCAGCCCGGCGGCTGTGGCAAAGCCTGCGGCGGCCGCGGTATCTTCTGGCAATCCGGCAATATTCTTGGGCCGTCCCAGTCGGACGGAGCGGGTAAAACCGGGGCCGGAGTGGCGGCCAACACTGACCGGCGCTCCCAGAATACGCTCTGCCAGAGGGCGGATTCCATCCAGCAGGGAGCCGCCCCCGGTCAGCACGATGCGACCGCTGGCGGCCATGCCAAGGCCCGCGCCATCCAGTTTTTCGCGCACCAGCTCCAGTGTTTCTTCCATGCGTGGGCGAATGATGCGGCCAAGCTGCGCGCGGGATATCTGCTCAAAATGCGGCACGTCATTGCCCAGCAGTTCCACGGTCAGGATTTCGTCCTCCACATCGGAGGAGAGGTCGGCACTCCCGTAAACGGTTTTCAGCCGCTCTGCATTGTCGAGCGATGTGCCAAGCCCGCGGGCAATATCGCGCGTGACGTGCAGCCCCCCAACACCGATCTGGGCCGTGTGCAGGATCTGCCCCTCGCCAAACACCGCGAGCGATGTGGTGCCGCCCCCCATGTCCACAATGGTGGAGCCAAGGTCACGCTCATCCGCATCCAGCACGGATAACCCTGATGCAAGGGGGGAGGAGACAAGAGCCTCCATGCGCAGTTCTGCCCGGTTGAGTACCGTCTCAAGGTTCAGCAGGGCGGTGGTTGCCGCATCTATAATATGCAGGCGCGCCTTGAGCGTTTCGCACAGGTGCCCCCGTGGGTCGGACACGCCCTCGGTATCGTCCACCGTAAAGTCGATGGGCAGGGTGTGAATGACCTCACGCCCCTGCACGGTGGCCTGTACCCGGCCCTCTGTCACTACCCGGCGGATGTCTGCTTCGGTTACAACCCGCCCGCCAATGGGCCAGCGGACATTGAACAGCCGACTGGCAGGGTGCCCGCAGGACAGGTTGACAACCACCTTGTCTATGGTGCGCTCGGCCATGTTTTCGGCCTGAGCCACGGTTGCGCGTATGGCGGCTTCCGCCTCCTGCAACTCGGTAATGGCCCCGTTGCGCACACCGGCGGAGCGGCGCCAGCCAAAGCCTGCCACACGCAGCATGCCGTTGGGCTCGCCTTTGCCGATCAGGCAGGTGATCTTGGTGGACCCGATGTCCAGCACGGCGCTGTAGCCGTTGCGCCATGTGTGTGGGCGTTTGTTGCGCTCGCTCGGCGGCAGAGGGAGTGAGCCAGCCCCCCCGCTCATGCGCAGGGTGGAACTGGCCGGGGCGCTGGTCCGTTTTTTGTGCAGGCGGTCGGTCAGACTAAGCTCGGGGGAAGCTGGGGAGTGCGCGCTGTCATTCATCTCGGCTTTCCTCCGTAGGGGTTTTGGGGGTGTCTTTGGTCTGGGCGTGGTGCGGGACGTGGGGGGTGTCCTTGCCCGGAGTATTATGGGCCGGTGGCGCCGCCTTGGCTGCATCCCCCGCCTGCGGCGTGGAGGCCGGGGCAGGTTCTGGCGGGCGCTCCCTTATGGTCAGCCGGTCGGGCAGGCGCATGTCTATCAGCACCACGGGGCGGTCCAGCAACTGGGTACTGGCGTTGATCCGGGCCAGGCGGTGAATGGCCGGAGCTTCCTCCCCTTCAGGTAGGAGCACGGTTGCGCCATCTTTGAGACTAAGGTTCCAGCGGCGGTCACTGACCCGCACGGCAGCCGCCACGTGGGATTTGACCTCCGGCTCCTGCGCTAGCACGTCAATCAGTGCGGCGGCGTTTTCGTTTGCGCCGTCGCCTACCACCAGTGGCAGTTTTGCAAAGGCCGTTGCGTCCTTGTCGTTCGCACCCTGATCAGGCACCTTTTGCCCCTGCCGGTCGATGAGGATGAAATGCCCCTGATGCTGCCACACCGCATAGGGGGGGCGCTCGGTAATATGCACGTCAATTTCACCCGACAGGTGGCGTTCCACGCTGACGTGGTCAATAAAAGGCAGGGCGTTCAGGTTCTCCCGCGCGCGGGAGACGTTGAAGTTCAGCACCGGGTCGCCCACGGCAATATTGAGCGCTGCACGGATTGCGCCATCGCTGGTCAGGTTGGCCCCTTCGACCCGGATGCTGGTCACCCGCAGGGCGGACGTGCCCAGAACTTTGTCCCGCAGTGGGGCAATCTGTTGTTCCAGCAGGGGGAGTGGCACTGCCAGATACACCCCGGCCCCAGCGCACGCCAGAAGCGCCAGCCCGATAACAGGCCGGAGCAGGCGCTTCTGGCGCTTTAGGAACAGTCCCGTGCGGGAGGGGCGGCTGGCGGGGCGCTTCATTGGCGGCAGGTGGCCTGCTCAACCAGCCAGTTGCACAGTTCGGGGTAGCTGATGCCACAGTAGGCCGCCTGCTCGGGCAGGAGTGATGTCGCGGTCATGCCCGGCTGGGTGTTGACTTCCAGCAAGATCAGGCGTGGAGCATCCGGGTTAGTATCATCAAGCCGGAAGTCCGAGCGTGATGCGCCCGAACAGCCCAGCGCCCTGTGCGCTGCCACGGCCACGTCCAGCGCCTGCTCGGCCACATCGGGCGCGATCCGGGCCGGGAGTTCATGGCGGGAGCCACCGGCATTGTATTTGGCGTCGTAGTCGTAAAAATCGTGGCCGTTGCCTGTGGGGGTAATGTCGGTCACCGTCAGGGCGCGATCGCCCATAACGCCTACGGTAATTTCCCGCCCCGGAATAAATTCTTCCACCAGTGCCTGTGGGCCAAAGGTCCAGTCGCGCACAATGCGCGCGCGCACGTTAGCGCCGGGCCGGACGATGGAAACCCCTACGGACGACCCCTCGCACACAGGTTTGACCACATAGGGGGCGGGCAGGGGGTCGCCTGCTTCCAGCTCGGAAATGTCAATAACCCGACCGGGTGCGACCGGCAGACCGGCAGACACAAACGTGGCGCGGGCGGCGGCCTTGTCCATGGCTGTGGCGGAGGCCCGCACACCCGAGTGGGTGTAGGCAAGGCCCATCCAGTCCAGAATACCCTGAATGCACCCGTCCTCACCAAAGCGGCCATGCAGGGCGTTGAACACCACATCGGGCTTTTGCGCCCCCAGTTCGGCCACCAGCACGCCAAGGTCGGCCCCCGCGTCCAGCGTGCTGACCGTGTGGCCAAGGCTGCGCAGGGCTTCCGCCACGCCATGCCCGGAGGAAAGGCTGACAGTCCGCTCCGAGGACATGCCTCCCATCAACACGGTAATGCGTTTGGCAGTGTTCATGCGGGGGTTCCTTGTGTGCGGCCGAGGCGTTTGATCTCCCAGTGCAGGGACACACCGGAGTGCTGGGCCACGCGCTGGCGTACGTCATCGCCCAGTGCTTCAAGGTCGTGGGCCGTGGCGTGACCGAGGTTGATGAGGAAGTTGCAGTGCTTCTCGCTGACCTGCACATCCCCCCTGCGCAGGCCCCGGCACCCGGCCTGATCAATGAGCTCCCACGCCTTGCGGGCGGAAACTTCGGGGTCGGGGTTGCGGAAGGTGGAGCCCCCCGTGCGCGCACGCACGGGCTGGGACAACTCGCGTGCTGCGCGGATGTCGGCAATGCGGCGGGCAATATCAGCCGGGCTGGCCGGTGTGCCGCGCAGGCGGGCCCGCACCACCATGGCCCCTTCGGGCAGGCCAGAGCGGCGGTAGCCAAAGCGCAGGGCGGCATTGCCCAGGCGGAGCATGTTGCCGTCACGCGTAACAATTTCCGCCCAGTCGAGCACGCTGGCAATATCTGCCCCGTAAGCACCTGCGTTCATGCGCACGGCACCGCCAATGGAGCCGGGAATACCTGCCAGAAATTCCAGCCCCGCAAGGCCCGCCTGTGCTGCGTGTTCGGCCACGGTGGCGTCAAGGCAGGCGCTGCCGACCACAAGCCCGTCGGCCTCTACCGCAATATCGGCAAAACCACGGGCCATGCGCACCACAACACCATCCAGCCCGCCATCACGGATAATCACGTTGGAGCAGGCACCCAGTGCAATAACCGGCAATTCGGGGGACAGGCGGCTGAGCATGCCTGCCAGGTCCTCCGCATCGCTGGGCTGGAACAGCCATTCGGCTGGACCACCCACGCGGAACCATGTGCGTGCGCCCAAGGGAGCCTGTGCGCTTACACGCCCGCGTGTGCCAGCAAAAGCATGGCGCACCATGTCTTCCAGCGTGGTTGCGGGGAGAGAGCTCATGCCGCGCTTCCGCCCTTCTGCTCGGCCTGCAGGGCGGCAAGCTGGGCGGGCAGGGCCTGCGCCCAGTTGGTAATGGTGCCCGCACCAAGGCAGACAACATAGTCACCCGGCTTGGCAATGGCGTTGATCATTTCCGCCAGATGTTCAGGGCTGGAGAGCGGGACCACGGAGCGGTGCCCGCGTTCGCGCAGACCCTCTATGAGCTTGTCACGGCTGGCGTCGGGCAGGGGGTCCTCGCCCGCGGCATACACGTCAGAGACAATGACCGTATCCGCATCATTCATGCAGGTGCAGAAATCGGCAAACAGGGTTCTCAGGCGTGAGTAACGGTGCGGCTGCATGACGGCAATAACACGGTTGGCCCCAGCCTGCCGTGCAGCCTTGAGCACGGCTGCAATTTCCACCGGGTGGTGCCCGTAATCATCAATCACGGTAATGCCGCCAGCCTCACCCGTGCGGGTAAAGCGGCGCTTGACACCACGGAAGCTGGCAAGGCCGGAGCGGATGACATCGTCACTGATGTCCATCTCGGTGGCGACTGCAATGGCGGCAAGGGCGTTCTGCACATTATGGTTGCCCAGCATGGGCAGGCGGAAGGGGCCAGCCTTGCGGGTGCGGCGGCTTACGCGGTCTGTCAGCGTGACTTCAAACGTGGCGCCCAGCTTGTCGGTAATCACCTTTTCGGCTCGCACGTCCGCCTGGGGGGAGAAGCCATAGGTGACAATCCGGTGGTCCGACAGGCGCGGGATCATCTGCTGCACAGCCGGGTGGTCAATGCACAGCACGGCAAAGCCGTAGAACGGCACGTTGGAGACAAACTGGTCATACGCCGCCTCCATGGCCTCGGCCGAGCCCCAGTGGTCCAGATGTTCGGGGTCCATGTTGGTCACGACCGAAATAACGGCAGGCAGGCGCAGGAACGAGCCATCGCTCTCGTCCGCCTCCACCACCATCCAGTCGCCCTTGCCCATGCGGGTGTTGGTGCCATAGGCCTCGATAATTCCGCCGTTGATAACGGTAGGGTCCAGTTTGGCGGCCTCCAGCACGGCGGCCACAAGGCTTGTGGTGGTGGTTTTGCCATGTGTGCCGCCAATGGCCACGGCCCAGCGCAGGCGCATGAGTTCGGCCAGCATTTCTGCCCGCCGCACAACGGGAATAAGCTTGGCGCGTGCGGCAACCACCTCGGGGTTGTCGCGCTTGACGGCGGTGGAAATGACCACCACCTGCGCGTTGCCCAGATTGGCTGCATCATGCCCGATGGTAACCGGAATGCCCGCAGCACGCAGGCGTTTGACGTTGGCGTTCTCCGCTATGTCCGACCCCTGCACGGAGTAGCCCAGCAGGCACAGCACCTCCGCAATGCCGGACATGCCAATGCCGCCAATGCCGACAAAATGGATGGTTCCGATGGAAAGGGGCAGGGCTCTCATGTGCGTGTCTCCGTCTCGAGTGAGGGCGGATGGGCGGGTGAAGGAGAAAGTTGGAGGCATTCTTCTACTATATCAGCCAGACGGAGGGCGGCGTCCGGGCGGGCCAGTGTTGCTGCGGCGGCAGCCGCACGGGCAAGGTCGTCCGGAGTGGTGAAAAGGTCTTGCAGACGGGTTGCAAGGGCTGGGGCGGTAAAGTCGGGCTGGCGGATCATCCAGCCTGCGCCCGCATCGGTTACGGCGCGGGCGTTTTCTGTCTGCTCGTCAGAGGCGGCAATGGGCAGGGGGACCAGAACACAGGGGCGGCCTGCGGTGGTGATCTCCGCTACGGAGGAGCCCCCCGCGCGCCCGATGACCAGATGAGCCGCACGCAGGAGTGCTGGTACGTCGTTCAAAAAAGGTTCCACGCGGGCTTTTACGCCCATGTCGGCATAGGCCTGACGCACGGCATCCACATCATCCGCACGGGCCTGCTGGGTCAGGTTTATGCGTGCGCGCAGTTCCGCTGGCAGGCGGGCAATGGCTGCGGGCACCACCTGCGAAAAAATGCGCGCCCCCAGAGAGCCACCCCAGACCAGCAGGGAGATGTCCTGTGCCGGGGTGGACCATGGCTCACCCGCAAGGGCTGCAATGGCGGGGCGGACGGGCATGCCGGTCAGCACGGTTCTGGCCCCCATGGGCAGCTTGGCAACCGTGGGAAAGGAGGTGGCGATCACATCGGCAAAGCGGGAGAGCACGGCATTGGCCTTGCCAAGTACTGCGTTGCCTTCATGGATGATAAGGGCAGGGTGTTTGCGGCCCAGCAGCCGTGCCCCCAGCAGGGGGGGGATGGAGGGATAGCCGCCAAACCCCACCACGGCATCGGGCTGTATGGTGCGCAAGATGGCGCGGGCCTTCCATGCGCTGCCCAGTAGCGTAATACCAGCACGCAGGGCGCGTATGGGGCCACGCCCGGCAACCCCCGCACCGCGCAGCACATACTGCGGGTTGTGGGCAAATACGCCGTTGGCGCGTTTGCCTGCGCGGGCATCGGTCATGAGCACAATGTGGTGGCCACGCGCCACCAGCGCTTCGGCCAGAGCCTCGGCGGGGAAAAAATGCCCGCCAGTACCCCCGGCCGCGATCACGATGGTACGGGACGTCATGCTGACCGCCATTGTCTGAGAGTGGTGATAAAGCCGTTACCAGAGCGCAGCCCCCCCGGCTGCTGCCGTGTGAGTGCGAGCACCATACCAATGGCCAGAGCAACAGACATGGCTGAAGACCCCCCGTAGGAAATGAATGGCAGCGTCATGCCCTTGGTAGGAATAAGATGCAAGGTCGAAGCCATGTTCACAAACGCCTGCAACCCAAACCCCGTTAGCAGGCCTGTGGTGGCAATGACCACAAACGGGTCGTCCTCGCGGATCAGGCGTAGCAGGGTCCGCACCACAATGGCCGCAAAAATGCAGATGATCAGCAGGCAGATGACCAGACCATATTCCTCCCCCGCCACGGCGAACACAAAGTCTGCATGGGCGTCGGGGAGCAGGTCCTTGACCCGGCCCTCTCCGGGGCCACGGCCCATCAGCCCGCCGTTGCCAAAGGCGCGCAGGGCCGTATCAATCTGGTAATGGTCCCCCACATTGGGGTGCATGAACCGCTCCACGCGGGAGCGCACATGCGGGAAGATAAAAAACGCAGCAATGCCCGCAGCCACCATGCAGGCAAACCCAAACCCGACAAAAATCAGGTTCAGCCCGTCCACAAACAACTGGACCAGAAAAACGGCGGTAATCACCGTAAGCATGCCAATATCCGGCTGGGACTTGAGCAGCAGAAGAATAAGCCCATACAGGCCAAAGGCTATGAGCATGCCCGGAAAATAGCGTGAAATACGGCGCTCGGTCAGCAGCCACCCCGTAACCACAGCAAAGCACGGCTTAAGGAACTCTGATGGCTGGAGGGACATGAGCGGCAGTGCAATCCAGCGGCGCGCGCCCTTGATCTCTATGCCGTGCACCAGCGTGAGCATGGTGGCACCAAGCATGAGCACGCCCCCGATCAGGGAAAGCCGGAGCACGGTGCGGCGCGAGAGCATGGAAACGCCAGTCACAATCAGCCCTGCCACGCTCAGGAACATGACCTGTTTGAAAATGAACATGTTGCGTGACGCGCCAATGCGCACCGCAACCGCAGGGCTGGCTGCAAGCATAAGGATGTAGCCAAAGCCGATCAGAATAAAGGTGCAGACCAGTGTTGTCCGGTCCACATTCCGCCACCAGCGGCCAAAAGGCGAATCATCAGTACGGGAATAACCGGCCATGCTTGTCCTACTGCCCCGTTCTGCTTGTCTGTTGCGCATGCACCGCGTGGGCAAGTGCCTGAAAATGCCGCCCCCGTGCCTCAAACCCGGCATACTGGTCAAAGCTCGCACAGGCGGGTGAGAGCAGGATAACGGGTGTTTGGGTCTGCTGCGCAAGACTGTAAGCCTGCACAACCGCATGATCCAGCGTGTCCACCACGGTATGGGGCACGTTGTGGCGGGCAAGGGTTGCCGCCAGCAAGGCCGCATCCCGCCCGATCAGAAAGGCATGTTCAACACGGCTGAAGTACGGGGCAAGGCTGTCGATCCCGCCTTCCTTGGCGATGCCGCCTGCAATCCACACCAGCTTGTCGTAGCAGCCCAGCGCGCGTGAGGAGGCATCGGCATTGGTGGCCTTGCTGTCGTCAATAAAGGCGGTGCCGTTGCAGGTTTCAACCAGTTTCTGCCGGTGTGGCAGGCCGGTAAAACTGGCGATCGCCCGGGCCGCCACATCGTCCGCCACGCCTAAAAAGCGGGCCATGGCCAGTGCGGCGGCGGCGTTCTGCGCATTATGCGCGCCCGGTAGCGTAGGCCCCAACGGTGCAAGTGCTGCGCCGTTGTGCCATATGGCGCCATCCTTGCCGTAATAGCTGGCAGCAGGATTGGCGCCAGAGACCGTGATGCAATGTGCCGCACCACGGGCCAGTTCGGTGGCAATATGGGCGCAGTCCGCATCATCAATGCCAATGACGGCCATGTCCTGTGCAGTCTGCCCCGTGAACACGCGGCGCTTGGCCTGTGCGTACCCCGCCATACCCGCGTGGCGGTCCAGATGGTCGGGGGTCAGGTTGAGCAGGCAGGCGGCATCAAAGTGCAGGGTGTCCAGCCGCTCAAGCATGTAGGACGACATTTCCAGCACATATACGCCGTTATCCGGCAGGCGGGGCAGGGCAAGGGCCGCTGGGCCAAGGTTGCCGCCCGCAGCCACTGGCAGCCCGGCCTGCTCCAGAATATGGGCTAAAAGAGTGGTGGTGGTGGATTTGCCGTTGGTGCCGGTAATGCCGACAAAGCGGGCCTTGCCCCCACAGGCGCGTACCGCACGGTAAAGCAGTTCCGCATCGGAGAGAATGGGAACACCCGCCGCAATGGCCAGCGCTGCAACGGGGTGTACGCGTGGCAGGTGGTGCGGAATACCGGGGGAGAGCACAAGGGCGTCAAACCCGCCCAGATCATCCAGCGGAGCGCAGGTAATGCAGGCGGCCTGCTCAGGCGGCATGTGGGCCAGAGCGTCGGCCAGACCGTTGCGGCCTGTGTCTCCATCATCCCACGCCTGCACATGTGCGCCGCAGGCGCTGAGTGCCTGCACGGCGGGCAGGCCGTTGCGGCCCAGCCCCAGAACGGCAAAACGTTTCACGGCAAACACTGTGGGGGGGAAGGTGCTCATCGCAGCTTCAGCGTGGCCAGACCACACATGCCCAGCACGATGGAAACAATCCAGAACCGGATGACAATTTTTGGCTCTGCCCAGCCTTTCTTTTCAAAGTGGTGGTGGATGGGGGCCATAAGGAACACACGGCGGCCGGTGCGCTTGTACCAGAAGACCTGAATAATGACCGACAGCGTTTCCACCACAAACAGACCGCCGACAATGCACAGCACCAGTTCGTGCTTGATGGCGACAGCCAGCGAGCCAAGTGCCCCACCAAGGGAGAGGGACCCCGTATCCCCCATGAACACGGCGGCCGGGGGCGCGTTAAACCACAAAAAGCCCAGCCCGGCCCCTACAAGGGCTGCGCAGAACACCGCCAGTTCCCCCGTGCCGGGCACGGCATGGACCTGCAGGTAGTCGGCAAAAACATGGTTGCCCACCACGTAGGAGAGAATGGCGAACACAAGGGAGGCCACCACCACGGGGCCAATGGCCAGCCCGTCCAGCCCGTCGGTAAAATTGACCGCATTGCCAAAGCCCGTAATCACGATCATGGCGAACACGGGGTAGAGCAGACCAAGGGGGAGCAGTAGCTCCTTGGCAAAGGGAAAGGCCAGATGGTTGGCCAGTTCAGGCGGCATAAGGTACTGCAACCACGCCCCGCAAATGAGCGATATGGCAAACTCTGACCCCAGACGGGCACGCTTGGAAAGCCCGTCCGTATTGCGCCGTGCCAGCTTGCGGTAGTCATCGGCAAAGCCGATAACGCCAAAGCCGAGCGTGGTCAGCAGTACCGCCCAGACAAACCCGTTTTCCAGATTGCCCCACAGCAGCGTTGCCACGGTGAGTGAGATCAGGATGAGCATGCCCCCCATTGTCGGGGTTCCGGCTTTTTCAAGAATATGCCGCTCTGGCCCTACGGCGCGGATAGGCTGGCCATAGCGCTGGATACGGCGCAGCATGGTAATAAGCGGCCTGCCCAGCACAAGGCTTATGCCCAGCGCGGTCATGCACGCGCAGCCTGCGCGGAAGGAAATATAGCGCAGCAGGTTAAGCAGGGTAATGTGCCCGTCATGGACCGCGTGAGAGACCAGAAGATACAACATTCAGGCGGGCTCCACGCTATCAAGGTTTTCAAGGGCTGTTATCACGTCACGCATGCGGCTGCCCAGACTGCCCTTGACCAGCACCGCGTCCCCCGCACGCAGGGCGGCGCATACCAGTGGGGCAAGGGCTGCGGCATTGTCCGCCCATGCGCCCTGTCGGGCGGGGGGGAGTGCGTCAAAAAGGGTTTTCATGTGTGGTCCGCAACAAAAAACAAGGTCGGCTGATGTGGCTGCCGGTTGGGCAAGGGCTGCGTGTTCTGCCGTGGAGAAGTCCCCCAGTTCGCGCATATCGCCCAGAATGGCAATGCGGCGGGCGGCATCAAGGTGGTGCAGCACATCCAGTGCGGCCCGGATGGAGGCCGAGGACGCATTATAACTTTCATCCAGCAAGGTTACGGCGCCACCTGCAATGTGGCTGAGCGCCCCGCGCCCCTTGCCGGGGGCAAAAGCCTGCAATGCAGCTGCGGCTTTGGGTACGTCCACCCCAAGAGCAGCACAGGCGGCCAGTGCGGCCAGTGCGTTGCGGGCCAGATGCAGGCCGGGGGCTGGCACATGCACAGCAACGTCCACCCCTGCTATGTGGGCTGTAAACCGTGTGCCACTGGCCTCTGCGCGCAGGTGGTCCATGTGCGCGGTGCTGGCAGGGTTTGTGCCTGCCGTCCACAAGGTTGCGTGGGCTGCCTGTGCGGCACTGGCAAAAAAGGATGCGCCGTGGGCATCATCAGG
Source organism: Acetobacter okinawensis (assembly GCF_002153655.1). GTDB lineage: Bacteria > Pseudomonadota > Alphaproteobacteria > Acetobacterales > Acetobacteraceae > Acetobacter > Acetobacter okinawensis_A. The sequence goes on from NZ_JOPJ01000014.1 coordinate 111,753, forward strand.
CACTACGGCAATGCCACCAGCGGGCAGGGTGGTGATGAGGGAGGCTTTTTCCGCAGCAATCGCGTCCAGACTGCCCATGTGCCCCAGATGTGCGGAACCGATGGTGCTGATGACCGCCACATCGGGGCGGACCATGCGTGCAAGGGGCAGGATCTCGCCGGGGTGGTTCATGCCGATTTCGCTAATGCAGAAGGCAGCATCACGCGGCAGGCGTGCGAGGGTAAGGGGAACCCCCCAATGATTATTGTAGGACGCTACGGAGGCGTGCGTCCGGCCATTGGCGCTCAGGCACAGGCGCAGCATGTCCTTGGTGGTGGTTTTGCCTACACTGCCCGTTATGGCCACAACCTTGCCTGCAAACCGTGCGCGGGCAGCCAGTGCCAACTGCTGCAGGCCCACCATCGTGTTGGATACGACCAGAATGCGTGGGTCATTCAGCCCATGGGCCGTATGCACCATGGCGCAGGCGGCTCCCTTGTCCAGCGCGGCTTGAACATGGGCGTGGCCATCGCTCGTATCCCCTGTAAGGGCAATAAACAGATCGCCGGGGGCAAGGGTGCGCGTGTCAATGGAAATGCCGGTGACGGCTCCATAATCTGCGATGTTGGCAGGTTTGTCGGCCGTTGATGATGAGCCGGTGGTGGGCAGAAAGCGGCCACCAGTCGCCTCTTCCAGCTCCGCGCGGGTCCACAGGGTGCTCATGGCTGACCCGCCACAGCGCGAATGACCGCCGCATCATCAAAAGGCAGCACGGTTGTGCCTATAATCTGTCCCTGCTCATGGCCTTTGCCCGCCACCACCAACACATCCTCCGATCCTAGCATGGACAGGGCCTCTGTTATGGCCTGCCTGCGGTCCCCTATCTCCAGCGCGTCAGGTGCGCCTGCGCGGACTTCCGCACGGATTTGCGCGGGGTCTTCTGAGCGGGGGTTATCATCTGTAATTATGGCAATATCAGCGCCATTGGCCGCAGCCTGCGCCATAAGTGGCCGTTTACCCTTGTCACGGTCCCCGCCTGCGCCAAAAACAACAATCAGTCGCCCACGCGCGTGTGGGCGTAATGAGGACAGCAGCCGGGCGAGGGCATCGGGCGTATGGGCATAATCCACATATGCGCAGGCTCCGTTGGGCAGGACTACGGCCCGCTCCATGCGCCCGCGCACCCCCGTAAAGGCGGGCAGCAGATCAAGCGCGCCATAAAGTGCGGTCTCATCAGGCACAGCCAGCGCAAGGGCAAGCAGCGCATTATCGACCTGAAAACGCCCGGGCAGGGGGAAGGTCACAGTTTTGCTCCGCTCATTGCACGCAATATGCAGTTCCTGCCCGGCGGGTACTGCGTGGCAGGCCAGCAGGCGCAGGGTGGTACCGTGGGTTCCCGTCAGGCGCAGGTGCAAATTGCGGTCGCGGGCAATGGTATGCAGGGCATTGAGGGTTGTTGCATCCATGTCCGCATTGGCCACAGCCAGCCCGCCGTGGGGCAAAAGCGTGTCAAATAGCCGCAACTTGGCCATCCGGTAGGCCTGCATTGTGCCGTGGTAGTCCAGATGATCACGTGTGAGGTTGGTAAAGCCCGCAGCCTGGAGGTGCAGCCCGTCCAGCCGCCGCTGCTCCAACCCGTGGGAGGATGCCTCCAGCGCTGCGTAATGCACGCCAGCGCGCTCAAGGGCTGCCAGCCCGCGGGCCAGCGCCACCGGGTCTGGCGTGGTCAGGGGGGGGAAGGTAACCCCCGTACCCTCTGCCCCGGTCAGGCCCAGCGTGCCAATGCCTGCTGCTTTGTGGCCCTGTAAGGCCCATATCTGGCGTATGAAGTCGGTTGTGCTGGTTTTGCCGTTTGTGCCCGTTACCGCGACCAGATGGGCCGGTTGTGGCCCTGCCAGCATGCTGGCCCACAACGCCAGAACATGGCGCGGGTCAGGGCAGGTTACCAAAGGGCAGGCAGGCAGGCCCTGCGGCCATTGCGTGCCGGTAGGGGCCAGAATGGCCGCAGCACCGGCGTGGACTGCCGCCCCGATAAAACTGCTACCATCCACGCGTGTGCCGGGTAGTGCCGCGAATATAACACCCGGCCCGACCTGCCTGCTGTCGGCCGTAATGGCGTGGACGTGCGGGTCGGCTGGCGTTGTGGCGTTCAGTTCGCATGCGCGCAGTAGGGTGGAGAGTGGGCTGCTCATTCGTCCATCTTCTCCTGTGCCATTTTTTTACGGATCGCCAGCGTGTGAGTGCTTTGTTCCTGTGCCTGTTTTGCCGCCAGTTTGGTGGCGCGGTGTTCGGCCTCCAGTTTGCGCGGGTCTCCGGGGTCGTTGCCCGGACCGAGTGGTCTGACGCCACGCGGCACTGCCGGGTGCATGGGAATGGCAAGCTGGGCGTCAATCTGCTTGGCGTGGTCCATGTCGGGGAAAATCTGCAACATGGGACCAATGCGAGAGATCACGCGTGAGACTGTGGGCGCGGCATTCCAGCCTGCTGTGGTCCAGCCATGTGTCTGCGGCGTGGGCTGGGGGCTGTCGAGCATGACATACACCGCGTAGCGTGGCGCGTTCATGGGGAAAATACTGGTGAAGGCGGAAATATTGACGTGCTTGAGGTAGCCGCCATGCGGCCCGATTTTTTCTGCCGTGCCGGTTTTGCCGCCCACAAAATAACCGGGAGATTCTGCCGTTCTGCCAGTGCCCTGCGTAACGTCCAGCCGCAGCAGCCTGCGCAGTAGTGCCGAATTGCTTTCGGACAGAACACGCACACCCTGCGGCACAACCGGGGCCTCGGGCATGGGAGCACCCGTGCTTATGGGGGGGGCTGGGGGCAGGCTCTGGCTGAGTGCTACAGCCTGCACGCCTTGCTGGAGTGCGCCGCCGGGGGTGGCGTCCTGCTCTGGCGGGTCCGTATCTTCCTGATCCAGCAGGGTGGGGGTGACCAGAATACCGCCATTAACTGTCGCCGCCGTGCCACGGACAATGGCCAGCGGCGGTTCTGCCACGCCGTGGCCAAAGCCTACGGTCATGGTGGTGGCAAGGCCCCACTGGCGGGGCACAAGCGGGCGGGCGGCCTCTGGCAGTTCTACGGGGACAGGGGCAAAAAAGCCCATGCTGCGCAGCCAGTCGGCCTGCCGTTTGCCACCCACATCAAGCGCAATATGGGCCGCTGCCGGGTTGGAGGAGTAGGCCATGACCTCGGGCAGGGACAGCCACGGGGCAAAGTGGTCGTTCTTCATATCCCGGATGGTAAAGCGGCCGATCTTGAGCGGGACGGAGGAAAAACTGTCCCATATATGAATGGTCCCCGTCTCCAGCCCCATGGCGGTGGTTTGCAGCTTGAAGGTGGAACCCGGTTCGTACAGCCCCGTGACCGAGCGGTTGAACCGCTCATCATTTGTGGCGTGGGCAAACTCGTTTGCATCATAGTCCGGCAGACTGACCATGGCGATAATTTCGCCCGTGCGCACATCCATAACAATGCCGCACGCCCCAATGGCCTGGAATGTGTCCTTGGCTGCGGCCACTTCCTCACGCACGGCGGATTGCACGCGAATATCCAGCGAAAGCCGTAGGGGTTTGCGGTCTACCAGCAGACGTTTGTTGAAAAACCGCTCCACACCGGCAATGCCGTTATCATCAATATCCACAGCGCCCATAATCTGGGCGGCCATGCGGCCCAGCGGATAGTGCCGCTGCTCGCCCGGTTCAAAATAAATACCGGGAATGCCAAGGTTGTTGATGGCCAGCTCCTGCTGGGGGCTGATGTTGCGCGCAATATAGACAAACTGTTTGTGCCGGGCCAGCCGCTCGGCGGTTTCGTGCTCATCCAGATCATGCAGGACCGATTTGAGCTTGTGCGCGACGTCCTGCGGGTCGATCAGTTCCTGCGGATTGGCATAGACCTGCGCTACCGGCAGGGAGAGGGCGAGTGTCTGCCCGTTGCGGTCCACAATGGAGGCGCGGTGCACCTGTGGCAGAGCATAATCGCCCGCCAGACTCCCCTTGGGGTCAATTTTGGGAATTTTGGGGACCTGTGGGGCAATCTGGCGCTGTTCGGGTGCCATGGGGCGCAGCACCGTAGCAATTGTCAGCTTGATGGCCACACAGGCAAAGAGAGCGCAAAACCCGGCAGACACCCACAAAAGCCGGACGTGCATCTGCTCCCGGTGTGCGCGGGCGCGCAGGTCTTCCCCCGTTACACCAATCGTGCGTGTTGTTTCAGAATCATGGCGTGGGGGAACGACCATATCGTGTCAGGGGGACTTTCAGCCAAAATAATCAGTTGGTTACGGGAACGGGTGCTGGCAGGGCATCGCTGCCACGACTCAGCAGGGACCCGCTCGTATAACCGGAAGTCGCGCGGGCTTCCATATAGCCCTGACTCATTGGGGTTCTGTGCTGGCGTACAGGGTGCCAGCTTGCCGCCGCCACGGGGAGCGGGTGGCGCACAGGGGTTACGTCATCACTATTCTGGGCCAGACGGCGTGGGGCCATGGCGTCTGCATGGCTGAGGGCCGCGGGGGCCGCGTGCCGGGCGGGGGTGTCCGTGTCATCCACGCTGGCGGTCTGTATGCTCTGGTGTAGCGGCAAGGGGCGTGGAGCATCCGCCACAACTGTTGGCTGGCGGCGGGTTGCAACTGCCGCGCGCGGGGCTACAGGGCTGTCATGCAACGCAACCGGAGCGGGCAGGGGCGGCGGTGCCAACAGGGTGCGCGGGGCAGCCGGTACCGGGCTTTCCATGGCCACTACAGTGGGGTGCGGGCGTACCACACGTGCCGGCGCTGCATGAGCGGGAGCCGCAGGTGCGGTATCGGCCACAACCGTTGCGCGCTCATGCTCCAGCACGGGTGCGGGCGTGTGCTGCACGGTGCTTGCGGCAACCACAGGAGCAGCAGGGGCGGCAACTGGCGCGGGTCTGTTGGTGGCAGCCACCACAGCCGTTGCGCTGGACTGGGCCACAGGCGTGGCATCCTTTGGTGCATCAGGCAGATGCTGCACCAGATCGGCCATGCGTACAAACTGCGCCGGGTCCATGGATTGCAGATAGGCGGCATGTTTGGCCACAAGGGCAGTCAGCCGCTCGGGCTGGTTTTCCAGCGCCCATTCGGTGCGCAGCATGGCGGTCTGGGCGCGCACGTGTTCGGTTTCGAGCACAATGCCCGAAATCTGCTGGTCCAGCAGGGTTGTCTGGTGCTTCTTCGTATACAGGAAGAACCCCGATGTAATCGCCAGCACAGCGCAGCAGCATGTAAATGGGCGGGGGATCATGCTTGCAATCCTTTAGGCGAGGGAGCGGTGGGGGCGGGGCGTTTCATCATGGCGCGCAGGCGTGCGCTGCGTGCGCGGGGGTTGGCCTTACATTCGGCATCCCCCGGGCGGATGGCTTTGCTGGTCAGGGCGACAAAAGCGGGCGGTGCTGCCGGAGCTAAAGAGGCGCGCGGGTCGTGGCGTGAGAAGCTGACATCTTTGCCAAGGGCGCGCTGCATGGCGCGTTTGACCAGACGGTCCTCCAGAGAGTGGAAGGACACCACAACAAGCCGCCCGCCACTGTTGAGCAGGGTCAGGGCCTGCTCCAGCCCGCGTTCAATTTCGCCCAGCTCGTCGTTTACGGCTATGCGCAGGCCCTGAAAACTGCGGGTGGCGGAGTCAATGCCGGAGCGGTCCTGTGGCACCACGGAGCGTATGACTTCGGCCAGTTGCAAGGTGGTGTGCAGCGGGGCTTCCGCCCGCGCAGCCACAACGGCGCGGGCCACACGGCGGGCGTGCCGCTCCTCCCCATAAAAATGGAAGATATCGGCCAGTTCCGCCTCTGGGGCTGTGTTGACAATGTCAGCCGCGCTGCGGCCTTGCCGCGCCATGCGCATGTCCAGCGGCCCGTCAAAACGGAAGGAAAAGCCGCGCTCGGCCTCATCAATCTGGAAGGAGGAGACACCAAGGTCCATGACAATGCCGTCAAAGCCCGGAGCATCGGCCTGCCTTGCCAGTTCGGCCATGTGGCCAAAGCTGCCAGCAAGCATGTGCAGGCGCGACCGACCTTCGACCTGCTGCAAGGTTGCGCACAGGGCCTGCCCGCGGGCAATGGCGTCCGGGTCGCGGTCTATGGCCCAGACGTTGCATTCCGCCGTGTTCAGGATTGCGCAGCTATAGCTGCCCCCACCAAAGGTGCAGTCCAGAATGGCCTCACCATTTGCTGGGGTCAGGTAGTGCAGCACCTCGGCCAGCATAACGGGCACGTGCCCGTTGCCCGGTGGCGTAATGGCGGAGGGAAGGGGGAGCGCGTTCATGGCCTAGTCTTCCCTCTGGCTGGTCTGCGGGGCCGCGGGAATGGTGACACGGCGGGATTTCTGGCGTGCTTCGGCCCGGCGTGCGCGCGCGGCCTCTGGCTCCCAGATCTGGAAAATGCGGCCAACCCCCATGAAGGCGGCGGTCGTTCCGTCCTGTAGGCCTGCGTGCTCACGCAGGAAGTCGGGCAGCATCAGGCGGCCTTCGCGGTCGGGGTCCATGGGGTAGGCATCGGCGTAAATGGCGGCGGCAAGGTCGTCATGCTCATCGGAGAACATGTCCAGCCGGTCCAGTGGCTCGGTCAGGCGGGCAAAGGCCACGGCTGGCCATGCCTCAATGCAGGGCAGCGTATGGGAGGGGCGGAGAATCACCAGCGCATCGCCTTCCTTCTGCTGTGACTTGAGAACAGAGCGGAACCCAGCAGGAATCGAGACGCGTCCTTTTGCGTCGAATCGATTTTCATGCGTGCCGAGGAACACACTCACGAAGTTCAGAAGTCCTTTTGAGCCAATGGTTTTTGTTCGTTGGGCGCGGGGAACATGGGACCGCAACCGTGTTTTATGGTCTGCCGTGGGATAGCATGGGATGGCATGGGACGCAAATTAAAAGCGAAGAAAAAACAGCAGAAAACTGCCGTTTATAAAGTATTCATACTTACTTCGGGGTCTACGCGGATGTATTGATCGCCCGGAATCGCACGTGGAAAAGACATTATTTGTTCATGTTATGTTCTGTTGCGGTAAAATATGGCACGCAAAAGCCCATGTGCGGTCTTGCATTAAAGGGGGAGGGGAGTTGAGTGCCAGACGGTCTGTAAGCCGGGTTCTGTCTGGCCCAAAAGGGCCTGGACGATCATTCCTCTGGGACATGTCTTGCAACATGCCTCACGCGACCAACCCGAACGACGGGGCGGGAGAACCCCCGAAACCCAGAAGGTTTCTGCCGTTCCTATTCGGTCTTGCTCCCGGTGGGGTTTGCCGTGCCTCCCCTGTTACCAGCGGAGCGGTGCGCTCTTACCGCACCGTTTCACCCTTACCTTCAGCCCGTCCCATGGTGTCCCATGTTACGGAACCCGGAAGGCGGTCTGTTTTCTGTGGCACTTTCCCTGAGGTCACCCTCGCCGGCCGTTAACCGGCACCGTTCTTCCCGTGGAGCCCGGACTTTCCTCCATCATGCGCAAAAACGCACAACAGCGACCGTCCGACCGTCTGGCCCGCGCACCCTGCGTTGGCGGCAGGCGCAGGTCAAGGGCTTTGTGGCGTAAAAGCGCTCTTGGCAGCATGGGGTAAGAATGCACATCATACGCAATGCCCGATTTTACGCTTCCGCCATCCGCGTCTGTCCCGCTTGTGCCCAACCTGTCCTCACGCGTGCTGCTGGGGGTAATCCGCAGGCAGGAGCGGCGTAAAAAGCGGCAGGCCGACCACGCAGCCCATCCGACCGATGCGCAGGAGTGTCGCCACCCCGATGCAAAGCCAGCCCCCTTGGCACCTGAGCACTCGAGCGCGCATCAGCATTTTTTGCATGTCTTGCGTAGGGCTATGGACACACCCTCCTTCCCCCAGCGTCTGTCCGCCCTGCCATTGCGGCGGGTGATGAGCGTAAAACTGCCCGGGGCAACGGGGCTTTTGTCTGCGCGGCTGTATGTTCCGCGCGGGCGGGTGCGGGGGGCTGTTCTGTATTTGCATGGGGGAGGGTTTGTGCATTGCGGGCTGAATTCGCACCACGGCATATGCTGCCGCCTTGCGCGCGAGTCAGGGGCTGCGGTGTTGCTGCCAGACTATGCTTTAGCACCTGAACACCCTTTTCCCGCTGCTGTGGAGGATGCGCGTGCGGCCCTGTGCTGGCTTGCGCGTGCGAGTGCGCGGTACTGGGGTGGGCAGGTAGGTGTTGCGGGCGATAGTGCGGGGGGGAATCTGGCGGCGGTGCTGGCGCAGGAGGGGCGGGGGGG
>NZ_JOPJ01000132.1 GCF_002153655.1 Acetobacter okinawensis
GAAATACGCACAGGGGAACCTATCCTGTCCGGCAGACATAATGATGCGGTCATCAAGGCTCTGGATGCTGAAGGGAAAACAGCCCAAGCTCAATTGCTCAGGGATGCAGGACTGGAAGGAATACGCACCAGAGGGAAACTAAAGCCCCAGGAACGTGCCCAGCAGGAACGCACCCATATTGATAAGGCTGGACTGGCTTTAATCGTTCTCAAGGGCTGGAAGAGCTTTGTCCCGACTGTTCTCATGGAGCAGTTAAAAACCTATGGCTGTTCTCTGGCTATGGGGAATAAGGGGCCGGTTGTCATAGACCAGACGGGCAATGTTCATGCG
>NZ_JOPJ01000133.1 GCF_002153655.1 Acetobacter okinawensis
AACTCCGAGAGCAGCAGATGGGCGTAAGCACCAAAATTATAGATCATGAGCGGTGTGCGCCGCGCATAAGCTACGGGGAAGGGGTTGTCCGCCCCGGCCAGCAGTTCGGGGGCCGGGGTTACGTCCGCAATCAGGCCCGCGTATGTCGCAAATTCGGCGCTGCTCTGGGGTGCACCTGTGGTGGCAAAAGTGCCTTTACCCGCATCGGTCGGGGCCGGGGCATGGTCGGCGGCATCGAG
>NZ_JOPJ01000134.1 GCF_002153655.1 Acetobacter okinawensis
GAAGTCAGCACCATCAAGCAGTTGCTTGATGTGACCTCCAGCGGGTCGGAAAGCATTGCCAGTCAGGCCGCGGATATCCAGCGCCAATATGCCAACGCTGCCCGTGCTGCGCAGCAGTACGGCATGGATGCGCAGATCCTGATTGATAAGGGCAATACCATTGCAGCCCAGATGCTGGCCAACGCCAAAACCCAACTGGATCAGGCAGACCAGTCCGTGCAGGC
>NZ_JOPJ01000135.1 GCF_002153655.1 Acetobacter okinawensis
GGCGTGTTTGCCCGCATGACCGGCAATGGCGGGGACCGCAACATGATCAGCTACGCCGTGGATGCGGGGGTCAACTTCAAGGCTCCCTTCAAGGGGCGTGACAACGACACGGTGGGCGTGGGCTGGGGGCTTGGCCGCGCCTCCTACGGGCAGCGCAACTATGACCGCACCAGTGGTGTTCACCCGCAGGGGACGGAAAACCATCTGGAAGTCACCTATCAGGCGCAGGTCATGCCGTGGTGGGTCATGCAGCC
>NZ_JOPJ01000136.1 GCF_002153655.1 Acetobacter okinawensis
TCATTGTTGGCCGATGTCTGCTGGCTCAGGTTTATGTCAGATGTGGCATGGGCCGCATCGACCAGTGCCGCCTTGCGCTGCTGCACTGCTGCCACAAAAGCAGGCGTTCCTTCATCATAATGATCCAGTGCTTCTGTATAAGCCTGAACATAGGCCGTGGCCTCGGTTGCGGCCTGTCCACCCTGCAACCATGCTTGTGCAACCTGACGTTGTAGTCCGGTGTTGCGCTCCATGGCGGTTGTGCTGGTCTGGTACTCGGCTGCCAGTGTGCGTGCCGCAGAGGCCTGAACAACAGCTTTTTCACTCGCAGACGCCATGCCGCCAGACAGGGAGCGGGCGGCATCATCCGCCTGCTGCGCGGCCTCGACCATGGCCCGGTCATAGCCGGTCAGGGCAGAGGCAGACTGCGCTGCGCGGTTCTG
>NZ_JOPJ01000137.1 GCF_002153655.1 Acetobacter okinawensis
GAAGCGTCTGATGATCGATGCAACACATCTCAAGGCACACCGGACATCGGCGTCCCTGCTCAAAAAGGAGCTTTTCCCCGTCATATCGGACGGACAAAAGGCAGCCTGAACTCAAAACTTTATGCCGTGTGTGATGATCAGGGCCGACCTGTCCGCCTTCATCTGACTGCTGGACAGGTCAGTAATTTCAAAGGTACTGATGTGTTGCTGGCGAACCTGTTGGAGGAGACAGAGGAAGTCATCAATCACCAGTCATCAGTGATCGGGAATACGACAGCAATAAAATCAGACAGTCTCTCGCAGACCGTAACATCACCGCTTGTATTCCGCTAAAGAAGAACCGGAAATCAAAGCCACCTTACAATTGGCATCTGTATAAAAAGCGCCATCTGATCGAAAA
>NZ_JOPJ01000138.1 GCF_002153655.1 Acetobacter okinawensis
GAGGGATATATTGCCAAACATATGCACAACGCCATGCAGACCCTCTACAAGAAAGCCGGTCAGGACTACTCAGCCAAAAAGCGACACAAGGGCTATACGACCGGCACAAAGACCATCATTCAGAAATTAGGCATTACCCGTGAGGAAATGAAACATCTGAGTGTCCTCATTGACCATGAGGAAAGATTGCTCAGAAAACGCACAAAACGTCATGAACAGGGAAATGTGGAAAGA
>NZ_JOPJ01000139.1 GCF_002153655.1 Acetobacter okinawensis
GAAGTCAGCACCATCAAGCAGTTGCTTGATGTGACCTCCAGCGGGTCGGAAAGCATTGCCAGTCAGGCAGCGGATATCCAGCGCCAATATGCCAATGCTGCCCGTGCTGCGCAGCAGTACGGCATGGATGCGCAGATCCTGATTGATAAGGGCAACACCATTGCAGCCCAGATGCTGGCCAACGCCAAAACCCAACTGGATCAGGCAGACCAGTCCGTGCAGGC
>NZ_JOPJ01000140.1 GCF_002153655.1 Acetobacter okinawensis
TGGCAGACCTGTGTGGCAAACCCGCCTTCGGAGCCTTCCTCAATGGTAATCAGCACCGCGTGGTTGCGGGCGAGGTTTTCCACCAGTGCCGTATCAATCGGCTTGGCAAAGCGTGCATCGGCAACCGTGGGCGGCAGGCCGCGGGCGGCCAGCATGTCGGCCGCCTGCAGGCACGCCCCAAGCCTTGGCCCGAGCGAGAGAATGGCAATGCCACCCGTCTGCGCCCCGGA
>NZ_JOPJ01000015.1 GCF_002153655.1 Acetobacter okinawensis
CAGAAAACTAGGGCAAACCGTGGTGGGTGCGACAGGGATTGAACCTGTGACCCCCGCCGTGTGAAGGCGATGCTCTACCGCTGAGCTACGCACCCGGTTTGTGATGGCTTGATACATCTAACTTGGATGGTTTGGCAAGAGGCAAACCACCATTAAAATCAAAAAAAATCAGATATTTTGTAGATAAGACTTCATTGCCGGAGTGAGCTCAGGCTTTGCCCGCATTGGCCAGACACGCCACTGCCATGCAGCATGCCGGTCAGGCCAATGCGGGGTGTTTTTAGGCCAGTACTTCGGGGTTAAGCCGGTAGCCGCCACCTTCGGTTACCAGCAAAGATGCATGGGCCGGATCGGGCTCGATTTTCTGCCGCAGGCGGTAAATATGCGTTTCCAGCGTATGGGTTGTTACTGCCGCATTGTAACCCCAGACCTCATTCAGCAGAACCTGCCGTGGCACGGGGCGTGTTCCCGCACGGTACAGAAACTTCAGAATGGCTGTTTCTTTTTCCGTCAGCCGAATACGGCGGTTTTTAACGGGTTCAAGCAACAGCTTGGCAGAGGGGCGGAAGGTATATGGCCCGATTGAAAAAACCGCGTCCTCGCTGTTTTCAAACAGGCGCAACTGTGCACGTAACCGTGCCAGAAGTTCGGCAATACGGAACGGCTTTGCGACATAGTCGTTCGCGCCTGCATCCAGCCCGCGTACAATGTCGGCTTCATCATCCGAGCCGGTCAGCATGATGACCGGCATACGCAGGCCTTCCTTGCGCAATTCAACGCAAAAATCCCGGCCATCACCGTCCGGTAATGAGACATCAAGCAAGATGGCATCACACCGGGCATCTGGGCCCTTCATTTTTTCGCGTGCTTCGGCAAGAGTTGCGGCTTCCAGAACCAGAAACTCGCCATCCACCTGCAATTGTTCCGTCAAAGCGCTGCGGATGACCTGATCGTCGTCAACAACCAAAATGGGGCGTGCACCCGTCATGTGGTTCCATCTCCTTGTGTCAGCCGTATAAGTATGTGGCTGCCTGACCTATTCTTTTGCTACCGTGCCACGAAACATCACGCAACGTAAGAACCGACATGATACGTGAGCCGCATGGCAGGCCATGAACAGAGGCAGGATTGTTAAATGATAATACACGTGTGGCCTACGTCTGACAGCCACAGCGATGCAAAACTGCATTGCGGGCAAACAATAATGCCCGCCGTCATTGGCAAAAATGGTGTGACCCACCGCAAGCGCGAAGGCGACATGTGCACGCCGGTTGGCCATTTCACTCTCAGAAAAGTGTATTATCGTGCAGATCGGGTTGCGCTCCCGATGACCTCTTTGCCGGTCGCTCCCATATCGCCACAGGATGGATGGTGTGATGACCCCGGCTCCGAACTCTATAATCATTTTCTGGCACTCCCCCACCCTGCCCGGCACGAGATGCTGTGGAGAGAGGACGCCGTTTACAATATTATAGTTGTCATTGGTTATAACGATTCACCCGCAGTGCCGGGCAAAGGCTCTGCTATTTTCATGCACCTACAGCGCCCCGACCGGACGCCTACAGAAGGATGTGTAGCCCTGAGCGAACACGACCTGTTGGCGGTTCTGGCATCTGGCGCCACTACCATAACCATTCATGCCACAGCAGATGCTCCGGCTTAGGCTGTCTGCCCGGTTGCGGGCGGAGGCATGAGACCAATAGCGACCAGACCGGGCCAGAAGGGAGGTGCTGCGTCATCTTCCAAGGAGACTACGGTAATGGCAGCACCTTTCTGGATAACCAGAAAAATCAGGAAATCACTGTTTTCCATGAGCAGACGTTCCTTGTTTTCTTCGGTAACGTCCTTGGCAACAAAGCGCCAGCCCTGTTTGATGAGTGTTTCCAGCAGGGTAAAATTCCACCCGGGCTGCCCAAGCACCTTCCCTCGGGCATCGCGGCTGAGTCCTCGGTACTGATCCAGCCGCGCAATGCCGGGACTAACCTGATAAACACGCTGATGCCCGAAATGAGGGGCCAGATGCGCGCAGACCAGCCCATTATAAATGGCGTCAGGCGTTGCGGCGATCAGATAATCGGCCGGTCGTTCCTCCAGACTTTCAGCCCCTTCTTCGGACAGAACCTCTGCGCACAAAACGGGTACTCCGGCAGTTTGTGCATTTTTCAGGTCTTTGGCGGAACTGTCTACCAACAGCACGGGGGCACCCACAGTATGCACGACCTGTGCCAGTTGGGTGGACCACTCATTGGCTCCGACAATAGCCAGTGCAGGCTGGTTGGAGAGAGTTAAATGCAGCTTACGGCCCAGTGGGATAAGGGAAAAACCATGAAGAATCATGGTTGAGGCAATCACGGCAAAAACTGCGGGCATGACCAGACCAGCACCCGGGTAGCCTGCGTCTTCCAGCCTTACGCCAGCAATGCCAGCAACGGCGGCAGCGACAATGCCGCGTGGAGCAATCCAGCCAACAAAGAACCGCTCCCCCCAGCTCAGGCTGGACCCCATGGTGGCCAAGCCTATGCCCAAAGGACGGACCAGAAACAGAACCGCCAGAGTAAGCCCGCCAATTGACCACGAAATGCTGGCGAGCTCATGGCGTTGCAGGTCTGCTGCCAAAAGCACAAACAGAACAGAAACAATCAGCACAACCAGCGCTTCTTTCATGCGCTGGAGTTCACCCATGCCGGGAATACGCAGGTTGGCCAGCCCCATGCCAAATACGGTAGATGCAATCAGCCCGGCGCCGTCCATGCTCAGTGTGCCCACCACATACAGCATGAGAGCAAGCGTAATAAAGAGCGGCATCTTCATGATTTCGGGCAGAAGATCACGTACACATACCCAGCGGACACACCACGCGGTTCCTACGCCAAGGCCAATCATCAGAATGGCGCTTACCAGCATGTGGGGAATGATCGCGGTAAAAAACGTACCCGATCCTTCGCCGGGGTGCATCAGCAGAACCTCAAGCACCAAAGTGGCGAGAATGGCACCAACCGGGTCGTTTAAAATGGCTTCCCAGCGCAAAAAAGCGGCGATGCGGGGTTTGAGCTTGGCATGCCGTAAAAGTGGAAGCACCACTGTTGGGCCAGTGACAACAACGATCGAGCCGAACAGGAAAGCAGGCCCCCAGCCCATACCGCCAATATAATGGGCCGCCAGCCCCCCGAGGAGAAAGTTGATGGGAAGAGCAACCAGCGTCAGACGCAGGACCCCTTCCCCCGCCTCTTTGAGTTGGCGGAAATCAAGCGCCAACCCCCCTTCAAAGACAATAAGGGCTACGGCAAGGGAGACGAGAGGATGAAAAGCCGAACCGATCATTTCTGACGGGTGCATAATCTGCAACACTGGCCCATAGAGCAGACCCAGCGAAAAGAGCAGAACAATCGCGGGCAACCGAAAGCGCCATGCCGTCCATTGTGCGAGCATACTGCCACCCAGCACAAAGAAGACGAAGAGAATTACACTATCGGTCATGCGGGTCTATCTCGTGGTCAGATGTGATCCATGTTCTTTTGTGCGCAAAGCATAAAGGCATGGCAGTTATACATCAAACCATGAGGATAGACCGCATGGGAACCTGAAAAACGCGTTCTTTACGGAAAATGATCAGCTTGACGGCAGGTTGCGTTCCAGAACAGCGGCAAAAAAACCATCAGTTTCATCCCGTGCTGGTGTCAGGCTGATCATGGATTTTTCACGCAGGCTGTCGGGCAATGATGCCGACCCGGATGGCACAAGAGAAAAGTCGGGGTGGCGGGTCAGGAACTGCTCCACCTGCCCTGCATTTTCAGCCCGGAGCAGAGAGCAGGTTGCATAGATCATGCGCCCACCCGGCTTAACCAGATTGGCGGCACGGTCCATGATGGCTGCCTGCTTGACCAGCAACTCCTCCAGATCGACCTGTGTGGTACGAAAACGCGCATCCGGGTTACGGCGCCACGTGCCAGTACCGCTGCATGGTGCATCCACCAGCACACGGTCAAAGGAAGCCGCGCGCCGTTTGGCCCATTTATCACCTTCGGTCAGCAGGTGGCGTTCCACATTGTGCACACCGGCCCTGCGCAGCCTTTTAACTGCCCCTTCGAGCCGCACGACAGAAACATCGCAGGCAACAATATGGCCCTTATTTTCCATCATCATGGCCAAGGCAAGTGTTTTGCCCCCGGCGCCAGCACAGTAATCCAGCACGCGCATACTGGGATCGACCCCCGCCATAGCCGCGACGAGCTGGCTGCCTTCATCCTGAATTTCAACCAGCCCATCCCGAAAAGGTTTGCTGGCCGTTACGGGCTGACGCCCTTCAAGCCTGAGGCCCCAGGGGGAGAGCTTTGTCTCTTCCGCATGCAGTCCCTCACGCGCCAGGGCGTGCATGGCCTCAGAACGGGTGGTGCGAAGCATGTTGATCCGCAGGTCCAGCGATGCAGGGTCCGCCATGGCCTGTATTTCGGCTTCAAGGTTATCGCCGAATGTTTCTTCCAGCCGTGGGAGGAGCCAGTCCGGCACTTCCAGCCGCACTGCGCGTGGCATGTCATCACAGGCAAGGTTTTTGCCGACCAGTGCTTCCAGCACACCCCGTTCGGCGTCACTGAGCGCACCAGCGGCAAAACGGCCCCCACCATAGATGGAGACCAGTTTTTCCATGGGGGTGCGGTCAAATACCAACTGGGCACCGGCAAGCATGCGGGGGCTGGCGGCACTTCCATTCTGCTCCAGCCACCACCCTAGCCTGCGCCAGTTGCGCATGATGTCCCACACAAGGCCGGAAATGGCACGCCGGTCGCCGCCGCCAATGTAGCGTCTTTCCCTGAAAAAGCTGTTGGCAACGGCATCCGCAGGTTTGCGTGGTGCCGCCTCCATAGCCACCAGCAGGTCAATGCTGGCGGCAAGTCTGGCAGTAGGTGTCATAAAGGCTGATCAGTCCTGACGGTAATTGGGAGCTTCACGCGTGATGGAGACGTCATGCACATGGCTTTCACGCAGGCCCGCGCCGGTAATGCGGCGGAACTTTGCACGCACCTGAAGATCACTGATCTCACGCGAGCCGGTATAGCCCATACCGGCTTTTAACCCACCAACAAGCTGATGAATCACAGCGGCCATACCGCCCTTGTATGGCACGCGCCCTTCAATCCCTTCGGGCACGAGCTTGAGGGTATCCTTGACCTCCTGCTGGAAGTAACGGTCAGCCGAGCCGCGCGCCATGGCGCCAAGGCTACCCATTCCCCGGTAGGACTTGTAGGAGCGCCCCTGATACAGGAACACTTCGCCCGGTGCTTCTTCCGTGCCAGCCAGCAAGGAGCCGATCATCACCACGTCTGCCCCGGCCCCAATGGCCTTGACAATATCCCCCGAAGTGCGGATGCCACCATCTGCAATGCAGGGCACGTCCATCTCTTTACAGGCCAGAGATGTTTCCAAAATGGCAGAAAACTGCGGAACGCCAACACCGGCAACAATACGCGTGGTGCAGATGGACCCCGGACCAATGCCGATTTTAATGCAATCAGCCCCGGCGGATACAAGGGCGCGTGCGGCTTCTGGCGTTGCAACGTTACCGGCAATGACCTGAATATCCTCATCCAGCGCCTTCAGCCGTTCTACAGCCGCCAGCACGCCAGCAGAATGACCATGTGCGGTATCCACCACCAGCACGTCTACCCCAGCGTCAATGAGCAGTTTGGCGCGGTTGAACCCATCATCCCCCACGCCGGTTGCGGCAGCGCAGCGCAGGCGGCCCATGCTGTCCTTGATGGCCAGAGGGTGGGCAACTGCCTTGTCCATATCTTTTACGGTAATAATACCAACGCAGCGGTCTGCATCGTCCACAACCAGCAGTTTTTCAATGCGATGTTTGTGCAGCAGCTGGCGTGCCGTATCCGGATCAACGCCGTTTTTAACCGTGACCAGACGGTCCTTGGTCATAAGCTCAGAAACACGTTGCGTGGGGTCCACGGCAAAGCGGGCATCGCGGTTGGTCAGGATGCCGACCAGCTTCTGGGTGCCGGGCTGGACAACTGGCAGACCACTGATGCCGTGACGGTGCATGATCTCACGCACTTCAGCCAGCGTCTGGTCCGGCCCGACGGTAACGGGGTTGACCACCATGCCTGACTCAAACCGCTTGACCCGGCGTACGTGCTCGGCCTGTTCCTCGGGGTTGAGATTTTTGTGAATAACGCCAAGGCCGCCCTGCTGCGCCATGGCAATAGCCATGCGTTCTTCAGTAACCGTGTCCATAGCGGAGGAAATCAGGGGGATGTTAAGCTCAATGGAGCGCGTGAGGTGTGTACGCACCATCGTTTGGCCTGGCACGACATCGGAAGCGGCCGGGACGACCAGAACATCGTCAAACGCCAGCGCTTCAGTAACACGGCTGTAGGGAGAGGAAGTCATGCAGCGGGCACCCTTGCTGAATTACAACGTGGCGGGTTAACCCAGTAGCAAAGCATTGCCTCAGGTCACCCGACCTTTGGCGCTTCCTCTTATGACTTTGGCCGGGTAAACGCAAGCACTCAAGCGCATTATGCTCCATGTTTTTTTAAAAGCGCGTTTTAAATGCAGGATTATAGCGGGTGTGAATGACCTAACCGCTTATTCACACCCCGCATTGCTCCGGAGCATGCGTGGCTTCTGCCGCACAAAAGCGACCTTTTTTGCGCAGGCTACCAGCATGGCATTCTCTGCGCATTCGTCGCGCTCCCGCGCACTCAGCAATGTCATGCGCCACCGTTCCCGAATAGTCTCACGCGACCGGTCAGGGGTTTGCGCCTGTGCAGTTGATACTACCTGATGAACAGACATATCCGCCTCCTCTTGCTGTGCCACCAACCCTATACGTAAAGAGCACAGTCCGGGTGTGACCGTTTTATGATCTGTCTTTGCTTTTCCCGCTGGTATCATCACCCACCATGCACGTAATGAAAAACCGCCGTCTCAGGCGAAGGAATATTTCCACTTTGAACGTGGAGAGAAAGCGCGGCATACTGCGGACATGATCCATCGGTTGCCATTTATTCTGTCCTGTTTTGCGACACTAAGCTTTATGCTGCCTCTTGCGACCACAGCACAGGCCGGGGGCACTCCAGCAGATGGGCACACAGGCGGTACGCTGCGTATTCTGGCTCAAAGCGATTCAGGCACACTTGACCCCCAGATATCCTACACTGCTCTGACTAAAATGATTGAGACGCCAGTGTATGATACCCTGCTGGCATACCCAAAATTTGCTGGTGCAACTGCGCATCCTGTTATTGCCAATCTGGCCGAGGCCGTTCCCGTGCCAGAGGACGGTGGGCGCACTTACCGGCTGACCCTGCGCGACGGTTTGTTTTTCTCCAATGGCAAGCCTGTAACGGTTGAGGATGTGGCAGCGTCTTTCCGGCGTTTGTTCAAGGTTGGCAGTCCAACAGCGGGGCCATATTACGGGGCCATTATTGGTGCACAGGCCTGTCTGGAAAAACCCGCAGCCTGCACACTCGCTGGTGGGGTGGAAACCAACGCGCAGACACGGCAGATTACATTCCACCTCAGCACTCCCGACCCCGAGTTTCTGGACCGGTTGGCATGGATGCACGCAGCCATTTTACCAGCAGACACACCCGCGACCGATATGGGCAATACGCCCATAGCTGGAACTGGTCCGTATCGTATTGCGGAATATGACCCGACAACAGTGTTACGTCTGGAGCGGAACCCGTTTTTTCATGAATGGTCGCATGATGCGCAGCCTGCCGCGTATTCTGACGAAGTGCGTATTCTGTTTGGTATGGATGCCGAATCAGCCGTAACCGCTGTGGAAAATGGGCAGGCCGACTGGATGTATGACAATATTCCTCTGGACCGTCTGGGGGAGGTCGGGGGGCGCTATGCGGGACAGGTGCGGATATTCACGCCGCTTCTGTCGTACTTTGCCATGTTAAACGTGCATGAGCCTCCCTTTACGTCCCTTAAAGTACGTCAGGCACTGAACTATGCGGTAAACCGGCATGCCATGATTATTTATCGTGGAGGCCCCGCTGTTGCCTCCCCCCTGTGCCAAATTTTACCCAGCGGTATGCCCGAGTATCAGCCGTTCTGCTTTTATACTCTGGGGGCATCGCCTACACACCCGGCGGAAAAATGGGTCAAGCCTGACATGGAAGTCGCCCGACGCCTGGTCAGGGAGAGTGGAATGGCGGGGCAAAAAGTCACCATTATTGTACCATCTGAGCAGCACGGAAGTGCCACTGCGGAAGACATACGCTATACTCTGGAAACACTTGGATTTAAGGCAACAGTGCGCAGCATTAGTCCGGCCATAGCATTTACTTACATCCAGAATACCCGGAACCATTATCAGATCGCCCTTGCCGGATGGAACGCAGATTACCCATCAGCCTCCAGCTTCCTGCAAACCCTGTTCTCGTGCGAGACATTTCATCCCAATTCTGACAATTCCCCCAATTATTCGGGGTTCTGTGACCCGCAGATTGACCAGTTGATGCACAAGGCCGCTACACTGGCGCTGACGGACAGATCTGCGAGCAATCACGTTTGGGCAGATGTTGACCGGCACATCATGCAGCAGGCCCCTTTTGTGCCCCTGACCCAGACGCAACGTGTTGTCATGTTCTCCCGCCGGGCAAAAAACATTGTCGTCACCTTGAATGATGAAATCCTCTACTCTCAAATCCAGCTCCACTAAGGCGGCCAGACTATCCCCCCGACTGCTGTACCTCCCGCACAACGTCATGAACAAAGCGGAGCTTTGCACGCACACCTGCGGTCAGGACAAAAGGATAAAAGTCGGCCAGCCCCATGGAGCGGTTGAGACTATTGACGGCATAGGTCAAGGGAAGCCACGCCCGGATGATCTCATCAAACGGCATGTGCAGGTACGGATCATGCCCAGATGTGGGAATGGCCTGAGCATTGGGGGGAGCACCAATGGTCATATCGTAGGACAGGGCTGTTTCGAATGTGGAGACGATATGAAAATAATGCGCCCAGGTTTCTGCAAAATCCTCCCATGGGTGGGACATAGCATACAGGCTGACATAATTTTCGCGCCAGTTATCTGGCGGCAGGCGTGCATAATGGTTCTGTAAAGCGGCCTGATAATCCAGACGTTCATCACCAAATACTGCGCGGCACTGCTCCAGACGGCCGCCGTCACGGATGAGCATGTTCCAGTAATAATGCCCGATTTCGTGCCGGAAGTGCCCCAGGAGAGTGCGGTAGTACTCGCCCATTTTCACGCGCATGCGTTCTCGGTACGCGTCATCCGCCTCTTTGGCTGCTATGGTAATCACGCCATGGCTATGCCCTGTCATGATCGGTGGGTCGCCATCGGCTGAATCATCCAGAAAATCGAAGACAAGCCCCTCCTGCGGGTCCTGCTGGCGGGTTTTAACAGGCAGCTTCAGGCGTAGAATGGTATAAAAAAGACGGTGTTTGGCATTCTCCAGTTTGCGCCAGCGTTCCATGTTCCCCGGTATGTTCAGGTTGGGTATGACCCTATTGAACTGGCAAGCAAAACAGAACGCCCCTGTATCCTGCGCGCTGGGGCTCATCCAGTTACACACGTCATAGGCATGGTTGGCACAAAACACGTGGTCTTCTGTGCTGTTATTGCACCCAACCGCGCGCCATACTCCCTGCCCTACTGGCACGAGTGCTGCAAGGTTTGCCGCTTCGGGCATGTAACCCAGTGGGGAGTTACATTGGTCACAACGGGTGTTTTCAAAAAAAAGTAACTGTCCGCAAGACTGGCAGGTAAAGCGCTTCATTCCGCCCTCTCCTTGTCTGTTCAACAGTGCTTACGGGTCTTATGTAAACAGGCGTTCAACCTGCATGGATACATCAAATGTTGCCTCGCAGCAGTCTAGTAGACCAGACACAGGGGCTGCGTTTTCTGGCATAACTGCAACTGCTAACGGAATATGCCCTTCACACGCCAGTAATCCTGATGTGGTGTCAAACCCCACCCAGCCCCGCTCGGGTATGAAAATCTGGGTCCAAGCATGCAAGTCTCCCGTTAGAACTTCCGCCCCTTCGGACGTTGGGGCACTTTGAATGAGATAACCAGATACAAATCTGGCGGCATACCCCCTGCATCGCGCCATATTAACAAAGAGCCATGCGCTGTCCCGACAGGAGCCTGAACCGTTGCGCAATGTTTGCTCCGGTGACCAAATACCCGGTTCCAAACGCCGCTGATACGCAACCCGGCTGGCAATGGCCCTGTTCAGAACCATCATATCCTCCAGCGCATCTCCTCCTGTGCATTTGGGATACTTGGCCAGAAAATCCATAACTTCAGGCGTACAATCCGGCTGGCTCAGATACTGAGCCAATGGTGTGTTCTCACATGTATCGGCTGAGCCGGTCTGAAGTAACGGGTCATAGACCGTCATATCCGCGACAAGAGAAACTTCGATATCAAAATGCGTTAAACGATTGGAAAAACCGACACAGGCTACATCGTTCCCGCAGGAGTCACGTTCCCAGCGGAGGTGGCTTCCTTCGGGGCTGATATGTAGTCCGTAAGATTCAATAGGCGTACGGCTGGTTTGCATGGGGCGCAGGCGGATGGTTTGTGGTCCCATGCTTACGGGGCGGTCATAGCGGTAGCGGGTCCGATGCAAAAGCGTGACGTGTGAACTCATCAGAAATACGGTCCTGCCCTTTTTGTGACCCAACCCACTGTAAGGCTCATATCTGTTATGGCATCAGAACAATAATTTAACGCAAAATCATAGCACTCTCTGTGCCGCGTGCAAGGGACCCATGCAGGTTTGTTCAAACAAAATGTGAGCACGTATTTTGTGCTTGGCAAACGCTCTAAATCCTGCTCCGTTAATGCATAATCGAAACGTTTTGGCGCATGGAACCTGTCCCCGACTTCAGTCCACCACGCCAGATGGGAGGCCTTTATGACGAATGCTTTACACCTAGCCCCTCCCCCAACGCATGGATTGCTGGACGACTACAGGACGCCCGATTTTTTTTGCGAACTCATGAACCGTAAAGTGCCCGCGCCCCCTATTATTGACTGCATAAAAAAACGGCTTTCATCACTACAAATACAGGAACTTCAGAACCGTACCGCATCTGCTGAAGCGCAGCTTTATAGAATGGGCATTACCTTTACTGTTTATACTGACCGCGAAGCCATTGACCGTATTCTGCCGTTTGACGCCATTCCCCGTATTATTACGGCGGATGAGTGGCAACATATCGAGCGCGGTGTGCAACAACGTATTCAGGCCATCAATCTTTTTTTGCATGATATTTACCATGAGCGGCATATCTTAAATGATGGCATAGTTCCTGCTGACTTGGTGCTGCAAAATGCCAATTACTGTCAGGCTATGGTCGGACTGGATGTACCCGGCGGTGTGTATGTTCATATTAACGGTACTGACCTTATTCGTGACCAGCAAGGCCGCTTTCTGGTGCTGGAGGACAATGCCCGTACCCCCTCTGGCGTATCCTACGTTATAGAAAACAGGCACATGATGCTCAGGCTTATGCCTGATCTGGCATCCGGGCTGCCCATCCGATCCGTTGAGGAATACGGACCACGGCTGCACAATGCCCTGTGCGAGGTTGCACCCACGGGGGTGGATGACCCACAGGTTGTTCTGCTTTCTCCCGGAATTTACAATTCTGCCTATTTTGAACATGTTTTTCTATCGCGGGAGATGGGTGTTCCTCTGGTGGAAGGCAAAGACCTGTTTGTGCATGAGCATAAAGTGTTCATGCGCACGGTTATGGGGCCAAAGCCGGTTCATTCCATTTACCGACGCCTGAATGATGAATTTCTGGACCCCCTTGCATTCAATGCGGATAGCCTGCTTGGTGTGCCCGGACTTGTGGAGGCCTACCGCCGAGGCAATGTTACGTTGGCCAATGCACTGGGTACAGGCGTTGCGGATGACAAGGCCGTTTATGCCTATATGCCCCGTATTATCCGTTACTACCTGAATGAAGACCCGATACTGGACAGCGTGGAAACCCATATATGCGCAGAGCCGGAAGGGCTGGCCTATACTCTGGAAAACCTTGATAAACTGGTTGTTAAACCCGTAGGAGAATCAGGCGGATATGGGTTGCTTATAGGCCCGCAGGCTACTCGGGCCGAACTGGATGATTTTGCCAGAAAACTGCGGGATAATCCCGCCAACTACATCAGCCAGCCTACAATTGGCCTGTCTGTAACGCCAACACTGTGCGGCACTTCCGTGGAAGCGCGGCATGTGGACCTTAGACCGTTTGCTGTAACCGGTCGGTCCGTATGGGTTCTGCCCGGTGGTCTGTCCCGCGTTGCATTGCGCAAAGGTTCGCTGGTGGTCAACTCGTCCCAAGGTGGCGGCTCCAAAGATACATGGGTCATGGCATCATGATAATTGTTTCCCCCACTCCCCTCCTGTCCCGTTATGCGGAATGTATGATGTGGCTGGCGCGCTATATGGAGCGCATGGAGAATCTGGCCCGGCTGCTGGAAGTTACGGAAACATTTGTCCGAAATGCTGAGGGACAGACAGCTTGGGATTCCATTCTGGCCATCAACTCGGACGAGAGCCTGTTTGAGCATCTTCATACCACTGCGCAGCCTGCTGAAATTGTGCCGTTTTACGTAACCGAAAGCCGCAATCCGTCCTCTCTGGTGTCGCTCGCCCAGGCAGTGCGTGAAAACGCACGGGCCGTACGCCCCCTTGTGTCCATTGAGTTATGGACGCAGCTTAATGTTTTTTCACGCAATCTGCTTAATCTCAGAAATGGGGACATGGCAGAGCATAACCTTGCAGAGTTGTGCACACGGGTCCGGCAGGATTGTCAGACTCACTTTGGTATTGCCGAGGGCACACTCTACCGCGATCAGGCGTGGCTGTTCTACCGGCTGGGCAAGGCATTGGAACGGAGCGACCAGATTACACGGCTGATTGATATTCGCTATCATATGCTCCTGCCCCGCTCCGAAGCGCCGGGATCGGATATTGATCTGACGCAATGGACATCTGTCCTGCGTTCGGCCGCTGCGTATCATGCCTTCCGGCGCTTGCGCCCTGTAACACTGACACCAGCCAATATTGTTGGTTTTCTGCTTAAAAATGATGGCTTCCCGCGCTCACTCAGTACAAATCTGCGGCAGATAGATGAGACACTGACCCTGCTGGCAGCCCATGATAACCTGCGCAAAATATGCTCCCCGCTGCGGGAATGTGTGGCAGAACTTCGTGCAAGCCTACAGGACCAGACAGCAGAAGAAATTATTATCCGTGGCCTGCATGATTATATGAACTGGATACAGAACCAGATCAGCCATTTACAAAACGCCATAGCGGCAACATTCTGGCCAGCACCTGTTTGTCCCGATGCTGCTGCAGCGATCATAGCAGATCAGGAGCAGAATTAAATGAAGGCAGGCTGAGAACTGCCATTTGGAATGCATGGGCGGAGCGCAGATATCATGATTGGAAAACTCTTTTCTCCAAAAGTTTTCATACCTGTTTTGGCCGCCAGTTTTTGCATAATCAGCCTGCCATCCCTGAACCGGCCGGCCCATGCGGCTTTGGCTGAGGGTGCAAAAGCACCAAATTTTACACTCGAAGGCGCATTGGCGGGGAAAAACATAACGTTTTCCCTTAGGGCTGCCCTTACCAAAGGGCCAGTCGTTCTTTATTTTTTTCCAGCGGCCTTCACCGCAGGCTGCACGCAGGAGGCCCATGACTTTGCTGCGGCTGCCGATCAGTTCAAAGCTCAGGGGGCCACGCTGGTAGGCATAACGGCTGGCAACACCGACAGGGTCGCAGAGTTTTCTAAAGTTGAATGTCGGGACCGTTTTGCTGTGCTGGCTGACCCTGGGGCTCTGACTGCTGTGCTGTATCACTCGGTCAACACCGAGCATCAGACTTTGCTTTCACAACGCACATCATATGTTATTGCACCCGATGGCACTATTTTGTTGAGCTTCACCAGCAATAATCCGGAGCAGCATGTGGCGGAAACACTGGATGCCTTAAAAAAGTGGCACAACAATAAAATGCAAAAATAACACTACGCTGCCTAAAAGGTCATGCTGCATGTGGGCCCAACTCCAATAAATATTGGAAAATTGCGCATGACCTTTTAATATAAGTCCCATGAAGCACAAACAGAATATGATCAGCCGCCGTATTTTTGGCTTTTCGCTTGTGGGTATTGGTCTGTCGTCTTCCTTTGACAAAGTGCTGGCCGACAGCGCCCCACCGCCTGCGCCCATTCCCAAAGCGGCTTTACCTCGGGCCAACCCGGATAAGGCTGCAAAAAAATCGGGGCCGCGTATTTTATGCTATGTTGGCGGCTATACACGTTCCGGTCCTGCTGAAAGTAATGCCACAGGTATTACGCTGTTTGAAATGAATGCACAAAATGGCATTCTAACGCAGTTGGGCCACGTAACGCCCGCAGACAACCCGTCTTTTCTGGCTTTATCACCTGACCAGAACACCTTGTACACCGTAAACGAAATGAGTGATTTTGAAGGCGGCCATACGGGCTCCGTTACAGCCTTCAGGGTTGATCGCCATACAGGTGTTCTAACTAAACTGAATGTCATGAGTAGTGGTGGAGCGGACCCGGCTCATTTGAGTGTCCATCCATCCGGACGATATTTGTTTATTGCCAATTACACTGGCGGCAGCGCCGCTGTCATGCGTATCCAACCAGATGGCAGTCTGGGCCTGCTGACGGATCTTGTGCATAATACCGGGCCTAAAATGCCTGAGCGGGCAGCAGATAATCCTCCCGGCAATTATGCGGTGAGCGATCATTCGGCCTCTCATGTCCATATGATTCAGACAGATGTTGGCGGAAAATTTGTCCTAGCCTGTGATGCTGGGCTGGACAGGGTTTATGTGTGGTCGTTTGATATGCAGAGCGGCACCTTAAAACCGGCAGAAAAACCATGGTTGGCCATGGAGCCCGGCTCCGCCCCCCGCCATTTCTGTTTCAGCCATGATGGCAAAGTAATTTACATTCTGGGTGAGCAGGACTCCCGCGTTGTCGTGGCAGATTATGAC
Organism: Acetobacter okinawensis; assembly: GCF_002153655.1. Taxonomy (GTDB): domain Bacteria; phylum Pseudomonadota; class Alphaproteobacteria; order Acetobacterales; family Acetobacteraceae; genus Acetobacter; species Acetobacter okinawensis_A. The sequence goes on from NZ_JOPJ01000015.1 coordinate 15,048, forward strand.
ACACAGACAGGGGCAATGCAGGTTAAACAGACAGCATCAACCGTAACGGCCCAGTTCCGCGGCAGCACACTGGCGGCTGAAATCATTCTTCATCCAAACGGAAAATTTTTATATGTAACCAACAGGCTGGGTAATGCCATTGCCTGCTTTAAGGTGCATGAAGATGGGTCCATCACCTTGTTTGATGAGGTCTGGGCACATGCGGATTACGGGCGTGCGTTAAGCTTTGACCCATCTGGTCAGTTCGTATTTGTGGCCAACCAGCGCAGTGATTGTATTACGTCTTTTCACGTCAACCCAGACACAGGATTGCTAGAATTTACCTGGCATTTTGTGCCCATAGGCACACCAACATCGTTTGTTTTTACAGTGCTTGATTCTGAGTAGGTATAAGAAAAAAGCGCCGCACCCAAAGGTGCGGCGCATAAGCCTGTTTTACTTGTAGAGGCTGTCAAAAACCCCACCGTCCGAAAAATGCTCTTTTTGCAACTTGGTCCACCCACCAAGGCTTTTAACATCAAATGTATCCACTTTGGGGAACAAGGCTTTGCTTTCTTCCAAAATGGCAGGGTCAACTGGCCGGAAGTAATGCTTTACACCAATTCTCTGACCTTCTGGAGTGAACAGAAAATCCAGATATGCTTTGGCCACCTCTTCCGTACCATGAGCTTTGACGTTTTTATCCACAATAGAAGCCGGAGGCTCTGCCAGAATGGTCTGGGAGGGAACAACAATTTCAAACTTGTCCGGGCCGATATCCCGCGCAGCAAGCAGGGCTTCGTCCTCCCATGCCAGCAGAACGTCCCCCAGATTGCGCTGAACAAAGCTGTTGGTTGCACCTCGGGCTCCCGTATCCAGCACGGGCACGTGCTTGAACAGGTTTTTGAGGTACGCTTTAGCCGTTTCTGGCGTACCATCTTTCTGATGCAGCGCCCAACCCCAGGCCGCCAGATAGTTCCAGCGCGCTCCGCCAGAGGTTTTGGGGTTGGGTGTAATGACCTGCACACCATCACGGATCAGATCGGGCCAGTCATGAATGTTCTTGGGATTGCCTTTGCGGACCAAAAACACAATGGTGCTGGTGTATGGCGTTGCATTGTGGGGCAGCCGGCTCTGCCAGTCGGCTGCGATCAGGCCATGCTGGGCAAGTAGATCAATGTCATAGGCCAGCCCAAGCGTTACAACATCTGCCGGGGCGCCTTCAAGCACGGAGCGAGCCTGCGCGCCAGAGCCGCCATGTGCTGACTTGACGCTCACGGTATCCGCAGGGTGTTCCTTGTGCCACTGAGCGCCAAATGCCTTGTTGACATCAGCATACAGCTCACGCGTCGGGTCGTAGGAGACATTCAAAAGATGATAGGATTCCGCGTAACTGGCCGAAGCCTGAAGCCCGACAAGAAGGGAAACACCCAAAACAGCCGTTGTTTTAAGAACGGCGCGGCGGATCTGAGAAAAGCTGTTCTGTTTCATAAGTCTGTTCCTTAATAATAGCATCAGATTAGAAAGCGGCCTGCACACGACCGACAACCGCATTGCCACTCCGTCCCAGCAAGTCCGTGCTCACACCTGCTGCACTTGAAACACTGAAATGCGTGTAATCAAGCATGATCTTGATATGCTGATTGGGGTACCAGTTCAGCCCACCTTGCCAGACAGTCTGTTTATTTCCACCTGTTTTGCCATCAGCAGCCACAAGGGTTCCTGCGCTGTTGATTGTAGTACCAGATGTGCGCAGGTCAGTTACGCTCCAACGCCCACTGATTTCCAAAGCCCCCCAGTGTCCCTTTGCCGGGTCAAAGTCATATTCAACGCCGGGGGTCGTAAAGGCACCAATTTTTTCATTATATCCGCGCCCGTGGCCGAGTAGTGTATAGTTGGCAGCAACGTACCAGCCATCGAAATTGAGGGATGGTAGGGTTGCATTCCCTGCGACGTTATCATGCTGCACACCAATGTGATAATATTCGCCTTTGAGCAGGAATTTTTTATACCGGAAGCCAAACTGTGGCCCCGCCGCCCAGACTTGGGAAATATTGGTTAATGCACCAGAGGTCAGCAACTGGGTTTCACCCAGCGGCACCTCGGGGTTATCTTTAAGTGCTGTATAGTTTCTGCCACTGCCAGTCTGGTTGACCTTAAAGGCTGCTGTTGCGCCCACACCAACATGCACATCAATGTTTTTAGAGACATAAGGCCGACCTGTGGCGCGGAATACACCACCTGTCTGGCTGTCTGTGATCGTGGTTGTGTTCGTGCGGTCACCATACTTCTGTCCGGTGAAATATCCCGCAACCAGCCAGCGTTTTTCGTAATGTTCGCCGCCAACACTAAACCGGCCAACGCCACCGGCAATGTTACGCACCAGATCAACAATGGTCGGGCGTTCCAGAAACTCAAATGCCCCAGAACGCTCTGCGCTGTCTTCTTCCATACGTGGTTGAAAATACCCGACTGTCAGGGTTGTGTTATGCAGCCCCGTGTAATTCAGGTTCGCCTCAAACAGGCTTACATTACCATCACTATTATTGGCACCAAAATCGGGGGTTACGTTAACAACCCAGTCTTTATAACGCCAGGATAGATACAGGCGAAGCCGGCGGGCATTTTCTGTGAATTTGTTAAAATTCCCAGCAGATTCATGCCCGCGCTGACCTACGCCCATAAAGCCGCCAAAATCTTCCTGCGCCAGAAGGCCAATGGAAAAAGCATAGGCTTTATCATCAGACGCAATCGTCGGGCGGCCTTTGGGGAAGCCGATCTTGATTCCCCCCACATCCACACTCTCATCCTTGGCAGAAGCGGCTTTAAATGCCCCCCATGACTGGACCGGGCTTTCCGGCAAAGCAATCCTGCTTTCATTAGGGCTACGCGGCCCATTGTTTACAGGCACCACCGGGTCTTCCCTGAACCGCGGCTGAGCATCATCTTCATTGCCAGCTATGAGGGTGTGTGGTTTACGGGCAAGCCTGTGGTTTTGCGGTGCAGATGCATGCTCATATTTGTCGACACGTGCTTGCAGACGATGGATTTCCCCCATCATCTCACGATGCATTGCAGCAATTTCCCGCCTCAGGGCTGCATTTTCAGCATCTGATGATGCAGCCATAGTGACGGAAGGCAAAAAAAGGCTAGAAACCGTTGTTGTTAACAGAATGCTCGCCCGAACAGACACAGCCATAAGTTCCCCCAAAACTTAAACATTTTTACTTGGACATATTTCAATTCAACAAAACAGAATTTCTTGTTTTGGAATCGTATCATTCACAACATGAAAGACGCATCATTACCCAGCTTTACCTAAAAAGCACATGAAATGGTTATGGGAAAACAAAGTGTGCACCGCAGGCGTTCTACAGATCACAACGTGTAGAACGCGCCACCCACTCAAGCTATGTTCTGGTTATATTGCTCAAAAGTCGTTTTGAATTTACGGATAACGGAAGTCCGCAGGTCCTGCCCACTGGGGTAGCGCTTGTTATGCAGACTTTGAACGCTTTCATGTGCTGCATAAAAACGACGGGTCCGGCGGTCTTCTTCAAGAATAATGGCACCAACAAATGTGCCGTTGATTTCAATAATACGCGATTCAAACATCTTTTTAATCCTTCCGGGTAATATCTGACCCAGAAGGTTATTAAACCCACTGGTCAGGTGCTGGTATTTTCAACATCACTACATCGGCAAAGCCGACACATTCGACCAAACGGGTTTGTCATCTTGTTACGCTCCTTGTGGGCCACGCTGTTAACGCGTGGTTTTGTATCCACCATATTTCCACGATAGTCAATTATATAATTTTAGAAATCGTTGTTTTTTTATACCACTATAATTGTTGTTATTTATTTATGCTCCGGTATCCCCTGTCATGCAAATGGATAAACACCTCCGGGCTCAGCCGCCCGAAACTGATCCAAACCGCATTTTTCTGCCATGAGCGCAGCTACAAGGGCGTCTTTGGGGGCCTGAATGGCCTCATCTGTCAGTTGAAATGTACCCCAATGAATGCCCAGCGCTTGTGTTGCGTGAATGTCCTTATATATCCGCACGGCTTCATGTGGATTAACGTGCTGCCCGGACATAAACCAGCGTGGTTCGTAGGCACCTATGGGAATCAGGGCAACGTCGGGCGCGCCATATCGGGCATGGAGATTGTGGAAGATCGCCCCATCTCCGTAGGCTGTATCTCCCGCAAACCAGAGTTTGTGTTCGGGTGTATCCAACCAAAACCCTGACCACAGCGCCATGCGCCTGTCAAAAACACCCCTAGCAGACCAATGATATGCCGGTGTCAACGTGACGTTGAATGTCGCATTGAGCGCTATCTGGTCGTGCCAGTCCCCTGCCATGATCCGTGCGTCAGGCAGAAAGCGCCTGATAATACGATCATTCCCTAACGGCACAATCATGAGCGGATCATGGATCGCATGGAGACGCTGGAGTGTGGCTTGGTCAAGGTGATCATAGTGATTGTGACTGATAAGAACCACATCAATAGGAGGAAGATTCTCAAAAGCCACGCCCGGAGCCGTAACCCGCTTTGGTCCGGCCCATGCCACGGGACTGGCCCGCTCTGACCAGACGGGGTCGGTAAGAATATTCACCCCGGCGAGTTGAATGAGCACTGTTGCATGGCCAACCATGGTTATACTCAGGCCAGCTACGTTTTTTTCCGGCATAACGGGTTGAGTAGCAACCGACGTGGGCCATTGCGCAGGCTGAGAGGAGCGCCTCCACCGCCATATGTCGCGCAAGGAGCGGTCGGTCGACGCTTGGCCGGGGTTAAAAAACCGGGACCCGTTAAAATGGTCGGTAACAGGCCCAGCATAGTAGCGATTACGGGACATAGTCAGCGTGATACCGCTCAGGCGTTAAATGCTGGGGGGAGAGAACTCCATTCCGCAGCATCTAACGCCCAAGACAAGAGAGATTTATAAGAGCCTGGCCTACTGCTTTAAGGCTGCATCAATTTCCAGCGCACGTTTTGCCATGGTCAAAGCGCCTTCCCGGCTTGCTGCGCCGCAAATAAAGCGCGCCGGATGAGCAAAGACCGCGTCGCTGACACCGCACGCTTTGGCCAGATTTGCTCCATCCAGCCCAGCCCATGCTTCTGGCAAGGAAATGCGTTGGCCAAAAGCCCCACGCTCTGGTGGTACCGCCTTAACATTCCATTGCCCGCCCCCCGTAGGAGAGACGACATAAATGACAGGCAAGTCATGCTCGAAAATAACTTTTTCGGTTGGCATGCCTGTGTCCATAAGCAGAATGCGCTTATCTTCCGCCGCAGCGTAAGCAGAAAGAACACGATCCATAGCCTTTAAGCTGGCACGGACACGGTCAATGGTGTTGACTAGATGGGATGCAACTGCGGTGGCCGCATTGGCAAACCCCAATGTTTCACGCCGCTTGGCTTCTTCCGGCCCATGGAGTTCGGCCGTGTCCCATGGCGGGCTACAGGCGGAGACAATATCGGCCAAAGACAGCTTGCCCATTTTGGCAACGCCGTTGTCGTCCTGATCGATTGGCACGACCAGTGATTTGTCAATGCTCTGCCAGATTGCTGCAATCGTAGCGTCATCAACCTGTGTTCTGACGAGGTTGCGCACAGCGGCCTTGCCATAGTCCTTCCACAGCAGCCCTGCCGCACTATATGGTGTGCCATCCTCGCGCAGGGGCTTGTTTTTCATATGGTGGTCATAGCGCCCCTTGGTGGGGTCATAAATGCCACCAACGTCAAAAACGATATCTGCGGCCTGAATTTGCTCAGGGTTGCGGGAGCGATAGAATTTCAGGCAGTCATCGGACGTACCGTTCAGAATACGCGCACGCAGATCCCCCATTGGGGCAAGCGCATAATGCAGCACAACGTAACCCAGTGTTTCGTCAACATGGAAGTTGCCCGAGTGGGTCAATGCCGTTGTGGTTGTGGCCTCATGACCAAGGCCGATAGGAGTGTATTCTGACATTATGACTACCTGCAAAACTGAAGATACGCGTTTGTAAGCCTTCTCATGCCGCACAGCCTGACATGAGACAACCGGCTTCCTTCGGATATATGAAGGGAGCGTGGATTTTTCTTGGTTCCAGTGGGCCAGGCCTAAGCCTTATCAGGGGGCCGGACGCACTGGAACTCAGGCTTGCAGGTATGTGCTGTTATTATTTAATGACCGCGCAGGCTACCCGGTCCCCTGCCCCACCAATAGGCTGGCTCTGATAATCGTCAGGGTGGGCATGGATCACCAGCGAGGAGCCATCTGCATCAAGCAATGCGGGCTTCCCTTTCCCTGCCTTGAGGGAGACGAGGGGCGAGAACAGTTCGACCGTGGCGGTGCCGTCTGCCCCGACGAACACATTGGTCAAATCGCCTGCATCGTTCGCATTTGCATTAAGCAGACCATGCACAACTGGTGTGCTGGCATGGACATGAGGCCCTGCACTTGTAAATTTGGGGGCATCACATGCTGCTTTCTCGTGGAAATGCATGCCATGCCAGCCCGGCGTCAGCCCTTTTGCCTCCACGCGTAAGACAACCCCTTTGGGGGCTTCGGTAATCGTAACAGTGCCATGGGCCGCGCCATCTGCACCAACTAGTGCGCCAGAAGCCGTGTCCGCCGCATGGGCCAGAGACGGAAGCAGAGCCATTGCGCATGAGAGGAGAACAAAACGCTTGGTACGAGCTATAACCACTGTGCATGTCCTTATAAAATAAACATTCATGCGCTACGGAAGAATGGGAAAAATGGATCCGCAGGCTCTTATTGCGCATGAGTCCAAGACCCTAAACCATAGCGCACCTGTCTACCATACACCAACTCAGGCACATCTTCCTGTTGTGACTGATAAGGGCCGAACGCAGCGTGTTGCGTATGAGTTCCCGTTGTCTTTATCGACCAGTATTCTGGCTTACAGCTATTGTCACATAAATAATCAAATTTCTGACAGGGCTGAAACTATTTCAGTTCATAAAATACCAACAAAAAATTGATACTTGTCCCATTAAAACTGGTTTTGATGAGCCGAATTATATGGACAAACATATTTTTTGGAAAGAAGATCATAATCAAAACAAGATCAAGCAGGCCGAGCCAAATAATGCATATAACTTCAGTCGTTCTTCTGCTGCTACTTGTTACTGCCGTATCGGGGCCAGTGGCACGGTTGCTGCGGGTTCCCCTGCCGCTTCTGCTTATTACCTGCGGGGTTGTGGCCTCACTCCTTGGGCTGCACATAGAATTCGAGCCTGAAACTTTTCTTCTGCTGTTTATTCCACCGCTCCTTTTTTCAGATGCTTACCTGATGCCCCTGCGCGATTTTGGGGAGTTGCGCTGGCCCATTCTTTTGCTGGCGGTGGGGCTGGTCATTTTTAGTACGCTCGTCGGTGGTTATTTTATTCACTGGCTTTTGCCGGTTGTGCCTCTTGCCGCAGCATTTGCTCTGGCTGCCATTCTCTCCCCCACCGACCCGGTGGCTGTAGGGGGCATGATAGACGCAGACAATGTCCCTCGACGTTTTTTGCATATCCTGCACGGTGAAGCCTTGCTGAATGATGCATCAGGGCTTGTCTGTTTTAAGTTTGCAGTTGCCGCTGCCGTAACTGGTACGTTTTCTGTTCTCAATGCGTCTTTGGGGTTTGTGCTGGTTTCTGTGGGGGGCATTGTTGTGGGCATAGTGCTCACCTTTGGCTTTAATTTTGTTAATCGCATTCTCTCCCGCCATGGTTTTGATGAGCCGACAACACAGATCACTCTGATGACTCTGTTACCGTTTGCCGCCTACCTGCTTGCAGAACACATGGAGCTGTCGGGCATTCTCGCTGCGGTCAGTGCCGGGTTGAGCCTGAACCAGAGCCGCGTCTTTGGTGCAGCACAAACCGCTACACGCCTGCGTGGCAGTGCAGTGTGGGAAATGATTACTTTTGTTTTTAATGGTCTGGTTTTTCTGCTTCTGGGCTTACAACTGCCTGATATTGCCAAGCAGGGAATTTACATGGCCAACAAGGCGGGAGACAGCACATGGTCCTTGGTTAGTACTATTGTGCTGCTTACCGGCGTGTTGCTTCTGCTGCGTCTGGTATGGATATTTCTTCTTGGTGGGGGCCGCGAACTTATTGCAAAAGCCCGTGGCCATAAGTCTGTCCCGGTCCCGTTTATGGAGACAGCCGCCATGACCATAGGCGGCGTGCGGGGCGCCGTAACGCTTGCTGGTATTCTCTCCCTCCCCATTGCGCACGACGGTATGCCGGAATTCCCCATGAGGGACCTGCTGGTTACATTTGCTGCGGGGGTCATTATTACCTCCCTTTTGCTGGCTGCCGTGCTTTTGCCTGCTTTAAGCCGCTCGCTCCGCCATGATGGGGGTGACCCGGTTAACCGGGAAGCAGATGAGGTACGCCGCCTGCTGGCCCTTGAGGCCATTGCTGAAATGGAACGCCAATCCGCCCTTGTGACAAAACAACTGGATGAAACGGCAGCGCAGCAACGTGCGGAGGTGACTGCGGCCCTGATTGCGGAATATCGCTTCCGGCTCAGGTTGCTAGAAGATACGCAGGACGAAAAACGGCAGGATGAGGATACATCCAGCACGCATGATATGACACATAGAGAGACGGCTCTGGCCAGACGGCGGTTTGAGGCGGCCCTGCGCCTCCACCTGCTCCGAACCGAGCGTAAAGCCCTGACCCGCATGCGGCATGAAGGACTGGTCAGTGACGAAACCGAGCGTCTGTTAACCCAAGACCTTGATTTGGAAGAAACCGTGCTCTCAGGAAGTGCCAGAGCATTGCCGCGGCATCTGGATTATAAAGGCGAACCGAAGCTGAGTAGTCCGTTGCTCTACACGGGCTGATCGCACGATGTTACGAGGCAATGTCTGTCAGAAGAACCACAGAAGCCTGTGTGGCCAGTACCACTACACTGCTGGTGTGTTCAAGCATGGCGCCATCGCCGCACGACAGAACCGTGCCGGATAGTGTAACCTCCCCCGATACAACCAGAATATGTAGGTCCCGCCCCTGCGTTGTCTGGTAGGCCGCTCCCTGCCCTTTGGGAATTTGTGCATGTAACAAGCGGTTGCGACCACTCAAGGCAACCGGGGCTCCATCTGCTATGACCTCCATTGTCTCAGGGTCATCCTCGGGGAAGCCAGAGGCAATAATACGGAAGCCACCATCCTCTAATTGTGGAAACTCCTCACGGCTTTCCTGCTTCGGGCTGTCTCCTTCCGTATCAGCCAGCAGCCAGAACTGGATAAAGGAAGCACCACTCTGCCCGGCTTGCCACATTGCAGCGTTTACCCCTGCCCCAGCACTTAACAGGTGCAGGCCGCCTGCATGTATGGTCTCGGATGCAAAACCTTCAGCTTCGACCTGCACGCTCCCTGCCTGTAGCCATGTGACAATATCCACATTGGCCTGTGGTCCCAGCGCATAAGACCCATTGGGGGGGAGAGAGCCCAGATTGATCGCGCGCAGCCGCCCCTCGTGGCCATATTCTGAGGCTTGATAATCTGCAAAGGCAAAATGGCAGCGCAGTATCAATGTATCCGAATGAGCGTGCCCCAGACTATCCGCCCGCCGGATTTTTAGTGTGTGGGTGTTCTCAGGCATGCGTCTTTTTTCCTTCGGCTTCAGGGTAGAGCGTTTCCCACCCCCCACCAATGGCGCGGTACAGGTGCGTAATGGACCCAGCCACATTGGCCGTAGCCTCGACCAAAGCGCTTTGCGAGGCAAGCAGGGCATTCTGCACGGTCAGCACATTCAAAAAATCCGATGCGCCTTGCACATACTGTGCTTTGGCGACAGTGAGAGCTGTCTCGTTCTCCTGCACTGCCAGAGCCAGAGCATCTCGCCTATTTTGCGCAGCCGCAAAGTCGGCCATTGCATCATCTATTTCCTGCCAGGCTTTGAGCACCGTGCGCTGGAATAGAACAGATGCCTCCTGTTGCTGGGCCTTGCGTAGGTGAAGCTGCCCTGTCAGGCGGCCGCCTTCAAAAATGGGCAAGGTTGCCGTAGGGCCAAATCCATACTGGCGGGATGCCCATGACCCAAGACCACTGAACTGCAGCGCCTGTACATCCAGACTACCAGACAATGTAACACGCGGGAAAAAGTCAGCCACAGCAACACCTATGCTGGCTGTGGCGGCATGTAGCCTATCTGCAGCCATACGAATATCAGGTCGCCGCTGCGCCAGGTCTGATGGCAGGCCCACAGGTACAAATGCAGGTATGGGTGGCAGAGCCTGCGGTTGCCCCAACTCCGCGTCCAAAGCGCCGGGGGCCCGCGCGACCAGAAAGCTCAGGCTGTTCAGCAAATGTGTGGCCTGTGCATGCAGGGGAGCGGAGCGGGATTCAAACAGGTGTAACTGCCCCGTTGCTTCCGCAACATCTAGACGGGTCGCCGCACCCTGCTCCAGACGCATTGCCGTCAACTGCACACTGTGGCGGGCAATGGCTATGTTGTGGTCCAGTATGCCAATCTGCGCCTGTGTTGCGCGCAGGTCTATATAGGTCTGCGCCGTTTCGGCCATGAGGGAGACAAGAATGTCACGCTGCATGTCTTCCGTTGCACGCACGGCGGCTGTTGCCGCCTCGACCTGCCGACGCACATGGCCCCATAGGTCCACCTCCCACGAGGCGTTCATTCCATACTGCGGCAGATTGAAGGAGGGGTTCCCCACACTGCCGGGTAGTGCGGCCGGGCCGAACCCCTGAGTGCCGCTGGCAATACGCCCCGCTCCAGCCTGCTCCATATTGCCCATGAGCCCCAGAATGCCGTTGCTACTTGCACGCTCACGCGCATAAGACGCATTGGCCTCCATGTGTGGAAGTTGCGCAGCACTGGCAATGCGTCGCTCAGCCCGGCTTTGCATCAACCGCAGGCTTGCTGCTTGCAGGTCCAGGTTAGACCCTGCAACCTCCTGCTCCAGATGGGTCAGGAGCGGATCATGGAACAGGGTCCACCATGCAGGATCGGTTGAGGCGGTACTAACACGGCTTTGGGCGGGCGGCTGAATGGCGCGCCATGTCGCGGGAGCCTTGACCTGTGGCGGGTGATAGTCCGGCCCCACAGTGCAACCAGCCAGAACAGACAACCCAAGGCCTGCGAGGAAAAACTGCCTCATTCCATTACTGCCAGAGATAGCGTGCATCATGAGCATGCGCTCCTTCCGGTTGGGAGGCTGTGTCAAGTTCTGCTTCCACGGACATGCCGACCCTCACCCTGCCAGCCAGGGGCTGGCCCGGATCAAACACCAGCTTGACCGGAATACGCTGCACCACTTTGGTAAAATTGCCCGTGGCGTTGTCGGGCTGAATGGGCGCAAAAGCGACACCTGTAGCAGGAGCCAGTGAGTCCACATGTGCCGCAAGCGGATGGTTGGGGAATGTATCCACCCATACAGTCGCACGCTGGCCCGCCTGCACATGAGTGAGTTGTGTTTCCTGAAAATTGGCCAGCACGTAGGCAGCCTGTGTGGGCACGACGGCCAGAATCCCCGTGCCGGGGTGAACATATGCCCCAACGCGCACACCGCGCTCTCCGACAACACCATCTACTGGTGCTGGAATGGAGCAGTAGGAAAGGTTAAGTTCTGCCTGTCTGGCGTCCCCCTGTGCATGCAGCAAGGCTCCACGCGCCCGCTCCAGCCGGGCCTGAATAACCGCAACCTGCCTGATGGCAGCCTCCACGCCAGCCTGATCGCGGGCAATAGCGGCCTGCGCCTCTTTTTCATGCGCCTCGGACGACTGCTTCTGCTCAATGGTGCCTGCACCACCAGAGGAGAGATTACGGTAACGGGTGCTATTCTGCCGTGCGAACAGCAATTCGGCCTGATCCGCCATTACCGCCGCACGGGCTTGCGTAATAAGGGCATCCTGGCGTGCGAGTTCAGCACTCAGGTTGGCGACATCTCCCTGAGCTGCCAGCATGTTGCCTCTGGCAACGTCCAGAGCGGCCCTGTAATCATCATCTTCGATATGTGCCAGTTCCTCACCTGCATGTACGCGCTCATTATCCTGTGCGCTCACGCGGTCTATGCGACCAGCTACCTTGGGAGCAACGGTAGTAAAATCGGCCGTGATATAAGCATCATTGGTGTACTGGTGAACACCATCTCCATTAACCAGACGCGCCCCGCCCCATGCGACAAGGGCAAGCGCACATGCAGCGCATCCAGCATAAAGCAGCGGTTTTTTGTAAATCATGGTCTTGTTGTTCCGGGTTAACGGGCAGGAATGTTGGGGGACGGCGCGCGGGGCGGATACACACGGTGTGGCAGCACAAGATTCATGGCTGCATAGCCAAGGCAGACCCAGATCAGCACGTAGTAGATGTCAGTCAGCGCCAGAACGAGCGATTGCTCATGCACAAAGGTATGAAAAACCTGCAACCCGTTCCATGCGACATGCGCACCATCGGGGGAGGTGCCGCCAAGCTGCTGTGTAATGGGGTTGCCCATCCCCTCCAGCGCCAGTTGATGTGTACCATGCTGGTCCAGCAGCATGGTGGAGTGGTATTGCTCCCGCCTGCGGGTGGCGGCGGAAAACAGGGCAAATGCCACAGCATTGGCCAGCCCCTTGAGCATGTTGACCATGCCAGAAATAAAGGGCCCATCGGCCGGGCCCATGGCCATGGTTGCGAGCATGAGGGTTGGAATAACCGTCATGGGCTGGCCAAAGACCTGCAATATCTGAAGCAGGTAAAAATTATCGCGGACCCAGTCGACCGTAAGCCATGTGCCAAGCCACGCGGATGCGGCAAGGCATACCATGCCGCCTGCCAGCACAAGGCGGCAGTCTACCTTGCGGTTGTTACATATCCACGCGATCAGGGGCAGCATAAGCAGTTGCGGCAAGGCAACGACGAGCGATACAGGGGCCGCCTGTATAGGTCTGTAGCCACGTATGGCCTCCAGATAGGTCGCTGGGATTTCCCCCATGATGGAGCAGATGGCCAGAATACCGACCAGAGAGAGCAGCGCCGCCTGAATGTTGCGCGAACGCCAGTACTGAATTCTAAAATACGGGCTGGGATGGAACGCCTCGTTAATAACAAACACAATAAAGGCGGCAGTGCCCCAGAACGTCAGATTGGTAATGATGGATGACCGGAACCAGTCCAGCCGGTCCCCCTGATACAGCACAATAACAAGCGAGCAGATGGCGGGCAGGCCGACAAGAATGCCCAGCCAGTTGAATTTTTCAAACCGCTCAAAATGCATGGGATCACGGGGCAGGCCATAGGCCATCATGCCAATTGCAAGGGCCGCGGTTGGTATGATTTCCCAATACAGCCAATGCCAGCCCACATGCTCGAACCAGAATGCCTCCAGCGGCAGGCCCAGATTGGGGCCAAAGGTCGCACTCATGGCATAACCACCAATACCGAACACACGGATCTGTGGAGGTAGGTATTTGAGCATGACGGTCATGAGCACCGGCGGCAGGCACCCTCCGGCAAGTCCCTGAAATGCCCGTAAGATACACAACGAAACAACATCAGGCATAAAGGGTGCTGGAATGGAGAGCAGCGCCAGAACTGCTGTCATGAAAATGGAAAAACGGTAGATCGAGAACGTCATGTAGAACCACGGCGTAAAAGCCATGGCAGCAATATTGAACGCTTCGTAAATAGCAATGACCCACGTGCCTTCATCATGCCCTATGTGCATGGCGCCACGGATGTCGGAAAGACCGATTTCCGTTACGTGCTCGTTAAACCCAGCGACATGCACGGCCAAAAGCATGCCAAGGCAGCCAACAACCGTGCGCAGACCAAACGGAGGAATATAAGAGGGCAGCGGCGGTGAAGCATGAATAACAGGCCCACCCGCCGCCAGTGCAGGAGCGGCATTTGTCATGCCCGGCATGTTGACGATCCGGGATGGAGAGACAACCCTCATTAACCGTAAGCAACGATTCCACTTTCTGGAATGATAAACGATGGTGCCTGCGCCAGATAAAGTCTATTTCTGTAAGGATGAGAGGCTACGACCTAGATCTGCTGCGCTACCTTCAGGTTCTTATTGAGGAGGAGAGTGTCTCGCTCGCCGCAAGACGGCTGAAGGTGAGTGAACCAGCCATGAGCCGCCATCTGGCCAAGCTGCGCGTGGCTTTTGCCGACCCTATTCTGGTGCAGTCAGGCAGGCGGATGAGTGCGTCCGTTTTTGCTTTGGGTATTCTTGACCGCGTGCAGGAACTCGTCCGTAACGCTGATAGCCTGATAGAAACACGCGCGCTCGCCAATCTGGCCAACATGGCCCCGACTTTTACCATCCGCGCAAATGATCTGGTCGTGGCAGCTCTTGCTCTGCCGCTTTTACAGGCCCTTAAAAAAGAATGCCCACGATGTGAGGTTATCTGGGCGCCAGAAGTGGATGACCCGGCCTCCGACCCACTAAGGCATGGACGTGTTGACCTGTATATTGGTGCAACAGATGTGATGAAGCCTGAAATCAGGCGGCAAACCCTTTTTCGGGATCATATGCAGGGCGTTGTTCGTAAGGACCACCCCATACTGGCAACGCCAGTGACACCCCAGAGCATGGTGCTTTACGATTACATCAGCGTGTCCCGCCGGGGGCGGGCGCAGGGGCCAATTGACTGGGTGCTACGGGCGCAGTACGGCCTTGCCCGGCGCATAGCCATGGTGGTTCCCAATTACCATTGCATGGTGGAAAGCCTGAAGGATTCCGACCTTATTCTGCCACTACCCGGTATTGTTATAGACCATATATCGGTCAAGGCGCTGGGGTTGGCCACTTTTCAGTTCCCGCTCCCCCTACCCAGCATAGATGCGTTTCAGGCGTGGCATCCCCGACGCGATACGGACCCGGTACACCGATGGTTGCGGGAGACTCTTTTTCGTGTTTCGCATCGTGTTTTGGGAAACAAAGCTGCTTAGCAAGAGAGTTTACAAAAAACCTGCTGTTCGGATATAGGGGCGCAAATCGCTCAGAAACGCTTTGACACTGGCACGGGTGTGCTGCCGTGTTGGTAGAACGGCGTACAGATCAATTTTTTCGCCCTGCAAATCAGGCAGAATACGCACCAGCTTGCCTTCCTCAAGGTCCTGATAAACGTCACACAGCAGTTTGTAGGCAATACCCTGCCCCGAAAGCGCCCAGTCATGAATAATTTCGGCATTGGTTGTGGACAGGCGCGGTTCCACCATAACCACGTCGGTTTCTGTCTCGTTCCCAATAACCCACTTGTTCAGTAGCGCCATGGTTTTGTTTTTCCGCAGGCACAAACAATCATGTTTTGGAATATCGCGTGGATGTGTCGGCATGGAGCGGCGGGCGATATAAGCCGGAGAGGCACACAGGACACGCATTGTGGAGGCAAGGCGGGTTACAACAGCCCCCGGTGTTTCTGGCAGACCAAGCCTGAGCACCACATCCAGATAATCGTTAAAATCATAGTTGCCTTCAGGCGCAAGAGCCAGATTGATCATCAGGCGGGGGTGCCTGGCACTGAATGCCTCAATAAAAGGGGCAATCTGCCTGCGGCCCAGTTCTACCGGTGCACCAATGCTCAATGTGCCACGTGGTGCATTGGTGCTGGAAGATATCTCCTCCTCCAGTTGGTCAATATCGGCAACAATGGTCAAAGCGCGCTCGTAATAGAGTCTGCCTGTCTCGCTCAGTCCAAAATGCCGCGTATTGCGGATGACCAGTGTGCTCCCTAACCGCGTTTCCAACCGGGCAAGACGGCGTGACGCAGCTGCGGGCGATGTACCCAGACTGCGCGCACCGGCTGAAAGACTACCGGCGTCCACCAGACTGATGAAAAAACGTAAATCCCCTGTTTCATCATAGGGCATGGGCTCGGCTCTCCCTGAGCGTTTGGTGCAGGCTTATTTTTGCGTCTAGCGTAATATTATTTTTCCTTAATTGTCACTACCGAAGAAGTGAAATGGAAGGCATGTTTGTTTCAACAAACAACATTAAGCGCAAAACCTCCTTTGCGGATCTGTCAAAACTCCGACAGACGATACGAACTAGCAACGGAATGAGACTATGCCCATGCAAGCGACCGTCCAGCGGATTATGGATAATGACAATGAGCTGCCCTGCACAAAGGAAGACGCTCTGAGACAGAACCTTATCGGCACGTGGGAACTGGTCTCCTATCAGGTGGAAGAAAAAGAGAGCGGCAATTTTATTAACGCCATGGGCCCTGCCCCGCGTGGCCGTGTTGTTTTTACCCCCGATGGTTGGGTGGCTTTCAATCTTGAAGGGAGCAACCGCCTTGCCGCAACCACAGACACCGATCGCGCCCAGTTAATGAAAACACTGGTCGCTTATATTGGTCGTTATCGCGTGGAGGGAGATCAGTGGATTACCACCGTACAGACCGCGTGGGCACCGGAGTGGGTTGGCACGGAACAGCGCAGAACAGTCACGGTTGATGGCCAATATGCTGATGTTGTGACCCCATGGCGCAAAATGCCTAATTGGGCCGCAGGCAAGCTGTCACGCAGTATTATCCGTTTTCGCCGCGCACAGATGGCCGCCTGATACACTGCGTATGCAGAGCATGCTGCCCCCAAAGCGGTACGCTCTGCATATACGCGTTGTGGCTTGATGCCTGCCACTATAACGGGCAGGCACCACTTACGCATTGCAGATGCGCCCAATCCACAACTTCGCGCACATTGTCATCCTTGATTTTGGCAGTAATGGCGGCAAACCTGCCGGGGGAGACTTCTTCTTCCGGTAAGTATTCATATCCCAGATCAGAATCTGCACGGCTTGGCAGCACGGCACAGCACCGTATTTTTGGCTGATTTTGCGCCACCATGGCACGAAAGCCCTCCAGATCATGCCGATCTGTATAAATTTTGAGCGTGTAGGAAACCTGATTCCCCTGCTCAGCACCAATCCAGTATTTTTCCAGCAGGCCAAGCCAGCGATACTGTTCTTCCGGGGTTGCTTCCGGGGCAGTGAGAACACGCTCCCCCATACCAAGGCGCTGGATGAGCGGAACCGTGGGAAAACCAACAACACTCATACCGGGAAAACTGCGCAATGAGCGAACCGGGTATCCCTTGCTTTCATAAGTGTGGAGCAACGGGTCAGCCCCATGCTCCCACACTCCATCTGCGCGCCGGACGCCTTTAAATTGCACCCAGCGCAAATACTGCCGTCTGGCGGGTAGATGTGCACCCTCTGTCAGACCAAACAGTTTGGAAGTTGTGCCTGCGGGTTTAACGGTGGTGACCGTTACCGGTCGGGCCGTGCCTGTTTCTTGCGCATAGGCATTGGCTTCTGCCTTGGCGATGGCGGAAAGCGCACGCACCGCCTGCCAGAACGGTGCTGCACGCTCCTCATCCAGCATATCGTGGAAGTCCAGCCCAAAACGTAGCCAAGCCCATTCATGCAACCCTGTCGGGCCAATGCCGATGCGGTTTGTTCGGGCGACTTCCTGCCCGTACAACGCATCCATCCTGTTTGCCCGCAGCAAAAAACGAACGCCCAACCGCACAGCATCCCGGACACGGGCATCCCATTGCTCTGCAAGCTCTGGTGCAGGGCGCCCCGGTGTAACCTCGTCTAATGGTATTGGGCAGGCCAGCAAGGGAGCAAAGTCGCCTATCACGCAGTACCCACCCGTAACATGCAACGTAATTTCGCCACACGGGTTAGTGGTGACGGGAAAATGAGCCTGTGCAGCACACTCCGCCAGCTTTGCAAGCAGGGTTGCTGCCTGCGTTGCATGGTAGCGTGTGGAACAAAAATCCCGACCATCCGTATAGACCGGCTTGTCCCGCGCACTTCCTGTACGGCTGTCTTCCAGCCTGTCACCGTTAATGAAGCCCGGCTCACCATTAATCCAGGCGCAGCGGGTCGCTTCGGCAAAAACAGCCCGTGCATGCTCAGCCAAGGGGTTGGCAGGTATGGGGGCGTTGACATACCCCCAGAACTCCTGATCGACCATGACCGAGTGGTTGGCGGTCCATAACCCGCCTTCCTCCTTTGCACGAATAAAATGCAGCACATCTGCATCACGCCAGGATTTGGTGGCCATACGCGCCGCACGGCGTGCACCCCCCACCTGTACCTCAACAGACAAATAGTGATCTACCCGCAGTGCCTGCTCCCAACGGGGCATGCCGTTCTTGCGTGCAGGCTCAATCACATTGCGGTAAACATTCAGCAGCCCACGCAGCAGAGACACCGGACCTGCCGCCGGTCGCCCCTGCATGCCAGCAATAGGGCTACCCGCGCAGCGAATATGGCTAAAGTCCAGCACAAGATGGCAGTCCCGATTTTGGGCGAATGCCATGGCTTCCATCACCTCTACCGCCTTGGCCCAGCCTTCCCGGCTATCTTCTATAACATGCACGACCCTGTTAGGTACGTCCGGCACCACAGGCTGAACGGACTGTTCCAGAAACTGGGTGACCTGTGCCTCCATCCCGGCGTCGAACGCATCTGGCACTGTCCCCCACGGTAGTATCTGCATTTCCAGCCCAAAACGTAGCAGGGCTGCGCGGTCACGTGGATAGTCGGGGTGTTGCATATCCAGCACAAAATGCAGTTCCGGCGCCTGCGCCCAGTCCACAATGCACAGCTCATCATCATAAGCCCTGCCAACACCCGAGCCGTTTAGCAGCAAATAGAACTTGGCAAAGGAGCAGATGGCAGTCGCACAGTTGGTGAACACTTCCATGTTCCGTGTGGACTGCTCTGAATCTCCATGCTGGAGGTGGCGGCCAGAAGTCAGCAGCGCTCCCGAGGCTATGGCGTTACGCAGCTGCATAACCTCCCGCTTATCCACTCCCGCCAGGAGCCCGGTGTTGCCTTGGGCAACCCGGTCGGCCACTGCGCCAAAATCCTCGTTGTCCGATGGGCGGAAGACGGTGCGCCGCCCCACTGCCTCCCCCATGCCCGGATCAAGCTGGCGGGCAATGCCTGATTGTGCACCATAGGCCCCTTCAAACGGAAAACGGGCCTGGACGGCTTGTGTCGCACGAGGCTCCGTGAGTGAAAAATGCCCGTTCATGCTCTAGCTCCATCCTTTGGCGCATACCGTATGCCCGCCGCTGAAAATCGTTCATTTTGTGTGTATTTAAAATTCATACCACCATATATAGTGCTGCGCACGTCCAAAATGCAGTGCGCACATGGGGCGGTCCTCCAAAGTTCAAGGTTTGCCTAGCCCGACTCAGGAAAATTTTTTTGAGAATGATCCGCATTACGAGTCTTGGCTGGGCGCAGCCTTCAAGCAGGTCATGATACGTACGCACGCGCCACATGCACCCTGCCCTTGCCATGCTTGAGCAGAAGCCTATGTTAGTTCCTGTTGCTGTCACGTGTGATTTTGTCAGGAGCTTCAGTTTGTCGTCCACACCCCAACTTGTTGATCCAAGATTGACACAGGCCGCAGTTTTCCTTGTTCTGACCCTGAATACCGAGACCCCGGCCTCGCCTCAGGTTCTGGACCTGCTGGGGGATATCTCCTCCCTTGTCCGTGGCATTGGCTTTCGGATTCCAGATGGCCGACTCAGTTGCGTCACAGGCATTGGGTCACAGGCATGGGACCAGCTTTTCGGCACACCGCGCCCCAAGGAGTTGCACCCTTTCCGTGAGATTACGGGTGTGCACCATGCGCCATCTACCGCTGGTGATCTGCTTTTCCATATCCGCGCGACCCAGATGGACCTTTGCTTTGAGCTTGCAACAGCGCTTGTTGCCCGGCTGGAGGGGGTAGCCAGCGTGGTGGATGAGGTACATGGGTTCAAATATTTTGATGCCCGGGACCTCCTTGGCTTTGTCGATGGCACGGAAAACCCTTCTGGCGCAGTTGCCACGCAGGCAACTATCGTTGGGGATGAAGACCCGGCCTTTGCAGGCGGGAGTTATGTGATCGTCCAGAAATACCTGCATGACCTTAAAAAATGGGATGCCATTCCAACAGAGGTGCAGGAGCATATTATCGGCCGCAAAAAGGTCTCGGACATAGAACTGCCAGAAGCAGAAAAACCCAGCTACGCCCATAACGTGCTCACCAATATTGAAGAAAATGGCGAGCAGCTCCAGATCGTGCGTGAAAACATGCCTTTTGGAACCGTGGGCAAGGGGGAGTTCGGCACATATTTTATTGGCTATGCCCGCTCCCCTGCCCGCACGGAGCAGATGCTCCAGAACATGTTTATTGGTAAGCCACCGGGCAATTATGACAGATTGCTTGACGTCAGCACCGCAGTGACCGGAACGCTCTTTTTTACGCCGACAAGTGAGTTTTTGGACGCAGCACCGGATATGGTCATTGTAGCGCCACAGCCTGCCCCCCTTACGGGAGAGCAGGCCCGGCCCGCCCGCAACACTCAAGACGGTTCCCTTGGTATTGGATCACTAAAAGAGAAGGACGCCTGATATGAACAATCTGCACAAACATCTCGCTCCCATTTCCGCCGAAGCGTGGGCTCAGATTGAGGAAGAGGCAGGTCGCACCATCCGCCGCCACCTTGCAGGCCGTCGCGTGGTGGATACCCCTGAACCCAAGGGCACGGCATTTGCCGGTGTTGGTACCGGACGAGGCAAAAAAATCGATGCGCCGGATAACGGTGTGTTAGCAACGCAGCGTGAAGTGCTGCCTCTGGTCGAACTGCGCGTCCCCTTCACGCTCTCGCGTGATGAGATTGATGCGGTGGAACGCGGGGCACTTGATTCAGACTGGCAGACAGTCAAAGACGCCGCCCAGAAAATTGCCTTTGCCGAGGACCATGCCATTTTCAATGGCTTTGAGGCAGCAGGTATCTGCGGTATGCGGAAAGGCACTTCCAACCCCCATCTCAAACTCCCGGCCATGGCGAAGGATTACCCCCATGCCATTGCCGAAGCCCTGAACACCCTGCGTCTTGCCGGTGTTAATGGTCCTTATTCTGTTGTGCTGGGTGCACAGGCCCATCTGGCCGTCAGCAGTGGGGATGATGATGGCTACCCCGTCAAAAAGCACATTGAGAGCATGATTGACGGCAAAATTATCTGGGCACCTGCTCTGGAAGGCGCATTTGTCGTCTCCATGCGCGGGGGAGACTTTACCCTTGATATTGGTCAGGACCTTTCAATCGGTTATCTGGGCCATACAGCCGAGACTGTTGAGCTGTATTTGCAGGAGAGCTTTGTTTTTCGGGTACTGACCAGCGAAGCCACGGTCACACTCAACCATACTGCGGGCTGAACCCCCTCCATTATTTAAAGCCCATCCCTGCTCAAAGCAGGGTTTGAGACGGTGGCGCCGGGTATGGGGCATATCTCCCCAGCCCGGCATCGTTATCAGCAATGCTGACACGTGTCCCCCAGACCATCATGCGACCAGCGGTTTACGAAGCTGCGATGTTAGGCGATAAGGCTGTCTGTCGCCCATATCCCCTTCCCTGCGTTTTCCGAGGTCCCATGATCCGTCTTGATAATATCAGCAAATATAATGGTCACCGCGTGATCTTTATCGAGGCATCAGCAGCCTTGCAGAAGGGGGAAAAAATTGGATTGGTTGGCCCCAATGGCGCTGGCAAAACCACCCTTTTTCGCCTGATTACAAAGCAGGAAGAACCAGATGAAGGACATGTTCTGACTGACCGCGGCATAACTGTGGGTTTTTTCAATCAGGATGTGGGAGAAATGACGGGGCGTAGCGCCGTGGCCGAAGTCATGGACGGCGCTGGCCCCGTAGCGGAAGTCGGGGCAGAACTCAGCAGGCTTGAAGCCGCTATGGCCGACCCCGAGCGTATGGATGAACTGGACGCCATACTGGAACAGTTTGGTGAAATTCAGGCCCGTTTTGAAGAACTGGGGGGCTATGCGCTGGATGGTCGCGCGCGTGAGGTTTTGCACGGGCTGGGCTTTAGTCAGGAAATGATGGACGGGGATGTGGGGCGCCTGTCCGGTGGTTGGAAAATGCGTGTTGCACTGGCACGCATCCTGCTCATGAAGCCCGATGTCATGCTGCTGGACGAACCAAGCAACCATCTGGACCTTGAAAGCCTGATTTGGCTTGAACAGTTTTTGGCCGGATACGATGGTGCCTTGCTCATGACATCCCATGACCGGGCTTTTATGAACCGTATCATCAACAAAGTGATTGAAATTGATGGCGGAACCCTCACCAGTTTTTCGGGCGATTATGAGTTTTATGAACAGCAGCGGGCGCTGAACGAAAAACACCAGCAAGCCCAGTTTGACCGGCAGCAGGCTATGCTTGCCAAGGAAGTTGCTTTTATTGAACGCTTCAAGGCGCGTGCATCTCATGCTGCACAAGTGCAGAGCCGGGTTAAAAAACTGGATAAAATTGACCGGGTGGAACCACCCAAACGCCGGCAGGCCCTGTCCTTTACCTTCCCGCAGGCACCACGGTCGGGGGATTCCGTGGTTAATCTGCGTGGTGTGGACAAAAGCTACGGGAGCCGCGTTATTTATAAAGGCCTTGATCTGCTTATCCGGCGGCAGGAGCGCTGCTGCGTGCTTGGGGTGAACGGGGCTGGCAAATCCACCCTTCTCAAGCTGGTTACGGGCACAACAGAACCCGACGCCGGAACTGTAACACTGGGTGGCAGCGTTAAAATGGGGTACTTCGCCCAGCATGCCATGGACCTGCTGGATGGAGAGCGCACTGTTTTTGAAACATTGAGCGATACTTTTCCCCTTGCTGCTCAAGGCGCATTGCGCACACTGGCCGGCGGGTTTGGTTTTTCAGGCGATGATGTGGATAAAAGCTGCCGGGTCCTGTCTGGCGGGGAAAAAGCCCGACTTGTCATGGCGATGATGCTCTTTGACCCGCCCAATTTTTTGGTGCTGGATGAACCTACCAACCATCTGGACATTGCAACAAAAGAGATGCTGATAGCGGCTCTAGCCGATTATGATGGCACAATGCTGTTTGTCTCGCATGATCGGCACTTTCTGGCAGCGTTGTCCAACCGTGTTTTAGAACTCACTCCACAAGGGCTCCTGCGCTACGATGGTGGCTACACAGAATACGTTGCCCGCACAGGGCGTGAAGCCCCAGGCTTGCATGAATAACGATATTTTTTGCATCCTCGTTGGTATAGGGAAAGGCTGCATGACAATCACAAACGCATAAAGTGCTGTGATGCGGCCCCCATGGGGCATGGAGCGCAAAAAGCCTTTGCTCCCAACCATGTTAAAGTCTTTTCGTGTTTGCGCTAGAAACGCGCCTGCGGCAGATTGGGTATATGATCCGTATATTTATCGATTCCGACGCCTGCCCTGTAAAAGACGAAGTATACCGTGTTGCAGCACGCTATAAACTGAAGGTTTTTGTCGTCTCCAACCGCATGATTGCCGTGCCCGACAGCCCTCTTGTTGAACGTATTGTTGTAGAACATGGGCCAGATGTTGCCGATGACTGGATTGCGGAACACGCATTGGAAAGAGACATTGTCATTACCTCAGATATTCCATTGGCGGCCCGTTGTGTTGAAAAAGCAGCGTATGTTCTGGAACCAAAAGGAAGGTTGCTGGACGAAAGCACAATAGGCATGGCGCTGGCCATGCGAAACCTGATGACCGACCTGCGTTCTGCTGGCATGATGACACCCGGCGGCAGCGGGTTTGGAAAAGCTGATCGGTCCCGCTTTCTATCAGAACTCGACACTCTCGCAGTCAAGGCACAAAAACCAAAGCCTCGTTTGTTCACTATGCCGCCCCAATAAATGTCATCACTTTAAAAATTTCTTTATAATATTTTCGATATTGGAATATTTATATTTTCATATGCCCCAAAAATATCCATCGCACGCAATGCTATAACAAAAGTAAACTTTCTCTTTCACATATTCCACCCTCCTTTGTGATCCTTCTATCTTGGTCATAGCAACATCCTGTCTGCAACGATGTTTAAAAGGAGATATGCCATGGTTGCCCCCCTGCCCGCACAGGCACAGCAAGAGCTTACCGAGCGTGGTTATTCCCGTCGGCAGATCGGTCGCATTTCTCTTATGCTGGGTGTCGGCACCGTTATGGCTGGCTTGCCATGGCACAAAAGCCGGGCCGATACCCTGTCTGTTGGTGGCACTTACCCGCCGGGTTCCATTTTACTCAACAGTAACGAGTTTTGGACTGGTCCCTTCCCTTCCGCTCTGCCTGCAGGGCAAAAAGCATTGCTCAACGGCAACCGCTACCTGACTGGCCAGGAACGCCAGACTTTGGTTGAAACCGCGGCGGCCTATGACCATATTGCACCGGAATTGATAACACCCTGGCCCGGCTCCAGCGACCCGTTATGCAGAACAGTCATTTCTTTTTGCTCACCAACACAGGGGCTCGTGACCTGCGACCCCACTTATGAAACTGTTTGGGGAGTTGCGGAATGGCTGAAAATTCCCTTAACCAAAGTTCCGTTGCGACCGGATAATGGTTATAAAGCAGACGTAAGGGCTATGTTAAAGGCTAACCCACATGCGGGAATGTATTACATATGTAGTCCCAACAATCCGACCGGCACAGTTACTCCGCTTGAAGATATTGCTTGGCTATCGCGCCATATACCCCCCAATGCCGTTCTGGTGGTGGATGAGGCGTATTTACATTTCAGCAATGCTCCGTCTGCGGTTTCTCTGCTTGGTTCGTGCCGCAATCTGATTGTTTTGCGCACATTTTCCAAATTATTTGCCATGGCGGGGCTTCGTCTAGGGTTCAGTATTGCTCACCCCAATCTGCATGACAGAATGATGCGTTATGATGGCATTTACCAGACAACCATGCTGTCCGTTCCGGCAGTTGCTATCGGCACCGATAGTTTGAAGGACAGGGCAGAAATTGAAAAACGTCGTTTTGAAACAAAGCAGAACCGCAAGGTGATGCAGGCATGTTTAAGTCATTATGGTGTTAATACCATTCCCAGTGATGCCAACATGCTTATGGCTGACTGGCGTAAGGCACCAGAGCCAATTGTTGCAAAGCTTGCGCAAAACAATGTTATTATTGGGCGCAGTTGGGCTATATGGCCGACATGTTCCAGAATTACTGTTGGTTCGGCTCATGATGTGCAGGTTTTCTGCAAAGCCATGGAGAGCATTGGCCCATTACTTAAATAAAAAAAACACACCCAAAAAGGGAGACTATTCTCCCCTTTTTGGGTGCTTACCAATTGCTCGGCATTAGAAAAACATTGCTGAGAACGCCAGTAATTTCTGGCTTAAGGGCGTTCTAGAATATTTTATCGGCCTTTAGCACTGCATGCAAAAGAACATTGCTACCTGCTGTTACATCTTCTGGCGTCGCACTTTCTGCCTCATTATGGCTAATGCCATGCAGACATGGCACAAAGATCATAGCGGTTGGCACTACCCGGGAGACATACACGGCGTCATGTCCGGCGCCAGAGACAATCTCGCGCATGGTATAACCGAAATCTTCCGCACTTGTTTTAACACTATCGATACATCTTGGATCAAAATGTACGGCGGGAGAATTCCATGTTGGTACAATGTCTACCTGTACATCATTGGCTTCAGCACAGTTTTGCATACGCTGTAAAAAATCTTCTTCCATAACCTGCAAAATCGATTCAGACGGATTGCGTAGGTCCACGGTAAAACGCACTTCTCTTGGCACAACATTACTACTGGCTGGAAGGGCCGTAATAATGCCAATTGTGCTGAGTCCTTCCGGCGCATGGGCAAGTGCGACGGCATTCACCTGTTCAATCATACGGGCCGCAGCCAGCAATGCATCCTTGCGCATGGGCATGGGGGTTGTACCCGCATGGGCTGAACGCCCACGCACAATAACCTCGTACCAGCGCATTCCCTGCACACCGGTTACAATGCCTATGGTGCGTTCTTCGGCTTCCAGCACTGGGCCTTGCTCAATATGCAGTTCAAAATACGCACTTGCCGGGTGCTGGCCACATTGCTCCTGACCGACAAAACCACCTTGTTCAAGCTCATGCCGCAAGGTTACGCCGTTCGTATCGGCCCGGCTACCGGCGAACTCTTCCGTAAAAGCGCCACCAAAAACACCTGACGCCAGCATGGGTGGAGCAAACCGAGCACCTTCCTCGTTTGTCCAGTTTACGACTTCAAGCGGATGATCCGTGCTTATGTCGGCTGCGTGCAACGCCCGAAGAACAGCAATACCACCCAAAACGCCCAAAATACCATCAAAACGGCCACCAGTTACCTGTGTGTCCAGGTGGCTTCCCATCATAATGGGGGGGAGGTCATTGCGCGTGCCAGCGCGGCGGGCAAACTGATTACCCATGGAATCATAAGTGACTGTGCAGCCCAATGCCTTGCATGTCTGCTCAAACCAGGCACGGACCTGCCGATCTTCATGTGTCAGGGCAAGGCGGCAGATACCCCCTTTTTCTGTGCCACCAAAAGCTGCGGTTGTCACAAGATCCTGCCACAGGTCCTGTCCATTAACTGTCAGGTTGGCGTACTGGCTCATATCCTGTCCATTCCCTGTTCGAACTGTTATATCTTCAGTAGCCACGTGTTACATCACACAGCAAAGCAGGCTTTTCGCCCCGGACCAGACAGGCCACGACATCGGCCACATAGCGTGCCTGTACCTCACGCGATGCTTCAGAGGCTACATGCGGCGTTATGGTCAGCCTGGGGTGGTGCCATAGTGCGCTGTCTTCTGGCAGAGGTTCAGGGCTCACCACATCCAGCACCGCACCACATAATGTACCATCATCCAATGCACTCAGCAGATCATTCTGCACCACGTGGCGTCCACGTCCGACGTTTACAAAACCAGCGCCTTTTGGCAGGTGGCTGAACAGAACATGGTTGATCAGCCCGTCTGTTGCGGGGGTTGCTGGCAGCAGATTAACCAGCACGTCCAACTCACCCAAAAAATCAGGCAGTGCGTCAACGCCGCTCCAAACCGTTATGCCGTCCAGCTCAGCGGGCGTTCTTTTCCAGCCGGATACGCAAAACCCGACATGGGCCAGAGCCTGAGCGACATATGCTCCAAGATGCCCAAGCCCCATAATGCCTACCCGGGTTGTATTGGAGGTGCGACTGCACACATTGTTGCGCCATTGGCCCTGCTGTTGTTGCAGTGCCCATGTTCGCGCATCCCGCAACAGACTAATGACCGCCCACAGCACATAATCCGCCATAAGGCGGGCTGTCTGCTCTCCTCCCATCCGTACCAGCGGTACAGCGCGCGGGAAGTCTGCATGTGCCAGAAGGTGGTCCACGCCAGCCCCCGTGCACACAATGCCCTTCATGCGTGCAAGGCGCTCCATGTGGTCTGGTCGCGGGCTCCAGACCAGTGCATAATCATCCTCCCCGACGGTATAAGCCGGATCATACCATGAGCATACACTGAGCTGTGGAGCGACTGAAGCAAAGGCCAGACGCCAACTTTCAAACGCTTTTCTACCGTCCGCGCTGATAACAATACGTGCTGGCATCCACCTTGCTCCTTATACGTTCCCTCTTACGCAGTCTGCAAAGATTGACGACGCAGAGGCATGGTCATGCAATGAATACTACCGCCACCGCGGGAGAACTGGTTAAGCTCGGGGTCAAGCACATTGAGCCCTTCAGCCCGTAGCATCGCGTTAATCCGTGTGGAATGGCGCGGACTGACCACACGGTCCCGCCCCAGCGCCAGCACGTTACAGCCCATGTCACGCATGGCTTCGCGGTAGGTTACGGGCAGAATGCGAATACCCTGCTCCCGGAACCACTCCAGATCAGCCTCATCCAGCACGTCCACCGCAGCAATGGCCAGATTTTCTGCCACCATGCAAAAAATAACATCCAGATGCAAAAAATGCTCAGGAAAATGGATCATCCGGCAGGTCCAGCCGGCCTCTTCAAACCAACTGATAAACTCGGCCGCGCCTTTTGTATCCGTGCGTCCCCCGCTCACCCCAACAGCCAGCAGGCCGGGGCGGATAATATGAATATCCCCCCCTTCTATACGCCCTGCGGTGCAGGTGCGCCAGATTTCATCCGGAGCGTAAAAAGTGCGGATTTCCTTTTCTTCCCCCACCCGCTCCGCGCGCGACAGGCTGGTCACAACCGTGCCAAAAGGCGTTGTCTGTGAGCTGTCACGGGTATAAACCTCATAAGGCATATCCTTGTGCGGCGTAAGAAAATGGCAGGAAACATCAGCCCCCTTCAAGGTTGATACCAGTTCGTCAAACTGGCTGTGCAGGGTTGTCCTGTCTATGCTGCCACCATGCGCCATTGTCTGGATAGCGATGTCATTGCTTGGTATCCATTCGTAATAATCTGGCGGGCAAAGAAGGACATCTGTCAGCACACCGGTTTCACTATCAATAAACCATCTGTTCGCTGCCATGTCTTGAAAATCCTCAAGGTATCTAAGTTGCTCCTGCAAGCTATCCGAGGCTTATTACGGCCCCAATACGAACAGACATGAGTTTACTTTAGTTTTTTCGCAATTATGGGAAAATAACGCAGAAAACCGTCATTCTGCCCCTTTTATGCACTGCCATGTTTATATGTGCCGAGCGGTTCGCCCTTCACATCATATATTTTCCACGCCATAATTATTTTGATAAAAGAACAATAACGGTTTGCCCGTAAAAACAGGAGGTTGGGCAACCCGCCCTCCTTGACGCCCCACTCTGCAGGAGCATTCAGACCATGACGGGAAGCAGCCATAAAACACCTCGCCCAAGAAAAAGAGTACGTGGTTTTCAGGGGCATGTTTCAGAGATTGACCTCCGGCTGCTCCGCGTCTTTCATACAGTGGCCGAACAGGGGGGCTTCAGTGCTGCGGAAATTACGCTGGGCAAAAGCAAATCCTCCATCAGTCTCGATATCTCGGCACTGGAAACCCGCCTTGGCCTGACGCTCTGCCTGCGCGGACGTAGTGGCTTCGCCCTGACTGATGAAGGGCGGGAGGTGCTGGAAGCAACCCGCTCGCTTTTTATCAATCTTGAACACTTCCGCCAGCAGATCAATCAGGCGAGTGGCGTGCTGAGCGGCACATTTACCCTGTATGTGCCCGACAATATTCAAACCCATGGTGAAACGGCGTTGGTCAAAGCCATTCACACCTTTACGCAAAGCCATCCGGGCGTGTTCATGCACCTGCATTCCGCCTCAACCAAGGAGGTGGAGGTAGCTGTGATGAATGGTCAGGCTACGGCGGGTATTGCGCTTTACGCACAGGGGCGGGCGCCGCAGGGCTGTCGCCCCCTTGTGGCCGAAGCCTCCTATCTCTTCTGCGGTGCGCGGCATCCCCTCTTCCATGTGCCGGAAGAAGACATCACTCTGGACGTTCTGGCCAGCCAGAGCATGGTGAGTGTTGGAGAAGTCGCGACATCCGATATGTGGGAGAGCATACGCCACCATTTTACCTACCGCGCCAAAGCCGACAAACTGGACGCCCGCGCGCTGCTTATTCTGTCTGGCAGTTACATTGGGTTTCTGCCCGAAGTTTTTGCAGCGCCCCTTGTGGCCCAAGGGCTGCTGCGCCGGATTGCGTTCAATAACCTGCGCCTGATTACCTGCTGTCACCTACTGACACGCACCTCGCCCGAAACCAGCCTGATGGTCGAAACGTTCCGTTCCCTTCTGGAAGCTTCCTATTGATGATCAGCTCTTTCTCCCTCTCACCGCTCATGCGGTGTTTCCGTTCTGTTGCAGCCCTTGCTGGCATCCTCGTAGCAACTGCTGGGCTGCACGGACTGGCTCTGGCCGAACAAGCTCCCTCGTTTGTGCAAAATGGCGTGCTGACCATTTGTACAAACCCAACACTCCCCCCGATGACCTTTGTCAAAGGCCAAGATGTCAGCCACCCGGAAGGGTTTGATATTGACGTAGCACAAGCTCTGGCCAACCGCTGGCGGGCGCGGCTGTCCGTTATTACCATGGACTTTACCGGCCTGTTTCCCAGCCTTTCCGCTCAGCGGTGCGGGTTGGTCATGAGTGGTATTATCCGCACACCCGCGCGGGAAAAAAGCTTTGATGCGGTCACTTATCAGGATACCGCACTGGTTGTTGTCGGCCGTAAGGGTACCCCCTCCCTGACCAGCATGGATGAGCTTGCGGGCAAAAGTATCGCCGTTGAATCCGGCACCAGCTATATTACCAGACTGGG
This sequence comes from Acetobacter okinawensis, assembly GCF_002153655.1. Taxonomy (GTDB): domain Bacteria; phylum Pseudomonadota; class Alphaproteobacteria; order Acetobacterales; family Acetobacteraceae; genus Acetobacter; species Acetobacter okinawensis_A. Next base: position 45,110 of record NZ_JOPJ01000015.1, read on the forward strand.
ACTTATTAACGATACTCTGGTGGCGGCAGGCAAACCGCCCATGATTATTCAGCAATACCCGACTGAAGAACAGGTGGTGCAGCAGGTCCTGATTGGCCGTGTGTTTGCTTTTGTCAGTCAGGACGTAGAACTCTTTTTTCGCATGCGCCAACTGGGGGACAAGCTTCATGTCCTGATCACCCCGGATATTCCTGATTACCACCATTTTGCCATCTACCTGCGGCCAAATGCCGCGGACCAGACGCAGCTTCAGTCCGCGATCAGTGCGTTGGAAACGGATGGCACGCTACCAGCACTGCGCTCCAAATGGTCCGTGACAGACCAGTCCACAAAAAATGGCGCGGCAAACGCTACTTCCAGTTCCATGTTTGACTGGAATGCCTTTTTTTCCGCTCTTACCTCCACCGCTTTTCTGCACGGTGCGCTTATCACACTGAGCGTGGCCCTGATTTCACATATCATCGCCATCACCATCTCGGTGCCGATTGCCATTGTACTGAACAGCCCGCAGAAATCTGTGCTTAAAATTGCGCTGGAAGGCTATGTCTCCCTTTTTCGTGCGGCACCAACCCTGCTTCAGCTCCTTTTTATATGGAACGCTGTGCCGCAGTTTTTCCCCATTTTCCGGGAGCAGTGGTTTACGCCGTTTTTGGCCACCATTCTTGCATTGTCCGTGAATGAATCAGCCTATCAGGTAGAAATCAACCGCGCCGCACTCAGTGCTGTGGACCCAGGTCAGGAGCTTGGCGCCAGTGCGCTCGGGTTGAGCAGGCGCGATATTTACTGGCGTGTTATTTTCCCGCAGGCTTTCCGCATTGCTCTCCCCCCCACCATTAACGAATTTATCAATCTGTTAAAAATTACCTCCCTTGCGTCTGTTATCTCGCTCCAGGAACTTCTGGCTGTGACACAGATACAGGTTGCACGCACTTTTGCATTCACTGAGTATTATGCTGCGGCCCTGGTTTATTATCTGGTCATGGTATTTTTCTTCCTTTTCCTGCAAAAACGGGTGGAACGCCGTTTTGCCTGGTCTGACCGTAAAAAGGTTGTTTCCAATGCAGCATGAAGCAACAGACCTCCCCATGATTTCCGTGCGGGGTATGAGCAAACTGTTTGGTGAGTTCGTCGCTCTCGACCGTGTGGATTTTGATGTCAGTCGTGGTGAAAAAATTGTGGTGCTTGGGCCATCCGGGTCAGGAAAATCAACCCTGATCCGGACCCTCAACCGTATTGAGCCACACGACATTGGCACGTTGAACATCAATGGCAAGTTGATCAATGAGAAAACCGACCCTATCCAGCTCCGCTGTATGGTGGGTATGGTCTTTCAGAACTACAACCTGTTCCCGCACCTAAGTGTGCTGGAAAACTGTATTCTTGCCCCCATGCGGGTCAAGCATATGAGCCGGGCCGAAGCAACGGCTCTTGCGCGCCGCTATCTGGAGCAGGTGGGTATTCCTGACCAGGCAGACAAATATCCTATTCAGCTTTCAGGCGGGCAACAGCAACGCGTGGCCATAGCCCGTGCGCTGTGCATGCAGCCACAGGTCATGCTGTTTGACGAGCCTACAGCAGCCCTGGACCCAGAGGCTATTGTTGGCGTGGTCAGTATTATGGATGAACTGGCAGAACAGGGCATTACAACTGTTTGCGTAACGCATGAAATGGCTTTTAGCCGCCGTATTGCAGACCGTATTATTTTTATGGATCAGGGGAAAATAGTTGAGATTACCCCCCCTGAAACTTTTTTCACCACCCCCCAAACTGACCGGGCCCAGAATTTTCTTAACCAAATGCTCCGATATTGAACGTCTGTGCCCCCCGCATGCCAATCAACAAAAGTATGATTTAATTATTTTCAAACGAATGTAAGGGATATTTCGTTATGAAATGAAAACGAAAAGACCGGTCATCTTTGCGCCCCAGGAGCCGGTTCCAACGGGAATGAAACAGGAAAACGGGCATGAAATCATATTTTTTACGTCGGTCCTTCCGCCTTCTGGCTTCAGTGCCAAGATATGTAAGCCTGCCAGCTTTGCCCTGCCTGCTTCTGGCATCGACCTCAACACTGGCAACCGCTGCAACACCTGTTGCCAGTAGCCAGCCTGTTGCAAAAAGCCACGTCAGCGCAAACGGCAAGCATGCATCCGCCCCTTCCAGACGTAAAAACACCGCACCACGCAATGGTGCCACCGAAGAAGTTGAGGTCAGCCAGACCCACACGCACCGCTACCTGTCCCAGCCTGCCACAGTGAACGTCATCAGCGGGCAGGAACTGCGTGCTCTTCATCTGGAGAGCCCCAAGGATATTGCTTCCTTCACCCCCGGTGTAACCGCTTCCAATGCTGTGTCCGGTTCAGCTCCCATTTTTTCAATCCGCGGCGTCGGGCTGGATGACTATGTCGGTACCAACATGGGGGGGATTGGCATTTATCTGGATGGGTTGCTTGCTCCTTTCCCGGTTTTCTACACCGGGCAAATGCTGGATATTGAGAGTGTCTCCACAGAAAAAGGCCCACAGGGCTTTGATATGGGACGCAGCACAACGGGTGGCAGCATCAATATCCAGTCCGTAAAGCCTTCCGATAAGTTTGGGGGTTATGCAGAGTGGGGTTACAGCAGCTACAATACCAACCATGGCCGCTTTGCCATTAACACACCTATTACAAATAAAATCTTCAACCGCTTCGCCTTCAACTATGTCAAAGGCGATGGCTGGCAAAAAGACATCAGTACCGGAGATCGCTACGGCTCGCAGGACCTGCTTGCACTGCGCAACCTGACCAAATTTGTGGTGGATGATACATCCTCCGTGCTGCTTAACATCCACTACACACGCGATAAAGGCCGCTCGACCTCCCCGCAGGATATTTCACAGCCCAGCGATGGGGGAGCGGGCCTTCATCCCAGCGCCAACTCCGTTAACGTGGGGAATTCGCCCCCGCACCGGAACGAAAACGGTGGTGGCGTGTCCGTCAATTACACCAAAGCATTTGACTTTGGTACTTTTTCGTCCACGACCGGGATCGATTTTTACCGTCGCAACGATCTGGATAACTACGACGGCGTTGATACGCAGGTCGCTGACTATCGCTGGAATGACACGGCCATTGCGCAGTCTCATGACATGCACCTGCGTATGAACTTGGCAAAAATCTTTCATCTGACCGTAGGGGTTTACGAATCTTACGACAAGATTGATGGGGAATACACCAGCTATCGTGGGGCTACCAAAGACCCGCATGCAAACTTTACAAATCATTTTTCCCAGCAGAACGTCTCCACGGGGCTGTATATCAATACAGTTACCAATATTACCAAAAAGCTCGACTTCCTTGCCGGTGGTCGTCTGTCTTATGATGAGCGAGGCTTTAATGGTGGCACCAGAAGCTACCCTATTGGGTCTGCCAGCAGCTCCCAGCTTAGCTACCTGAACACAACCCATAGCTACCATCGCTTTACCGGGCGCGTTGGGCTGCGTTACGAAATTGTGCCAAACACCTATGCTTACGGTACAATCTCCAATGGCTACAAAGCAGGTTCTTACTTTGTCGCTCCTGTACTGCTGCCTCAGGCGCTTGACTACGTTAAACCGGAAAACCTGATCGCTTACGAAATCGGCATTAAATCCTCCCTGCTCCATAATAAAGTGCAGCTTGAAGGCTCTTTGTTCGATTATGAATACCATAACCGGCAGACTTTGTTCTTTGAAGTGTTTGACCCGGTGAACAGCCTGAACTCACTCACTTTGGGCACCATTCCGCGCGCACGCACACGAGGGGGCGAAATTTCCGGCACGTTCCATGATGTTATCCCCAATCTTGATCTGCACGGCTCCTTTGCATATCTGGATGCGCAATCCAAAAGCACCGTGCTTGATGATGGGGGCAACGCCCTTGTTACCAAGAACTCTTCTCTCCCGTTCTCTCCGCGTTTCTCATGGAGTGCTGTGGCGCGTTACGGCATAGACATCAGCCGTTACCGCACCACTTTGCAGGCCAGCTTTACATGGAAGGATAACATGTGGGCCGCTCTGGGTGACCCCAACGCACAGAACGGGAAAATCAGCTCCCTTGGCCTGCGTATGGAATTCGGCCCCAAAACCGGCAAGTGGAATGCAGCAGTTTATGTAGACAACCTGCAGAACAATGCCCGTAGCAACTATTCCTTTACCGGGAACGATGGCAACCGCGTACAGTACATCCAGACACCCCGCTGGATTGGTTGTGACTTGCACTACAACTTCTGAACGACTGGCCTGTATCAGGAGCGCGTAAATGCAGCTTGAACTTTTCCGGACTTTATGGGGGGATAACCGCCGGTGGGATTACCCACTGGCGGAAGCCCGCGCGGCAGGTTTTGAAGGGCTGGAAGCCCGTATTCCATCCACAACGGCTCAGGCCCGCGCGTGCGCCACCATTTTACACGACGCGGGAGCGCCCTATATCGCCATCGCCATGACCGGCGGAGGCGTTATTCCCGCCCAGAGTGCCACAGTGCAGGACCACTTGAATGACCTGCGGGAGGCGATAGACCGGGCACTACTCATGGAGCCCCGGTTTGTCACCATTCTTGGCGGAAATGATCGCTGGCCTGCCAGCCAGCAGGTTGAGTTTATGGCTCAGGCGCAGACTATCTGCCATTCAGCCGGCCTGCTCTGCTGCTTTGAAACACATCGCTCCCGCATTCTGGCAACACCATGGGTGACACTGGACGTTATTGCGCAGCTACCAGACGTGCTGTTTACAGCCGACATAAGTCACTGGGTTGTCTGCTGTGAACGCCTGCTGAATGACCCGGCGGATGACCTGTCCACTTTTGTGGAGCGTGTGCACCATATTCAGGCACGCGTTGGTTATGATCAGGGGCCACAGGCCCCTCACCCCGGCGCACCGGAATATGCACCAGCACTGCACTTTCACCAGAACATCTGGCAGCAGATCTGGTTAAGCCAGCATGCGCGTGGATACACCACCACCACCATGACGCCTGAATGTGGACCAGATGGTTACCTGCACACCCTGCCATTTACCAACATGCCGGTAGCCGACCTATGGTCGCTCAATATCTGGACAGGCCAGACCGAGCGCGAGCACTTTCAACATGTGCTGTCAAACACGGACAGCAAATAAGGAACTGGGTTGATGTCTGTTTCCAAAACCACTGACACCTTCACCCGCATTCCGGTCATTGATATCAGTGATCTGTACAGCGACAACATTGTACAGCGTCAGGCTGTTGCTGAAAAACTGGGAGAGGCTGCACGCAATGTCGGCTTCCTTTATATTTCCGGTCATCAGGTCGGGGCGGACCTGATCGAAGGTGTCCGTAAGGCTGCGCGGGGTTTTTTTGCCCAGCCTTTTGACAGGAAAATGGAGTATTACATCGGCACATCCGCCACCCACAAAGGCTTTGTCCCTGAAGGGGAAGAAGTATATTCCGCCGGTCGCCCCGACCATAAGGAAGCCTTTGATATCGGCTACGAAGTGCCAGCCAATCATCCTCTGGTGCAAGCGGGCACGCCTTTGCTGGGGCCAAACAACTGGCCGGATATTCCCGGTTTTCGGGCTGAAGCGGAAGCCTATTACCGTGCAGTGTTCGATCTGGGACGCACCCTTTTTCGTGGGTTTGCACTGGCTCTGGGGCTGGACGAAAAGTATTTTGATACTGTTGCCAACTTCCCGCCCTCCAAACTCCGCATGATTCACTATCCGTATGATGCCGACGTGCAGGATGCACCCGGAATTGGCGCCCATACCGATTACGAGTGCTTTACAATCCTTCTGGCAGACAAACCGGGACTAGAGGTGATGAACGGCCATGGGGAGTGGATTGATGCCCCCCCGATCCCCGGTGCTTTTGTCGTGAATATCGGCGATATGCTCGAAGTCATGACCGCAGGGGAATTTGTGGCAACGGCACACAGGGTCCGCAAGGTGGCGGAGGAACGCTACTCTTTCCCACTTTTTTATGCCTGCGATTACCATACCCAGATCCGCCCCCTGCCCGCCTTTGCAAAAGGTGATGAGGCATCATACGAGACCATTACCATTGGGGAGCATATGTGGTCACAAGCCTTGCAAACGTACCAGTACCTTGTGCGCAAGGTTGAAAAAGGCGACCTCAAACTCCCTCAAGGTGCGCGCAAAACGGCTACCTTCGGCCATTTTAAGCGCGTTACCTCTGCCTGAAATAGTTATTTTATCTCCAAGGACCATAAAGCCATGACCACTCAACAGACCGAACAGGAACTGCGCGAAGACCTTGCCGCAGCGTACCGGCTTATTGCCCATTTTGGGATGACCGATATGGTGTACACCCATCTGTCCCTGCGGTTACCCGGTGGTGGACACCGCTATCTGGTAAACCCCTACGGCCTTCTGTTTGAAGAAATCACGGCAAGTTCTCTGGTTATTGTAGATGCTGACGGTATTCCGCAGCAAGAAACAAGCTGGGCCATTAACCCGGCCGGCTTTGTTATTCACTCCGCCATCCACGCCAACAGGCCGGATGCCGCCTGTGTCATCCACACCCACACTGTGCCCGGCATGGTGGTTGCGGCACAGGACAAGGGTATTCTCCCCCTGAACCAGATCAATATCGAATTTTATGGTGCTGTGGCCTTCCATGCCTATGAAGGGATTGCAGCGGATGACAACCTGAGTGAACGTGAACGTCTTGTGCGTGATCTTGGCAACCACAACGCCATTATTTTGCAAAACCATGGCTTGCTGACAGTTGGCAGCACCGTAGCACAGGCTTTTTACCGCATATATTACATGGAGCAGGCCTGCAAAATCCAGATTGCGGCCCAGGCCACCGGGGTGCCATTACATGTTCCCTCGGAAGAAAAACTCCTGCGTACAAAAAATCAGTTTGTAACAGACCCCGATCAGGGGCAGATGATCTGGAAAGCCCTGCGCCGCAAACTCGACCGGGAGCAGCCAGACTATAAAAACTAAAAGCCTGATCCTCCAATGTATTACCTGAGGGGAAGAGCTGCTCTTCCCCTTATTTGTTGTCGGCTTTTGCTTGCCCCGATCGTGCTCATAGACACGTGTATGTATTACTCCGCCGCCCAGACAGACAGGACCGCGCGTGATGAAACACACATCAGGACCATACAGCTTGAAACGTAGAGACCTGTTTGCGGCTTCTCTGGCAGCCGGAATGATGGGAGTTGCACGCCGGAGCTGGAGTGCGGCGCCAAACGGGGCAGCCCCTCAGGCCGCCGTAGCCCTTGGCCGCACGGCCCTGCACGGCACCATCCCCCGGCTGGTGCCCATTCGCGCCCATGCCGACC
>NZ_JOPJ01000141.1 GCF_002153655.1 Acetobacter okinawensis
GTGGATGCCGAGGGGCAGTTCCGCTCAGGGGCAGCGCCCCCTAATGTGCTGGATATTCTGCGGCAGTTCCTGCTGGAGGATATGCTGCTCCCCCCGGCCTACATAGACCCGGCATGGGGGGCAACCTCCACCATGGCCCCGTGGCCGGGTGGGTGGTTCTGGGACGGATCAGCCAGTGTGACCGGCAAGCAGGCTGTCACTGCCCTGCTGTCCGGTCTGGGCATAACCCTGATCCCGACCCGCACGGGAACGCTCCTGCCCATTGTGCTGCTTGCTCCCGATGCCGGGGCGCATGTTGTGGCGGAGCTGACGCCCGACATCATCACCGCGCTGGCGGGGGATAGTCTGGATAGCTCGCTGGACCCGCCCACCTGGCGCTGGCGCATTGGCTTTGCGCATAACTTTACGGTCCAGTCGGCTGGCTCCAGCCTGCACCCCCAGATTACGGCGGCGCAGCAATCCTTTGTTGCCCAGCAGGACCGGGCTGCGGTCTGGTATTCCGCCGCCGTCAAATCCCGCTGGCGTGTGCCCAATGATCCGGACACGATCAGCACGGCCTTGAGCAGGCAGGATGATGCTGCCGTGATTGCCCAGCGCCATGGTGCGCTGTGGGGGAGCAAGCGCAAGCTCTGGGCGGTCTCCCTGCCCCAGATCTACGCATGGCAGATTGAGCTGGGGGATGTGGTCGGGCTGACAGCTCCGGCCCCCGGTCTGGAACAAAGGGCTGTTGGTGTGGTCGTGGGTGAAGAAATCGCCTCGTCCAATCAGACCGTGACCCTGCAAATACTGGTGTAAAACATGGAAAACTGTGGTTTTGGGTGGCAGAACCGTGTTCTGGACGCCACCCTTGTGGCATCGGCGCAGACTGACCTCATGCCGGTGGAAAACCTGCGCAATACCAGTGGTGCGGCCTCCATGGGCTGGCGCTGCCCGCGCAATGTGGCGGTGCTGACACTCAGTCTTCCGCAAGCTGGAGCCTTCCGGGTTTTTAGCCTGCACCGCACCAACCTCATGCCCTCGGCTGTGCTGGCGGTTTCTGCCAGTCTGGC
>NZ_JOPJ01000142.1 GCF_002153655.1 Acetobacter okinawensis
GCGTTTGTGGCGTCAGACAGCGCATCCACACTGTTCAGGTAGGACTGGGAGGAGGCGTCTGTCAGGCTGACCCCGGAGCGCAGGAGCTGCTGCTCCGCCTGCATATGGTTGATCAGCTTTTGCCGTGCCTCATCATTCTGCCCAAGGGTGGCGGTCTGGGCCTGCAGCACAGAGATCTGGTCATTGTTGGCCGATGTCTGCTGGCTCAGGTTTATGTCAGATGTGGCATGGGC
>NZ_JOPJ01000143.1 GCF_002153655.1 Acetobacter okinawensis
TCATTGTTGGCCGATGTCTGCTGGCTCAGGTTTATGTCAGATGTGGCATGGGCCGCATCGACCAGTGCGGCTTTGCGCTGCTGCACTGCCGCCACAAAGGCAGGCGTTCCCTCCTTATAATGATCCAGTGCTTCTGTATAAGCCTGAACATAGGCCGTGGCCTCGGTTGCGGCCTGCCCGCCCTGCAACCATGCTTGTGCAACCTGACGTTGTAATCCGGTATTACGCTCCATGGCGGTTGTGCTGGTCTGGTACTCGGCTGCCAGTGTGCGCGCCGCAGATGCCTGAACAGCAGCTTTTTCACTAGCAGACGCCATACCGCCAGACAGGGAGCGGGCAGCATCATCTGCCTGTTGCGCGGCCTCGACCATGGCCCGGTCATAGCCGGTCAGGGCAGAGGCAGACTGCGCTGCGCGGTTCTG
>NZ_JOPJ01000144.1 GCF_002153655.1 Acetobacter okinawensis
ACGGAATGGATGGCCAGCACGGAACTGGCGAACCCCTGCATTATCCTGGATGAAATCGATAAGGCTCCAAGGGGTGGACAGCATGGGAATGTGCAGGATGTCATGCTTCAGTTTCTTGAAGGGATGGAAGCCGGGTCATTCAATGACGTATATCTGAACCTGCCAGTCAATGCGGGTTACGTGCGTTGGGTGCTGACAGCCAATGATCTTTC
>NZ_JOPJ01000145.1 GCF_002153655.1 Acetobacter okinawensis
TCCACCACATTGAGCGCTGTTGTGCCCATGGCAACAAAGAAGTCACCAATGCTTTGAGTGGTTTTGCGGATGACCTCTCCAGTTTCCCCCAGATCATCCCCCAGATGCTTCCATGCCTGCTGGAAAGGCGTCAGCCCCTGATCGGCTGCCCCTTTGATGTTCTGCTCCAGCCTGTCCAGGACAGAGCGCAGGGCACCGGCCTCATTCCCGGCCTGCTGCATGTGCTGGACCATAAGAACGAACCCGGCATTGAACCCCGGCATACC
>NZ_JOPJ01000146.1 GCF_002153655.1 Acetobacter okinawensis
ACCAGTTCCTCCTCTTCCTGGCTCAGGGTGAACCATTGCGGGAGCAGGTCACGTTCTCTGGCAATCTCGGCCATAATCCTGCGTGCCAGATGAAGAACGTCTTTCCCTCTGGGCTGGTCAACCTGCACAATCCTGCATCGGGATCGGAGAGGTTCTGACACCTGTGAAAGATCATTGGCTGTCAGCACCCAACGCACGTAACCCGCATTGACTGGCAGGTTCAGATATACGTC
>NZ_JOPJ01000147.1 GCF_002153655.1 Acetobacter okinawensis
CATGGACATTTTGTAACATAATTATTTGCGGTTTTTTGGGTGATTAGGCGTGTCTTTGGGTGTTTGTGAATCGGGTTAAGTGTTGGTTTTCTCAAGATTTTGGTATTTTTTGGATTAGGAGTTGACGGTGCATGCTGAATGGGTATAGAAGCTGCTTCACCGAGACGAAGCAGTCTTGGCGGGGATGAGAGTTTCTGCTAGGTTCTTT
>NZ_JOPJ01000016.1 GCF_002153655.1 Acetobacter okinawensis
CTGACATTACTGGAGAGCTTGTAAATGGGCATACCCCAAGTTGCAGACCTGGTGCTGGAGAGCGCCAATGCACCGGGCACTGGCGCATTTATCCTTGGCGGTGCCCCCGATGGCCGACAGACCTTTGCGGATGCCTTCCCTGCTGGTGGAGAGGTCTATTACTATGCCTCGGACGGTACGCAGACAGAATGGGGCATTGGCACGCTAACGCTGGGCAGCCCGAATACACTGGCCCGTACAACTGTGCTGGGGAACCTGTTCGGCTCCAAGAATGCCCTGAATTTTACAGCCAGCATCACCGTATGGTCAGAAATTCCGGCACAGCGCACGCAATCTCTGGATGATGCGGGCATGTTGCCGGTCTCTGGCAATCCAGACTTTACCCGTGACGTGGCGTTAAGCGCCAAAGTGGCTGATGGGCGGTATGGGGCAATGGGAAAGGTTCTCCAGCGTGCCAATGCTGCGGTGCAGGAGGTAACCGGGCCCGTCACGTTCTCTGGCATAACCATGGTTGCAACGCCTACGGACTACACCCAGAAACAGGCCATTGGCGCGTCTGATGCGGACGGACGGTATGTACGCTTATCTGGTGGCAATACATTGTCAGGTGACCAGGTAGTAAATGGCAATGTACATGTCGTTGGCAGGCGGCTTGTGCTCATAAATCCAACCGGAGGACAATGCTCACTCTATACTGACTGGCAAGGTGGTGGTCTATCTTCCAATGATCTTGTCATAGAAACGGGCACAGATGATGCGCCGTGTTATACGACTGTAGGCGATACAGGACGCATATTTTCTACAGTCAAGGGAGATGTGGCGTTTACCTCCCAGATCCCCACAGCGGGGACAATTACGGGAGGGTATTATAAAAAAATACCCATATCCGGGGGTGGTTTTCTGTTAACGCAGATGTTTGAGGTTACTGTATCTGATACTGGTCGCGTATCATTCCCTCTTGCATATTCCTCCCCTCCTGCACCCCCGCAGTTAAGTATGGCGCTCAATCGAGACGTTGATCTGGGAAGCTCTAGTGTTGATGCGACCGGGTTTACGGCGATGGTTGTAGCATCAGGAAGTTTCCCAATATCTGTTTATGTTGAAGGTATTGTATCAGAATGACCGCAAGTAATAAAACGCAGTGGTGGAGCGTAAATTACCCTTCTCGCTATTATGCCTATGCCAACAAGGAGTATCTTCTGGGTGGCTACCCCACTCCGGGGTATGTTGATGTGGCCATGTTTGAGGCGTTGCCTACTTGGCTGCCCATCGCATCCGACATGATCGCCTTAACAGCAGGCCAATGGCAGGAGCGCGGAATGGTCGATCAGATCATCAAGGACGGTGCAGTGCAGACCTACGTTGCTCCTACTGCCAGCACAACTGGAGAGGAAACGACTGCGACCTCCACCGCAACGACGACAACCAGTGCGGCATCTTAGCTTTTCTCTTTCCGATAGAGTCACCCTGACCGCCCTGTGAGGCGGTTTTTTTATGCCTGAAAGGGATCAGATGCCTGATCTGCCGATGCCGCCTGACCAGTATGTCACCCGGCCTGAATTTCTCGCTATCCGCGAAGACGTGAAGCAAATCGAAAAGGACATGGCCATTGCCAATGTCCGGCAAGCCACAGCCCAGACCGATCTGGACGGGATCAAGGCGGGTCTGAATGACATCAAGGGAGAGCTGAAAACCATGCGTGGCTGGCGACAGTTCCTCCTGACCGGCGGCATCGGCGTAGGCTGGGGCGTGTTCCAGGGCATATGCCACTATTTCGGGTTTGGCAGCGCGCCCTGATTTTCGTCCATTTCCAGTCTTCCGTTATTTTCCGCAAACAAGCCCACTATCGCTTATAGCGACAGTGGGTTTTTCATATCTGGACAACCGAATGAATGACCCCATCAACATGGCGGCAGATCTGTGCCGCCAGTTCGAGGGGCTGCGTCTTGCCCCCTACCTTTGCCCAGCCGGTTACTGGTCCATTGGCTACGGTAGCCGCTTTCTGGCCAACGGGGCCGCCGTGACGGCCAGAACAGCGCCCATTACGGCGGAGCAGGCAGACGATCTGCTGCTGCTCACGCTCCGGCGCATCCAGCCCGAACTGCACCAGCTCGTGCGCGTGCCGCTGCTCCCCGGCAAGGAAGCGGCGTTGCTGGACTTTGCTTTCAACCTTGGGTTGTCGGCACTGGCTGGGTCCACGCTGCTCAAACTGCTCAATGCTGGCCACGACATGCAGTCCGGCGAGCAGCTTCTGCTGTGGGACCACATGCACAAGAACGGCCAGCTCATCACCGTGCCGGGGCTGACACGCAGACGGCAGGCCGAATGGCACCTTTGGGTCGGCGCTGCCTGATCATTTTCCTGATGTCAGGAAAATGGATTCCTTCCAACTGAAAAGAGGCTCCATGTCTTCTTCCAATAAGGTTGTCGCATACCTGCGGCAGCCCACCACCCTGTTTGCCCTCGGCCTGCTCCTGGGCACACTGGTGGCAACGTGGTTCCACGTCATCACATCCGATGCCAGCGCAGCCCTGCTGGTTGCCGTGTTGCCCCTGCTGGCGAGCGACAACAGCGGGCTGCTTACCGCCCTGACGGGCCAGCGGGACGATCTTGCCAAAGCCATGCAGGCGGTCGCCAGCCATAAGGATATTGGTCCTGCGGCAGTTAAGATCATTGCCGATGCCCTGCCTGCGGGCTCCCTGTTCGGGGCAACGGCATCAGCCCTGAACACTGTGGCCGCACCAGCTCCGACCGATACGAGTAAAAGCAGCAGCTCCAATGTTGTGCCGGTCCTGCTGGTGGGCATTCTGGGCTTCGGTCTGACCGCCTGCGGAGATACGCCACAGGCCAAGCTTCGCCAGACAGTGTTTGACGTGTCCAGTGCGTACCATGTGGCCGCAACCCCTATGCCTGACGTGATGGCAGGCAAGGTTCCGGGGGTGCATCTGAGCGATGAACAGAAAACTCTGGTCAAAAAATCCAGCCAGACCGTGGTGAACGAGCTGACGGTGCTGGAAACCGCCATCCAGAATAACAGCACCCTGACCCAGACCAGTGTTTCCGGCCTCCAGTCGGCGCTGCTTTCGTTCCAGACCTGCTGGGCAGGTGTAAAGGCGGGCACCATTCCGGATGCCTGCAAGACAGGAGACACCAGCAAATGAGTACAGCCGAAACCATTGAAGGCATTGCCGCAGCCTCTGGCGCCATTCTGGGCGTTGTGGGGGAAGTGGTGGAACTGGCCGAAAAATACGGGCCGGAGATCTACACCACCATCATTGCTGCGATTGAGCAGAGCAAATCCGGCACCGGCCCGACCGATGCGGATATTCAGGCGATCATTGCCAAGTGTGTGGCCGATAACGCCGCGATCCAGAGCGCATGACGCCCGATAACGAGTTCTTTCTGATCTTGGGAGGCGGGGCCGTTGGTCTCGCCTTTGTCCTGTTTGCCGCAACCGTGCGCTGGATCAGAACCCGTGCAGATAGGGAGGATGATCTATGATCCGGTTTACACATCTGCGCAAAACGGCCTGTTTGGGGCTTTTCCTGTTGACATCCGCCTGCTCTGGCCTGCCCCTGCGGGCCAAGCATGACCTGATCGGGATGCCCAGATCAGACCTGATTGCCTGTGCTGGCGTGCCGGACAACGTGGCTGCCCTGCCCGATGGTGAGGTGCTGCAATGGCGGCAGGATCAGCAGGTGCAGGGGCCGCTCACACTCAAGGGGCCGTTTAGCCTGGAGCTGGACCTGTCTGGGCATGGCACCTGCCATTTTGTGGCTCGGGTAAGGAATGATCGAGTTGCTCAGATCGAATATACCGGCCCCAGCGATACCCTGCTGGGGCGGTATGCAGCTTGTGCGCCAATGGTTCAGGCGTGCGAAAACTGGAGGAAAGAAAGTTTACAAATGCAAGGAAATCTATAGAGACAGGACGCGCCAATTATGGCATTATTTACAATGTAAACCATTATAAAATAACAATAAATTTATTCCCCTCAGCTCCACCAACCGCCTTGTTATGTTGCTTTTTTCCTTGAAGAAATCGCGGGTTTTGTAAACCCTCACCCCACGGGTTTACACCACGGCCACTCCGGCGTGGTGCCTCAGCCAAACGCCATGACACCCGGTTACGGGGGGCGGGCCATACCCGTTTTTACACCCCAGCAGTTGGGGGGGCTTGTCAGGGCAAGGCTCAGGCTTACACGCGCATCACTCCCCCCTCGCCCCTGCCTGCCAGCGTATTCTGGAACGCCTCGCCTTACCGTAAACCCGATACGATATTCAGCGCACGGTAGAGCGAACATACACCGCCTGCGGGCTGCGCGGCATACGAACATATTCTTGAATATACAGATAATTTTTCAAAAAAAACCGGACGTATTCTCCCAAATTGCCATTTCGGAAACAAATCAGTTCCACTACATTCATACCCCCACCACCCCCAAGGAGCCCCCATGCTAAGCCTGAACATAAACGGACAACCCCACCAGGTGGACGTGGACCCGGACACCCCCCTGCTCTGGGTTCTGCGCGATGTTCTGGGCATGAACGCCACCAAGTTCGGCTGCGGCATCGCCCAATGCGGTGCTTGCACCGTGCATATGAACGGGCGGGCCGTGCGGGCATGCAACCTGCCAGTGGGCCTGATCGGGGAGCAGCCCATCAGCACGCTGGAGGGGGTGGACCCGACCGACCCGGTGGTCAAAGCCGTGCAGGCGGCATGGATCGCGCTGGACGTGGTGCAGTGCGGCTATTGCCAGCCCGGGCAGATTATGGCCGCCATTGCCCTGCTGCGCACCGCCCCCCACCCAACAGATGAGCAGATAGACAGCGCCCTGTCCGCCAATCTGTGCCGTTGCGGAACCTATATGCGCATCCGTGCGGCTGTCCACCACGCTGCGGGAGCACTGGCATGACCACGCGCGCCACCACAGGCACACCGGCACCTGCACATGCCCCCGCTCACACTGCGGCACAAGCCAGCCGCAGGCAGGTCCTTGGGGCCGGGGGAGCGCTCCTGCTGGCAACACTCTGGCCCACACCCCGTAGCGGGCGGGCGCAACCCGCCCCACACCCCGAGCAGGGGCTGCTGGTTGAAAACACCCCAGCAGCCTTTGCCCCCAATGCCTATATCCGCATTGCCGCAGACAACCGCATCACCCTGATCCTCCCCAATGTGGAAATGGGACAGGGCATTTACACCGGCTCCGTCATGCTCCTTGCCGAGGAACTGGGCGTGGATATGGCGCAGGTCGCCATTGAGGCCGCACCCCCGGGTGGTGGGGCCGAAATTACCGGAGGCTCCACCTCGGTCATGACCGAGTGGCTCCCCCTGCGTCAGGCCGGGGCTGCGGCACGCAGCATGCTGGTGCAGGCCGCAGCCACCCGCTGGCAGGCCAACCCGGCCGAGTGCACCACACGCTCTGCCACCATCATCCACACACCCACTGGCCGCAGCCTGAGCTTTGGCGCAGTTGCGGCACAGGCGGCTACCCTGCCCGTGCCGCAAAAACCCACGCTCAAGGACCCGAGCACCTACACACTTGTCGGCCACGCCCAACACCGTGTGGACAGTGTGGCAAAGGTGCAGGGGCGCGCGGTGTTTGGCATGGATATTCAGGTGCCGGGGCAAAAAATCGGCACCGTGGCCGCCTGCCCGGTAGAAGGCGGCACACTGGGGGGCATGAACAAGGCGGCAGCCCTTGCCATCCGTGGTGTGCAGGCCGTGCTGGTCAATGCGCAGAACAACACCGTCTGCGTTGTGGCGGACCATTACTGGGCAGCCCGCAAAGGCCTGCGCGCACTCAAGCTGCACTGGCATGACGGCCCAAATGCCCACATCAACACCCAGACCATTTACGAGCAGTTGCACGACGGGCTGAGCGGCCCCGCCATTGTGGCCAACACAAAAGGCGATGCCCCGGCCATTATCGCCCATGCCCATGCCACGTACACCGCCACGTACCAGCAGCCCCTGCTGGCCCATGCCCCTATGGAACCCATAAACTGCACCGCCCATGTGCGCCCCGATGGATGCGACATATGGACCGGCACCCAGATTGCCGACCGCGCGCGGGACACGGCAGTGGAACTGACAGGCCTGCCCAAAGACAAGGTTATGGTGCACTGCCAGTATATTGGCGGGGGGTTTGGCCGCAGGCTGGAGCATGAATATGTTACCCAGTGCGTGGATTTTGCCCGGCAGGTTCCCTACCCGCTCAAAATCATCTGGAGCCGTGAGGAAGACCTGACGCGCGACCGCTACCGCCCCGCCTATGTGGACCAGATGAGTGCGGCACTCGATGACAAAGGCTTTATAACCGCACTGACCCACCGCATTGTCGGCCCCGCGGTTGTTGCCCGCTGGGACCCGCCAGAACTGACCAAGGATGGGTATGACGAGGACCTTTCTGTCGCCACGGTCATAACCCCTTACAGCTACCCCGCCTACCGGCTGGAATTTGCCCGGCGCGAAGCCCCCGGCATTGTCACCGCATGGTGGCGCGGTGTTGGCGGCACACGCGGGCTGTTTGTGGTGGAAGGCTTTATAGATGAGTTGGCCCAGCGCGCAGGGGCAGACCCCGTAGCCTACCGCCGCGCCATGCTGGCCCAGAACCCCCGCGCCCTTGCCGTGCTGGACCGGGTTGCACAGGAGGCAGGCTGGAACACGCCCCTGCCGCCGGGCCGCGCACGTGGTGTGGCCGTGCAGTTTGCCTTTGGCTCCTACATGGCCAGCATTGCAGAGGTGGAAATGCCCGACCCGGACAACGTGATTATCCACCGCGTGTGCGCTGCGGTCGATTGCGGGCGCGTTATCAACCCCGATCAGGTTATCTCGCAGATTGAAGGGGGGCTGATCTTTGGCTTTAGCGCCGCTCTTTATAACGAGATTACGCTTGAAGACGGACGGGTGCAGCAGACCAACTTCAACACATGGCGCGTCATGCGCATGAACGAGGCCCCGCGCAAAATTGACGTCTTTCTTATACCCAGCACGGAAGACCCCGGCGGCATTGGCGAGGTTGGCACCGCAGCAGCAGCCCCCGTGCTGGCCAACGCCATGGCCGCGGCACAGGGGCGGCGCTACCGCACACTGCCCCTGCTCTCTGCGCGCAATGCGGCGGCTGGCAAGGAGCAGGGCTGATGCGTAACCTTATGCACATATCTTCTTTTTTGTCCGGCATGCCGCGTGCTCTGTGCGGTGCGCTCGTTGGCGGCGTTATTGGTGCTGCCACCATGTTTGTGCCCGCACCCCATGCCCACGCCACCCCGCTCCCCCCCAATGTGGAAAACGGGCGCTACCTGACACGCGCCGCAGACTGCGAGGTCTGCCACACAGCCGAAGGGGGAACCCCTTACGCAGGCGGGCGGGCCTTCAGCCTGCCGGGGATTGGGGTCATGTATGCGCCCAACATCACACCGGACAAAACCGCAGGCATTGGCGCATGGACTGACGAGCAGTTTGTCAGCGCGGTGCGCAAAGGCGTGTCCCCCCATGGCAAGCGCCTTTACCCCGCCATGCCCTACCCTGCCTACGCCCGTATGAGCGATAAAGACGTCAGGGACATACGCGCCTATCTGGCGACCCTGCCCCCATCGAGCCAGAAAACACCTGCAAACACCATTCATTTTCCGTTCTCCATCCGCTCGCTCATGGTGTTCTGGAACATGCTCAACGGCCCCGCCGCCAGCTATGCGGATGACCCCGCCCAGTCGGCGGAATGGAACCGGGGGCGGTATCTGGTGGAAGGGCCGGGCCATTGTGGAGATTGCCATACCCCACGCACCCGCACCTTCGGGCTGGACAGCAGCCGGGCACTGGGTGGCAATATCATCAACGGCTGGCGTGCCTATAACCTGACATCTGACCGCCAGAGCGGGCTGGGCGCATGGAGTGATGCGGAACTGGCCCAGTACCTCTCCACCGGCCATGCCGATGGGCATGGCACGGCAACGGGGGACATGGCCGATGTGGTGGGCCATAGCCTGCGCTACCTGAGTGCGCAGGACATTCACGCCATGGTGGTTTATCTGCGCAGCATCCCCCCCCTGCACACGGCGGAAGATATGCTGGAGGGCACAACACCCCCTGCGGGTGATGCCGCACTCCCGCAGAACACACGCGGTGCCCGCCTGTATGCCTCCACCTGTGCAGGCTGCCACATGGCTGATGGCACGGGCCGCCAGTCCAGCTTTGCCACCATAACGGGCGCGCGCTCACTGGGGGCGGATAACGGGCGTAACCTTGTGCAGGTGCTGGTGCAGGGCAGCGGCATGCAAACTGCAACGGGTGTGCAGATCATGCCGCATTTTGTCGGCGGGGGGCTGAGTGATAGGGATCTGGCGGATATTGCCAGTTTTGTCATGACCCATTTTACCACCGCCACGCCCCATAACATGGAGCAGGCTGTACAGGACGCAAAGCGTGCCAACTAGCCCGCACCTGCCGCCTCCTGCACCCTAGCGGAGGCGGCAGAACTTCACGCCGGGGGTCTATCAGGCGTTGAGGTAAATGGTCTTGGTTCGCACGTAGGCTTCCAGCCCGTGCTGCCCGTCCTCCCCACCCAGACCGCTGTTTTTGTAGCCATGGTGGAAGCCCTGTGGCTCCTCGCCCGCACCGCGGTTGACGTACACCTCGCCAAACTCCAGTTCGCGCGTCATGCGCAGCACCCGGCCCAGATCTTTGGTAAACAGGTAGGCCGACAGGCCATACTGGCTCTCGTTCGCCAGTTTAAGGGCCTCATCAAAATCCCGCACCTTGAGCAGGGATAAAACGGGGCCAAACACCTCGTCGCGCACAATGTCCATACCGTGGCGGACGTTGCTCAGCAGTGTGGGGGCGTAATAGGTGCCGCGATCATACGCGCCACCTTGCAGCCGGTGCCCACCCAGTTCAAGTGTAGCCCCCTGCGCAACGGCCTTTTGCACCATGGCGTCCACTTTTTCCAACTCAGTCAGGCTGACCTTTGGCCCCATGTCCGTGCTCTCATGCAGCGGATCACCCACTTTGAGTTTTTCCATACGTGCGCGCAGGCTTTTGGCAAAACGGTCGTACACCGCCTCGTGCACATAGGTGCGCTCGTTGGCGGTACAGACCTGACCGCAGTTAAAAAAGCGTGCACTGACCGCAGCCTCCACCGCTGCGTCTATGTCCGCATCTTCCATAACAATAAACGGCGCCTTGCCCCCTAGCTCAAGCCGCACCTCCTTTAGATGTTCGGCGGCGGCAGCCATGATTTTTTTACCCGCAGGGGTGGAGCCGGTCATGGTGATCAGCGGCACATCCGCGTGGGCCACCAGCGGCACGCCCACATCCGGGCCATCACCGGTTACAATGTTCAGCACCCCTTCGGGCAGGCCGACCTCCTGCGCCAGCGCCGCCAGCGCCAGTGCGCTAAGCGGGCTTAGCTCGTGCGGTTTGACAACAATGGTGTTGCCCGCAGCCAGAGCCGGGCCAATTTTGCGCGCGCACAGGGCAAGCGGGAAGTTCCACGCAGCAATGGCCCCCACAACGCCATGAGGGACGCGGTCGATGAGAATTTTTTCTCCCTCGCGCTCGGCCGGAATAATCTCGCCTTGCAGGCGGCGTGTGTTTTCGGCTGCAAAGCGTAAAAGCCCTGCGGCAAAATCCACCTCCATCCGCGCTTCTGTAATGGGTTTGCCCATTTCCGACGTAATGGTGGTGGCCAGTTTTTCGCGCTCACGCACAACCGCACGCTCCAGCGCGTACAGATAATCCGCCCGTGCAGAAGCTGTTTTTGCACTCCATGACCCAAAAGCCTTGCGCGCAGCAGCGACCGCCCTGTCCACATCCTGCTCGCTCCCTTTGGCTGCTGCTGCCACATCCACCCCGTTGGCTGGGTTTGTAATGGTGACATACGCGCCAGATTCAGGCTTGACCCATTGGCCATTGATGAAAAGCTCGTGTTTTTTCAAAGACATTTCCAATATGATCCTTACCGTTGCAGTTGTGATGACAAGGGAGCCTGTGCGTGGATATGTGGTAAAACATGCAGGTTCTGGCTGCCTATTTTACCCATTGGCCATAACCCGCACCGGCATTGCAGATGGCGCATGTCATGGCGTGGGGCCCGCAGCACTGTGCCAGAGCCCCGCGTGGACAATGCACAGCATGGGTCTGGGCTGTTTCCAGGCCTGTTTCTGGGCCTGTTCAGGCATAAGTGCGGGCAAATGCTTATGGGCAGCCCCACCACCACCCAAGAGGAACAGGCACAGGGTGGTGGGAGAGAAGGATATGAAAAACCGCGTAAAAACCCAGTATTATGCGCATTTGGGGGCGTTCATCCCCCCTGCACCTCTGGCTGCGGTTTGTTCAGAATTCCTCATACGTTGCGGGGTCCTGTTCAAAGGAGCGCCCGTCCGGGCGGGCCAGTGTGGCAATGTCACGCATGTCCTGATCAGTCAGTTCAAAGTCAAACACGGACATGTTCTCAATCTGGCGTTCACGGTGGGCTGCTTTGGGTATGGGTACGGAGCCGACCTGCACATGCCAGCGCAACACCACCTGTGCCGGAGTTTTGCCAAGCCGTTTGGCAATACGTGCAATCAGGTCATCAGACAGAATTTTGCCGCCACGCCCGATCGGGCTCCAGCCCTCGGTCACAATACCGTGCTTTTGATGATACGCCCGCATATCGTCCTGCGGGAAGTAGGGCGAAAGCTCGATCTGGTTGATGGTCGGCAGCACGCCGGTCTCGGCCTTGAGCTTGTCCAGATGATCAGCCAGAAAGTTACATACGGCAATGGAACGCACATAACCGCGCTTTTGCGCCTCAATCAGGGCCTGCCATGCCTCCACGTACAACCCCTGCTTGGGGTTGGGCCAGTGGATAAAATACAGGTCGTAATAATCCAGCCCGGCGCGGTAGAGGGATTCCTCAATGCAGCTCAGGGCCTCATCATACTTGTGGTGGCGTCCGGGCAGTTTGGAGGCAATGCTCAATGCCTCACGCGGGCGCCCGCTCTGGCGCACGGCCTGCCCCACGGCCCCTTCGTTCTCGTAATTAAAAGCGCTGTCGAGCGCGCGGTAACCGACCTCAAGCGCGCTGAGCATGCCCTGCACACCAGCAGCGCCGTTCAGTTTGTATGTACCAAAAGCTATAAGTGGAAAGCTCCGGCCATCATTCAGGGTTAGTTCAGGAATAGTCACGCCTGCATTCTCCTTGATTATGGATGGACCCCGTGTAAACCCCCACACGGATTACCCTTAACACCTATGTGTGCATGAAGGTTCCACCCCCCACAAGGCCAGAGCAGGCAGGTAGGGTACGCATGGTGCGTAGCGCCATGGCGGGGGCAGGCTTACCCACCCCACGGGGCCAGACCTAAACGGCGGCGCGCCCGGCCTTGCGGTTATGGGCAATATAGGCCTGCACCGTACCAAACCCGCTCTCCCACGCATTAAGCAGGCTTTCCAGATGTTCGCGATTGTTGACCAGCCCACGGGCGATCAGCACCCCGTTCTGGTCCAGCAAAAAGGCTGCTGGCAGCTTGTCCACCTCCAGCGCCCGCCCAAGGGCAGGGTCGTTAATGAACAGCGCAGGCTCTGTGCCGGTCTGGTGGGCAAAGTGTTCCTGCACTGCCGCTGTATCATCCCCCGCCAGCACAAGGTCCAGCCGTTCCTGCGCACAGAAGCTGCGGGCAATGGGAATAACCTTGCGAGAGATCGGGCATGTAGCAGACACAAACAGCAGCAGGCGCGGCATGGCCCCACCAGCCAGCGCCATGCTCTGCCCATCCAGTGTTGCAAACGCACCACCGGGGCATACATCCCCCGGCTGGGGACCACGCGCGTTGGTCAACGCCCCCACGGGTGCAATTTCCTGAAAAAGCCTGCGCAGGCGGAGCAACATGCGCCACGCCACACAGAACGCAGCGCACAGCAGAACGCTGAGCATGGCATTGACCAGCACAAGTGTTTGCAGACTGGCCTGCGTCATGCCTCTCCCCCGCGCCCGGCTGCGGGCCGCTTAGTACGACCAGATGGCATCGCAGCTGAACCAGAACATGTTGTTGGTGCCATTATCGGCATAATTGACCGTCGGGTCATCGGTGGGGGAAACACGGTTGAACGGACGGGTGCCATTAAGCGCCTTGTCCAGCCGCACTTCTGGGCGGATGGAAAAGCTGCCACGCGGCAGTTTGAGGAACTGCGGCCGGTAGGTCACGCCCACGGTCAGCTCACCATAGGTCGTGCCGGGGGCTGAGTCATACGAATAGGGGCGCCCGCGCAGCTCGTTGACATAGGACATGGGGGATGTGTTGTTCCCCACCACGCTGCCGTTATTGTCACGGAAGATTTCGCCACGCGCATTGAAGGTGAGCGAGGGCGAGAAATCATGCGAGAAATAGGTCGTCACACCGTACACGTCGTCCTGATAATAGTCGTCGTGGTAGTAGGTGCCATTGAGCGTAATGGAGCTTGTATCGTTCAGCTTATAGGTCGCCAGAAAGTCGCCAATATATTCCATCTGGTGGTTGGCTTCGTTCCCAATGGCGTACACGCTCTGCTGGGGGCCGACATAGGCAATGGCGGCCACATCGAGCTTGCCATCGGCAAGGCCGCTCAGTTGCACGCCAAAATAGCCTTTGGGGCGCGTGTTGTTTTTGGCGCCACCAAATGTGGTGGAGTTCCCTGCATTCACCCCCATGACCCACGCAACCGTGTCGGTCATGTGCCATGTGGCCAGCACGCCCACGGTTTCAAACGGCACAATGTAATCGGATGAATAGTTATAGGAATAAAAGGGGCGTTCCAGCGCGTCCGTACCCTCAAACCCCTGAATCCCGTACTGCTGACCTATCTGGAGGTCGATGCCCCCCTTGCTCAGCCACGGCAGATGCGCGTCAATATGGGCCTGTGTGGGCGCCCACTGGTAAATGCCCGTCAGGCTGCCATCCCCCATGCCAATGGTCGGGTTAAAGCGCGCATCCGAGCCGTACAGCACCTCAAACACAAACCCTATGCCATACCCGCCGCCAATATCGGTCGTGGGGTGGGAGAGCGTGCCGGTTATCTGGTTAAGGGTCGCGGTATTGGCACGGTCCACGTAGGACTGCGCCCAGTTGCGGCCTGTGTGTGTCCACGGGTTGCCGTTTACACCGGCCTCGACCACCAGATGGCCTTCAAGGTCATCAAACCATGTGTGGTTTGCTGTCGGTTTTAGGTTGACCTCCTCCTTTGCCGCCTGTGCTTTTTCTGCCGGGGTTTCCTCCAGCACCAACGGGCGTGCTGTATCACCGGGCATTATTTTTTCCTGCGCCAGCGCGGGCAGCGCTGCCAGTTGCAGGCTCAGGCACATCCCCACGGGTAAAGGGCGGCGAAAAAGCATTCTTTGTTTGCTCCACACATCAGATACGGAAAAAAACGGACAAACCGGTTTGGTACAGCTTATGTTTGCTACAGGCTGGAGGACGCGCGAGCAAAAGTCATTTTACGGTTTCATGTCATAGTAGTGTTTTTGCAACGCACCTGCGGCAAAACCGCCACAGGCGCGTGCTCAGCACTCAGCCAGCACCCTGACCATGCGCACAGGCGGCAAGAGCCCGCTCCAGCACATGCGCGCGCGTGACCATAAAATCCGGGCCGGAAAGCGGGTGTGCCCGCCATGTATGCACCTCGGCTGCGGTATAGGGCTTAAAGTCAGGGGGCGTGCTGCTCCCCCCCAGCGTGATGAGCACAAAGTTCATGACATCAGCCAGAGTCTGGTCATCACGGATAAGGGACATGGAAACACCGGGCACACGCACCAGATAGGCGCGCCCCTCCGGCGTGCAGGCAAAGCTGCCCACGCTGTTACGCAGCGTAGGCACAAAGGTCGGGCCGGATATGCCCTCAATCCCGTGGCACCCCCCACAGTGCGACACGTAAACCGACTGCGTGTGGCTCAGGGTCGTCGCACCCGCCACCGCATCGGGCACAGTGTGCAAAGCCACGGGGGGCGGCTGGGGCGTGCCTACAGCGGCATGGGTGCGCACGGCACCTGCCAGAAGCACGCCCACCACAGCACAGGCAGGCAGAAGGCAACGCAACAACGCTGCTCGCATAATCAGGATGCTTTGCCGATCACAGCGGCAGTGGAGCAGTTGTACATTTCCGATGTACCCGTGCCAAAGCACCAGATAATGTCGTTATTGGCCATGGGGCGGTAGGAGGGCTGGTCCCCATCGGTGCCAAGGCATGTGACCTCGTTACACGAATCCTGCCCACAGCAGTCGCGGTAGGCAATCATGTAAGAGTTCCCATCCTGCGGGTTATAGCAGCTCCCGATCCACGATGTGGGGGACGGGGCCGTGCCGGGCGGGCAGCTATGCACACCACCACCGCAGGACGTGCAGAGGTTGCCGTCAATGGCGCAGTAACGCCAGTAATCGCAGGCGTTGGGGTCTTTGGCCTGAGCCTTGGCACCAAAAGGCGTGGCGGCTTTGGCTACACCCTTGCCCGCACTGGCAGCAGGTGTGGCAGCAGAGGCACGGCTGACCGGCAGCAGCGGGAACAGCGGCACAGCAGCGGCCAGCCCACCCAGACGGGCCACCACGCCACGGCGGGATGTGCGCCCGGCAAAGCGGCGCAGTGCGGTTTCGGTCAGTCGGTCAAACAGGGATGCGCCCTGTTCCGTTTTTTTTGTGTGTTCAGAAGGCAACATGGGCATTCGCTCCTGTCTCTTTCATAGGGTCTGGCAATGCGGGGCGGGCAGCACTTACGCCGTCCAGCGCCCCTTCAATCTGACGTCGGGTATTTACTAGGTCTTTGACCAGTATGGTGCCGCGCTCATCAAGCAGCACCAGCGATGGCATACGGTTGATCTGCAACACCAGGGCAAGCTCAACCCCGGTAATAAGTGGAACGCCCTGCATTTCCGGTCGTGCCTGCTGCATGGCGCGGAGTTCGGGTTCGGGGCCATCACCCACAAACACAAGCTCCAACCCACGCTCGGCCGCAATCTGGCGGGCAATGGGGGAGACCCGCTTGCACACGGGGCACTCCGCCGCCACAAACAGCAAAAGCTGCCGCTGGCCTGCGGGCAGAACGTCCCCCACGGTAAAGGGCCTGCCATCCAGTGTGTGCAGGATCAGGCGCGGGAGCACCTGCCCTACATCCAGCCCGGGTTTGGCCTCCTGATCGCCCAAGGGGGCCAGACGCTCATGCAGCACGCCAATCTGGCGCGCCAGAGCAACCAGCACAACCGCCAGCAGCAGCACGGCCAGCACAAGGGCCGCCTGCCAGACGTAAAGCAGCACCATCATGCTCCGTACTCCCCCGAACCGGGCACGCGCACAGGTGGTAGCACCTGCATGGCCTGCCACAGCAGATACACGCAAACACCACCGGCAACACCGCAGACCCACACGGCAGGAGAAAGCCCGCCCACAAGGGCAAGCCCCACACAGGGCACAAGGGCGCACAGCGCACACACCAGAGTACGCAGCACCACTGCCCACGAGAGCTTCTGCCCCGCAACACCGGGTGTGCACCCACAGGACAAGTCCGTGCGCCCACGCAGGACGTTCACCCCCATGGCGCAGGCAAACACAACCAGCAAAGCAGCGGCTGCAACGCTGCCCACAAAAGCGCCACGCCCCGAAAACAGGAGAAGAGCCAACCCTGTTTCGGTTATGGCCAGCGCCCAGGCTGCACTTTCATACAGCCATTCGGGGAGCAGACGGTACGATGCCAATGTGCCCAGGAACGCGTCATGCGCACGCAGCTTGGCAACCCCTGCTACCAAAAACAGGGCACCAATGCCGCCCGCGCACAGGGCTGCAAGCAGTTGCCCTGCCTGCACACACCATGTCGGCACGGAAAAAACCCAAGCCTGAAGGCTCATCCTTCACCCGGCGCAACCGTAAAGATCAAGGATGTGCCGAGCACTTTCATCGTCCGCAGCAGCTTGCCGGTGCGCGCATCGGAGATAAAGAAGTTGCCTTCCTCATCCGTTGTGAACATCAGGGGCGCCTCATCCTGCGTGATGCCCACCATGGTGCTGGCAACCTTGAGCGGCATGCGGCGGATACGCTGGTGGGTCTCTGTATTATACACCCACACTTCTGTCCCCGCGTCCTTATGGGTCCAGAAGGTGCCACGGTGCATGAGCACATACAGTTCATGCGTGGCTTTGTGCAGGGCGGACATCTGCCACCCACCCGGACGCCATGTTACCTCAAACGGAGCAGAGGCATCGGATGCAGGCTTGAGGCCAGCCCCGACCTGCAAGGACCATGCAGGCTGCACCGTGGAATTGGCAGACAGGATGGTCGGGTAAACCTTGCCGCTATAACTGATGAAATACGTTGAGCCGTCTTTGGCCACACTCGGGCTCTGCTCAAAAATACCATCCTTGTCCGGCTCAAAGAACGGGGCAGTATGGGTTACGCTGGCCTTGCCATCTGCTTCCAGGCTGACATTGCTCAAAGAGCCATCACCACACAGGGAAGAAAAACCGGCATTGCCCCATGCGTAGGCCAGTGCACAGCCGGGAACTTCCACCGTATGGGTGACCTTGTGGTCTTTGGTGTCCACCACTTCCACCGCGTTGGCGGGGCTCATCTGGTACACATAGACCCGCGCACCATCGGCACTGATGGCCAGATTATTGCGTTTGGGCGTAACCAGCGCGCGTGAGGGCAGTTTTTCATCCACCATCAGCTTCAGGGTCAGGGCGTCGTATTCGGCCAGCAGGTCATTGCGTGCGCCACGGTTGCCGCGCTCCCATGTGGTTTCCCCCACATAAAAGCGGCTGGCATCGGGGGCGAGCACAACATTGGGGTTGTAAGCCGCCTGCACCATACCCAGCAGCACGCCCTTGTCGGCGTCCACCACGTTTACACGGCCATCCTTGTTATGGGTGTAAACCGCGTCTTCCACCAAAACGGTGTGCGGGCTGTAGGGTTTAAGGGTCACCACGTCGCTCTGCTCGGTCTGTAGAACAGGCTCGGCGGCCAGAACTGGCGCTACGGATGAAAAAAAGGCCGCGCTGCCAAGAAGCAGGCCAACCCAGAATTTACGTGGACAAAGAACGGACATACGGACCTGTTTTTCTCTCGTTTCCTTCAGGATTTTCGTATCATAGCCGTTACTGTTGCATTTTCAACACAAATATAACCACACAGTGGCGTTTCCTGATAAAACCGTAAAAATACGGCAAGAAACCGCACTTCCCGCTTTAAAAACTGCCTTCTTTTTTGAAGAAACGTTGCAAAAGCCAGCGTGCTGCAACCCCGTGCGAACCCTTGGCGTGCCAGACCACCGCAAGGGGGGCCAGCCGGTCCCCCGCATCAAATTGTTGCTCCAGCACAACAATATCCGGCGCGGCGGGGGACGCCGCCAGAACATGGTCCGAAACAAAGGCCCAGCCTATGCCGTGGCGCACCAGCTCAAGTATGACCCAGTGACTTTCCACCCACCAGACCTCCCCCGCAACCCGCAGGTAATGCCGCTCGCGCTCACGCTCACGCGCGGCCACCAGAATCTGGCGATGGCGCTTAAGGTCCTCACGCGCAACGGGGCCACCCTGCGCCAGCGGGTGGTTGCGCCCGCACACCAGCTTGAGCGGCACCCGCCCGATGGTGCGGAACGCAAGCTCGGGCGGAATACGGTGCTGCTGCCACATCAGCCCAAGCTGGGCCGCGCCATCACGCACAAGCTGACCCACATCCTCCATGAGCGGGAACAGGATTTCCATTTCCACATGGGGGAAGACCTGCGCAAACTCGGCAAATACCGGGCCAAGCGCGTGCTCGGGGTAAAGTTCGTCTATGGCAACAACCAGCCTGTTCTCCACCCCGCTTTCCAGCGAGCGGGCAACGCCTATCAGGTGTTCGCGCCGGTCCAGCACCACGCGGGCCTCACGCAGCAGGCGCTCCCCTTCAGCGCTCAGCACCGGGGTGCGCCCTGTGCGCACGAACAGGACCACCCCCAGATCCACCTCCAGATTGGCAACATGCGTGCTTATGGCCGACTGCGCCCGTCCCAGAGCGCGGGCTGCTGCGGAAAAAGACCCCGCATCCACCGTGGCCACAAAGGCCTCAAGCTGTTCGAGTGAAACGTTCATCCATCTGTTTTTCTGATAGGTTCTATCTTTCCTTTCCCAGAAGGCCAGATAGATTGCCGCCATGTCAACTTACGTACCTACGCATACCCCGGCTCTGGGGGCTACCGGGCCTGCGGCCCCTTCCGCTGCTTCTGCCGTGCAAGGCAGTGTTCCCACGCGCTCGCGCATGGACCGGCTGCGCCATGTTGTGCTGTTTGAACTGTTTGCGCTGGCCACCACAATTCCCGCTGGCAGCGCCCTGTTTGGCCTGCACGAATCCGCCATGGGCGTTATTGGCATTGGCAGCGCCATAACCGCCATGGTGTGGAATTACCTGTACAACCTTGCCTTTGACCGGCTGATGGTCCGCCTCTACCGCACCACACACAAGAGCATGCGGGTGCGGGTCGTGCACACCATCGTGTTCGAGGCGGGGCTCCAGCTTGTCCTTGTCCCCGGAATTGCGCTGTACACCCATACGTCCATGGTGGGGACACTGCCGCTCTCGCTCTCTCTGGCCCTGTTCTATCTGGTCTACGCCTTCGTGTTCAACATGGCTTATGACCGGGCCTTCCCTCTCCCCCACAAGAGCTAGGCCTTGCGGCAGGCAGGCTGCCCCCGATCACTTTTTGGGAGCAGCACATGCGCCTTTGCACAGAAAGTATTGCGACTAATTCTCATTTATGGTTGAGTAGGATGAGACTCGCAATATTGAGGTGCAAAGCTCATGGTTGTCTGCTCCTGCAACCTGCTGACCCATAAGGACGTTGAGGCCGCCGTGGCCGGTGGTGCAAACCACCCGCGTGAGATTTATGCGGCACGCGGCTGCAAGGCCCAGTGCGGCAACTGCGTAAAAGGCGTTGTGTGCCTTCTGCGTGAGGCCAAACTGCGCCACATGCAGCAGGCCGAACTGGCAGCCCATGCCGCCCGCCAGCACGGCGTAGCACTTGCCGCTTCTGCCTGAACCACAAACACGCCCCACACCAGCCCCTCCCCCCGCTTGCGCAGTAATGACGCTTCTGGCACCGATGCGGGTATGACCGATCCTGTTTTTGTATTGGGCGGGGGTGCCTGGGGCACCGCACTGGCCCTGCATGCCAGCCGCACCGGCGCACAGGTGTACCTGTGGGCACGCACCGCCCAGACCCTGCCCAACGGGGCCATGCCCCGCCTGCCGGAATACCCGCTCCCCGCAGGTGTGCAGGTCTGCGCTACCCTGCCGCGCGTAGTGCCCGCCTGTGTGCTGGTGGCCGTGCCCACGCAGCATCTGGCCTCGGTCCTGCCCATGCTGCCCGCAGGCGTGCCCGCCATCCTGTGCTGCAAGGGTATTGAACGCCAGACACTCGCTTTTCCGCTCGATATTCTGGCACGTGAGCGCAGGGACGTACCCGGCGCCGTGCTGTGCGGCCCCAACTTTGCGCGTGAGATTGCAGCAGGTCTGCCTGCCGCAGCGGTGCTGGCAGCGCCGGACACTGCCCGCGTGCAGGCACTGAGCCACCTGCTCTCCACCCCCCTGTTCCGCCTTTACGCCAGCACGGATTGTGCAGGCGTGCAGCTTGGGGCGGCCGCTAAAAATGTAATTGCCGTTGCCTCCGGCGTGACCATTGGCGCAGGCTTGGGCGAAAACGCGCGGGCAGCCCTGATTACCCGCGGACTGGCCGAGATAACAAGGCTGGCCACAGCCCTTGGCGGCCAGCCTGCAACACTGGCGGGCCTTGCAGGGTTAGGCGACCTGCTGCTGACCTGCACGGGTGCCTCCTCGCGCAATTACCAGATGGGGCTTGCACTGGGGCAGGGCATGAGCACACACACCGCACTAGGCAGCCTGCCCGGTGTGGCCGAGGGGGTTACAACCGCTGCCGCCCTACAGGCCCTTGCCCGCACACATGGTGTGGAAACACCGATTACCGACTGTATTGCAGCCTTTATGGAAGGGCGCATCACTCTTGCGCAGGCCACGCACAGCCTGCTCAGCCGCCCGCTCAGGAGCGAAGTCTAGGCACCCAAACCCGCCAGCCCTCCCCCGTAAACCGCCGGTGGGGAGGGCCGGGAACACCCCTGCAGGTGCTCCCACCCCGGCCTAGTGTGGGACGGAGAGCGGGGCTTCCGCCTTGATCCCTTTTTCCGCGCAGTAGCGTGCGTAATATTCCTCGGCCATGCGCCGCAGGGCCGTACCAATGGCGGCGTACTGATATTCGTTCAGATTGGCGAGCGAGGCGCGGGCCGATGGCCGCTTGACGGCAAACCCATCCCCCGGCAGCAGCACCACCCCTGTTTCCTCCGCAATGCGGAACAGAATGGTCTGGTAGTCCACCTTGGTCATCAGCCAGCGGGCAAAGCGGCGGCCATAAAGCTGGGTCACCACATTAGCCAGATCGATCAGGGTATAATAGTGGGTGCTGCCCTCGTCCTCCGGGGCTTTTACGCCCAGATCACGGTACAGGGCCAGTTCGCGCCGGTGCAAAAGGCGCTTGAGTGCGGTTTTATACGCATCGCGCCCATCCATAAGGGCAAACAGGGCGAACAGCACCATCTGCACCTGCTGGGGGGTGGACAGGCCCGCCGTGTGGTTTAGCGCCACGGTGCGGCTGTCGGCTACCAGCCGGTCAATGAACTTGAGACCCCGCACATCGGGGGTGAGGGAGGCGTAGCGTTTGTCCAGCTCCTGCTTTTCAGGCTCGGGCAGGGCGGCCAGTGCGCGGTCCAGCACGTTGTTCTGGTGCGTGGCCACAACCCCGAGCCGCCAGCCCGTAGAGCCAAAATACTTGGAGAAGGAATAGACCAGCACCGTATTGTGCGGGCAGATGGCGTAAATGGAGCGGAAGTCATCGGCAAAGGTGCCGTACACATCATCGGTCACAATAATCAGGTCGGGGCGTTTTTTAACAATTTCGGCAATATGGGCCAGACCGGCGTCACTCATCCGCACAGAGGGCGGGTTGCTGGGGTTGACCACCAGAAAAATCTTGACTGCGGGGTCCAGCAGCTTGTCCAGCTCCTCGGGCGGGTACTGCCAGCCTGCCTCGGGGTCGGCGTTAATGGCCACCTCCTGAAGCTGGTAGTCCCGCAGCTCGGGAATTTCCACGTAAGGGGTAAAGACCGGCATGCCAATGGCCGCCTTGTCCCCCGGCCGGATCAGCCCGTTCTCGCGCAGGGAGGCAAAAATATAGCTGATGGCCGCCGTCCCCCCTTCAAGCGCAAACAGGTCTGTTGTGCTTTCGGGCATGGTGCCGCCTGCCATCTCGTGCAGCAGGTAATGGCGCACCACTTTTTCGGCATAGCGCAGCATGCGCGGGGGCGTTGGATAGTCACAACCCAGAATGCCCGATGTCAGCTCAAGCAGAAACGCATCGGCCTGCAACCCCATCTGGTCCCGCACGTAGGACAGGGCGCGGCGCAGGAAGGCCACACCGGGAACATCCTTGTTGGCGACCAGAAAAGCCTCAAACCGTGCCTCTATCCCCTCACGCCGGGGCAGACCCCCGACACCTTCGGCCATGTAGGAGAATGTCAGTGCGGAATCGGCTGCGGCAAACATGCCAAGCTGAAAAAAGCCCTGCCGGGGCAATGTCGCCAGAAAGTTGGGGTTGCCCCGCCCCGCATCCAGCATGGCCCGCTGCGCGCGCCCCGATGCCAGACGGATCAACTGGTCCTTGAGTTCAAACGGACTGAGGTGCCGGTATTGCTGAAAATCATCGGCTGGGCTGGACATCCCGTGCTTCCTTCAAGCGGATATTCTTATTGAAAGGAATGTGCATGGACACTGAAGGGAAAACCACCCCCAAAAACGCCATTCACGTCTGTTTTGACCAATTTTGAGCCTTTTTACCGATAATTCATGCGCTCTCAGACCTGCTCGTCCTCGGGCAGGGGGGTGCTCAGGTGGTCGATCACCGCGAGCAGCACAGCCGTGATGGGCGAGGCAAAGGCAAACCCCCACATGCCCAGAAAAGCACCAAAAATGGTCTGGGACAAAATAGTCAGGGCAGGCGGCATGCTAACCGCCCTTTTCTGAATGAAGGGGGACATGACATACCCCTCAAACGCCTGAATAAAAGCATAAAGCCCCGCCACCATAAGCGCCTCACGCGGGCTGATGGACAGGGCAATAAGCAACGCAGGCACCGCCCCGATAAACGTGCCCAGATAGGGGATAAAATTGGCCATACCCGCAACCAGCCCCAGTGGAAAAGCCAGCGGCATACCCAGCAGGGACAGGCCAACCCATGTCAGCACCCCCACCACGGTCATATCCAGCATCTGCCCCGCAACCCAGGCGGACAGGACATGCGCCGTGGTGCGGATCAGCTCCCGCGCGGAACCACGGTAGCGTGTGGGCACCAGCCGCAGCAGGCCATTGGCGTACAGATGGGGGGAGAGCGCAAAATACACGCCCGCAATAATAATCACCACCAGCGTGCCAGCCGAACCAAAGGTGGAGGTCAGCACATTGGTCATGGACCCTGCAAAGTCCATGCCGCCCCCTGCCCCTTCCGCCCCCAATGGGCCGGATGTCTGGTTGCCACCAAAAAAACGGGGGATATGGTTGAGCACGGAATGGCCAACCGGGTTTTTGTCCAGTGTCGCGTGCAGGGCGTCGCGCTCATGGGTCAGGGCTGCATAAAGGTGGGAGAGCTGAGTGACCAGCTCGGGGCCGGAGACATGCACCACCAGCGACACGCTACCCACAAAACCCGCAAGGAACAGCACCACCGCCACCCACTGGCGCACCGGCAGCACACGGCAGATCAACCGGGCCGCGCCATGGAGCACCACCGCCACAAGAGCTGCGGCAAACACCACCATAACCACGGCGCCACCAGCGTAAATGAACAGTCCCACACACAGGGCTGCCACCACGGCCAGAGCAAGCTGGTAAAAGCGCCGGGCAATGCGCTCCAGCTTCTGGGCGGCTTGGGCCAGAGTGGCAATCTGCTCCGCACTGGCGGGCACTGGCCCGTCAGGCGGGGCGGGGCGGGTGCCGGGGGGTGCCTGCTGCACCGTATTGTCCGTTCTGCCCTCAAACATCTGCTGTTCCACTGGAGTAATTCCTGACAAGGTCGCGCGCCATATGGGATGCGTGTTGTGTGTGTGACGGAAAAAACCCGCCACAACACCCCCTTTTTCTTGCAACACATTCTTGCGCTGCATTCTTGCGCCGCGCGGAAAAACCTCGAAATAAAAGCAGGACACAGATATAAAACGGCCATATTGCCCTGTGCATACGTTTATATCCCGTCCCTTTCCTGCTCACACAAAGCGAAACATCGTTGTCTGAACCCCCTGCCCCCCGTTCGCCAAAAGGTTACCTGAGCAAGGCCCTTACCCTTGCCACCCGTCCGCTGGACATGGCGAACCCGTGTTTACAGGGGCGCAAGCGGCGCTGTGGCCGCCCGACAACAGACGTGACCGAGGACCTTGACCAGTATCTGTTGGAAATAGCGGCAGGGCTGTTTGTGCAGCATGGATATGCTGGCACCTCCATAGACCAGATCGCCCGCAAGGCCTGCGCCAGCAAGCAGACGCTGTACCGGCGCTACCCGTCCAAGGAGGCGCTGTTCATTGCCGTTGTCACCAACCTGACCGGCTCTGTACTGCGGGCCATGGAGCAGACCCCCCTGACCAACCCGCTGGAGGAGCTGCGCCACATCAGCCGCCTGATGCTGGACCTGACCCTGCGGCCCGATGCGCTGGGCACCTACCGCATTCTCATAGCCGACGGGCACCGCCACCCTTCCTTGCAAAAGCAGGCCGTTGCCGCCATTGGCCAGCCATTCCACAACAATTTTGTCCGCCTGCTCAAAGCGGCGGAGCAGAAGGGGCAGATCAACCCCGGCTACGCCACGGACACCACCGCCCGCCTGCTGACGGGCATGGTCACCGGCTGGCCCATGGAGGACAGCCTGTTCGGTCAGGCCCCCTTGCAATGTGAGGTGGAAAGGGAGGCCTTTTTTAGCGAGGCATGGTCCTTCTTCCTCAACGCCGTGGGGGGCAAGCAGCCTACCGCACAGCCAGCCTGAGCCTGAGCCTGAGCCTGAGCCTGAGCCTGAGCCTGAGCGCACTGCTCGGGCCGTAAGCCGCGCGCCAGCCTTATTCTACCGGCGTGGCAATCAGGTCGGGCCCGGCTCCTCGGGTCTAAAGTCGAGGGCAAGCCCGTTCATGCAGTAGCGCAGCCCTGTGGGGGGTGGTCCATCGTCAAACACATGGCCCAGATGGCCCTCGCACTGTGCGCAATGGGCTTCCTGCCGGACCATGCCGTGGCTTGTATCACGCCGGGTGGCAACGCCACCGGGTTCAGCCGCCCAGAAAGAGGGCCAGCCGCTCCCGCTCTCATATTTGGTCGAGGCGTTGAACAGCACCGCACCACAGGCGGCACAATGGTATTCACCGGGCCGTTTTTCCGCATTAAGCGGGCTGGAGCCGGGGTATTCCGTGCCATGGCCAAGCAGAATCTGCTCCTGCTCGGCGGTCAGGGGGGCTCGGGGGCCACACCCGGCAGAACTGCAACTCAGGCTCATAACACTCTCCTTACCCGCACTCACGCCATGGGGGAGCGGGGTGGCTGTGGTCTTGTCTGGCAGGTTAGCGCCCACTCCGGCACAACGCCAAGCACCCTGTTTTCACACTCGGGCGAGCCGCTCCCTCACCCCGCGGTATCCATCAACGCGGCACACACATGGCCTGTGGCAGAACACGCCTGCACGTGCGCGCACACGCAGATACAGGCTTGATGCGTAGCCGCGCTGTTCCTACACTTCTGCCCTTGCCCCGGCCAGCCCGTACAGGCCCACGCGGGGGGAGCCTGCTCCCACCCTGCGCCCATGTGCTGCCCCCCAGCCACGCCCCACACCCGGCATGAACAGGACCGCGCCATGAGCCTTACCGACCTGCTGGTCATGCTGGCCTATCTGGCGGGTATGCCGGTTGCAGCCCTTATGTTGGCAGGCCGCCAGTCCTCCCCCCAGACCTATCTGGAAGGGCATGCGGACCTGCCGTGGTGGGCGCTTTCCCTCTCGCTCGTAGCGACCGAAACCTCCACCCTGACCGTTATCAGCGTTCCGGGCATAGCCTATGGGTCGGGCATGGTTTTTATCGGGCTTGCACTGGGCTATCTGCTGGGGCGGGGCATTGTGGCGTGGTGGTTTGTGCCGCTGTACCAGCAGGGGCGCATGCTCAGCGCGTATGACTGGCTTGGCCAGCGGTTTGG
Organism: Acetobacter okinawensis; assembly: GCF_002153655.1. Lineage (GTDB taxonomy): Bacteria > Pseudomonadota > Alphaproteobacteria > Acetobacterales > Acetobacteraceae > Acetobacter > Acetobacter okinawensis_A. The sequence goes on from NZ_JOPJ01000016.1 coordinate 25,257, forward strand.
CACATCCATGCAGCGGCTGGCCTCCGCCACCTTCCTGCTCACGCGCCTGCTGGCCGAGGCCGTGCGCCTGTTTGCAGGCATGCTCCCCCTTGCCACCATGCTTGCCGCCATGCACTGGCACGTACCCCAGCCCATACTACTGGGCGCGATCATGCTGCTAACCCTGTTCTATACCGTCTGCGGTGGCCTGCGCGCGGTGGTCTGGTCGGACAGCATGCAGTTTGGGCTGTATCTGTTCGGTGCCTCGGCCTGTGCGGCATTGCTGTGGCATGGCGCACCCTCCGGCACGTGGCATGCTTTGCAACAGGCCGGGCGGCTGCACCTGTTCGCCCACAATGCCCCTGTGCTGAACAGCCCTTTTACCCCCCTTGCCGCTCTGGGTGGGGGGGCCTTGCTGTGTGTTGCATCCCACGGCACCGACCAGCTTATGGTCCAGCGCATACTGGCCGCACGCAGCCTGCGGGATGCGCGACTGGCGCTGATGGGGAGCGTTTTGGGGGTTGGTGCGCTGTTTGCCCTGCTCAGCCTGAGCGGCGTGCTGCTCTGGGCGCGCAATGGCGGGCAGACACTGGCGCAGGCAGGTTTTGCCAGCCCGGATGCACTTTTCCCCGCCTATATTGTGCACGACCTGCCACCGGGGCTGCGCGGGCTTATGCTGGCGGGTATTCTGGCCGCGACCATGGGTTCGCTCTCGGCCACACTGTCGGCCATGACAGCGGCCAGCGTGGGCGACTTTGCCCCGTTGTGCGCGCGCGCCACCCGCGCACTTGGCTGCTCGGCACTCGGGTTTGCCCGGCTGGTCAGCGTGGGCTGGGCCTGTGCGCTGGTCGCCGGTGCGGGGCTTTTTGCCCATGCCAGCCAGTCCGCCATCATGCTTGGCCTGTCCATTGCCGCATGCGGGTATGGCCCCATGCTGGGTACGTTTGTTGCGGGTATGGCCATCCCCCGCGCGACCGCCCGCACACTGGCCCCTGCCTTTGCGCTCAGCGTGCCCCTGCTGGTATGGGCCATGCTGGCCTGGCGCCCCAATGGCCAGCCACTGGCCTTTGCATGGCTGATTGTACTGGGCATTGTCGCACTGTTCGGGCTGGCGGGGCTGTTCCATATCATGCACTTTAGCCACAACGCCCTGCATCACCGTAACCGGAGGCCCCACCCATGACCGCACAGCACAGCCCCCACCAGCCCCCCCGCACGGAAATGCAGGACCCCCGCTACGACGGGCTGGACACATGGCCCACCAGCACGGTGCTGGAAAGCCTGCTGGAGAGCCAGCTTGCCGCGACAGCCGCAGTCAAAACCGCACTGGCAGACATGGAGGACGCCGTGGCACAGGCCACCCCCCGGCTGGAGCGAGGCGGGCGGCTGTTTTACGTCGGGGCAGGTACATCGGGGCGGATTGGCATGCAGGACGGGGTGGAGCTTATTCCCACCTATGGCTGGCCATCCGAGCGGCTGGTCCTGCTGCTGGCAGGGGGGGAGGCCGCCCTGTTCAGCCCCGTGGAAGGTGCGGAGGATGATGAGGAGGAAGCCCAGCGCGCCATAACCCGCTACACACCCACGCCAGATGATGTGGTCATCGGCATTGCCGCAAGCGGGAACACCCCATACACCTGCGCTGCCCTTGCCAGCGCGCGCTTTTGCGGCAGCCTGACCATTGGCCTGTCCTGCACCCCCAATGCACGCCTGCTGGCCGAGACGGACATTGGCATCCTGACCGAAACCGGGCCCGAGGTTGTCGCTGGCTCCACCCGCATGAAGGCGGGAACAGCGCAGAAAATCAGCCTCAACCTGCTCTCCACCACACTCATGATCCGACTGGGCCACACGTGGCGGGGGCATATGGTGGACATGCGCATTGTCAACACCAAGCTGGTGCACCGCGCATTGCGCATGATTACAAAACTGACCGACTGCTCTGACGCGCAGGCACAGGCGGCACTGCTCAAGGCGGATGGGTCCATCAAGCTGGCCATATTGCTCCGCCACGGGCTGGAACCCGCACAGGGCCGCATGCTGCTGCGCCTGTGTGACGGACATTTGCGCAGGGCGCTGGAACTGCTGGCCGTGCAGGCCGCACGCGGCGTTGGTCCCGCGGTGCAGAACCAGCACGACCACACCACAGTCTAATGCCCCACACGCAGAGCATTCTTGCCCTTGATGGCGGAGGCACACACACCCGCATTGCCCTGATTGCGCGTGATGCACACGTGCTGGCCCATGCCAGCGGCCCCGGCTGCAACCCCTATGACCGGCCCGAATGGGCCGACAACCTGCGGACCCTGCTCTGCACAGTCCCCCATACCGGGCTGCGTGCCGCAGTGCTGGGCATGGCGGGGTATGACGGTGCACGCCCCTCCTCGCTGGCGCAAAAGGAGGTCGCCCGCGCAGCCCTTGGGCCAGACTGCGCGCTCGCACTGGAAAACGACGTGCAGACCGCCCACCGTGCAGCCTTTGCCGGGAGCGCGGGTGTGTTTGTGCTCGCAGGCACAGGCTCGGTCGCACAGGCCAGCACGCAGGACGGACGCTCCGCCCGCGCGGGGGGCTGGGGCTGGCTGTTTGGCGATGAAGGGGGAGGGTACTGGATAGGCTGCCGCGCCCTGAACCATGCCGCCAGCTTTCTGGACGACCCCGGCGTTGCCTGCGCGCCCTTTGCCCGCGCCGTGCTGCATGCGCTGGACCTGCCCACCCAAGGCAGCCATGCCCCGGATGCCCTGCGCGAATGGCTGCGCACCCGCCCCCACCCCCGCTCCGCCGTGGGCAATGTCGCCCCCACGGTTCTTGCGCTAGCCCATGCGCAGGACCCCCACGCCGCAGCCCTGCTGCACGCTGCGGGTACGCACCTTGCCGCACTGGCACGCACGGCCTGCAAGGCTCTGGCCACCGGGCAGGCTGCCCCGGACATGCCGTGGAGCTACGGCGGCAGTGTTCTGCACAGCCCGCTCATACGGGGGCATGTTGCCACCATACTGGGGCAACCGGCTGTTGCCCCCGCCCTACCCCCACTGGGTGGGGCAGCCCTGCATGCAGCCCATCTGGCTGGTTGGGAGGTGGATGCCGCATGGGTGAACAGGCTGCGCCAGACACTCTCCCCCCAAAGCCTGCAAAACGCGCTATCATGACCCCTATGTTCGCAAAATGTCTGCCCGCCAGAACCCTGCTCCTGTGCAGCCTTGCCCTGACCTGCGCCATACCCGGTGCGGCTGTTGCCCAGACTGCGCCAGACCTCCTGCACACAGCCGAGCAGTCCCCCGCCTTTGTGCGCGATCAGGTGCGCGCACCGCTGGTTATGCCTGCCCCGGCCGTGCTGCAAACAACAGGTGCTGCCTTTGCCATGCCCCAGAGCCTGACCCTGCGCTGGAGCAGCCCGCCAACCCCACTGCTGCTACGCGCGGTGGAACGCCTGAGTACGCGCCTTGGTGTTCTTGCCGACCGCACGATCCCTGTAACAGACGCCCCCGCCACACAGGGCGGGCTGGAACTGCGCATCCACATGGAAAAAGATGCCGCCTTCCCCGGCCCCGCCATGCGCGAATCCTATGTGCTGGACGTCGCCCCGACCGGCATAACCCTGAACGCACAGGGCCCCGCAGGCGTGATGCACGGCCTGACCAGCCTGACCCAGCTTGTAAGGCAGGAACTGGACGGCCCCGTGCTGGCACAGGCACATATTGAGGACACACCACGCTTTGCATGGCGCGGACTTATGCTGGACACCAGCAGGCACTTTATGCCGCTGCCCGATGTACTGCGCCAGCTTGACGCCATGGAAATGGTCAAGCTGAACGTATTGCACCTCCACCTCAGCGATGGTGCGGCCTTTAGGGTAGAGAGCAAAGCCTTCCCCCGCCTGCACACCATTGGTGGCCACAATGCGTATTACACACAGGAGCAGATCCGCCAGCTGGTGCGCGCGGCAACGGACCGGGGCATACGTGTGGTGCCCGAGTTTGACACGCCCGGCCACAGCTACGCCATGCTGCTGGCCTACCCGCGCTATGCCGCCAACCTCCCGCTCAACACCACTGACCGGGCAGAAATCAACCGCGCAGCCCTAGACCCCACAAACCCCGCCACCCTAAGCTTTGTAAACGCTGTGTATGCCGAAATGGCGACCCTGTTCCCCGACCCGGTCTTCCATATTGGCGGGGACGAGGTGGTGGCGCGGCAATGGGCGCAATCCCCCCATATTGCGGCGTATATGAAGCAGCACAACATAGCCTCGGTCGCGGCCTTGCAGGCAGACTACACCCGGCAGGTCGCCCACGCCCTGCGCCTGCGCGGCAAAACCGTAATGGGCTGGGACGAGGTGCAGGACGCAGACATCCCCTCCGACACCATTATAGAAAGCTGGCGCGGCCCCGCCCACACCGCACAGGCCACGGCGGCAGGCCATGCCACTGTTATTTCCGGCCCCTATTATCTGGACCGCCTGCTCCCCGCGAGTGCTTATTACACCACCGACCCGCTGGACATGCGCAAGGACGCGGCGGAGGAACAGGCAGCGGCGCAGACCACAGGCCCCAACCCGCCCGATGCCCCAACCCCCACCACGCTCCCAAGCGCAAACAAGGCGGAGGACGCCCCCACCCCGCCCCTGTCAGACGCGCAAAAGGCCCATCTGCTCGGGGCAGAAACCGCCCTGTGGACCGAGGTTGTCTCCCCCGACATGCTGGATGCCCGCCTGTGGCCACGTGCAGCGGCGGTGGCCGAGCGGTTCTGGTCACCTGCGGCTGTGTGCGATGCCACAACCCTGTACCCCCGACTGGCCATTATGGAGGACCGGCTGAACCTGCTGGGCCTGCAGGCGCGCACCAACACCACCCGGATGCTCGAACGCATGGCACCGGGCGAAACAGAAGCCGCCGAGGTGCTGCTTGGTGCCGTCTCCCCCGTACGCAATTACGCGCATAACCACGAGTTTTTGCAGATCAGGCACAAGCAGACCGCCACCGAGCAGGCGCTGGACACACCAGCAGACATAGCCAGCCCCGACAGCTTTGATGCCGAAAGTTTTAATGCCGAAGCCAAAGCCTTTATCAGCGGCCATACCGAGCTCCGCCATGACCTGGAACACAGGCTGAACCTATGGGTTAATAATGACAGTGCATTCACACGCGCTGCCGCCCATAACGCGGCCCTGACCCCGGCCCTGCCTGCCTCTGCCCAACTGGCGGAACTGGCCCGTGCGGGGCTGGCCGCACTGGGGAGCGGGCATACCCTCAACTGGCGCGAGAACGCACGTACGGCTCTACTCGCTGCCAAAAAGGATATTGCAGCCTCGGCCAGTATTCACGTGGTGACCAACACCCCACAGCCGCCGGGGGATTTAATCCAGCGCATTGTACCGGGTGTGGAGGTACTGCTTGACCAATCCATCCCGTAGCGCGGGCAACCTGCTTGCTGGCCTGCCCGCGTACGGAGTTGGTGCAGTATGCGCCTATGCTTCACGCGGGAGGCGGTGGGCCAGCGCCTGAATGACTTCTTCCTCGTAATCAAGTTCTTGCTGGAGTTTCCACTCCGTCTGGTCATTAATCTCCTGCTGGGCGACCAGTTCGCGCATGGTCTGGCGCTCGGCACGCAGGATTTGCAGGCGCAGCGCCAGCTCCATACGGGCATGCCTTATGGCGTTGCGCCGGTCGGCCTGCGTAATGCGCGGTGTTGCGTCCTCCTGCTCCAGACGGCTCTGGTAGAGCTTGGTCAGGCGGTCGATTACCTCCAGACGGGCGACCTCGAGTGCTGCCCTGTCCTCCTCGGTTTCGGGCGGGTTGTCTATAGCGGGCACCGCCTGTGCCTTGTGCAGCAGGTCAAGGGCTGCGCGCAGCAGCTTCTGGCGGGCCATGTTCTCTTCCTGCGCACTTTTATCCACCAACTCGGCTGGAATAAACTTCAGGCACAGCGGAATAATCACACTTGCCGCCAGCAGGGAGAGCACAATAACCCCCGCAGCAATGACCACCACAGCCTCCCGCGCAGGGAAGGACATGGTGCCATCCTCCCCCGTGGGTAGCGACAGCACCGCCGCCAGCGTAACCGCACCGCGCACGCCAGCAAATGTCAGCAGGAGGCTGGCAGCAAAGCCCGTAGCCTCAAACGGCATATGGTTGATCCGCGCAGAAATCCAGCGGCAGGCGATAGACAGCCAGATTCCCGCAAAGCGCATGACCAGCATAATGCCGTAAATTTCCACCACCAGCAGGCCAAGCCGCCACATACCCACATGCTGGGCCAGCACCAGAGAGTGCGCACTTTGCAGCAGATTGGGCAGTTGCAGCCCCAGAAACAGGAAGATAAGCGCATTGAACACATAGCTGACCATGGTCCACACCGTGGTCGATTGCAGACGTGTGCTGGTGGAGGCATCCTCGATAATGCCTGAGAGCTTGACCACCATGCAGCCTGCCACCGCCGCCAGAATACCCGAGCAGCCAGCGGATTCGGCCAGTGCATACATCAGGAACGGCAGCAGCAGGACCAGTATGATCTGGGACTGTGTCTCGTCATACCCTGAGCGGGTGAGCATCTTGTTCAGCTTGGCGGCCACCCATGCCACGGCGCAGCCAATAGCCAGCCCCCCGCAGGCTACCAGCAAAAACGTGCCAAACGCCTGCTGGTAGGAGAACTCGCCCGTAAGCGCATCCGCCATGGCAAAACGGAAGCAGACAAGGCCGGATGCATCGTTAAACAGAGCCTCGCCCGAGAGGAGCTGCAACAGCCGCGAAGGCACACGCCTGCCCTTGATAAGGCTGGAGACCGCCACCGTATCTGTGGGGGACAGAGCCGCCGCCAGCGTAAAGCAGACCGGCAGGCTTAAAACCGGCAAAATCCAGTGAATGGCATAGCCGCACAGCAGGGTGCTGAGCACCACCAGCCCAAAGGCCATGAACAGGATTGGCCCGCGCAGCTCCCCAAATTCGCGCAAAGGCATGCGAAATGCATCTGCGAACAGAAGGGGCGGCAGAAAAACGAACATGAACAGTTCGGGGTGCAGGCGTACATGCATGCCCGCAAGCCCCGCCCCCACGCCCAGCGCAATAAGAATAACGGGCTGGGGCACCTTCTGGTGGAACCGCAGGGTCAGCAGGCTGCTCACAGCGGTTAGCAACAGGAGCAGCAGAATGAATTCGATTGTCAGCATGATGCATGCCCTTTGCGGGGCTTCGTGTTTTTGTGCAAGCTCTTATCAACCTGCCTCGGCATGAAAAGCCAGCCGCGTACCGGCGCGCCATGCACGGCAGACTGCGCCACGCCTAACGCATTGCAGCCTGATAATCGGCCAGTCTGGTCTGCACGTCACGCGCAATGGCCACCACCGTGGGGTCTGTGCCGGTCGCAACCTGCCGCGCAAGGGCCGGTTTTATCCGCGCATACGCACTGGCAAAATACCGGATGTAGCGCCTGTCAAACACAGCGCCGTGCGCGCTCTGCACCCATGCAATCCGCTTTTGCTCCGCAGGGGCGGGCTTGTCTGTCAGGCTCAGGGTATGGGCTGTGGCAACCTTGGCCAGACGGGCCTGCACGGCGCCAAGGTCCTTGGCTATGGTTGCGCCAAGCAGTGCAATATCGCTCCGCCCGGCCTGAGTTGTCGCACTTTTGGCCAGAGCAATCTGTGCCAGGTCCATGGTGTTGAGGGTCTGCACAAACTCCGCATCCGCTGCGGTAAACGGGGGGGGCTTTGCCAGCACGGGCAGAGCCGGAGCACGGGGCTGCTCGGGGGTAACATACGCACACCCGCCAAGCCCGGACAACACGAGCAGAAGAGGAGAAAACACGCGCACCCTATGGCGGAACACAAACGACATAACCGGCAGTTCTCCCTTGCAAAACCCGGACACGGAGCTCGGGGCGCACCCAATACTGAAAGTAATGTTTACAACAGACAAACACGCTTGAGGCACCTGTTATATCCACCAAAAAAACAGAGCACCCCATACCGCCACATACCTTATGATGAAAGCATATAACACGGAAGGCAAGACTGAGCCTAAAGCACCGTTTGCTGCAAAGGCACAGACCCCGCGCCGGACAAGACCTTATCTATAATGACCGTAATATGATATTTTACTGCCCCACACCTATTTTACACTTTAGCTTCCGCCTTGCATCGTGCGGGCAGAACACAGTAAAGTCGTGGCAGGCGTGCGCCGTGCGGGGGCATGCGCCAGTTCTGTCTGTTGGGATCGTCCGTTATATGAGCTTCAGGTTTTTAAATTTACTTGCCGCATCTTCACTGTGCATAGGCTTGAGCGGATGCGGGTATTTTGACTCGCGCGCAGCCCACAAGGCCCAGATCACCATGATCGGCATGACATCTTACGACCTTCAGGCCTGTGCCGGGCTGCCTGCTGCAAGCAAGCAGGTCAACGACACCACACAGATTTTCATCTACACCGGCACGCAGCCACAGCCGACCTATGCCGGGTCCACGCTTATTCCCATCGGGGATGTCATGACCGCCATCTCCCAGCTTGGCGGGGGTGCTGGCACAACCTGCTCGGCCGTTATCCGCCTTGACCACGACCGGGTGGCAGATGTGCACTACATTGGCAATAATGATGAGCTGATCGGCACGGACGGGATCTGCTCCATTATTACCCGCGGCTGCTCCCGCCAGCCTGAGAGCACAATGAACCGGAACACCGGCAGCCTGCTGTTTGGCCCTGTTTCCGCCTTCCGTCAGCCCAAGGGGCCTAACCAGTCCTCCAGCGCCACCTACTCCCCACAGGCAGACAAGGTGGAACTCAACCCCAACCCCAACTCGACCGACCCGGCCATTATCCCCCGCCTGCCCTAAACCGCACACCCGCGCTGTGGGCAGGTTACTCCTGCGCCAGATGCTCGGCCATAAGCCCCCCAAGCCAGTGTGCAAACGCCTGAAGGCGGGAGGAGAGGTGCCGCCTGTGCGGGTACAGAAGTGCCACCGGCATGGCGGGCGCACACCATTGCGGCAGCACCGGGCACAACTGCCCGCTCTGCACAAGACCGCGCACATCATACGCGGGGACCTGAATAAGCCCCAGACCGGCCAGACAGCAGGCAATCTGTGTTTCCGAGCTGTTGACCGTCACCGGGCCGGGCAGGTCCAGCACATGGAGCTGGCCTGCCTCCTCCCACTCCCATGCCTCCACCCGCCCGTTGGCGGGGGACATGTAACGCACCGCCACATGCCCGTCCCGCACAAGATCGGCCGGAGTATGCGGGGTGCCGTGGCGGGCAAGGTAGGCGGGGCTGGCCACGTTGAGCAGCGTCATCCACCCCATACGCCGCGCAACCAGCCCCGAATCATGCAGGCTGCCCACACGCAGCACACAGTCCAGCCCCTCCTCTACCAGATTGACCGGCCTGTCCGTAACCCCGAGTTCCAGCCGGATACCCGGGTGGGCCGCCACAAAGTCCGGCAATGCGGGGGCGACAATCAACCGCCCAATGCGCGCGGGCAGGCTGACGCGCAGCACACCCTGCACATGACCACGCTCGCGGCGAAACAGGTCTTCCGCCTCGTCCATATCCGCCACCAGCCGAACACAGTGCTCATAAAACGCATGCCCATCCGGTGTGGGGGTGACCGAGCGGGTGGTGCGGACCAGAAGCCTTGCCCCCACCCGTGCCTCCAGCGCCTGCACGGCGGTGGACACGGTGGAACGCGGCTGGCCCAGCGTTTCTGCCGCACGGGTAAAGCTGCCCGTCTCCACCACCCGCGCAAATATACGGCACTGCTCTATGCGGTCCATTCCCTGCGCTCCATCGGTTTGGCCTGCTCCTGTGTTCGGCTGGATTGTTCGTAAAAGCTGACAGGTCTTATCATATCTGAGCGCTTTATTTGCATTTTTCTGCCCCTTACTGTGGCAGACAGAAAAACGGGCACAGGCCTGTTTGCACCAGCAAGGCCACACACATGACCAAGCACAGCATTACCGGCAAAACTGTTCTGATCGCGGGGGGAGCCAAAAACCTTGGCGGGCTGATCGCACGCGATCTGGCGCAGCATGGTGCCAGAACACTTGTCATCCACTACCACAGCGCCGAGAGCGAAGCGGCTGCACGCGCCACCGTGCAGGCCGTGCAGCAGGCAGGTGCGCAGGCCTTTGCTTTTCAGGCCGATCTGACGCAACCCGGAGCCGTGGCCACAGTGTTTGACAAAACCCTGCAGGCCACCGGGGGGCTGGACATCGCCATCAACACCGTTGGCAAGGTGCTTAAAAAACCCATAGCCGACACTACAGATGATGAATACGATGCCATGTTCGCCATCAACACCAAAGTGGCGTTCCAGTTTATCCGCGAGGCAGGCAAGCACCTGAACAACAATGGCAAGCTGCTCAGCATTGTGACCTCCCTGCTCGGGGCCTACACCCCGTTCTATAGCACCTATGCCGGTGCCAAGGCGGCTGTGGAGCACTTTACCCGTGCGGCCTCCAAGGAGTTGGGGGGGCGGGGTATTTCGGTCAACGCCATTGGTCCCGGCCCTATGGATACGCCGTTCTTTTATGGGCAGGAGGAGCCCCAAGCCGTGGCCTACCATAAGAGCGCTGCTGCACTTTCCCCCTTCAGCCACACAGGCCTGACCGAGGTGGAGGACATTGTCCCCCATGTGCGTTTTATGGTGTCTGACGGCTGGTGGATGACGGGGCAGACCATACTGGTCAACGGGGGTTACACAACAAAATAGTCCTGTTTTACAAAGCATTTTCACAAACACCTCCCCCATGCCCGCCGCGTGGGGGAGGTGTTTTTGTATAAGGGAATACCGCAGCACGCCCCCATCTGGGGCAGACGTGCCATGCGTTGCACAAATGCCACAGCGCTTTTGCCTCATGGGCTACGCATCCAGAATTCGATTGTTATGTTATATTATAACTAATAGCTATGCGGCCTCGGCTCATTCCAACTCAGGCAGCACCTCCCCCATGACCTACCGACCATCCGGCCTTCTCCTTTGCTCCTCTTTTTTGAGCAGCCTGCTGGTAACGGGCCATACGGCAGCAGCACAGACAAACACCAGCACCGCGCAGCAGGTTACGGCTACCAGCACCAGCACCAGCACCAGCACCAGCACCAGCACCAGCACCAGCACCAGCACCAGCACCAGCACCAAGGCCAGCACAAAAAGCCCCGTACGCAAGGGGAGTGAGAGCGTGCAGCTTATCCCCCGCAACACCGAGCATGATGCGGAGCAGGTTATTGTCACCGCGCATCTGGACCGCGCCCGCTCCGAGCTTTCGCCCACCACGGGGGCCAGTGTGTACCGCTTCAGCCGTCAGGCGCTGGAGAACATTCCCGGTGGGGATAATGCCCCGCTTAATCAGGTTCTTTTGCAAGCCCCCGGTGTGGCGCAGGACAGTTACGGGCAGATCCATGTCCGTGGGGACCATAACGAGGTGCAGTTCCGCCTTGATGGCGTGCAATTGCCAGAAGGGCTGAACGTGTTCGGGCAGGCACTGATGACCCGCTTTGCAGACAACATGTCCCTGACCACAGGGGCGCTGCCCAGCCAGTTCGGGTTCCTGCAAGCGGCGGTGGTGGATATTACCACCAAGAACGGCACCACCAATCCGGGCGGCAATCTGTCCTTTTACGGTGGGGCGCGGGATTACTTTTTCCCTTCCCTGCAATATGGTTTTCACAAAGGGAAGTGGGACTTCTTTGCCACGGCAGACTTTGTGCATGACCGGGTGGGGATAGAAAACACCACAGGCTCATTCAATGCCCCGCATGACCTGAGCAACCAGTACCACTTTTTAGGCCACGCCCGTTACACCGTGGACGAGGACACGCGTATCAGCCTGATTGCGGGTATTTCCAACGCGGAATACCAACTGCCCAATAATCCGGGGCAGGACTGGAACAGCAACTACAATCCCCCCGCAGGCACCACCGCCAACAGTGCCAGCCTGAACGAACACCAAAAGCAGATCACGGATTTTGCCGTCCTTGCCCTGCAAAAGGAAATTGGGGCGTTCAGCCTACAGGATTCCGTTTTTACCCGTTACAGCTCCCTGCGCTATTCCCCCGACCTTGCGGGTGATCTGCTCTACCTTGGCAATGCGCAGCAGGCGGCACGCTCCGTTTTTTCCACCGGCACGCAGCATGACGTCACATGGCGTGCGGCACCGCAGCACACCGTACGTTTTGGTTTTCAGCTTTTTGTGGAACGCAATGTTTCCAAAACAACATCCACTGTTTTTTCCAACCAGATTGGAACGGATAGTGAGGACAACCCCATATACGATTCACAAACGGCCACAAAGTATGATGGCAGCGGCAAAACCGGCATGGTTTACGGCCTGTATGCACAGGACGAATGGCAACCCCTGCGCAACCTGACCATAAACTACGGGCTGCGCTTTGATGGTGTGAGCGAATATACATCCGAGCATCAGGTCAGCCCCCGTGTCAACGTGGTCTGGAAGCCGTGGCGTGGCGGCACGCTGCATGCTGGCTATTCGCGCTACTTTACGCCCCCACCGTTTGAGGTTGTCAGCGGGAACTCCCTTTACAGCCTGAACAACACCAGTGGACAGGCCAACAGCACCGACAGCAGCAAAGTACGTGCTGAACGCGACCATTATTTTGATGCAGGCTTTGACCAGACCATTCTGCCCGGCTGGCATGTCTCGTTCGATGCCTATTACAAACTGGCCAAGAACCTGATTGACGAAGGGCAGTTTGGCGCCCCCATTATTATGAGCGGCTTTAACTACCGCCACGGGCAGGTCAACGGGTATGAGGTCAGCACATCCTATGACCGTGGGCCGCTCTCCCTTTACGGCAATTTTGCGTGGTCACGCGCAATCGGTAAGGAAATTACCAGCGCGCAGTTCAACTTTGACTCCACTGAGCTGAGCAAAATAAGCAGCCACTGGGTGCATCTGGACCACGACCAGCGCTGGACCGCATCTGCCGGGGCCGCTTACACGTTCTTCCGCAAAACACGCGCCCCGCTGCGCCTGTCCGCCACCATGGTGTATGGCAGCGGCCTGCGCAAGGATGACGACGCAAACGGCATTCCCAACGGGCTTGCGTTAACGCCTTACGCCACGGTTAATTTTTCCGCCGTGCAGACCATCCACAACACCTTTGGCTCGGCATGGCCGGGGGATACGCAGCTCCGGCTGGATGTGATGAATCTGGGCGACCACACCTACATGCTGCGTGATGGCTCGGGCATTGGCGTTGGCGCACCACAATATGGCCTGCGCCGGACCATTCTGTGCGGGATTTCGCAAGGGTTTTAACAAACCACCGGGCTGGTGGGGGGCGTAGCCCCTGCCAGGCCTACCGGGTCTGTGGGGCGGGCCTTACAACAAACCGTCCAGCCCACAGCACGCCCAGCGCCAGTATGGCAAGGCCCGCGCTCCACGCCAGCACCGCATAAGCACCCGACGCCCCCAGAACAACACCCCCACACAACGCCCCTGCCCCAATACCCGCATTAAAGCCGGTTACGCTAAAGGAGCAGGCGGCCTCGCGCTCATGGGGGGCCAGTTCCATGGCGTAGTTCTGTGGTGCAAGGTTTAAAAGCGCGCTCACAATCCCCCACACCACCATATCCACCCAGACAAGGCCGGGCAGCCACCCTGCTGCGGCCATAACTGCATGGCTGGCCACAAGGGCTGCCGTTGCAACGCCAATCAGGCGGCCAGCCGAGCAGGGCAGACGCCCCCCCACCCAGTTACCGCCAATACCAACCACACCATACACCAGCAGCAGAACGGGAATAAGCTGCCCCGGACTGTGCGCAATACCCTGCAAAAGCGGAATAATATAAGTATAGGCTGTAAAATGCGCGGTAATGACCAGCATTGTCAGCACCGCAATATAGACCAGAACCGGCTGGCGGAGCAGATGCCGGATGTTCATGTGCCTGCGCTGCGCGGGCATGGGGGGCAATAGCACCAGTGCGGCAGCAAACACGCCCAGCGCCCCCGCCCCGCACACGGCAAAAGCCACACGCCAGCCCAGCCAGTGCCCAATGGCGGAAACAAGGGGAATACCCCCGGCAAAGCCCACGGCAACACCGGTAAAAGCCCACCCTGTTGCACGGGCCACGGGTATGTCCGGGGCCAGCCGCACCGCAACACCGGCAATAACGGACCAGAACACGCCATGCCCCAGAGCCAGCAGAATACGCAACACCGCCATAACTGCGTAATTGGTCACAAATGCGCAGGCCACATCCACGCTGCCTGCCAGCAGCAGCAGGCCCGCCACAAGGGTCCGCCGGTCCACGCCGGATGTCAGTAATGTCAGGGGAATCGCACTGAGCGCCACCAGCCATGCATAGCCAGTCACCAGCAGACCTACCTGCGCAGGGGAGACATGCAGGCCCTGAGCAATATCAGTCAGCAGACCAATCGGCATGACTTCGGTCACGAGCCATATGAACGCCCCGACCGAGAGCATGACAAGACGTACCATGAATGTATGACCTGAATATAAAAAAGGAAAAGGCCCCAAGCCCCTACTCTATCAGCCCCACGCGCACAATAACGCGCCGCACCAGCCCATGCCCGCCCGGGCCTGTGCAGCCCCAAACACCCAGACCCGTGCGCCAAAAAAAAGGGGCTGGCGTGCCTGTGCCCGCCAGCCCCTTATGCCGTTTATGTTGGCTGTAACAGATTTACGCGACCGGCTGGGCAGGGGCAGATGTATCACCCAGTGCAGCCTTGAGCCGTGCCTCTGCCTCGGGGGAGAGGGAGGTCTGCAGAATACGGGCATGACCCTTGAACTGTTGCAGGTCGGCCAGAACCTTGTCCGGCTGGGACTTGCGCACCAGCACAAACAGGGCAGACGTGTTGGGGGGAATGGTGTCGCTCAGTTTGGTAATAAACCCGTCATCTATCCCGTAATCGGACATCTTGCCCGCCAGAGCGCCCGCACCGGCCCCCACAGCACTGCCAATGACAAAACCAGCCAGCGGGTTAAGGCACAAGAACCCCACAAGCGCGCCCCAGAGCCCGCCAGAGAACAGCCCCCATGACGCCCCGGCTTTTTCCAGATTGATGCTCTGGTGCAGGTGCGCCTTGCCATTGGCATCACGCGTGACAACAACGGCGTCTTCCATGTCCAGCAGGTATTCCTTCTGGAGTGCGCGGCATTCCGTCAGCACCTTTGCTGCGTCATCAATATGGTCAAAGCCCAGAACGATCAGATCAGACATGGTATTTCCTTACCTGTTGCGCCCGCCCCCACACAGGGGGCTGCGCGTGTACCGCCCATAATGTAGGGGGGCACGCACACCTTTGCCAGAGTGCGCCACACAGGGCTGCCAGATGTTTTTTATTTAATCTGGCGTACGGCAACCCTACCGGCTCATGCGCCGTTGCAAAGGTATCTCCTTTTCCAAAAACAGGGGGCTACCATGACATTCCTTAACTCAGTCACCAATGCCATTACCCATGTGGGGGATTTTATTACCGGAGCCACCTCCGACAAGTCCGGCCTTATGACCGCACTGAACGAGGTACTCGGCCCCATCCCCCGGCCAGACCGGCCCAGCAAGCTGGAAAAACGCGCACAGGCCATGGGCATGATCAGCACCATCCGCCGCTGGCAGAGTGCGCCACACAGCCCACCGGCAACAGAGGCGGAAGTACGCGGGTTCTTTTTACAAGAAGAACTGGACTGGTTTTCCGAACAGACGGGCCTGTCCGATCTGGCGACCATGAAGATGATCCGCAAAATGCTGCCGCAGTGCGTGCGGCTCCGCGCGATCCATGATCCATCCCTGTTCCCGCAGCCACCGACCAATCGGGAATGAGGGGGCAAGGAGCGCCACACGGTGTGGCAGGCCCATAACCACGCCACACCGTTCTAGCGGCATGAGTGTAAAGAGCCGGCTCAGGCTAGTTCGGTCAGGTTCCAGCCAGCCTGCGCGTCATGCACCGCACTGAGCGGTATGGCGTTGGGCAGGCGTACATTGGCAGGCAGCGCCATAACCGCGCGCAAAGCCCGGAACAGCGCACCATGTGCAACCACAAGGGGTAAGCCTTCGTCCGCTGTGGCCCGGTTGAGGGCGCGCGTGGCGCGGCTTTTGAGCACGGCAAACGGCTCGGCACCCGGTGGGGTGTACTGGCCTGCTATCCAGTCATCATACCATGCGGCAATCGGCTGGCCTTCCTGCTCGCCAAAGCAGACTTCGGCCAGGTCCTCGTCCACGCTCAGGGGCAGAATGGGCAGGCCGTAGGCCACCAGCTCGTCACGCACAATGGTGGCGGTCCTGTGGGCGCGCTCAAGCGGGGAGCAGACAATACGGCTGATAGCCCCCTGCCCCGCCCCACGCAGGGCCTGCTCGATAAGCCTGCCAGCTTCTACCGCCTGTTCAATTCCGGTCTCGTTCAGGGGCACATCCGTACGGCCCTGAGACAGGCCAGCCCTGTTCCAGTCCGTTTGACCATGCCGCAGATACCAGTATGGGCGGGTGAGAAGCTGGGTCATGGCGTGCTCAGTCAAACAAAGACGAGACGGAGCTTTCGTCCGCCACGGCACGCATGGCGCGCGCCAGCAGACCGGAGATGGAAATCTGGCGGATATTGCTTGCCGCCATGACCGGGGCCGTGGCCTGAATGCTGTCTGTTAATGTCAGCATTTCAATCGGGGACTCGGCAATACGCGGCACAGCCTGCCCGGTCAGCACACCGTGGGTAACATACGCGCCAACCGAGGCCGCACCCTGATTGGCAATGGCACGCGCCGCGTTGCACAGAGAGCCGCCGCTATCCACAATATCATCCACCAGCAGGCAGTGGCGGCCGCTCACATCCCCGATCACGTTCATGACCTCGGACACGCCAGCGCGTTCACGCCGTTTGTCAATAATCGCCAGATCGGTGTTCAGCCGCTGGGCAAGCTGGCGGGCACGCACAACGCCGCCCACGTCGGGGGAGACAATCATCAGGTCCCTGTCCCCGTACTGGGCGCGGATGTCGCGCACAAACAGGGGGGCTGCGTACAGATTGTCCACCGGAATATCAAAGAAGCCCTGAATCTGCATGGCGTGCAGGTCCAGTGTCAGCACACGGCTGGCTCCGGCTTCCACCAGCAGGTTGGCAACCAGCTTGGCGCTGATGGGGGTCCGTGGCCCGGACTTGCGGTCCTGACGGGCGTAGCCAAAATATGGAATAACCGCAGTAATGCGCTTGGCTGACCCGCGACGCAGGGCGTCCAGCATGATCAGCAGTTCCATCAGGTTGTCATTCGTGGGCGTGCAGGTGCTCTGGATGACAAACACATCCTCGCCACGCACGTTTTCATGAATTTCAACAAACACTTCCATGTCCGCAAAGCGGCGCACGGTTACGTTACACAGGGGCAGGTTCAGCTCTGCGGCAACGGCCTGGGCCAGTGGCAGGTTGCTATTACAGGCGACAATTTTCATGACAAGGACGGTTCCCGGCCTCAACTGTTACACGAATGGGGAGGAAGACTGCAGCGAGGGGGGGTTTAGCAACCACGCGCCGCATTGTCATCCATCCTTGCGCCTGTCGGGTGCGTCTGGTGGGCAGGCGTGTCCTAAAAGCCGCGCATGGGCTGGGGGTGCACCATCCTTAACTTGCGCAAATCCGCCCTTTTCCCTACATGGGGGCGTTAGGGCCAAGCGTAGGCTCACCCTCCCCCCCTTACTGGCGCGGTCGTTGTCAGTAGCCTGCGGGTCTGGGCTCCCCCCCACCTTTTGGCGCAAAACTGCACAGGTGAGGCTGCATACCCGGCTCCATGTGCCCTCTGGCACCCCAGTGCTCCACCACTGCGGAGCGCCCCTGCATGCGCGCCCAAGCGCATGCGTGCTGTGCATTGCTATATAAATAAAAATGCATAACTTGGTCTGGGGTCACGCCCACCCCAGCAGAGCCACCCCATGTCCGCCGCACCACTGCACCGGGCCTGCCTGCGCCGGATAAGCGATGGCACACACCAAAAATCAGCCTTGCCATGCGGTTTAATCCACCCACAGGTTATTCGCAGCGCCGCGAGGACGTGACATACTACCCTGCTCTACACTTTTTTCGTCCCTGCCTTTGCGCGCACGGACAAACCCCAATGGAGCCCGCATGACCCGGCCACCCCCGCCCGGCAGCCGCCATAAAGCCTGTTTTACAACAGGCAGCATCATGCGGCATGTGCTGGTCATGGCCGGAACAGGGGCCATAGGGCTTATGGCCGTATTTGCGGTTGATATGCTCAACATGGTGTATATCAGCCACCTCAACAACACCGCCATGACCGCCGCCATTGGCTTTGCCAGCGCGGTAATCGGGCTACAGATCGCCATTTCCATCGGCCTGACCATTGGCATAAGTGCCGCCACCGCGCGCGAGATCGGGGCCGGACGGCATGAGGAGGCACGCTGCCTTGCCGCCTCCTCCATGCTGGTGATGACCGGGGTAACCGG
Organism: Acetobacter okinawensis; assembly: GCF_002153655.1. GTDB lineage: Bacteria > Pseudomonadota > Alphaproteobacteria > Acetobacterales > Acetobacteraceae > Acetobacter > Acetobacter okinawensis_A. The sequence continues at coordinate 43,645 of NZ_JOPJ01000016.1, forward strand.
GGTGCTGGGCCTTGCCACAGCCGCAGGGGCCACCCCCATACTCAGCCTGTTTGGCGCGCAGGGACAAACGCTGACCGAGGCTGTAGCCTACCTGCGCATTCTCAGCGTTGCGCTGCCCCTCATCTGCATTGGTATGGGCTGCTCGGCTCTTATGCGCGTGGTGGGGGACGCCAAGGGCTCCATGCACATTACCCTTATGGGCGCAGTGGTTGCCGCCGTGCTGGACCCGCTGTTTATTTTTGGCCTGCATGAAGGGCTGATGGGGGCTGCCATAAGTGCCACCCTGTCACGCTTCGTGGTGGCGGGTGCCGGGCTGCGCGGCGCACTCCGCCACAGTATGCTGGCCCGCCCCTGCCTGCGCCGCATTATCCCCGATACGCGCCGTGTGGCGGGCATATCGCTCCCCGCCATACTGACCAACCTGGCTACACCCGCGGGGGGTGTGTACGTCACCCGCGCCATGTCCGGCTTTGGGCTGGAGGCGGTGGCGGGGCAGGCCTCCATCGAGCGGATGGTGCCTGTGCTGTTCTCGCTCGTGTTCGCACTGACCGGCTCGGTTGGCCCGATCATGGGGCAGAACGTGGGGGCAGGCCGCCCCGACCGTGTGCGCGAGACACTGACAGCAGCACTCAAGCTGGTTGTGCTCAGTGTGGGGCTGACGTGGGTTTTGCTCTACTTTGCGCAGGACCTGATTATTGCCATGTATAATGCACAGGGCAACGCCGCCGCCCTTTTGCACCTGTTCTGCACATGGACTATTGGCAGCTACCTGTTTGTTGGCATGCTGTTTGTGGCCAATGCCGCGTTCAACAACCTTGGTTTTCCGCTGTATTCCACCGCATTCAACTGGGGGCGGGCCACCTTGGGCACCATCCCGTTCGTGCTGCTGGGCGAACACTATGGCCCGCAGGGTGTGCAGCTTGGTCAGGCCATGGGGGCTGTGCTGTTTGGTACATTTGCAGTCTTGACTGCGTTCCGCGTCACGCGAAAACTCTCTTTTGGTCCCGCGTCGCACCCTCCGATGCCCGACCCGCGCAGCACGCCGGTTTCCGACGTGCCAACCACCAGTGCAGAAGCCGCCATGGCGGAGCTGGACGAGGTGGAAAGTGCCTCCGACCTTTAACCGAGGGAACAGGAATACGCACATGTCCAGACTGAGCACAGCCGAACGCAACGCCCTGCCAGACAGCGCCTTTGCCCTGCCCGGCCGCCGCTACCCCATACCAGACGCCACCCATGCACGTGACGCGCTTGCCCGCGCGAGTGAAATGTTGCATCGGGGCAACCTGACACAGGCCGAATACGACCTGATCCACCGCAAGGCCGAAGACGTGCTGCGCCAAGAACGACTGTAACGGACCTGAATGCTCGATAAACTCTACGCCCGCGTTCTACGGCATGCCGCCAGCCCCCACGCGCCCTTATGGCTGGCGGCACTTGCCTTTGCAGAGGCCAGCTTCTTCCCTCTCCCGCCCGAAACACTGCTTGTTCCCATGGTACTGGCCCACAAGGACAGGGCATGGCGCTACGCGGCCATCTGCACCGTGGCCAGCGTGGCAGGCGGCCTGCTGGGCTGGCTGATTGGTGCCATGCTGCTGGATACTGTGGCAAAGCCCATTGTACATTTTTACCATGCCGAACACACACTGGCCGCCTTGCAGGACAAGTTCCGCCAGTGGGGGGTATGGATCATCCTGTTCAAGGGGCTGACCCCCATCCCCTACAAATTTGTGACCATTGCCAGTGGCATGGCCCATTTTGCCATCCTCCCCTTCCTCTGCGCGAGCTTTGTCACACGTGGGCTGCGCTTTGTGCTGGTGGCGGGCCTGCTGCGCCGCTTTGGCGCAACCGTGCAGGACTTTCTGGAGCACCGGCTGCCTTTGGTGACAGGCGTGTTTGCGGTGCTCCTGCTCGGTGGCTTTCTGGCACTGCGCTACCTGTAACGGCCATATGGGGCAGGCAGGGCCATAACACAGCATACCGGCGCGCACAGGGCAGCTACCGCACAGCCCCGCCTTGCGCGCCACCCCCTGCTCACGCAGGTAGGGGCAGGCTTAGTTTTTACCACGCACTCACACCACCAGACATCCACGCGGGAGGCACAACAGGCTATGGCAACTCAGATTGCGGTCATTACGGGAGCAGGCTCGGGCATTGGCCGGGCAGCAGCACGGGCACTGGGGCGCGCAGGGTTTGACGTGGCCCTGCTTGGGCGGGATGAGGAGCGCCTGCACGCCACCGCGCACAATCTGGCCCAGCACGCCATACGCACTTTTGTGCTCAGTGTGGACGTAACCGACGCACAGGCCATGCAGGACGCTGCCCAGCAGATTGAAAACACACTTGGCCCCATTTCCGTCTGGGCCAACTGCGCGGGGGCAACGGTTGTCGGGCAGGTTGCCGCCTTGAACGCGCAGGACATCGCACGCGCAACGCAGGTCACCTACCTTGGCAGCGTTAACGGCACACTGGCCGCACTCAACGTCATGCGCCGCAGGGGACAGGGTGCGATCATCAACCTTGATCTGGCCCCCACCCTGCGGGACCTGCCCCTACAGGCAGCCGAAAACGGCTCCCGCGCGGCGCTGCGCGGCTTCTGCAACAGCCTGCGTACTGAACTGCGGCATGATGCGGACCATATTCGCATTGTTATGGTGGACCTGCCCGCCATCAACACCCCGCATTATAGCTGGACACGCAACCTGACCGGCAAGCGGCTTAAACCCTTTGGCCCGGTGTATGAGCCAGAGGTCGCGGCAGAGGCTATCTGCCGTGCAGCCTTTACCACCAGCCGCTCGATCTCCATTGGCTGGGCCAACAGCTTTGCCGCCCTATGGCGCTTTGCAGGCCCCGGCTGCCGCGAAGCACGGCTGGCAAGCCACGGCTACAAGGCCCAGATGAGCCATGACTGGGCAGAAGGCCCCCAGCCGGATGCGCTCTACACCGCCGTGCCCGGTGCCTATGGCTCGGAAGGCCCGTTTGAGGCCAAAGCCCGCAGGCTGAACAGCCCGCTGACGGTTTTTATCTCCTCCGGCCTGCGGGCCAGCCTGTTTGGCGCACTGGCCGCCATGGGGGTAAGTGCAGCACTCAACCACATCCGCCGCTGCCGCAGAACCTGACCCTGCCTGAGCTAAAAGCGCACACCCCAACGGGCAGCCCCTTTTCAACCAAGGCAGAGAGGTGGCCGCCCCATACCGCTCAGGCGTGGAGCCTGTGGGGGGTAGCCTCCACAGTTGGGGCCACGGCAAAAGGTCCCGCCGCACGGACCTGAATGGTCAACAGCCCCATCTGCCCTTCCCGCATCCCGCACAGCGGCAGTTCCGCGTGGCCCGATGTCCAGCGGCTCAGACCGTCAGCCTCCACCGCATGCCAGCCAGCCCACCCGGCGCCTTCTGGCCGCAGGTGGCGGGTCTGCGCCACATGGCGGCCACCGCTGAACAGGATAATCCCGCCAACGGCAACCCCTAGCGTGCGCCGGTCATCCATATAGGAGCCAAGCACCACCGAAGGCTGGCTGGTGCGGGAGGCGAGAAACACTTTTTCCACCCCTGCGGGCAGCATGAAAAAGCACCTGTCTCCATCACGCCGCAGCAGGCGGATGCGTTGCCCTTTATCCGTAATCAGCAGCAGGTTGGGGTCCATCACCAGTTCTGGTGCGCAGGCCACCGGCCTGCTCCCCGGTATGCTGGCCCCACGCACACGCAACTGCTCAAAAATGGCGGCAAGCTGCGCACGTGCGCGCAGCGGCTGGGGCAGCGCGGCCTTGTCCCGCACATGGGGGCTGGTCTGGCCCAGCCGCACCACAGCGCCACCGCACATGTGCCCATGCCCCGCCCCCCGTGCCAGATAAAACTCCGTGGGTACGCCCTCTGCTACAAGAACAGCATGGGTTTGGGTTTGCATACGTGTGTAGTCATAGGACGTAATACTGTGGTCATAAAAAATACTGCACCCATTCACCAGCATACGCACGGCTATGAACTGCCCGTTATACAGCACACTGTGGTGGGGGGTCAGCAGCAGGTCACGCTCTGGCCTGTTTGGCCCCAGCGCGTGCCTTAAAACACGGATGGGGTAGCCTGCCTCCTCCTCATCCATATCTGGGCGCACCTGCACATGCCCCCGCTCGGCCCACATCAGGCGTTGCGTGGTTGTGCCGTCCGTACCCCACACATCCACCAGACTGCCTGTGTGGAGCATGTCCTGCGCCGTAATGGTGCTGGCGGTGTGGATGTGCGTGCCCTCAATAACACAGGCCACTGTCCGGGCCTGTGCCGGGTCGGTGGCGATGCGGAGCGGGTGTGCGGCATCCGCCACGCAGTAATCCCCCGCCTCCAGCACGGCCCCTCTGGCCAGTTCTACCGTAAAGCGCCCGACCTCCTGCTGGTTATGGCCATACAGGACAATGCTCCGGCTCTGCCTGTCCGCACTGACATGGTACGCCACAACAGGCTGGCTGCTCTGGTGGACCTCGATCATGGCGTGCGCGGGGTTGTAATCCACAAAGCGCGTGCCAGACAGGTCAAAGGGGGCGTGGCCCGCGTTCAGCACCAGAGTGCCGCCCCCCTGCCCAAAGCGTACCGTGGCGCCGCACAACACATCGGGCTGGGCCGTACCGCAGGTAAACAGCCCCCCATAGGCAAGGCCCAGTTCCATGCCGTCCAGCGTGGCCCCCGGCTCCATGGGGGCAAACATGGCGCAGCCCCCCATGACCTGCACCAACAGGCCTGCGGGCGCGCCCAGCGCCACCCGCAGCAGGGCATTACCGCCAATATAGAACGCGCCACCCAAGGGCGCATGCCCCGTGGCAGGGCCTATACCAAAAGTTGCGTAAACACCGGGGGGCACAATATACGTCCCGCCCGCAGGGGCGGCACAAGGGGCCGCCTGCGGCCCAAGCAGCACATTGCCGTTGGTTGGACCGCCAAAAATGGCCGGGTGAATAACCCCGGCGTAAAGCAGCACCCCATCGGGGCCGGTCATGGTCACGCTATACCCGTCGCGCACCCCATAAAAACCCTGATGGTCGGTAACCGCGCAGGTAACACCGTGCGTGTTGACATAATTCGCCATGGCCCGCCCTCCCCTTGAAACACCTGTTGAGGATTAAGGCTTAGTGAGCGAATTATAAAAAACAGTTAATGTTTTTTCGCACTTTATGCACGTTGACGATAAATTAACTCAAAAACGACCTATACCAGCCCGCCACCCCAGACCCACCATGCGGAATGGGCGTCTTCCAGCCGGTCTGCCGCCTGCCGCGCAGCCTGTGGTGTGGCAAACAGACCAAAACAGGTAGCACCTGAGCCGCTCATCCGCGCCATAAGGCAGCCTTCCTGCCCGCCAATATCGGCCAGCACATGGGCAACCGGGGGGCAGACTTCGCAGGCAGCCTGCTCCAGACTGTTCCCCTGCTGCTCAATAAACGCCATGACGTCTGCAAGGTTCGCCCAGCTTTGCGGCATGGTGGCGCGTGGGGCAAAAGCGCCTGCCCTGCGGCGGAACACCTCTGGCGTAGAGACAGCCTGCCCGCAGTTGACCAGCACCATCCCACATTCGGGCAGATGGGGAGCGGGGGTCAGTTCCTCGCCGATTCCTTCCATCCGCATGGTCTGGCTGAGCAGGCAGACCGGCACATCCGCCCCCAGAGTCTGGGCCAGCGCCAGCAGGTCTGCCCGGCTGGCCTGCACGTTCCATGCCCGGTCCAGCAGACGCAGGGCGGCGGCGGCATCTGCCGAGCCCCCCCCGATACCCGAGGCCACGGGCAGTTTTTTTTCCAGCACCAGCGTGCCGCCCTGCACATGGGCCTGTGCGCCACCCAGTGCCTGCAGCGCCTGCGCCGCCCTGATGACAAGGTTGTCAGCCCCCGCGGCCGATGCGTCCAGCACGCGGCCAAAGCGGCCGGTAATGTGCAGGTGCAGGGGTTCGGGGCCGGGCTGGTAATGCAGCACGTCCCCCGCCCCAGCAAACACGACCAGACTGTCCAGCAGATGGTACCCATCGGCCCGGCGGCCTGTTACATGCAGGTACAGGTTGACCTTGGCGGGAGCGGCCTCTGTAAAAGCAAAGGTGGAAACATCCAGTGCGGCTACGGTCACGGCGTGTGTTTTCCTTGTTCCTGAACGGGTTGGGCGGAAGCCGGGGCAGAGGCTGGTGCTGCCGCAGGCTGTTCGCCCGCAGGGGTAGCAGGCACACCTGCTTTTTGCAGCGCCGCGCGGATAAGGGCCTCATCCGCAGCACTCGGGTGCAGGCCCAGCGCCACATTCCACTGGTCCACGGCCTCGGCCTTGCGCCCCATGCGCCAATAGGCCTCGCCCAGATGGTAATTGACCTCGGGGTCTTCGGGCGTTTGCTCGGCTGCTTTTTCCAGCAGGGGAATACCGCCTGCAAGGTCGCCGCGCTCCACGCGCACCCAGCCCAGACTGTCTGTTATGGCGGCATCATGCACGTCCAGCTCATGGGCCTTGCGCAGAAGTTTTTCCGCCTCTGCCAGGTCCTCATGCTGCTCAACCATGCCGTAGCCCAGAAAATTGAGCAAAAGCGGCTCATCAGGCGCGTACGCCAGAGCCGCGCGGGTGTCTGCCTTGGCCGCAGCCCAGTCGCCCGCCTCGTGGTAGGCCATGCCGCGCAGGAACAGGAGCGTCCAGTCCGGCATTTTTTGCGCGTTGGCCAGATCAATCGCACGGGTATAGGCGGCTATGGCACCTTTCCAGTCTTTGGTCTGGCTGAGTGCGGTACCCAGCGCACGCTCTATAACAATCCGCCCCGGCGCCTGCTCGGACAGATGGCGCAGTAAGGGAATGGCCTCTTCAGGGTGGTCGTTGGTGGTCTCCAGCACCGCAAGGCGGAGCGTGGCCACAATGGCCAGCGGGTCCTGCGGGGGCACATGGGCCAGCGTTTCCCGCGCGGCGGTAAAATGCTGCTCGTTATCCTGAATTTCGGCCAGCATCAGGCGTGCATCCACCAGCGTGGGGTCCATGCCCAGCGCAAAGCCCAACATAAGGCGTGCGGCCTCGTTGATCTGGAACAGGTTAAGCGCCGCGCTCTCACCCTCCGCCCCCTGCTCACGCGCCTGCTGGCGGAGCAAAAAGGCGCTCAGCACGTAGGCGTGGGCAATACCCTCGCGCATGGAGGTAACCGGGTAGTGGCCAATATTGGCCTGTAGCGCCGGACCTGCCAGCCCCAGAATACTATCCGCCCCCACCAGCTTGCGGATAAGGGCGCGCGCCTTGTCCTGCTGGCCATGGTTCCACAGCCATGCGGCCTGAGAGCGGGCAAGGAGCATGTCCTCCCCCGGCATGATCTTCTGCGCCCGTTCAAACAGGGCTTCCGCCCGCTCGGACTGCCCTGCCACCTGTGCGATAATCCCGGCATGCAGGGTATAAAACGGCAGCAGCAGGGAGGTCTGCGGGTGTAACAGGCTCTCTATCGCGGCATCGGCATGCCCCTGCGCCTGCTCGCACCAGGCCAGCAGCAATGGCAGGATCAGGTGGGTCATGGGGTCCTCGCCCGCACGGCGATAATACTGCGCGGCATCGGCCCATGCGCCACGGACTGCGGCGTCATTGCCCAGAACAAGGGCAGAGACCACGCTCCGGTCCTGTGGCGTTTTTTCTACCAGATGCGCCAGTTCCACAGCCTGCGGGTCACCCGCCATGACGTTGCGCACAAACGCCTGCCGCAACAGCTCTGTATTGGCGGGGTCTGCCTGCAAGGCGGTGCGGAAGGCCTGAGCGGCCTGTGTGTCATCCCCCATCCGCACGGCAACAATGCCGCGCAGATAAGCTTCCGAATCGATATGTCTGCTCCCGGTCGGCTCCACAGGCCCATCTTTATGGAGCGGGCCATGGCCGGGTTCGGGTACGGCTGCCAATGCGGGGGATACCAGCATTGTAGCACTGAGCAGGAAAACCGTAGGCATAAGGCGACAAAACAGCATAAGAACCCTATTCAAGCTGAGGCGGCAGCACCGGGTTGCCGCAGCATCCGCCCCACACCTGCCAGCGTGGCAAGGAGGAACGACATGAACGGCTGGCTTTTCTCTACCGCGCTCATGCCAAACCACCAAACCGTTCACGCCATATTCTGCTCTGACCCGTGGTTGTGCTAGGGGTAGAATAATGCACGACGCCCTCTCCCTCCTCCGCCTCTATACCGAATGGGGGGTGGACACCGCCGTGACCGACCACGCCACGGACCACCGCCAGAGCGGGGCCGGGGCTTTCCGTCTGCCTCCGGCACACGCACCACGTACCCCCGCGCCCCAGCCTGCCCGCACAGCCGCAGGAGCCGCTGGTTCCACCGCAGCAGGCCGCACGGGTGCGCCCATACCCCCCACCCCAGTACCACCCACCACACAGGGGGATGGGGCGGCACTGCCCAGTCTGGGCGAGTCCATAGAGCTTGCCCGGCAGGCCGCGGCACAGGCCACAACGCTCGATGCCCTGCGCCATGCCATGGAACAGTTTGGGGCGTGCTCCCTGCGCGGCACCGCCATGCACACGCTTGTCCCCTCCGGCCCGCCCAACGCCCCGCTCATGCTGATTGGCGAAGCCCCGGACGCGGACGAGGACCGGAGCGGCCTTGTTTTTTCGGGCCTGTGCGGCACCCTGCTTGATACCCTGCTGGCCCCCCTCCCGCTTGAGCGCGACCAGTTGGCCCTTGCCACCGCCCTGCCGTGGCGTCCGCCGGGGGGCCGCCCCCCATCGGATGCAGAGCAGCGGATCTGCCTGCCCTTCCTCCAGCGTGCAATGACCCTGCTGGCCCCCCGCCGCCTTGTGCTGTGTGGCCGCCTGCCCACAACCATGCTGCTTGGCGCAAGCACCACACCCCCACGGCGCGACTGGGCAGTGCTGGAGCTACCCGGCCACGGGTCCATCCCCGTAATTGCCATGCGCCACCCGCTCCAGCTCCGCGCCTCCCCCACCGCGCGGCGGGAGATATGGCAAACGCTGATGATGGTGATGAAAACACTGCGTGACACCCCCTAAAGCAACCATGACCATGCCTGTAATATCGCCTTGTCCGTCACAAAGAATTACAGCATGAAATAACGCCAGATACCTTTGAAAAACAAAGAACTTCATAAGCAGAAACAAACGCGTTACGCCAAAGCACACAACGGTTTCTAAAACCCGCGCACCAATGTTTACACAGAGTAAACTTGCTTTTTGCGCACAAAACGCCTAGACCCCGCCAGCCATGCGAGCGATAGGTCAAATTCCTCATCAGATCGCGGCAAAAGCCTTTTTGGCTGGAGCCGCTCTTTTGGCCAGCGCTTCCGTCAACACGACGAGAGCCCATGCCAGCTCCCCGGACCACGGGGCGGAACCGCACAGCGAAGAGCTGGCGATGGTTCTGCCACGCCGGGCTTTTCCAGAAGGGGATGATCTTGCCCTGCCCAAACCACTTCCACCGGACGTAGCGACCAATATCCGCGCCGTTTTCCGCCTTCAGCGCATGGGCGCGTTTGCCGAGGCAATCAGCAGCACCACGCATCTGACGGACTCTGTCCTGCTGGGCGAGGTGGAGGCAAACCGCTACCTCAACCCAAGCTACCACCCCAGTGCGACCGAGCTGCGCAACTGGCTCAAGCAATACACCTCCTACGCGGATGCACCCGCTGTATGGGCCCGCCTTGCGGCCCTGCCCGAGCGCGGTGGCCCCATGCCTGTGGCCCCGTCCACCGAGCATCTGGCACCCGCCCATGCGGCACTGGCTGCGGGGCCGTTGCAGGAGTTCACCCGTAACCCCCTGCTTGACCGCACCTTGCGTGAGCGGACCAGCGCGGGGCTGAAAGGTGTGCACAGCGCTCTGCACCTGATCAGCATTACACCGGGCATGACCCCCGCCTACGCTGCCCAGCTTCAGGCAGAAACGGCACAGGCCATGCTGGCCTCGGGCGAGGTCGACCTTGCGCTGGACATCAGCCGCACGGCCAACACTGTCTCCCACGGGCGTAATGCGCTGGCAGGCTATGTGACCGGGCTGGCCCTGTGGCAAAAAGCCGCCTACGCCGAGGCCACGCCGTTTTTTGAGCGCGCCTCCCACGCGCCACGGGCCACGCCGGATATGCGCGCCGCAGCCGCCTTCTGGGCCGCCCGCACGCATGAAAAAGCCAGCAATGCCCGCAGCCAGCACCTATGGCTCCAGCATGCTGCAACCTTCCCCCGCACATTCTACGGGCTGCTGGCCAGCACCATGCTGCGCAATGCCGCCACACCCCACAAACTGAGCGAACGCCACGGTCTGGCAAGTTTTGCACAGCTTGAAAGTGCTGCGGCCACCACCAGCCAGAGCGCTGCCTCAGCCCCGGTGCTGACGGAAATTGATATTGAAGCCGTGGGCAATACCGAGGTCGGCCACCGCGTGTTTGCCCTGCTACAGGTTGGCGAGCAGGACATAGCGGAAAACGCCATGCGTCGCGCATGGCCCGCCCTGCATGACGTCGCACTGGCCCGCTCCTTCCAGCTTGTGGCCGATGCCGCAGGGCTGCATGACCTTGCGCGTGAGATGGAGGAGTCCCTGCACAGTCAGGCCACCAACGCGCAAACCATGGACGATGCCCCCCTGCCCCAGCTGCGCCCACGCAACGGTTTTACCATGGACCCTGCACTGGTTTACGCACTGGCACGGGTGGAATCCAACTTTGACGCCCACGCCGTATCGGGCGCAGGCGCACATGGGCTGATGCAGATCCGCCCCATTACCGCCGACTTTGTAACCAGCGCATCGGCCACCACGCCCAACCACCGTTTTGAGCGTGCCGCCTCCGCCCTGCATGACCCCAGCCTTAATCTGGAAATCGGGCAGCGCTACGTGCAGTATCTGGCCAAGCGCACCCAGCAGGCCAACCATACCGAAGCACGCGGCGGGGACATGATCCGCCTGCTGGCCAGCTACAACGCAGGCCCCAATGCACTGGCGCACTGGGAAAACATGGCCGCCTCCTCCGACGACCCGCTCCTGTTCATGGAGCTGCTGCCTAATCAGGAAACCCGGAACTACGTCCACCGGACCCTGACCTACCTGTGGCGCTACGCTGCCAAAATGAAGCTGCCAGCCCCATCACTGAGCGCTCTGGCACACGGCACATGGCCCGACTTTGCGGATGAAACCGCACTGGCCCGTACCCTGCACTAACCCCACACCCCACCACCGGCCCGCAGGGGCCATAGGGGCACTGGCGCCACACCCATCATGTGGCGGGGGTGCCTGACGACCTGACAAGCCCATACGACAAAGGGGCGCGGCCAATGCCAGCGCCCCTTTGTCGTATGCTCCCCACTACTCTGGCAGCCACCCCGCAATGCCGCACAACCTTGCGGCTGCGCGGGCATACGGGCCAGCAGGGTAATGTGGCCTCAGTTCTCCGCCAGTGCCTGACGGCTGGCCCGCACGCGGGCCACGCGGCGGCCCTCTACCTCCAGCACCTCAAACAGCCAGCCATCGTAGGCGACCTTGTCCCCCACAGCGGGAACACGCCGCAGCAGGGCCAGCAGCAGCCCCCCCAGCGTATGGTAACTGCCCTCCTGCGGCAGGGAGCGCAGGCCCAGCATGTCCTTGATCTCGTCCACCGATGCGGTGCCTTCCAGAGCAATCACCGCATCCGGGGCGGGAATGTTGGCGGCATGGTGGCTGGACTGGGGCTGCTCGTGCGAGGTTTCCCCCACAATGGCGTCAAACAGGTCGGCAGGGGTGACCACCCCTTCAAACGCCCCGTATTCATCCAGCACAAAGGCCATGCCCAGACTGATGCTGCGCATACGCTCCAGCATATCGAGTGCTGAAATACTGTCTGGCACCACCACCATGGGGCGCATCCCTGCCTCTATGGAGACGGGCATACCCTCCAGCACGCGGTCCAGCATGTCCTTGGCCAGAATAACCCCCACGGGGTTGTCCACCCCGCCCTCGCACACCACAATGCGGGCGTAGCTGGTCTGCTTGAGCAGTTGCACCAGTGCCTCGCGCCCGGCGTGGCGGTCTATCCAGCACAGCTCATTCCGCGGGGTCATAATCGCGCGGACAGGCCGGTCCGCCAGCCGCAGGAGCCGCTCGATCATGCTGCGCTCCTCATGCTCCAGCACGCCCAGACGAGCACCCTCGGCAATGTAGGCCTTGAGTTCTTCTTCCGTCAGGTTCTGGTTGACCGCATCACTCGCCCCCATCAGGCGCAGAACCATGTTGGAGGAAGCCCGCAGGAGCAGGACCACAGGCCCGGTCACCCTGGCCAGAAGCTCCAGCGGCATGGCCAGACGGGCTGCCATTTTTTCCGGCTCACGCAGGGCAAGCTGCTTGGGCACCAGCTCCCCCAGCACCAGCATGATGGCGGTAATGAACACCACCACAACCACCATGGAAAGCTGCGAGGCAAAAGGCCGGAGAACGGCAAAGCGCTCCAGAATGGGGGTCAGATGCGCCTCAATCTGCACCCCGCCAAACGTGCCTTCCAAAATGGAGACCAGCGTCATGCCCACCTGCACCGTGGGCAGGAAAATCTGCGGGTCCTCGGCCAGCCGCATGGCCCGCTCGGCCCCACGCACGCCGTTTTCCTGCAACTGCGCCAGACGCGGCTTGCGCACGGAGATCAACGCCAGTTCGCCCATGGCAAACACGGCATTGAGGAAAACCAGAAAGAAAATGACAAGAATGGAAAGTGCCATGGATAAAACCAACACGCCTTTATGCTGTAGCGGGCTTTGCGCAACAAATGCCCCTGCCGCACACGATAAGGGATGATCCAGCCCGAGACCAGCACCGAACATGCGACCCACCCCACCTGTCAGGCCCATGCAGGGGGTGTATGCCTGACCATCGGATAAAGCGGACCAAATCAGTATTCTTTTTACGGCAGGCACAAAAAAACGGCTCCCGAGGGAGCCGTTCTTTGTCATGCATAACCGATTCGCTCTGGGCGGGATCAGTCTGCCGCAGTGCTCTGTTCTGCTTCAACAGGCTTTGGGGCCTCGTCATTCGCACCTTCAGTACGCACGACCTTGACGCGGGGAGCCTTGGCAGGCTTGCGCGCAGCAATAGCCTCCATCTGCTCTTCCACCTGTTTGGAGAACACGTACTGGGCAGGCCGCTGGTTAGCCAGAGAGATTTCCGGCACCATCGGCTTTTCGGTTTCCGGCCCGAACAGCGCCACCTTGGCAATGTGCCACGGACGGCGGACAGCATCCATCACGGCGGTGGATTCATAGCCGGAGTGGACCATGCAGTCGGCGCATTTTTCGTAGTTGCCGGTGCCGTAGTCATCCCACTTGGTGTCTTCCATCAGCTCACGAAAGGACTTGGCGTAGCCTTCGCCCAGCAGGTAGCACGGGCGCTGCCAGCCAAACACGTTGCGCAGGGGCTTGCCCCACGGCGTGCAGTGGTACTGCTCGTTACCAGCAAGGAAGTTGAGGAAGAGCGGAGACTGCGTAAAACGCCATTTTTTGCCCTTACCCAGACGGAATACGTCGCGGAAGAGCTGCTTGGTCTTCTGGCGGTTGAGGAAGTGCGCCTGATCGGGGGCACGCTCATAGGCATAGCCCGGTGCGGTCATGATCCCGTCCACGCCCATAGCCATGACTTCATCAAAGAAGTTGGCCATACGCTGGGGGTCTGCCCCGTCAAACACGGTGCAGTTGATGGACACGCGGAAGCCGCGCGCCTTGGCCTTTTTAATGGCCGCAACAGCCCGCTCGTACACCCCGTCCTGGCAGACGGAGGCATCGTGCATGGTTTTGTCACCATCCAGATGCACATCCCATGAGAAGAAGGGAGATGGCTCGTAGTCATCCATCTTCTTTTCAAGCAGCAGGGCGTTTGTGCACAGATAGACGTATTTTTTACGTGCGATCAGCCCACGGATAATTTCCGGCATTTCCTTGTGCAGCAGCGGTTCCCCGCCTGCTACGGCAATGACGGGCGCGCCTGCTTCCGCATCTGCGTCCAGACATTCCTGCACGGTCATGCGCTGGTTGAGAATAGCCGCCGGGTAATCGATTTTTCCGCAGCCTGCACAGGCCAGATTGCAGCGAAAAAGCGGCTCAAGCATGAGCACCAGCGGGTAGCGCTTGCGCCCCGTAATATGCTGTTTGACAACGTAACTGCCGACCCTGACGGCCTGCATTATCGGTACGGCCATAAACCCCCGCTTCGGCGCATCCACTTAACGCCCGTATCGTGACTGGTAGTAAGGACAAGTCAGTATTGAGTATGTCCATTCAAGCGCGCGACCAGACCTGTAACCGGCTTGGCCTGCTACTCCACCAGTGGACTGTTTTCAGGAGCAGCAGGCGCGGAACGGGTAGTGCCACGCGTGCATGAGGTATTCGCCTGCATATAGGTGGCCTTGTTTGTCAAGCTCAAGTCTTTTTCAACACCCGTTGCAAAAAGGACACAGTCGGCAGTGACTTTTGTTTCCGTGCTTGCGTTCTTTCACAAAACATTAAACCAAACCCCATTGGTTCGCGATGTCTGTCGGCATGTTAACGCGATGTAAGGCACGCCGGGGAGCGCCACACACTGCCTTTAAGGGGCGGTTGTGCGCCGTTTCACGCTAAAAGAAGATGGAAACAATCGCATGGACAGTTCTAAAAACCAGAACACCGCGTCACCGATTCCCACTCTTGGCCGTTTTCCGGCACTGGACCGCGTCCGTGTTCCTGCGGACCTGCGCAACCTCTCTGTTGAGCAGCTCAAACAGCTTGCGGATGAACTGCGGGCCGAGACTGTGGATGCGGTTTCCACCACGGGTGGGCATCTTGGGGCGTCCCTTGGCGTTGTGGAGCTGACCGTGGCCCTGCACGCGGTGTTCGATACCCCCGATGACCGGGTGATCTGGGATGTGGGCCATCAGGCCTACCCGCACAAAATTCTTACGGGGCGGCGCGAGCGCATCCGCAC
>NZ_JOPJ01000017.1 GCF_002153655.1 Acetobacter okinawensis
GGACGGCCCCAATGGCCCCTGCCTGCATGTGCGCGGCGCATGGACCGTACACAACGGCGGGGTCATGCCCTTTGGCGCGGCGGACATGCCGCCAGCCCCCCACGCCACCAGCCTGAGCGTGGATACGGCAGGGATTACGGAGTGGGATTCGTCCTTCATTTCCTTTTTGTGGGAGGTCAAACAGGCGGCAGCAGGGGCTGGGCTTGCGTTTGAGCAGGACGGCCTGCCCACGCCCGCCCAGCGCCTGCTGGCACTCCTCCCCCCCAAACCCGCCGCCCCCGCCCGCCACGACAGCCGCAAACAGACCCTGCTGGAAAAAACCGGCGACCTGACCCTGAACGCCCTGACCGAGACAGGGATCGTGACCACGCTGGCGACGGAAACCACGCGCGGGGCCATGCACGCCCTGCACGGCAAAAGCCGGATGCGCACCAAGGACCTGATTACCGACCTGTGGAACGCAGGCCCCAATGCGCTGCTGATCGTGGGTGTGGTCAATTTTCTGATCGGGGCCATTCTGGCGTTTGTGGGGCTGGTGGAACTGCGCCGCTTTGCCGCCGAAATTTATGTGACCAACCTTGTCGGCATTGCCTGCGCGCGTGAGATTTCGGCCATTATGACCGCCATTATCATGGCCGGGCGCACGGGTGGGGCTTATGCTGCGCGCATTTCCACCATGCTGGGGAATGAGGAGATAGACGCGCTCAAGGTCTTTGGCATTCCCATTTCGGGCTATATCCTGCTGCCTGCCATTCTCTCGCTCTCACTCATGATGCCCCTGCTCTACCTGTATGGCACGCTCATTGGCATTTTTGGCGGGTTTGTGGTGAGCATGAGCATGATGGACGTCTCCCCCATGGGGTACTGGATGTCCACCGTAAACGGGGTGGAGCTGCGCGAGTTCGCCTTCGGGTTTGTCAAAGCCTTCTTTTTTGGCAGCTTTATCGCCCTTGCCGCCTGCCGCGTGGGGCTTATGGCCGGGCGCAGTGCCGCCGATGTGGGCATTGCCGCCACCCGTGCGGTGGTTATTGGCATTGTCGGCATTATCGCCATGGACGCCGTGTTCGCCGTTATGGCCAACGCGCTGGGAATCTGAGCAATGCCGCAAAGCGATACCCTTATTTCCGTGCGGGATGTGGAACTGTCCTTTGGTCCCAAGATCATCCAGCAGAACGTGTCGTTCGACCTCAAACGTGGCTCCATTTTTGCGGTCATGGGCGGCTCGGGCTGCGGCAAGAGCACCCTGCTCAAAAGCATGATCGGGCTGCTCCCCCCCACCACCGGGCAGGTACTGGTGGGTGGGGAGGACTACTGGGCGCAGAACGAGCACCGGCGGACCCAGATCAACCACCGCTTTGGCGTTCTGTTCCAGTCCGGTGCGCTGTGGAGCTCCATGACCGTGGGCGAGAACGTGGCCCTGCCGCTGGAAATGTTCACCACCCAGCCGCCTGATGTGGTGCGCAAGCTGGTGGAGGTCAAACTCGGGCTTGTGGGTATGGAGCAGGCGATTGACCTGTACCCGTCCGAAATTTCGGGCGGGATGCGCAAGCGCGCGGGCCTTGCGCGGGCCATAGCCCTTGACCCCGACATTCTGTTTTTTGATGAACCCTCCGCCGGGCTGGACCCCATTACCTCCGCCCGGCTGGACGACCTGATCCTGACCCTGCGTGACGGCCTGGGGGCAACCATTGTAATTGTCAGCCATGAGTTGCCAAGCCTGTTTGCCATTGCTGACGATGGCATTTTTCTGGACGCGCGCACCCACCGGCCCATTGCTCACGGCGCCCCGCGCACCTTGCGCGACACCAGCAGCATTCCCGAAGTCATGGCATTCATGAACCGCTCCTCCACCATCCCCACGACAGACGAGACAAAGGCAGACCGGCATGTCTGAGAGCACAAACCGCAAAACCGTTATCGGGGCCTTCGTGCTGTTGGGCGGCTTTCTGGCTTTATTTATTGTTATGGCCTTTGGGCATATGAGCTTCCTCGCCCCCTCGCGCGAGGCGGTGGTGGTGTTCCAGAACTCCATTACCGGGCTGTCCATTGGCGCTCCGGTCAACTTCCGCGGGGTTAAGGTGGGCACAGTCAAAAGCATTACCCTACGCTTTGACCCCGCCGACCACAAAGCCTACATTCCCGTTGTGCTCACGCTGGAGCCTGACCAGATTCACGTGGTCAAGGACGTACCGGGCGGGGACAAGGTGAGTATTCAGGAACTCATCAGCATTGGCCTGCGCGCGGAGCTGAACCTGCTCAGCTTTGTTACGGGTCAGTCCAACATCGAACTGGACTTTGACCGCGCAGTCCCCCCCGTGCTGCACCCGCGCATTACCGACCTGCCAGAAATTCCCGTGCGCATGTCGGCGGTGGAAAAACTCAAGGACTCGCTGGGGCAGATCCCCATCAAGGAGATCAGCCACCATGCGGATGCGGCTCTGCTCTCCGTCACCCAGCTGAGCGAGAGCCTGAACCGTGACCTGCCGCCCCTGCTGCTGAGTGCAAAACAGACAGCCGACAGCTCGCACGCCACCATAGAAGCCGCAACCGCCGCCATAAAAACCCTACAGGACAAGCTGGACATCACCTTGGGCAAAATGGACCAGTTGATGGAGACGGGGAACACCCAGTTGAACGCGCGCGGCGCGGACCTGCACGCCACACTGGCCTCGGCCACCAAAACGCTGGATGCGTTGCAGAGCATCCTCTCCCCCCGCTCGCTTGACCGCGCCAATCTGGACGCGGCCCTGCGTGACATTGCCGCCACCGCTGCATCGCTGCGTGGCTTTTCCTCCGATATTGAACGCAACCCGCAACTCCTGCTGATGGGACGCCGCCCATGACCTGCGCGCCACGCCGCACCCTGCTGGCCATTATGGCCTGCGCCCCGCTCCTGACCCTTGCCGGGTGCGCCTCGCCCCCGCTGCGGCTGTACACGCTGGGTGTGCCCTCGGACGCCAACGTCAGCGAGCCGCACCTCTCCTCCCGCGCGGCCACCATCGCCATCAGCCGCGTGATCCTGCCCGACTATCTGGACTCGCAGGACATCATCACCCGGCAGGGGGAGGAAATCCTGCGGAGTGCGCGCGCACGCTGGGCCACGCGCCTGTCCATTGGTGTGACTGACCTGCTGACCAACGTGCTGTCCAACAAGCGCCCGTCCGAGCTGATTACCGACCAGCCGCTGGCCGATGTGGCCACCATGCGTATACAGGTCGATATTTCGCGCTTTGATGTGGATACAAACGGCGTAGGCACGCTGGACGCCACATGGGCCGTGCTCCCGCGTGACCCCAACCTGCCGCTTACGCGTGAGCGCGTACACCTTGTGGCGACAGGGAATGTTGGTTCCGCCGCCGATGTGGCGGCACTCATGCGCGGGCTGGTCATCCGTCTGGCCGAGCGGGTGAACACGACCATTCCCGCAGGGCAGTAAGGGGAGCCACAACCCTGATAAGGGAGGCTGCTGCACACCGGGGACTGACCCACATCGGGTTCCTCCCCCCCGGTGATGGAGATACAACCCGTCTCCCATATGCGGGAGTGCAAAAGCATGTGTCTGGCTGTGCAGGAATACCCCGCACCCGAATTGTCTTATGGAAAGATCATCTGGCACAAACCAGATGATCAGCCATCAGAATTCACTCTTAAAATCCGCAAAAGCCTGAAACTCCTGATCCCGCTGTGATACAAGCGGAAACTGATCAGGCCAGTCTATGCCAGCGCTATGCCATAAAATACCATCATCATACTCTGGATTGTAAACAGAGCTGACTGAGTACAACAACTCAGCCTGATCACTCAGAGTATAAAAACCATGAGCGCAACCAGAAGGGACAAAAACCTGCATGCGCGCCTCCCCATTCAGGCGCAAGCAGCAATGCTGCCCATACGTTGGGGACTGACGCCGCAGGTCTAACACCACATCCAGCACCTCGCCCGACAGGCAGGTGACCAGTTTGTCGTGGTCGTGAGGCGGTTTCTGAAAATGCAAGCCGCGCAGGACACCCTTGTGCGAGCTTGTAACATACTGTTCTACAACCGGCCTGTTCATTCCCATCTGGGCAAAACAGTCGGCATGATACAGCTTTGTAAAGCTCCCCCGCTCATCCTTACGCACGATGGGTAGAAGCATAAAAACGCCAGACAGGGCCGTTGGAACCTGATCAAACATTATGACAACAAACCTTTTATGCCATCCTCAAGGTCTACCATGGGGGTCCAGCCGGGCAAAGGAACGCCCCCTTGCCATGGCAACATGATTTCCCCCACACGGTAAGGGCGTCCACCCCACTCAATCATAAGTTTGCAGCCCGTTGCCTGCGCAACCTTCTGCGCCAGATTTTTCAGGCTGATTAAACGGCCAGAGGTAATACTGAACGTACCCGTCACACCATTTTGCAACAAACGGGCCGCCTGTATAAAACCCTCACTCACATCATCCACATGGACCAGATCCAGACATTGTTCGCCGGGCGACATCTCCAGCTTCTGGCCGGACAACGCTGTGCTGATAAGAAGAGACAGGACTTTTCCACGCAGGTCAGACGGACCATAGGTGTCACACAGCGTCAGGGTCGTCGCCTGAAACTGGTAGGCCGTCTGATAAAAACGCAAAATCTGATCAAAAGCCTGCTTTGTCGCTGCGTAAAAAGATGTGGCTTCGTTGGCCAGAGGACCAACATGAACCCATGCCGTGCTGGTATTGATAAACCTGCTACACCCCGCCGCGCGCATGGCCTCCAGCAGCAGAGAGGGGAATTCAATATTGCTCCGTACCAGCGCAGGTATGTCGTCCATATCATGCCGGGCCAAAAAATGTGTGGCCAGATGGAACACAATATCAGGGTTACTCTGTTTGAGCAGATCACATAACGAACCGGAGTGACCATCCCATACCCGTGGTGTCACAGCCGGATCAAGGCGATTGCAGTCAGATGTTGGCCGCACCAGCGCATCAACCTCCCACCCCAGCGCAACAAGCTTGCGCTGCAGGTGGTAGCCAATAAAACCTGTGGCACCTGTCAGGAGAATTTTCATGCCGGTTCGGAACACGCTATGTTGGCTCTGGCAAAAACCGCCCGATCCTTACGCATGAACTGAACTGCGTCTTCGGTCGTCGTGGCTGCGCGCCAGGCGACTGTTGCGTTCAGGGCCTGCTCCAGCAAACCGGATGGGCGCCAACCAACAAGGCGGGCAATCTGCGAGGAGTCCAGATGCAGCAGGCCCGCTTCATGCAGCATGACGGCGGGCGCCCGCACCTCCCACCGTGCGCCATGCCCCCAAGCCTGTGCGAGCATTTTTACAATCTGCTCCACAGACACAATATCTTCCACGCGTGGGCCAACATTCCATGCTCTTGCATATAATGCCCCCTCCTCAAGCATGGCCCGCACAATCATAAGATAGGCGGCAAGCGGCTCTGCCACATGCTGCCATGGCCGCTCGGCAAGGGGGGAGCGTATAATAAGCGTCTCTCCTGCCGAAAAAGCCTTTATGGCATCTGGCAGTAACCGGTCTTCACTCCAGTCCCCCCCCCCGAACACATTACCCGCCCGGGCCGAGGCAACCAGTGGTCCATGAGCATAAGAGTTACGCCATGCATTGGTTACAATTTCTGTGCAGGCTTTACTGGCACTGTATGGGTCATGCCCGCCAAGGGCATCGTTCTCGCGGTAGCCATATGACCATTCACGATTGTCATAGCATTTATCGGACGAGATAATGAGCACGGCCTTAACGCTTGCCTGCTGCCGTGCGGCCTCCAATATGTTTGCCGTTCCCATGACATTGGTGGAAAATGTTTCCAACGGCTGCTGGTAAGAGCGACGCACCAGTGGCTGTGCCGCCAGATGGATCACCACCTCTGGGGCGGAAGACGCCAGAGCACGCTGGACATCTTCCAGATGACGGATATCGCCAATAGTATGACGACAAACCTTGTCCAACTGCGCCAACCCGAACAAATTGGGCTGTGTGTCCGGCGCAAGGGCATAACCGGTGACCTGAGCCCCCAAATCGGCCAGCCATTGCGTCAGCCAGCTCCCTTTAAAGCCCGTATGCCCGGTCACAAAAACCTTGCGCCCGGACCAGAACCGTTTGTCTACGGCAAAACGGCTTACCATATCTTCCATGGTGCCACCTGACGGTTCCACAAATCTTCCAGCAGACGTTTGTCACGCAGGGTATCCATTGGCTGCCAGAAACCAGAATGATGGAAGGCCTCCAGCTGGCCATCTCTGGCAAGATGCTCCATGGGCCCCTTCTCCCACAGCACATCATCTCCCTCGATATAATCAAGCACTGAGGGATCAAGCACAAAAAAACCGCCATTAACCAGATTTTTTGTATTGTCGGTTTTTTCAGAAAATCTTTTTACCGCGTTACCCTCAACTTCCATAAGGCCAAAGCGCCCGGGAGGCACAACACAGGTAACCGTGGCCTTTTTTTTATGTTCTTTGTGAAAATCAATGGATTTGCGGATATCGACATTTCCCACACCATCACCGTAGGTCATGCAAAACGGACCATCCTGTAAAAGATGGCCAACCCGCTTGAGCCGCCCACCCGTTTGGGTGTTCAACCCCGTATCGATCAGCGTAATGCGCCATGGCTCGACATCCCCCCTTTGGTACTCGATTGTACCATTGGAGAGATCAACCACCATGTCGCTCATATGCCTGAAGTAATTGGCATAAAATTCCTTAATAAGGTGCCCTTTATATCCAAGACAGACCACAAAGTCATTCAGGCCATAGGCACTGTATATCTTCATGATATGCCACAGGATCGGACGCCCACCGATCTGAACCATCGGTTTGGGAATGCTGTCGGTTTCTTCACTCAGGCGCGAACCAAACCCACCTGCAAGTATGACTGTTTTCATCGCAATTCCCTACGCGTCACTTCAAGCAAGGCTTCAACCATGTATTCGCGCTCCTGTGCCCCAATACCTGGCCACACGCCAATCCAGAAGCTGTCCTTCATAATTTTATCTGTCCGCTCCAAGGAGCCGGAAACACGATAATCCACTCTTTGAAAAGCAGGTTGTCTGGTCAGATTACCTGCAAACAGCAGGCGGGTTCCAACCTTGCGCTCTTCCAGTCCTTTTGTCACCGCACGGCGGTCCAGACTGACACCATCACGTATGGTCAGCAAAAACCCGAACCAGCTTGGGTCCGAACCGGGCGTTGCCTCTGGCAGAATGTAATAATCCTCCAGACCGGCGGCTTTGATCATCTGTGTTAATGCGGCAAAGTTTTCGCGCCGTTTTTGCACAAAGCCGTCAACCTTACGCAACTGGCTAACACCCAGCGCAGCCTGCATGTCCGTCACTTTCATATTGTAGCCAATATGAGAGTAAATATATTTGTGGTCATACCCGACCGGCAACTCGCCCATTTTCCAGTCGAACCGCTTATGGCAGCTATCGGACACACCGGGGGGGCACCAGCAATCCCGCCCCCAGTCACGAAAAGATTCAACAAGAGTGGCCAAAGATTTACGGTTGGTAAGAACCGCGCCACCTTCGCCCGTGGTAATATGGTGGGCCGGATAAAAAGACAGTGTCGCCAGATCCCCCCATTGCCCCACACCTTTGCCATTAAATGTGCTGCCCAGCGCATCGCAGCAGTCTTCTATCAGGTAAAGGTTATGCGTGCGGCAAAAATCACTGACCACCTGCAGGTTAAACGGGTTGCCCAAGGTATGGGCCACCATAATGGCGCGGGTTTTGGGCGTAAGCGCCGCCTCCAGTAAAGACACATCAATATTGGCTGTTGGCAGGTCCACATCCACAAAAACCGGCACACAGCCATTTTGCACAATGGGCGTGACCGTGGTGGGAAAGCCAGCCGCAACCGTAATCACCTCATCACCGGGCTGGATACGCCGCTCCTGCAACTTCCATGACGTTAAAGATGAAAACGCCAGAAGATTTGAGGCCGACCCGGAAACAGTGAGTCTGGCATGTTTAATACCTGTTTTAAGGGCCAGCTCTTTTTCAAATTCCGTACCATAACGCCCGGTTGTCAGCCACATATCCAAAGAGGCATCGACCAAAGACCGCAAATCGTCAGAGTCCACAACCTTGCCGCTACACGGGATGAATGTCTCCCCCGGAACAAACGCCTTGGTCTGGGTAGAGTCATAATAAGCGGCGGCAACATCCAAAACATCGTCACGAGTATAAACAACCATCAAAACCTCACGCCTGAAAAAAACTGGTTAAATCGCGCGCTCCCCACTCAACCAAGTGGGACAACCCCATAATTCTGCAATTCTTTACCTGTACCGAACAACGCTACGAGTTTTTTTTCATCCAGCGTTGGTGTCAGACCCGCATAATTATTCCCTACTGGGCGCGTATGGTATGCAACCGCACTATCAATGATTGCAATTTTATTTTTAGGGTAACCCAGAATAGATGGCCAGACCCAATCCAGCCCCCAGCCACTTTGAGAAAGGTTAAAGCTCGGCAGGCACTCTCGCAGTGCTTCGCGTGAAAACACGGGGGTCATGACCTCCACAAACGATGTGTAGCGCAGAACATTTCCCGCACGCTGCAAAGTCAGGTCATGGGAATATTGTGTGGAGGGCGTGCTTGCTGGCAAAGACGGCTGTGCCAGGTCCAGCTTGTATTGCGCCATAATTGAGAAACAGCGATTGATATCGGCACCAGTCATTGCCAGATCATCATCCGGCATCATCACATAATCATAATGCCAAAAAGGACTCTCATCTCCCAGCAATGCAGCTATCGCTGGCCATTTACGCTCCTTGTTCTGCAAAATGGCGTATTCGCAACCATCAAGCTGCAGAAATTCGCTTTCAGTGCCATAATAGCTGACGCAGAGATCCCACTCCCTTTCCTCCGGAGTAAACCCTTCCAGCCACTGCGGGTGCAAAGAAGACGAACCCGCACGGACAATCACCAGATTGCGCCTTTGCGGCCCTTTGCTGCGCACAGATGGAAAAACCGGAGCAGGAAGGGGAAAATCCTTTACAGGCACAAGGGTTTCCGCCCCACCCTCACTTTTATAAACGCCAGACTGAAGGCAGAACTTCATCAATGGCGCATTTTTTGCATCCTTAAAGAGCAGATGCTGCCCCTGCCGGCTCCATGAGCACCCGCTCACCTTTTCTGGCAAACCGCCAAGCCGCCCGTCTGGCAACAGACCGATACGGGGCACCACCACCTGCCCGTCCCCATTGACGCATCGCCATAAGGGGTGGGTCAGCAGCGCCTCTTCATCCAACGTCTTTTCTTCCGGCAAAAGCGTTGCAGGCTGCTGGGCAGGTGGTGTGTCCTGCGTCTGCACGGAACTGTTTTGCGCATCATGCAATGACACGACAAGAGGCGGAAAGCAGACATAGGCTTTCATCTGCCCGTAATAATCTGCCATCATGTCATCAATACCAGTATTGATTTTCTGGTGACTTAAACCGGGATAAACAACAGACATGGGCCGAAGCGGCACAACATGCTCAAGCAGCCGCTTTGCTCCACGGGGAGAAATGGAATAGCACATTGTGCCATGGCACCTCAGGAGCGATTCAAGTCTGGGTTGCACTCTGCTGCGGCGGAATTCTTCCAGATGTGCCAGAACCAGATCATGGTACATCGTTCCGGTAAACGGCGTTACACCCGGGATAAGCTGGAATGTGACATACGCGTCCGTATTGAAGCCCCAATGAACAAGCTCCCAGTCCTGCGGCAAACGGGCAAGCAGCTTTTCCTGCTCCTGACGGAAGTCATCGCGCAAAATGGCATCATCTTCCGCAATTGTCGCGGCCTCCTGACGCTGCACAACATCCATCCACAAAGACATATGCGACAATGCACACCCGACAGCCCCATCCGTGTATGGCAGACCTGCCTGCATTAACCCCTGATGAATGACCGCCTCTTTATCGACTGCCTTACCATCGACTGCCATACGCGCCGCAAAATACCCGCACTCTGGGTTGTTCTGGCGGAATGTCGCCAAGCGTTCCGGACTTCTGGCTAGGTTAAGCACATGGTAACGCACCGTACACCACTCCAAATCAATTGACCTGACGGGACTATCCCACCTTAAAATAAGACTGGGGCAGAAACTATCATGGAATAGCCAACCACGCAGCATTGAGTAGGTGCGCGCCAGCGGTTAAACTGGTAAGAGACATGATTGATTAACCATTCCGGAGCCCACCAGACATGAGCGAGACTGTAACCGGCGCACAAGAAGCAGATGCTGCCGCAGCAGTTCCCAGAGCAGACGCCCCCAAGTCCAAGCGGAAACTGATGATGGCGGGTGCTGCCGGTCTTGTTCTCCTTATTGGTGGTGGCGTGTTCTGGGAAAAGGATAAAATCTTTACCTCCAAGCTCAAGCAGAACGTGGGCAGCAAGGCCGCAGCCGCCATGCATCCGCCTATTCTGCTGGGTATTCCGCCCATGGTCTCCAACCTCGATACGTCAGGCGGGCACCCTGTTTACGTCAAGCTGACCGCCAAGGTGGAAATCAACGGCGTGCCGAACGAGGCCGCACTGCAGGACCGGATTGCCGAAATTCAGGACGTGTTCCAGACCTACCTGCACGAAACCCGGCCGCAGGACATCCGTGGGAACGGTATTTACCGGCTGCGCGAATCCATTCTGCGCCGCCTGCGCGCCCAGCTTGCCCCCTTGCAGGTGACAAACCTGTATCTTGTTGAATTCCTTGTCCAGTAAAGCGCTCCTGCTTCTGACACCCGCGTAAACAGCCCCCTTTCAGGAACCGTAGCGACAAACCACATGCAGGATGTAGACGACACAGCAGCAGGCCCGGGACCCCACGAACCCGAGGCAGACGCAGCACCCGATACCCCGCATACGGAAGAGGGGCACGACGCCGGGCAGCCCCCCACGCCGCAGGATGAGGCCGCGCACACTGAGCCTGCGCACGAAGACCACCCCGCCGCCGCACCGGAAAATGACGGGACCGAACACCCCGCCACACCCCCCGATGAGCACGCGGCAGACACCGGGCAGGGCGCACAGGAGGCCACGCCGGAGGAAGACCCGTTTGGCAGCCATCTGCTGGACCAGTCCGAAATTGACAACCTGCTGGGCCACACCTTTGGCGGGTTTGACGAGCCGGAAGAAACCGGCATGGAACGCGTTATCAAGGCCGGGTTTGTGGCCTACGAACGCCTGCCCATGCTGGAAATTGTTTTTGACCGGCTTGTGCGCATCCTGTCCGCCACCTTGCGTAACTTCACCAACGACAACGTTGAAATTACCATAGAAGGCATCCGCTCCCTGCGCTTTGGCGACTACATGGGGGCTGTGCCGTCCTCCTCCATGTTTGCGGTGTTCAAAGCTGTTCAGTGGGACAACTACGGGCTGGTCGTTGTGGACTCGGCCATGTCCTACTCCATTATCGACATTCTTATGGGTGGTCCGCGCGGGGTTGGGCACGCGGGGGTGGAAACACGCCCCCACACCGCCATTGAACGCGCGCTGATTGAAAAACTGATCACCCTGACCCTGAACGACCTGTCGGTCGCCTTCAACCCCGTGTGCAATGTGGACCTTGCGTTTGAGCGGCTCGAAGTCAGCTCCCGCTTTGCCGCCATTGCCCGCGCCTCCAACGCCATTGTGCTGGCCAAACTCCATATTGATATGGAAGACCGCACCGGCAACATGGACCTGATTATCCCCTACGCTACGCTGGAGCCGGTGCGTGACCAGCTCTCCCAGCAGTTCATGGGGGAAAAGTTCGGCCGCGACTCGATCTGGGAAGACCATCTGTTTTCCGAAATTCTGGAAACGGACGCGCAGGTCTCCGCCGTGTTTGACGAGAAGATCGTCCCGCTCTCCGAGGTGCTCAACCTCAAGATCGGCTCGCTCATGACCTTCCCGCACAAGCAGGGCGCGCCCTTCCCCATTCGTCTGCAATGCGGGCAGACCCCGCTGTTTGATGGCCGGCTGGGCAAGCTGGGCAACAAAAACGCGGTTAAAATCCAGCGCAGGCTTGTCCCGCCGGAAGAACACCACCTGCCGCCCCCGCTTGGCGTGCCGCCACAGCCCCCTCATCCGCAGCCACCCGCCGCAACCGCAACACAGGACCAGACTGTAGGGTCACCTGAATGATGTTCACACAGATCCAGATGATCATAGAGATCATCCTCTCCGTCTTTTTGTTCCTTGGCATTATTTACAGCTTTTACCTCGGGCGAGTGCTGGGTGGCCTCAAACGCGACCGGGCCAGCCTGCTCGAACTGGTGGAAAAGCTGGAAAGCAGCGTCAATCAGGCAGAAGAGGGCGTGGACAAGCTGCGCGTGGCAGGCGAGGTCAGCGGTCGCCCGCTCAGCCGCATGATCGAACAGGCCAAGGTGACCGGCACCGAGCTGGATGACATGGCCACCAAGGCCGATTCGGTTGCAGACCGGCTAGACTCGGTGCTCACGCAGGTTCCCTCGCAGGAGCGGCGGATGGAAAGCCTGATCACACAGGCCGAATCCGCCCGCCTGTCCATTGAGGAAACGCTGGAAAAACTGGAGCAGGCCAGCCAGAGCGCACAGCATACGGCCCAGCAGCTTGTGCAATCCGCGCTGGAAAGTGCAACGGCGGCCAGCAGCGCCGCAGCCCTTGCCGCCACACAGCCCACACAGCCGCAGGACACCCCAGCCCCAACCCGCTTTGCCGACACGCTGGACATGCCCATGCCCGCAACCCTGACCAAGGAGCGGCCCTACCTGCGTGCGCTGGAAAAAGCACAGGACACCACCCAAGACCGCGCAAGTGCTTAACGGTTAAACCCGATTATTAACCGTATTGGCCGGAGTTCTGTTGGATTCTAGCCCCGACCTCCCCCTTGTGGGGAGGTTTTTTTATGCCCGCCAGAAAAAAAACAAATCGCAAAAATCAGCAGAAAACTGCCAGTTTTTTGCTCATAATCCTTATTGTGAAGGCCATATTCCCAGACGTGAGGGAACTTTTTTGCCCGACCATCAAAAAAAAATGATCGCGTTAACCTTCTCTTAGCCGTTCGGGAGTTTATTCAGCTTTGCAACACGGGCGAATGCCCACCGAACTGGAGATCACAACGTGAGCCTTTCGATTAACACCAACACCTCTGCAATGGTTGCTCTGGAAACCCTGAACGCAACCCAGACGCAGCTGAGCGCCACCGAAAACGCCGTTTCCACCGGCAAAAAAGTCGCCAACGCTTCTGACAGCCCGGCAGCTTTCGGCATTGCTTCGCAGATGAACGGCAACATTGCCGGTCAGGGTGCAGTGAACGACGGCCTGTCCTTCGCTTCCACCGTTGTGAGCTCCACCAACAGCGCTGCCAACCAGATCCTGTCCGTTCTGGCTGAAGTTCAGGCTGCTGTGACCACCATCGGCAGCAACGAAGGTAGCAACACCTCCCTCGCTCAGATCAACACCGAAATCACGGGTTACCTGAAGCAGATCGACACCATTGCAACCAACGCCACCACCAACGGCGTGAACCTGCTGGTCAGCTCCGCAAGCGCATCTGCAACGGGTTCCTTCAACGGCATCACCGCTGCCAGCGTTGTTTACGTGACCGGCCTGCAGGGCAGCACGGCTACCATCAACAACCTGTTCAGCATCATCAACGGTGTCAGCAGCGTTACCGCAACCGGCTCCACCGCCTCCCTGACCGAAGCTCTGGGCCTGTCCACCAGCGTTGACGCCAATGGCCTTGCTTCTTCCAACGGCTTCCTGACCTCCGCTGGCAGCACGCAGTCTTCCTGGGGTGGTGGTTCGGGTGCATTCGACCTGACCAAAGCTATCGCTGCTGTTCAGAAAGCCATCACGGCTATGACGAACGTGACCTCTGAACTGGGTCAGAACACCAAGAACATCGCCAACATGACCACGTTCGGCCAGACGGTTGCTGACAACCTGACCACCGGCGTTGGCTCCCTGACCGATGCTGACATGTCCGCAGAAAGCGCAAAGCTGACCTCCCTGCAGACCAAGCAGTCCCTGGCTATCAAGTCCCTCTCGATCGCCAACGGTCAGTCCCAGAACATCCTGTCCCTGTTCCAGTAATATTACTGATACAGTCGACGAAAAATGCCCTCGGCGAAAGCCGGGGGTATTTTTTTGCCTGACAGGCTACACCCGCAGCCCCACCGGGCTGGTGCTCAGGTCATGGCAACAAGGACCGCACTTTGCGGCACGAGCCAGACAGGGCTCACAATCCCCCCAAAAAAAACGCATAAGACCACCCTACTGCCCCAGCAGGCAGAAGATGTGCGTCACCGATAGAGTGGATTATTCGCTCAGCCCCCAACACGCCCACATGCGCGTGCAAAACAACGCAGGGCAAAGCAGCAGCCAGACAAGGGACCGGAGAATACGCCAGACATCTGGCAGGGCCAGACACAGCGCCCAAAACACCACGCTGGCCACATACCCAAAAGCACCCGCCCCGTGTTACGGAGCGGCCAGCACCCGGGCCCTGCTTTTGAGCATGGCATAAAATGCCGCAAAGATTTTGTGCATCTGCGGTAATTTATAGGGGAAAACAGCCGTATCATCACAGGCATGGATAATCAGGGCGTTGGAGAGTTCAAACACCAACAGCTTGCCATCTGTGGTTTCGGCACAGTCAAAGCCAAAATAATCCAGCTTTACGGCGTCATAAATACCGCTCAGGGCAGCGGCGTGGCGCTGGCCAAACTCCTGATCAAAATGGAGCATGGCGTGGGCTTCCTCCTCCCGGCGGGAGGCGAATTCCTTCATTTCCTTATAGGGGTAGTGCACCATCCAATGTGCGGAAATACCCATATGCGCCAGATAGGGCTGCCCTTCTACCAGCACCACGCGGTACTTGCGGTAAAGCTGGTCGCCCGATGCGTAGTTGATAAAATTGGCAACAAAGAACAGCTCTGCCCCAACATCGGCCAGATAGGTGTTGAGGTCCGCAGGTCTGTCTATTTTGCGCAGGCCAATCCCGCCGTGCAGGCCCAGTGGGCGCACAATAATCGGATAGGCCAGATTAAGCCCCAACGTCTCCAGCGCTACCTGCTCCGCACCAAGCTGCTGCAATATGGTGCGCTCCAGCCGGTAGGTCTGGGCCATGTACAGGCCCGGCACCGTGTGCAGCAGGTCATAAGCTGCGGAGCGGGAGAGTTGGGGAATATACTGCGGCCTGTTCAGCACCGGCACCGGGCTATGGGCCAGTGCTTTTGCAAGATCGGCCAGTACGGCGTTGTGGGTATCGGCCTCGCCCACGGCTACAAAAATCAGGTCATACGGGGGGAGTTCCTGCGGCCATGCAAGGCCCGCGCCAACATACACCACGTCCATATGCACGGGTGCGTTTTCCAGAATACACTCAATGGGGGTGTTGGCGGTCAGGTCTCCGGGGGTTTTCACCACCAGCAGCCGCAGGGCGTCCTTGCCAGCGCGGGCAAGGTTAAAGGTCTGTTGCAGCCCTAGGGCGGCAGATAAAAAAGCTTCGGCCTGTTCGTTTTCAAACGTCAACTGCATGATCAGCGCCAGATCAAGCAGGGTTTGCGCATCGGGTTGCTGCGCGGCTTTGTTAAGCAGTTCTGCCCGATAATGCGTAATATCCTGCCCCTGCAACGCCTGCCGCAGGAGGGGGGATAAACCAAAAGAGTTCATGTTTTTACTCGGCTATGGCCGGGTCAACCCCAATACAAAGCACCATGCGCCAGCGCCATGCACAGCACTGGATGGGACACTCCAGTATTCTGCTGGCCGCGGGCTTTATTTCATCAAATTGATGGTGCGGGTCAGCATGGAGCGGGTGATCTGCATGGTGTTCAGATTCGCTTCGTACGAATGCTGGGCGTCATGCGTGTCCATAATTTCGACCATGGTGTTCACGTTCGGCACCTTCACATAGCCCTTGGCATCCGCCGCAGGGTGGGAGGGATCGTAGCGCGTCTCAAACGGTGTGTGGTCCTGCCCGACGGACTTGACCTTCACACTCGACGCCCCCGTGGCCTGGTCCAGCGTGGTCTGGAAGGTAATGGTCTTGCGGCGGTAGGGGTCTGCACCGGGGGTGGAGCCGGTTGTGTCCTTGTTGGCAAGGTTCTCGGCCGATACGCGCAGGCGCTCGGCCTGTGTGCGCATGCCATCGGCGGAAATGCCAATTGTGTTTGTAAAATCCATCTGCTGCTTCCGTCCTTACGAACTGGTGCCAAGCGCGGTGGAGAACAGGCCCATGTAGCGGGTGTAAACCGTGGTGGCAAAACGCTGCTGGTCGTTGGTATCGGCTATTTTGCCCAGCTCATCTTCCAGCCGGACTTCGTTGCCATCTATGGAGCTGGTGCCGCCCGTGGTTTTGCGCGCCCGTGCGGTATCACCCGGCCCGGCCATATGCCCCGGCTCGGTCTGGACCATGGCCATGGTCATCTGGTCCTGCAACACACCTGAAAACGGTGAGACATCCTTGGAGACGTAACCCGGCGTGTTGGCGTTGGCCACGTTGCCAGCCAGAACGGACTGGCGGGCCTCCAGCCATTGCAGGCGGCGCTCGGCCAATGCAAACAGGTCCGTCCCGCTATGGGTCAGCGCGGTCTGGGATGACAGTGCCTCCAGCATAAAATGCCAGCTCCCTTTGTGTGCTATGCAGTGCCGTGGCGGGTGCTACGTGGCCCCCATGCTCATGGCAGGTGGTCCATAATAACCTCCCTTGCCCCTGATAGCCACAGATTTATTCCCCCCAACACAGCCACCCCGCCCGCCACAGCGCACAACACCCCCGATGACAGACGCCCCGCACGGCGCTATGGCAAGGCAGGAAGGGGCCGTACACCCCGTGGCCATAGCGAGCGGACCATGCGCACCATCAGGCTGAATGAGACAACCCTGCAAACCGCAGCCACCCTTGCCATGCTGCTCTGGAGCCTGCTGGCCCGCACAACACCCGCAGCCCTTGCCGGGGTCTGTGTGGCTTTGTGGTTCCCCGCCTCCATCCGCGTTTATGCAGTAGCGCTGCAATGGTTGCCCGTGGCCTGCGGCATGCGCCCCCACACACAGGACCGCACAACGCAGCAAAATGAGCTGGTTGCCGGTTGCCTGCTGGTGGCAGCCTGCACCCTTGCCCTGCTGATAACCACCTCCCCCCTGCCTGCTCTGGCCGATGCGGTGGCCCTGAACCTTGCCAACCTGCTGGTCCAGTTTGAACGGCGCGAGGGCTGGCTCCCCAATGCCCTGCTCATGCCGCTGCTGTTATGCGGGCTGCTGGCCGGTGTGGTGCTGGACCATGCAGGCAGCGCCATTGCGGGAGCCTGTGTGGGCTGGGTGCTCGGTGGGCTGGGGCTGTTTGGCCTGTCCGTGCGCCTGCGCGGCAATTTTTTGTCCGGCGCGGATATGCTGCTGCTCTGCGCATGTGGGGCATGGGTGGGGCTGGGTGGGTTGTGGGCGTTTATGCTGTTTGCAGGCTGTGCGCTGCTGGGCGTGCGCGCGGTGCGGGGGCAGTTCCGCACCCCGTTTGTGCAGGCGGCCCCCCTTGCCAGTGCGCGCCCTGTCTGGCGCTACCCAACGACCCTGCCCGCAGCCCTTGGCCTGCTGCTGGTATTTTTGCTGGCCAGCAACCCCGCCCTGCCACACTGGGCGCGGCTGCTACTGGGGGGCTGACCCCCAGACCCGCACCTTATGGGCGGGCGGGTGTTGTGGCCGCCGGGGCCGGAGTGGCGCCGGGCTTGGCGGGGGCTACCTGTTTGGGCGCACCCACCTGCGTTAGCAGGCGGAACACGCGCCCGCTCTCCCCATCCATGGTGCGGTCGCCCACAAGCTGGGCCAGCCATGCCAGTGTCTGCGCATCCGACGCCTGAGAGGCA
Source organism: Acetobacter okinawensis (assembly GCF_002153655.1). GTDB lineage: Bacteria > Pseudomonadota > Alphaproteobacteria > Acetobacterales > Acetobacteraceae > Acetobacter > Acetobacter okinawensis_A. The sequence goes on from NZ_JOPJ01000017.1 coordinate 17,815, forward strand.
TCGGAGGCCAGACGCAGCGCGAGTGTCTGCTGGGTGGCGTTGAGTGGCCCGTGGGGGGGAATATCCGCCTCGGCCATTTTGCGCACGCTGGCCACGGCGGCGGGCCATTCGCCCCGGCTTTCGTGGATGCGGGCGGTCATGTCCAGCGAGTCGGAAAAACTGTCCCCGTTCAGCAGGCCAAGGGCTGCCGTCTGGTCGCCCCGGGCCAGATTGATCCGGGCCTGAAGGCGGCGGCGGGAGGACTTCATGTCATCGGGCAGGTTGGGGTCGTCTGTGCGTTTGAGCACATCGGTCGCGCCATCAAGGTCCTTGAGCGCAATGTAGGATTCGGCCAGCCCCTGCCCTGCCAGCGCCTTGAGCTCGGGCGAGTCCAGCATGGGCACGGCATCGGAGAACGCCTGCTGCGCCTCATCCGCCAGACCAAGGCCCAGCAGCATTTTGCCGTAAGCCATCAGGATTTCGCCCTTTTTGGTCCCCGGCTGCAAGGCGGACAGATGGGCGCGCAGCATGGCCGCACCGTGCAGAATGGCATCGCGGTCCGTGTCCTTGACCACTTCGGACGCCACGGCGGCAAGGGTCTGGAACAGCATGGGGGACAGCACAGGCTCGGACACCTGCTCGGGCGTGTCCTTGACAAGGTCCAGCGTTGCCAGTGCCTCGGGCCATTTGTGCGCGCGCATGTAGGCATCGGCCTGCAACAGCCGCACCGTGGCCTCCCGCCCGGCCAGACGGGCATCGGGCATAAGACCGCTGAACATCTCGGCTGCTGCAACCGGGGTCAGCTTGCCATCGGACATATCGAGCGAGATTTTCTGCTCCAGCGCCTTTTCCGCCACCACGGGGTCCGGGTCGACCGAAAGGGCGTTAAACGCATCATACGCCTGAGCGCGCTTGCCCGTGCGCAGGTCGCGGAAGGCGCCTGCTAGTGTGTACACCGCCCCCTTGGGCAGCTTGTCCAGCACGCTCAGGTCCTCCGCAGAGCCATAACGGCCAACCTGCTCTGCGGCAAAGGGCAGCAGCACGCTGCGCACACTGTTGGGGTAGTTATCCAGACGGGCAAAATCACGCGCCAGCAGATGCGCCGCCTCGGCCTCATGCCCACCCTTGGAGGCAAGGTAGAGACCGCGCCAGAGCTGTGTGGCCCGCTGCTCGTTATCAGGCCACGGGCCTTCAAGCAGGAACGCGCCATCCATGTTCCCGCTCAGCAGTTCGGAGGCGGCGAGCAGAAAGCTGACCTCCGGCCGCACGGCTTCTTCGGGGTCGTCCTCCAGAGCCACGGTCAGGATACCGCGCGCCTCCAGAAAAGCGCCAACACCAAAGGCCGCACGGGCCTCCTCCAGCCGGGCGGCAAAGCGCTGGGCGGGGTCGGAATCAGCCGCGGCCAGCAAAGCCTTGTGCAGGCGCTGCTCAAGCTGGTCGTCGGGCAGGTTCTGCAAGCCCAGCCAGTCCAGATCAACCGTGTTGGCGTACACCGCCACCTTGCTGTCGGCCAGCGGGCTTACGGCAGAGGTCAGCAACGCCCCCTCCGGTGTGGCGCGCAGCCCCACATCGGGCGAGCTTGCGGCCACCACCACGCCCTCGGTTGTGGGCCACACATCGTACCCATCCCCATGACGGAAGGCGAGAATCCCCCCATCATCCGTGGTGGAGGTGCCCACAAACAGCTTTTTGCCCGAGGCGGGGTCCGCAATGGTCAGCACCCGGCCGGGCTTGCGCATGGGGTAGAGAATACCCCCATCCGCCACAATGGGGTTAATTACCCGCCGGTCGCCATACACGTTACCCGGTGGGGGCTTGTCCCCCAGTATCCAGCCCTCGGCCTGCTGGGAGAGGAAGAACTGGCGCGTATCGGGCAGTTTGACCTGCAACAGCGTGGCACCGGGCAGGGTTGTGACCGTCAGGGTAGAAAAAACGCCATCCCCGCGCAGAGCGCTGGTGTCCATTGGCTCTGCATTGTCCACCACAATCACAAAGCTGTCGCCACTGCGGAAGGCGGCCAGCCCCATGCGGGGGGAGACAGGAATAAGCACACGACTGGTCGAGGACGCAGGCACGCTTACCGGGCCGGAACTATCGCCCGCCAGACGGCCACCTGCACCGGCAGGCTGGCCTGCCTTCTGCCCCGGCCTGCGGCCTTTGGCGGGTGTGGGGTTGGGTGTTGGCGGCGGGGGGGCCAGCGGCACGTCCAGCACTGTGGCCTTCCATGGGGCTGGCAGCCCCTTGAGCAGGTCGGCACCGGCGGCGGCAGGGTCCGTCGGGCTGGTGGGCGCACCGGGTGCAGGCTGTGCAGCCGCCCCCGGAGTAGCCCCCATGGCAGCCCCGGCCGCAGCAGCCGTAGCCACACCCGCAGCGGCTCCAGCCGCCACACCGGCGGCACCTGCGGCCACTGGAGCTTTGGGGGGCAGGCTCAGGGTCGGGCGGTGCGCATGGTTACGCCGCGCCGCATCGGCCACGGTTGTCATGGCGGAGCAGGAGAGAAGCAGGGCAAGGGGGAGAAGGCAGCGTCTCATACAAACGGATCTGCTGAAATACACGTCTGGTTAATCCTGAACGAACAATAGCCCTGCCGTCAGGCGGGGCTCTGCTGCACATAAGGGAGCGGGGTCAAAAGACCTGTGACCAACCGACCCGCCCACCGGGGCAGGACATAAAAGCCTGTCAACCATGCAAAAGCAGACCGGGAGCGACCCGCTGCCAGACATGGATACCCTGAAGCGCCATGCGATAAAAAAACACCTTCGACCAACCCGATACCCGCGCTGGACCGGGGTAACCCGGCCCGGTCCGGGTGGTCAGGCCAGAAGATTGATAAAACTTGCCGAACCGGAGTGCTTGTTATGCGTAGTACCCGACGGCACAACCTGCCCGGATGCATCAAACTGCATGGAGGAGGAGGACCCGTCCTGGCTGGTGGAAGCAAGCTTGACCGCGCTGGAAGCCACATTTTCGGGCTGGACCGAGCGGTGCGCGGCCTGAGTCATGTGGACCGTGGCATTGCGCATGCTGGAGGCAAGCTGGGCTGCAACCGTGGTATCTGCCATTTGATGGACCCTCTGGTTAAAAGGCATATATAAAAAACTAAAGCCGGTATGCCGCACGGCGGGGCCGTATGCAAACCAGCAGAAAAAATCTTGCGCTCAGATTATGGGATGGTCATGCCTTAGCCAAGGTGTTTTTTGGAGTCTGGTCTTGCGCAGGCCCGAACACACCCCAAATACCCGGCCAGCACCACACGCCATCTCCCCGAATATGGCCGGTGCGCCGCAGTTCTGCGCGGGCATGCCCGTGCCAACACCACGGAACCGCCAGACGGAAAAAAGACGGAATAAAATATGCGCCTGTTGTGTATTGGAGACAGTTCAACCCCCGGCGGTCTCCGGCCCTGCCATGGTCTGGCCGAAGCGGCGGTGGAGGGGGCGCTCTCCATCACCATGTCCGGCCCCGAAGGGGTGGTGGAAACCCTGCGCCGCTCACAGTACGACATTGTTGTCATCCAGCTTGCCCAGCCTGACACACGCCTGCTCCGCCACATCCGCAACAGCCGCATTCCTACCCCGGTCATTATGATCGTGCGGGCCAGCACCCCTGCGGAGGTAGCCGACGCCCTGTCCATTGGTGCGGATGACTGCGTGAGTTCCACCATTGAGCCGGTGGAACTGCTGGCCCGCCTGCGCGCCATTGTGCGCCGCACCGGCGGGCATGACAGCCTGAGCCTGCACGTAGGCCGTATGGTGGTGAACGTGGACCGCAGGCAGGTCCGCATAGACAAAACCCCCCTGCCCCTGACCCCGCGTGAATATGACGTGGTGGAACTGCTGACCCTGCGCAAAAATCAGGTGCTCAGCAAGGAGGCCCTGCTGGACAACCTCTACGCCGGGCAGGAGGAACCACACGGCAAGATCATTGACGTAATGATCTGCAAAATCCGCAAAAAAATGCGCGAATTTGGCATTACCGACCCCTTTATCACCCAGTGGGGCATTGGCTACAGGCTGAACGAGCAGGCGTTCATCCCCCTTGGTGCGCGCATGAACGCGCACAACGCCAGCGCCACCCCCGCCTCGCGCGAGACAAGTCTGCCCGTTACACGGGGAATCAACGTTATTTCCCCCATCAGCAAGATGGACGTGCTCTAACGCGCAAAGATTGGTGGGGGCGCATAAAAGCCACTGGCCTTGCAGGGGCCAAATGGACTAGAGTGCCCCCATAATCCAGACCACTACCGTGGCGGATGGGCGGCACCCGCTCCCCTCCGCGCCAGACAGGGCCACAATGATTAGCGACATCACCACACGCAGCCTCGATGCGCTCAACGCCTACGGGCAGACCCAGAAGAACGCGCAGTCCACCACGGACGAACAGGGCACAGGCTCCACGGGCGGGGCCGATATTGTTTCAAGCTTTACGTCAGCACTGGATAACGCGCTCAAGGGCGCCATACAGACTGGCAAAACAGCAGAAGCCCAGACCGCCGCCGGCCTGTCGGGCAAAGGCAACATGAGCGACATCGCCACATCCGTGGAAGAGGCCAAGCTGACCCTGCAAACCGTCACCACCGTGCGTGACCGCGTTGTGCAGGCCTATCAGGATGTCATGAAAATGACGATTTAAGACCCGGTCATGCACAATACAGTCGATATCCACGACATTCTGCGCCAGACATTGTTTGTGGCGGTCAAGCTGGGAGCCCCCTCCCTGCTGGCCTCGCTGGCGGCGGGTGTTCTGGTCTCGCTGTTTCAGGCCATGACACAGGTGAGCGAGGCCACGCTGTCCTTCGTGCCCAAGTTTATAGCCGCCATGGCGGCACTGCTGCTGACCGGCTCCTACATGGCCTCTACCCTGAACACCTACTCCCGCACCATTTTTGACCAGATCATCATGGTTGGCGGCTCATGACCTACCCGCGCACCAAACTGCGGGCCAGCCAGCGGGCATGACCGACTACCTGCTGTTCCCCGGCGGGTCCATACAGGTGCTGGCCGCCATGTTCCTGCTGGTGCTGTGCCGGGTCAGTGCGCTGGTGCTGGCCGCCCCCGGACTGGGGGAGAGCACATCCCCCATGGTGGTGCGCGCAGGCATTGCCATCTGCATTACCTTTGCCATCCTGCCCATTGAGCACAACGCGCTCAAGGACGTATCCGGTCAGGCGCTGCACATGCCCGCACGCGCCATTGCCATTATTGCGGGCGAAATCCTTTACGGCATTTTTATTGGCTGGCTGGCGCGGGTCATCTCGCTCGCGCTGGGCATTTCCATGCAGTTTGTGGCTATTTTTACCGGGCTGGCCAGCGTGCTCCAGCCCGACCCCGACCTGGGGGCAAGCAGTACGGCCATCAGCCATATGGCGGCGTTTCTGGTCCCGGTCATTTTCATGTCCTCGGGGCTGTATGTGCTGCCACTGGCCGCCGTAACCGGCTCCTACACGGTGTTCCCCCCCGGCCATATGCCCATGGTAGGGGACATGGCACGCAGTGTTACGCAGGTTACGGCACAGAGCTTTATGCTGGCCTTCCAGCTTTCTGCCCCATTTGTGCTGATCGGCACCTTGTGGCCCGCCATGCTGGGGGTGCTCAACCGGCTGCTGCCCTCCATTCAGGTCTATTCCATGGCCATGCCTGCGCAGTTGCTGGGCGGGGTGCTGCTGCTGGCCATACTCATTCAGGTCATGAGCGGTGTGTGGCAGGAGCGTACGGGGGACTTCCTGCTCAGCCTGCCCGGCATTGGCGCGGCCACACCGCACCCGTAGGAGTCTGAGCCATGGCAGACGACAGCTCGGGCGAAAAGAGCCAAGCCCCAACCGGCAAACGGCTGGAAACCGCGCGTGAGGAAGGGAACATTGCCCAATCGCGCGAGGTGCAGCTACTGGTCATACTCAGCGGGTTTCTGATCGTTTTTACCACGACCACCAGCGTATCCGCCTTCCGCTTTGTCAAACACATGTATGGGCTTATGGCCCATTTTGACAGCATCCCCTTTGACCGGGCCTCCCTCTACCGCGCCAGCATACAGGCCATGCTGGAAGGGGTGTGGCTGGCCGCCCCGCTGGTGTGCACGGGCATACTGGTCACGCTGTGCTTTGGCATGCTGCAAAGCGGGTTCCTGTTCCGCCCCAACGCCATTATGCCCGACATCATGCGCCTGTCCCCCGCCAAGGGGATCAAGCGCCTGTTCAGCAAAAACAACCTGATTGAAACCGCCAAAAGCCTGATCAAGCTGATTGTATTTGGCTTTGTCCTGTACGGCGTGGCCAAGGAGACCCTGCGCGTGGCCCCCGTGTCCGAGCGGTGGAGCGTGCGCCACCTTACGGGGGAGCTTATCTCGTGGTTTGTCTATGCAACGCTGGTGGTGCTGGTGGTGCAGGCCGTCATTGCCGTGCTCGATGACGTGTGGACACGCTGGAACCGCCTGCAACAGCTACGCATGAGTTTTCAGGACATCAAGGACGAAACCAAGGAAATGGACGGGGACCCCAAGGTCAAGGCCCGCCAACGCCAGCTTCGTATGCGCCGCCGCCGCCGCATGGTGCAGGCGGTCAAGGAGTCCACGGTGGTTGTCACCAACCCGACCCACTACGCCGTGGCCCTGCAGTACGAGAACGGGGTAAACAGCGCCCCCAAAATTGTTGCCAAAGGCACGGACGAGCTGGCCGCGCGTATGCGTGAGGCGGCGGAGGAGGCACGTGTGCCCATTGTGCCCAACCCGCCACTGGCGCGCGCCCTGTATACCCTGCCGATCGATTCCGAAATTCCGGCCGAATACTTCCAGCCCGTCGCGGCCATTATTGCCTATGTAATGAAACTCAAGACCCCCGGCGCGCGGGCCGTACCCCCCCCCGTGCAGCAGCCCGCACAACAGGCGCCACGGCTGCGGCGCTAAGGGCTGGAAAACGGCGGTTTACAGTTCTGTCATGCAGGAAAAACTTGCGTTCCACGCCCTACATGCTACTCAGTTGGGTAACTTAAGGCGCAGGTCATATGGTCAGGCTTGTCAAAGCCCCCGGAGCCCTGCTCGCCAGCAACCCAGTGGCTGATGCGCGTGCCCACACCCCGGCACAGACAGCCAGCGTAAGAGAACTGCGCATCCACAAGGCAGGGACGGCATATGTCTATTTTCAACTCCCTTACCACGGCTGTCAGCGGGATTAACGCTCAGTCCACCGCGTTTACCAACCTCAGCAACAACATCGCCAACAGCCAGACGGTCGGCTACAAGGCCGATACAACCGCGTTCCAGGACTTTGTGGCCGGTGCCGGCTCCACCTCCGGTTCGTTTGCGCAGGGTGTGGCAAACTCCGTGGCCGCCGTAACCGTGCAGCACGTCAACTCGCAGGGCACCGCCTCCTCCAGCACGGACGGGCTGGCCATGTCCATCTCGGGCAACGGGCTGTTCAACGTCTCCAAAAAGACCGGCGCGGTCACTTCCACCGGCGCTGACTTCGCAGCCGAGCAGTACTACACCCGTAACGGTGAGTTCTATGAGGACAAGGACGGGTACCTGCAGAACACCAGCGGCTACTACCTTGATGGCTACATGGTCAACTCCACGACCGGCGCGCTGGATACGTCCAGCGTAACCCAGATCAATGTTGCCAACGTGACCTTCCGGCCCACACAGACCACAACGCTGACAGCAACAGGCACCCTGTCCTCCGTCAGTGGTGCAAGTGCGGTTACAACAGACACCACTGTTTACGATGGCACCTACAATCAGGCCAAACCCAAGGACAACACCGGGGATGTCACCCTGACGTGGACGCAGTCCTCCACAACAGAGTGGACTGTAAAAGCCACGTCCAGCACCACGGGCATGTCCATTACACCGACAACGGCCTATACGGTGGACTTCAACACTGATGGTTCGTTGAAATCCGTGACCGACAGCTCCGGCAACAACGTGACCTCCACCCTGAACGGGGCTTCCGCCAACCTGCCGATCTCCATTACCTACCCCGATGGCAATACGCAGAACGTAAACGTCAACATCGGCACGATTGGTGGCACAAGCGGTATGTCCCTCAGCACCTCTGCCACAACACCCAAAACCACGAGCGACAGCGTGACTTCTGGCACATACCAGAGCGCCAGCATCGAAAGCGATGGCTCTGTCATGGCGACGTTCGACAACGGGGACACACAGCTGATCGGCAAGGTCGCACTCAGCAACTTTGCCAACGTCAACGGTCTGCTGTCGCAGGATGGTCAGGCCTACACGGCCACCGCCGCATCGGGCAGCGCCAAGACCGGGCTTGTGGGTGAAAACGCTACAGGCTCCCTGACAGTCGGCTATGTGGAATCCTCCACCACCGACCTGACAAGCGACCTGTCCGCCCTGATTGTGGCGCAGGAAGCCTATACCGCCAACACCAAGATTGTGACCACGGCGGACCAGCTCCTCCAGGCCACCATCGCCATGAAGCAGTAAGCCGCGCTTTAAACCAGCGTGCTTATGCACCGGCCTGCCCCAAAGCAGGCCGGTTTTTTTATGCCCGCCTATTCAGCGGCTATCGGGTAATCGTCCTCGTAATCCTGCATATGCTCGGAGAGGACAAAGTTGCTCACCAAATCCACCATTCTGGCCGAGCGCTGGCTCAGGTCATGGCAGTCGGCGGAAGCATGCTCGGACATGGCGGAGGTTTTTTCCGTCAGGTCACGCAGGGCGGCGGCCTCACGATGGGTGCCTTTTACACTTTGCTGCTGGCCGCCCATTTCCTTGTTAATTTTGCTTATGGCCGCGTTCACCACAGCAATGCCCGCCCCTATGTCGGCCAGATCAGCCACCATCTGATTAACCGAGTCCGCTCCACTGCGGATAACGGCCTCATTCTTTTGCGCACTGGCTGCAATCTGGCGTGCCGCATGGGAGGTTTTGACCGACAGGTCGCGGATGGCCATGGCCACAACCGAAAAACCACGCCCCATGCTCCCCGCCCGCGTTGCCTCCACATTGGCGTTAAGCGCCAGAAAGTTGGTCTGGGCTGCAATGTTCTGGATAGAACCAACCAGATCGGAGATGGTTTTCCATGCCGTCTGAATATCCGCCATGGTGGCGCGCACGTCGTGCATGTTGGTGTTGCCCCGCGCTGCGGCCTCCACGCATTTGCGCGCTGCACTCTCGGCGGCAAAAGTCTGGTCCGACACATCATCCAACGAGGCTTCGAGCGAGGCCGTTGCGTTGGTCAGCCGGTGGATGGAGCCGACCTGCGCCTCGTTCTGGCTGAGAATACGGGCATTGCTCTGACTGATGGAGACCGCTGCGTCCTCCACCTGCGTGGACACCTGCCGAATATCGGACACAACCGTGTTCAGCCCGGTTTTGAGCTTGGCAAAAGCTGCCGCCAGCACGGGGGAGCGCTCGGCCACATCCTGCGCCAGCGTAGCGCTCAGGTCCCCTTCCGCCACCCGCTCAAGGGCTTGGGCGATCTGCTCCAGCGCGGAACGTTCGGAAGCAGCCTTCTGCCGCTCCTCCTCCAGCCGTGCCAGATAGGTGGAAATCACAAGGTCCATGTCCAGAAAAGCGGCTTTGAGAATGGCCCCAATCTGCTGGCCCAGCTTTTCGCCCATTTCGGCCTCGTATGCCGCACGGCCAAGGGCAAAGCGTGGGCCGCCCTGCACCCCGCGTTTGATCAGGCGGCGGCATATGGCGTCCAGCAGCACGGCGTAGCCATCTATATACCACCGTGGCTCCAGCCCAATGCGGGCGTGGGCATGGCCGATGCGGGTCACATCCGCCACATAATCCGGCCCGAACTTGCCTGACAAAATGGTCTGCCAGTGCATGCGCTGCGCGCTGCGGGCCTTGGTTGTTGTTGCCTGAGTTGGAAAAAAACGTGCCAGATCGGGCACGTCATGCACACGTTGATAAAATTCGGACAGGCTCTCGTCCAGAATATCGGCCATATCCGGGCCCATGCTGGCCAGCGTGTCACGCTCGCGCCGCTCTATGCCCATAAAAGACAGTCTGTCAGCTATCGAGGCAGGCTGCCACCGGCCTGCCCGCGCGTCCGCATTTTCCATAGTCGAGCCACCTTATATTGGCTCCCCCACCGTTCAGAGCATGGCGTCGGTATCGAACTCCTGTCCGGCACCTGCGGATGTTTCCAAACCTTCCAGAACGGTTTCTGCAATTCCAACCAAGGGAGCGAGGGACAGAGTGTTATCAAGAATAGCGCGAATGCCGTAACGCTGGGCCTGAGAGGCCAGCCTTACAATAAGTTCCCTGTCTTCATAATTTGTAGCACCTGAATCCAGCGAATTCGCCTTCATGATCATGGACCACAAACGCTGGTTCTTGGTCAGGGCCTTCAGCCGAACGGAGGGGTCGGTGCTGGCTGACGCCGTTTCCAACTCATCGATCAGCAGTCTGAAGCAGGTCGCATCGGCCTGTCGGTCCGTCAGGGAGTATCCTGCCACATTCTGGTAGGCGCGCATTGCGGGATGGATCATGATTGCACCATTTTTTTATCAGCCGCCCCCTACCCCTTGGGCAGAAACCAGCAACGTGTGTGTCATTCATTCTACACCCGGCGCCTGAGCGTGGCCAGAGCAACCTCAAGGAACCTCTATGCGCAGTGTTGCACCAATATATAAAAAATTTCTATATTTTTGCCGTTTTTCAGCAGCGCCCAACCCCACACTTGCGTGAGCGCCCGCACCACACAACAAAAAAGGCCGGACACACTGTGCCCGGCCCCATTGCCCGCTCCCCCGCCTGAACAGCAGGGGGTGGAATATGCTAGAACTCAGCCCAGCCATCCGCCACGCTGCTTTCAAGCTGGCGGGGTGCGCGCGGCTCGGCTGCAATGGCGGCAGGGCGGCGAGGTGCCGCCGCAGGGCTGGCCAGCGCGGCCCTTGCCCTGCCACCCGCTGGCCCGGCAAGAGCCGTACCACCGGGAAGCGTAAAGTGGCCCACCACATTCACCAGATTGGCGGCCTCGGTCTTGAGGTTATGGGCCGCGGCTGCGGTCTGCTCCACCATGGCGGCGTTCTGCTGGGTGGTGGCGTCAATATGGGTGGCGGCGGTGTTGACCTCGCCCAGACTGCCCACCTGCTCACGCGCGACCGTAGCAATGTTGGACACATGCCCGGTAATGGCCTCCACCTGCCCGGCCACCAGACGGAGTTCCTTGTCGGTCTGTTCCACCAGACGCACGCCCTCGGTCACCTGTTTGGTGGAAATTTCGATCAGGCTACGGATATCGCGCGAGGAGGTGGAGGACCGCTGCGCCAGAGCGCGGATTTCGGTCGCCACCACGGCAAAGCCGCGCCCGGCATCGCCCGCACGGGCGGCTTCCACCCCTGCGTTAAGGGCCAGCAGATTGGTCTGGAAGGCAATGTCGTCAATAATACCAATAATGGCGGACATCTTGGCCGAAGATGTCGCAATTTCCTGAATGGCAGACATGGCAGAAAGCATGACCTTGGTCGAGCGCTGCACAGCGGCATGGGCGTTCTGTGCTGCGTCACGCGCCTCCTGCGCGGCTTCGGACTGGTTGTCCACGCCGTTTTTCACGCTGGTTACGGACGCCGCCATCTGCCCCATGGCCGCAGCCTGCCGCTCGGTCCGCTGGGCAAAATCCTGCGAGGCTTCGGCAATTTCCATCGACCCACCCTGAATAAGGGCGGAAGCGGCGGCCACGTCCTCCATAGCCTCGGACAAGGAATGAACGGCCTCGTTAAAGTCCCGGCGCAGGGCGTCAAACTCGGGCGCAAAGGGGGATGTAAACTGGAACGCCAGATTACGGTCGGCCAGTGTGCGCAAGCCTTTGCCCAACTCCACAATCAGCCCATTCTGCTCTTCCGTGCGCTGCTGTGCCAGCTCGCTCAGGCGCTGCTGCTCGGCTGCACTCTCCTGCGCGACTTTTTGCAGGTCCAGCTGCTTGATCAGAGCCATGCGGAAGGTGGCCAGCGCCTTGCCAAGGCGGCCCGCGCAATCGGTCCATGTTGTGTAGGGGATCTGCTCATCCAGCTTGCCCGCGGCAATGCGCTCGGTCAGGGCGGTAATGGTCTCAAACGGTACGGCAGCGCGGCTGATCAGCACCCAGCGCGCCAGAAAAACCATGAGCGAACTGACCGCAAACCCACCAAGACCCAGATAACGCTGTACCGACAGTGGCAGGTCCATTTCTGAACTGACAAGCTGCACCAGAATCTGCAAAAGCATATAGGTTTGCAGACAGGCCATGACGATGGAAATTTTGCGCCGCAGAGGAGCTTTTTCGGTAAACCAGGCCAACATGGAATTTTTTGCCTTAATGCCAATTATTTGCATCAAGCATAGCCGCCCTCCCCCGGGGTCCGTCAATTTAATGTTAAGACATAACTGACGTATACATCACCCACCCGTCTGCACCTTTGCACAGCACGCCAGCCCCTAGGTGCCTGCGCTCCCCCGCACCCCACAAAACGCTTGAAAAAAAGCCCGACTGCTCCAGTATTTTCTGGTTTTTCCAGCATAAACGGGCAGCACTCAGGTTACAAAAAGCTGTAACCTGTCGGTCTTGTAATTTTTCTTTCTCTCCTTAAAAAAAAATTTTATAAGAAAAAGAAGATTCATTCATGGAGCCGGAATTATGCGCGGAACTATTATTAATTATGACGCCCGAACCGGAGAAGGTCTTATTAGCGGGGATGACAACCAGCGCTATCACTTTAAAGGCGTCAATGTAAAATCCGATTTTAATGCGATCCGGCAGGGTACGACAATCGATTTTGACACGCAGGGTAACGAGGCATTTTCCATTTTTGCCATCAGCGGGCAAAACCCCGGCATAAACCTTGGCGCCTCGGGCGAAAAGTCACGGGTTGTGGCGTGCGTTCTTGCCCTTTTCCTTGGTGGTCTTGGTATTCATAAGTTCTACCTTGGCTATAACAAGGCCGGCATTATTATGCTGCTGGTCACGCTGTTCGGCTTCTTCCTTTTTGGGCTGCCCAGCATTGCCATCTATATTATCGCTTTTGTAGAAGGGATTATCTACATTACCAAAAGCGATCAGGATTTTTACCAGACTTACGTCGTCAATAAAAAAGAATGGTTCTGATTTTTCGGTATTACATATTATAAATACAGATTTTTATTTATAATAGTATTTTCAGGGTGGTGTTCTACAAGAACACCACCCTTTTTTTATATATCCACACACCTACGTGCCAAACTGCACGCCCAATGTTACACGCTCTGCCCTGTTAAACAGAACAGGCAGTCTGCACCTCAGGCGCCTGCAACAGGCAAACCCGCCCGCGCGGCTCAGGGGGGCATGGCGCGGCCATACCCCCCGAGCACTCAGGACCCCGTGGTGGAAGAGGACGACGTGCCGGACGATGTGGACGAGGACGACGAAGAAGAAGAGCTGGAGGAGGAAACATTGACCAGACTGCTCATGGGTATGGTCGCGCCGCCCATCTGCACTTCCATGTCGTTGGTGCCGGTCTGGATACCCGTAATGGTGCCCGTAACCGTAAACGACACATCGGACGTGGTGCCAGACGAATCCATGGTTTTGACCGCAACGCTGTAAGCCCCATCGGACAGCTTGTTGCCGCTGTTGTCCGTGCCGTCCCATGTCCATGTATTGGTGCCGCTGCTGGCAGTCACCAGATCGTCCTTGACGATGGTCCCCGACGAGTTGGACACGGCAATGGCCACAGTCTGCCCCGACGTGCCCTTGTAATTGAGCGTGGCCGAGCTGTTCTGCAACGGCAGGGTGGTGGAGGTGGCCGTGGCCTTGGAGCCAACAAGCGCACTGTCCGCACTGAGCTGCCCGCTCTCGTTGAGTGAGATGAGCGAGGACAGCTTGGAGTTGGTCTGCACCTGCTGTTCCACTCCGGCAAACTGCACCAGTTCGGACGTAAATGAATCCGAGCTCATGGGGCTGCTGGGGTCCTGATGCTGGAGCTGCGTGGTCAGCAGGGTCAAAAAGGTGGTGTAGTTATTGGCGAGCGAGGACAGCGCCGCCGTTGAAGATGTGGACGACGAAGACCCGGACGACGAGGACGTAGCCGCAGAGCTTTTGGCGGTCGATTCCGCTGCCGAAAGCAGGTTGTATTCGTTTGTTGTCAGTGATGTCGTGGACATACGCCTGCTTCCTTCCTGTCTGCCTCTATACGCCCGGGGTCAGGCGGTAATGTTAACCCCACGTCCATCATATGCGCGCGAACCAGATGCGGGCGCGCTGCTGTCCGCCCCCTCTGCTACGCCGTCCTGAGCACCAGCCAGCGTGCTGGCGGTCCATGACGCCCCGGCAGCGGACTGACCACCGCCCTGCCCAGCACTGGTGCCAGCACCACCAAAAGCGCCACCTGCCGCACTGCCCGCGCCATTATCCTGCGAGGAGGTGCTGTTGCCAGCATCGCTCGCGTTGACAACATCTATCTTGAGCTGTCCCACGTTTACACCTGCTGCGTCCAGTGCTGCAACAAGCTCATGCCGTGTGCTGGCCAGATGGTGGGCGGTTGCCGCGTCCTCGCTTTGCAGCACAACGCCTGTGGTCACCCCATCCGTACCCTGCACACGCACATGCACCGGTGTGGAATCGGCGGTCATAACGGTTACGGATACGCCCGTATCCGTGCTGTTTGCATTGGCCAGAGAGAACAGCCCTGTAGTCGGCTCATCCCCCTGCGTGGCCGAGGCCGTGGCTGCGGCGGCCTGTGCCGGAGCCGCCTGCGTGCTCTGCCCCTCCAGCGCGCCACCAAGGGTAGAAGCAAAGCTGGAGACGCCCTGTGCGGCACTCTGCGCCAGCGCACCGCTCTGGAGCGGGGTCTCGGCCAGCAGGGCCTGCCCTTCCCCCTCTGCACCGCTACCGGACTGGTCGGAAAAACCGGATGCGTTCTGGGCCGTGCTCTCCTGCACCGTGCTGCCCAGCGCTACCATGGCCGTGGTATCCAGCGACAGGCCATTCAGCCCGCCAGAGGTCGCAAGCCCCGCCCCCTGCTGCGTGGATTGGGTAGACTGCGTGACACTCACATTGCTCACAGCCGCAGTAACCTGCTGGAGCGTCAGGGCGACCTGCTGCGCCGTATTATCCGTTGCGCTGCCCGCAGCCTGCGTTCTGGCTGCCTGTGTGGCCGCGCTGCTGGTAGCCCCTGTTGCGCCAAGGCCCTTGGTGGCAGCCGTAGCCGCGCCAGCCTGCACCGCAGTCTCCGCCAGTGTAAGCTGCGCCACCGGCAGGGCTGCAACCGATGCTGCCCCTGCCTGTGCTGCGGCAAAGGCAGACAGGGTATCTGCACCGCTGGTTATAGGCTGCGCCATGGCCGAGGTCGCCCCCAGAGCCACGGCAGACGCACCAGCACCGAGCGATGCCAAAGCCCCCTGTGCGGTTATGGGGGTCAGCCCCAGTGCGCTCAGCGCATCCGCCGCGGTCTGGCCTGTAGCGGACAGCACACCGGCCTGAGCCAGAAGTGCACTCACATCCTGCCCGGCGGCCTGGAGTGCCGCCCCTGCACCGGTGGTGGCTACCGCATCTGCCTGTGTGGCGTCCGTACCTGCGGTGTTGGTGCTGGCTTGTGTGGCGTCCGTGCCCTGCGTCTGGGCCTGCACGGCGGCGGCACCCTGCATGGCCATTTGCATAAGAGTTTCCGCCATGCTCCAGACCGTGCTGCTCTGGCTGGCATCCGCCGCAGTTGTGGTTGTGCTGGTGTCTGCCGTGCTGTCTGCCGCCTGCGTGGCATCATCCTGCACGCTGGAGTTGGACTGATTTTTGGCGCTGGCGGGGGAGCTGGCCTGCGTTGCAGTGGCCGAGGCGCTGGTCGCGGCCTGTTTGCTGCTGCCCGTGGCGGCAGACGCACCAGACTGGCTGGACCGGCTGGCCGCACCCTGCGTGGTAGCACTCTGGTCGGGCGTGTTCTGGCTTGTGGTGTCCGCCGTTGTGCTGCCTACCTGCTCCGTATCTGCCGGGGTGGCGCTGCTGGCGGATGGTGTGGTTGCACTCTGCCGGGTACTGGCAGCACGCGCCTGTGTGGTGGACGGCGACATGCTTTTGAGCACCGCGGCAAAACCGCTGGTCTGTGAGGTGGCGGGGGTTGTGGTGGCCGTGGTGCTGCGTGCGGCAACGGCGGCCAGCAGGGAGGCAAGCGGCGTATCCTGTGCGCTTTCGCTCAGGTTGGCGGCATTTGTTGACTTAATACCCATCACTTCCTCCATCCCACCCGTGGGCGTTTGCCCTCAGGTCTGCCGCCTGTGTGGCTGCTGCGTCAGGCTGCTGCCGCCGCACCCGGGTTTGTCGCCTCGGACAAGGCGGAATCCAGCTCGGCAAAGGTTGGCATAAACGCATGCGGTATGTCCTTACGCCCGATTTCCGCGCAGATCTGCGGCGGGTTGCCTTGCAGATGCGCCACAAACACCGTGCGGATCAGGTCCTGGTAGCGGGCGTCCTGCATGACCACATCGCGCATTCTAGACGAAAGCGGGGCCACAACACCATAAGACAAAAGCACACCCAGAAAGGTCCCGACAAGTGCGCCTGCAATCATCTCACCCAGAATGACCGGCGGCTTGCTGATGGAGGCCATGGTTTTGATAACCCCGAGCACGGCGGCCACAATGCCAAGAGCTGGCAGGGCGTCGGCAATGCTTTGCAGGCTTTCGGCGGTATGGAGTTCCTCGCTCAGGTTCTTTTTGAGCTCGCGGCCCATGACCTCATCAAGCTGGTAGGCGTCATCCATGTTCAGGCTGACCAGACGCAGGTAATCGCAGATCAGGCTGCGGGTCGCCAGATCGTCCCGCACATTGGGCGACAGGGCAAAAATGGAGCTGTCGTTGGGGTTTTCAATGTGTTCTTCCAGCGCCATGTTGCCCTTGGCCTGCGCCAGCCGCATAAAGCGGAACAGCGTGACCAGCAGCTCCGTATAGGCCGCCTTGTTATAGCGTGGCCCCTTGATGGTACGGCGCAGGTAGTGCGGGAACTCCTTGAGCACGTCCTTGGAGTTGGACATGACAAAAATACCCACCGCAGCCCCAAGAATGGTCAGCAGCTCAAACGGCATGGACATAATAAGGGGTGCCAGTGCCCCCCCGGATGCCACAAACGAACCAAATACGCAGAGCAGCGCAAAAATGAGCCCCCCGATGAACAGCATTTAACGGTCTCCACTTTCATCTACTTGTACCGGGTGGGCACTCTGGCCTGCGGCACGATATCGTCTGTTACGGGCGGGTTACTGCGGCGCGGGTGTCCACGTATCCTGCGAGGGCTGAAAAGGCTGGTCCACTGGCGCGGCCGGGGCCGTGGTCTGTGGTGCTGCTGGCCGTGTGACTGCGCGCAACCGCACACCCTGCCGCCGCCGCGCCACAGCGGCCGGTGCAGGTGTGGGCGGGGCGGGTGCTGCAGCCGGGGGGGCTGGCGGAGCAACCGCCGCAGGGGCCGCACCACCCGTTGCAGGGCTGGCAGGCCCACTGGTAGGCCCACTGGTAGGCCCATTGGCAGACCCAGCAGCCCCAAGGGCCGGAGCCTGCGCCGGAACGCCCGGAGCACCCGGTGCACTGGCTGGGGGAGCCGCCGGAGCACCACCACCCGCGGGCAGGGGCACAATGGCCCCACCGGGCTGGTCGGGGTTTACAAACCGGCGGTGCAGAATAAGCACCACGCGCCGGTTTGCGGCGGAAGCGGGGTCTGCCGGTAAGGCGAGGTCACGGTCCGCACGGCCAGAAACGCTGAGAATATTGCGGTCCGGGTAGCCCGCCCTGACCAGCACCTCACGCGCGCCATCTGCCCGCTGGGCGGACAGGGTCCAGTTGGACATGCCACCACGCTTGGAGGCGCGGTACTGGTCGGCATCGGTATACCCTACAATGGAGAGCTGCTCGGGCATGGGGGCCAGCCATGCGCCAATCTGCTCCAGCATTTTGCGCCCTGCCGCATTGGGTGTGGCCGAAGCGGTGTCGAACATGGGGGTGTTGTTGGCGTCACGCAGTTCAATGCGGATGTCATCGCGCCCGAAGGAGACGGACATGTTCTTGGCCGCCTGCTGCGTATCGGGGTTCTGCGCCACGGACTGCTCCAGCCCCTGCACCATGTTGTCGATCTTGGACTGTTCGGCCGCAGCGGCCACGGGGTTGTCCACCCCGATGGTGCCAATGCTTTTGCCGCCGCCGCTCTCCGGCCCGCCAACAGGAATAATGGCGGGGGATGCGGGGGTCAGGTGCGCCTTGAGCCCACGGGTAATATTGTCGGGCGAGCCCCCCTCCTCCGAGCGGCGGGGAGCGTCTTTTGCACCGGACTGCTCGCCCCCGTCATCCTCGGGGGCATCCCCATCCTTGACCTTGCGCAGGGTGGTCCCTGCCGTAAGGGGGGATGGAGAGGTCTCCAGCATGCCATTGGAGGAGCCAAGGCGGGTGTCTTTTTCCGCCATGGGGTTAAAGAACTGCGCAATACCCTTACGCTGCTCCTCCGTTGTCGCATTGAGCAGCCACATAACCAGAAAGAAGGCCATCATGGCGGTCATGAAGTCGGCGTACGCAATTTTCCATGCGCCACCGTGGTGACCATGCTCGCCTGAATCACCCCCACGTTTGATAATGATGGGGCGTTTTTTGTTATCTGGCATGTGGTGCTACTGCGACCTTAGGCGCCCTTGTGGTGAACCATGCCAACACGGCAGCCCGGTTTGCCATGGAACGCGGCACGGCCTGCATGTGTCAGATTGATGGACGTATCCAGCCAGACTTCCCCCCCAATTTCGCGCCAGCGGCGGCAGAAGGTAAAGTCTTCGCTCTGGTAGGTTCCGGTTTCGGGGTCGATGCTGCCATCAAATAGGGCGTAGGCGGTGCTCCCCGTCTCCCCTTTGGCGGCGTCTATGCGGGTGTAGGCGGTCTCGGGGTAGGCTTTGACCATCCGCTCCAGCGCCTGACGGCTGATCAGCATGAAACCCGTGCCGACATAATGCGTTTGGACCATAGGTCCTTTTTCAATCTGCTGGTGCATGGCTTCTGTCTCGCCCACATAACGCAAGGAGGCAGTGTCCTGCGGCTCACCATGCAGCATGTTTTCCTGCGTTGTCTTGTCCCAGAAGTATTCGCGGATCGGGTACGCACCGGCCACCACGTCCTTGCCAGCGGCCAGCAGGCGGGCGGGGGCCTCGGCCGGGAAGCCGATGTCCGCATCAATGAACAGCAGGTGGGTTGCATCGGAAAGGGTTAGGAACTTGTGCATCAGCGTATTGCGCGCGCGGGTGATCATGGCGTCATCCCCCAGAAGGGAGAGGGTCATGGGAACCTGAAGAACACCGGCGCAGGCAATAATGGATTCCATATACTCCTGTGTCACCATCCCGCCGAAACATGGCGTTGCAATAAAAATTTTTGCAGGTGGCAGCGCTGTCTGTTGCATACGTTTTCCTAATCACTCACGAGTGTGGGGAGAAACGGGTCGCATGGTACACGATCACTGTCAGCCCCTTACCATCTGTAAGCGATAGCGGGCGCACACTGCTTTCTCAAGGATCAAACATCAGAAAAGAGCCATTTGCCATCGTTTTTTCATGGGTTTGCAGTTTATCGCCACCAAACAGTGGCCCTGCCCCACCTTACAGAAAAGGCGGGCGGCGGCGGCGGGCAAGATCATCGAGTTCGGCCTGCTCGCGCCGGGCGCGCACAACGCGCTCCTCTTCCTCGCGCTTTTCCAGCAGGGTCTGCGCGGCCTTGAACGCGGCATTGGCCTGAATAAGCTCCTCGCGCACCCGCTGGGAGTCCGCACGGGTGCGGCGCACCACCTGCTCGGCGCGCGCCACCTCCTCCTGCGCAATGGGCAGCCACAGGCGGAAGGACTCCCGCCCTGCATCGCCCTCGGCCTCGTCCCGCTCCACTTCAATCTGGGTCAGTTGCCGCTCAAGCTCGGCCATGGCCGCACTCTCGGCCGCCAGCGCACGGGACATGCCTGCGCGGGCCTCGTCCACCTCCGTCTTGCGCACGCGGATAAGCGCGCGCAGGGAGCGGATTCGCGCGCTACTCATCCCCGATCAGCTAGGAGAGCGCGCCGCGCAGGGCGTCAAAACTTTCGGCCAAGGTGGCGCGCTCGCCCTTGCGCTGCTTGAGCATCTCCTCCACCGCCGGAGCCACCCGAATGGCCTCGTCCACGCGCGGGTCGTTGCCGGGGCGGTACGCGCCAAGGCGGACCATATCCTGCATCTCATCCCAGGTGGACAGGCAGGAGCGGGCCTGCAACACAAGCTGGCCCTCCTCCTCCGTCAGGCACCCCGGCACTGTGCGGGAGAGCGAGCGCAGCACATTGACGGCAGGGTAACGCCCGGACTCGGCAATGCGCCGCTCCAGCACCACGTGCCCGTCCAGAATACCGCGCACCGCATCGGCCACAGGCTCGTTCTGGTCATCCCCTTCCACCAGTACGGAGAACATGGCCGTCATCTGCCCGGCGTGGCCGTTCTCGTCCATCAGCCCCGGCCCTGCGCGTTCGAGCAGGCGGGGCAGCTCGGCAAACACGCTGGGCGGGTAGCCGCGTGTTGCCGGTGGCTCGCCCGAGGACAGCCCGATCTCGCGCAGCGCCTGACAAAAGCGGGTGACGCTATCCATCAGCATCAGCACCGATTTGCCCTGATCGCGGAAGTGCTCAGCCACGGCCATGGCAGCATAGGCGGCCTCGCGCCGCATAAGGGGGGATGTGTCGGACGTGGCCACAACCACAACCGACTTGGCCAGCCCCTCCGGCCCCAGATCATCCTCCACAAACTCGCGCACCTCGCGCCCACGCTCGCCCACCAGCGCAATCACCGCCACATCACACGCCGTATCCCGCGCGAGCATGCCCATAAGGGTGGACTTGCCAACGCCCGAGCCTGCAAACAGGCCAAGACGCTGGCCCTCGCGGCAGGTGGTGAACAGGTTAAGCGCGCGCACCCCAAGGTCTATGCGCGGGCCAAGGCGGGCACGCATGGCGGCCTCGGGCGGGGCGGCATGGAGCCGCTGGGCTGTGCCCTCGGACGGGAGCGGGCCTTTGCCATCCATCGGGCGGCCCATGGGGTCCACCACCCGGCCCTGCCACGCGGCATTGACCATGAGCGTGCCCCCCGCCCTCAGGCGACGCTGCTCCTGATCATACAGGCGGAAGGTGGCGCGGCAGCCCGAGCCAATGCCCTCCAGCGAGCCAAAGGGCATGGCAATGGCAATGTCCTGCGCAAAGGCCACAATTTCGGCCTGCGTCTGCCGCCCATCCAGCCCGTAAATGGTCACGCGGTCGCCCACACCCGTAAAATCCCGCAGACCACTGAGCGAGACGGACAGGCCCGAAAGCCCGGTCACCCGCCCCTCCAGCACCCCTACCGGCACATCATGGCGTGGGCTGGCAATGGCCCCGCGCACCGCATCCAGCACACCGGACAGGGCAGAAACGGAGACATCGACAGGCGAGGGAGAATGCGGGTCCGAACTCACGTTACCAACCAGACAGAGAGGGGGTTATGCCGCCCCACCCCATACAGCCGGGGTGGAACCTGCGGGCCTAGAACAGGCTGGAGTACAGATCACCCGAAGATGAGGAATCCCCGAACAGGGAGAGAATGTCATCATCACTGCTGCCACCGAACAGGTCGAGCATGGAGGCAGGCGTATCGGGCGTTTGCGGGTTGATCTGCAACATGGCCAGATACTGCTCCGCATACTGCTGGATCTGCTTGGGGGTGGACAGCTTGGTCAGGTCCACCTTCTTGGACAAAAGACGTACCTGCTGGTCATAGTCCAACGCACCAAACTGGTCGGGGTCATAGCCCGATACGGTCTCTGCCACCTTGAGCAGGGTCGGGTCCGACATCAGCTGCGACAAGGATGTAATGCTGCTCATGGTGCGGGTAAAATACAGGGCGTTACCAACACCGTTATCGCTCAGGTCCTTGCTGCTTTCGTACTGGCGCAACTGGTAATCATCCACAATGCTCTGGATTTTTGTGGACGTGAACGGTGTTGCACTGACGCTGCCGCCATTTGCCCCCCAGACCTTGAAGTCGGTGGCAAAGCTCTGCCACGTTGAATCGCCCGAGGCGCTGGCCAGAGAGGTGGAAGACGTGGGGTCCTGTGTCAGCAGGGCATTCAGCAGGGTTGACTCATTGCTGGACGCATCCACCCCATACGCCCCGGTAACCACATTCAGCACCACCGTATTGGCCAGCAGGGCGGACGCGGTGGTAATGGAGCCTGCCGCACTTTCAAAGCTGGCAACACTCGACTGCACCAGTGAGTCGGTGTTGGACTGGAAGCTCGATGTCAGGGACGCCACAAAGGACGTGGACATAATAGCCCCCTGCCCGTTGTTCTGCCCCCATGCCTTGAACGCCTGAGCAAAGGTCTGCCACGCGGTGTTGCCCGAGGTCTGCGCCAGCGAGGTAGACGAATCCGGGTCCTGTGTCAGCAGGGTTTTGACCACCGCAGGGTCTGAGGCAAGGGAGCCCAGACCATAGGCCCCCAGCACCACCTGCAAGGCCGAGCTGTTGCTGAGCAGGCTGCTCACGGAGCTAATGCCCGCCGCATCGCTTTTGAAGGAGGCAATGGCACTTGTGGTGCCGCT
Source organism: Acetobacter okinawensis (assembly GCF_002153655.1). Taxonomy (GTDB): domain Bacteria; phylum Pseudomonadota; class Alphaproteobacteria; order Acetobacterales; family Acetobacteraceae; genus Acetobacter; species Acetobacter okinawensis_A. The sequence continues at coordinate 40,319 of NZ_JOPJ01000017.1, forward strand.
ATCGATCACGGATGTGTATTTGGACGCAATGGAGCTGATGGTCGCGGAGGTAAACGGGGTGGACGTTGCCGTACCGTCATTCTGCCCCATGTTTTTAAAGGCCGTGGCAAAATCCTGCCATGCGGTGCTGCCCGATGCCTGCGCCAGCGATGTGGAGGAGGTCGGGTCCTGCGTCAGCAGTGCGCTGAGAATCTTGGAGTTGTCCGTGCTGGTATCCAGCCCGTAGGTGGACATGACCATGGACAGCACGGTGTCGTTATTCAGCAGGTCGGAGGCGGAGGTCATGGTGGCGGCCTCGGCCTTGAACGCGTTGGCGTTGCTGTCTACCGCCGAATTGACCGCAATGCTGTAACCTTGGGAAATGGTTGTCATGGTCATGCTGGTAAAAGGCGAGGCCGTGGCCGTGCCGCCATTTTTACCCATGTCCTGAAAAGCATTGGCAAACACCTGCCACGCCGCATTGCCCGACGTCTGCGCCAGCGATGTGGAGGAGGTGGGGTCCTGCGTCAGCAGCGCGTTGAGGACCGATGTATCGCCTTCGAGCGAATCCAGACCGTATGCGGTCAGCACCACATTGAGCACCGTGGTGTTGGCCAGCAGGGCGGAGGCCGTGGTAATGCTGGAGGCCGCGGCATTGAAGGTCTTCAGGTCGCTGCTGAGCGACGTCGCTGTGTCGGTCTCATATTCGTTGACAATGGATGCAATGCTGGAGGACGTCAGCGGGTTTGTCTGCACCGTACCCCCGCCCTGACCCCATGTTTTGAAGGCATCTGCAAAAGCCAGCCACGTTGCATTGCTCGAGCTTTTGGCGAGCGATGTGGAGGATGTGGGGTCCTGTGTCAGCAGTTTTTTGATCAGCGCCGTGGCGGTGGAATACGACCCCATGCCATACGCCCCCAGCACCACATTGAGCGCTGAGTAGTTTTTCATCAGCGCATCAACACTTTTAATGGTGCTCGCGGACTGCTCAAACGCAGCGGTGGCCTGTTTGGTGGTCACATCCGTTTTGGCATAGGTGGAGGCAGCGGTATCTTCATTCTTCAGGGCCGTCAGATACTGGCTTACCGGCGAGATCCCGCTAATGCTCATCAGTCCTCATCCTTCACGTGTGCATACACCAACACCGGGCCCTGGCTGTCTATGACCCGCAAATTCTTTTAAGCGCAGTCATTATACGGTTTTGCACCCGACAAAGCCACAGGAATATACCCGGGCAGGTTTGGCTGGCCCCAAGGCTTTCCATGCGCCCCCGTCTGCCCTATCCTTACGCCCGTTCAATTCCGGCTGCTGCTGCGTTTTTAATACCGCGCGCGGCGGCGCCAGATATGTCATTCATTACGCGGCGTTTGCGCGCGTCACCAGATCAGGACCACCAGATGTTCAAGTTCTTCATCAGCAGTGACGCAGCAACACAGCAGACCGAGCGCTTTACACGCCTGAACGCCCATGTTCCCGACCTTGTGCGCTCGGTAGGGGTGGATGCGCAGGGGCTGGACGTGCAGGCCATGCGGCAGATGAACCTGATCTCCGCCGAGTGTCTGTTTACGCAGGCCGCATTTGCGCAGGCCCTCTCGCATATTTCGCTCTGGGGCAACGTGGCCCAGCACCAGACGGCGGCCCATGTATTTGCTGGCAATGCCGTGCTGTGCGCCAACTTTGAGGCCGAGAGCACCCGCATACTGGCAAGCCTGCCACAGGACTGGGACTTTGTTCTGTGGGGCACCGCACCGGGGGTCACGCTCCAGCTGGACATCCTGCCCGATCTGGCCCTGTTTACCGGCGCGGTACAGCCCCCCTACTCCGCCCATGGCGCCGCCGCCCTGAGCGAGATGGAAGTCACCTCCCTTGCCTTCCCGCTCATGACCACCACCAGCGTGTGCGGCTATGCCATCTCCCCCTCTGGCGCGGACAAGCTGATCAAGGCGTGCCTGCCCCTGACCAGCACCACCGTACCCGCCGCCAACCCGCTGGACGGCGGCACGCCGGCGCAAACGCTTGAACAGTTGATGAGCCTGCATTACTCGACCATCAAGGCCTACGCCTGCGTGCCGCCCCTGTGCATGGCAGACGCGACCCCATCCGCACTGTAAAACCCCTTTTTTTCATTACGGAACCCGGCAGATGCATACAGGCAGCTCCCTCCCCCCCAAAGCCGCACCCCGCAGCATAAAACGGGTGGCGCAGGCCGCAACCGGGTTATGGTGCCTTGCGCTGGCGGGGTGCATGTCCCCCGCCGCCCCGTATCTGGAAAAGGGGAGAACCCTGTCCGAGGCAGGGTTTATTGCCCATCAGGCGGACACCACCGCGCGCTACGCCATGATGAACCTGCTGCCACCGGGGCAGTTGACCTACCGGCCATCCCCCTCCGGCCCGATCTATCTGTACGCGGACCCGCTGGGTTGTGGATGTGTGTACATGGGGTCCGAGACCGCCTTCCGCACCCTGCGGGAAATGGACGCCACCCAGATGCGGGCCAAAAACAAGCAGCCCACACCTGTTGTGGATGAACTGGCAAGCATGACGGCAGAAAACCGGCGTGACACATTTTTGTGGGACTGGAGCGCATGGTACGCAGGGGCAGACCCTGCTGGCGACCAGCCGCGCAAGGTCACCGGCGCTTACTGGTAAGCGCCACCCACTGGGCCGCATAAAGGTGGCTGGGGCAAACCTGCCCCGCAACGGCCCTGTGCGTCGGGCCTAGCCATAACTGAGGGCTAGACGTCGCTCCGCAGGGCCAGAGCGTTGGTGTGGGCCCCCATGGCATACCCGCCAGAGGCCCCATAGCCCGTGCGCTGCTCCTGCACCGCATCTTCCAAAACAAGTTTGATCAGCGTGTCCTGCGCCGCCATGGCACTTTGCAGCAGAGTGTCATTGGCGCGCACGAGCGTATTGAAGTGGTTGAAGGCGGCCTCTGTCTCGGGGCTGATGTGCGCGCTGCGCTGCTCGGCGGTCAGGGGTTGCGCCTTGGCGGCAGGGAGCAGCTTGTGGAGCGCCTGCATCAGCTCACGCTTGCGCGGCAGCAGTTTTTCCACATCCTGCCACTGGCCCGCTGTGAGCAGGGTGTTCTCCTGCTCCAGCAGGGTGCTGACAGCCCCGAGGGCCTGCAGCAGGCGGGCTTGCAGGTCATCTGGCTTACTGGTCATGGTCTGCCTTCTTCTGCTGCGTTTTTTCCTGCTGTGCGGTTTCCTGCATGGCCAGCATCTGACGGTATACGCTGTCTGCCAGACCAATGCCGCCGTTATTGGCAATCTGCTTGCCCAACTCCAGCACCTGCATGGAGCGGAACTGGGCCTCCGCAGCACCACCGCCGAACAGACCGTTGGACGTATCCACCGTATCAAACATCGGCTGGAGCATTTCGCCTATGGTCACGCCCTCGAACTCGATGGCGGACTGGCGGATTTTCTCCAGCGTTTTCGCACTCAGCCCCGACTGGGCGGAGCCGGTGCTCTGGGTGGTGTTCTGGGCTGCCGCATTCTGGGCGGCGGCCATCTGGGCCGCGCTCACACTGCTTATTGTGCTCATGCCTGACTACCTGACTTCCAGATCGGCCTGAAGAGCGCCGTCCGCCTTGATGGCCTGCAAAATACCGATCATGTCACGCGGGCCCATGCCCAGCGCGTTCATGCCTGCAACAAGGCTGGCCAGTGTTGGCCCCTCACGCAGGATGCCAAGCCTGTGCGAGCTGTCCGTGCTCACATTGGCCTGTGTCCGTGGCACCACGGCAGTCACCCCGTTGGAAAACGGTGCGGGCTGGACCACCTGTGGGGTTTCCGTCACCTGAATGGTCAGGTTGCCCTGCGCAATGGCCACGGTGCTGATCCGCACGCTGTCCCCCATCACAATGGTGCCGCTGGCCTCGTCCACCACAACCTTGGCCATGGTGTCGGGCTCTATCTGCAAATCCCCGATACGGTAGAGGGTGAGCGATGCGTTGCGCCCGGTCAGGTCCACGGCAATGGTGCGCGGGTCATCCACCTGCGCCATGCGCGCGCCTATGCTGCGGTTGATAATCTCGGCCACACGGGTTGCGGTGGTAAAATTGGGGTTGTGGAGCGAGAGGTGGATCACTCCTGTCTCACCCAGTTTGACCGGCACCTCACGTTCAACCACCCCGCCATTGGCAATATGCCCGCTGGTGGGGATGTTCCGCGTGACCGTGGCGGCCTGCCCGCCCGCAGTAAAGGCGTTGGTTACAAGCGAGCCCTGCGCCACGGCATAGACCTCGCCATCCGCGGCCTGCAGGGGGGTGACCAGCAGGGTGCCGCCGGTCAGGTCCTGCGCGTCACCCACGGCGGAGACGGTCACGTCAATCCGCCCGCCCCCGTGCGAGAACGGGGGAAGGGTTGCGGTAACCATTACGGCGGCCACGTCATGCGTCTGCAACTGAATTTCGCGGTCACGGATGTTCACGCCCAGACGGTTGAGCATGCTGATCAACGTCTCACGCGTGAAGATGATGTTGGTCAGACGGTCGCCCGTGCCATGCAGGCCCACCACAAGCCCGTAGCCGACCAGCTGGTTGTCCCGCACGCCTTCGTAATCGACAATATCCTTCACCCGCACGGAAATGGCGTGGGCGGGAGCGAGCGGCACAAACAGGGAGAGCACAAAAACGGCGGCCATAAAGGCTCTGGCCCACCGTGGCATACCCTGCCCCATACGGGCCGGAGAGACCGCCACACTGCCGCCATGCTGGCAGGCCGCACCGCCATGCCCGTTGCTCGCCTTGAGGCGGTTGCTCATATACCTGCGTACCCCTGATTGATCGGCCCTGCACGGGGTGCAAGGGCCATCACATAGCCTTTGTGCCATAAGAATAGGCGCGCTGGCCATCACATTCAATGCCCATGTAGCCTGCCCCGGCCCATGCCCAAAAGCCTTTTTTTGCCCCCGCATGCACCACCTGCCCGCACACGGGCCGCGCACGGGGCTGGCCAGCAGCAGACAGCCCCCACCAAAGATCATGCAAAATCATACCATTAAACCCGAAGCCCACAGACCCGCAGCAAAAAAGCCGGTCCCATACCCCCAGCGCGCCGCACTCTGGCCAGCCTTTGCAGCCCGGACTACCCCCACATGAATCCTTGCACGATCCGCACAGGGGGAATACAGCCGTGTAAGGCCAAGCCGGGCAGGCCCGCACCCCTGCGCGCCCACCCCTGCCGCTTTTTGCATTGGCTGGCATAGAGCCAGCAACAGCCAAGGAGAGAAGGGACCCGCCGCTCGGACACGACCCGGCCCCTGCCAGAACCCCGCATGACCGCACCGCCCCCCCGCACCCCACCCACCCGCTGGCTGCTGAGCGCCGCACTGCTTGCAGGCTGTGTGCACACCACCGTGGGAACATCGCGGGCCAATGCACACTCGGCCGAGGCAGGGCTGTGCACGGAGGCCATGGCGCAGGCCGAGCGCAGCCTGCATATTCCTGACGGGTTTCTCTCCGCCATGGGGCGGGTGGAAAGTGGCCGGACCGAATCCGATGGTACGGTCTCCGCCTGGCCGTGGACGATTAACGCAGGCGGCATTGGCTACCACTACAACAGCCGGGCCGAGGCCGTGGCCGCTGTGCAGAGCTTCCGCCAGCAGGGCATCATGTCCATTGACGTAGGGTGCATGCAGGTCAACCTGCAACAACACCCCGAGGCCTTCCCCTCCGTCGATCAGGCGTTCGACCCGGTGCGCAACGCCATGTATGCGGGCAGCTTTCTGGTCCAGATGTATGAAAAAATGGGGAGCTGGCCCCGCGCCGCAGCGGCCTACCACTCCCAGACCCCCGGCATAGGCACCCCCTACCAGTGGAAGGTGCTGGAGGCATGGGCCGTACCGCAGGACGGGCGTGATGGGGTACAACCCCCGCAAAAATCCCCCCTTATGGCGCAGGTGTTCCCGCACCCGGTTACCCCTTCGGTCCGCCACCCACCCATGATGGTGGCCGAGGCCAATATGGGTACAGGCCCGGATGGCATGCCCCAGGTCTCGCACCCCAAGGTGTTCCACCCTTTTCAGGGTATGCGGAACTTTGTAGAGGCCGGGCCTGTGGGGAATAGCCGGGGAAGTGGCATGCACGGCCGCTCGCTGGCCTCCTACCGCGCTACCCCTGTCGCGCGGGCCAGCACCCAGCGCGTTGCCTCTTCCCAAGGGAACGAATAAGCCCACCCGCGACAAACCGGCCTTCTGGCTGGTCGCAGCCCTCGGGCGGCATAACCGCCCGGTGCTTGGCTAGTCCAGCGCGCCCCTGCCCGGCTGCCATGTGGCGACCCACGCCTGCAGGGCCGCACCCACCTGCTCCAGCACTGGCCCGAGTGTGCGCTCCTGCGCGCGGAAAATACGCATGGTGGGGTACCATGGCGAGGTCTCGCCCGTATCCCCCCAACGCCAGCATCCATCCCACCGGCTGATCAGCCACACGGGTTTGCCCAGTGCGCCAGCCAGATGCACCACCGATGTATCGACCGAGATAATCAGGTCCAGCCCTTCAATCAGGGCAGCGGTGTCGGCCATGTCCGCCACATGGTCCATAAGGTCGCACACCGGCTGGCCACGCCATGCCGCAAGGTCCTCCCGGCGCGGACCAAGCTGGAGGTTGACCAGCGCCGCCGCCACCGGGGTAAGCGCACCCAGCACCTGCTCCGCCGTTGTGGAGCGTCGCTGGTCGGTCAGCACATCCGCAGATTTGGTGCGCCGCCCACCAGACCAGACCAGACCAATACGCGGCCGCTGTGCGGGCAGTAATGCCGTCAGACGGGCAACATCAGCCGGGGGAGCCTGTAGGTAGGGAACCTGCGCGGGAATATCGGCCCGCGTTTGCAGCCCCATGACAAAGGGCAGGTCGGGAATGGGCAGAATGGCATCGTACCCGTCCTGCCGGGTAAAGTCCTTTTCCGCCACAACGTGCACCTGCGGAAAAGCCAGCCGGAGCAGGCGGAGCAGCGTGTCGGGCGAGACAAGCGTGACCTGCGCCCCCTGTGCAAGCACCATAGGCAGGTAGCGGATGAACTGGAGCGTGTCCCCCAGCCCCTGCTCCTGATAGAAAATAACCTTTTTGCCCTGCAAAGGCTCCCCTTTGCGCAGATGCGGCAGGGACAGATACCAACTGACCGAATCCGGGGCCAGCCCTTCCCTGTGCAGGTAATAGGGCGCTCCCTCGCCAAAATGTCCGGCCTTGAACAGCGCCACGGCATAGCCTGTGCAGGCTGCGCTGTTGTGTGGCTCGCGCTCCAGCGCCCGCCTGTACCACGCCAGCGCCTCCTCCGAGCGGTTCATGCGTTGCAGCACGCAGCCCATATTGCTCAGCAGGGCGGTGGTCACAGGCTTGCCGCCACGGAACCACGATTCCAGCACCATAAGCCCTTCCTGCGCGTAGCCCGCATCCAGCAGGGCCACAACAAGGTGCTCACACGCATCCTGATGATGCTCGGGGTGCTGCTGCATGATCTCGGCAAAAATGCGCAACCCTGCCGTCACATCGCCTTTTCTGACCAGCGCCGTAGCCAGAAAGACCTTGAGCTGGCTCAGATGTGGAAGCGCCAGCAGCACCTTGCCCAGAATGGCCACGATCAGGTCATAGCGCATGGTGTAGGTCGCCAGCACATCAGCCGCCGCCAGCAACACGGCCAGATTGTCCTGATGTGCGCCAATGACATCGAGCACCAGCCGCTCACCGGCCACATGCTGCTGCACGGCAAAAATCTGGGTTGCCAGAGTTTTCAGCCCTTCGGGGGTCGGGTTCTGCATCAGCGCCTGCCGCGCCGCCCACAACCCTTCCACCGTCATGCCTTGGGGCAGCCTTATGGGGGCGGCGTCTGCTGGCTGTTCCATCCTGTGGTCCTTCGTCATCATTGGCGGCACACCCTGCGGCTCAAAGGGTGCGCTCTAGTGGCCCGTCCTGCGCCGGGGCTGCCCGGTCCGCCCCCGTATGGGCAGCGCTCCATGCCGCCACCCATGCGCGCAGGGCCTCGCCCATCTGGCCAAGCACGGGATCAAAGGAGCGCTCCTGTGGGCGGAAAATACGCATGCTCGGGTACCAGGCCGTGGTTTCCCCCTTATCAAGCCAGCGCCAGCAGGCGTCCCACCGGCTGAGCAGCCACACAGGCTTGCCCAATGCCCCCGCCAGATGCAGGACCGAGGTATCGACCGAGATTATCAGGTCCAGATTTTCAATCACGGCGGCGGTGTCGGCCATATCCTTTACGTGGTCCATCGGGTCGCATATCGGCTGGCCGGTCCAGCTCTGCATATCCTCACGCGGGCTCCCGAACTGAAGGCTGACCAGTGTTGCCTCCACCGGGGTCAGCGCCCTGCCCATAACCGCCAGCGTGCTGGAGCGGAGCTGGTTGGCCATGACATCCTGCGCGGACATCCGCCTGTCCCCCGACCAGACAAGGCCAATGCGTGGCCGCGCCACGGGCAGCAGCGCAGCAAACCGCTCCACGTCCTGCGCATCCGCCCGCAGGTAGGGCACCGTGCCGGGAATATCGGCCACAGTCTGCATGTTGGTCACATACGGCAGGTTGGGAATGGCCAGTGCATAATCAAACATCTCGCCCAGCCCAAAGCAGATGGCGTCCCGCACCACCAGCTCGGGGTAGGACTGGGCGATCAGGCGCACAAGGGCAGCCCCCACGGCAATGGTAACCTGCGCACCGCGCTCCACCAGAACCGAGGCAAAACGGATGAACTGGAGCGTATCCCCCAGCCCCTGCTCCTGAAACAGCACAACGCTTTTGCCCGACACCTCATCACCGGGCTGGAGCTGCGGGAACTGGGCGAACCATTTTGTCACTGCGGTCAGCTTGTTGGCTCTTTGCGCAAAGAGCGCCCAGCCCGGGCCGTAGTGCCCGGCCTTGAGCGTGGCAATGGCGGAACCCAGCAAAATCCCCTCGTCATGGGGGGCCATGCGCCGGGCCTGCTCGTACCACGGCAGGGCCTCCTCCGCCCGGTTGAGGCACCCGAGCGCACACCCAATGGCGTTATACAGCGCAGGCTGCGCAGGCTCCTGACGGACGGCGAACAAAAGGATGTTCAGCGCCTCCATAGGGTAGCCCATACGCAAAAAGGTCTGGGAAATCTGCAACGTGGCGACAACGCGCTGGCTTGGGTAGAGTTTGATGATATCCGCAAACAGGGCAGAGCCCCCGGCCAGATCACCATTCACAATCAGCGCCTGCGCCAGCATGATTTTGATGGCGGGGTTGTCTGGCTCCAGCAGGGTGGCCTTGCGCAGCAGGGGCACGGCTATGTCGTAGCGGAACACATGGTTGGTCAGCACAAACGCTGCGATCAGCAGATAGGCCACATTGTCGGGTTCACGCCGCACCATTTCCAGCGACAGGCGGATTGCCTCCACCGCCAGTTCCGAGCGGCACAGCTCCTCGCACAACTGGCCGACACTGAGCGGGGTGGGGTTTTGCAGAACGGCTTCCTTCCGGGCCACCAGCTTTTGCATATTGGCTTTTTCAGGTTCCCAAGTCGCTTTCATGTCGGCTGATCTGCATCCCTGTGGTTGTTACAATCGACCTTACCATACCGGCCCGACTTAACCATACCCAACCACGCAGGCCACGGGGCGGCAGGCAGCCAGACCAAAACCATTTTCTGGCCTTGGATTGCACTTGATGATAACTGTACTTGCACAGCACGGACATGGGCCTTAATGGCGCACTCTGTCAGGGTTTGGAGCAAGATGGACTGTTGCGGAATCCGCCATAGACCGTGCCGTTAAAAACACAAAAGGATACGTGGTTCTTGGATACTGCCGATGGCAACTCGGTCAAAAAAGCCGCTGCTGGCACACTGGCGGACAGGACTGCGGCCGCACGCGTAAGACTGGCATCTGGCTCGCGCATGCTGACCCACGCAGCCGGGACCCTGCGCAATGGCGGGTGGAAGGCCCTGCCGTGGCGCACCATGTTCCCCGGCACGGACATTGGTCTGGCGGTCGGCGTTGTGCTTTTGCTGTCCATCCTTATCCTGCCGTTGCCCACCTTTATTCTGGACATGGGGCTGTCCATCTCCATCACCTCCTCGGTGCTGGTGCTTATGGTGGCACTGTTCCTTGAGCGCCCGCTGGACTTTACCTCCTTCCCCACACTGCTGCTGCTGACAACGCTTTTGCGCCTGGCGCTTGAAATTGCGACCACGCGCCTGATCCTCAGCCACGGGAGCGAGGGCCCCTATGCCGCAGGCCACGTGGTGGCCGCCTTTGGTGGGTTCCTTATGGGTGGGGATGTGGTGATCGGGGGGATCATCTTCTGCATCCTGCTGGTGGTGAACTTTATGGTCATCACCAAGGGGTCGGGGCGTATTGCCGAGGTGGCGGCCCGCTTCTTTCTGGACTCCATTCCGGGCAAGCAGATGGCCATTGACGCGGACCTGGCCTCCGGCGCGATCAACGAGCGCACGGCCCGCACCAAGCGCAAGGAACTGGAGGAGGAAAGCGCCTTCTACGGCTCCATGGACGGTGCGGCCAAGTTTGTGCGTGGGGATGCCATTGCCAGCATCATCATCACCGCCATCAACATTGTGGGGGGGCTGACCATTGGCGTGCTCCGCCACGGCATGCCACTAAGCGAGGCGGCAAGCACCTTTACCATGCTCACCGTGGGTGACGGCCTTGTCTCGCAAATCCCTGCGCTGCTGGTCTCCACCGCTGCGGGTATTGTGGTCACCAAGGGCGGGACGGATGGCACGGCGGACGTTATTCTGGCCCGCCAACTCAGCGGCAACGCCAAACCCCTTGGTGTGGCTGCCGCCCTGTCCGCCCTGTTTGCCCTGATGCCCGGCCTGCCCGCCTTCCCCTTTCTGGCCATTGCGGTGGCCGCTGGCACGGGTGCATGGCTGCGCAGCCGCGCCCCCGCAGCCGACAGCGACGGGGACGTGACCGAAATTACGCCACAGCCCGCGGCCTCCCCCATTTCCGACATTCTCAAGCTGGACCTGCTCCGCCTTGAGCTGGGCTTTGGCCTGCTGCCCCTGACGGGTGGAGACACCCCCCAGCTTGCCGAGCAGATCAAGGCGCTGCGCCGCTCCGTGGCAACGGAAATGGGCTTTGTCACCCCGCCTGTGCGCATTCAGGACAACATCCATCTGGCCTCGGAAAAATACGTCATCAAGCTCAAGGAAATTGAAATCGCATCCGGCGAGGTCAAACCCCACAAGCTGCTGGCCATGACCCCCTCTGGAGGCGTGCCGCCCATACCGGGCGAAAAAACCACAGAACCCGCCTTTGGCCTGCCTGCGGTATGGATAGACCCATCCCAGAAAACCAAAGCCATGGCCATGAACTGCACCGTGGTGGACCCCGCCAGCGTCATTGTCACCCACCTGAGCGAGAGCGTGCGCCAGAACCTGCCTGACCTGCTGACCTACGTGGCCACGCAGGCCCTGCTGGACGACATGCCGCGTGAACAGCAGAAGCTGGTCAACGACCTTATTCCCTCGCAGGTGCCGCTCAGCACCGTGCAGCGCGTGTTGCAGGCCCTGCTGGCCGAGCGCGTGTCCATCCGTGACCTGCCCACCATTCTGGAAAGCATTCAGGAGGCCTGCGGCATGGGCCTGCGCGGCATTGGCCCGCTGACCAACCATGTGCGCATGCGGCTGTCGCGCCAGATCTGCAACACACTGGTGGGGCCGGGGGGGTATATTCCCATCGTCACCCTTTCCCCCAAATGGGAATCGGACTTCATGGCGCATATCACCGGCCCGGCGGAAGACCGCAAGCTTGCCATGCCACCTTCCATGCTCAATGTTTTTGTGGGAAAGCTGCGCGATACGTTTAACGCCCTTTCCACCAACGGTGAAATTCCGGTTATTGTTGTCGCCTCCCCTGTAAGAGATTCCATGCACGCCATTGTCGAACGGGTCCGTCCTTCCATTTCCGTTCTGTCACAAGCTGAGATATACCCTCGTGCCCGGATCAAGACGGTTGCGACCATATCGTGACACTCAGCCAGCAGACCGCACCATGGGAGTAGAATATGCAGGATAGTCCCTCCGACACCGCAAACCAGCAGGTTGCGGAGCGCCGTCAGGGAAGCGCCACACCCGAGGAAGTGCCCGCACCCGAGCCGGTGGCGGACACGGATGCGGCTCCCCCCAGTGGCGTATCCCTGCCGGTCAGCCATCTGACGGTTGAGGACATTCTGCGCTGGCACTCCGTGCCCCAGCCGCTGATCCACGCCCTTGCGGGCAAAACACTGGCTGATGGTCTGGACAATGTGCTGTCCTTTGGCGCCCTGCCCGATGCCACACAGGCGCCGCTGGCCTTTGGCGGTGCCTCCGGCTCTGGCAAAACGCTGGTGCTGGCCAAGCTGGCCGCCCGCTACATCCTTGCCGAGGAACACAAGGACAGCCCACCCCCGCTGATTATTGCGTGCGACCACACCGCAGGTAGCTTTGCCAAGCTGTCTGCCCTGCTCCAGCCCTATAATATTCCCATCATTCAAGGCAGCACGTCCGACATTCTGGCCGATGCCGTGCAGCACAGGGAGCCGGGGCAACCCATTCTGGTCGATCTACCGGGCATTTGCGTGTACTCCCCCGTAAGCATGGGCAAAATGATGCAGATGGTCGAATGCATTGGCGCAACGCTCAGCCTTGTTCTGCCCGCCGGGCTGGATGCCGAGGAATCTGCCGACATAGGCTATGCCTTTGCCCAACGCGGCGCGACCACCATGGTTGCCAGCAAAATGGATCAGGCAGGCCGGGTTGGCGGTATTATTGCTGCGGCCGCCTGCGGTTTAAGCCTGACATACGGCAGTTGTTCGTCCAGCATTGTGGGCGGGCTTGTCCCCCTTAACGCCAGTATTCTGGCCAACAGGCTCCTGACCCTTCCGTCCTGAGCCACCGGGAGCCTTTGCCGCAGATGACGCGGCACCAAGGCTCCCGCGCACCCACGGTGCACGCCCCGCACACAAGCCCAGCGCCCTGCCAGCCTGCATACGGCAGCACCGGGCCTGCACACCGCAACGCCTCCACCATGTGGCGCATCTGGTTGCGGGCCCGCGCTATACGGCTTTAAACAGCTTTATTTAAGAATAGCTTTTACAAAAAGAGTATTTTATCAAGAAGAGCACTTGGAGCTCTACGGCATGACCTTAAAAAATATTTCCATTCTTCAGGCTGTGGTCTGGCAGAAAATCGCTTTTGTGCTCCTGTGTTTTCTACCGTTCTTTCAATTACGCGGCCGCGCCATTGCCGACTTTATTATCTCTTTTATTGCCATAGTTTTTTTGCTGCATTGCAGTTTTAAAAAACACTATGCCTGCCTGCAACGTGGGTGGTTCCCCTACGCCATGCTGCTCTGGGGGCTGATTGTTACCTCCTCCATACTGGATGGTTCCCTCCAGAGCACATTGGCAGCGCTGGCCATTGTCCGGTATTTTGTATTTGCCAAAGCACTGGAAGAATGGCTGCTGGCAGGCAGAACACAACAGCAGTTTTTGGGAGCCACAGTCACACTGGCAGGGCTATGGGTGCTTGGTCAGTGCTGGGAGCAATATCTGTTCGGGGCCAATATCTGGGGTTACCCCAGATGGAGGGATGGCGCGTTAACCGGCCCGTTTTTTGCTCCACGCGCAGGCCCGGCGCTTATGGTCATCATGTTCCCCGGTTTAATGGTGTACCCCATGCGCATGGTGCAAAACCGGGCCTTGGGCAAAAAACTGCTCGCACTGGCCCTTATGTCCTTTTTGCTGCTGAGCATGGTCATTATCGGGCAGAGAATGCCTGCACTGCTGGTCTTTCTCGGGTTTTTTATCTGTGCCGTTCTGGTCAAAACAACCCGGATTGCTGTGGCCCTGTCCATTCTGGCAGGTGTGGTGGGGCTGGCGCTGCTGCCTGTTCTCTCCCCCCCGGCCTATAACAAGCTGGTTCTGCATTTTGTTGAGCAGATGGGCAGCTTTGCCCACTCCCCCTATGGTCAGCTTTACATCCGTGGGCTGAATATGCTGCACGCGCACCCGCTGCTGGGTTTGGGGTTTGATGGTTTCCGCAGGCATTGCGCCGAGCCTGCCTATTTTTATGGTGTGCCGCAGTTTGCCCCTTTCATGCTCGGGCAGGACCCGGCGGCGGGCTGCAACATCCACCCCCACAATATCTATCTGGAAATTGCCATACTCAGTGGCCTGAGCGGCCTGTCTGTTTTTGCCTGTCTGGTTCTGTACTGGCTCAGAACCGTGCTGCGTGCGGCCTTGGCCACAACAGAGCTTATGCCGTCCATGCTGTTGATTACGCTGTGCATGCTGTTCTGGCCGCTGGCCTCGACCAGTTCGCTGTTTACGGAGCGGACGGCGGGCTGGGTTTTTCTGATGCTGGGGTGGGGGCTGGCTCTGGCCCGCACCACCACACGCAACACTGGCACTGGCACTGGCACTGGCACAATCTGAGCGGCTAAAGCCTGACAGGGCTGCCGCAAAGGTCAAACGTTTTGGAAAAAACCGTTTTTAAAACAGGTCAACTTCACCCGCATGGCTGGTCTGGCTGGCCTGTGTGCCATGGCTCAGCACATCCACCACATGACTCAGCTTTACACTCTGGCTCAGCGCCGCAACATCAAGCGGCAGTTCGTTGCGCTGCGCGTAGCAGAGCGCCAGATTTTTTAAAACAGTGGCCACAGCCTCGACTGTCTGGGTAGCGGAATCCAGCTTTTGCAGGGCCTGCACGTCCGCATCGCTCAGAGGGGCGGCAGACATGCTCTCCCCCACCACGCGCTGTACCCCCATAAAATCCTGGCAGGTCTCCTCCAGCAACGTAACAAGGTGGTCCATTACGTCCTGCGCGCTGCGTTTTGTTCCCGCAGCACTGTTTGACAGGGGGTGCACGACATCCATGTAATTATCCTCTCCGGCCCGGCTTTTTTTTAAAACAGCTCGATCTCGGAACTGGCCTCTGTGGCCCACTTCCGCTCTGCTTCAGCCTCACGCCGGCTGTAGGCGACTTCCTGCCTGCCAATACCCTGCACATCCTGTACCAGATTCTGCTGCGCCCGCCCCGTGGTGGGCCAGAACCGGATGCGCCGGGCCAATGTGCCGCCCAAACTCTGGGACACACAGCGGATCCGCTCGTCTACCAGATAATGGGTGACAAAACGGATGTTCTCCTGCCCGATCCGGCCCAGACTGGGCACAACAGCCGCCCCGCCAAACACCTTGCACACCAGACGGCTACGCTGCCCACCGGCCTTGAGCAGACCGTTGACCAGCATTTCCATGGAATTGACACCAAAGCGCATGGCGGTACCCGAGTGGCTTTCCCCCCCATCGGGCAGCAGAAAATGGTTAATGCCCCCCACGCGCGCGATCGGGTCAAACATGCAGACCGAAACACACGACCCCAGCAGTGTTGCAAAAACTACTGACGAATCGCCAGAAATTTCCACTTCCCCCTGAATAACCGTTTTAACTGTGGCGTGATCGCTCACTTTATCGGCCCGAACACCTTTTCCAGCACCTCACGCAGTTTGGATACGGTGTAAGGTTTGGCAAGGAAGTTGTTAACACCAGCCTTGACCGCTTCCTGCACCAGATCCTTGCTGGCCTCGCCGGTCAGAATAATAAAGGCCACCTTCTGGATTTTTGGGTTGCTCCGCACCGCGCGCAGCAGGGCCAGACCATCCATAACCGGCATGTTAAAGTCCGATATGACCAGATGCGTGGGATTCTGGTCCAGATATTCCAGAGCTTCCTTGCCATCCTTGCGCTGGGCAATGTTGGTAAACCCGATTTCGGCCATGCTATTGGCCAGAACCTGACGGATAGAGGCCTGGTCATCAACGATCAGAGCCTTGATTTGTGAAGCGGCAGGCATTTGTCTCCCCCTTATTCCTAGTCTCAAGTCCGGTCATACTAGACCGGCATCAGCTACACACGGCGGTTATGGTCCGCCTGTTTTGTACTCAGCGTGTATGAATGGCCATGGCCGCGGCAGAAATCTGGCGCAACCCCACAACCTGGCATGCCGCCCCAATCTCGGCCGCCACCCGTGGCATTCCATAAACAACCGCAGATGTTTTGTCCTGCGCGATTGTAAACGCCCCGGCCTGCCGCATGGCCAGCAGCCCCTCCGCCCCGTCGCGCCCCATGCCGGTCAGGATAATGCCCAGCGCGTTGCGCCCCGCGTGTTTGGCAACGGATTTGAACAACACATCCACCGATGGGCAATGCCCGCTTACCGGCGCACCACCGATCAGCCGTGTGATGTATTTGCCACCACCATTGTCCACCACAAGGTGCCTGTCCCCACCGGGTGCAATCCGGACCATGCCGGGTTGCAGCACCTCCCCATCGCGCGCCTCGGCAATGGAGAGGGCAGGCATGGACTGGTTGAGCCGGTTGGCAAAGCTGGCCGTAAACAGCGGCGGCATATGCTGGCAAATAACCACCGGCGGGCTTTTTTGCGGAAAACCGGAGAGGACCTCCTCCAGTGCTTCCACCCCACCTGTGGACGAGCCAATGGCCACCAGATCGACCGAGTTGCCCCATGTGGTCTGTGCATGGGCAACAGGGGCCGTAGGCGTGCGCCGCTGTATGCGTGAGACGGGCTGCGAGCGCGCCGCAAGCACCACCAGCCTGCCAAGGCCCGCAAACGCGTCCTCCCCCGGAGCCACATTGTGCTTGGGGTAGCAGTCAAACGCGCCCATCTGCAACGCGGTAATGGCCGTATCCGCCCCCTTGGCTGTCAGGCTGGACACCATAACAACGGGGATGGGGCGCATCCGCATGATTTTTTCAAGGAACTGCAGGCCGTTCATCCCCGGCATTTCCACGTCAAGGGTAATGACGTCGGGCTGGTCCTTGATAATCAGGTCGCGTGCTTCCAGCGGGTTTGCTGCTTCACCGCACACTTCAATATCCGGGTTCTGTGCAAAGGAGCGTTTGATGAGCGCCCTGATTGTGCGCGAATCATCAACAATCAGAACTCTTACAGGCTGGGCCATCAATCAGCTCGCTTTCCGGTAAATGGTCGGAGCCACCTGCTCCAGGCCGCACTGGCGGGGGTTGGCCACTTTTTCGGAATGACCAACGTAGAGAAACCCACCTTTTTCCAGCTTATCGGCCAGACGGCCCCACAGGCGCTCGCGCGTGGGTTCATCAAAATAAATCACGACATTGCGGCAGAAAATAACCGAGAACTGCCCGCGCATGGGCCAGTCGGCGTTCAGGTTGAGCACCTTAAAGGCCGGTAGCGTGCGGATATTGCCAACAAAGCTCAGGTTGCCCCGGTTATCGGCCTGCATGAACTGGCTTTTCTGCGCGCTGGAAATGCCGTCGGTCTCGCTGGCAACATAGGTGCCAGCCGCAGCCTGCGCCACCACGTTGGAGTTGATGTCGGTTGCCAGAATCCGCATGTCATAAGATGCAGCCTCGGGCAGAACCGACAGAACGGACATGGCAATGCTCCACGGCTCCTGCCCGGTGGAACACGCAGCCGACCAGATGCGCCCGCGCCCGCCCGTGCGCAGACGCGCGGCAAGGGCTGGCAGCACATTCTGTTCCATATGCACAAAATGCGGCCGCTCGCGGAAAAAGCTGGTCACATTGGTTGTGAGCGCACAGACCAGCTTTTCCATTTCCGCGCGGCCGGGTGGGCTTTGCACGAAGTTGAGATAGGCGTGGAAACTGTCCATCCCGCTTTCACGCACACGGCGCGAAACACGCGAATATACCAGCGTACTTTTGGAATCGGGGATAAAAATACCCGCTTCCTGCTTGGCAATCCGCCGGACCATCTGAAAATCGGCGTCCGTATACTCCGGGTCGGCAGTAGACCGCGTATCGACCATCAGGAGATCATCCCGCCCACCAACTGGCCCACCACAACTTCAAGGCGGAGCACGCCAATCATACGGTCCGCAATCATGACCAGACCGCTCAGGCTGCTGTCTTCTTCCGCCACGGCCTGAATTTCGGACAGGTTGACATCTGCCATGTCAATCACCCGGTCCACCAGCAGGCCGCAGACCGTGCCATTGCGCGATTCCACAATAATCACCACCCGGCGCGGGTTATCGGCCTGTGGCTGCACGTTCAGGTACACCGCAAGGTCGATCACGGTCAGGATAATGCCGCGCAGGTTGATGGCGCCGCACACATAATGCGGCGCAAAAGGCAGGGCTGTTGTTTTTTCAAACCCGCGAATTTCGCGCACACTCAGGATAGGAATACAATATTCCTGCTCCCCCACTGCAAACACGATCATTTTTACAAGTTTGGCGTCGGCCCCGGCTTCGTCCGTCATGTCCATTTTCCTACTCAAATACAGATCGTCTGATGTGGTGTTCTCTTATGCCGCAAGCCCGGTACGCACATCCGATGGCCTTGTGTCTATCCGCCCAAGGGCGTTGGCAACCAGCGCGGGTACGTCCAGAATAAGGGAGACGCTGCCATCCCCCAGAATGGTGGCGGCGGACACGCCGGACATCTGCCGGTAGTTTTTCTCAATACTTTTGATGACCACCTGCGCCTGATCGCGGATGTCTTCTACAATCAGGGCCGCGCGGGCACCTGATTCGTTCTCCACAACCAGAATCACGTCCTCTTCGGACAGGCCGCCAGAGCCGTAGCCGCCAAGCCCAAGCTCGGATGCCAGCGGAATAAGCGGCATACACGCCCCACGGATGGACACCACATTGGCGCCATCGGGCAGCATGTAAATGTCCTTGTGGTTGACCATCATGGTTTCCACCACGGAGGAGACCGGAACCACCATGGTGGAACCAGCAGCCACAATCAGCATGCCATCGAGCACGGCCAGCGTCAGCGGCAGGGAGAGGCAGAAGGTTGTGCCCTGCCCTTCCACACTGCTGATGGTCACGCGCCCGCCAAGGCCCAGAATGGCCTGCTTGACCACGTCCATACCCACCCCACGGCCCGAAAGATCGGACACGGTGGCGGCGGTGGAAAAGCCGGGAGCAAAGATCAGGTTATTGATCTCATCATCCGTCAGCACCGCATCGGGGGCGATAATGCCGCGCTTGATGGCCGTTGCCAGCACGCGCTCACGGTTGATCCCGCCCCCATCATCCTTGATGGTGATAAGGATACGCCCCGAGCGGTGGCCAGCGGACAGCAGAATCTGCCCGGTGGGGGACTTGCCAGCCGCAATCCGGGCCTCTGCACTTTCTATCCCGTGGTCCACGGCGTTACGCAGCATGTGGGTCAGCGGGTCGGACAGTTTTTCCACCAGCGTGCGGTCCACTTCCGTGTCCTCGCCCTCAAGCGTGAGCACCACGTCCTTGCTGGTCATGGAGCACGCCTCGCGCACAACGCGCTGCATACGCTGGAACACACTGCGCACGGGCTGGGCGCGCACGGCCATGACGGCGTCCTGAATGTCGCGCGTCAGGGTTTTCATGCTGGCAATGCGCTTGATCATTTCCTGCTGGCCGCCGTCTTCACGCTGGCCAATGGATTCAAGGGCTGCCTGTGCAATCACCAGTTCGCCCACAAGGTCCATCAGGTCATCCACACGGTGCAGGTCCACGCGAATGGTGGCCTGCTCCACGGGGCGGCGGGCAGTGGTATTGCCTGCGGCAATTGGGGCTGTGGCCGCAGGTGTGGGGGCGGGCGGGAGTTCCGCCATGATCTTGTCCGCAATGCTGGGCGGGGCGGCAGGCTTTTGCGGCTCGGGGCTGGCCGCAACCGGTGTGGCCTCCAGCGGGGCGGCCACAGGGGCGGATGGCTCGGGCACAGGAGGTTCGGGTGTTGCGGGGGCGGCCGCAGCCTCGGGCGCGCTTTCCCCCCCACTGGGGCCGGAGCCACCATCACGCGTGATGGTCACGTCACACACATCGCTCACCCAGTCAAAGACCGCGTGCACGCTCTCCTCCGGCACGGCGGCGGGCAGCACCACACGCCATGAGAGGTAGGATTTTTCGGTTTCCATGGCCGCCAGTGCGGGCAGGGCTGCGGTCTCGCACGTGACCGTGCTGGTCCCGCCGTGGGCCACGGCCACATCGGCCAGACCGATCAGCAGGTTGCGCGCATCATCCCCGCGGTCATACATGGCGGTGTGGGGGCTGAACGTCACCACAAGGGAGGCCGCAGCCGGGGCTTCCTCCTCATCAAACCCGAAATCGCCGAAGTCAAAATCGGCCATGACCGGCTCAAAATCAACGGGCACGGGCGTAAAGTCGGCCGGGACCGTATCGTCCTGCTGTGGCTGTGCGCCACCGCTGCCTTCGCCGATAATGGCCTGAAGTTCGGCCCGGCTTTCCTCTATACGACCGGTATCAACCGTGGCGCCACCCTGAGCCTCGGCCACCAGATCGCTCAGAACATCCATGGCCTTGAGAAAGGTTTTGACGATCTCTGGCGTTGGGGCGACACGGCCGGAGCGCAGACCGTCCAGCGAGCTTTCGAACACATGCGCAAAGCGGACAAGGTTTTCCAGACCGAACGAGGCGGCCCCACCCTTGACCGAATGCACGGCCCGAAAAACGGCGTTGATTGTCTCCTTCCCGGATTCCCCATCCGAGAGGGCGGACAGGCCGCGCTCGAGTTCCTGTAGCTGCTCTTCACACTCCTGGAAAAAAACCAGAAGGATATCGTCCATGTCACCACTCATTCCGGTTCTCTTTCCTTCAGGCAGTTACCCGGCGGATCGCCGCCACAAGGCTATCGGTGCTGAACGGCTTGACAATCCACCCCGTAGCCCCGACCGCGCGGGCGCGGGCTTTTTTCTCGGGGTCGCTTTCGGTTGTCAGAACGATCATGGGCAGATGTTTGTACTGCTCCAGTGCCCGGACCGCCTCGATAAACTCGAAACCATCCATGCGCGGCATGTTAATATCCGTGATAATTGCATTGGGCACGGGGTCCGCGGCCTGAAGCACTTCCAGCCCTTCCACCCCGTCTCCACCCTGAATCACGTCATACCCGGCCCCTTCCAGAGCCTTGCGCAGCATACCCTGCATGGTGCGGGAGTCATCAACCGTCAGCACGCGTATGCCCACTTTTTCCACCATAGTCCTTATTACTCCTTGATTGGCGCCAGCGGCTCGGTCAGACACGCGCTCACGCCAAACAGGGCGTAAGCCTCCACGACTGGCTCCGATGGCGCCGCAAGGGGGCATCTGCTGGCAAGGAGAACCTGCAAGCACAGTCCTCCAAGGTACGTCACACCGGAGGCGTCCAGAACGACCTGCTCCCCTCCGGCACTGTTAACTGCCTGTTCTATTGCGCTCTTCAGGGCAAACGCCGCAGAAGTGTCCAGACGTTCTGGTAAAGTCACACTCGCCACAATCCGCTCCCCTGATCAGCCGTGCAGACAGGGAGCCTGCGCCCCCTGCCATGCTGGAATAAAAGCCATTAAAATTCTTCCCATCCGGCATCGGAGGATGTGGTGGGCATGGACAGCGCGGGCGCTGCGGGCGCCTGCGGCGCGGGGGCAGCAACACGGGCCGGGCTGGACGGGCGGGACCGGGGGGCAGCACGCGGGGCCGCCAGTGCGGGACGTGCTGCACGGCTGCTGCGCACACCCGAGTTATCCATTTTAAAGCGGCTCAGGGTTGCGGCAAGGGTCCGTGTTTCGGCGGTCAGGTTGTGGCTGGCAGCTGTGGTTTCTTCCACCATGGCGGCGTTCTGCTGCGTGACCTGATCCATGCCACCAATAGAGGCCGTGACCTCGGACAGGCGCTGGGCCTGATCCTGCGTGGAGGAGGAAATTTCTTCCACACGGGTCGCAATATTCTGGGTGCTGCCTGCAAAATCGCTCAGGTAGCGGCCCGTCTGCTGCACCAGGTCCACGCCCTTGGTCACCTGCTCGGCGGCAACGGAAATCAGGCGTTTGATCTCGCTGGCCGAAGTTGCAGACTGCTCGGCAAGCGAGCGCACTTCCTGCGCGACCACGGCAAACCCACGCCCGGCCTCGCCCGCACGGGCGGCTTCCACCCCTGCGTTCAGGGCCAGCACATTGGTCTGGAAGGCAATGCCGTCGATGACCGAAATAATTTCGCCAATCGCATCGGAGGAGGTTTTGATCCCGTCCATGGCCTTGGTGGTTTCGGTCATGACGGAGGTTGCCGCCTTCACCTTTTCCAGCGCCTGCTGGCTTTCCGCGTTGGCATCGGCGCAGGCTTTGGCGTTGCTTTGCACACCTTCGGTAATGGTCCGCACGGAGGAGGCAGCCTGCCCAAGGTTTGCGGCCTGCTTTTCTGTCCGCTTGGCCAGATCGTCCGATGCGGTGGAAATTTCGGCAGCACCGGTGGAGATCAGGTCCGAGTTGGAGGCAACAGCACTCAGCGCCTCGTTCAGGCGGGAGGCGGAGTGGTTGAACGCATCACGCAGGGGGGCAAACTCGCCATCAAAAATCGGGTCTTCAATGCGCGCGCGCAGGTCGCCTTGCGCCATGTCGGCCAGAGCCTGCCCCAGACGCTCGATAACCAGATGGGTGTGCTTGTCGCGTTCCTGGCTGCCCGTCAGTGCGTCCTGAATTTCGGACGCCATGTTTTCCTGCCGCTGGCGCGCGGTTGCCTGCTCTTCCACCATGCGTGAGAAGCGCGCCATAATCCGGGCCAGACGGCCAACGCAGTCTTTGTTTTTAAGGAAGGGAATGTTGCTGTGGCTGACACCGTTGCCCAGTTCCTCGCCCATGGTGGCGAGTTTTTCCACCGGCTCGGTAATCAGGCTTGTAAACCATCTCCATATCTGAAGAACAACAAGCTGGCCGAACACCAGAGCCGCCATGTTGATGATATACGTGTAATGGGCTGGCGCATGCCAGAAAAAGCCAACCGTCTCCACAATAATCTGTAAGACAAAATATGCTTCCAGACAGAGCATCACAACCCGGATTTTATCACGGAACGGAGCGTCTTTGTTCAGCCATTGCAGCATATCCGTGCAACTTCCTTCATATTGTCGGGGCGCCTTGCGTGGCAACTACTGGCCGCTCCGCTGTCGCGCGGAACAGACACCAGCCAGTCATGTGGCCTAATGGGCCCCCTTGCACATTACAAAAAGCAGGAAACGCCAGACGACGCCCCTTGAGATAAAAAGCAGATAATCTGTTCTCATCCAGACACAGGGACCAGACAAGCTAGGCCTTCATACCGCGTTCGTGACTGGATGTCTTTACAGAAGATTGTCTGGACCATTGACGGTCTGCTTTTTCTCCCAATAATAAAATTGCGTTAAAACAATACAGTAAAACCCAAAACGTACCCACCAGCCCGCCCGGCGGGTCCGGCTGGGTGGTCGCCTTGGTGCAAATGATAGCTTTTTTGTAGCAATGGGCAAGACTGCCCCCCTGCTGCTTTTTCTAAAAACCTTGCAATATATAACAGAGCAGACGCACTACTGGCGGATATTTATTGCCATTTTGCAATCAATGCGCCCAACGCCATCACAGTGCCGGCAAGCAAACGCGCCTAACCACCAAAGCTGCGGACAAGCCCACCCGCCACCATCTGCCACCCATCTACCAGCACAAAGAAAATCAGCTTGAACGGCAAGGAGATGGTCGCGGGTGGCAACATCATCATCCCAAGGCTCATCAGCACGCTGGATGTGACAATATCAATTACCAGAAACGGCAGGTAGAGCAGGAACCCCATCTCAAACCCACGGCTGAGTTCGCCCACCATAAAAGCGGGCATGAGCACGCGCCACGGTGTTTCGGCCGGGGTGGCGGCTGCGGGCACATTGGCCAGACGCTCAAACGTTGCCAGATCAGCCGAGCGCACATGCGAGAGCATGAACGTGCGAAAAGGCTCGGCTGCGGCCTTGAGCCCCTCCATTTCCTCCACCTGCCCTTCAATCATGGGGGAAATGCCCTGATCCCACGACTGCTGGAAGGTGGGCTGCATGACAAAAAAGGTCAGGAACAGGCCAAGCCCGATCAGCACCGTATTGGGCGGTGTGCCCTGCGCGCCAATAGCCCCACGCAGGAGCGAGAGCACAACAATAATCCGCGTAAACGCCGTCACCATAACCAGCAGGCTGGGCGCGAGGGACAGGATGGTGATCAGCGCCGTAAGCTGGATAAGGCGGCTTGTGGTGCCTGCATCGCCCCCCTTGCCCAGATCAAGGGCAATGGACTGGGCATGCGCCACAACCGGCAGGCCCGCCAGCACGCCAACCGCCAGAGCGCACAGCCCCAGACTTGCAAACCACAGGCCACGTCTTGTCACGGCAGGCACTCTCATGGCTGGGGACTCCGCTTTGGCAGGTCGGGCAAGGGCGGGGCCTGCGGGTCCGTCTGTGGGGTATCGGGGCGGGGGGGCGTTGGCCCCTCGTCCACCCAGCCCATGAACACATCATTGCCGCCGCCGGTCAGGATCAGCCCTTTTTTCTGCCCGTAACGAATCACACTGACCCGCCTGCGCTGGTCCACGGCCACACTCTCCATCACCGCCAGATCACGGGCCTGCCGTCCTTTGAGCAGATACGGCTCAACAAACTTCAGCCCATAACGGGACAGAAAAATAAGCCCGATCACCACCGCAAACGCGACAATGCAGGTTATGACCGGCGCAACAAACGACCCCGCCCCAAGGCCCGTGGCTACGGGTGGGGTGGCCACAACAGCGGCTGCTCCGGCCAAGGCCCTTAACCGTTGTTTGTTGCGGAGGAGGACAGGATTTCCGTCATGGTCACGCCAATATGGTTGTCATCGACCACCACCACTTCGCCACGGGCGATCAGGCGGTTGTTGGCGTAAATATCCACGGCTTCGCCCAGCTTGCGGTCCAGCTCGACCACGGCCCCGCGCCCAAGGCGCAGCAACTGGTTAACCGGCATGGTGGCCGTGCCGATAACCGCCGTAATTTTAACCGGAATGTCATAGACCGCCTCTTTCTGGGCGTCATCCACATCCTTGCCATCGGGGGCCGTGCCGGGGGCTGGTGTTGCGGAGGCATCCGGCGCCGGCACACTGGTGGCGAAATCCTCAAGCCCGATGTCGGTGTTCTCTGTTGTCATGGTCGTCTCCGCCTGCTTATGCCTGCTCAGTATTCTGCTGCATGCGCTGGCGCGCAAGGGCTGTTACACTGGCAACTATTTTCTCAGCCATGCTTTTGCGCCACTGCACTGGGTCAATGACAATAGTGTTGGCTGCTGTGGAAATCCGTATAATGCCCTGCTCCATATCCGACACGGGCATGACCTGCACGCCGCCGTTATTTTGCAAGGCCGCCTGAAGACGCGGCAGGTCCGTGGGGCTGCACTGTACTGTCACATCCCCCTCGCACTCACGCGCAAAGCTTGCGGCATCGGCCAGCAGGTCGCGCTGCATGCCCTGCAACACCGCACCGTCAAGGGCGGTCAGGCTGCGCACAATCTCAACCACCGTCCCCACAAACACCTGCGCGGCACGGGCCACTTCCTGGTCACGCCGTGCGTTTTCGGCTGCAAATGCTGCGGTCAGTTCGGCTATGCACCCGGTATAGAACGTCTGTAGCTCCGCATCCTTCTGCGCGGCACCTTGGGCCTGCCCGTCCCTGTGCGCCTGCTCCTGCAGGGCGGCCAGCTCGTCCCGCGTGATGCTGAGCAGGTTGGGGTCGGGGGGAGGAGGCTCTGGCGGGTGCTCTTCCTCCTCCTTGGAGTCCTCATCGGCAACTGGTTCGGGGGGGGCGCCAAAGTCCTCCAGATCGATCATGCGCGGATAGGCGCGCGCAGGCGCATCCGCCGCAGAGGACGCACCATCCGCAGCAAAAACGCAAACACCGGAGCTAAAGGACCCCTTTGGCAGCATTATGGAATGATCTCGTCGTTGCCGCCGTTTTCGGTCAGGTCAATCTCACCCGCATTGGCCATATTTTTGATAATGGTCACGATATCGACCTGTGCGGCGTCTGCGTCCTTCACGCGCACAGGGCCAAGGGCGGAAATTTCCTCGAGCAGAATACTGCCCGCACGCTTGGACATGCACTGCAAGAACATCTTGCGCACCGTCTCGGACGCGCCTTTGAGCGCGAGGGGCAGCTTTTCGCGGTCCACCTGCGCCACAATGCGCATAAGGGCCTCGTGCGGCAGACGTTTGATATCTTCGAAGGTGAACATAAGCGCTTTCACCTTTTCCATATCGTCGTGGTTGCGCTTGTCCATGGACGCCATAAGGCGCGTTTCTGTCTTGCGGTCGAAGTTGTTGAACACTTCGGCCAGCAGTTCGTAACTGTCGCGCTTGGCCGAACGACCAAGGGAGGAAATGAATTCCGAGCGCAAGGTGGCCTCCACGCTGTCGAGCACTTCGCGCTGCACCGTTTCCATGTGCAGCACGCGCATCATCACCTCGGTTGCGTAATCCTCTGGCAGCAGGGTCAGCACCCGTGCGGCATGGGCAGGCTGGAGACGGCTGAGAATAACGGCAGCAGTCTGCGGGTATTCGTTGCGCAGGTAGTTGGCCAGCACCAGCTCCTGCACATTGCCCAGCTTGTCCCACATGGTGCGCCCGGCCGGACCACGGATTTCTTCCATGATCTTGTCGACCTGCTCGCCCGACAGGGCCTTGCGCAGCAGTTCCTCGGTGGTTTCGTACGTACCCACAAGCCCTTCGGACGATTCGAAGTTCTTGGTGAACTGCGCACACACCTCCTCCACCACGGACGCGCTGATAAGCCCCAGCCCCGCCATGGCCACGGACACGTCGCGGACCTCGTCCTCCTGCAACTGCTTGAGCACCTTGACCGCGCGCTCACGCCCGGCGGCAAGGAGCAGAATGGCAACACGCTGTTTGCCGCTCAGGTGCCGGGTTTCATCATGCACAACCGAAGGTGGCGCTTCCTGCCGTGCTTCGGGGGGGGCGGCGGCCGCTGCTGCTGTCTCGGACATGGCCTAGGCCCCCTTCTTCGGTTCCGGGGCGTTCAGCCAGCTCCGGATAATCAGCACGGTTTCATCAAGGTTGTTTTCAAAGCGATCGGCAACCCTATCCAGCGCTTCCTGCCGCAGCTTGCCCTGCACACCATCCAGATCCACGCCACTGCCTCCATCGGCCGCGCCGGAATGGAGCATCTGCCCATTGGCACCCATGGCCAGCGTGCCGCCTTCGGCCCCGGCGAGCAGCGCTTCCTGCCCGTGCCGTTCCTTGGACACAAGGGTAACCAGACCGGTGCGGCGCAGCATGGGACGCAGGCCAATAAACAGAGCGCCCAGAACCAGCAGGATGGGAATAACCCATTCCGCCACGTAAATAAGCATTTCGCGGCTGAAGTAGTCGGTGCGTGAACCTGCAAAGTCAAACCCGCCATCGGGCATGAACCGCATGGAAACAACGCGCACCTCATCCCCACGGACCTTGTCAAACCCTACGGCAGTCTGTGCCAGCGTGGTAATGCGCTCCAGCTCGGAATCATCCAGCGGGGTCCAGACTTCCTTGCCGTTTTTGTCCTTGCTCATGGTGCCATCGACCAGCACCGCCATGCTTACGCGGGCAATGCGCGGGCGCGACTGGTTTACAACCCGGACACGCTTGCCAATTTCGTAATTATTGGTCTCTTCTTCCCGGTCGTTGGTCGAGCCGGTCTTGTTGTCCTGATTGGCATTGGCGTTGGGCAGGTTGTTGCCCACCGTTGTGCTCGGACTGGATTCGGTGTTGACGCTCTTGTCCGAGCTTGTCTGCTGCGAGCGCAGGACCTGCTGGTTGGGATCGTAGCTTTCGTCCGTTTCGTGCACTTCCTCGGTGGCCATGGTCACTGCGGCACGGGCGCGTACATGCCCCGCCCCCAATGTGGGGATGAGCATGTCCTCCACCGCCTGTGCAAGGCGCTGTTCTTCCGCATGACGGATTTTTTCCATCTGCGTTTCCTGCCCGGCCAGGCTGTCCGGGTCACCGGGTTTGACCAGCACATCGCCGCGCGTATCCACGATGGAAATATTCTGCGGGCGCAGGCCCGGCACGGCGGCGGCCACAAGGTTCTGGATCGCCTGAATGCCATCGGGCGCCATACGGCCAGCACGGCCAATATCCAGCACCACACTGGCCTGCGAGGGATTGGTCTCGGTCGAGAACAGGTCACGGTGTGGCAGCACCAGATGCACGCGTACGTTGCGCACCCCGTTGAGCAGGCGGATGGAACGCTCAAGTTCCCCCTCCATGGCCCGGGTCTCGTTAATTGACTGTTCAAACTGTGTGCTGGTCAGGGTGCCGCTCTTGTCAAACAGCTCGTAGCCAACGGCGCCACCGCTTGGCAGGCCGTTTTTGGCCAGCAGAAGGCGCGCACTGGCAACCTTGTCCTTGGCCACAAAAATGCGGGTGCCATCGGAGCTGGTGGTAAAGGAGATGTGGGCCTTGGCCAGGTCATCGGCCATTTCGGCCGCCTCGGTCAGGTCCAGATCACCATAGAGCAGCGTGCTCGCACCCACCCCGGCATAAAAGGCAAAATAGGCCAGAGCACCCAGCAGGGCCGCTCCGGCAACGCCCAGCGCAATCTGCTGCGTGCGGCCAAGAGCCTTGAGACTTGTGAGAAAGTTTTTCATGCGGGAACGGCTACGCTGTCACGAAGGAAAAATGGGGAACCACACAACTCTCCAGACGTTTCAGCATCCAAACACTCCGCAGCGCCACCAGAGCATGGCCTTGCCATTGCCCTGTCCTGCCCGTCAAGCACAACAGCGCGCCTGTTGGCCATAAATACACGTTGCGCACCCTGTGCCACAGTAAAAGAACAGCCTTGCACCACCAGACCCACTCCAGCTTGTATTGTACCCCGGTCCGGTGCGCCAGACGCACCCCGATTTATGGATAATAGGCGTTTGTTGGTGGCGCCTTTTTGATCGACATATTCAACCGCTGCGCGTTCTGGTCCTGCGTCAGCCCTGTTGGGCCTTCCGCCACCTCGCGCGCCACGTTGGGCATCAGGTCAGGTCTGGCCCAGCAGTCCACACCATTCCAGCTCTGTGTGCAGTACGGCTGGGGCGCGGGCGGGCGCTCGGGGGGGGCACACCAGTCCTCCCCTTCCTGAATATAACCGGCATTGCACTCACGCCCGGTTATCTTGCTGGCAACCGTGTCGGCCGAACACCCCGCAACTGCCAGAAGCAGGCTTACCATCACTGCGCGCCTGATTATCATGCCTTGTTGTTCCCGTCCTTCAAGCCCACATGCACCCTGCGCCCGAACTGGCTATGACGTAGGTGCCAGATGCTGCCAAGCCCGCCAGAGGCGGCCATTTGTGCCAGATGACGTGTTATTTTAAGCCAGTTCCCATGTAAATGCGAGCCAAGAGCCCACCTTACCCAAAAAAAGCGTGCGCACCCGCACCGTAACCGCCAGCTACTGTGCAGACGACCCGGCACCGCGCACACCCGCTGCCGGGGCAACCGGGGTTGCAGGCTTGGCCCACCATGTGGCTGTGCCTACGTTCTGCGCGACCCGGTCCCCACCATCGGCCCCATCGCCCGTGGCATGGAAGCTGCGGACCCCCGCCATGAACTGGGAGATCAGGTTCACCCGCTCGGGCGACATGTTCCCCATAATGGCCGAGACCTTGCGGGTGTTCATTTTACTGGCAACGGCAATCAGCACATGAATGTCCATGATGTTAAAGACCGCCGCAGCCTCCTTGGGGGGCATGTCCTCATAAATCTTGACCAGCCGGTCAGTCTCGGCGTCCATGACCTCACGGTGGGCGGCCTGCTTCTGCTCCAGCGTGGCCATGGAGGCGTCAAGCGTATTCATTTTCTGGTCCAGCACGGCGCGTGCGGCATTGAGCACATGCTTTTGCTGGTCAAGCTGCTGCTGTTCGCCCTCAATGCTGGACTGGCGGGCCAGAATATCCTTGACCAGATCGGCCTCAGCCTTGCTGACCTCCGGGTCCGGGTCTGGCCCAAGGCCGGTCTTGACCTGCGCGCAGGAAATACCCTTGGAGCAGTCATCCGCCGCAACGCCGGTCTTCTTTTTGGCGCCGCCCGAGGAATCCCCCACATCGGGAGACATTTCCGCCGCCTCGTTGGCATCGAGCACGGACACCCAGCCCTCCAGCGCATCCTTGTCGCTTTTGGTCTTGCTGCTGGATTCATTCACGGCGGCAGGCGTGGTCTCGGCCGCGGCCGCACTGGCAACGGAGACAAGAGGCTGCGCAGCCGTGTCCGCACTATCGTCCTTCATGTGTCCGGCGATGGTGTGGATATTCATGGCCAGAAGAAGAGTCATCAGGCTTGATGAAATATGCACAAGTTTCCCGAACGACAAACGGGGTATCAGCATCACAACCTACGACATCTCTTCACAAAAACACTCTGACGGACGGGCATGGCGGCAACACTGCACACACCGGGGAGCGCGTCAGCCACACCCCCCAAAGCCATGCCACGACCAGACACAGACTTACGACTGCGTATCGGACGTTCCCACAAGGGAGGCATGACCATCTTCCGTCTCCGCCGAGGAACGGACAGCCTGATCAACACTCCCCCAGACCGAGCTGCCACCCGTAGCGGAGGACTTGCCTGCATCCGCCGTGGCGGACTTGGACGCACCGGAGGAGGATGAGGACGCCGTGGAGGAGGAGGACGCACCAGCCGCCGGAGTGGTCGGTGCGGGTTTGATCTCAACCTTGACCGGCTTGGCAGCAGAGGCGGGCGTAGCCGCTGCAAAAGCAGGTGTTGCAGCCGGTGCCACAGCAGCCACAGGAGCAGGTGCCGCAACAGAAGCAAAGGAGGACGTGCTGATCTTGAAGTCGCCCGTCAGTTCCGCACCGGGGTTGATGCTGCACCCGCTCATCCCTTCAAGGACAAGGGTGCAGTTCTGGATTTTGGCGGTGCTGGTGGCAAAAAAGCGCTTGGCGCGGACCGTCACGTTTTCGGCCGTGCCACGAATGACCACTTCTTCAGCAACCAGCTCGCCCGAGACCACACCACTTTCCAGCACATCCACAATCGGGGCCTGCAACTGCGCGCTGCGCACCGTGCCGCCGATGGCGATGGGGGCATCTGTTTCGCACTTCAGGCTGGCAACATTCAGCCCCTGTACAAGTATGGTCTGGTTAGGCTCGGCCAGGGTGCCGAATGCGTTGTCACCGTTCGTCATGCTTATCTCCCGTGGTGTTACCTGCCAATTGCGCCAGCATCGCCATGATCTGGGCGCCCGCGTAAGCGCCAGCCTGCTGACTACTCACCCCCGCACCGGCGCCAATGGCCATGCAACACACAGAAAACAGGCATTGCACAACTTGTTGAATGGGGGAAACTGAACCGTTATGTCAAGTTATGCGTTAGTGATGGCCCAACCTTTTTGGCCCCACCCCCAACACACAGCACAAACCCAGAGCCATACCGCCTAGAAGGGCAGAACACTGTCCATAATCTGCTGGCCGTAGCGCGGAGTCTGCTGCTTGGTCAGCTGGCCACGCCCACCGTAGGAAATGCGGGCTTCTGCAATACGGTCGTGGGTGACGGTGTTGTCTTCCAGAATATCCTGCGGCCTGACCACACCGCTGACCATAAGCTGGCGCAACTCCCCGTTAACCCGCACCTCCTGCCGTGCCACCACCACAAAGTTGCCGTTGGGCAGCACCTGCGTAATGGTTCCCGCAAGTGTAAGCGTGACCGCCTCCGTCCGCCGGATGGTCCCCGTACCTGCATTGGCACTCGCGCTGCTCGTGTTCAGCGCATCGGCCTTGGTCAGCGCGCCCGCCTTGAGACCAAACAGGCTGGGAATACCAAAATCCTCAGACCCGCTGGACGAGGCGGAGGTATTATCCACCACGTTCGCATTATCTGCGATCTCGACCTTAATCGTCAGCAGGTCCCCGACCTGAGAGGCACGCTGGTCCTTGAAGAAGGCCCGGCTCCCCGGCCGCCACAGGCTCCCCACCTCCGTTGGTGGCGCCTGAAGCGGGGGCATGGGCATGGTCACAGGCCGGTAATCCGGTGTCTGCGTCGGGTCAGACGTGCGGGTCATGCGCGGGGGGTGCCCCACCTCGCTGAGGTCCGCCAGCCCCGTGCAGGAGGCAAGGCCCAGCAATCCGACCAGAACGGCGCCAGACAGACGGTGTTGGGTCAATAAGTCTCTCCAAGTCATAGGCTACTACCGGGGGTATGCGCCGCCCTGCCCACCGGAGCGGGAGGACGCGCTGATGCGGCGCAGGGCATTGCCATCCGATGGCACGGCACCCGAAGTGGTGTCCACCTCCATTTCGGACCCGTTGACGACACGGCCTGTCAGAATCATTTTGCTGGCGAGGTTGAGCGCATGCACGTACTGGCCTGCCCCGCCATCCTCCAGCGCACGGCCCGTGGCGGACAGGTGCAGCCCGGGCGATGTGTAGGAGAGCATGATGGGGTCACCCTTGTGCATGACAATGGTGCGCCGCAGGTCCCGCTCCAGCACCGGCTCGTCCACCACCACACTGTGCAGCAGGGTCATGCCCGCAACATCCGTATCCCCCGTGTAGGCCCGCGCGCCGGTATGGCCGGTATAGGATTCGTCCACCCGCACATCCCCTGCCCCGATGATCGACCCGGCAGCAAGCGCATGCGTGTACACCAGCACACGCTGCGCCGCATGGACCGTGCCGGTCAGCAGGAACGAGTCCTGCGTAATATCGCCCAGCGGGTGGGTGCGGTACACCGTAGCGGTAAAGCGGCCACTCTTCTGGTCCCAGTCCACATCGGACAGGACAACGGGCTTGGGGTCATCGGCGGCAACGGTCATGGGGTGGAAGTCACCCAGCTCGATTGTTACCGGGCCTTCGCCCAGATCGGGCAGGCTCTGTTTGACCAGATGGATAAAAAAGTCGCGGTCCAGCACGCGGCCTGCGCGTGTGACGGTTACCTGCGCCGTGGCGGACTGGTCCAGCCAGTCCACGCCATACTGGTCGGCAATGGCCAGCAACTGCCGCCCCCCAACCACAAAACTGCTGCCCGGCAACGGCGCTGGCCCCAGAACACGGTCCTGCCCCGGCTCCAGGTCCATAAACAGGTCCGACAGGCGCACCGTGTCCGATGTGACCGTGGTGGCCGTCCGCAGGGTTGCCGCAAAGCTGGCCACAGGCTGCAACGCCACAAAAACCGCAGCCAGAACCGGCAGTAAGGCCGCCCGCAGGGACATGGTTATTTCAGGTTCGTGAGCGTCTGAAGCATTTCATCAGAAGCGGTAATGACCTTACTGTTCATTTCATACGCGCGCTGGGCGGTAATCAGGTCGGTAATTTCGGTCACCACGTTCACGGCGGATTCTTCCAAAAAGCCCTGCCGGATATCCCCGAACCCCGTGCTCTGCGGCGTGCCCGTAACCGGGTCGCCCGAGGAGGTGGTGGAGGTGAACAGGTTCTGCCCCATGGCGGCCAGACCGTTTTCGTTCTGGAAGGTGACAAGCTGGATCTGCCCGGCCACCTGCGCCGTAGTCTGCCCGGACAGGGTGTACTGCACCTGCCCGCTCTGATCGACGGTAATGTTTTCGGCATTATTGGGCAGGGAAATGTCAGGGCTGAGCGGGTAGCCGTCCGCCGTAACAATGGTCCCGTCGTTGGAGAGCGAGAACGTGCCGTCACGCGTGTAGGCGTATTCGCCCGATGGCAGGGTCACACGGAAGTAGCCGCGCCCTTCAATAGCCATATCCAGCGCGTTGCCGGTCTGCTCCAGCGTGCCCTGCTCGTTAATACGGTAAATACCGGCGGTGCGCACACCAAGACCCACCTGCGCGCCAGAGGGCACAAGGTCGCCCGTATCCGAGCTCATGGTCCCCGCGCGGCGCATGTCCTGATAGATCAGGTCCTGAAACTCCGCCCGACGCCGCTTGTAGCCCGTGGTCGTCATGTTGGCGATGTTGTGGGAAATTGTCTCGACGTTCGTCGACTGGGCCTGCATGCCCGTAGCGGCGATATCAAGGGAACGCATCATAGGATGACAAGCCTCCGGGTGTGCCTTGCGCCATGCTCTCCCCAACAACGGTGCGGTGGCGGGGGCATGGGTGGGAACTTACATGGCCGTACGCAAACTGCCATACCATGTATTGCCAGCAAGAGGTAAGACGACAGCATGGCCATTGCAAGAGGTTTTGTCTGGCCAATTCCTTACCACTTCTACATCAAGCGTGCTTTTGTGGTGTATGACACACATCCGGTGTTGCTGTATTATAGGCAATCCAATAGATTTGGCAGACATAAAACCGTTATCGGGCCGCAAGATTCGGGGCAGGCCCGCACCAGTGCGCCGCACCCGCCCCACCCGCCGGAGTGAGACACCCATGGACAACACGACCTATATCGCCTTGTCCCGCATCAATGCCCTGACGCATGACCTTGAAGTCAGCAGCAACAATCTGGCCAACGCCAATACAACGGGCTTCAAGGCCTCCCGCGAGTTGTTCTCGGACTATATTGTCAAACAAAAAGACATTCACGGTATCCCCGGTGAGCGGACGGAAGCCTATACGCAGGACCGCGCTACCTACCAGAACCACGGGCAGGGCCAGCTCCGCCAGACCGGCAACCCGACCGACTTTGCCATTAACGGCGAAGGGTTTTTTGCCGTGCAGACCACGCAGGGCGTGCGGCTGACGCGCAACGGCCAGTTCCAGCGCCGCTCCGATGGCACCATTGTGGATATTAACGGCAACCCCGTTCTCAACCGCTTCCAGCGCCCCATCATCATCCCCCGTGAGGACGATGTGCTGTCCGTCTCCTCCGATGGCACCATTTCCACGCAGGATGGCGCGGTAGGCACCATTGACCTGATGACGGTGGACAACCTGAACACCCTCCAGCCCGAGGGTAATGACCTGCTCAAACCCACGACCCAGACGCGTGTGCTCCCCCGCAAGGAGATCCGGCAGGGTATGCTGGAGAGCAGCAACGTCAACGCCATTGCCGAGACCACACGCATGGTGGAAATCCAGCGTGATTACGACCTGAACTTCCAGCTTGTGCAGACCGAATCCACCCGCCGCACCAACGCGATTGACAAGATCACGCAGGATTCGAGCAGCTGACACGCCTTTGCACGGGCCATTTTGCGCATTACGTTAACCTTCTGCAAACCAATGCGCCGTAAGACTTCTTTAACTGCTGCCAGTTGGCTGCTATTGATTGCCAGATTTTTAAAACACGCCGTGACCAACGGACGAGGACAACAATGGACCTAGGATCAGCTCTATCAATAGCCTCGAGCGGGCTGAACGGGATCGAATACCAGTACTCCGTTGTCTCCCAGAACGTCGCCAACTCCTCCACCACGGGCTATGCCTCCGAATCGGCTAGCGTGACCTCGGCTGTTGCAAACAATCAGGGGACCGGCGTGCGCATTGGCCATACGGTGGTCAATGTCAGCCCCTACCTGCAATCCTCGCTGTACACCCAGAACGCCAAGGTCTCGGGCCTGACCACATCCTCCAACTCGCTGGCAGCCGTTGCCTCCGTTCAGGGGTCCACCTCCTCGGATTCGGGTTCGACCAACACCCTGTCCGATGCGCTGGGCAACGTGCAGACCGCGCTGACATCGCTGACATCCACCCCGCTGGAAAGCTCGGCGCAGACCGCTGTCATTACTGCTGCCACCTCCCTGACCGACACCATCCACACGCTGGCCAGCACGTACACACAGCAGCGGCAGACGGCGGAAGACACCATTGTGTCCACGGTCTCCACCATCAACCAGAACCTGACGCAGATCGGCCAGCTGTCCAAGCAGATCATGGCGCTCAAGGCCGTTGGCTCCGATACCGCCGACCTTGAAAACAGCCGCCTTCAGGTGATGAACGACCTCTCCTCCGAAGTGGGGGTCAAGTTTACCGAAACGTCAAAGGGCGACATGGTTGTCACTACCGAGGACGGCACCAAGCTGCCGACCCGCCCGGACCAGATCGGCCTGAACGACAACACCCAGACCCTGCCCAGCAACACATGGCCGCTCTCGGCTACAAATGGGGGTACGGCCAGCACCACCATTACCGACAGCATGTATTATAAGGCAGGTGACCCCACCAATTCCCCCATTGCGGGCATTACGGTGGCGGATGGGACGACCAACACCTCCTCAACGGATATTACGTCCCACCTGACCAGCGGCACGCTGGGGGCCAACATTACCCTGCGTGACACAACCTACCCCACCATGCAGGCGCAGCTGAACGCGTTCTCCACAACGCTGATCAACCGCTTTACGGCTGCGGGCATGTCCCTGTTCACCAGTTCCTCGGGCAGCAGCGTGATCTCCACCACCGCTACCGGGGCGAGCAGCCAGCAGACCAATCTGGCAAGTGGCATTACCGTTAACGCCACGTACTCGGACACCCCCTCCAGTCTGGCGCCCAGCGGCAGCACCACAACCATTACCAACGTGCTGAGCACCACCTTTGGCACCTCCAGCAGCAATGTGAGCGGCTCCACCACCCTGTCGGACGGCACGGTGGTCAGTCTGGATGCCCCGACATCCGACCTTGGGCCGGGCAGCAGCCTGAGCACCGGGTACAGTGCAACGCAAGGGCTTGTGGCGCTGGCAACCTCCCTGACATCCAATCAGGGCGCCACCATCAGCACGGCCAGCACCAACCTGACCTACGCCACGGCGGTGCAGACAACGCTGAGCGCAAAGGTAACCAGTGTGTCGGGCGTGGATGTGAATACCGAAATGTCCAAGATTGTGGCGCTGCAAAACGCCTATACGGCCAACGCCAAGATCATTTCCTCCGTGCAGACCATGTTCAGCGCGCTCCTTAACGCCATCAACTAAGCCCATAGAGGGAGAGACTTTACTATGAGCACTTCTATCGGGCAGTATGGCGCAAGTGCGGCAAGCCTCGTTCTTTCCGCCGGTGTCAAAGAACTCAGCGACGCCCAGACCACCCTTTCGTGGCAGACGTCAAACAACGGTATTATCTCCGAGACCTTTGCGGGTCTTGGCACGTCCCGTTCCACCGTGTTTTCGCTGACCCCCAAGATCACGCAGGTCGCGGCATGGCAGAGCAACATCACCAACGCCCAGAACAGCCTGAGCGTAACCGCCACGTCCCTTAAGCAGATTGTCTCGCTCGCGCAGAGCATGGCGACCAACCTGCTGAGCATTACAGGCAGCAGCAGCACATCCACGGTCAACTCGGTCTCGACCGAAGCTTCGAGCACGCTCAGCCAGATTGCCACGGTGCTCAACGCCTCCAACGGTACGGGCTATGTGTTTGCCGGGCAGAACGCCACCCAAGCCCCGGTCAACGACCCGTCCAACGTGGCCAGCGGCACAACAAGCACACAGATCGCCAGCACACTCAGCCAGCTTGCATCCGGCACAAGCATGGACAGCATTCTGCAGCAGGCCACCACGCTGATGAACGCGGACAGCTCGATTTTTTCGAGCACCATTTCCACCGCGTCCTCCACAGATGGCACGGCCTCCCTCAACACGGCCCAGACCCAGCAGACCAGCACCATTACGGGGGACAGCACGTCCAGCACCTATGGCATTGTGGCCACGCAGGGCAGCACATCGGACGTGAGCAGCACCTCCACCGGCTCCCCCATCAAGGACCTGATGCGGGATATGATGCTGATTTCGGGCATGAGCGGCATGTCCTCCACCAGCACAGGGTATTCCGACCTTGTGAACCAACTCCATACATCGCTGGTCAACACGACCAACCAGTTGATCAACATGGAAACGACCGTGGGCGCGCAGCAGAACGCGCTGACCGCGCGCGCAAGCCTGCTGACCAACACCACGACTGCGCTCAAAACCCAGCTGTCAGATGCCCGCACAACCGATATTGCACAGGTGGCTATCCAGAGCAGCAACGTGCAGGCCAGCCTCAAGGCCTCGTTCATTCTGATCGCGGATATGAAGGACATGACACTGGCCAACTATCTGTAAAGGCCACGTCCACACGCGCGCTATACGCCCGAACAGCCTGCTGGCCCATGCCCGCAGGCTGTTCTGTTATGGATACAGCGCGTAAAAGGACGACAGGAAGATCGAGGTTTTAAGCTGCGTGGCATAGGCCTTCACCAGTTCGGGGGGGCAGACCACCACCATCACCTCCAGCGGGTCGCCCACACCGCGCACGCGGTTCTGGGCCTGTGTCAGCAAAAACTGGTCCAGCCCCCCACGGCCCACACAGCACAGGCAATGCCCGCCGTGGCTGGCCTGCTCCTTGCTCCCATGCCACTCCAGCACACAGGCCCAGCCCTGAGCCTGCTCTGGCGTAGGGGTCACGCCCGCAAACACCACGCCGCCACGGCCCCGCCAGACCTGCCCCTGCGGCGGATGAGCGCGTACAAAAAGCGGCACGCGCCCCCCCTGTATGCGCGGTGGAACACGCATGCAGGTGGACAGTGCTGCCTCGGTCTGGAATAAGGATGTGGTTTCGGCCCGCTCACGCGGCTGAGACCCCTCCTCCCCACCACTTCGGTTCTGTGCTGTCATGTCTTCTCGTCTGCCGCTTCTTGATGCTCTGCGTGAACAGGTTCTGCTCTGCGATGGAGGAATGGGGTCCCGCATCCAGATGCTCGACCTTGATGTCCAGCGCGATTACTGGGGACAGGAAAACTGCACCGAAGTGCTGACCCTGTCACGCCCCGAACTGATCCGCGAGATCCATCGTGGGTATTTTGAGGCCGGGGCCGACATGGTGGAGACCAACACCTTTGGCGCCTCCCCCATTACACTGGGCGAATTCGGGCTGACCGACCGCACGCGTGAGATCAACCGGGCCTCCGCCATACTGGCGCGTGAGGCTGCGGACAGCTTTGCCGATGGCCGCCACCGCTACGTGCTGGGCTCCATGGGGCCGGGCACCAAGCTGCCCTCTCTGGGCAATATTGACTACGACAGTCTGGAGGCAGCCCTTGCCGAGCAGACCCGCGGCCTGATTGAAGGCGGCGTGGACGCGGTGCTGATTGAGACCTGCCAGGACACGCTCCAGATCAAGGCCGCCGTCAACGGCGTCAAACTGGCCCGGGCCGAGGCGGGCGTCACACTCCCCATTTTTGTGCAGGTCACGGTGGAAACCACCGGCACGCTGCTGGTCGGGCCGGACATTGCGGCGGCCGCCACGGTCATTAACGCGCTGGATGTGGACCTGATCGGCCTGAACTGCGCCACCGGCCCGCAGGAAATGGCAGAGCATGTGCGCTGGCTGGCCGAAAACTGGCCCCGCCTGATTTCCGTCCTGCCCAACGCGGGCCTGCCTGAGCTGGTGGACGGCAAGACGCACTACCCGCTCAGCCCTGCGGATATGGCCACATGGGTCGAGCGCTTTGTGCAAGAAGACGGCATCAACATGACCGGCGGGTGCTGTGGCACCTCCACCCCCCATATTGCAGCCCTCGACGCCATGCTGCGCCGCCGTGCGGAGGCCACAGGCCGCCACCGCCCGGCCCCCGTGGCCCGCACGGCTGTATGGGTACCCTCTGTCGCCAGCCTGTATTCGCAGGTGCCACTGCGGCAGGAAAACGCGTATTTTTCCATTGGCGAGCGCTGCAACGCCAACGGCTCCAAAAAATGGCGCGAACTGCAGGAAGCACACGACTGGGACGGCTGCGTAACCGTAGGGCGCGACCAACTGCGTGAAGGCTCAAACGCGCTGGACGTCTGCACCGCCTTTGTCGGCCGCAACGAGCGGGCGGAAATGGACGAGGTCATCCGGCGCTTTACCTCCTCGGTCAATGCGCCGCTGGTCATTGACTCGACCGAAACCCCGGTCATCGAGGCCGCCCTCAAGCTGCATGGCGGCAAGCCGATCATCAACTCCATCAACTTTGAAGATGGAGAAGGCCCGGCATCCGACCGCATGGTGCTGGCGCGCAAGTTTGGCGCCGCCGTTGTCGCCCTGACCATTGATGAAGTGGGCATGGCCCGCAAGCCCGAGGACAAGCTGCGTATTGCCGCCCGTCTGGTGGAGTTTGCGTGCACCAAATACGGCCTGCCCCAGTCGGACCTGATGATCGACCCGCTGACGTTCACCATCGCCACCGGAGCGGAGGACGACCGCAAGCTGGGCCAGTGGACGCTGGAGGGTATTCGCATGATCCGCGATGCCTTCCCCGATATCCAGATCGTGCTGGGCCTGTCCAACATCTCCTTCGGGCTGAACCCCGCCGCCCGCGCGGTGCTGAACTCGGTCTATCTTGACC
This sequence comes from Acetobacter okinawensis, assembly GCF_002153655.1. Taxonomy (GTDB): domain Bacteria; phylum Pseudomonadota; class Alphaproteobacteria; order Acetobacterales; family Acetobacteraceae; genus Acetobacter; species Acetobacter okinawensis_A. Next base: position 80,313 of record NZ_JOPJ01000017.1, read on the forward strand.
TTGCGGTCAAGGCGGGCATGACGGCGGCCATTGTCCATGTCTCCAAAATCCGCCCGCTGCACCTGATCGCTCCGGAGGAGGTGAAGGTCGCCGAAGACCTGATCTTTGACCGCAGGACAGAGGACTACGACCCCCTGCAGGCCCTGCTCGCTCTGTTTGCAGACCGCAAGGCGTCCGAGGCCGTCAAGCGCAAGCAGGCCGAAACAGCAGAAGAACGCCTGAAGGACCGCATTGTCGATGGTGACCGCAAGGGGCTGGAAGCCGACCTTGCCGAAGCCATGCAGACCATGGCCCCGCTGGACATCATCAACACCGTACTGCTTGACGGCATGAAGGTGGTGGGCGAGCTGTTTGGCGCAGGCAAAATGCAGCTTCCCTTTGTGTTGCAGTCGGCTGAGACCATGAAGGCCGCCGTGGCGTGGCTGGAGCCGCACATGGAGCGGGCCGAGGGCCAGCAGCGCGGCACAATCGTGCTTGCCACCGTCAAGGGCGATGTCCACGACATCGGCAAAAACCTTGTGGACATTATCCTGACCAACAACGGCTACCGCGTGGTCAACCTTGGCATCAAGGTGCCTGTGGCCGACATGATCGAGGCCGCCCGTAAGGAAAAAGCCGACGCCATTGGCATGTCGGGCCTGCTGGTCAAATCCACCGTGATCATGCGCGAAAACCTTGAGGAAATCGCCCGCGCGGGGCTGGATACCCCCGTCCTGCTCGGCGGTGCCGCCCTGACCCGCAACTACGTGGAAGAAGACTGCGTAGCCGCCTACGGGGATGGCGGGCGCGTGGCCTATGCGCGGGATGCGTTTGATGGCCTGACCTTAATGGACCAGATCGCCCAGAAAGGCTTTGACGGCTACCTGGCCGCCATACAGAAGCGGCGTGAGGGCAAGGCCACCCGCAAGAACGCCCGCACCCCCGAAAGCGCGGAAACACGCGGCTACGCCCCCGTGGACAAGGCCGAAGTTGCCGCCCGCCGTGCGCGGATCAACGCGGGTGAACCCCGCCTTAGCCCCCCGTTCTGGGGTGCGCGGGTGCTCGAAGCCACGCCAGAGGCGGTTCTGCCGTTCCTTAACGAGCGCGCGCTCTACCAGTTCCAGTGGGGTTTCCGTAAGCAGGGCCGCTCTTTGGACGAGTTTCTGGTCTGGGCGCGGCAGGAGCTGCGGCCCATTCTGCACCGCATGCTCAAACTTGCCGCAGACGAGCAGATTCTCAAGCCACAGGCCTGCTACGGCTACTGGAAGGCCGCAGGCGATGGCAACGATCTGGTGCTGTTTGAACCCGACGGCATAACCGAGGCCGCCCGCTTTGCCCTGCCCCGCCAGCCCCGTGCGGATGGCGAGTGCATTGCCGACTTTGTGCGCGACATCAACGACCCCGAGCGTGACGTTGTGGGCCTTCAGGTTGTGACCGTGGGGCAGAAAGCCTCCGACATTGCCCGCGACTGGTTTGAAGAAAACCGTTATCAGGACTACCTCTACCTGCATGGTCTGTCGGTAGAAATGGCCGAGGCCATGGCCGAATACACCCACAAGCGCATCCGCGCGGAGCTGGGCTTTGCAGCCGAGGACCCGCGCAACATGGAGGACCTGCTCCAGCAGGGCTACCGTGGCTCGCGCTATTCGTTCGGCTACCCCGCCTGCCCCCGGCTGGAGGAGCAGAGCAGCATCCTCTCCCTGCTGGATGCAGGGCGTATTGGCGTGTCCCTGACCGATGGGGACCAGCTCCACCCCGAGCAGTCCACCTCCGCCCTTGTGGTGCTGAACAGGCATGCCAAATATTTCACAATCTAAGGCGCGCAGGCATTGACCTGTTGGGATGGTGCGGCGCATCATCCCATAATGGTCTATTCCCGCCCGCAACCGGTTCCGCCCCTTACCCTGCAACGCAGGGAACTATACGTGCAGGTGGGCCAGCATGCGACCAGTTGCACAACGGCCTTTATTGCAGGCCAGCGGGACGAGCTGGTGCTCCAGAGTGCGCTGTTCCTGCAAAGCCTGCACAGCATGTGGCTACAGGACGGGGTGGAGGAAGCAGACGTGTGGACCGAGCTTTTGCGCCGGGTAGAGGTCTCTGACCTGTTGCACAAGCTGAACCAGCCCCCCCACCGCGGCAAAAAAAATGGCAGGCCCGACCGGCCGTGGCGCGTTACCACCAGCAAACTGCCCTAGGGCGCGCAAGCTGGTGCCCCTTATGTATTTTTCCCTCTTTTCCGCACCCCCTCGGGGCCTGTAAACCTGCGCCCATGGCAGCCATAGACGCAATTTCCCTGACCATTCTGGCCCTGTCCACCCTGCATGGGCTGTGGCGGGGGTTTACGCAGCTTGCGCTGGGCCTGCTGAGCTGGGTTGTGGCGTTTGTGCTCGCTTTTCGCTTCCATGCGGTGCCTGTGCCGTGGCTGGCGCGCTTCATCCACTCCCCCACGGTGCTGCAACTGGCAAGCTTTGCCGTGGTTCTGCTGTTTTTTCTGGTCGCAGGGTATCTGCTGGCGGCTGCTGTGGTGCGGCTGGTGCGCGCCACCCCGCTGGACGGGCTGGACCGCACACTGGGCGGGCTGTTCGGGCTGGTGCGCGGGGGCTGTGTGGTTGTGCTGCTGTTTATGGCCGGGCAATGGCTGCTGGAGCCTTCGGACATGGAGGCCATAGAGGCGAATGGACGATTGACCCCTTATATTCGGGCTGCCGCAACCTATATCCACCCTTATCTGGCGGAATTTGATTCAAAAGGGGTTGCGCCAAAGCGTCCAACAGGTCATGACGCCACCTTGTAATCCCCATACGGCCAGTATCAGCCATTTGCGGAGGCCCTGCGCGCTTATGCACCCCCATTCCACGTTGCCCGTTTCCCTCCCCGATCCTGTCCGTGCGGACGAGGACCACCTGCAAGAGGAATGTGCCGTCTTTGGCATATGGAACGCCAAGGACGCGGCAACGCTGACAACCCTTGGCCTGCACGCCCTCCAGCACCGTGGGCAGGAGGCAGCGGGTATTGTCTCCTTTGACCCGCAGGACAGCCGCTTCCACTCCCACCGTGGGCTGGGGCTTGTGGGCGACGTGTTCAGTGACTCGCGCGTGATGGCCACATTGCAGGGCACCCGTGCCATTGGCCACAACCGCTACGCCACAACCGGGGCCACGCTGCTGCGCAACGTGCAGCCCCTGTTTGCCGAGTTCGCCTTTGGCGGTCTGGCCGTGGCCCATAACGGCAACCTGACCAACGCAGACACGCTGCGCCGCGAGCTGATCCGCCGTGGCTGCCTGTTCCAGTCCACCACGGACACCGAAGTGTTCGTGCACCTGATTGCCATATCGCTCTACGCCACGGTGGAAGACCGGCTGATTGATGCGCTCAAGCGGGTTACGGGGGCGTATTCGCTTGTCGTGCTCTCGCAAGATGCGCTGATCGGCGTGCGTGACCCCATGGGCGTGCGCCCGCTGGTGCTGGGCAGGCTGCCCGGTGAAGGCGGCAAGGACGGGTCCTGGGTTCTGGCGTCCGAAACATGTGGGCTGGACATTATTGGCGCGGAATTCGTGCGGGATGTGGAGCCGGGCGAGCTTGTTGTCATCAACGACAGCGGTGTGCGCTCCCTGCGCCCGTTCGGGGACACGAAGCCCCACTTCTGTGTGTTTGAATACATCTACTTCGCCCGCCCGGATTCGGTGCTCGAAGGGCTGCCGGTCTATAACGTGCGCAAGGAAATCGGGCGCGAACTCGCAAACGAAAGCGGGGTCGAGGCCGATGTGGTCGTGCCCGTACCCGACTCGGGCGTACCCTCGGCCATTGGCTATGCGGAGGCCAGCGGCATTCCGTTTGAGTTGGGCATTATCCGCAACCACTACGTGGGCCGCACCTTTATTGAACCCACCGACCAGATCCGCCACTTGGGCGTGAAGATGAAGCACTCGCCCAACCGCCCCATTCTGGACGGCAAGCGGGTTGTGCTGGTGGACGACTCCATTGTGCGTGGCACCACCTCGCGTAAGATCGTGGACATGGTGCGTGCGGCCGGGGCGCGGGAGGTGCATATGCGCATCTCCTCCCCCCCCACCAAGCATTCGTGCTTCTACGGGATCGACACACCAGAACGCAGCAAGCTGCTGGCCGCCCAGAACGACCTGAAAAAAATGGCCGAGCTGATTGGTGTGGACAGTCTGGCCTTTATCTCGCTCGACGGGCTGTACCGCGCCATGGGGCATGAGAGCCGCAGCGCCAGCCGCTCCACCTATTGCGATGCCTGCTTTACCGGCGAGTACCCCATAGCTCTTGTGGACCACGATGCCGAATACGGCCCCGGTGCCGCCTAAGCCATAGTGCCCCTAAGGGCCATGAACAGAAAAACCCCGCCAGAGGCACACTCTGGCGGGGTTTTTTATACGCATGGTCGTATGGGCCGCCCTTAGCGGTACACCATGCCGCCATCAATCAGGATCGACTGGCCAGTTACGTAGTCGGAATCGGGGCCAGCAAACCACGAGACAAGATTGGCCACGTCATCGGGTGTTTCCGCACGGCCAAGGGCAATGCCGTCCACAAACTTCTTGTAGGTCTCACCCACGGGAGCGCCCGTCAGCTTGGCAAATTCCTTGTCAATTTCCACCCACATATCCGTCCCCACAACACCGGGGCAGTAGGCGTTTACGGTAATGCCGTGGCAGGCGTATTCCTTGGCTGCGGCCTGCGTCAGCCCGCGCACTGCGAACTTGGTGGAGGAATAAACCCCCAGCATGGCGTAACCCTCGTGCCCGGCAATGGAGCAGGCGTTAATAATCTTGCCCCGGCCTTTGCGCGCAATAAACTTGGCAGCGGCAAGCTGGATGCCCCACAGGGTGCCTTCCACGTTAATACGGTAAATGCGCTGGACTTCCTCCGGCGTCACATCCGCCAGCGGCTTGATCTGGGCAATGCCTGCGTTGTTGACCATAATGTCAAAACTGCCCAGCGTGGATTCCGCATGGTCAATGGCGGCGGCCACCTGCGCGCGGTCGCCAATGTCGGCTATAAAACTGGTGGCCTTGCGGCCCAGTGCTTCCACTTCCTTGACAACACCGGCCAGACGATCCTCACGGATGTCCACCAGAGCTATGTCCGCGCCATCCTTGGCCAGACGCAGGGCAATGCCACGGCCAATACCCTGACCACCGCCCGTAACCAGCGCCACCTTACCTGTAATATCCGCCATGGGACCTCTCCCGTGTGATGAGAAACGGGGCGAGCGTAGTGCAATAACAAAAAAAAGCCATCACCAAAAAAAAGCCCCCGCACGTATGTGCAGGGGCTGGTGCAAAAGAGCGCGCTCACGTCTGGCCTGTTACGGCCTCCGTGCCGGGGTTGCCCCACCTTGCGGTGCTACTGGGGGTGTGGCGGCACTGGGTGTATCAGGCGGGAGCAGGCGGAGTTGCACCGCCGCCACATCTGCCAGCTGGCCAAGCAACTGGCTCAGCCCCTGCACCATGGCCATGGTGTTCCCACCGGGGCCACCACTCAGGCTGACACGCTGGAGCGTGCCCTGCCCGTAGGGTGCGCCTGCCGCAGCAGGCTGGACAGAGAGCATGGCATCCAGCTCCACATGGCCCGAAGGCCCGGTGGAAAAGCGACTGACCGAAAGCTCCACATAAGCCTGCGGGTCGGCGGCGGCGGCGTCATTTTCCACAAACACGCCTGTGCCGGGCAGGCGCTGGGCCAGATCACCCGCCAGCGCGTGGCCAATCTGGGCGGCAAGGGAATCGCTCCATGCATCCGCGCTGGACACACTCAGCCGGTAGCCGCTGTCGGCTATGACAATCCGGTCGCGGTCAAGGCCGGAGGCAATGCTGGGCAGGCGGACCTCCACATAACGTGGCCCCCCTGCCAGCGGCTGCCCCGGCACAACGGCCAGCGTGTACAGCGCAGCCCCCGCGTTGGCGCAGCCCGCAAGCGTGACCGCCAGAAGCCCAAGCGAGGCCCCACCAGCCAGAACATTGCGGCGGGAAAGACCAGCCCCAGCCAGTCCGTAAGGTTTAACGCGAGCCATGATCTTATCGTCCCGAGATGAGCGCAGAGGGGTGGTTGGTCAGGAAATCGGACAAAAAGCGCAGCGAGCGCGCGGTCTGCCCAAGCTGGATGACCATGGCCTGCAAATTGCGCTTGAAGTCGCTGTTGCCACCATAGCTGGCCAGCAGGCGGTTGGCGTTGTGGAGCATCTGGTCCAGCTGCTCCGCCATGGCGGGCAGGCGCTGGCTGAGCGGGCCAAGGCCCTTCTGCAGGTCCTGCGTGAGTGCCTGCACATGCTGCATGGACACGCGCAGGCTGACCAGCGCCTGTTTGACATCGGGGCTGTTCAGCGTCTCGTCCGCATGGGCGAGCAGGCTGTTGGCGTTGGTGCCAATCTGCTCAAACGGCATGGCCGCCAGACGGTCGGTCAGGGTGGAAACGGACTCCATAATCCCCGACATCCCCCCCGGCTGACCGGGGATGACAAGGGTTGAGCCTTCCATGCTGATGGTCGCCTTGCCCGCGTTCTTGACAAAGTTGAGCGAGATCAGGCCCTCGCCCGTCAGCAGGCTTGCGCTGTCGGTGGAGGCACGCAGGCCGTTGGCCACCAGCGTGCGCAGCATGTCCGTGACCTCCTCATGCGACAGTTCCTTGGAGGTAATGACGCGCTCTGGCTGGATTTCCATGCCAATGCGCACGCGCGGGTGGCCGGGGGTGGAGGTCATGTCCAGCTTCACACTCGTCACGTTCCCGACCTGAATGCCAAACATGCTGACAACAGCACCCGGCGCCAGCCCCTTGACGGAGGAGGTCATGTACGTGGCCAGCGGCACACGCTCATGGTAGCCCGCGTTCTGGGCGTCCTCCTCGCTGTCATAGAGTTTGAACACGGTGTTGGCGGCGGCCATCGGGGGCTCGCGCTGGGCTTTGCCTTCCTCCAGCGGGGGCAGGCCAAACGCCACCCCGCCAGAGAACAGGGCCTGCAACGACTGCAACTGCACCTTAAGCCCACCTGCGCCAAACCCCACCTTAACGCCGGAAACATTCCAGAACCGTGTGCTGCCACTCAGGTAATGGTCATAGGGTTCCTTGACAAAAATCTGGATCAGCACCGGCCCGCGCCCGCCCGGCGGCATGGTGTAGCCCAGCACTTCCCCCACATCCACATCGCGGAAGAATACGGGAGCCCCCTGCCCGATGGAGCCAATGTTGTTGGCCACCAGCGTGTAGGTCTGCCCCGGCTGGTCCGAGCGCATGCCCGGCGGTGCTTCCAGCCCCTCGAACCGGTCCACATGCTGGCCGGATGTCTGGCCACTGGCGTCCAGCCCCGGATCAAAGGCGATATACGCACCCGACATGAGCGTTTCCAGCCCGGTAATGCTGGCCCCGTTAATGCGCGGGCGCACCACCCAGAACCGGGCCTTCTCGGTCAGCATGTCGTTGGTGCCCTTGTTCATGCGGATCTGCACGCGCACATGCCGCAGGTCGGGGGTGAGGGAGATGTTCTCCACCGTCCCCAGCACCACGGATTTGTTCTTGACCTGTGTCTGCCCACTGGTCAGGCCATCGGCGGTATCAAAAATAACGGTAATTTCCGGCCCGTTATCCAAAAAACTGCGCCAGACCAGAAAGCCCGCAATCAGTACCGAAACAATGGGAATAACCCATATGATGGAAAACCGGATCCTGCGCACCAGCGCATCCTGGTTGTCACGTTCACCATGCCCTGAAGACTTGTGCCTGTCGTTCACGCCCTGTCCGGCTCCATATTGTTCAAATACGCGGCGGTCTGCTGCGCGGGGGGGAGCGCTCCCCCACCGGCAAGGCCGCAATCATCCTGTGTGTCATTATCCCCCACCCCATCCCACATGACGCGGGGGTCAAATGCATGCACGGCAAAAATGGTCAGCACCACAACGGCGGCAAAGCAGACCATGCCCCCGTTGGCCGTAATGCTGGCCATACTGTTAAAACGGACCATGGCCACCAGAATGGAAACCATGAACACATCAATCATGGACCACCGGCCAATCACATCGATCACGCGGTAAAGCTTGGTGCGGCCCACCAGCCAGCGTGCGGAGTGCCGCCATGTGGTGAACAGCATGAACAAAAGCCCGAAAATTTTGAGCACAGGCACCGTTACACTGGCAAACAGCACCAGCAGGGAGAGCGGGATCATACCGTCCTGCCACAGTTCTACAGCGCCCTCTATAATAGTGTGCCCCGAGCCACCCCCAAGCCGGATCACGGTCATGACCGGGTAGATATTGGCTGGCAGGTAAAACACCACGGCCGAAATAAGCAGAGCCAGTGCGCGCATACGGCCATTGGGTTTGCGGCGGCGCACCACATGGCCACACCTGGGGCAGAACCCCAGCGCATCAGTCGCGGGCATGGCCTCCCCAAACGCCAGCACCACACCACAGGACAGGCAGGAGGCCATGTGCGAGGGCGGGGGCAAGGTGGCGGTGCTCTCCACACTCTCGCACGTCAGGCGGACGCGCCTGTTATCCATGCGGCGCAGGCTGTGGTCAGTCTGCCTGCGGTCCCAGATCAGCTCCGTATCCAGCGTGGCATCGGTGGCGGACATGGTGAGCATGAGCCCCGAGACCAGAAACACCGCAGCCCCGATCTGCACATAAGCCAGATCGGACAGTTTGGTGTAGGCCACAAACACGCCCAGAATATACACCTCCACCATGGACCACGGGCGCAGGCGTTCGTACCATTTGAGCAGATGCGGCACCCAGAAGGGCAGCCTAGGCTGCAAGGCCCCCACCAGAATGGACAGCATCATGCCGATAACCAGCCCCGGCACAATAATGGTGGCAATGGCCACCAGTACCCCTACCTCGCCCCAGCCCTCATGCAGCAGTTCGATCGGGCCGGTCAGGATATTGACCGTACGCTGGCGGCCATACAGGTCGAGCATCATAAGGGTAGAGGCCAGCATGGCCAGATAAAGGGCCGCCGAGCTGATGCAGAACGCCAGCGGTGTGGCAATGGGGGATGTGCGGTTGCGCCGGTCCAGCAACTGGTTACACCGGCAGCAGCGTGCCTGCGTACCCGGCGCAAGCTCGGGCAGAATCTGGTAATGCCCGCAACACGGACACTCCACCACTCCGCGCAAAAGCCGGACGTGTTGCTCCTCATCCACAGGCACATTCTGTCCGGGGAACAGGGCCTCCTGCAACAGGGCCATGACTTGCGTTACGTTCATCACCCTATGTTCTTAATACCAACCGCCCGCACTGTAACTGAAAAAACAGTATGCCACCCCTGCCATACAGACCTGCGTGCAGCGCCTTTGTAGCCCGGCCCCCGCCACATGCACCCACACAGACCAAGCATAACACCCGGCACACCCCCAACGCACACCACCCGGGCCAGTGCGGCCAGCCCCCCGCCTGCCCCCCACGGCTCCACAATTCTTGTGCAAAACCGTGCCAAAATGCCCTGTAAAATACCTTACAACCGGCGTTAAGCGCCTTTTACCCCGCATTGGGTGTTGCATGCCCGCAGGCATCATGATAACCAGCCTTCCGCACACACTCTGTGCCCGCTTAGCTCAGTTGGTAGAGCACATCATTCGTAATGATGGGGCCGATGGTTCGAATCCGTCAGCGGGCACCACTTTTTTTCCCTAAATTGTCATGATTTTTACGGCACTGCATCGCCATAGGCGCATTGCCTAGTCCAGCCCATTTGTCTGCGTGGCCACTCCCTGCTCCAACCGATGGTACCGGGCCATACGGGTGTCACGTCAGGCAATAGGGGCAGGATACGGCAGATTTTTTTGCAGCCAGAGCGCGGGGCAGATGCGCCCCACTGCCCTTAGTGTGCGGAATCCGCCACCGGGCTGTCGAGCGTATAAAGGCTGATCGCCATGGCATGGCCGTTGGAATAGTTCAGCCCGGCGACCGTGCCACGGCTGCGCGCCTTTGACGCATCCGCCCCCAATGCCTCCATGAATGCCTTACGCTCGCGCACATCCACCAGAGCGGCTGTGCAGGCCGGGTGTTCGCGCATGGCTTGGGCCGCCTGTGCCACACCTTGCAGCACCACCTTGCCCCCGATCAGGAACACCAGACTAGGCTCGGAAAAAGAGACGGAATACACCTGTGTCTGTGCGCAGGGCTTGTGTGCCTGCACCAGTTCCACCAGCCGGGGTGCGAGCCATATGCTCTGCAAACGCGGCACCACAACCGTAAACAGCCCCACATATAACAATGCCGCCGCAACAGCGCTGCTCAGGGCGGCGTAACACAGCTCCGCCCGCCATATCTGCCACATGGCAAGGCCAACCAGCGGCAGCACACCGCCCGCCAGCACCACGGCAGGAATACTGAACTGGTGCTCCAGCCGCCACAACAGCACCGGCCCCGCAACCGCCAGCGCACAGCCTACAAGACCCCACAGCATGGCATACACACCCAGCAGCACCCGCCCCCAGCGCACCCGGGGGCCATTGCGCCACAACACCCCACTCTGCGCGAGCAGACCTGCGGTGAGCATGGCTATGGCCGGGTAGGTCGGCAGCACGTAATGGGGCAGCTTGGTGGCAATGCTTTCAAACACCACCCAGTGCGGCACAATCCAGCACAGCAGGTAGCGCACCGGCAGGGTGCGCCGCTCGCGCCAGACCTGTGGCAGCACGCTGGCGGCAAAGTAAGAGCCGGGCCAGAAGGCCAGCACAAACACCACCAGATGGTAGCCCGGCGGCAGGCCGTGCGCCTCCTGCCCGGATGCCACCTTGCCCAGAAAATTCACCCCCACCGAGCGACGAAAAAACTCCCCGTGGCTGACCACCCCAATGACAATGCACCACGGCAGCACCACAGCGGCCGCCACCAGCCAGCCCCAGGACGGGCGCAGCCTGCGCCACAGGTCAAGGTTGCGCTCCACCCAGCCCAACACCAACGGCGTGGCGAGGGAGGGGATGAGCACCACCGGGCCTTTGAGCATAAGCCCGCAACCCACAGCCCCCCAGAACAGGAGCGCCGTGCTGGCAGGCGTTACCCGCCCCGCCTCGCGGTCAGTCAGCGCCCGTACGAGGGCAAACTGGGCTACCAGCACGCTCAGCAGCAGGCACGAATCTATGGTGGCCATACGGCTTTCCGCCGCCACCAGCACCGAGGCCATCAGCAGCACCGCTGCCCCAACCCCCGCCATGGGGCCAAACAGGCTGGCCCCCATAACGGCTGTCAGCACAACGGCCGCTGTCATGGCCAGCAGGGAGGGAATGCGGTACGGCCACACGGTGCGGGCATGCTCCATGCCCACGGCCTTAACGGCCAGAGACTCCAGCCAGTAAATACCCGCAGGCTGAAGGTAGCGCGGCTTGTCCTGAAAACGCACGTCTATGTAATTATGCGTCTCCAGCATCTGGGCCGATGCTTCCATATAACGCGGTTCGTCCCGGTCAAACGGGGGGGTGCTCATACGGCCGGGCAGGAACAGCACAAAAGCCGCCAGAGCAATCAGCAGCAGCACACGCCATGGCAGCGTGCGGGTGCCGCGACTGGTCCCTAGCATTCATCAACCGTTCTGGGCAGGCGGGTGCGGTTGCGCAGCCACATGACCCCCAGCAGGTCCCGCACCCCAACCACGGCGCGGTTAAAGTTGGTGTATTTGGACTGCCCATGCAGCCGCGCACGGTGCGAAACCGGGTGGCACAGCAAGGGCACGCCATAAGAGGCAAACAGGGCGGGCAGGAACCGGTGCAGCCCCTCAAACTGCGGCAGGCGCAAAAAATCCTCACGCCGGAAAATCTTGATCGGAGCACCCGTATCCGGGCAGTGGTCCTGCAGGAGCCGCTGGCGCAGGCCATTGGCAAAGCGCGTGGCAAAACGGCGCGACCAGCCATCCTTGCGTCTGGCGCGCACCCCAACCACCAGCGGGGGCGTACCGTTGGCCGAGCGCGCCAGTGCAAGCAGGCCAACCAGCTCACGCGGGTCATCCTGCCCATCACCATCTATGGTGGCGACCCACTGGCCTCTGGCGGCTGTAATGCCGGTCCGCAGTCCTGCGGATTTACCCAGGCACCGATCATGGGAGAGAATACGCAGGTTGGGCAGGCAGTCCTGCCTAAGCTGGCGCAGCACGGCCACCGTGTTGTCCCGGCTACCATCATTGACAAACACCACCTCGGAGGGAGGGAGGCTTGCGCAGGCTTCTGCCAGTTCGCGGCAGACCTGTGGCAGGTTATCCTGCTCGTCCAGAACAGCAATAACGATGCTCAGCACGGGCTGAACATCGTTTGCCTGCGACACAGAGGTTTGCACCGTGTGTGTCATACATATGATCCCTGAAGGGAGATGAGACTAGGCTGCCTGACGGGAGAAAGCGGCAGGCAGGTCAACCAGAGCCTGATCAACCAGAGCAGAGGCTTTTTGTGCATCAATGGTCTGGGGGATAATGCTGTGCGCAGCGTTAACAGCCACATCAATGGCAAGCTGGCGCACTTCCTTGACCGCAGCGCGCTCAACAGCGGCAATCCGGTCACGCGCCATCTGCTCGTGGCGGCGCACGGCGGCCTCTGCTTCGGCACGGGCCTGTTTGGCCATCTCATCCGCCTTGACGCGGGACTGCTCGATAAGGGACTTGGCTTCCGCCAGAGCCTGTTCGCGCTCACGCGTTGCGTCCTCGAGCATCTGCTCGGCTTCGCGGCGCAGGCGGGCTGCCTCGTCCAGTTCCTCACGGATCAGGTTGGCGCGGTTGTCCAGCAGGGTCGCAATAGGCGCCCACAGCTTTTTACCTGCCAGCACAAAGAACAGGACAAACGAGACAGCGACCCAAAAACCCGCCACATGAAAAATGTCAGTCATGACCAAAATTCCCCTGAGAACGGATCAGATAATGCTGCGGTGCGCTGATGCGCTTTCAACATTCCGGGCAACAAGCTGGGCGTCTGGCACAACACCCGTCAGCCGCTGGACCAGCGCCTGCGTGGTATCGGCCGCAATTTCTTTAAGCGCGCTCAAGGCCCGCGCTTTTTCTGCCGCAACGTTCTTTTCGGCATCCGCAATTTCGGAAGCCAGACGTGCGTTAATTTCCTGCATCTGCTGGTCAGCCGCACGATGTTCCTCGTCCAGAACCTTCTGAAGATGCGCCTGGGCTTCTGCCATGGCATCTTTGCGGGCCTGCTGGAGTTCGGCTACGGCCTTGTCAGCATCCTGTTTAGCGGACCGGGCGACCTCAAGGTCACCTGTAATACGCTGGCTACGGTCATGCAGAACGCGGGCAACACCCGGCAGCATAGCCTTGCTGAGAACAAGATAGAAGACGAAGAAAATAATTGCCCCCCACATGACCTGACCGGTCACCAGCGGGTTGGCAAAGTCAAGCTGAGGCATTCCCGTGGCGTATGCACCAGGTGCCGAAACGGCCAGCAAAGAAACGCCGCAGACCGTTGCAAGCAGTCCGGCACGAACTGTCTTCGTAATCACACCCACAGGAATGTCTCCTCTTGTTTTTCCCGATCTCAGACGAAGAGGATCAGGAATGCGATCAGCAGCGCGAACAGGGCGATAGCTTCTGTCAGTGCGAAGCCGAGCATGCCCAGACCGAACACGTGCGGGCGAGCCGCCGGGTTACGGGCAATGCTGCTGACCAGCGTGGAGAAGATGTTGCCGAGGCCGATACCAACGCCGGCGAGGGCGATAACGGCGATACCTGCACCGATTTCCCGGGCTGCAGCGATGTCCATATCAGTCACTTCCTTGTTTCAAGACAGTTTCAAACGAAACGGGCAAAGCAGCTCAGTGAGCCACGGCCTCCCGCAGGTAGATGCACGTCAGGATGGCAAACACATAGGCCTGCAATACCCCAACAAGCAACTCAAGAGCCATAAGCGCCACGTTAATGGCGATGGGCCCGATCGCAAACACGTCACCCACCACGCCAAAACCGGCGAGCATGATAACGAAGCTTGCGAAAATATCGAACATGACGTGCCCGGCCACCATGTTGGCGAACAGTCGGATAGACAGGCTCACGGGGCGGGAGAGGAACGAGAGAATCTCGATCGGGATCAGCAGCGGCGCCAGAAAGGGGCTGGCGCCATCTGGCATGAAGTGTGCGAAAAACCGCAGACCCTGCACCTTGAGCGAGACCACAACCGTCAGCAGGAACACCATGAACGCCATGGCGAAGGTGACAGCAATATGGCTGGTGAAAGTGAAGGAGAACGGCAGAAGCCCGATGTAGTTCCCCGCCAGAATGAAGAAGAACAGGGTGAAAATGAACGGGAAGAAGGCTGCACCTTCCGGCCCGATCGTATCCACGGCCATGTTGTGAATGAATTCGTAGCAGACCTCGGCTGCGGCCTGAAGCCGACCGGGCACAACCGCTGCGGGGCGCATGCCAAAGTACAGGAACGCAAGAACAAGGCAGACAGCCGCGATCATGTACAGCGGTGACTGGCTGAAGCGCAGAGCCTCGCCCAGCCCGCCAAGAACGGGGTGGAGCTCAAACTGTTCAAGTACGTTAATGCTGGAACCGCCCGCCACAACCGCTCTCCTAGACCTGCCCGAATCGCGTGTCGGGCCTCAGCTTCTTACTTTACGTCCATCGTCCTGACCAGACGCCAAACATTCAGCATTCCGGCGCTACCACCCAAAAGTGCAAAGATGACAAGGAATAACGCCCGTGTATGGAGCCAGTGATCCAGCCCCCACCCGATGGCAACTCCCACAATCAGCCCCGCGAGCATTTCTGTCCCGGCTCTGAACGCTATCGCCGCGAGCGACCTGTCGGCCTCCACACTGGCGTCTAGCGGTGGTTTTTCCTCCTTGACCAGACCGTAGCGGCGCTCTGCCGACTGCAATCTGGCGTTAAAGGAATCGTCTTTTCCCTCGCCCATACTTCGCACCTCCACAGGGGGTGCAGGCGCTTGCTAACGGGGCTACCATATCCTGTCAAGAAACCTTAGCAGGCTTGTGGTCCAAAATATTGCCCCGCGGCATATGCGCCACCCCGCCAGTTACTCCGTTGCGGGCAGGCCAACCAGCCCGCGCGCGTAGTCTACAGCCGAAAAAGGCCGCAGATCTTCTACCTGTTCGCCCACGCCCACAGCATGCACCGGCAGGCCGAACCCATCGGCCAGCGCCACCACAATGCCGCCACGGGCCGAGCCGTCCAGTTTGGTCACCACCAGCCCGCTCACATTCACAAGTTCGCGAAAAACACGGACCTGCTCCACCGCGTTCTGCCCCGTAGTCGCATCCAGCACCAGCAGGACCGAGTGTGGCGCGCTCTCGTCAAACTTGCGCATGACGCGAATAATTTTTGCCAGCTCCTCCATCAGGGCCGACTTGTTGTGCAGCCGCCCTGCGGTATCCACAAACAGCAGATCGGCCCCTTCGGCCTTGCCGCGCTTGAGCGCTTCGTACGCAAGGCCCGCGGCATCTGCCCCCGGTGGGCCTGCAATAACCGGGCAGCCCGTGCGCTCGCCCCATATCTGGAGCTGCTCCACGGCGGCGGCGCGGAACGTATCCCCCGCCACCATCATGACCTTGCTGCCCTGTGCGGAAAAAAAGCGGGCCATCTTGCCAATGGTCGTGGTCTTGCCCACACCGTTGACCCCCACCACCAGCACCACATGCGGGCTGTGCGTGGGGTCGGGCGCAAATGGTACGGCAACCGGCTCCAGAATACTGGCAATTTCCTCCGCCAAAGCCTGCCGGATCTCCTCATCCGTGACCTCGGTGCCAAAGCGGGAGGAGCGGAAGGACTCGATCACCTTCTGGGCCACACCGGGGCCTAGGTCTGCGGTAATCAGCAGGTCTTCCAGCTCTTCGAGCGCCTCGTCATCGAGCTTGCGGCGGGTGAAAATACCCGTCAGCCCCCCACCCAGCTTCTGGGTGGAGCGCGACAGCCCCTCCTTGAGACGGGAGAAAAAACCAAGCGCCATTCTAGATCCTTTCCGCCACCAGACCGCCCTCTTCCACCGCGACCGGCAGGAGGGAGAGAATTTCCCCCACCGCAGCCTCGGCGCCACTCAGGCGGACTGGTGCAAACTGCTCGCTATGTCCTGTTGTGGGGGTTTCCATCAGCACGCGCTGGGGCTGGCCCAGCAGGCTTGCGTAATAGCGCGCGGCAGATGCGGCCCCCACTGCCCGCAGGCTGGCTGCACGCGCCTTGCGCTCGGGCACAGGCACCGCACGCATACGGGCCGCCGGCGTGCCCTCCCGCTCGCTGTAAGGGAAGACATGCAGGTAGGGCAGCCCCATATCCGCCAGAAAGCTGCGCGTCTGCTCGAACAGGGCGTCATCTTCCGTGGGGAAGCCCGCAATAATATCCGCGCCAATGCCAATATCGGGGCGCAGGCTGCGCGCGCGCGCCACAACATGGGCCGCGTCCTCCACAAGGTGGCGGCGCTTCATGCGTTTGAGAATAAGGTCCGACCCCGCCTGCAAGGACAGATGCAGATAGGGCATGAACCGGGGCTCGGCCTCCAGCAGTTGCCAGATGTCCTCGTCTATTTCCACCGGATCGACCGAGGACAGGCGCAAACGCTCCAGCTCAGGCACCAGCCGCAGCACGCGGCGGCACAACTGACCCAGCACAGGCTTACCCGGCAGGTCTGCGCCCCATGATGTCATGTCCACGCCGGTCAGCACCACCTCGCGGTAGCCAGCCCCCACCAGTGCGCGCACCTGCTCCACCACCGCCCCCACCGGCACGGAGCGCGAAGGCCCGCGCCCGAAGGGGATGATGCAGAAGGTGCAGCGGTGGTCACACCCCTGCTGCACCTGCACAAACGCACGGGTGCGGCCTGCAAAATCGGTAACCAGATGGGCTGCGGTCTCCCTTGCCGCCATAATGTCGGACACAGCCAGCGGCTGGGCCAGAGCGGCGGGGGACCAGCTCTCGGCCTTCAGTTTTTCCTCATTCCCCAACACGCGGGTCACACCGGGCAGGGACGACCAGTTTTCCGGGTGGATCTGGGCGGCACAGCCGGTCACCACAATGCGGGCATCGGGGTTTTCGCGGTGTGCGCGGCGGATGGCCTGCCGCGCCTGCCGCTCCGCCTCGCCCGTAACCGCGCAGGTGTTGACGATAATCACGTTGCCAAGGCCCTGCGCGTGGTCACGCATGACCTCGCTCTCCCACGTGTTCAGGCGGCAGCCGAAGGTCAGGATTTCTGGCCGGGTGGTCATGATGGATAGGCGGCCAGATCGACCGTCCCTTCAAACGCCATGGTGGCGGAGCCGGTCATGAGCACATGGTTGGTCTGCTCCGACCATGTAATGTGCAGGGTGCCGCCATCCAGTTCCACCGTGCAGGTGCGCGCAGCAAGCCCGCGCCGCACGGCATTGACCACGGCGGCACAGGCACCGGAGCCACAGGCCTCGGTCACGCCTGCGCCACGCTCATGCACCTTCAGGCGCATGTGCTCTGGCGTATCCATACGGGCAAAGCCGATGTTGGCACGCTGGGGAAAAAGCGGGTCATGCTCCAGCGCATGCCCCTGCGCCAGCATGGCAAAATCGGACACAAAGAACGTGGCATGCGGATTACCCATGGAGGCCGCAGCCGGGTCCCCCGGCAGGGGCAGGTGCAGGGTGTCCACGGCGCGGGCCAGCGGCACGTCCTCCCACCCGGTGCGGGGTGCCCCCATGTCCACCGTTACCAGCCCGTCGGGTGTGCGGTGGGTGGGCAGCAGGCCCGCAAGGGTTTGCAGCACGGGAGTTGCGTTACCACTGAGCCGCCACACAAGGTCGGCCACGCAGCGCGAGGCATTGCCGCAGGCCCCGGCCTCCGACCCGTCGGGGTTGAAAAAGCGGACAAACACGTCCGCCCCCTCCGCAGCAGGCGCGCGCAGGGTGACAAGCTGGTCACAGCCAATACCCCGGCGGCGGTGCGCAAGGGCTGCAATACGGGCCGGGGTGAGCGAGAGGTCACCCGTCCGCTCGTCCAGGATGACAAAGTCATTCCCCAGACCGTGCATTTTGTAAAAAGAGGTCAGCATTGCGCGCCTTATATGCCAATTCGGACCGGGATGCCATGCCCCACCCACACGCCTGAGCGCACGGCAGGCCCTTATGCCAATACCATGGCGGGCCTGCCCCTGTCCCGGCCCATATGGGCGGGCAGGTCAGATAAAGCGGCCGGGTGCGCCGCGTTGCAGCACTTCAATCTTATACCCATCCGGGTCGGTCAGGAAGAAAAACTGCCCGACCACCGTGCCGTTGTGCTGCAGGGTCTTAACATCCGTCACCGTATACCCCAGCGCACTGATCCGCGCATGCTCGGCCTGCACATCCTCCACCGAAACCGCAAGATGGCCGTAGCCATCCCCCAGCGCATAGGGTTGGGTCCGCCCGTGGTTGATGGTCAGCTCCAGCTCAAAGCTCTGCTCGGCATTGGCCAGATAAAGCAGTGTAAAACTATCAAACTCAAACCGCCCCACAGGAGCAAGTCCCAGCGTATTGGCATAAAACGCAGTGGACCTGTGCTCATCCAGTACGCGCAACATGCTGTGGATCATTCTGGCCATGCTAGACTTCCTTTTCCCCGATGCTCAGTTTTTTCAAACTCTATTGCGCCTTCTTTAGCGCCAGCCGCGTTTGTTCTGAAATTATTTTTTAAACAGACGGCTCTTTACTAAGGGGAGACAAAAATGGTTCAGATCAGAGCAGGTTCCCGCGTAACACTTGCCAGAAAATGAAGAGAGCATGCGCATCTTTCAGTCCCTGCACGCCTCTTGGGCGCATTGCATGAAAAAACGCCTGTGTATGGGCACGGTGCTGGCCTCCGGCCCGCTGCTGCTCTGCCTTGGCGCACCCGCCATGGCAGCGGGGGACGATGCATCGCTCGATGCGCTGGAACAGCAGATCTCGCGCATTCAGTCCGAACAGCGCGCGCTGCAAAAAGCCCTTGTCAGTGTGCAAAAGCAGATTGCCGCCCACCGCACCGTGGCCCACGCAGGCAATGCGGCCGCACACCACGGCATGGCGGCCCACCAGCTTGCCAGCGTGGACGCCGCCGACCACGAGGCAGGGATTGCCGTAGCCTCCACCGAGCATGAGGAAGAACCCGCCCCCCACCACCTTGGCGCTAACGGGCACTTCCATGCCAGCGGGCCGGACGCCCAGCCCGTGTTTGGTGGGGCGGAAGACACCCCGACTGTGGAATCCGTAGTGGGCCACCGCGCAGAAGACATTATCTCCCGCGTGGCGGAAAACGGCGTTGGCCCCCACTCGCGCGAAACAGCGGGCGCGCAGGCCGCCGGTGCGCTGGGCGACCACGGGGTGTTCCACCTTGGCCCCGTCACCCTTATTCTGGGTGGGTTCATTGACGCATCAGCGGTGGAGAGCAACCGCCACACCGCCAGCGGCACCTTCAACTTCTGGCAGGCGACCCCGTTCAAGAACGAACCGCGCTACCACACCGACAATTTTGACGGCAGCGCGCGCTACAGCCGCCTCTCGCTCATGGCGCGCGGGAATGTGGACAAATACTCCACCATCTCCGGCGTGTTTGAAATGGACTTTGGCGCAGGGGCCGCCACCACCGATGCGTATGAGAGCAACAGCTACGCTTTTCGTATGCGGCAGGCCTATCTTGCGTATGACAACAGCAAGGAGAACTTCCACTTCCTTGCCGGTCAGGCGTGGAGCATGCTTACCCCCGGACGTGTAGGGATTATCCCCCGACAGGAAAGCCTGCCCGAAACCATAGAATCCTCCATGCTGGTCGGGCAGACATGGGCGCGGCAGTTGCAGTTCCGCTTTGTAAAAGACTTCCTCAACCACCGCCTGTGGACCGGCCTGTCGATTGAAAACTCGGCAACGCTGTACAGCACAAACGGGTTTGCCGCTGGCTCCACGGACGGGCAGGTCATTATGCCCGGCGGGCAGACGGTCACCGTTGGCTCCGCTGGTACGGGCCTGACCAACAACGCCCTCTTCCCCAACGAGATCGCCCCCGATGTGATTGGCAAGATCGCATGGGACCCGCACTGGGGCCATTACGAGGTGGAGGGTATTCTCCACTTCCCGCATGACCGCGTGTCCACCCTTGGGGCAGGCAAAAACCACACCGCCGTGGGTGGCGGGGGTGGCGGGTCCATGATTCTGCCGGTAGTCCCGCACAAGGTGGAAGTCCGGCTGGCGGGCCTTGCGGGCTACGGTATTGGCCGCTACGGCTCCGTGCTGCTGCCCGATGCAACACTCAAGTCCAACGGTGCGCCCTCCCCGCTGTTTTCCATGCAGGGAACGGCAGGAATTATCGCCCACCCCAACCCGCTCATTGACGTGTATGGCTATTTTGGCTACCAACAGGCCGGTCGCAGCTACTTCTCTGAAGGTGGCACCCCCTATGGTTATGGCAATCCTGGCTATAACAGCGCCGGGTGCTATACCGAATTGGGCAGTTGTGACGCTGGCAGTAACATCCATAGTGTTATGGAAGCCACAGTCGGAGCGTGGTATCGTTTCCTTAAAGGTCGTTACGGCACGGTAGAAGGTGGTGTGCAGCTTGCCTACTCGCGTATTCATGCGTGGGAGGGCAACGGCGGCGCGCCAGACACCAGCCTGAGCGAAGTCTTTATGGATTTCCGTTACCTACCCTTCCAGTAAGGATGTCTTTTACAGGTTGCCGGGGTGCAGCGGGTCCGCAGCACACAGCCCCGACACAAGAGAGAGGTCTTTCCGGACAGGACGCTTTATTCCCCTCTCTCTTGCCTGCATTGTCTGGACCTCATTTATATGCCTTTTCAAAATGCTCCCGCCCCGCTCGCTCAGGCTCTGGCCGCGCGCGGGTTTGAAGCCCCGACCTCCGTTCAGGCCGCCATTCTGGCCGATGACGCAAAAGGCCGCGACCTGCTTGTTTCCGCCCGCACGGGTTCGGGCAAAACGGTAGCCTTCGGCCTTTCCCTTGCTGACACGCTGCTCAACGGCGCAGACCGCTGCGGCCCCTCCGGCGCACCGCTCGCACTGGTCATTGCCCCCACGCGTGAACTCGCCCTACAGGTCCGCAGCGAACTGGAATGGCTGTACGCCAAGACCGGCGCACGCATTGTCTCCTGCGTTGGCGGCATGGAACCCCGGACGGAAGCCCGCCACCTGTCTGCTGGCTGCCACATTGTTGTCGGCACCCCCGGCCGCCTGTGCGACCACCTCAAGCGCGGCAACCTCGACCTGTCGCAGCTCAAGGCCGCCGTGCTGGACGAAGCGGACGAAATGCTCGACCTCGGGTTCCGTGACGAGCTGGAAACCCTGCTGGACGCCACCCCCAAGGACCGCCGCACGCTGCTGTTCTCCGCCACCATTGCGCGTGAGATCGCAGGCCTTGCCAAGCGCTACCAGCATGACGCCCTGCGCGTGGATACGGTTGGCCCCAACGCCGCCCATACCGACATCACCTACCGTGGCGTGCTGGTGGACCAGGGCGATATGGCCCGCGCCGTCGTCAACGTGCTGCGTCTGGTCGAATCCCCCTCCGCCATTGTGTTCTGCCACACGCGTGAGGCTGTGCGTCAGCTCCAGAGCATCCTGACCGAACGTGGCTTTGCCTCTGTCGCCATTTCGGGCGATCTGGGGCAGAACGAGCGCACCCGCGCCATTGAGAGCCTGCGCCACGGGCAGGCCCGTGTGTGCGTGGCCACCGACGTGGCCGCACGCGGGATTGATATTCCCGACCTTGGGCTGGTTATCCACGCAAGCCTACCGTCCAACCCCGCTACCCTGCTGCACCGCTCGGGCCGTACGGGCCGCGCGGGCAAAAAGGGTACCTGCGTCCTGCTGGTCCCGCCCTCACGCCGTCGTCTGGCCGAGCGCCTGTTGCAGGCTGCCAAGGTCACGGCAGAATGGAGTGGTGCTCCCACACCACAGGCCATTGCCGAGGCCGATGCAGAGCGTCTGCTGGGTGCGCACTTCCTCTCGCTCCCCCCATCAGAGAACGAGAACATTCAGGCGCTGACCGCCCGCCTTGTGGCCGAGCACACACCCGAGCAGCTTGCAACCGCCCTTGTGGGCATGTGGCGCAAAAGCCTGCCCGAACCCGCACAGCTGCGCGTGATTACACCAGACGCCACCCGCACCCGTGGCCCACGCGACGAAAACGCCCCCCCGCGCGAGCCGCGTGAACGCGCACCGGAGATGAACGGGAGCTGGTTCCGCCTGTCCGTTGGCCGGGCAGACCGGGCAGACCCCAAATGGCTGGTGCCCGTGCTGTGCCGCCTTGGAGGCATTAAAAAGCAGGACATCGGGGCAATCCGCATTGTGAATGACCATACGCTGGTGGAAATTGCACAGGACAAGGCTGAACGCTTTGCCGCCTGCGCCGCTGCCGCCGATGCGGATGAAATGACCGTGGAACCCGCAGCAGCCCCCCGCAAAGGCCCGCCCGGCGCAGGTGGCGGTGGCCGCCCCTTTGGCGAACGCCGTGGCCCGCCCAAAGGCCGCGCCAATTTTGACCGCAAAGGCCCGCCTGCAGGCAAGACCGGCGCATCCTCACGCAAGCGCAAGTAACACGCCCCCCACCCGTCAGGGGTGGGGATACAAAAAAGGCTGCTCCCGGTAAGGGGGCAGCCTTTTTTTATGCTCCGGGCCTAAACCCGCAGCCTTACCCGACCTTACAGGGAGGGCAAGGACGGAATGGACGGCAGGGTCGTTGCTTTTTTCACGCGGTCCTGCACATTTTTTTCAGCATTGTTCACGCTGTTGCCTGCGTTGGTCAGCTTGTCACGCTGCGCCAGAATTTTCTGGCGTTCAGCCGTGCTCGCGTTGTTCCAGCGTTCCTTTACGGTTTTTTCCGCATTGTTCAGCTTTTCTGTCGCGTTTGCACCCGTGCTGGTCAGCGCGCCCCCTTTGGCGAGCAGTTTTTCACGCTCGGCTTCGGTCGCATTGTTCCAGCGCTGTTTGGCCTGATCGCGCACGCCATTCACCAGCTGGTTGCCCGAGTTCTTGGCGGAATCCTTGGCAGAACTCACCTGATTGGAGACATCCTGCTGGATGCACCCGCTCAGCGACAGGCACGGATCGGCATGCGCTACAGACGCGGCACCCGCAAAGGCAACCAGAGGCAGGCCCAGAAGCGCAATTTTCCGAATAGAGAACATCAATATTCCTTTCCTGTGTTCCACGCCCTCACAGCGCGAACATGCGGTTATGTGTAAGACATGCGATTGAGGCAAAAAATAGTCCACCCCACCCTTGCAGGAACACGTTTGCACACGCAGCATGGCTACAGACCGCAAGCCCACAAAGGAAGACCCAAATCTTGACCACACACCCAAGACCCCACCACCGCACCCCCATACGCGCTGGCCTGTGGGCCGGTCTGCCCCTTTGCGTGGCTTTGTGCCTGTCCACCTCCGCCCTTGCCGCCCCCCCAACCACACCCGCCAAAACCGAAGCCGCACAGGCCAGCCAGACGCCCGATGGCACGGACACGTTCCACGATGCCGCCGCCCTGCTGCCCAAGGATTCCATCACCCACCACAACGGCACCTTTGGTGGGCAAAAAATGACCTACACCGCAACCGCAGGCACGCTGACCCTGCGTGATGATGCGGGCAAGCCCACGGCGCGCATGTTCTACACCGCCTACACGCGGGACGGGGCGGACCCTGCGCACAGGCCGGTCGTCTATTTTTTTAACGGGGGACCGGGGGCTGCCACCGCCTATCTGCACCTTGGGGCGGCAGGGCCGGTCATGCTCGACTTCCCCACCGGTAACCCTGCCGATGGGGCCAATGCCCAGATCAAACCCAACCCCGAAAGCTGGCTGGGTGCGGCTGATCTAGTCTTTTTGGATGCACCGGGCACAGGCTGGTCAGTCCCCACCGACCCCAAACAGGCAGACAAGCAGTTTTATGGCGTACGTCAGGATGCCAAAACCTTTGCCAAGGCCATTCAGCTCTGGGCCAGCACCAACAAACGCCTGACCTCCCCCCGCTACCTTGCGGGGGAAAGCTATGGCGGCCTGCGCGCCATAGAGGTGGCCAACGCACTGGCCGAGGACCAGAACTTTCTGCTCAACGGCCTTGTCATGATCTCCCCGGCACTGGATATGACCCTGCTGGATACGGAAAATGACATTCTGGCCGAAGCCTTTGTCCTGCCCTCGCTTGAGGCCGCCAATCTGGCACTCCAGCACAAGCTCACCCCCGAGAACCTGAGCCAGCATCTGGACAAGGCCTACCAGTACGCCGTGGGGCCGTACCTGAGCACGCTGGCAGGCACACCCCCTACGGGCGATGCCGCAGATGATTTTTACGAGGCCGTAGCCACCCACACCGGCATTGAGCAGGACATTATTGCCAAACAGCGCGGCATGCCCCGACCCGAAGCACACGACATTCGCAGCCGCGATGGGCGACTGTACTCGCTGTATGATGCCACACTCTCCATTGCCGACCCCTTCCCCGAAGGGGTGGACAACGCCCAAAGCCCCGAACCCACGCTGGACGGGTTTGGCCACGCCTATGGCACCGCCTTTGAGCAGTATGCCGCAACCGAACTGCGCTACCAGACAGAGCTGAGCTACAACCTGCTCAACTACGCCATCAGTCAGGCATGGGACTACCGCGACACCAACGCCCCAATCGTGCGGCCCATCCCCACCCTACGCCGCCTGCTGGCCATTAACCCCACCTTGCGGGTGTTCATTGCCAACGGGGCGTATGACCTTGTGTGCCCCTATGCCTCATCCCGCTGGGTGGCGGAGCATATTCCCGTAGGGCATGGGCGGATTGGGCTGCATGTATACCCCGGCGGGCACATGCTCTACACCCGCCCGGACAGCCGCGCAGCCCTTGCGCGCGATGTCCGCACCTTTCTCGCCCCCTGAGCGCCACATGCGCCGCTCAGGCGGCGCGCCCCAAACGCAAAACGGGCGGGGGGACCAAAATCCCCCCGCCCGCCTGCCGAACGAAAAACCGAAGTCCGTACCGGATCAGCGCTTGCTGAACTGGAAGGAACGACGGGCTTTGGCGCGACCGTACTTTTTACGTTCAACCTGACGCGAATCGCGGGTCAGGAAGCCAGCAGCCTTAAGGATGCTGCGCAGTTCGGGTTCGTAGTGGGTCAGCGCACGGCTGATGCCGTGACGGACCGCACCAGCCTGACCGGACAGACCACCACCGGTTACGGTGCAGACCACGTCAAACTGGTTGTAACGGTCGGATACGAGGAAGGGCTGGCTGAGCAGCATGCGCAGCACGGGGCGTGCGAAATACTGAACAACCGGACGGCCGTTAACGGTGACTTCACCTTTACCCGGCTTGATCCATACGCGGGCCACGGCGTCCTTACGACGGCCAGTGGCGTAGGAGCGGCCCTGTGCGTCACGCTTTGCTTCGTAAACCGGAGCGGAATCGGCCAGAACCGGTGCAACGGTCTTCAGATCGGCCAGCGTGCCTGTGCGTTCCTGAGTTTCAGACATTGTCTCAGCCCTTCTGAGCGTTAACGACGTTCTTGCGGTTCATGCCCGCAACGTCAAGCACCTGGGGGGTCTGACCACCGTGGGGGTGTTCAGCGCCAGCATACACATGCAGGTTGCGCATCTGCTCACGCTGGAGCGGACCACGCGTAATCATGCGTTCAACGGCTTTTTCAACCAGGTGGCCGGGGTGCTTGCCGGTCAGGCGCTGCGTGACCGTACGGGTCTTGATGCCGCCAGCATAGCCGGTGTGGTAGTGGAAAAGCTTCTGGCTCGCCTTGTTGCCGGTCAGCGCCACTTTTTCGGCGTTGATGACAACAACGTGGTCGCCGCAATCTACATGCGGGGTGAACTGAGGCTTGTGCTTGCCGCGCAGGCGCGTGGCGATGATGACGGCGAGACGACCAAGAGCGAGACCTTCGGCATCGATCAGGATCCAGTTCTTCGTCACCTCCGCGGGCTTCAGCGAGAGGGTGGTCTTCATGACACTGATTCCATATGAGAACAGTTACGTATTGATGGCGCCTTATGATGTGCGCGCATCCAACCGTCAAGTGCTTTTGCACTTAATGACCGTATTTTCAGGCAGTTTTCTCTAGGTAACATGTTACCGTGCCGCCGCTTGCCCGCCTCCCCCGCATGCACTAAAGCAGAAGATTGTGGTGCAAACAGCAGGATTTCCAACGCGTGAAGAAGAACGTTCTTGTCACGGTCTCGGGCATTGCCATTCTTGGCGGGATCGCATGGTTTGGCGCCCACCACGCGGAGCGTGTCATGGTGGATAAAGGGATCGAGCGGTTCAAGCAGGCGCTCGGGCCGGATGTCTCCTTTACCTATACGCGGGCAAAACCCGGCCTGCTGGGCCGCAGCGTGCGCTTTTACGGGCTGGTCTTCCGCCAGGGGCCGGAAACCATGACCGCAGACGAGGCGGAACTGAGCAAGCCTGACACGCAGGATTCCGATGTAACGCGGATCCACCACCTGAGCTTCCGCAACTTCCAGCTTGCCGACCCTGCGGGCAGCCTGCACCTTGCCACGGTCGAAATGGACGATCTGGCCCTGCCCACCCGCACGGAGGACCCCGCTGCCCCCACCATGCAGAGCCTGAGCATTGGCCACGTGCAGGCCACCGGGCTGCACGGGTTTGCCAGCGCCCTGCAATCGGACATTGCGGCCGATACCGCCGCCATGGACAATTTTGGCGCCAACGAGGCCTCACACCTTCAGGCCCGCAACGTGAGCCTCTCCACCGATGTAGCGCCGCCCCGGCATGTCCATGCCGACTCCATTGTAGTGGACGGCGTGGCACTGGCCGACCTTTATACAAGCCTGACCACGGGTGCGCCCTACAGCGCCCACATCAGCAGCACGACGCGTGACATTACCATTGACCGGCTGAGCATGGACGGCGCCACACCGCTCATGCGGGCCAAGCGTGTGCTCTCCCACGCCACCCACACCGATGCCACGGAGCAGGAAGTCTCCAGCATACAGGAGCTGGAGCTGCGGCCGGACGTGCCCAACATGGGCTGGCTGCCCTCGCTCGGGTATGACCATTTTGTGGGCAATGTGGTGCTCAATGACACCTACACCCCCAAAACCGGCACATTGCACGTGGAGACCCTGAGCATCGACTCCGCCAACATGGGGCGGCTGCACATTAACGGGGAGTTCACGCAGGCGGCCTCTGCCTCCATGCTCAATGGCAATAACGCGGATATGCAGGTCACCTCCATGACCATGACCTACATTGACCACGGTCTGGTACCCAGAGCGCTGGGGGCCATAGCCGCCGCCCGTGGCCTGCCGCCGCAGGCTTTTGTGGCCTTTGTCCAGTCCCAGTCCGCCACGGCGCAGAACCCCGCCTATGCCGGATTCTTCCGGTGGCTGGGCAATCCGGGCAAACAGACGCTGAGCATTGGCATAAAGCCCGACCAGCCCATGCCGCTCATGCAGGTGGTGGCCACACTGGGTAACCTTGCCTCCATGCCGGAACTGGCAAAGCAAATCGGGCTTTCAGTGCAGGCGCACTAAGTTTTTGCACCAGACACTCTGGCAGCAGGCAGGCACCATGCGTTCTTCCTCCACCAACGCACACCCTGTGCATGTTATTGGGGCTACGGGCCGGTCGGGGCAGGCTGTGTGCCGCGCACTGGCCATGCTGGGCACACCGGTCGTGCCCATTGCCCGCAACCCTGCCAAAGCCAAGGGCCTAAAAGACCTGCGTGTGGCGGACCTGAACGGCCCGGCAGCCCCCCTGCGTGCGGCACTGGCCGACGCCACGCGGATTGTCTGCACAGCCCATGCCCGCACCATTCCTGCCCTGCTGGCCGCAGCCCCCCCTACGGCGCGGCTTGTCTGCCTTGGCAGCACCCGCAAGTTTACCCGCTGGCCAGATGCCCACGGCAATGGTGTGCTGCTCGGGGAGCGGGCTCTGCTCGCCTCGGGGCGTTCTGGCGTTATTCTGCACCCCACCATGATTTATGGCGCACAGGGCGAAAACAACGTGCAGCGGCTGGCCGCCCTGCTGCGTTACCTCCCCTTTACACCCCTGCCCGGCGGTGGGCGCGCACTGGTCCAGCCGATCTGGCAGGGCGACGTCACCGCCAGTATTCTGGCAGCACTCAACCGTGCGTGGGACGGGCCGCACAGCATGGTTATTACCGGAGCCGATGCCGTACCTTACCGGCAGTTTATTGCCATGGTGGCGCAGGCGGCGGGGCTTGCGCCACGTCCGGCACTGCCCGTACCCGCAGCGCTGCTGATGCTGGCAGCCCGTGTGGCGGCACACATACCGGGCCTGCCCCGCATTGGCCCGGACGAAATACGCCGCCTGCTGGAAAACAAGAATTTTGATATTACCCCCATGCGCACAATGCTGGGGGTTGCGCCCATTGGGCTGGCAGAGGGGCTGCACCACACGTTTTTTGCCGCAGGCCAGCCCCCGCACAGCGCGTAAGCCCCGGCTGAGCGCACCATCGGCTGACGGCCACCACATCACCGCACCCGCGCCCCCGCAACCAATCACCGGGCTCATCACCAAGGTGCTCACGCAACCGGGCAGAAATGGCGCGGCCCCACGCACGGGCCAACAAAAAACGGGCACCCCGGCGCTGTTACGCCAGAATGCCCGCCTTATTCTTGCCCGTGCCCCCAAAAGGGCGCACGGGTCAGCCTGAAAGCAAACGCTTATTCGGGCTGTTCGATATTGGTGCGTGCAGCCCCACCGCGCGGACGCACGGATGGCAGCATTTCCCCCGTAACCGCGTAATATACGCGCTCGGCAATGTTGGTTGCGTGGTCCCCGATCCGCTCAAGGTTCTTGGCTACGAACAGCAGATGGATGCACGGCCCGATCTTGCGGGGGTCTTCCATCATGTATGTAACCAGTTCGCGGAACATGGTGGTGTAGAGTTCGTCCACCGCCGTGTCGGCTTTCCACACTTCCTGCGCGCGCTCGGCGTCGTTCTCGACCATGGATTCCACGGCCATGTGCAGGTTTTCCTGCACCAGACGGGCCATGGCCCGCAGTGCGCTGAAGGAGATGGCCCCATCGAGCACCTCCACCTTGCCGGCACGCCGTGCGATGGAGGAGGCGTAATCCCCGATCCGCTCAAGGTCGCCGCTCATTTTGAGCACAGCCACAATCACGCGCAGGTCCACAGCCATGGGTGCGCGCAGGGCCAGAATGCGGATGGCCAGCATTTCGGCCTCGCGCTCGAGCGCATCCACTTCCGGGTCCAGCTCGGGGGGTTCCAGAGCCGCTTCTTCATTCTGGTTCACCACGGCAGTAATGGCCTGAGCGGTCTGCCGCTCCACCAGACCACCCATGCGCGCCACAATGCCACGCAGCCGATCAAGCTCCTGATCGTAGCGGGTAATGGTATGTGCGGGTTCGTTACCCATAACGCTTTCCTCCGTGCCTTACCCTGCTGGCCTCAGCCAAACCGGCCTGTGATGTAATCCTGCGTCTGCTGTTCACGCGGGGTGGTGAACATGCGGGCGGTGCTGTCCACCTCGATCAGCCGCCCCATGTAGAAGAACGCCACCTGATCCGCACAGCGTGCCGCCTGCTGCATGTTATGCGTGACAATGGCGATGGTGAACTCGGTTTTAAGCTCGTCGAGCAACTCCTCGATCCGGGCGGTGGAGACCGGGTCGAGCGCACTTGTCGGCTCGTCGAGCAAAATCACTTCCGGGCGCACGGCAATGGTACGGGCAATGCACAGGCGCTGCTGCTGACCACCCGACAGAGCGGTGGCAGAAGCACTCAGCCGGTCCTGTACCTCTGGCCACAGGGCCACACGGCGCAGGGCGTCTTCCACCCGTCCGTCCATTTCGGAGCGGGAGACACGCTCATGCAAACGGATGCCAAAGGCGATGTTGTCGTAGATGGACATGGGGAAAGGCGTTGGCTTTTGGAACACCATGCCAATGCGCGAGCGCAGGACGTTCAGGTCCACCCCGGAGTTGAGGATGTTCTGTTTGTCAAAGATCACCTCACCCGTGGCGCGCTGGCCGGGGTACAGGTCATACATCCGGTTGAGCACGCGCAGCAACGTGGATTTGCCACAGCCTGACGGGCCGATCATGCCTGTAACACTACGCTCGGGGAAATCGAGCGAGATGTCATGCAGGGCATGGGACGTGCCGTAATAGAAGTTCAGCCCCTTGACCTGCATGGCTACGGGGTGTGGAGCCTCCTTGGGGGCGGCTGCACTATCCGGTTGGGTCATGCCTGCCGTCTTTACGGGAACCTCTATGCTCATGACCGTCCTCCGCGGGTTCCGACCCGCACTACAATATTAATGATAAGCACACCCAGTGTGACCAGCAGCGCGCCGGTCCATGCCTGCTGCATCCAGTCCTGATAAGCAGACCCTGCGTACTGGTAGATGGCCACGGGCAGGCTGGCCATGGGGCGGCCAAGGTCCAGCGACCATTCGGAGTTGCCGAGCGAGGTAAACAGCAGCGGTGCGGTCTCACCCGCTACGCGGGCCACGGCCAGCAGCACGCCGGTCATAATACCGGCCCGCACTGCACGCACGCAGATAAACAGGATAACCCGCCATTTGGGCGCACCCAGTGCAATGCCTGCCTCACGCATGGCAACCGGCACCAGACGCAGCATGTCCTCGGTCGTGCGGACCACAATGGGCATGGCCAGAATGGCCAGCGCCACAGCGCCCGACAGACCGGAAAAATGCCCGAACGGGACAACCAGCATCATGTAAATGAACAGGCCGATCAGAATGGACGGGGCCGAGAGCAGCATGTCCGACACAAAGCGCACAATGCGCGCCATGCGGCTGGTGGTGCCGTATTCAGCCAGATAGATGCCGGTCATCAGCCCTGCTGGCGCACCAATGAGAATGGCAAGCCCGGTCTGGATCAGGCTGCCCACAATGGCGTTGGCCAGACCACCGGGCTGCCCCGGTGCAGCCATGGACATGGTGAACAGGTGCACGCTCATGCCTGCCAGCCCGTTTTTGAACAGGGTCCACAGGATGGAGCCGAGCATGAACACCACAATCAGCATACCAAGCCAGCTCAGGCCGGTGGCAAGCTTGTCGCAGATATGCCGCCGCCACAGGAGCGATGCGGAGCGGTCCGCCCGCATGAGGGTATTGTTCGCCTTCATCCTTAACGTCCTGCTGCCTGTTCGCCACGGGCCAGCAGCCAGCGGGAGAACCAGAGTGTTACAAAGGATATGGCCATAAGAATGGCCCCCAGAGCCATAAGGGCCGCCAGCTTGAGGCTCCCTGCCGGGCTTTCGGGGAATTCAAGGGCGATCAGCGAGGCAATGGTGTTGGCCGGTGCAAACAAGGACCAGCCAATGTGGTTGCTATCCCCGATGACAAAGGTCACGGCCATGGTCTCACCCATAGCGCGGCCCATGCCCAGCACAATGCCGCCCACAACCCCCTGACGTGACCACGGCAGCACCACATGGCGCATGACCTCCCACCGGGTGGCGCCAAGGCCGTACCCGCTCTCACGCAGCACCGTGGGCATGGACAGGAACACATCGCGCATGACTGCGGTAATGGAGGGGGTAATCATGACCGCCAGAATAAGGGCGGCCGTAAACAGCCCCGTACCAAAGGGCGCCCCCGCCACAAGGGCGGACAGGCCGGGCACGTGGCCCAGTAGCTGGCGGGCAGCGGGCTGCACATAATGCGCCACCACCGGCACCACCACAAAAAAGCCCCACATGCCAAAAATAATGGATGGCACGGCAGCCAGAAGCTGCACGGCCATACCAATGACTGCCGCCGCCGAAGGCGGTGCAAGGGCGGTCAGCCAGAAGGCGGTGCCAAAAGCCAGCGGCACGGCAACAAGCAATGCGAGCGCACTGCTGATAACGGTGCCAAAAACCGGGGCTGCCGCCCCAAAGTGTTGCGTGACCGGATTCCACACTGCGGAAACCAGAAAGCCCGGACCAAAGGTTGAAAACGCCTTCCAGCCACCACTCACCATAACGGCAATAATGGCGCCAAGCACAACCAGCACGCCAACACCTGTTGCCGTAACCAGAAGCCTGAAGGCGGGGTCACCCTTTTGCCCTCCCTGCTGGGAAGGGGCCTTTTTCATCGCGGGCAGGGACTGCCGTGCGGGAATTTCCATCTGCTCTCCGTTCCGAACTATCAGCCGGATGGGGCGAGAAATACTGAACGCCGTCCGCTCCTGCAACACGGAGACCCCATGAAAGTCCCCTTAAACGGAGTTTTGTCACAAAACTGTAGTGTTATCAGGGACATTGCCCAATAACGGACCGGCGCTGCGCATGTTTGCCCCCCGGCAAGCGGGTACCTGCCTGTGCATTTCTGCATAATCCAGCCCTGACAGCCAGCACAATGTGGCGTAATATGGCCCCGCTCCATGGCGGTTGAACCACCGCACATGCCCCATGACATACTGCTTGACCCCAAGCATGACAGCAAAGAGACCCCATAATGGCCGGCTACCGATCACGCACCACCACCCACGGGCGCAACATGGCAGGCGCCCGCAGCCTGTGGCGTGCAACCGGTGTAAAAGACTCCGACTTTGGCAAACCCATTATTGCCGTCGCCAACTCCTTTACCCAGTTCGTACCCGGCCATGTCCACCTCAAGGACATGGGCCAGCTTGTGTGCGAGGCCATAGCCGAGGCCGGTGGCATTGGCCGCGAGTTCAACACCATTGCCGTGGATGACGGCATTGCCATGGGCCACGGCGGCATGCTGTACAGCCTGCCCTCGCGCGAGCTGATTGCCGATGCGGTGGAATACATGGTCAACGCCCACTGCGCGGACGCCATTGTGTGCATCAGCAACTGCGACAAGATCACGCCGGGCATGCTCATGGCCTCCATGCGGCTGAACATTCCGGTCATTTTTGTCTCCGGTGGCCCGATGGAAGCAGGCCGCGTAACGCTGAATGACATTGAACAGCGCGCAGACCTTGTGACCTCCATGGTCGCAGCGGCAAGCCCGGGCGTGAGCGAGTCCGACTCCCTTGCCATCGAGCGCTCGGCCTGCCCCACCTGCGGCTCCTGTTCGGGCATGTTCACCGCCAATTCCATGAACTGCCTGACCGAAGCCCTTGGCCTGTCCCTGCCCGGCAACGGCAGCCTTGTGGCCACCCACGCCGCCCGCCGCAACCTGTTTGTGGAGGCAGGCCACCGCATTGTGGACCTTGCCCGCCGCTACTACGAGCAGAACGATACCTCCGTCCTGCCCCGCAGCATTGCCAGCATGGCCGCGTTTGAGAACGCCATGTCGGTGGATATTGCCATGGGTGGCTCCACCAACACGGTGCTGCACCTGCTGGCCGCAGCCCACGAAGGGGCCGTGCCCTTTACCATGAAGGACATTGACCGCCTGTCCCGCAAGGTGCCGCATCTGTGCAAGGTCTCGCCCTCCCGCGCGGATGTGCATATGGAGGACGTGCACCGCGCAGGCGGTATTCCCGCGATTATGGGCGAGCTGGACCGGCTGGGTCTGCTGCACCGCGATGTGGGCATGGTCCACGCCGCCAGCCTGCCCGAAGCACTGGATAAATGGGACATCCGCGCCCCCGGGGCCGAGAACCGCACAGCGGCGCGTGAATTCTTTAGCGCAGCCCCCGGCGGCGTGCGCACAACGGTCGCGTTCTCGCAGTCCAGCACCTACAAAACGCTGGACACGGACCAGAGCAACGGCGCCATCCGCGATGGTGCCCATGCCTATAATCAGGACGGCGGGCTGTGCGTGCTCTACGGCAATCTGGCCGAGGATGGCGCCATTGTTAAAACCGCAGGCGTTGCCGCAGGGCTTGAGACATTCTCCGGCCCCGCCCGGATTTTTGAAAGTCAGGATGATGCGGTTTCCGCCATTCTGGGCAACAAAATCAACCCCGGCGATGTGGTGCTGATCCGCTACGAAGGCCCCAAGGGCGGCCCCGGCATGCAGGAAATGCTGTACCCCACCAGCTACCTTAAATCCAAGGGACTGGCGGAAAAATGCGCGCTCATTACCGATGGCCGTTTTTCTGGCGGCAGCTCGGGCCTGTCCATTGGTCACATCTCGCCAGAAGCGGGTGAAGGCGGGGTTATCGGACTGGTGGAAGAAGGGGACACGATCGAGATCGACATTCCCAACCGCCGCCTGTCCGTAGCTGTGGCGGACAGCGTGCTCTCCGACCGCCGTGCGCGCATGGATGATCTGGGCGATCAGGCATGGCAGCCCAAGCGCGAGCGCGTGGTCTCCAACGCGCTCAAGGCCTATGCGGCCCTGACCACCAGCGCAGCACGCGGCGCAGTGCGTGACGTAAGCCAGCTAACCCGCCGCACCCCACGGTAAGGCAACGCTACTTGCCCCTACAAAAAACCCCGCAGGGCATTGGCCTTGCGGGGTTTTTTATGGGTTGCCATACCTGACACAACCACCCGCAGCCCACAGGCCGGGCAAGCGGTTCACGCCACACTGACAATGAGGTCCCTATGCGTAAACTGGCATTACTGGCAGGGCTCATGCTCGCAGGCCCAGCACTGGCCGCACCTGCCAAGACACCTGCTGAGCAACGGTACAGCCCTGCCTTTGAGCAATGTATGTCGACTGGAGATGCCGCGCAGGGTGTGAACTACGCCATGATCGCGTGCATGACACATGAAGATACGCAGCAGGACAAGCAGTTAAATCAAGCTTACAAGGCCACCATGTCTCGGCTGGGTCCGGCCCAAAAAACTGCCTTGCGGGAGTCCGAGCGCGCATGGATAAAAAACCGCTCTGCGCCGTGTGATAAAAAACTGGCAGGCGAAGACGGGCAGATGGCACAGGTTGACGCGGCAGGCTGCCACCTGGATGAGACAATCAACCGGATAATATTTATAGAAAATTACAAGTAATATACTTGGGCTTTTAAATCCGCACTCCACACCACAAAACTGATGCTCCCATAACGGCAGCACGCAGGACGTGTGTGCAAACGCTGCGGCCAGCCGGACCTCCCGCACGGGGCATAACCCCAATGCGGGAGGCGGGTAAAACCGTGTGCGGTCTTACTGTGCGGCTGCGGGTGCTGGAGCCATCACATCCCCTGCCGGAGCGGCAAGCTGGGGTGTGGCCGGAACAGGCTGCGGCACGGTCTTGTTGGTTACGATGTAGGTAATGGATTCGGCACGGGTAATATCCACCACATCCCCAACCTTGAGGGTTTTGAGGAAGTCCTGCATGGCCTTGGTCTTGAGTGCGGCCACATGCAGGGAGTCATCCCCTTCCGTGGTGAAGGAAATGGTGCTCGATGCCAGATCAATGGTCTTGATTGTGGCGCGCTCGCGGTTAAAGGCCGCAATAATGCCGCGCGGGTGACCATGCACAAAGCCACGGGCCGTGGTCAGTGTGGATTCGGGCAGCGGGCTGCCCGGCGGGGCAAGCTGCGCGCCCAGCGTTTCCACAAACTGGATTTTCAGCATGTCACCTTCATGCAGGTGGGGAACGTCCTTGACGGCCGTGCCATATTCAATGGTCAGCAGGTGGCCATTGCCTTCACGCAGCAGCAGTTCACGTGCGTCGCGGTCAACGCTTTCCACCACTGCGGTGGCTTCCTGGCTTTTGAGCAGAACAGAAGCCTGCGCATGGGCAGCCGTTGGGGCGGCCAGTGTGGCCAGCCCGGCAAAACCGAGGGCACAGGCCGCAACAGACGCCGCAGCCTTGGAGGAAAAGCGGGAAACAAGAGGATGCAACACTCTCAATCCTTTCCGTCAGAAGCCTGAGGCGGACTGCGCCAGGCCAGATGTGTTACCGGCAGTGATACAACGCCCACACCATAACACAACCCACGGTCTTGCGTGGCGTATTTGCGTCTGCTCCGGCATGGGAGCCCCCTCCGCCACAAAAGAAAAAACCCGTCTGGGAAGCCAGACGGGTTTTTGCCGTGTCTCGGGTGTTCAGGAACAGGCCCGAGGCGGGCTTAGCCGCAGCATTTCTTTTTGCGGATGAAGTATACAACCGCTGCAATCAGGCCCAGAGCCAGAATACCACGTGCACAGGGGGACTTGGGGCATTTTGCCATGTCTTGAGCATCCTCAATATGGGGTTCCGCCCAACACGGGTCGGGCGTTTCGGGTTTGTTGTAGCGTAATTGGTGGACCACGTCATGCCATCTGGCAACCATAACTACCGCCCCACCTCATGCCTGCCGCGCAAAATACTGATGGACCCGCCAGACCTAGCGCGTGGCGGGGGGCGTGCGCTCCGCGTCATCCTCGCCCAGAAGCTGGATAAGCTGGCGCAGGTCGGTCAGCAGAATCCCCACCACAAAGCGGATGATCGGGTCTGTTGTGTCGTTCTCCACCGGCAGGGCCGCCATGACCTCGGCCGCTATGCGGTATTCATCCCCCGTGCGGGCCACGGCCTCGCTCTCGCACCGCTGGATAATCCACTGGAAGCCGCGCAGCATACCCGCGCGCACGCTGGCCGCGTGCTCCAGCTCCTCCACCGTGGCACTCTGGGGCAGCACCAGAATGGCGCGGGCCACCACCAGCGCATCCATCTGCAACTGCCGTATCCGCGCGGGCAGGCGGGCCAGCATGGGGTCGCGCTCATCCAGCGGGCGCCAGTGCTCGCGCCGCGCCTCCTCCAGTGCAGCCTGCACCTTGCGCAAAGAGGCCGCACACTCGTCATTCATGTCCTGAATGACCGACCATTCCACATGCCCCGTGCGGGCCTTTTGCAGCATGGCCACAATCTGGCGCACCGTCAGGGCCGCGTTGCGGAATGCATCCCGCCGTGCCTGTTCGTGTAGCACGACGTAAGTGACCAGCGTGCCTGCGCCAACCCCGATTAAAATAGCAAGCACACGCTCGATCGGGCGCAGGTAGGGGTCGTTGTCGGTGGGGAAGAGAATGGCCACCATAAGCGTGACCACGCCCATGCGGGCCTCCGGCTTCCAGGAGACCAGAATGGCCAGCGGCACAAACGCAAGTGTGAACGCCATCCACACCGGCCAGTGCGCAAACATGAGCAGCGTAATGGGGACAATACTGACCGTGGCCCCGATGAGCGTACCCACAAGCTGGTCACGCCCCTTGGAGATTGTGTCCGTAATACTGTTCTGGGTCACAATGACCGAGGTTATCAGCGCCCAGCCGGGTTCTTGCAGGTTGGTCAGCCATGCGACAAACCCCGCAACCCCCACAGCGCTGAGCAGGCGCACGGTCTGGCATACGGTGGCATTGCTCAACCACCGTGCAAGCCAGGGGCAATACCGCCCCATATCCAGTACAGGCGTGCGTCTGCCCGTTAGCAGTGCAATCAGGGCGCGTCCTCCGCGCTCAGGGGGAAGGGAATCCAGCGCAGGCCGTCCGCATCATGCACCAGCAAAAGGACAGAGCGCTTTTTGGCCTTACGTGCCGCATCTATCCGCTGCCGCAGTGCTGCGGGGGTGGCCACTTCGGCCTGCTGCACCTCGGTAATCACATCCCCTTCCTTCAGCCCCCGGTCAGCCGCCGTGCCATCGGGTTTGACACTGGTGACCAGCACCCCTTTCAGGCTGGTGGGCAGGTTGTATTTGCTCCGCCCCGCCCCATCGAGCGGGCCAACGGTAAAGCCAAAGTCCGCAAAGCTGACCGATGCGGGGGATTTGGGGGGGCTTGCGGGTTTGGCCGGAGCCTCCTCCGGCATTTCGGGCAGAGCACCTATGGTGATGGGCACCTCCGTCACCTTGCCATGCCGCCACAGGCCCAGCTTGGCCTGTGTGCCAACGGGGAGCTGGGCAGACAGGCGCGGCAGGGCCTTGCCCTCCACCGGCTGACCGTTAAGGCTCTGGATGACATCGCCCGTTTTAAGCCCGGCCTTGTCGGCGGGGCCGCCTTTTTCCACCCCGGCCACAAGGGCGCCGGTGGGCGTGCTCAGGCCCAGCCCGTCTGCAATCTCCTGCGTGACATTCTGGATGCGCACACCCAGCCACCCGCGGGAGACCTTGCCGTTCCTGCGCAGCTGTTCCACCACATTGCGCGCCTCGTTCGAGGGGATGGAAAAGCCAATCCCCACCGACCCGCCGGAGGGGGAGTAAATGGCGGTGTTCACCCCAATGACGTTGCCATCCATGTCAAACAGCGGGCCGCCGGAATTGCCTTTGTTGATGGGGGCATCGGTCTGGATAAAGTCATCATACGGGCCTTGGTCGATATTGCGCCCGCGGGAGGAGATAATGCCCGCCGTGACCGTGCCAGACAGGCCAAACGGGTTGCCAATGGCCAAAACCCAGTCCCCCACCCGGTGGTGTTCGCTGTCACCAAAGCTGACAAAGGGAAGCGGCTTTTTGCTGTCCACCTTGAGCAGGGCCAGATCCGTGCGGTCATCATGCCCGACAGCGTGGGCACTGAGCACCGTATTGTCCTGCAAGGTCACGGTAATGCGGTCGGCCTTACGGATCACGTGGTTGTTGGTGACGATGTAGCCCGTGGGGTCAATGATAAAGCCCGACCCCAGTGCCTGCATCCGCCGGGGTGGGGCGTTGGGGTCTGTCTGGCGGTTCATGAAGTCATGGAAGAACTTCTCGAACGGGGAGCCCTGAGGGAAGTTGGGCATCTGGGGGAGCTGGTCGTCCTCATCATCCTCCTCCGAATCCGCCTCGCGCACGGTCTGGGTGGTGGACACGTTCACCACCGCAGGCAGCAGGCGGGCCGCAAGGTCCGCAAAGCTGTCGGGGGCGTGCCCGCCTGCGACCACTACAGCCGGAGCAGGTGTGGGAGCAGGCTCCTGCGCCGCATGCACGGGCGTACAGACGCCAAGCCCCGCCACCAGCAGGGAGGAGAGGGAAACAGAGCAGAGCAGGCGGAGGGACACACGCATGAACAACACAACTTTCTGCCGGAACAAGACCAAAGCATAAACAACGCGCATCAGGTTATTCATGGTGCGCCCAAACGGCAAGCACCCCGCTCCCCCTAGCCCGCCTGCCCCCCTGTAGGCCGGGGGGTGGCCACGGCACCTGCCATGGCGGCGGGCCTGCCCCCGCGTGCGCGGTTGCGCCGCCGGTCCAGCCATGTGGCAAGGCCGATCAGCATGGCCAGCCCCACCACATTGACCGCCACCTGCAAGGCCCAGCCATCCCCAAAGGTGCTAAAGATCAGGCGGGCGTACAGGTCCAGTATGGTGCCCACCACAAACACTTCCAGCGAGTGGCGGCCCACACGGGCCAACTCCTGCCCCACCCACGATTCGGCCGCCCAGTGGCGCGCCCGCTCGGACGACTGGACAAGGTAGAAAATGGCCACCACATCAAACAGCCGCCATGGCGAGAGCCAGCTTTTGGACGGGGCCAGCGCATCCCCCAGCGGGCGCAGGTCGGGCAGGCCCCACAGGGTCCACGGAAAAGCCTGAATGGCCGAGAACAGCAGATACACCCAGCACAGGGCCACAAGGGCAGGCACGCGCGCAAAATCGCGCCCGCGCCGCTGGGTCTGGGCCGATGCCGTCAGCCCCAGAGCAAACAGGAACTGCCATGCCAGCGGGTTAAAGTACCAGCCATCGGGGTCCAGCCAGTTGGGGAAGTTCAGCTCGGGGTCCATGTTCACCAGCATCCACAACGCCCCCGACAAAAGCAGGGCGAGCGAGCCGTGGACGCGCATCAGCAGGTAAAAAATGGGGAACCCGCCCAGCAGCACAAGGTAGAGCGGCATGATGTTGAGGTTGCTGGGCAACGCATCAAACATCATCACCCGCCATATCCAGTCCAGACCGTGGGCCAGTTCAGGCTCCAGATAATCGACCGAGACAGGGGTAAAGTGCCGCCACTCCCGCACCGTAAACACATAGGCCATGACCATGATCGTCTGGCCGATGTAGAGTTGCACGCAGCGTTTGAACAGGCGTTGCAGGGTTGGCCACACACCGTATTTGGTAAAGCCCCGCCCATAGGCCAGCCACGAGGCATAGCCTGCCAGCAGCACAAACACCTCCGCCGCATCGGCAAAGCCCACGTTGCGCATGGTAAAGCGGTTGAGCAGGTTCTGGGGAATATGGTCAATAAACATCATCAGCAGGGCAGCACCGCGCAGGGCATCAATCCTGTGGTCGCGGCGGCTGCGGGCGGGCGGGGCGGGCGTTGCACCCCCCTGTGCTGTATGTGTCTGCGCCACGTGCGCGCCCTCCGTATGTGTGCTCCCCTGCCCCGTACCTGCCGGGGTGGCGTGCGCGACGCCCGTGCGGGTCGTGCCCGCATCCGCTTTGTCCGTGTGTGCCTGCATCTTACCCTTTCGGCACGCCTCTGCTCCGCCTGCTGGTTGTTCTATGGGCTGTTCCTCTACCCATACCACCCTGTCTGTGCCAGAAAAAAGGCGTTATACCCATGAACGCCCTTGACGGCGCGCCCGACCTGCTGTTGCCACCCATGCAACATTGTAACCCCCCAGCACAGGACAAGACCCTTGGCGCAGAATGCCCCTTTTTCTTCTGATACCCTGATGGACCTGCTCAGAACCGTGCAGGACCCACAGACCGGGCTTTCGCTTGCCAGCGCCGGACGGCTGGAAAGCTGCACGGTGGATGACGGCGGCCGCCTGACCCTGACACTGGGTGTTGCCCGCGAGCAGGCCCCGGCCCTGTCCGCCCTGTGTGACGCTGCGGCCCAGAAGCTGCAAACCCTGCCCAATATTACCAAAGCCACCATTATCCTGACCGCCCACCGCCCCGCCGGTGCGCCCGAACCCACCGCAGGGCAGACTGCCAGCGCGGCGGCCCGCCCGGCATCTGCCCCGGCAGGTGCTGGTGGCCATCGCCCGCTGGGCGGCCCTGCCCCTGCACCGGGCACGCCCGTGCTGCCCGGCGTTAAAACCATTATTGCCGTGGCCTCCGGCAAAGGTGGCGTGGGCAAGTCCACCACGGCGGTCAACCTTGCCGTAGGGCTGGGCATGGAAGGGCTGCGGACCGGCCTGCTTGATGCTGATATTCACGGCCCCTCCCTGCACCGCATGATGGGGGCCAAAGGCAAACCCGATGTGGTGGAGGGGCGGCTGCAACCCATGCAGGCATGGGGCATTTGCGCCGTATCCCTTGGTATGCTGGTGGACGAAAAAGCCGCCATGATCTGGCGTGGCCCCATGGTCATGGGTGCCATCAACCAGTTGCTGAGCGATGTGGACTGGGGGGAACTGGATGTTCTGGTAGTAGACCTGCCCCCCGGCACGGGGGACGCCCATCTCTCGCTCACCCAGAAGGTGCCGCTGGGCGGGGCGGTTATTGTCTCCACCCCGCAGGACATCGCTTTGATTGATGCACGCCGGGGTGTGACCATGTTTGAAAAACTCCACGTGCCGGTGCTGGGGCTGGTGGAGAACATGTCCTACTTCTGCTGCCCCAACTGCGGGCACAATACGGAGCTGTTCGGCCACGGCGGTGCCCGCAGGGAGGCCGAAGCCATGGGCGTGCCGTTCCTTGGTGAAGTCCCGCTGCTGGCTGACATCCGCGCCAGCGGGGATAGCGGGGTACCACTGGTGATTGGCGCCCCCAATAGCGAGGGCGGCAAAGCCTACCGCGCCATTGCCCACACGGTAGCAACGGCCATACAGGCCAGCGCACACTAAACACCGCACGACAGCGCCCTGCCCACTGGCAGGGCCAGTACGCCACCGGCAAAGCCTGCCCGCACACGCGGGCAGCCACACAGCCACGCAGGAACTAGTGCATGGCTGGAGCGGTGTGCCTGCCAGCCTGCCCCTTGGCCTTGGTCTTGGCGGGTGGGACTGGTGTGTCCTTAAAATACTCACGGCAGGCCGGGCTGAGTTTTTCTTTTTTGCGCGCCATGCAGGCCGCAATTTTTTTCTCATTGGGAATGGCAAGGGCGCACAGGCGCAGGGCATCCCCCTTGCAGGCTTTGGTCTGCCGGTCGCGCTCGGTATCAGCCCATGCGGGAAGGCTCGCCGCCACAAAAACGGCGCCACAGGCAAACACGGACACAACAAAAGAGGCTGTACGGGCAAACCGCCGGTTCGGACAGGACATAAAAGCTCCTTGTAATTCCCTAAAATTCCTACGGCCACGCCCCCGGTGGGCCTGAACCGGGTGGGACAGATGCCACAGGCCAGTAAAGCCCACCCACATGCAGGAATGGCCCGCACTCCATCTATGGCGCATCCACGCCGCCGCCGGATATGAAAAGCGTCAAGTCCGGACGGATTTAAAGCAAATGTCTTGATAAAAAATGAGCGCCGCAAGGGCAGGCCCCCACGGCGCTCAGGCACAGGCGTTACAAACCGCCCCGCTCAGGCCCTGTTCAGGCTGCGGGGGATTTGAGGATCGCCATCATCTCATCCCATTCACGCCGGCTCAGGCCCGAGCCTGCCTGCTCCACCGCCTCGCCCGCCAGCATGCGGCGCACAACCGCGAGCATGGAGGCCGAGAACGTGACCGCCCCGCGCCGGTATTCCTCAAACGCGGCGGCGGTGGTGGGCACCCATGCGTGCAGGATCTTCAGCATGGCTTCGGCATACACCCGGATTTCGTACTGAGCATGGGGGTCTATGCGCAGGGCAAGGAAGTGCATGAGATTGTGCAGGTCGATCTTCCAATACCACTGCGTGTAGGTATTCAGGGTCAGGTTGATGCGCCCGAGTTCACGCGCAAGGCCGTAGCCGTTCTCCCCGTCCAGCATACGCTCGTAGTTGCGATAGGTGCGTACGGCGTCCTCGCGCAGGATGTCCAGCACCTCGGCTGCGGCCTGCGGGGCCAGCACCTCGCCCCGGCCCTGACGGTTCACATCGCTCTGGGCAGCCATGTGGGCGGTGTCGGGCAGATAGAACTCACTGTCCAGAATGGAGTAGCGGGCCGAATACTCGTTCACACTCGCCATGCGGTGACGAATCCACTGCCGCGCCACAAAAATGGGCAGTTTGACATGGAACTTGATCTCGCACATCTCAAACGGGGAGGAGTGGCGGTGCCGCATCAGGTAGCGGATCAGCCCCGCATCTTCCGACACCTTGCGCGTGCCCCGGCCGTAGGACACACGGGCCGCCTGCACAATGGCCGCATCATCGCCCATATAGTCGATCACGCGCACAAAGCCGTGGTCGAGCACCTCATGCGGGGAGTAGAGCATGGCCTCCAGAGCTGCCACCGTGGGGCGGCGGGTAGAGAATGTTTCCTGCCCGTGGGCCGCAATTTCTGCGCGTTGCTCTTCGGTCAGTGACATGCGTAGGCTCTCCACCATGCTAGAAAAAACAGACAGCGCAAGCACTCGCCGTAGCACTCGCGCACGCGGGTTGTAGCAGGCATTCCCCAAGCCGGGAAAGCCTGAAACACCAGCCCCCTCTTGCATTTATGCACCCAAGTTTCTATGTGTGGGGTGCCGGAAGATTTCTTGCGGCTATGGCAATAAACGGGATGTGGCATAGGCGTAGTGGACCCGGGGGCGGTACCCGGCGTCTCCACCAGACATCCGGGTTGTAAAACCCGGACAAATGGGGACGAAATAGGCTCGACACGCGCAGTAAAGACATCTTTTTTGCCCGGCATTGTACCACCGATATCGGGCTAATTTTACAAGTGCCAATGATAACACTGAGGTGCTCGCTGTTGCTGCATAAGCAATAAGCGCGGTTCGGGGGGGGCACCGGGCAACAGAAGCCCTCCCACTTCATGCCATTCTCCAGTATGATCGCACGCGCCGTGCAACCTTATGGCGTGTCCGCTCTGGCGCGTCTGCGCGGCACCCTGCGTTGCGGGGGCATGGCGGCAGACGGGTCTTGGCGCTTGCGCTGGGCCGACCTTTCGCGCATGGCTGACGCTAGAGTGATACGGATGACCAGCCACACCCCGACTGGCTGAAGCAAGGAGACCAAGCATGGCTGATGACAACGACAACACCCCGGGAAATGACGCATTCCCCCCCACCAGCCTGCTGCCCTACGACCAGTGGCTGGAAGAGGCGTACAGGGATGTCATGCTCAAAGCACTCGAACATGTGAGCCGCGAGGGGCTTGCAGGCGAGCATCATTTCTATCTGACTTTCCGCACGGACCTGTCTGGCGTGCAAATTCCCGACCGGCTCCGTGCGCAGTACCCGCATGAGATGACCATTGTGCTGCAACACCAGTTCTGGGACCTGAACGTGGACCGCGATGCCGGGATTGTGTCCGTTGGTCTGTCCTTTGGGGGTGTTGGCTCCATTCTGGTCATTCCTGTGCGGGCCATTACCGGGTTTGCGGACCCTTCCATCCACTTCAACCTGCACTTTGAGGCGGTGGAGGATGAGGACATCGCACCCACGGACGACACTCCGGCCGATGCCGGGGACACGGCAGAAGCGCAGGGCGACTCCTCCTCCCAGGTTGTGAGCCTTGACGCCTTCCGCCGCAAAGGACCATCACCAGCCTGACCCCCGGTGCGCGGGGGTTCAGGCCGACGGAGAGAATAGAGACACGACCATGACCAGCCA
Organism: Acetobacter okinawensis; assembly: GCF_002153655.1. GTDB lineage: Bacteria > Pseudomonadota > Alphaproteobacteria > Acetobacterales > Acetobacteraceae > Acetobacter > Acetobacter okinawensis_A. Next base: position 124,584 of record NZ_JOPJ01000017.1, read on the forward strand.
GCCCCCCCGCCCCCCACTGCCAGAATTCAAATACGCCCCCCTGTTCCCACTGGGGGAGGACACAACGCAGTACCGCAAGGTGGATATTGCCAACGGCGTAAGCACATCGCACTGCGGCGGCAAAACCGTGCTGCACGTCACCCCCGAAGCGCTGACGGAACTGACGGCCCGCGCCTTCCATGAGGTGGCCCACTTCCTGCGCCCGACCCACCTGCACAAACTGGCCAACATCCTCAAAGACCCCGAGGCATCGGACAACGACCGTTTTGTCGCCCTCGACCTGCTCAAAAACGCCTGCATTGCCGCCGGTGGCATCCTGCCCATGTGCCAGGACACGGGAACGGCCATTGTGTTTGGCAAAAAAGGCCAGCGCGTCTGGGTGGAAGGGAATGAGGAAGTCGCCTTCTCCCGCGGGGTGTACGAGACCTATACCCGCACCAACCTGCGCTACTCACAGATGGCGCCGCTCACCATGTTTGAGGAAAAAAACACCGGCACCAACCTGCCCGTGCAGTGCGACATCTTCGCCAGCCCCGCAGGCGTGCATGACGAGCAGATGGACCTGATGTTTGTGGCCAAGGGCGGTGGCTCGGCCAACAAGACATTCCTGTTCCAGGAAACACGGGCCCTCCTTGGCTCGGAGCAGCAGTTGCTGGACTGGCTGGACACAAAAGTGCGCACGCTGGGCACCTCCGCCTGCCCGCCCTACCACCTTGCCATTGTCATTGGCGGCATGTCCGCCGAGCAGACGCTCAAAACCGTCAAGCTCGCCTCCACCCACTGGTATGACGCACTGCCCACCACGGGGGACATGACGGGCCACGCCTTCCGTGATCTGGAGATGGAGCAGAAGGTGCTTGAACTCACCCGCAAGCTGGGCATTGGCGCACAGTTTGGCGGCAAATACTTCTGCCATGACGTGCGCGTGGTGCGCCTGCCCCGGCATGGGGCATCGCTCCCTGTGGGTATTGGCGTGTCCTGCTCGGCGGACCGCCAGATCAAGGCCCGGGTCACGGCGGAAGGGTTCTTTTTGGAACAGCTTGAGCACGACCCCGCCCGCTTTTTGCCCGAGACCACGGACGAACACCTTGAGGGCGAAGCCGTGCGCATTGACCTCAACCGCCCGATGGATGAAATCCGCAAGACGCTCTCGCAATACCCTGTCAAAACCCGCCTTGCCCTGACCGGCACTGTGGTGGTCGCGCGTGATATTGCCCATGCCAAGTTCCGCGAGCGGCTCCAGCGGGGCGAGGGCCTGCCCCAGTACCTTAAGGACCACCCCGTTTACTACGCAGGCCCGGCCAAAACGCCCGAGGGCATGCCCACCGGCTCCTTTGGCCCCACCACAGCGGGACGTATGGATTCGTACGTGGCCGAGTTGCAGGCCAATGGCGGCTCCTACGTCATGCTGGCCAAAGGCAACCGCTCCAAGGCCGTGCGGGACGCATGCCAGCAGTACGGCGGCTTCTACCTTGGCTCCGTAGGGGGGCCTGCGGCAAGGCTGGCCAAGGACTGCATCCGCAAGGTAGAGGTGCTCGAATACCCCGAGCTGGGTATGGAAGCGGTGTGGAAAATCGAGGTTGAGGACTTCCCCGCCTTTATTGTTATTGATGATAAAGGCAACGACTTCTACGCTGAGCTGTAACCCCGCAACGGGGCTGCCCCGCCACACCATGGCGGGGCGGACAACCAAGGAGCTGTGTGGTTTTCATGCGCTTTACAGTCGATCGTCTGGACCATGTTGTCCTGACCGTACGGGACGTTGAAATTTCGGCCTCATGGTACCAGCGTGTTCTGGGCATGGAGCGGGAGGAATACGGGCGCAACAACCGTACCGCCCTGCGCTTTGGCGGGCAGAAGCTCAACCTCCGCCCGCATGATGCAACCGGCTGGGACACGGCCACCCATGCCCTGTCTGGCAGCAATGACCTGTGCTTTATTACCGCCATTACCAGTGATGACGTGGTCGAGCACCTCAAGACCTGCGGCATTACCATTGTGGAAGGCCCGGTGGCCCGCCTTGGCGCCATTGGCCCCATTACCTCGGTCTACTGCCACGACCCCGATGAAAACCTGATCGAGATCGCATCCTATCAGGGGTAGGGCGAGCGCCCCCTGAGTAAACTCCACCGGACGCCAGACCTGCTCAGGCCCACGTTGCATGCATGGGCCTGAGCACGGGCCAAAGGCCCCTCCGCGTAGCGCGGACTTTACCCTGCGTGTGACTGTTGTGTGGCCTGCTGCTGCTTGAGCCGCACGGCATCATCGTGGTCCACAATGGCATGGCGGGTTGTCAGCCACCCGCCCCTAAAGCCCGCACGCAGCAGACCACGGCAGATGATCGGGTTATCCTTCATGGTGTTCCACACCATGCCGTCGCGCCAGTTTTCCACCATCAACAGAATGGGCCCCTGATCGATGCCAAGGTAGGTGTTATCCGCCCAGTAAGCCTGCTTGCCGTCGTGGTAGCTGGGGTTAAAGGCATCCACAAACCCATAGGTGCTGTAAATGCGGTCCCCATAACGGTCGCGCATGGTACGCAGGGCGGGGATGGCCAGTTCCGGCGCAAAGGCCACGGACCCACCCGCCGCTGTCGGGGCCAGTGTGCCATCATCAAGCGTGTAGTCGCGGCCAACCCCACGCGCGCTGTAGGCCAGAAACTTGCGCTGCTGGCCGTTTTCCACCTTTGTGGTCTCAGCCGGGCCATCGCTCGCGGTCAGGCCCCAGATGTTTGGCCCGTAGTCCTGCCATTTTCCGGGGTTTTGCGTTGCATAGCCCTGCTGGGCGTAAACGGCGCGGCGGCTGTTCTCAAAATAATCGATCCCGGCAGAGCGGCTCCAGTCATCCTTGATCCCCCGGAAGTCAATCCACGCATGGGTGTACTGGTGGCCGAACAGGGGTGCGAAGTTGAGGAAAGTCTGGCCATAGGACTCACCCCACCGGCTTTTGTTGGTGGAAATCCATGCCTGCCATGAGGTCGGGTCCAGCGGATGGGTGGTGGAGCCAAGCCCCATCACATACAGCATCATCCCCTCATTATACCCTTCCCAGTAATTGGGCAGAAAACCGTGCTCGGGCGACCAGCCCATGCTCATGCGGTTGTCCGGGCGGAGCATCCAGCGCCAGTCCACACGGTCGAACAGCTTGGCGGCAAGGTCGCGTATTTCTGCCTCGGAGGCGGTGTCATGGGTGTAGTAGCTGGCGCTAAACAGCACACCCTGCATGAGCAGGGCCGTATCTATGCTGGACAGTTCAATATCCGCATCCAGCCGCAGCCCGTTCTCACGCTTGAGGAAGTGGTAGAAAAAACCGTGGAACCCTGCGGCTTTGTCCGGCGTGTCGTTCTGGGGGAGTTTCCACAGGTAGCGCAGGGTTGTCAGTGTCCGGTCCACGGCCTGCTGGCGGTTAATGTAGCCCCGGTCCACCCCAATGCCATAGGCGGTCAGGGCAAAACCAATGGAGGCAACACTGGACTGGGTCTGGTCAGACGGGTAGCGGTCGGGCACCAGCCCGGTTGCGGGGTCTGCTGAATCCCAGAACCACAGGAATGTCCGGTGCTCCAGATCGGCCAGAAAAGCCCTGTCCGTCTGGTCGGGGTGGAAAGGGGCGTGGGCCTGCTGCGCCACAACGGAGGAGGTTGCCGCATACGCCCCACCAGCCTGAAGCCCCCCCACGGCACCCCCGCAGAGCATAAGGCAGGAGAGCAAGGCCCGCCCTGCTCCCCACTGCCCCCGCGCGGGCGGGGTGGTGTTGGTTGTGCCGCGTGCCAAAAAGCGCCCCAGTACCATAAGCCTTGCATTCCTCATCTGTTCATCCCTGCCCCGCAGCCGTTGCGGAGGCAGTCCTGTTGTACAGGCCGGGGCCAACACCGGGGCCACCTGCCACATCCAGCCCCGACTATAGGGGGCAAGGCAGGCCACCCACCAGAGTGCGGCACAGGCCAGACACATGGAAGCAGCCGAATTTCAGAAAATATTCACGTTTTTATGTCTGACTCAAGGCTACACCGTCCACCACAGTCCATACAACATGCCAGCCCAGCCCCCACGGCACCCACAGGCGCAAGGAATGGTCCATAATGGTGTCCGCATGTAAAAAATGACGTTCCCGCGCCACACAACACCGTGCGCCCCGTGCACAAATGCGTCTATAATAGACGCAAGCCCATTACAGAGCCGAATACGACCCATTCATGACCTACCAATATAATATCATACGCTTTTTTTACGAGCTTCTGGATATTCTGGTCTCCCGCATTGAGTATGCGCTGCGTGGCCTTGCGACCAGCCACGTGCTCATCCCCCCGCCCGCGCAGAGCCACTCGTTCCTGATTATGACGGCGGAGGAAAAAGAGGGCAGAACCTTTTACAAACCCGCCTACTACCTGTTCTCCAAAACCCGCGAACGCCTGAGCGGCTACTTTGCCCGTGGCGAAAACCGCCTTTTTCTGGAGAACACCCGGCACTGCCTGCTGATCGCCTTTACAGATTCCACACTGGTTGTGGGGCGCGAGGCCACAATAGCAGACTACCACCCCCACTCCTTTGAGACCCTGCTGGCCCTCAAGGCCCATATGCGCGACATCAAACTGGGCAAATACTGCGAGGAATATCTGGTTCTGCCCAAAAAGACCGCCATTCCAGCACGCCCGGCCACCCTGCGCCAGCGCGCACAGACCCGCTAGGCCCCGCCCCTACCGCCTGCAAAAAGCGTGACGGATTCTGGCCGCTCATGTATTGCAACGCCTTGGCCATACCGGGGCCTCCCCGGAGCGCACAGGGCTTGGAGAGCAGTCATGAAAATTGCAGTTGTCGGTCTGGGGTATGTTGGCCTGTCCAATGCCATTCTGCTGGCCCAACACCATGACGTCATGGCCGTAGACGTGGATGCAGAGCGGGTCAGCAAGGTGAATAATCGGGAATCCCCCATTATTGACGCCGAGATTGAGGACTACCTGCGCAACCATACCCTGTCCCTGACCGCCACAACCGACCTTGCCGCCGCCAGCCGCGATGCCAGCTTTGTCATTATTGCCACCCCCACCAATTATGACGCGCAGGAAAATTATTTCGACACGTCCTCCGTCACGGATGTGATCGCAAGCGTTGGCGCGCTCAACCCGGATGCAACCATCGTGATCAAATCCACCATTCCGGTCGGCTTTGTGGATGAGGTCCGGGCGGAACTGGGAACAGATCAGGTTCTCTTCTCACCTGAATTCCTGCGTGAAGGGCGTGCCCTGTATGACAACCTCCACCCCTCGCGCATTATTGTGGGCGAACGCAGCGCACGGGCGGAACGCTTTGCCGCCCTTATGGTCGAAGGTGCGATCAAAAAAGACATCCCCCTCCTGTTTACCGAGGCCACGGAAGCAGAGGCCATAAAGCTGTTCGCCAACACCTATCTGGCCATGCGCGTAGCGTTCTTTAACGAACTGGACAGCTACGCGCTGGCGCGTGATCTGGATACCCGCCAGATTATAGAGGGCGTATGCCTGGACCCGCGCATTGGCCAGCATTACAACAACCCCTCCTTTGGCTATGGTGGCTACTGCCTGCCCAAGGATACCAAACAGCTACTGGCCAACTACATGCAGGTGCCCCAAAACCTGATCCGCGCCATTGTAGATGCCAACCGCACCCGCAAGGACTTTCTGGCCGACCGCATTCTGGCCATGCGCCCCAAGGTGGTGGGCATTTACCGGCTGGCCATGAAGACCGCATCGGACAACTTCCGGCAAAGCTCCATTCAGGGGATCATGAAGCGGCTCAAGGCCAAGGGGATTGAAATTGTGGTCTATGAACCCGCCATGAAGGAAGACCTGTTTTTTGGCTCCCGCGTCATACGGGACCTGGAGACCTTCAAGGCCACGTCCACCATTATCGTCAGCAACCGCCTGCACCCCGAACTGGCCGATGTCGCAGACCGCGTATTCACCCGCGACCTGTTTGGCTCGGACTGAGGCCGCACCCCGTGTGCTTTGCCATGGACCAGTACGGACTGGCAGTGCTACCCTGCGCTGCATTGCCCCGTTCCTTCTGATTGCATGAAGTCCTGATCGTACCATGTCACACCGTATTATTGTTACCGGGGCGGCCGGGTTTATTGGCAGCAACATCATACGCGGCCTTAACCAGCGGGGCCTTACGGATATTATTGCGGTTGATAACCTGACCAACGGGGACAAGGCCCTCAATCTGGCTGACCTGCAGATCAGCGATTATCTGGACAAGACCGATTTTTATGATGCCCTGCATCAGGACCGTTTTGGCCGGGTCGAGGCTGTTTTTCATGAAGGGGCCTGTTCAGCCACCACCATTCATGATGGCCGCTACATGATGGCCAACAACTATGAGACCAGCAAAAAACTGCTCGCCTATGCCACCCAAAGCGGGGCACGTCTGCTTTACGCCTCCAGTGCGGCCACCTATGGCGCCTCCACCACCTTCCGCCCCGAACCGGCGTTTGAAAAACCGCTGAATGTTTACGGGTATTCCAAGCTGCTCTTTGACCAGATCGTCCGGCGCACCCAGCCCGAACGGACCACGCAGGTGGCGGGGTTCCGCTACTTTAACGTGTATGGGCCGCATGAGCAGCACAAGGGGCAGATGGCCTCGGTCGCGTTCCACAATTTCCACCAGTTCATGGCGGAAGGGCGGGTCAGGCTGTTTGGCGCATACGGAAGCTGCGCTGCGGGGGAACAGACGCGCGACTTCATGTTCATTAACGATCTGGTTGCCATCAAGCTCTGGTTCTTTGACAACCCCGGCCATAGCGGGGTGTTCAATCTGGGTACCGGCAAGGCCCAGCCGTTCAACGCTGTTGCATCCACTGTCGTCAACAGCGTGCGCGCCCTGCGCGGGCAGGGCCCGCTCTCCCTCGCCCAGATGGTGGAACAGAATGTGCTGGAGTACATCCCCTTCCCCGATACCCTGCGCGGTCGTTACCAGTGCTTTACGCAGGCCGACATAAGCGCCCTGCGCGCCCTTGGCTGCACCCTGCCCCTGCGCAACGTGGCCTGCGGCGTAGCCGATTATGTGGCTTACCTGCACGCGCAGCATGGCGCATAATATACCTTCTGGACCACTCCTGCGCCACTCCATGCTCAGGCGCACACCCCACTCCCCAGCCTGTATGAGCCTTGCATGATCGACACTTTTGAATTTGGCCGTGTTGTTGTTATTGGCGACCTGTTGCTGGACCAGTATATTTTTGGTTCGGTCGAGCGTATCTCGCCCGAGGCACCGGTGCCTGTGCTGCTCAAGTCCCGCCAGAGCGTGGTGCCGGGCGGGGCTGCCAATGTGGCGGTCAACGCCGCAGCCCTTGGGTGTTCGGTCAGCCTGATAGGTGTTGTCGGGGCGGACAATGCCGCAGACACCCTGCGCCACGCCCTTGGCAAATGGCCGGGAATTGACGTGCTGGACCTTGTGGCCGAACCCGGCTGGTCCACCATTTGCAAAACGCGGGTGGTCAGTGGCAACCAGCAGATTGTCCGCATTGATGATGAAACCATTGTGGATTTTTCCCCCGCCACCAAAAATGCCCTGATCGCGGCAACCAAGGCAGCATTGGAAAACGCCGATGTGCTGATCTGCTCGGACTACGCCAAGGGTGTGCTCTCCGACGGGGTGCTGCGCGCCATTATCGACCATGCCCGCGCACGGGACATTCCCGTCATTGTGGACCCCAAGCGCAAGGATTTTTCCGCCTATTACGGGGCAACCCTGATTACCCCCAACCGTGCGGAAATGGCGGCGGCAACCGGGCTGCCACTGCGCAACACACCCCAGATCGAGCAGGCGGCCCGCGCAGCATCCGCCCAGTTCGGGGGGGACGTACTGGTCACCCGCTCGGAAGAGGGGATGAGCCTGTGGCAACGCAACGGCCACATCCTGCACGAGGCAGCCCGCAAGTCCGAAGTATATGATGTCTCGGGGGCTGGAGACACGGTCGTTGCCACCATTGGTGGTGTGCTCTCCGCCGGGCAGGATCTGGATACCGCAGTGGTCATTGCAACTGTTGCGGCCTCCATTGCCGTAGGCAAACCCGGCACCGCCGCCGTATCACACACAGAACTCAGTCAGGCGCTTAAAAAGGACATCCCGAACACGGGTGTACTGGCCACACTGGAACAGGCCCGGAGCATTATGCAGAGGTGGCACCAGCATGGGGCTTCTGTCGTCTTTACCAATGGTTGCTTTGACCTGCTGCACCCCGGCCACATAGCCCTGCTGCGCGCCGCAGCCCAGAAGGGGGACAAGCTGGTGGTGGCCATCAACAGCGATGCCTCTGTCCGCCGCCTGAAAGGCCCTTCCCGCCCTGTGCAGGACGAAGTCGCACGCGCAACGGTCATTGGCGCATTGCGGGAGGTGGACATGGTGCTCATTTTTGATGAGGACACCCCGCTGGAAGTCATTACCGCACTCCAGCCCGATGTGCTGGTCAAAGGTGCCGACTACACGGAAGATGCCGTTGTGGGGGGCGATGTGGTCAAGGCGGCAGGTGGGCGGGTAGAGCTTGTCTCGCTCGTTGCAGGCTGTTCCACCAGCAATCTCGTCCGCAAAATGGTGGAACCCCGACCGGCCTCCTCATAACGACTCATGCCACAGCAGAATATCCCATGCCGCAACATCCTCCTTGCACACAGTGGAAAAACTGGCTGACCCGGCAAGCCCTGCCCTTATGGAGCACCGCGGGGTATGACCGGGCGCGCAAGCTTTACCATGAACGCCTGACCTTTGATGCCGCGCCCATTGCCCTCCCCCAACTCCGTCTGATGGTGCAGGCCCGCCAGATTGCCACTTTTTGCCGAGCGGCACTGGACGGCGTGTTTAACGCAACAGATGATGCGCTGGCATGCCTGCATACCGTGCAATCCCGTTACTGGCACAGTGATGGACAGCCCGGCTGGATTTTTGCCCTTGGCCCCAATGGCCAGCCTGCCAGCACTCTGCGCGACCTGTACGCCCATGCCTTTATTTTATACGCTTATGCTTGGGCCTATAAGCTGAGTGGCGATACGGGATTGCTGGATGTGGCACAGCAAACCACACTGGAAATCGAACAGATTTTTGCCGCCCCGCATACGGGGTATCTGGACACGGTCCCCCCGCAAGACACGCTGCGCCGCCAAAACCCGCATATGCATCTGCTGGAAGCGTACCTGTCCCTTTTTGAAGTCACAAACGACAGCTTTTACCTTGAACGCGCGCAAAACCTTGTAACGTTAGCCCAAAGCCGCTTTATGCACCCCGGCACAGGGATGTTGCTGGAATTTTTTACAGCCGATTGGCGCCCCCTTAAGCCCATTGGCCAGAACTGGGTAGAGCCTGGCCACCTGTTCGAATGGTCATGGCTGCTGCGAGAGTATGCCCGCCTCAACCCAACGCACCAAGCCACCCCAACGGCCCTTGCCGAGCACCTGCTGCAAACCGGCCTACAGTACGGAACCCGGCATGACACGGTGTTTGATGGCATAACCGACACCGGCATTTTAACCGCCGCCAGCACACGCATATGGCCACAAACAGAGCTGATGCGCCTACTGGCCACCCGCCAGCAGGTCGGGCCTGCCCACCAACCGAACCAGACCGAAGCCACATTGCTCCACGCCCTGACACAGGCTTTTTTTACAACATATGCCCCCCCCCACTTACAGGGCGGCTGGGTTGACCGTTATGAAGCCAATGGGGAAAGAGCTGTGGACCATATGCCCGCCAGCTCGCTCTATCACATTTATGGCGCAGCCCGGTACAATCTGGAATGCACTGGGCCGGGTGTTACCCGAGAGTAAAAACCCTCGGAGAATGAGCCCGATCCCATGGCCGAAAAGAAAAAAATCACAGGATTCGTTTGGTGTCGTGCGCTCGGTGCACCTTGTTGAAAGAGCACCAACCAGATGGCTCCAGCATTTCTGCGAACAGCCCGAAAACAGGTTATCCCTCTAAGATTACTGGCCTTATAAACTCTACCCGCAGCTTCCGGTCAAACACAGGGTTGACAAATGTAGTGTTTTTTATCAATGCGTAACATCTTTAAATTTATTTATGTGAGTTTCCGATATGAAGATAGAATTATATATTGCAGCTCATAAAAATTTTGAACAATCTTTTGATGATACCTTTATCCCCATACACGTAGGAAGCAAGAGTTCCAGCAATGATTTTTGTCCTATAAAAGATTGTACGGGCGAAAATATATCTGAAAAAAATGATACTTTTTGTGAATTAACCGCTCTGTATTGGATGTGGAAAAATACACAAAATCAGGATTTTATCGGACTACTTCACTACAGACGCCACTTAAACTTCTCTTTTTCAAGAAAGAGAAGTAATGAATGGGGCGTTATTGAATACCCAGTTATTGATGAACGATACATCTTAGAAAATTCTCTCGATCATCATGGTGTGTTAACTTGTATAGACGACAATGATATTATACTTCCAGAAAAATGGGATGTTCGTAACGCTGGCTCAACTTCTATGTTAGATCATTACCAACGTGGTAAATATCAACACTTAGATGACTACTTAGAAGCCCTGAATATCTTAAAAGAAAAATATCCAGCGTATCATCCGTTCTCCTTAAAAGTAAACAATTCGACAGAAGGCTATTTCACAAATATATTTATTGTTAACCGCAATTTCTTTAATCAATATTGCTCTTGGCTTTTTGATATACTCTTCGAATTAGAGAAACGAATTGATATATCTGAGTATTCTGTGCAAGAAAAAAGAGTGTTTGGATACATTTCTGAATGGCTTTTAAATATTTTTATAGAAAAATACAAGCATGATAATAAAAATATAAAAATAAAAGAAATACAGAGGACTTTTGTAAAAAACCCGTCTCCAATATGCTATCCAAAACCAAGTTTCAAAAAAAATAATACTCCGATTGTAATTTCTTTTAACAATAATTATGCTCCATACGCAGGCATTTTAATTAAATCCATAATAGACAATTCTGATATAAATAAAAATTATGATATATTTATATATGATGGTGGCATATCCAATTTAAACAAGCAATACATCAGAGATCTCCCCCAGAATAATACCAATGTGAATATAACTTTTTTAGACGTAGACCCAATATTCTCAAAATATAATCTTTATAGTTACTCGCATTTTTCTGTAGATACATACTACAGACTGTATATACCAGAGGTATTTTCCAACTTTGATCGTGTCATTTATATAGATAGCGATACGTTGGTCAGAAAAGATATAGCAGATATTTTAGATATCGATCTAAACGGAAATAGTATTGCAGCAGTTCGAGACTGTGCAATGCAGGGTTTCATTAAAAATAAAATTCGATCCAGCCAAGAAACTCATTCTTTGGAAGCTGATGTTTATCTAAAAATATATTTAGGAATACAAAATAATAATGATTATTTTCAGGCTGGAGTTTTAATATTTGATATTAAAAAATCCCTTGAAAAAATGAAAGAAATTCGTTCAATTCTGACTTCTGAAAAAAAATATTGGTTTCTGGACCAAGATATATTAAATAAGGTCTATAACGGTGATGTACTATACTTAGACCCCAAATGGAATGTGTACCATGGGAATGGAGACACAGAAACTTTTTTCAGGGATTTACCTGAGGATATTGCAAATGTTTATTTTGCATCTAGAAAAAATCCTTTCGTCATCCATTTTGCTGGCCCCAAAAAACCATGGAACTTCCACAAAATAGATTTTGCATCATATTTTTGGAGTGTGGCTCGAGAAACGCCTTGGTACGAAGAACTTCTGCTTAACCTTATGTCAAAGCAAAACCATGGGAATATCATTAACAATAAACTCATGGAGGAAATCGCAAATAGAAATATTATAGGGATAAGAGATGTAATGAGAGCATTAGCAACACCATTTGCCCCCCTTGGAAGTGTACGGCGTAGTATCCTAAGAAAAATCTTTAATATTTTGCGGAAACCGTTTGTGTAAAATGAAAGCATTCTCAACCCCACATTTCTAATTTATGGATTATCTAGTTCAGAACATGATGAGCGTAAATTTAACACAAAAACCCACAATACGCTTTCAAGCCTTGGACGGCCTCCGAGGGGTTTTAGCATTAACTGTTATGCTGAGCCATATGATTGGTGTTGTCACAGGCTGGGATGCGCTTCGTCCCTTAATTGGAGCATATATCAGCGTTATTTATTTTTTTATTATGTCGGGTTTTGTGCTTACTTACGCTCACAACAAAAATTATAGTTTTACATATTTCTTTCTTTTACGACTAGCTCGCTTATGGCCGCTTCATTGCTTTACCACCCTCTCAATGGTGTTAATTTATATATATAATAGTAAACATCTAGGTTATGTGCCGGGAAGCTATGTTTTTGATTGGAAAATTATTCTAAAAAATTTGCTTTTCCTACACGGGGTAACACCTCTCCAATTTCCACTTATTAATGATCCCTCATGGAGTATCAGTATTGAATTTTGGGGATCTCTCTTAATTCCCATAATACTGATAAAAATAAAGCCACTTAAACGGCTATTGATTACCTTCGCATTTATTATTGCTCTATGCGTACAATCCTCTTCTGGGTTTTCTGATATGACATTATGTAATATGTCCCAATTTTTTCTTGCCTCTTCAGCAATAATGCTTGGATCATCGATTTATTCTCTAATAACCCCAGAAATAATAAAAAATATTCGCAATACAAAATATTATGAATTTTTCCTTTTTATTTGTTTACTATCTTGTTTGGTTGGAATTTATGGTCAAAGTCACAATAAATTTGATTATTTATACATTATACCATTCATTCCTCTTATGCTCATTGATTTTCAACCAGATACATCTCTGATAAAAAAGATTTTTCTTTCTGAACCAATTCAGTTTTTTGGATTTATTAGTTTCCCATTATACCTTATTCATTCATCAGCTATTATTATAGGCTTGCAATACAGAACAGATAATCCTGCATTATCCATTATCATGGCTGCATGTCTGAGCATAACCATCTCATATTTATATACTGTTTATATAGATTCACCACTTTATAGGTATATGAAACGAAAAATACGAAATATATACAGCCGAGATTAATTCTTATCACGTAAGCAAACAGGAGCTTCGGAAACTATCCTTACGGTATTGGCCGAAGCATCGTGCGCAAACGGATCGGGCAAACTGAACAGCGCCTTCTATACAGATTAGAACAAATTTGATATTCTAGCCTAAATTCTAAACCCATTGTTTTCTGAAAAACCTGAGACAATCTGAGGCTGAGTGAAGCATACTGTGCGTTGCATAGAGACCTCCCTATGATGACATCTCCGGCCACCAACTTAGGGCCTGTGCATATTTATGTCTGCCATCATGCTGCAGGCTTTACGTTTGAAGACGATGTCTTTCGCCCTATTCAGGCTGGGAGAGCTCTAGCCCGCACAGCACTCCCCATGTTGGGAGATGATACGGGCGAAAATATTTCAGAAAAAAATGGAGAATATTGTGAGCTAACCACTCTCTACTGGGCATGGAAGAATGACCATCATGCCTCGTGGATTGGTTTTATGCACTACAGAAGGTTCTTGGATTTTGCTTGTACAGGATTAAAGACTGACCAGTTCGGTTGCATTACCTTGCCAGACATGACGTTACAGTCTGTCAAACAAATGGGATTGAACGCGGCCACAGTCCGCAAAACGATTGAAAATACCCCTGAGGCCTGTGCCATTCTCCCCCAAAAATGGTCGGTAAAACATGTTGGATGCACGTCACTCTACCAGCATTATGTTGAATCCGATTATCACTTTGCACATGACCTTGCCTTAACGCGCTCTGTTATTGCCGACCTATGCCCAGATGACCTGCCCGCGTTTGATACTGTCATGGCAGCCGATGATGGTTACTTCACTAACGTATTCGTTTTTAGGCGAGATCTGTTTGACACCTATTGTGCATGGCTGTTTGCAATTCTCTCAGAGGTGGAGCGCCGAGCAGACCTGACCAATTACTCCGCGCAGGCCCGCCGGGTTTACGGCTATCTAGGCGAGCGGCTTTTCAATGTCTTCATGGCCTCCTCGCATGTGCCCAAAGACGGTGTGATTGAACGTACACGCTGTTTTTTTGAAAACACAAAAACTGGGAAGGAAACCACCATTCCCCCAAGCCCCCCAGCCCCAACAGCAGGCACCGTCACCCTTGTAACTGCCGCAGATGAAAATTTTGTTCCGCATCTGGCCGCATTGCTTGAATCCATCAAGGCGTCTTTCAACCCGGACCGTTTTCTGGAGTTGATTGTGCTGGATGGTGGCATTCCGCCCCTCAAGCATAACCTTCTGAAGCAGCAGTTCCATATTGGCTTCCCTGCCAGCAAAGGCCGTCTAACCTTTCTGGACTGCCAGCATATGTACAGCGGCATTAACACGCATATGCATTTTTCTCCTGCAACATTCTACCGCCTTTCACTTGGAGAACTGCTTCCGAACCATTCGCGTGCGCTTTATATTGATTGCGACACCATTGTCCTGACCGATTTGTGCCGCCTGTGGGACGTGCCGCTGGATGGTGCGGTCATAGCAGCAGTTCCAGACCTGATTATGAAGAGTTTTGTAAGTGCAGGTATCCGCTCTCTACCAGAAACTGGCGCACTTCCTGCCAGCCGCTATCTGAGCGAATATCTGGGACTAGACAACAATGGGGATGCCTATTTTCAGGCTGGCGTTATCCTGTTTGATCTTAACGCCTTCCGAAGCGCCAATATTTCCGATGCTGCCATCAAAGACTTAAGCAGCCGATGCTACTGGTTCCTGGATCAGGATATTCTAAATAAATATCTGATCGGAAAAACCAAAATGCTCGATACATCCTGGAATTGTGTGAATAGCATTCGTGATATTTTTCCGCGTTTGAATGCTAACTGGCGCGCCAAGGTTCTAGAAGATATCAAGAACCCAAAAATTGTTCATTATGCCGGGTATGAAGCCAAACCATGGAACAATCGCAACGCGCATCTGAGCTTTTTCTACTGGTTTTTTCTGCGTAAAACATTCTGGTATGAGGCCATTCTCCATGGCAACACAGTCCCAGGGGATGAGCCAGCTCCCTTCAAGTACAGCTTATTGCGCCGAGGTCTAGCGCGGGGCTGGCACTTGTTGCCCTCTCCTCTGCGTGGACCTTTATCCGGGGTAGCATCACGCATCAAAAAAGCTTTGTGAGACCCAACATGCCCCTGCCACAGGCCCCTGCAACCGAACAAAATTTACGCAAGGTGACTGCTGTAATTGTCACCTGCAATCGGTTAGCCATGTTAAAAGTGGTGATACAGCATACACTTTCTCAGAATTTTACAGCTGTAATCGTCGTCAATAATGCCAGTCAGGATGGCACACAAGACTGGCTAGAAGCTCAGACAGATCCACGCCTACATTCCCTGCATGAGACCGTAAACAGCGGTGGGGCGGGCGGGTTTGCACGCGGTATGGACTATGCCGCCCGCCAGACCGACTGTGAATGGATAGTCTGTTTTGACGACGATGCTTGGCCACAGCCTGAAGCGCTCCATAATTTTCAATCTTTACCCTTATCATCGACCATTGGGGGCGTTGCCGCAGCAGTGTATTTTCTCAACGGAACCGTGTGTGACATGAACCGTCCTGGTTTGAACCCATTTACTCGCGTTCAGAGCCTTATCCGTTTTCTGAAAAACAAAAAACGCACGTTTGCCATAGACTTATCTGCTTATGAGCAAAATACATCAGTTGCAGTCGATTACGCGTCTTTTGTCGGTTTTTTCGTTCGATCTGAGCTGGTGCGTGGCCCCTTGGGTCTGCCCCAGACTGAATTGTTCATTTACGCTGACGATACACTCTACACTTGGAAATTACGGTGTTTAGGGCGGAAAATCCTGTTTGCTCCCAATATCCGTTTTTATCATGATTGCAGCACCACCATCAGCTTTGAGAAAAACCGATGGAAAATATACTACATTGTTAGAAACAGAATTCTTTTTTATAAAAAAATTGCAGGCTGGCTCTTTCCATTTTTTGCACTCTTACTTCTATTCAGTATTCTGAAATTATACTGGAAGAACAGAGCAATCCCCCATGTTCAAGCCCTGATACTGACCGCAATACGGGACGGATTTTGTCAGGATACCACACGCAAACATAGAGAGATTATGACACTTGCAGGAGTGTCCTGAGCAAACGGGAGTGGTTCATGCCATCCTTTATGCTCAGACGATAAAGGGTGGCATGAAACGCAAGTTTTTTTACAACAAAGCCATTATGCAAGTGGGTCAATACAGAATGTTGGTGCTGAAGTACCAAGCCCCTGTGCAGTCAAAAACTGCTCGGCTGCATCCAGTGCTTCAGCAATTGTAATATGCATATCCAAATACCGGTACGTACCAAGGCGGCCGACAAAGGTTACGCCCCGCTCGGCCTTGGCGCGTTCAATATACTGTTGCAGGCGGGCTTTATCATGCACCAGACGAATGGGGTAATACGGTGTATCGTTCTCGCCACACAGACGGCTATGTTCACGAAATAGAATGGTTTCTTCGTGCTCTTCCCAAGGTGTAAAATGCTTGTGCTCGGCAACACGCGTCCAGGGCACATCTTCATCACAATAATTAATAACCGGGTTTCCCTGATAATCGCCCGTAGCGCGTACGCTTTCAAAATCTAGCGTCCGATAGCTCAGACGACCTTCAGTATGATTGAACCATGCGTCAATGGGGCCGCTGTAAAAAACATGCGCGTAATCCCGTGCCTGCTCGCGAACAAAACTCGTAGAAAGATGCACATGAATATTGGTGTGATCCAAAATACGTTCGACAATGTAGGTATAGCCGTTTTCTGGAATACCCTGATACTTGCTGCCATAGTAGTTGTCATTATAGTCAAAACGTACGGGCAAACGCTTAAGAATACTGGCCGGCAGTTCAGATGGCTCTAAACCCCATTGTTTACGTGTATAGCCGCGGAAAAAAGTTTCGTATATTTTCCGCCCGACAAAACGTAGGGCCTGATCTTCAAACGTGCGAGGCTCGGTAATGCTCTGATCGCCTTGCTCTGCAATAAACGCGCGCGCTTCTGCTGGCGAAAACTGTTTGTTAAAAAGCTGGTTGATCGTCATCAAGTTGATTGGAAGGGAAAACACCTCCCCTCGCGCATGCGCCTTAACCCGGTTGATAAACGGCATAAAGCGATCAAACCGCTGCACATACTCCCACACACGTTCATTACTGGTGTGAAAGATATGGGGGCCATAAACATGGAGCATGATCCCACTCTGAGCATCACGTGCTGTGTGGCAGTTGCCCGCAACATGTGCGCGGCTGTCGAACACATCCACGGAGTACCCACGCTCGGCCAGTTCCCGCGCGATAACGCTACCGGAAAAACCCGCGCCAACAATCGCTATTTTTTGCATCACGTCTGACTCTTTATTGCATCACAGAGGGAACAGAAACATACGCTCAGGAACGTTCTTTTAGTAAGTTCTGAAAGTCCTGATGGGGTAAATAGGCTTCAAAAACTTCCATGGGCGGACCATCAGCAACAATTTTGCCGCCATCAAGCCAAATCAACCGATTGGTCCACTGCGCCAGAATAGAGGGGGAATGGCTTGCAAGGACAAGAATATCAGCATGCTGGACCATTCCTTCCACACGCTTTTTGGCTTTGGCCAAAAAAGCAGCATCCCCAGCCAAGATCCATTCATCCATCAGCAGTATCTCGGGCGGAAAAGCCGTAGCCATACCAAAAGCCAGACGCACTATCATACCGGATGAGTAATTCCGAACAGGGATGTCCAAAAATTCCTTCAACTCGGTAAAATCAACCACGTCAGTTTTAAAGGCATGGCTTTCTGCTTTGGACAGGCCCAAATAATAGCTTCTCAGGCGTATGTTTTCATACCCTGTCAGCTCCAAATTCATGCCCTGCTGGGGGTCAAGGAGGGAAATAAGTTTTCCTTCCATGGATAACGTCCCTGATGTTGGCTGGTAAATGCCAGACAAAGCGCGCAGGAGCGTTGTCTTGCCCGAACCATTGCCTCCAATCAGCCCCAACCTGTCCCCAGATTTGAGTGAAAACGAAACATCTCGGAGAGCCTGCACAACTGGACGGCTTTTTTTGTCGACACCCAAACGGGACGAAACCTGACCCAGCAATGCTTTTTTTAGCGATCGACTTTCAGCATGGTACAAAGGAAAATTAATGGAAATATTGGAAGCTTCTAAATATGTCATTTCAATTAAACCCAAAATGAAATGCGCCCGCGGAATCGGGCAAAGCTAACAAGTGACACAAGAATAAGCACTCCCGAAATAATAAGCGCTTTCATGACTAATAATGCATCAAGCGGTTCATTTAGGAGAGGATTGCGCACAACATCCAGAATATAGACAAATGGGTTATATAAAATAACACTTTCTGTTCCAGGGTGCCCCCGCAGGGTCGCGGCTTGCCACATAACAGGTGTCATGAAAAAAGCGACCTGCATGATAGCAGCAACAATTTGAGGAATATCCCGGAAACGGGCACAAATCGTACCCAGCAGAAGTGATATGGCAACCCCATCAATCAACCAGAGTAGAAAACCGGGGATAGCTGCCAGATTATAAAAACTAAGGTGTACATCCATCAACACAAACACAAGCACAATAACAACGGCATTATGCAGCAGGATAATCGTGTTCCGTATCACGCTTCTCACTGCATGCACCAAAAAGGGCATACGTGTGCCTTTTATGAGCGTGTCGTACGCAGAAAAGCAGTGACAACCATCCGTAATAAGCGAACTAATATAGCCCCATAAAACCAGAGAAACTGTCAGAAACGGGATATAGGTGTGAATATCTGTCTGGAACAGGTCCGCGTAGAGGAAAGCCATGGCTCCAATCTGGATGGCTGTTGAGAGAGTCAACCAGAATGGCCCGATCAGCGATCCTCTGTAACGCAACTTGATATCTGAACAAGCGAGCGTCCAAACTAAATGATAAAGCCTGATGCCCTCCAGAAGGTCATCTTTCATTAAATGGAACCGCTGCAGCCAGCCCTTATCCTCCGCCAGAACATATTGGCGTTTTGTAGAAAATCTGCGGTGTGCTTCGGGCTGTGCACGTTCGCTCATGACAATAAAAGCCTCCGGAATACAACACCATTCTTCATTCGCTTCACCTTACCTAACAGAATGCGATCCAGATGCAAGTGAGCTCTAAATTCCAACAAAAGCGACATAACTGCACGACTAAATATTAAATCATTACCGAATATTTAGGCCTAGCCCTACGTAAACTGCACGCGGTTTTTACAAAAAATATACAATAACCTCAAATACTTGAGAAATTTCAACATACCGATCCATGCGATCCACAGATGACAAAGCAGATGATATGCCTTAAGCAACGCGGTCATTATTTAAATTGTGAGAAACATACAATGCGTTATCTGGTTGCTGGCGGGGCAGGATTTGTGGGAAGCCACGTTGTGTTGGCCCTGCTTGATGCAGGTCATACCGTCGTAGTTCTCGACAATTTCAGCACTGGCCATCGTGATGCCATACCGGCAGGCGTACAGAGCCATGATGTTGATCTTATTGATTATGAGGCAACAGCACAGATTGTGGCCCAAGGCCCGTGGGATGGCGTGTTCCACTTTGCCGCCCTCTCACTCGTCGGGGCCAGTATGCAGGACCCTTTCCACTACCTGCGACAAAATTATCTGACCAGCATGAATCTCATACAGGCTTGCACGGCACATGGTGTGAAGAAAATTGTTTTCTCTTCCACTGCCGCACTCTTTGGTGGACCAGAGCGCCCAGACCCTATTGCCGAAACTGCCTTGATTCAACCAGGCTCCCCTTATGGTGAGAGCAAATTCATGATTGAGCGGGTCTTGCACTGGGCAGACCAGATATATGGTTTAAAAAGTGCGTGCCTGCGCTATTTTAACGCTGCTGGAGCCGACCCAAAGGGACGTGCAGGTGAAGACCACAGACCTGAAACCCACCTGATTCCACTGACTATAGATGCCGTTCTGGGCAGAAGACCCGCCCTTAAACTTTTTGGGTTGGATTATCCTACAAAAGACGGCTCATGTGTGCGTGATTATATTCATGTCACCGATCTGGCAGACGCCCACATTCGCGTTCTGGATCACATTCATGACCATAGCGTTGTTTACAACCTCGGTAACGGGCGGGGTTACTCCAACTTGGAAGTTATCCAAAGTGTAGAACGAGTAAGTGGCAAAAAAGTACCATGGGAACCCGCCCCCCGACGACTGGGTGACCCGGCTGTTCTGGTGGCAGATTCTACGACCTTACGCCAGAAAACAGGCTGGTCTCCATGCTGGGGAGAATTAGACAAAATTGTTGAGACTGCTTTTGTCTGGCGTCAGAATAACCCTGGTGGCTACAAGGCCTGAACTGTATTTCCTACGGCTTGAAGGAATGGGAAAACCATTGATTTTTGCCGTATCCGAGCAATTTTTTGCTCTATGAACAATGACCGGCGGCCCTGCTCAAACAGCCTCCCTTGAGCAGGACCGCAGATCAATCTGGTGCATGGCCTGTTGACCGATAGTTCTGGGAGATGACTTTCGCATCATGTTTTGAGCCGTGCGGAAGTGTTGTGGCCCCAAAATACTGCGCGACTGTA
Organism: Acetobacter okinawensis; assembly: GCF_002153655.1. GTDB lineage: Bacteria > Pseudomonadota > Alphaproteobacteria > Acetobacterales > Acetobacteraceae > Acetobacter > Acetobacter okinawensis_A. The sequence goes on from NZ_JOPJ01000017.1 coordinate 145,225, forward strand.
TTCCTACAGCTCTGACAAATCACCCCGCTTGTGGCTTCTAGCCGCATATCAATGCTCTGCCCGCAGACAGTATGCCGCTTTGGAGCCACCACGCAATCTTCCAGCCCATTGCCGAGAAAACGCACAAACTATTAGCGCTCGTTGATCAGACACTCCTTCCGTTTACCAGATGAAGTATTCAGCGCCCGAAAACCCAAATCTTGAAAATTATTTCCAAATCGGACGACAGACAGGTTCCTTGACACCCGATAAAGTAAGCCGAAGCCCCAGATCAGCCAAGCCCCTTTGAAAATCCACCACGTGGAAAAAACTTCGGGGCACAATCACCAAGACCACGCAGCCTGACAAGCCACGCGTCCACATCTAAAAACACGGCCGCCCCAACTACCATAGAAAAGATAGAAGCACAGACAAAACAGAGAGTTTTTCAAACTCTCCACGTTTGAATTTATTTTCTTTGTTTGATCAAAGACCTATTATATTGTAAAGTTAATAAATTTTTTAAAAGTGAGCCTATGTAATGCATAAAACTGTCCTACAGAACTTTGTTTGGAGTATAGATACACCACATGTTGCAGAACGAGATGTTTTTTTTCGGAGCGGCAAAGACGTCATAATTGATGACGGCAATATAAAGTTTGATAGCTTTTCAAATATCTCATTTAATACATATTACAATATTTTTCCATCAAAAAAAATACACAAATATACAAATATACAAAATTTATCCCTATATGCGAGTGTAGATGGGGAAGTGAAAATTGAAGTATTCGGAATAAAAAAACAATTAAGCTATTCTTACGAAAAAAATATTTTAACCGAAAAACTTTCGGGAGACGTGAATTTAAATATTGAGTCATGGGAGGAATATGACGCCATTTATTGCAGAATTTCCTCTTATGATAAAATAGTTACTGTAAAGGAAATTCATTTTTATACGTCCGACCTACCTAGTCAGGATATTTCTCTAGGGTGCTGCTTCTGCACTTACAACAGAGAAAGTTATATAACTAAAAATGTAGAAAAAATTTCTGACGGCATCAAAGAAACACATATAAATTGTAAAATTTTTATATCAAATAATGGCAATCCAATAGATATCAATGACAATGAAATTGTTAGAATAGAGAAAAATGAAAATTTTGGTGGCGCTGGAGGATTTACCAGGTCTGCCCTTATGGCCGAAGACGAAAAATGTTCGCATATTATATTTATGGATGATGATATTGAGATAAATTTTGAATCAGTATTCAGAACATTTAATTTTTATAGCTATGTTAAAGATGAATACAAAAGCCTTTTCCTATCTGGCTCCATGTTATCCTTGGATGAAAAATGGCTCCAATACGAACGAAATACCTTAATCGACAATAACGGAATGCATCATCAAGGTCATTTCCAAGACCTGCGCACTTATCATGACGTCATTGATAACGCGACTTGCGCACCGATTGAGGGCGTAGCCGGATGGTGGTTTTGCGCTTTTTCAACACAGCATTTCCGTGATTATGGCTTGCCGTTACCCATTTTCATCCGTGGAGATGATATTGAGTTTTCGCGTCGCTGTAATGCAAAAATTATTTCTTTGCCTGGAATTTGTGTATGGCATGAACCGTTCCATAAAAAATATTCTGAAATTATGGAAGAATATTATCTTCTGCGGAATATACTTATTTTCACATTCTCAACACCGCAGAATTTAACTCAATTTGGGCTGAAATTTTTCATTAGAAAAGTTCTAAGGAATATAGCAACTTGGAACTATACTGGCCTCGCCATGAACAAAATGGCCATTATTGATTTTTTGACAGAAGCTTATAAAGATAATCCCGTTAATATTCAAAAAAGATTGTCTTTGCTTAACAATGAATTAAAATCAACTTCTCCTAAGCGAGATGGTTTTGTCTATCCGGACAATAAATTTACACATAAAAGACTGCGGAAGAAGATCCCCTTACTTTTCTTGGGTTTGCTCAGTCCTTCCAAACAGCAGGGAGTATCCTCCAGAGGATTTAACCGGAAAATAAGTGACTTTATTATGAGAAAAGAAGTCATAGTATATGATTATGAAAAACAAGAAGGTGAAAGTGTAACTATCGTTAAATCAAAGCTGGCTGACTACGCTATGTTTTTCGTAAAAAGCTATTTTAAAATCAAAATGAATTCAAGAAAATATAGAAAAGATACAATTATATTCAGGTCTGAAACATCAACAAAAAAATACTGGAAAAAACTCTTAAATCGTAATTGAACTTAAGTCCGACAATACGTTTCTGAAAATAATTCTGGCCGCAACAATTGTGGCGGCCAGAATTTTCCAAAACTGATCTTGGTGTGACTGTAATACAGATCAACGCCACTCAGATTGATATGCTCCCGTTCAGGCGCAAACTCACCAAAAATACCGCTCTGCTCTCTTACGGCCGGTAACGGAACAGGTTCAGGTCCTCATACGCAATGTCGGGCTTGCGGTTGGACATGATGTCTGCCAGCACACGGGCAGACCCGCACGCCATGGTCCAGCCCAAGGTGCCGTGCCCGGTATTAGTGTACAAATTATCCAGCCCGGTGCGGCCAATAATGGGTGTGCCATCGGGGGTCATGGGGCGCAGGCCCGTCCAGAACTGTGCCGCAGGCACGTTGCAGCAATTGGGGAACAGATCGGTGACCGAATGTTCCAACGTAGCGCGCCGGGGCGCGCGCAGGCGGGTGCTAAAGCCCGCCAGTTCCGCCGTGCCGCCAATACGCACCCGATCACCCAACCGAGTAATGCCAATTTTAAAGGTCTCATCCATAATGGTGGAAACCGGGGCGCGGGCCGCATCGGTAATATCTGCCGTAAGCGAGTACCCCTTGACCGGGTAGATCGGCAGGTTCAGCCCCAGAGGCCGCACAAGGGCCGGGGAAAAACTGCCCAGCGAGAGCACGTAGCTGTCCGCGCTGAGCACCCCGCGTGATGTTTCCACCCCGCTGACGCGCCCGCCCTCGGTACGGATTTTGCGGATATCGGTGCTGTACAAAAAGGTGACACCCGCAGCAGCAGCCATATCCGCCAGACGCTGGGAGAACTTGAAGGCGTCCCCCGTCTCGTCACCCGGCAGGCGCAGCCCCCCTACAATTTTGTCCGCCGAAGGGGCCAGCCCCGGTTCGGCCTGAACGCACTGGGCCGTATTCAGCACTTCGTATGGCACGTTGTACTGCTTGAGCACGGCAATATCCTGCGCAATGCCGTCCATCTGCTTTTGGGTGCGGAACACCTGCAACGTACCCTGCTGCCGGTCATCATACTGTATGCCGGTCTGGTGACGCAGGTCGCACATCACGTCACGGCTGTATTCGGCCAGCCGCACCATACGGCCCTTGTTACGGTCATAGGCAGGGGTGTTGCAGTTCTCCAGCATCTGCACCAGCCAGCTCCACAGATGCGGGTCGGGCATGGGCCAGAAAACAAAGGGGCGATACTTCATTAACAGCCATTTGGCAGCTTTGAGCGGAATCCCCGGCCCGGCCCATGGGGCGGAATACCCGGGCGAGACCTGCCCCGCATTGGCAAAGCTGGTCTCCAGCCCTGCGCCGGGCTGGCGGTCCACAACCGTGACCTCATGCCCTGCCTGCGCCAGATACCACGCAGTTGTTACACCCACAACGCCACTGCCCAGAACAAGAACCTTCATGATCTCACTCTTTCCCTGCTGCTCTGCCCTCAGGCAGCGTGCTCATAATTGCGATGATAACGATGCCCAAGCGATGTCAGCACCTCGTAGCCGATTGTCCCTTCGGCGCGTGCCACATCGTCTACCCCGTATGTATCGTTCAAAAGTTCCACCATGCCGTCGGCTTCCAGCTGGCCTTCGGGTATGGCGGAAATATCCACGGTCATGGAATCCATGGAAATACGACCCAGTATGGGCAGGGCCTGCCCGCCAAACCATGCAGACCCGTTGGCACGGGCACGGATAAACCCATCCGCATACCCTACGGCTATGGTCGCCACACGGCATGGCCCTTCGGCCCGCCATGTCAGCCCGTAACCCACGCGGTCTCCCCGGCTGAGGGTACGGGTCTGCAACACATGAGCCTTAAGGCTCACGACCGCGCGCAAGGGGTTGGGTGCGCCGGGGTGTGGGGCCACGCCGTACAGGGCAGCCCCGGGGCGCACGAGGTCAAAATGATAATCCGGCCCCAAGAACACACCCGAGGACGCAGCAAGGCTCAGTGGCGCACGCACAGGCAGTACCGCCGCATACTCCACCAGTCGGGCTGCCTGCGCGGCATTGGCAGGGTTTGCTGGCTCATCCGCACAGGCCAGATGGCTCATGACCAGTTCCACCTTCAGCCCATCCAGCAAAGTGGGGTCAGCAGCAATCTGGCGCACATCATCGGCGGAAAGACCAAAGCGGGACATGCCCGTATCCAGCTGCAGCACAACCCCAAGTTGCTGCTGGCGCTGACGTGCAACGGCGCGGACCCAGCCAATCTGCTCCATACTGTTGAGCACAGGACGCAACCCATGCGCCAGACAGGCCTCCACCGCATCGGGCCGGGGGCCGTGCAGCACGGTAATGCCCACCTGTGCCCCCACATGCGGGCGCAGGGCCAGACCTTCATCCACATGCGCGACAAAAAACTGTGTGGCCCCCGCCCCAACCAGCGCAGGAGCAACCTGTGCCGCGCCCAGACCATAGGCATCGGCCTTGACCACAGCGGCACAGACCGCATGGGGCGCGCGGGCCTTTAACAGGCGATAGTTATGCACCACCGCGTCCAGATGCACACTCAGAACCGCTCCGGCACGGTATGCGGGCCAACCTGTATGGATGGAATTGGGAGCCTGGGTCACAGCGAACATCCGTGTCTGTTACGGTAGCAAAATTTTACCGCAGTCTTTATGGCATATCCCGCCATAATGCGGCATAGTTAGAGCGTATTCTTTTTATTTTCGCACAATATTGCGCTAAAAAACAGAAAAAGACAGATCATGCCAGATCGCCTGAACGACGCCATACTCCGCCACCTGCGCCACGATGGCCGCCTGAGCAATGCGGACCTCGCAGCCCGCATCGGGCTTTCGCCATCTGCCTGCCTCAGGCGCGTTAAAATGCTGGAAAAAGAAGGGGTTATACGCGGGTATCAGGCCATTATCGCCCGCCGCAACGCACCACCCGTGGCCACAGTGATTGTGCAGATCACCCTTGAACGCCAGACCGAGGAATGCCTGCGCCGCTTTGAAAGCCGCATCCGCGAATGCCCGGATGTAAAGGAATGTTACCTGATGACGGGAGATGCCGACTACCTGCTCCGGGTAGAAGCGCGCGACATGCAGGATTACGAACGTATCCACAAGGAGGAACTCTCCCGCCTGCCCGGCGTGGTGCGCATTCAAAGCAACTTTGCCATTAGGCCCATTGTGCAGCAGGAAAAAGGAGTGACTGGCAACCTGCACCCTTAAGCACAAAAAAACCTGTCAGGGTCACACCCCAACAGGTTCTTGCACAACGCAGGTTCAACCCAGACCTATTCTGCACCGCCACCCCACGGCAGGCTCCTGTGATCGGAACCACCCCGTGCACGTGGCGGACAGGCTTAGTCTTCTTCCGGCTGGTCCTTGTCCGCACTGCCGAGGTCACGCTGGACTTCGGGCAGGCGCAGGAGCGAATCCACATGCATGGCCGTATCCAGCGCGGTATCGGGCTGGAAGTGCAGCTCGGGCACCGTGCGCACGGTCAGCTTGTGGGCAAGCTGTGTACGCAGCCATGGAGCAACCCGCTTGAGACCGGGCAGAAGAGCTGCAACATCGCTGCGCCCAAGCCGGGTCACAAACACGGTGGCATGTTTGAAGTCGGGTGCAAGCCGCACCTCGGTCACTGTAATGGCGACATCCGACAGGTCGGGGTCGCGGAATGTGGTGCGTGCGAACAGCTCAGCCAGAACGCGCCGCACCTCCTCCCCTACCCGCAACTGCCGCTGCGATGGGCCAGATGAGGAAAGACCGGCGAGATAGTCCGCCGGTCCCCCTGTTTTACTGCCTGATCCGTGGCGACGACTCATGCTGGAATTAACTCGCTTTCAAAGCATTCCACCACATCGCCTTCACGCAGGTCGTTGTAGCCTGCAAAGGACAGACCACATTCGTAACCCTTGGTCACTTCCTTCTGGTCATCCTTGAAGCGCTTGAGCTGGCTCAGATCACCTTCATGGATCACCACGCCATCACGCAGCAGACGCACGCCACAGCCACGCTTGACAACACCATCGGTCACAAAGCAACCGGCGACCTTGCCAACCTTGCTGATTTCGAAAACCTTGCGGATTTCGGCGTAGCCAAGGAACTTTTCGCGATGCTTGGGCGCCATTTTGCCACGTACGAGCAGTTCCACGTCATCCGCCACCTGATAGATGATGGAGTAGTAGTGGATGTCCACACCCTCACGCTGGGCCAGAAGCCGCGCCTGAGTGGTAGCACGCACGTTGAATGCGACAATGACCGCATCCGATGCCTTGGCAAGCTGCACGTCACTTTCCGTGATCTGACCGACCGAGGCATTGAGGACGCGCACGCCCACTTCCTCGTTAGCCAGCTTGAGCACGGTCGTCTGGAGCGCTTCTGCCGAGCCCTGCACGTCCGCCTTGATAAGGACGGAAACTTCCTTCTGCACACCGGCCTGAATACGGGCCAGCATCTGGTCAAGTGTGCCGCGGGCCGCAACCTGCCCAGCAACCTGATGCTCCTTCAGCTTACGCTGGCGGAACTCGGAAATTTCACGCGCACGGTTTTCGTTTTCCACGACTACAAACGGTGCACCAGCAGCAGGAACCCCGGACAGACCCAGAATTTCCACCGGCATGGACGGGCCAGCAACCTCGACCTGACGGCCACGGTCATCAACCAGAGCACGCACACGGCCCCATTCAGCACCTGCAACCACAATGTCACCCTTGCGCAGGGTACCCTTCTGCACCAGCACAGACGCCACGGAACCGCGACCACGGTCCAGACGGCTTTCGATCACGGCACCTTCAGCCGCACGGTCGGGGTTGGCCTGAAGCTCCAGAATTTCTGCCTGAAGCAGAATACCTTCCTCAAGCTTGTCCAGCCCCATGCGCTGGCGTGCGGACACTTCAATGTCCATCACGTCACCACCCATGGATTCGACCACGATCTCGTGCTGCAACAGGTCCTGACGAACACGGTCGGGCTTGGCACCCGGCTTGTCCATCTTGTTGATGGCAATGATCATGGGCACGTTGGCGGCCTTGGCGTGTTTGATCGCCTCGATCGTCTGCGGCATCACGCCATCATCTGCTGCAACTACCAGTACGACCACGTCCGTAATGGACGCACCACGGGCACGCATGGCCGTAAAGGCCTCATGTCCGGGGGTGTCGAGGAAGGTGATCTTCGCACCCGATTCCAGCGTGACCTGATACGCACCAATGTGCTGCGTAATGCCACCGGCTTCACCCGCTGCCACGTCCGTGGTGCGCAGTGCGTCCAGAAGCGAGGTCTTGCCGTGGTCAACGTGACCCATGATCGTGACCACAGGCGGACGGGGCTGCATGTCTTCGGTCGTGTCTTCCACGCCCTCGATCCCCAACTCCACATCCGCTTCGGAAACGCGGCGTACGCGGTGGCCGAATTCTTCCACCACCAGTTCCGCCGTATCGGCATCAATGCTCTGGGTCACGGTTGCCATGACACCCATTTTCATGAGCGCCTTGATCACCTCACCCTGACGGGCTGCCATACGGTTGGCCAGTTCCTGCACCGTAATTGTTTCGGGCAGGATGACGTCACGCACGACCTTGACCTGATCGGAGCGCAGGCGCTCCAGTTCGGCCTGACGGCGCTCACGCTCACGCTGACGGCGTACGGATGCGAGCGAGCGGGTCTTGTCGTCATCCCCCTCGATCGCGGCCTGCACGTCAATACGACCTGCGCGGCGGCCACCACCGGTATCACCCTTACGACCGCTGCTGTTCTTGCGCGGCGGCACGGCCTTGTTACGGGCGGGACCACGGCGCTGCTCTTCCTCGCCTTCCGTGCCACGACCACTGCGCAGACGCAGGGTCTGGGCGGCGCTGACATCCTTGTCCGCTGCGGGAGCAGCCGCAGGCGCACGGGCCGGAGCCACAGGCTTGAGCGGCTTGGCAGGCATGATGGCGCGCTCGGCCAGCGGGCGCAGACGCCCGGCCGGAGGAGCCAGCGTGACTTCACCGGGAATGGGCACGGCAGAGACAACAGGTGCCTTGACCTCGATCGGCTTGATCGCGTCAATCCGGGCCTTGCGCTCGGCATCGGCAGCGGCAGCTTCTTCAGCCTCGCGCTCTTCAGCCAGACGCTTGTCCTCTTCTTCCTTCCGGCGCGCTTCTTCAGCGGCGGAAAGAATGCGGATCTTCTCGGCTTCGCGCCGCTCGGCGTCACGCCGTTCCGCGTCTTCGGCCTCTTTCTTCTGTTCCTGAAGCACGCGCTGGCGCATAGCCAGTTCGGCTGCCGTCAGGGTACGGCCGCCACCTGCGCGGGACCCGCCGGAGCGCCCACCGGCGCCAGCCGGGGAAGGACCACGTTTTTTACGCACTTCCACCTGCACGACCTTTGAACGGCCATGACTGAAACTTTGCCGCACGGACCCGGCATCAACCGTCCGTCCAACCTCCGGACGCCCTGCCGGCCGAAGGGACAAACGCCCCTTACCCTGATCCTGATCCTTGCCTTCGCTCATTGACCCGCCTGTTCACACCCATCCGCCGGAAAGGTCCGGCAGACCCGGGGATCGCCAACGGCCACCCCCGCAAAACGTCTGTTTTCACAACAAAGACGCGTAGCCAGCCCGCCGGCCGCCAGCGCCACATTCACAACACGTTCACGCCCGAAAACCTTAGCCAGTTCCTCGGCCGACAACGCATCAACGACAGGAATGTCCCGACTGCCCGATATCAGGCGGTCCAGTTCTTCCCTGCTTCCATCCGATGCGTGAACGATAACAGCAGCACGACGCTGCATAACCCATTCGCGCACCTTGACGAAGCCACTAATGGCCTGACCGGCGCGCCGTGCCAGCCCAACCACTTCTATCATCCGCCGGTGCAGACCCACTTCCACCTGAGAGAGAAGATCTTCCGGCACTTTGACCTGCATCCGCGCGGAGCGTGCGAACACGCCGCGTTTGCTGGCCTGTTCTATCACATCCCGGCGGGCACTCAACCATATTCCCCGTCCCGGCAGCCGCGCGTCCAGGTCAGGGACAACTATGGATGAGGGTGAGATAACAAACCGCACCATCTGAGCCGGAATGCCTTCCTCCCGCGTGACCGCGCACCGGCGGAGGCTGCCCTTCTCTTCTGCTGCTGGCAAGAAATCACCACCCACCCTGTATCAAGGCCTCAGACGCCTGCCCCGCCTTCTGGCGTGGAGGAAGGGGTTGCACCCTCTTCACCCTCAAACCAGTGCGCACGCGCTGCCATGATGATCTCGTTGGCGGCGTCTTCTTCTATGGCATCCGACCCCAGAATTTCGACCAGCTCATCGCCAGCCAGGTCACCGAGGTCGTCAAGGGTTTTTACACCCTTTTCACCCAGTGTCACAAGCATCTGGTTGGTGAACACACCCATATTTGCAATATCGTCAGTAACACCAAGCTCCTGACGGCGCTCATCCAGCTTTTCTTCCTGCCGCACAAGGTGGCCTTCAGCACGCTGGACAAGTTCCTGCACCACCGAGTCGTCAAACCCGTCGATCCCGGCCAGTTCATCGGGGTCGGCAAAGGCCAGTTCCTCGATGCTGTGGTACCCTTCGGTCACCAGCAGGCCTGCGATCACGTCATCCACGTCCAGCGCTTCCACGAACTGGCCGCTACGACGGCGGAACTCTTCCTGACGGCGTTCGGATTCTTCCGCTTCGGTCAGAATATCAATGTCCCAGCGGGTCAGCTGGCTGGCCAGACGGACATTCTGCCCGCGCCGACCAATGGCGAGGGAGAGCTGGTCATCCGGCACCACAACTTCAACACGCCCGGCTTCCTCATCCATCACCACCTTGCTGACTTCAGCCGGGGCCAGCGCGTTGACCACAAAGGTCGCGGCCTGCGGGCTCCAGGGGATAATGTCGATTTTTTCGCCCTGCAGTTCGGCCACAACGGCCTGCACGCGTGAACCGCGCATACCTACGCAGGCCCCAACGGGGTCGATGGACGCATCGCGCGAGATCACGGCCATTTTGGCGCGCGAACCGGGGTCACGCGCTACGGCCTTGATTTCAATAATCCCGTCGTAGATTTCGGGCACTTCCTGCGCAAACAGCTTGGCCAGAAAGGCCGGATGTGTGCGGGAGAGGAAAATCTGTGGGCCGCGCGGCTCGTCACGCACGTCATAGATATAAGCGCGCACGCGGTCGGAGTTGCGGAAGGTTTCACGCGGGATCAGCTCATCGCGGCGCAGCAGCGCCTCGGCGGAGCCGATCTCGACCAGCAGGTTGCCGTATTCGGTCCGCTTGACGGTACCGTTCACGATCTCGCCCACGCGGTCCTTGAACTCGTTGTACTGGCGTTTGCGCTCGTATTCACGCACGCGCTGCACAATAACCTGCTTGGCGGTCTGGGCCGCAATACGCCCGAAGTCGATCGGGGGCAGCGGGTCGATCAGATATTCGCCTGCCTGAATTTCGGGGCGGAACTTGCGGGCAATGGAGAGCGCGATCTGCGCGTCTTCATTTTCCACCACGTCCACAACTTCCGTCCAGCGGGAGAGGCGCACCTCGCCCGAGCGGCGGTCGATTGTGGCGCGAATGTCCTTTTCGTGCCCGTATTTGGCGCGGCCAGCCTTCTGGATGGCCTGCTCCATGGCCTCCAGAACCTCTTCACGGTCAATGCCCTTTTCGCGTGAAACAGCGTCTGCCACCAGCAGCAGTTCAGGACGGGAAACGGAGGTATCCATGCTCTCAGCTCTCCAAAACAGGCAGCTTTATCAATGCACCTTGGAAGCAGGGGGCTCTTTTTTGCCATCCTGCTCCACACCTGCATCCGTTGCAGGCTGTACCATACGGGCGCTGTCTTCAATCAGCGCATCGGTCAGCACCAGTCGCGCCTTGCGGATTTCGGCCAGTGGCAGAGCCACTTCCGTGCCGTCATCCAGACGCATACGGGCCACTGTCCCGTCGGACCCCAGAGAAATACCGGCAAAACGGCGCCGCCCTTCAATGGGAACCAGAACTTCCGCCTTGGCCTGATGCCCCGCAAAGCGGGTCCAGTCCTTGGCACGTGTGAGCGGGCGATCTATTCCGGCGGAGGACACTTCCAGCGTCCATGCCCCCGGAATGGGGTCTTCCACGTCCAGCACAGCGCCTACGGCGTGGCTGATTCGCTCACAATCCTCAACATTGATCAACATTCCGTCCGCCCGGTCAGCCATGATCTGCACCGTAGGCCGCTCGCGCCCCAGCACCGCCACGCGCACGATCTCATACCCCATTTCCTCTACGGCGGGAGCAATCAGTGCAAGCAGGCGGCCCTCAAGGCCGGAATGGGCAGAAATATCTTTGTCCAAAGCAAAAAAGGCGGCCCTTCTAAGGCCACCCCCCGAAACGTCATTCAAATTGAGAAGGATGATGGCTTATCTAATGCACAAAGGCCCAGACCGCAAGGGCAGAAACCACCAGCACCCTGTTTGCGCACGGCTGACCATAAAAAATAAATTACCGCTGGACTAGTTTTGCACATTGCGCGAACCCACAGACATGCTTTTATTGCTTTGGCTGCGACATATCTGCAACGCTCCACCACGCTCTCAAGGAGGCTGACCGTTACCATGCAGAACAAGCCAGACCCGGCATGGCAGCCTCAACCCCAGGCGGCCGAGAAATCCCCCAACATGCGGCTTGGCCTCATTGGCATGGCGGCCTGCGTGCTTATGGCGGGTGCGGGCCTGCATTTTTATGGCGCGGGCAAGACCCAGCCCGGCAACGCCGTGGCTGCCGACTCCGCCATCGGGGCCGACTCCCAGCGCATGGGCCTGCCGCTAAACGTGATTGCCCCGCAAAATGCAGAGCAGGCACTGGCTGGCTCCAGTTTTTCCGCCCAGCAGCAGGCGGATATTCTGGCCGCCGTCAAACGCCGTGACGTGCGGCTGGTGGCCATGCCGGTGTATGACGCAACAGGGGCTGGCGGCATGATAACCCTTGTCTGCGGCCCGTGGCAGCAGAGCGTGGGGCTTACGGCCAAACCCACAACGGTTATCCTGCCCATAAGCATGAGCGGGAATGTGGACATCATCCCCTCGGCGCCCCCCGGCCCGGCGGGCATTGGCAGCGGCGCCATAACCGTTTTTGGCCCACAGACCCTGCCCGTTCTTTATAAACAGGGGGACACCCTGGCACTTACGGTGATTGCGCAATGAAGGGCCTGCTCCCGACACTCAACCGGCTGATGCCGCTGATGATGGTGGTCTTTTTAATACTCGCCAGCATCCAGATCATACTCAGCCTGCACTTGTCCCTGCATTCCGTGGCGCATGTGCTGCAATGGTGCGCCTCCGCATGGCCGGTGCTGGCCGTGAGTGGCCTTGTGCTGAGTGTTGCCGGACTGCTGTTTGAAACTCGGGCCGAACATCTGGCCCGCAAAGGGCTACTACGCCGACGGGGATTCATCATGGACGTTCTTGCCAGACTGACCAATCGCGCCGCACTGGAAGAAATGCTTGCGCGTGAACAGCGCGAAACCACCATAGACGCCGAGGAACTGGCCGCAAACCTGCGTGCCCGCGTGATCGGGCAGGATCAGGTGTGCGAGGATATTGCCGTGCAGCTCCGCCGCCGTCTGGCGCTACAGGTGCGTGGCAAACCGGTTGGCATCTTTTTGCTCGCAGGTCCGCCGGGTACGGGCAAAACCTACCTTGCCAAGCAGATGGCCCGCCAGCTTGAGCGCCCCCTGCTGCATTTTGACATGACGCAGATGAGCAGCCCCCACGCCGCCACCCAGCTTTTTGGCTCGCCCAAGGGGTACGTAGGCTCGGATACCTTTGGCAAGCTGACCGGCGGGCTGAAGGAAAAGCCCGACGCCGTGGTGCTGCTGGACGAAATTGAAAAAGCCCACCCCGATGTGTTCAAAAAATTCCTGACCGCATGGAATGACGGACACATTACCGAGGCCTCCACCGGGCAGCAGATTTCCACCGTGCGGGCCATTTTTGTGCTGACCTCCAACATTGCCACCGAGGCCCTGACCGAAATTGCCGATCGCCTGCACGACGACCCCGACCGCATGCGCGCCGAATCGGTGGAGGCTCTGCGTCAGGCCGGTTTTGCGCCAGAAGTGCTCAACCGTCTGGACCGTATTTTTGTCTTCCGCACCCTGCGTGGGCTCGACATTGCCCGTGTTGGCGCGCTGGAAATTGAAGCCATGATCGAAGGGTACGGCCTGAAGGTGGAAACCAGCGGCATTGACGCCTCCCTCCTGCTTGATGTCATGCGCCGCCAGAGCCGCATGGGCGATGCCGCCTCCGCGCGTGATCTGGTCCGCTCGATTGAGGATATGATAAGCGAATCCCTGATTATTGCCCGCCAGCAGGGGGCCACCATGGTCCGGCTGGTCAAGGAGGACGATGGCACCGTGGTGGCCAAAGTGGCCGACAACCGCGATGACGGGCTGCACGCCCGCCTGACCCCCTGAGCCACCAGCCAGCCCCGCGCCCCACAACCAAGGCTACCGCATGACCGCTTTTACCCGCCTGTGGCACCGTGCCCCGCTCTGGCGCACCGCACTGATAACCGCAGGCGTATGCGGCACATTGTCCGTTCTGTTCCCCGCCCCGTGGCTGAGCACGCGCGTGCCGGGCTATGCCGCCCTGAGCAGCAAGGTCCACCACATGCTCCCCTCCGCTCTGGGTGGGAGTGAAGCCAGCGACGCCCTGCACCCTGATGAAGACCAGCGCACTGTCTCCATCCCCCCCATGGATGCGCAGTTTGAAGGCTCTGTCGCCTTTGCCGGGCGGCAGTTGCCCCTGCCTGCGGGCAAATGGCACCCTATTGTGAATTTTCAGGATGACGTGGCCCACGGCGAGGTGCTGACAACCCTTTATGTCCGCTCCGCGCAAGGCATTGTCACGGGGCTGATTATTGCGCAGGCCACAACCCAGTCCCTGCCGGTGGCCGCCGTGCACATGATTCAGGACGAATGCCACAGCACCTTCAACTTCATGAACGAAGCAGCCCCGCAGAACGGCAGCCGCAGCGAATGCTGGATGACCACCCCCATACGGGTGGTGAACAACCTGTTCCTGACCTCCAACGAGGCTCTACAGGTGCTCCTGAGTGACCAGATGTACATTCCCCCCGCCGTGCAGCGCCTGACCATGATGGGCTTTGACCTGCCCCCCATTCTGGTCGATGCGGGCTGGAATCTGGTGGAAAAAAGCAAGTCCGGCACAGGGGTGGACTTTATGAGCGTGCACACGCTGCTCAGCCCGGCCGAGGCTGGTGCGCGCCGGGTGCCCGGAGCACCCGAGAACTGGTCCCGCGCGGGTATGGCCGATTCGGCTGCGGTATCGGACTTTGTGCAGCGCGCCAATAGCTGGCTGCGCGGCTGGGTACCCACACTCCAGCGCGGGTTTGACAGCAAGCTGACCCCCGGCACCACCCCGGCAGCAGACGCCATAGACCCTGCCTTCCACGGCTAGGGTCTATGGCATGGCGGGGCAAAGGCTCCGCAGCGCAAGAGAGGGCAGGCTGCACACCCCACAAAAAAGGCCGGGCATTGAACCCGGCCTTTTTTGTGGATGCACAGATCGTACGGACCAGCAGCCCTTAGGAAACGGGAGATAAAACCCCACCCGCACGCAGCAGATCGCCCGAGACTTCGACCAGAAAATCCATAACCGTGCGCGTGCGCAGCGGCAGGGTGCGCGGGCCGGTATGCACGGCGTAAAATGGCAGGCCGGGGATGGTCCAGTCAGCAAACAGGCGGACCAGGCGGCCACTGGCCACGGCGTCACGCACCTGAAAAGCCGGGAGCAGGCCAACACCAATGCCTGCTTCTACCGCGTACAGGACCGCCTCGCTACTATTGGCGCGGAACACGGCGGACGGCGCGATCACGCTCTCCTCCCCCTCGCGGTCAAAGTTCCAGTCCAGCCGGCTGGAGCCGTAGTTGTACACAACACCGGGGTATTCGGTCAGTTCGCGGGGGTGTTCGGGCATGTTGTGACGTTGCAGGCAGGCGGGGGAAGCCACCAGCCATTTGTGCACCAGCCCCAGCTTGCGGGCGATCAGTGTGCCCTCGGCAATGTCGCCCACACGCACGGCAAGGTCCAGTCCTTCCTCCACCAGATCGCCAAAGGAATCGCGCATGACAACCTCCACCGACAGGTCGGGGTGGCGGTCCAGCAGTTCGCCCATTCTGCGCGTCAGGCACAGGCCAAAAGCCGTGGTCACGCCCAGCCGGACAAGGCCGGAAACCGAGGCGCGCCTGCGACCCAGAACCGTTTCCGCCGTCTCCAGTATTTCCAGCACCTCATAGGCGTGGGGGAGCAGGCTGCGGCCATCTTCGGTCATGGTCAGGCTGCGGGTGGTGCGCGCAAACAGCGTGGTGCCGTAATGCGCCTCCAGCAAGGCAATATGGCGGGAGATGGTCGGCTGGCTCACCCCCGTCTCGCGCGAGACGGCGGAGAATGAGCCTGTAGCGGCAACACGCACAAAACTGTGCAGTGCGGAAAGAAGATCCATGGAGTTCGGCACCGTTTCCTGTGTAGGCGGTCAGCCCTCTCCAGTGCTGCCAACAACAACAGGAAAGACAGTTCAGAGTGTGCCGAAAAATGGGCTCCAACTGTCCCGCCCTGTATTCAGCATGCTGTGTCAGGCTACGAGCTTGTTACCTTTTCTATTGCAGCAAGGTTAAGCCAGATACAACATAGACAGAACAAGAACCCGCCATGCCTATAGCGCATTAGAGCTATAGGCATGGCAGCAGAATCGCCGGAATTACCTGCGGCGGGTGTGGGGCATGGACAGGCGCTTTTCTGCCAGCCGTGCCAGCCGTACAAACGGCAGGCCCAGCAGCAGGTAGGCCGCACCCACCATCAGCCCCGTGCCGAAATAGTCAAAGTAAGCCGAAGAGAGGCGGATGTAGGTCTGCGTCAGTTCGGTCAGGGTAATCACGCTGACCAGAGACGAATCCTTGAGCAGCGAGATAAAGTCGTTGGTCATGACCGGCATAACCAGCCTGAACGCCTGCGGCACCAGCACGTAACGCAGAGCCTGCGCGTGGGTCATGTTGAGCGCAAGCGCTGCTTCCATCTGCCCATGTGCAACGGATTGCAGACCGGCGCGGTAGTTTTCAGCCTCGTAGGCCGCGTAGTTCATGCCAAGGCTGACCACACCGGCGACAAAGGGCGACATGCTGATGCCAAATTCGGGCAGGCCATAAAAAATGAACAGCACCTGAATAAGCAGCGGCGTGCCGCGCACCAGCTCCACATAGGTTGCCGCAAGCCATGCCAGCGGGCGCGGGCCATACAGGCGCAGCAGTGCCAGCCCCAGCCCCAGAGCCACGGCCACCACCATAGCGCAGAGCGAGACAAGCAGCGTCAGCCCCGCAGCGCGGACAAGCTGGGGCACAAAGCCCGCATAACGCTCCAGCTTGACGCGGAACCCACCCTTGCCCTGCAACTCGGCCACATAGGCGTTCCATGCCGCCGGGGTGACGTTGGGCTGGGTCTGGTCGTTGGTCAGCTGCGCCATCTCGGGCGTCCACAGGTCCCAGCGTGTCAGGATGTGGTGCAGGCTGCCGTCCTGCTGCATGGCCACAAGGGCTGCGTTCACCCGCTCGCGCAGTTCCGTATTTTTGCCCTTGGCAAAAGCAATGCCATACTGCACGCGGCCAATGGGTGCGCCGACAATATGCAGGTCGGGATTGGTCTCCCCGTAGTATTTGGCAATGGGGCCGTCGATCAGGATGGCGTCAGTACGACCGTTGACCAGGTCCATGAACGCATCTGTCTCTTCATCATAGGTGCGCAGGGAGATCTTGGTGTTGTTGGTCAGCATACGCTCGGCCTGCGTATCCTTGATTGTGCCTACCGTGTGGCCCTCAAGGTCCGCCATGGTGGTGAGCTGCTTGCCCTTGCGCCGCACCACCAGCCGTTCGGATGTCACATAATACGGGATGCTGAAGTCAATGCCCTCGGCATGTTCATCGGTCATCTCGATCCCGCAGATGACCATGTCGTACAGGCCACGTTGCAGGCCGGGAATAAGCCCGTCCCAGTCGTTGTTGATAAAGTCGAGCGGCGCGCCCATGTGGCGGCTGAGTTCCTGCATCAGGTCATATTCAAAGCCGGTAAGCTTGTTCTGATCCTTGAGGTCATGGAACGTGTAAGGCACATCGGCCGAGGAATCGGCAGCCCAGTGGAAAGGCTTGCTCTGTGCGTGGGCGGTGGAGGCCAGTTGTGGGCCACCCAACGCGAGCAGGGCGCAGAACAGGCCAAACACTGCGCCCAGAAAGCGCCGAGGGCGGGGCTGTGGGGTGTTCTTCACAGGACTGTCCTCATAAAACGGCGTGTCTGTTCATGGGCGGGGTTCACACACAGGACTTCTGGCGGACCAGCCTCGATCACATGGCCACCATCCATGAACACCACCGTGTCGGATGCGACCTCGGCAAAGCGCATGTCGTGGGTAACAATAATCTGGGTCATGCCTTCGTCATCGAGTGTGCGCATGACGTTGAGCACCTCCTCGGCCACAATGGGGTCAAGGGCGGATGTCGGCTCATCGTAGAGCATGATCTCGGGGCGCATGGCCAGTGCGCGGGCAATGGCCGCACGCTGCTGCTGCCCGCCGGAGAGCGAAACCGGGTAACGCTGCGCCACCTTGGCCAGACCCACTTTTTCCAGAAGGGCCATGGCTTCCTCGCGGTCGGCTTCGGCATTGCCGCCTTTGACCACGCGGGGGGCAAGCAGGACGTTATCCAGCACGCTCAGATGCGGAAACAGATTAAAACTCTGGAACACCATGCCCACATGGGTCCGCAGGCGGTGGGCCAGATGCTCCTCCGCGCTGCGCCAGGGGCCACCATTGCGCGCAATGGTCACGCCCATGGCGGTGACCGTCCCACGGTCCGGTATTTCCAGAAAATTGAGACACCGCAGGAAGGTGGATTTACCGCAACCCGAAGGACCGATGATGGACACCAGCTCCCCCTTGCGGACCTGCATGGACACGCCACACAGCACCTCACCCTCACCAAAGTCCTTGTGCAACTGTTCCGCACTCAGAACTACGGGGTCATTCATAGAAAAAGCCGACCCGGTTTGCACCGGGTCGGCAATAAGACGTTCACCTTGAACGGATGGGTTCTCAGGCAGCTTTCGTCATCCCTCGCAAGACGTACTGAAGGATGCCACCATGCCTGTAATACTCTACCTCGTCCAGAGTATCGACCCGGCAAAGCAGCGGTACTTCCTGCTTGGAACCGTCATTTCTTGTAATTGTCATAATCACGTCCATACGGGGCGTGAGTTTGTCTATTCCGGAAATGCTGATGACTTCATCACCCTTCAGACCGAGGGTCTGGCGGGTCGTGCCTTCCTTGAACAGCAGGGGCAGAACGCCCATGCCCACAAGGTTGGAACGGTGGATACGCTCAAAGCTTTCCGCGATCACGGCCTTGATGCCCAGCAGCAGGGTGCCTTTGGCAGCCCAGTCGCGCGAGGAACCCATGCCGTATTCCTTACCACCGAATACAACCAGCGGCACGCCCGCTTCCTTGTATTCCATGGCCACGTCATAGATCGCGCCTTCCTTACCGTCGGGGAAGTGCTTGGAATAGCCCCCTTCCGTACCCGGCACCATTTCGTTCTTGATGCGGATATTGGCAAAGGTACCACGGACCATGACCCGGTCATTCCCACGACGGGACCCGTAGGAGTTGAAGTCCTTGGGTTCCACGCCATGTTCGATCAGGTAGCGGCCAGCGGGGCTGTCCTTCTTGATGGAACCGGCGGGGGAGATGTGGTCGGTGGTGATGTTGTCACCCAGCAGGGCCAGAATACGCGCACCGGAGATATTGCCCGGAGCCGTGGGCTCGACCGCCATGTTCTTGAAGTACGGCGGGTCCTGCACGTAGGTGGACTTGGGGTCCCACTTGTAGGTTTCGGAACCGGTAGCGACCTTGAGGCCCTGCCATTCCTTGGTGCCCTTGCTGACGTTGGCGTAGCGCTTGATAAACTCTTCACGCGTGATGGAAGAGGCGATCAGGTCCGCAATTTCCTTGTTGGAAGGCCAGATGTCCTTGAGGTACACCGGCTTGCCATCCTTGGATGTGCCAAGCTGCGCGGTTGTAATGTCCTTGCGCATGGTGCCCAGCAGCGAGTAGGCGACCACCAGCGGCGGGCTGGCAAGGTAGTTGGCGCGCACGTTGGGGGAGATACGCCCCTCAAAATTACGGTTACCCGACAGGACGGAAACAGCAACAAGGTTGTTGTTTTCAATCGCGTCCACAATGTTGCCCGGCAGCGGACCAGAGTTACCGATGCAGGTTGTGCAGCCGTAACCAACCGTGTTGAAGCCCATGGCGTCCAGGTCTTCGGTCAGGTTGGAGCGGTTGAGGTAGTCGGTCACCACCAGCGAGCCGGGGGCGAGCGAGGTCTTGACCCACGGCTTGGGCGTCAGGCCCAGAGCGCGTGCCTTGCGGGCCACCAGCCCTGCGGCAATGAGCACGGCGGGGTTGGAGGTGTTGGTGCACGACGTAATGGCCGCAATCACCACATCCCCACTGCCCAGCTCGTAGTTGGTGCCTGCGACCGGAACCTTCTTGTCGGCTTCGGCCGCGGGAACACCAAGGGAGGAGGTCAGTTCTTTTTCAAACGCCGTGGTTGCACTCTTCAGTTCCACGCGGTCCTGCGGGCGCTTGGGGCCAGCCAGAGACGGCACAACCGTGCTCAGGTCCAGTTCCAGCACGTCCGTGAACACGGGTTCGGGCGTTTTTTCGGTGCGGAACATGTCCTGCGCCAGCAGGTATTCCTTGACCAGTTTGATGCGGTGTTCGTCACGCCCGGTCTGGCGCAGGAAGTCCAGCGTCAGCTCATCCACGGGGAAGAAGCCACAGGTCGCACCATATTCGGGGGCCATGTTGGCAATGGTGGCGCGGTCGGCAACGGGCAGGTGGTCAAGGGCGGGGCCAAAGAACTCCACAAACTTGCCAACAACGCCCTTCTTGCGGAGCATCTGGGTCACGGTCAGCACCAGATCGGTAGCCGTAGCCCCTTCTGGCAGCTTGCCGGTCAGCTTGAAGCCGATCACGTCGGGGATCAGCATGGCAATGGGCTGGCCGAGCATGGCGGCTTCGGCCTCGATCCCGCCAACACCCCAGCCCAGAACGCCCAGACCGTTGATCATGGTCGTGTGGCTGTCCGTGCCGTACAGCGAATCGGGGTACACATAGTCCTTGCCACCCACGTTGGCGGTCCATGCCACCTGCGCGATGTATTCAAGGTTCACCTGATGACAGATGCCCGTATCGGGCGGCACCACGGAGAAGTTCTCAAACGCTTCCTGGCCCCAGCGCAGGAAGGCGTAGCGTTCCGCGTTGCGCTCAAACTCAAGGGTGATGTTTTCCTGCAAGGCTTCATCGGTGCCTGCAAAGTCCACCATCACGGAATGGTCGATCACAAGGTTGACCGGCACCAGCGGGTTGACCTTCTGCGGGTCGCCCTTGAGGTTGACAATGCCGTCGCGCATGGCCGCAAGGTCCACAACGCCGGGAACACCCGTAAAGTCCTGCATAAGAATGCGGGAGGGCTTGAAGGGCACTTCCTTGGAGCTGGCCCCTTTGGGCAGCCAGCCAGCGATGGATTTTGCATCTTCCACGCTGTAGGAGCGCGCATCTTCAAACCGGAGGATGTTCTCCAGCAGAACCTTGAGCGAAACCGGCAGACGGCTTACGTCGCCAATGGTTTTTGCCGCTTCGGGAATGGAAAAATAGTGGTAGGTCTTACCGTCAACCTCAAGGGTGCGGCCTGTTTTAAGTGAGTCGTGGCCAACCGATTTCATCGTCGCTTTCTCCCCGATCACAGCCGATGGCTGGTGATGCGTTCAGGACACCGTTGTGTTCCGTATTGTTCCGCACGGCGCTGCGTGCGTGTCCGCTCTTCGGACAACCGGCTTGATATCCCGTTGGGGCTAGAACATACCGGCACAGATAAAAGGCACAAGCGGGGGAGCGACCACGAGCGCGCGAGCACTCCCGCTTTTTGTGTGATTACGGTAACAAAAAGGAGAAGTCCCATCTCCGTGAGCCACTCCAACACCCGTGCCGATGCCCCCTGCGGCCCCGCTGCGGCCCCTGCGCCGCTGCTGGTTGCGGACTCCCTGTGCGTGTTCCGCGGGGACCGTCTGGTGCTTGATGGCGTCAGCCTGTGCCTGCGCGCGGGCGACGCCATGCTGCTGACCGGCCCCAATGGCGCGGGCAAATCCACCCTGCTGCGTGTGCTGGCCGGGTTGCGCAAACCCGATTCGGGGCAGCTGACATGGCAGGAGCAGTCCATTTTTGCCGACCCCGCCGCCCATGCGGAGCGCGTGGCCTATATTGGCCACCAGGACGCGCTCAAACCCGGCCTGAGCGTGCGCGAAAACCTGCACCTGTTCACTCGCCCCGGTGCCAGCATGGCCGATGCGCTGGAGGCCATGGACCTGCGCCCACTGGCCGACCTGCCCGCCCGCCTGCTGTCCGCCGGGCAGAAGCGGCGCACCGCCCTTGCCCGCGTGCTGCTGGCCCAGGCCCCACTGTGGCTGCTGGACGAGCCGAGTCTGGGGCTGGATTCGGCCGCCATTACCCTGCTGGGCAACGCCATGGCCGCACACCGCGCACGGGGCGGCGTAATTATTGCCACAACCCATGTCCCCCTGCCGCTGGACAACACCTGCGCGCTGGACCTGCCCGGTGCCGCCGACCCGCGACCCATAAGCCTGTATGAGGGAGAGTACGCATGACCCGTCTGTTCTGGGGCATTGTCATGCGCGACCTGCGGCTGGCCGTACGCCACGGGGCGGATACGCTGGGTGCCGTGCTGTTTTTTGTGGTCAGCGCCACGCTGTTCCCGCTTGCTCTTGGCCCCTCGCCCGAGCTGCTGCGCCACATGGCACCGGGTATTCTGTGGGTCTGCGCCCTGCTGGCAGCCCTTTTGCCGCTGGACCGCCTGTTTGGCGCGGAGCTGGAGGATGGATCGCTCGACCAGCTGCTCCTCCTTGGCCTACCCCCGGCACTGGTCGCCCTTGCCAAAATAACCGCCCACTGGCTGACAACCGGCGTCCCGCTCCTGCTGGCGGCTGGCCCGCTGGCCATTATGCTGGGCCTGCCCGCCACCACCCTGCCTGTGCTGCTGGGGGGGCTGTTTCTGGGCTCTGTCGTGCTGTCACTGATCGGGGGTATGGGGGCGTCCATTGTGCTGGGCGCGCGCCGTGGGGGGGTGCTGCTGCCCCTGCTGACCCTGCCACTGGCAACCCCCGCCCTGATTTTTGGCGCAGCCGCAATAGATGCCGCCTCCAACGGGCTGCCATGGCAACCCGACCTTGAACTGCTGGGCGCTTTTGTCGCAGGCACGCTCCCACTCTGCCCCCTTGCGGCAGGGGCCGGACTGCGGGCCGCGGCAGAGTAACACCGCAAACACACAAAAGGCGGGAGCCACTGGTGTGGTCCCCGCCCTGTGTTGCAGCCTGTGTGGCCCGCCCTCTTGCCCGCCAGAACGGCGGAGCAGGCCACACCAGTTGAACCCGCCTTATTTTGCGGGGGCGGGAGCCGGGGCCGGTGCTGCCTTGGCCGGGGCCGCACCACCAGCAGGCTGCGCGTTAGAGACCGCCTGAATGTCCACAGACGCATAACGCACGGCCTGCTGCGCATCCCGCAGGGCTTCGCTCGCCTTGTAGGGGTCTTTGCCAATCTGCTTGGCGGCACGGGCCACGTCCTGCGTCACCTGCTCCAGCGGCACGGCGGCAATGACGTAATCCGCATCCACACTGGTCACGCGCAGCACTTCAGCCGCGCGGGCGGGGTTACCGGCTTTGAGGTGCCGGTTGGCAGCCGCCACAACGGCTGTTTTTTCCGGTGTTTCCTCCGCATTGGCGTTCAGCACCAACTCACCATCAATGGGCAACCATGCCACCTGCTGCGTAACCGGAGCACTGGGGCGCGGGCGGGACTGGCCGGTTTTGCTCGGCATCAACTCTGCTGCGGCTTTCTGGAAGGCGGTGTTGTCCGAGCGGGCCGTGGCCAGTGCCTGCTGGGCATTGGCAATAAGGGCCTTGGCCCCTGCCAGATCCCCATCAAAAATGGCGTTGCGGGCGAGGGACAGATATTCGAACGCCATGCTGCCATCATCGGAAAGACGGCTGAAGTCCTGCGTGGCGGCGGACTGTGCAACCGTGCTGGCGGTGGCGGCCCCTGCTGGCGCCTGCTGTGCATACAAAGGTCTTGCCCCAGCCGTTGCCACCAGAACCGTACCCAGCAGCATACCCATTCGTGTCATGATAACTCCCTTTACCCAAGGCCCCGATCATGGGCCCTGTGTCTGCGGCAATTGTTAAGCGCATCGGGGCTGCTGCAAAGGGCTGCGCGCACAATACAGGCCTGTCTTTATGGCAGAGGGGAGCAGAACAGAAAAAACCCCCACCCACCGGGCCAAAGCGGCGCGGCGGATGAGGGTTGATCGTTGACGCATGACCCGTGGAGCGCACACTCCACGGCAGGTCGGCTCAGATGTAGTGCTCGCTCAGCGGCGCAAAGCCGTTAAAGCGGGTTGAGCAGTAGGTGGAGACATAAGCCCCCGTACCCAGCAGGTCGATCTGCTCGCCCGAGCACAGGTCAAGCGGCAGGTCGTAGTGGGTTTTTTCGTACAGGATGTCCGCCCCGTCGCAAGTTGGGCCAGCCAGTGCAACCGGTCCCGTGGGGGAGCCGTCCCGTGCGGTGCGGATCGCGTAGCGAATGGATTCGCCCTCTGTTTCCGCCAGACCGCCAAAGCGCCCGATGTCCAGATACACCCAGCGTGGCCCGTCCTGACGGCCTCGTGCGCTCACCAGTACCACCTCGGTACGGACCACACCGGCCTCACCCACAATAAAGCGACCGGGCTCGACCAGCATTTCGGGCAGTGCATTGCCAAAATGCTCGGTCATGGCGCGGCAGATCGCCCCGGCAAAATGGTCGATCTCGGGCACATCCTCGCGGTAGCGGATGGGGAAGCCCCCGCCCAGATTGATCATGCGCAGGTCCAGCCCGGCGTCACTCAGGTCCGTGAACAGGCTGGCCACGCGGGAGATTGCGGCCTCGTACGCCTCGGCCGAGAGCTGCTGGCTGCCCACATGGAAGGACAGACCATACGGGTCCAGCCCCAGCGCGCGCGCCTCCAGCATCAGGTCACGCGCGGATTCGACCGTGGTGCCAAACTTGCGTGAGAGCGGCCATTCCGCATCGTAATTGTCCACCAGAAGGCGGCAGTACACGCGGCTGCCCGGAGCATGCTGGGCAATTTTTTCCAGCTCTTCGCGGCAGTCGAACACGAACATGCGCACGCCAGCCTTGTAAGCGGCCTGAATGGCGGACACTTTTTTGACCGTGTTGCCAAAGGAAATGGACTCGGGGTCCGCCCCTGCGGCAAGGCAGAGGGAGACTTCCTCCCACGATGCCGCATCAAAGCAGGAGCCAAGCCCGACCAGACGGGTCAGGATGGGCATGGCCGGGTTGGCCTTGACCGCATAGTAAATACGCGCGAGCGGCAGGGCTTTGCCCAGTGCGCGGTAACGGGCTTCCACCTGGTCAACATCGACGACAAGGCAGGGCGTTGCCGGCTTTTGCTCGGCAAGAAAACGGGTGATTTTGGGATTCATGTCCCCACTCCCCCAGTTCAGGCTCCCCCGCCTGTATGTGCGGAGAAGGACGTTGCGAAACGGTCTAACGGACCAGCGAAAGGCAGACCTGCAAAGAGGTCCCGATTAGCCAGAACGCTTGACGTCGTTGCGTAACCTCAGAGGGCCAGTGGCACGTGCGTTGCTGCGTAGGGGCGTGGATATGCGGCCAAACCAACACAAGCGCAAGTAAAAAATCCCAAGAAAACAAAAAAACTTGGCACACCCCCCCAAGCCCCGATAAGAGTTGGAAACATTATGGTTGCTTCACGCTTTTCTGCTGTCCTGTTCACGTAAAATCTTTTGTGCGCCCCATTGTGAAGTACACCTGACCAGACTCCACAACCGGCCCCTGCGGCCGACCATGGTGCGCACGTGGAGTGCCTGATGCACACATCAGGCCAAACCACAGATCAAGGATCTTTGTGACTTCATGCAGGCTCTCTGGCAGTCGGACCGCCCCCCCCTTACCCACCATACAGCCCCCGAAGCCCCGGTGCTGACCGCCAAGCTGCGCTTTGCAAGCCCGTGGGCCATGAGCCGCGCGGACTGGCGGATTATTGTGTCCAACACCTTTAAAAATCTTGTGTTCGGGCCGACCACGCTGGTGGCTGCGGGGTGCGCGTTCTATACCACGCTCTCGCTGTTCCCCGCCATCAGCGCGCTGATCTCCATTTACGGGCTGGCGTTTGACGTGCAGACAGTGGCCCCGCAGATGGACATTCTGCGGAACCTCCTCCCCCCCAGCGCATTCAACCTGCTCTATGACCGGGTGCAGACACTGGTGGCCGAGCCGCCGTCCTCCCTGACCATGAACCTGATCATCTCGCTCACGGTCGCGCTCTGGTCCGCCTCCGCCGCCACACGCTCCATCCTGTCCGCCCTGAACATTGCCTACAACACGCGTGAAAACCGCAATTTTCTGGTGTTTCAGGCCACGGCCTTCGCCATGACCCTGTCTGGCATACTTGGCGCGGTGCTCACGCTGGCGCTGCTGGTGGCCATGCCGCTGCTGCTGGCACTCCCCGCCATCCTGCACATTCCCACCCCTCCCGGCTCCATCGAGTTTCTGGCGCGCTGGAGCGGGCCTGTGGTCATGTTCACTTTTGAAACACTGGCCCTGTCAGCCCTGTACCGCTTTGGGCCGGACCGCAAGCGGCACACGCAGTGGCGCTGGGTGCTACCCGGTGCGCTGACCTCCACCATTACGTGGATCGGGGCATCCCTTGGTTTTTCGTATTACGTGGCGCATCTGGCCAGCTACAGCGCGACGTACGGACCTTTGGGTGCGTTTATCGCCATTATGATGTGGTTTTTTGTGACCGCATGGGTGGTGCTGATGGGGGCAGAACTTAACGCCCAGATGGAAGGGTATGCCCTTGGGCTGATCCACCCGACGGAAAGCGATGCCATGCTGGCCAGCAAACCTGCCACACCAACGGACTGCCCCCGCGCACCTAGCGCGGAACTGTAAGCACTAAAACCGCCCGCCAAGGTAACGCCTGAGGTGCAACACCTCCAGAGCGGCAACTGGCAGAAGGCCCAGACCGAGGGTTAAAGCTTATGGGTGGCCGAAGCGCTTGCGCTGGAGGTGCAGCGGGCGGCCATGCTGCCCGGCCTGCGACTTGGACGTGGCGGACAGCGTGGACTTTGTCCGCACTTCCGGTGCTGCGGCCACTTCCTCTGGCGTTGCAGCCTGCACGCTGACATGCGCCACACCGGCACCGAGCATACCAATCTGGGCGGCCGCAGCCTGTGAGAGGTCAATAATCCGCCCGCGGCTATATGGCCCACGGTCATTGACCGTTACCACAACAGAGCGCCCCGTCTCTTCCGAGGTCACGCGCAGTTTGCTGCCAAGGGGGGCTGTGGGGTGGGCGGCTGTCAGGCGGGTTTTGTCAAACCGTGCCCCCGAGGAGGTGCGCCGCAGGTGCTGGCGTGCGCCATACCAGCTTGCCATCCCCTTCTGTGCCACTTCGCTACCGGAAACGGTGCCAGCATCGGTCACATCCTGCGCATCGCGCGCTGCAAGGGCCTTATGCACGGATTCGGCCCATGCAGTACCACCTGATGCGTCCGCCGCAGCCGCATGGGCTGAAGGGAGCGCGAACAATGAGGTTGTGACTAACACACTTCCAAGAAGTGCCCGGCGCAGGGCTGACATCCGCCTGTTAACTCCGTTTTTGTTCAAGACCACTCCTTAATGGTCCCTTTACATGCCCGAAGGCAACCTTTTTCGGCCTCCACTACGGGCAACTTGCGCAGTTATTCCGCCCCCGCGTGGCAAAAATATGACCATCTGCCCCTATGTGCACGCAGGCCCCAAACAGGTGCGGAAGGCAGTGGCCCCACTTTTCGTGCCGCTTTCTCTTGGATACGCGGGCGCATCGTGCTACGGCCCCGTCTGTCATGGAAAGACCTCTCATTGCTGTGCTGAACGGCCCCAACCTGAACATGCTTGGCCAGCGCCAGCCCGAAGTATACGGGCGGGCAACGCTGGACGACGTGGAACAGCTATGCCTGCAGACCGCCGAAAAGCTGGGGCTGGCCATAGACTTCCGCCAGACCAACATAGAAGGCGAGCTGATCTCCTGGGTGCAGGAGTGCCGCAGGCGGGCCAAAGGCATTATTATCAATCCCGCAGGCTATACCCATACGTCCATTGCCCTGCTGGATGCACTGCTGGCTACGGACCTGCCAGTTATTGAGGTCCATATCTCCAACATTCACCGCCGCGAGCCATTCCGCCACCACTCCTACGTTTCGCGCGCCGCTACCGGCGTGATCTGCGGACTGGGTGTTGGCGGGTATTCTCTGGCCTTGCAGGCAATGACTGATCTTATTCTGGATGAGGATGACCAATGAGCGGACTGCTCGTGGACGCGGATGCCATTCGGGCTCTGGCCGAAATTCTGACTGAAACCGGACTGACCGAAATTGAGGTGTCTGAAAAAGACCGCCGCATTCGTGTGGCCCGTGCGCCCGCGACCGTGCAGGCCGCAGCGCCTGCACCCGCAGCGCCGGTAGCCCCCGTGGCTGCCGCCTCCGCAGCGGTGGCCAGCGCAGCCCCGGCGGACCTGTCCCGCCATCCCGGTGCTGTGCCCAGCCCCATGGTGGGCGTGGCCTACCTGACGCCCGACCCGTCCTCCCCCCCCTTCGCCAGCGAAGGGCAGATTGTGACCGCAGGGCAGACCCTGATGCTGATTGAAGCCATGAAGACCTTCAACCAGATCAAGGCCCCCAAGGGCGGCACGCTCAAGGCCATTCTGGTCGCCTCGGGCGATCCGGTCGAATTTGGCCAGCCGCTTGCCATTATCGAGTAATGTTCTCCAAAATCCTTATCGCCAACCGTGGCGAGATCGCCCTTCGTATCCTGCGCGCCTGCCGGGAACTCGGGATCAAAACCGTGGCGGTCCACTCCACTGCTGACGCCGACGCCATGCATGTGCGTCTGGCGGATGAGGCGGTGTGCATTGGCCCCGCCTCCTCGCGCGATTCGTACCTGAATGTGGCGGCCATCCTGTCGGCTGCGACCATAACCGGGGCAGAAGCCATTCACCCCGGTTACGGCTTTCTGTCCGAAAATGCGGATTTTGCCGAAACGGTGGAAGCCCACGGTCTGGTCTTTATTGGCCCCACGGCGGAGCATATCCGCATGATGGGCGACAAGATCACAGCCAAAACCACCATGCTCGCCCTTGGCGTGCCACTGGTCCCCGGCTCGGACGGGGAACTGGCCAACCTTGAAGAAGCACACGAAGTGGCCAGCCGCGTTGGCTACCCCGTGCTGATCAAGGCCGCAGCCGGTGGCGGCGGACGGGGCATGAAGGTCGCCCACTCGGCCGATGAACTGTCCGATGCATGGAGCATGGCCCGTACCGAAGCGCGCGCAGCCTTTGGCAACGATGCGGTGTACATGGAAAAATACATGGACCGCCCGCGCCATATCGAACTCCAGATTCTGGGCGATAACTACGGCAACGTGGTCCATTTTGGCGAGCGTGACTGCTCGCTCCAGCGCCGCCACCAGAAGGTGCTGGAAGAGGCAGGCTCCCCCGCCATTTCCGCCGAGCAGCGCGACAGCATCGGCCGCACGGCAACCGAAGCGCTCTCGCGCATGGGGTACCGCAACGCAGGCACGCTGGAGTTCCTGTACCAGGACGGGCAGTTCTGCTTTATCGAAATGAACACCCGCCTTCAGGTCGAACACCCCATTACCGAGATGGTGTGCGACGTGGACCTGGTGCGCGAGCAGATCCGTCTGGCAGCGGGCGAAAAGCTGGGCTACACGCAGGCGGATGTCACCTTCTCTGGCCATGCCATTGAATGCCGCATCAACGCGGAAGACCCGACCACCTTTGCCCCCTGCCCCGGCACCGTGGCCGTGTACCACCCCCCCGGTGGTCTGGGCGTGCGGGTAGATAGCGCGCTCTACACCGGCTACCGCGTTCCCCCGTATTACGACAGCATGATCGCCAAGCTGATCGTCCACGCCCCCACGCGCGCGCAGGCCATTGCCCGCATGCAGCGCGCACTGGACGAATTTGTGGTGGAAGGGATCAAGACCGTGATCCCGCTCCACCGCGCCATTCTGGAGGACCCCGGCTTCCAGAGCGGAGATTACACCATCCACTGGCTGGAGCAGTTCATGGCGCGCACGCAGTAAGCGCGCACGCACCAGAACAGCCTGCACAAAAAAGGCCGGTCCATATTGTGGACCGGCCTTTTTGCTTTTCTGATTCTCCTCCCCTGCACAGGTTATGACCCGTGCAGGACAGACGGCATGCTCAGGCAGCACTCCCCGCCGGAACAGGGGTGGCGGTAGATGCCGGTGCGGCCTCATCTTCCACCGTGTACTGGGGAATGGCGTAGTTGTTCTCGGCCTTGGGCACAAACTCACCTTCACGCAGGGCCATTTCAATATCCTCCAGCGTGGCCCCGCTGGTTTCTGGCACGCAGAAATAGACAAACACGACCGATGCCAGATTAACGCCCGCATAAATCCACATTGTCCCACCAAGGGAGACAAGCTGCACCAGCGAGAGCGCTGTTGCTGTTACCAGCAGGTCCGCCCCCCACAGCACGGCGGCATGCAGGCTGGTGGCCACCGCACGCATGGGCAGGGGGAACAGCTCCGCTCCCAAAAGCCAGCCTACAACCTGAATACCCCCCGAGTTGAACACCATGAACAGGAGCAGGAAGGCCACAATCATCCAGCTTCCCACACTGCCCTTATCGGGGTGGAGGGCAAACATGACACCAAGCCCGATAAGGCTGAGCACGGAACCCGGTCCCATGATCAGCACAAGGCGGCGGCGGCCAATCCGGTCCACAAACAGGCAGCCCAGCAGGGTCATGACCAGATAGACCATAGCCACACCAAGGCTGGTCAGCAGAGCTGATGAGCTATTAAACCCGGCATCCGAGAGGAAGGTAGGGGTGTAGTAGATCATCATCTCCAGCCCACCGGCCTGCGTAAAGAACGCAATACCCAGTGCGGCCACCAGCGCAGGGCGGACCCACGGGAGCCGAAGGCCCTTCCAGCCCCGTTCATCCTCATCCATACCCAGCACGTTCTTGCGGATTTCCGTGATCTCACGCTGGATCACCTTGCGCGACGTACGCACACGCCCAAGCTGCTTGACGGCTGAGACCATGCCCTCGTTCTCGGCCACCCAGCGGGGGCTTTTGGGCAGGAAGAACATGCTCACGAACACCACGGCGGCGGGAATGGCCGCAATGGCCACCATGGGCCGCCAGCCCCATGCATCACGCATGGTAAAGCCCACAAGATTGGCCATGAAAATGCCAATGCCAATGGCCACGTTAAACAGGGTGACCAGATTGCCGCGTTTGGCAGCGGGTGCCAGCTCCGAAATATAGGTCGGCACCACCTGCGTGGACCCGCCAACCGCAAAGCCAAGGAACACCCGGTCAATGACCAGCATGGTCACGCTGGACGCGTAGGAACAGGCGACCGCCCCCAGCACGAACACCGCCGTAACCAGCATGACCGAAATCCTGCGCCCGTAGCGCTCGGAAAACCACGACACACCCACCGCACCAATGACCGCGCCAACCAGAATGGCCGAGGTGACCATTTCTTCCTGCACGGAGGTTAAGTGGAAGTCCTTGGTAATAAGGAGAAGTGCGCCAGAAATAATTCCCGTGTCGTATCCGTAAAGACCGCCGCATATGGCAGACACAAATGCCGCTATCCACAAAACGTAATGAGCACGTGGAGAGATTTCGAGATTTTTTACCGCATCAAGCGTTTTATTTCTTTCTGTCTGCATGACACAATCATGACATACTCGAAAAAACTTGCATATCTTACGAATTATTCTTTATTATAATAAATGGGCTCCTGCATGCCATTCTCCATACGCCCGGAAAAAGCCGCAGGGTTATGGCGGGAATCCTCCCTCCCCCATAATAGCTGCCCGCCCCCGATCAGCCCCCGCAGGGTCACATCTTGGTGTAAATGCTTGACACACACACACCTCAGGCTATCTGCTTACACATAACCAAGGGGGGTTCCGGTACAAGGAACTGAGAGGCCACTAAACGCTTTACTGCACCAGCAGAGAGCACCGTGGCGACCCTGCCGCCAGCAACATAGGGTTCTGGCGGGGAACCTGATCCGGCTCATACCGGCGGAGGGACTGGTGCCTGCAAGGAACAAACGCCCCGCCCCTGTGGCAGGCGTGGCCCGCAATGGCTGCTTCCTTTCAACGGGCCTGTCCTCCTCACGCCTGAGGAGACTATAAAGCAATGTCTGCCACCACCACAGGCCAGCCCACACAGGGCGGCAACCCCAAACCGGCCAACACGGCCGCCCCCGCACCGGGGCAGGTGACCACTGGCCCCATTCGCGGTTCCCGCAAGGTCTATTCCAGCCCCGACGGGCACCCCGATATCCGCGTCCCTTTCCGCGAGATCGCGCTCGACCCGTCCGCCAACGAGCCGCCGCTGCGGGTGTATGACACGTCCGGCCCCTACACGGACGACACTGCCAGCATTGATGTGCGCGCGGGCCTGCCCAAGCTGCGCAGTGCATGGCTGGCCAAACGTGGCCTGACCCCCACAACGCCGCGCAGCATCCGCCCCGAGGACAACGGCGGGGCCGAAGGCAGCTATCTGGTCCAGCCCTGTCCTGCCCCCCACACGGTGCTTACGGGCGTTGCAGGCAAGCCGGTCACGCAGTACGAATTTGCCCGCGCAGGCATTATTACCGAAGAAATGATCTACGTGGCCCACCGCGAAAATCTGGGCCGCCAGAAAGCGCTGGACGAGGCTGCGGCACAGCTCAAGGACGGCAACTCCTTTAACGCCGCCCTGCCCGAATTTGTAACCCCCGAATTTGTGCGCGAAGAAATCGCACGCGGGCGCGCCATTATTCCCGCCAACATCAACCACCCCGAGCTGGAACCGGTTGTGATCGGGCGCAACTTTCTGGTCAAGGTGAACGCCAACATCGGCAACTCGGCCATTACCTCCTCCGCCGCAGACGAGGTGGAAAAACTGGTCTGGTCCATCCGCTGGGGTGCCGATACGGTCATGGACCTGTCCACGGGCCGCAACATCCACAACATCCGCGACTGGATCCTGCGTAACGCCCCCACCCCCATTGGCACGGTCCCGCTTTACCAAGCGCTGGAAAAAGTAGGCGGGGATGTGAGCAAGCTGAACTGGGAGGTGTTCCGCGACACGCTGATCGAGCAGGCCGAGCAGGGCGTGGACTACTTTACCATCCACGCGGGCGTGCGCCTGCAACACGTCCCCCTGACGGCCAACCGTGTCACCGGCATTGTCTCACGCGGCGGGTCCATTATGGCAAGCTGGTGCCTGAACGGCCACCGCGAGAGCTTTCTGTACGAGCATTTTGAAGACATCTGCGACATCATGCGCGCGTATGACGTCTCCTTCTCCCTTGGGGATGGTCTGCGCCCGGGCAGCATAGCCGACGCCAATGACGCGGCCCAGTTTGCCGAGCTGGAAACACTGGGCGAGCTGACCAAGATTGCGTGGGCCAAAGGCTGCCAGGTCATGATCGAAGGGCCGGGCCACGTGCCCATGCACAAGATCAAGGAGAACATGGACAAGCAGCTGCGCGAATGTGACGAGGCCCCGTTCTACACGCTTGGTCCGTTAACAACCGACATTGCACCGGGCTACGACCATATTACCTCGGCCATTGGGGCTGCCATGATCGGCTGGTTTGGCACGTCCATGCTCTGCTACGTCACGCCCAAGGAACACCTTGGTCTGCCCGACCGCAACGACGTAAAAACCGGCGTGATCACCTACCGCATTGCCGCCCATGCGGCTGATCTGGCCAAGGGGCACCCGGGGGCAAAGCTGCGCGATGACGCACTGAGCCGCGCGCGCTTCTCCTTCCGCTGGGAGGACCAGTTCAACCTCTCGCTCGACCCCGACACGGCCTGCGCGTACCATGATGAGACCATGCCGCGGGATGCCCACAAGACGGCGCATTTCTGCTCCATGTGCGGCCCCAAGTTCTGCTCCATGCGGATCAGTCAGGACCTCAAGGAAGATGCCATTCGCCTTGCAGGCATTGAGCAGAAGAATGAGGAGTTCCGTCAGGCTGGCGGCAAGGTCTATGTTGCCGCCGAATAATGGCACAGCGCGTATAACTGTTTGAATATTTATAAATATGGAGAATAGGCTCGCCTGTTCTCCATATTTTTTGTCTTCCCGTTAAAAATAATGCCGCAGGAAAACTTTGGGCACACCTTCGGTATTAAGGCACGAGAACACGATGACCGCCACCCAGACCATACAGGCGGAAAAGCAAAAAACCTTGCACCAGACAGAAACGTTGTCCTCTCGCCCCTTCATGATCGGCCAGTAAATGGCCTTGTGACCATACCACTCCAGCACGCCGGACAGCACCAGCGCCAAAAGCTTGGGCGTAATATAGGCACGCGCCCCAATGTGCACGGGGTCGTAAAAAAACAGGGCGACTCCAGTAATCATGGCTATGCCATAGCTGATATGCAAAGGACGCAGCATAAAGCGCGAAAGACGGACCAGCGTATCCTTGTCCATCTGCTGGACCACCGCGAGGGCGAACAGCATTTCCAGCCCAAAAAACCCAGCCATACTCAGGATATGCAGCATTCTGACCAGATAATGGATCGGCTGGAACCAGAAGTGGAAGGTCCGGCTATCCAGCGCCATAAGCAGGTCCGTTGGCAGACGCATAAAAGCCAGAGGATGGTTCGACATGATTTTACAATTCACCGATCGGTATAAACATTGACTTTAATAATGATTCTCACTAACCCAAACAGTCAAGACAAGCGGAGAACCAGAGAATGAAACGGCTTTTTGCAGCCCTCCCCCTTTTGAGCGGGATGTATCTTTTTCCTCCCGCGCAGGCTCAGGCGCAAACCGTTTATCACCTTACACTCAAAGATCATCATTTTGAACCTGATCATCTGAGCGTGCCTGCTGGCGAGCGGTTTATCATTGAACTGGAAAACCAGGACAGCACGACCGACGAGCTTGAGAGCTATGACATGAAATTTGAAAAAATTATTGTCCCCGGCTCCAAAATTCGTGTGCATGCAGGCCCGCTACACCCCGGACAATATACTTTTTTTGATGACTACCACCCCGATCAGGCCAAGGGAACAGTCACCGCAGAAGCAAAGCCGTAAACCATGCTTGGCAGTCTGATCATTGTTTTTCGTGAAGTTATGGAAGCGGGCCTTGTTATTGGCATTGTGCTTGCGGCAACGCGCGGCATTGCCGGTCGGGGCTGGTGGGTGGCGGGCGGCATTGCCGCCGGTGTAACCGGGGCAGCCATTGCCGCAGCCTTTGCCGGGGCACTCTCCACCGCATTCTCTGGCAATGGACAGGACATTTTTGCCGCATCCATCCTGTGTCTGGCTGTTCTCATGCTCTCGTGGCACGTCATCTGGATGGCGCGGCACGGGCGTGAACTCGCGCAGGAAATGAAGCAGATGGGGGCTGCTGTCTCCTCCGGTCATCGCTCCCTTGGCGCTCTGGCTACCGTGGTAGCCGTGGCCGTACTGCGCGAGGGCATGGAGGTTGTGCTCTTCCTCTACGGTATTGCCGTATCGGCCCATGTTGGCGCGTTCTCCCTGCTTAGCGGCGGCCTGCTGGGTGTGCTGGGCGGTGCTGTTCTGTCCTATGCCCTGTATCGTGGGTTAATCATTATTCCCCTGCGGCATCTTTTTGCCGTCACCAATATTCTTGTCTCCATTCTGGCGGCAGGCATGGCCTCTCAGGCAGCGGCCCTGCTTGCATCCGATGACCTGATTCCGGCACTGGGTTACGACATCTGGGATACATCCTGGCTGTTGTCCGATGGCAGCCTTGCTGGCCGCACGGCCAAAGCCCTTGCCGGTTACACCGACAGGCCAACAGGGGTTCAGATTCTTGTCTGGTGCCTGACCCTTGCCTGCCTGCTGGTTGCAGAACGCTTTGTGCGCACCCGCCCACACCCCTCCTCCTCACCATAATTCCCCACCTTTTCAACCCTGTGCCCTACGGCACATCTGATCGCAGAGATATGAAATGAAGCGTTGTATCAAAGTGTTTTCCGTACTGACCGCTCTTTCCGCCGCCTATGCTGCTCCGGCCATGGCGCGTGAATACCCCATTGGTGGCCCCGTGCAGGCGCATGATATGGAAATTGCCGCCAACTACCTGCTTGGCGTGGACATGGCCCCCATGCCCAAGGACATGGCCATGGGTGCGGACACCATTCACCTTGAAACCGACGTGCATGCCACCGCAGACAACCCCTGGGGTTTTCCCGATGGTGCATGGATCCCCTACATTGGCGTGGACTACACCCTGACCAAAAAGGGCTCCAGCTGGAAGAATGAGGGCATTCTGCACCCCATGACTGCAAAAGATGGTGCGCATTACGCCAACAATGTCAAAATGGATGGCCCCGGCACCTACACGGTTGTGTTCCGCTACAGCTCGCCCGAAACCAACGGCTTCCTGCACCACACGGATAAAGAAACGGGCACACCCGGCTTTTGGGCTCCCTTTACGGAAAGCTTTACATTTAGCTACCCCCAGAAGTAATTTTTTCTAAATATTAAATATTGGGGCAGGGATTATGCCAAATCCCTGCCCTTTTTTTGTATTTCTGGGTTGCAATTAAAACATATTTAACTTAACACGCTTTCCCATATTGATGTTTTTGATAATTATTCGCAAATAGGACGCAACCTCATGTCAAGATTCTGCTTGGCGCCACGCCATAGACAATCCTGCCACGCAAAAAAAAGCAGGCAATTTTCCAAAACTATTTTTGTATCTCTCGCTTTATCTCTCCTTTCCAGCACAGCAGCTTTTGCACAGAATGCAGAAACGCAGCTGGAGCAGGACCGCCGCCGTCTTGGCAATTCCGGCCCTCTGGTCTCCGAGATTGACCCGGCCACGGTGCGGGATTCCATGCGCGCGGCAGAGGCCGCCAAATCCCCCGATGCAGACCACCCCGACCTGAGCGACCACCTGCTGGGCAGCGTCTGGGGTGCGCGCGACTGGATGGCCCGCCACGGCATTACCCTCGACATTCAGGAAGTGGATGAACTGTGGGGTAACACCACAGGCGGTAACCCGTCTGGTAATGACGGGCCCAATGGCTCAGGCTCGGGCACCGGCCCCGC
>NZ_JOPJ01000018.1 GCF_002153655.1 Acetobacter okinawensis
TTGGGCACTTCATAAAAGGCAGCTTGCAGCGGATTGCCGCCCGCCAGAACCATGTCAAAAAACTTGTGAGCCTCATCCATCAGGATGCCAAGCTGATACCCTTCCAGCTTGACCGCGCTGGTATTGCGGGTCTGTGAGCTGGTCAGATCATCCACAGCGTTGCGAGCCTCACGGGCCACGGTGAGCTGCTCCATCAGCGTGTCCACGACTGCCTGCTGCGCGCCAACAGCGGCCTGAGCATCCTGAGAGGAGACACCGTAATCACCAACAGAGAGAGACTGGACCTTGATCTGCTGGAGGCGGTCCTGTGCCGTCATCAGCTTGAGTGTCAGGCGTGAGACCTCATCCCCAGCAGCAGCCCCCATCTGGAGAAAGCTTTTCAACCCTGAGTTGGTGCCAGCCCGCAGGGCATTGGTCAGGCCGTCCATATTTTCTGTGGCTTTTGCCGTGGCAGCAGCCAGCCCGACCATAGGTGCGTTCGCCTGATTAAGCTGGCCATTCCATGCAAGCTGCGCCTCGGTGGAGGCCGCGGTCTTTTGCTTGAGGGCGGCCATGCTGTCCTGCAAACGGCTCATTTCCGTCTGCGTTTTGGACAGTTCTGCTGTTATGCCGCTGGTATCACCCCCGGCAGAACCGACTGTATAAAGCTGCTTATGCAAGAAAGCAGCTTCTGACCTGAGAGCCGAGTATGCCTTGCGCATGCTGGACAGGCTGGTGGTGGTGGATGTGGCCAGCCCATCTGTAGCGGACGCTGCCGCCTTGGCGCTATCGGCAACGCCCTGCGCCGCCTTGGCCCCGGCTTCGCCCATGCCGGTCAGGGCATCGGTTGCGCCTTCCGCCTTATCCTGCACTGCGTCCAGATGCACACCAGCAGAGGCGGCACCTTCTGCTGTCTTGTCATTGACGGTGATGTCAATTTCATTGACCTGGACGACTGTCATGTCAGG
>NZ_JOPJ01000019.1 GCF_002153655.1 Acetobacter okinawensis
AGGTGACGCCATAGTCCTGAGCCACCCTTGCCACGTGTAGCCCCGCTAATCATTATTTTCCTTCAAGCTTCTTGCGGAGCCTGTCCAGATTACGCACGGCTTCACGCACATCAGGGATGAGGGATTCTGTTTCAGCATGAGCCATGACATGACCCTCCTGACGTGATTTGATGGCGTATTGCACCAGTGCCCCACACAGTTCAGCCGTGCTTTCCCTGAGCCTGTAAAGCTCCTTGATGTATTCCGGCTTGGGAGGTGTGCGTGGATTATAGGCTTTGACTGGCTTGACCTTCTGATATGTATCAGAGGGAGAAAGAGCACCAGCCAGGCACTCACGCACAAGACTGTTGGCTGTGATGTCACGCTGTCTGGCATGGTTTGTAATGTACGCATATTGTTCATCATCCAGACGAACCAGTAACGATTTTTTCAGTTTTCTTTTTTCACTCATGGAATGGGTCTCCTGCTTAAATGGGGGTCAACGGGGGAAAATGCTTTTCCCCCTTGCCAGTTACCAGTAGACGCAAAGCGGATACTGGTATGCCTGGCTATATTCAAAAGATAACAAAGGAGATGGCAAACAAGATGAGAAAACAGAGAATAAGAAGAAAAGGTATTTTACAGGTCTAATACAGGTGCTTTTTATAAAATGTGTTTCTTGTCTGGAAACTTAAACATCATTGTATGTTGATGAAACATTATAAAAATAGGAAAACAGTCAACATAAAATACTGTTGACTATGAAGGGGAAAACATAAGGAAAGGTCAAGCGGGAACGCTGTTGACTGCTTCCTGATTTTTCTGTTGGCGTGACTTCTTGCGAACAACCTTGCTGACAGCATCTTTCAACGCATAGGTATGGTTTTTGAGTTCTGCGAGGTCTTCAGGATTGTCCTGGATAACATCCAGCAGGGTTTCAAGGTCTTTGAAGATAACAGGAAGCTTTGTGACCTGACTTCTGACACGTTCCCTGTTTACGGCTTCACTGGTGACACGCCACCATTCCAGAACCTCTGCTTTTTCCTGCGTGGTGCATTTATCCAGAATGGCACTGGAAACTAGGGAATAGTAGTAGGGGAAAGAACCAAGGGTTTCCTTAACGGCACGTTTCTTTTCAGGGCTGTATGTCCAACGACTGATTTCCCATTTGGGTCTGGCTTTGTTCTCTAATAATCGAAATTGCATGATAAAATTCTCCTCATAAAATAAATGGTCAACATTTTATTAATGTGACGTTCAAATATAATTATAGATATTAATTTATGCATTACGCAAATAAGTTGTGCAAAAATATTTTGACGACAAAGGTTGCATAATGTGTTGTTTTATTGTGTTATTATTATAACAAAACTCTTTGAGGAAAAGCTCATGGAAGATTTTTTATTTGATGCCTCTCTCAAAAATAAAATCAAAGAAATTATCTCTAGGAAAAATTCTTGTATTGCATCCGCTTTTCTTGGCTTTGGTTCCGAAAAAAATATACCTGATTCATCAAGGATAATTTGCGATATCGGGATGGGTGGAACAAACGCTAATAGTCTTATTGAGATTAGGAAGAAATTGGGGAATGATTTGCGCTGGATGTCCGCATTTCATCCAAAGGTATATCTATCTGATTTGGGATGTATCATTTGCTCTGCAAACCTTTCCAATAATGGAGTAGGTTTTCTTGGGCAAAATGGTCTCATCGAAGTTGGTGTATTTCATGAATATGGTTCGTCTGTTTATACACAAGCTCAAGATTGGTTTGATAAATGTTTCCATCAAGCATTGCCAGTATCTAATGTTGAAATAGATATTGCTCGCAGAACATGGAGTGCTGATAGGAAAGGAATGCCCGATAGTGATGGCACATTGAAAGGATGGAACGTTATATTGACGTATGAAGAAATTGATGAACAATTAAAAGATGACGCGAATATTTTTTTAGAAAACAACCATAGTAAATATAGTATTGATATTAATAATGTTGATTTCTTTCAAGACTTGCCTGAGCCACGCATTCTAAGCGGATACTATATAAACGTGCATGTTGGCAGTAGAGGAAAAATATATATTACTCCTCTTAGATTTTTGTTTTCAAAAAATTTTGAAACCACCTATGGAAAATCTATAGTTTCTTATTTCGAAGCCCTGAAATGGAAAGGACTTCTCTTGAAAAAACCTGATGCGAAAATTCTTTCAAAAAATAGTTCACTTTGGGAAATGATAATTGATAAAGAAGATGAGTGGAGTGACGCAATTATTACTTTAGAAGATTTTGTAAAAGTAATTGGGAATATATTCTCCTAGAGACCTCTGGAAATTTACAGGAGTGTTTGAGAAAACTGTTGCCAGCGATGAGCCGGGAAAGGAATAATCTGACCCGGTTCATCAGTGGCTTTTTCATACTCTGCCACCAGTTCCTCGGCTAATTCCCTGCCAATACAGGTAGCAGAGTTCAGGAACAGCTTCATGTCTTCCCACTGACAGGTTTCCATCCAGGCCGTATCAAGATGAAAGGCTCTACAGCTACTTTTGATCATGTAGCTGTCAAAATCCACCCTGAAAGCCCTGATGGTTCTTCCTTCAAGCAGACTGACAATCTCAGGGTAAATATCTGGCCATGTGGAGACCTTGTTATTATCTATACTCGCACCATGCTGGAGCACGTCTTTGGTCATGTGATGGTAGTTGCTGGCTCCCTCTGCAATCGCCACAGAAGGCTTGCAGAAACGATTGAGCATCAGTTGCCCCTTATGGTCTGTAATCGTAATCTGAAGCACCTGGTCATGGGGGCCCTGACCTGTTGTTTCCACGTTCAGCACCAGATACGTTTTTGCGTGAATTTTCTTCCTTTCTGACATGGGACACTGAGCCAGTTTTCCGGGTCTTTCTATCT
>NZ_JOPJ01000002.1 GCF_002153655.1 Acetobacter okinawensis
CTCCATCGGTAAGCCTGTGAATCACAACTTCTCGCTCAGTTCAATAAATTAATAGGTCCTGAGCCTAGAGTTTGGGGCAATACAAGGCTGGTGCGACCGGCCAGCATTTGCTCCTATCTCTATACAATCCAAGCCAAAGAAATTCCTGCGCCCAGACGAGGCAACGCAGCTTGTGGCTCATGCCGCCATACACTTGCAGCCCCTATTCGTCTTTCTAATCGGGACCGGCTGCCGACTGTCTGAGGCCCTCGATCTGGAATGGAGTGATGTTGATTTGTGGGGCGCGCGCGCTGTCGTCTGGCAGAAGCAGGGGAACCAGAGGCGCATTGATATGCCGCCATGCGTGATTGACTGGCTGAAGCGCATAGAATGGCGGGAAGGTCACGTATTCCGCCCCGTCACGCAAACCCGAAAAGGCTCCGTTATCGGTGAGCGGTACCACAACTCTGCAAGGCAATATGGCGGCCAGATAAAAAACGGATGGGCAGGAGCTTGCCGGCGCGCGGGCCTGCCAGGGCGATTGCGTGAATGGATTCCTGCAGGCCAAACTTCTTTGCAATCGTGCTTTGTTCCGGACTTCACGCCGCACGATCTTCGGCACACGTGGGCCTCTTGGCACTACTGCGTGCACCGAGACCTTCTCCGGCTCCAAACGGACGGCGCATGGAGCAACATCAATACGGTGACAATATACGCCAAGCTGATGCCAGAGGCATATAAGGACCAGATAGAGAGGTGGTGGAGGGAGGGGCCGCACGTGGGGAATGCGAACTAAAATGCTCCACGGATTTTCCACAGATACCAGTATGAAACCATAGACAATGGTGGACTGAAATAGATTTAAACGAGTGGAAAATTTCAGCGGAAGACATGGTTAAAACCGCAGAATACTGCGGCTCAGGAATGGTGGGCGCAACAGGGATTGAACCTGTGACCCCTACCATGTCAAGAATGTTCTCTATCTTAAAAAATGGCAGATTTTAGCGATATATATTCAACGCGATGATGCGGATAACCATTTTATAACCAGTAACCAATTCTCACACTTCCCCCTTGTACAACACCCCAAACCTGTACTACCCTGTCAGGGCTACGGCGGCGTGGATGGACACGCTCAATGCTATGTGAGGTCAGCCCTCTGCGCGCGGGAAACATGACAACATAGGTGCGAAAGCGACATTGAATATCGGATACAATCCGACGCATTAGCCGGTATCAAGCTCGGCCCGTAGCAACATGACGCGGGAGTTCGTCGGTAGAACAGTCCGCCATGAGTTTCGGAGCAATCCGATGGGAGCTTAATGGTCGGATAATGTGCGGGTTCAAGTCCCGCTCGCGTCCCCAGTTTCAGGCTCCAACTGTTTCCTAATTGGAAATTGTTGGCGGGCGCCAGACCCGAGTGCGCTCTAGGCGGAATAAATGCCTATCGTCACCTCTGGAAGTCGTCAGGTGCACATGGCGCAAGGTACGCTAATGGCTCCGTGTGAGCGCATGGTGTACAGACAGATGCTTCCGGCTCGTCCTGCATCTGGCAGTCGGTGGAAGCCCGTCATTTCTCCGATAAAGTCCCCACCTAACTTCCGCCGCAATCCCCATGCTATAGCGGCCAAGCCAACGGCTCTCCGCTACCCATGAGCGCCGTTGGTCTGGCCATTTTCCCGGCGTCAGGAAAATGGTCTTGTCACTCCCCTGCCTGACAAGCCCGCACCTGATCGCGCAAAACCACGTCCTGCCGGGCAATCTCTGGTAGCGCCACAAGCGTGGGGTTGGCTCGAAGCTCCGTAGCCGCCTGCTTCTGGAATTCTGCCGACCATGGGGCAATCTGGGGGCAGATTGGTTTGATCTTCTGACTTGAGCAACTCGCCAGAAATAAGCAGAAAACAGCCATAAACGGCGTTTTTTTCTTCATTTCCGACTCACCCCGTCCCAGCGTCCAGCCGGTCAAGTAACTGGTCTTTGCTCTGCGGACCCTCGGCCTGCGCCTTAGCCATGGATTCGGTGGTAGCAGTCGCGGCCTGAGCATCGCCCACCGCTGCCTTATCCGTGGCCACGCTCTGCGCGTTGCGGCCTGCTTTTGTCGCATAGACCACAAGCGCGATGAGCGCCCCAATCGCAATGATTGCGAGCGCCCCCCAGAAATAAGCGGTCAAGACGAAGCCATCTGACCCGCTGCCTGCATACCAGCCAGCGCGGCGTTGAACTTGGTTGCCAGAGCGTTCAGGTCAGCAACGGCCCCGGCTACATCCGTTGCTGAGGATGCTCCGGCATTGGCAACATTTGCGGCCATCTTAACGCCACCGATAGCGGCAGAGCTTGCCGCCGGAAGCGTATAGCCCCCGCCAGACGCCGCCTCTGCAATTGCCCGCATAATGACCGAGGCGGCCTGCGGAGCGATGCCTACGGCGGCAAGGTCGTTCGCTGTCACAGCCATATCAGCCTCCCTTACGCGCCGCCAGAGGATGCGGTTGCGTTAACCGCCTTGGTCTTTGCTGCCTGAATGGTGGCGTTGACGCCAGACAGAATCTGAGTGACGCCATCGACCACTCCAGACACATTAAATTCAGTGTTCCGCTCTACCAGCGTCAGGGCCAGCGCGACCAGTGAGCCAGCATCCGCGATATTGGCAGTGATGTTGGCGGAAAGAGCCTTGCCAGAAACGGTGGTGAAAACGGCCTCACCGGCGGTGATAAGTGCCTGTGTATCCATGACGGGCTCCAGTCAATTGTGGGTTGTGGTTTTGGTGGCAACATCATCAGCATTCGTGGCATGCCCTGCGTTCTGCCCAATGGCATTCACAAGGGAATACAGCCACAGCCATTTGCTACCGTCTTTTGGTCTCGGCCAATGCCGGGCGGCTATCGCGCATGTACCGGCGAGGACGATGCCAAGGGATGCTACATCCGCCGCCCACTTGGCGGGCAGCATGGGGAGGACGTAGCTTAAGAGGGACGCAAGGAGCGTGGTGGGGTCCATATC
Source organism: Acetobacter okinawensis (assembly GCF_002153655.1). Lineage (GTDB taxonomy): Bacteria > Pseudomonadota > Alphaproteobacteria > Acetobacterales > Acetobacteraceae > Acetobacter > Acetobacter okinawensis_A. Next base: position 2,977 of record NZ_JOPJ01000002.1, read on the forward strand.
AGGCATCCATCGCAGCACGGAAAATCGGGATGGCCTGCGCAGCCACGCCTGCACCTCCCAGCGTGTTGTAATGCTGCTTCCAGTAGGCCGCCCATGCGGTGGCATCGCCAGCGGGCGGCAACGCATCCGGCTGCCGGAACAGATGAACCCGGCACATGGCGGCAGCATAAACGGGGCTTGTTACAAGGGCCTGTGCGCTGGGCCGTCCACCGGCGAGCGCGGATAGGGGCTTTTGCAGATAGGAGCGGTACCGAATGAAATTCGCCCACATATCGTCATGGGTGGCCGGTTCCATCTGCCAGAAGCCAAGAGCCGGACCAGAGCCAAGTTGCTTGAGGTAAGTGTACCCACTTTCTTTCAGCCCAATCCCGAGAACCCCCTGCTGGGCGGACAGGGTATTGAGAGGCGCAGGCAGGGCAGCAAGCGCAGGCGCAACCCACATATCACGCACATGGGGAAGATACAGGCCGCTCATTGCGTCAGCCAGTGCAGCAGGTAAACAGTTCCGGCAGCTATTCCGCCTCCAAGCCCAGAAAATCCAGCAATGAGCGAGTTCTTGAAGCTGCCCTGCTTCTGAACGGCGGTCAGAATTTCATTTAGGGTAGCCTGCTGCGTATCCTGCTTGGATTTGATCTTTACCACGTCAGCCTCCACCAGCCTCACATTGCTGGTGAGGGCGCTCATGCGCTCGGAGAACTCTGGACGAGTGATGTAAACACCAACCGGGGCTTCGCTACTGATAGCGGCGGCTTCACCCATGCTATACCTGCAAATTTGGGAAGAAGGCCGCCCTAGCTGCCGAAGCGCGAGAGGGCGAATTACGGTATCATGTTACCGTAATTATGCAGCGTGTACAAGGCTTATGACGTGAGTATATCTGCGGGCTGGGCAGGTAATGCGGTGCTGGTGGTATCCGCTCCACTGGCGATGGCATTGACCGCTTTCACGTAGGCTTTCATGTCCGCCGTAAAAGCTTCGCCCATGGCTGCGGCAAGGTTCGCCTGCTGCTGTATCCAAGCCTGTGCCGTAGCGGCCTGTGTTTTGAGAGGTACTGCAACCGGAGCAGGCGTGTAGTCCTGCAACGTATTCGTGGACGTGTCAAAATACTGGCTACGTGGGTTTTTCTGCCTGTCCGCATACTCGCTGGCTGTGATGGCGTGTAGTGTGCTTTCTGATGGCTCACCAGTTACGGACAGGAAACCCCACATATCATAAACGGAGCATGGAGAATTGCTATCGCAGTAGAACCGGCTACCGTACTGGATTGCCGTGCCGCTGGTGAACACATTGAGCATACCACTCACAGATGGTACCTGTGCGAGTTCCCACTGTCCGCTGGTAAGTGCTGCCATAGTCGAAGCGGCACCGAGCGTAAGGACATTTACAGGTGCCCCGGCGATGTCCAATCCATTCCACACGTCCATGAACGACTGGATTTTTCCATCCACAATCGTTCCGTAATACTGGGAAGGATATGCTGCTTTAACTGCATCTAGTGCTGTTTGGTCTGTCATGTCAGAAGTACCCTATTGCAAGGCATTGCATCGTGTAAGGTTGATTGGATGTGGTGGGAGCCCCGTCAAAGAAGGCCAAGGGCTGAAATGTGAAACCGGAATTGGTTATGTTAGGGGTGGAAGTGCCCGAGACGATATCAAGGACGGCAACACGCGAAGTGTTATTCTGCTCCCTCGACAGTTGCAGGAAAACCTTCGGCACAGTTCCAGACCGGAAAGCCGTAGGGAAGGCAACGTATCCCTCACCTGAGCCGGAAGCGGTCCAAGCTTGCATCTTCAGAGTGGTATCTGAAAAGGGAAGATCAGAAGTAAACGCAGAAACCCCTGCCGGAGATACAAGTCGCCCCTGATTTGTACCCTGCGCTACCAGATCGAACTCATACCATGACGACCCGTTGAAAGCAGAAAGCACAATATTGAGAGATGCCCCAACTACCTCGCGCAGACCTATCACGCCTGCGTAACCGAATCTTTTAGTTAGGTTGAAAAAGATCGACGCATCATTGAAACCAGAAGATGCGTTTGCGTTTGCGTTAGAGTTTATCGTGAGACCATAAGACGGACCTGTAATAGACAGAGTCCCAGTCATCGTATCGCCAGCGCGGTTTACTTTATCGGCATCAAAGGCCAGCTTGCCCTTTGCAGTCTCAGCCGTATCATCGTCATTGATAATCAGCGGGTGCCATGCAGAACCGCTGTAGCTGTTGAGGCTCGTGTAGGTGCTTGATCGAGAAAGGTTCCACTTTTTGGTGCCCGTTGCCTGTGCCCCGGTAACGGAACCGAGTGTGTTGGTAAACGTCACTGCGCCCGTGGTGGAGAAGGCACCATTAACAGTTTGGTCCGCATTCACAGTTTGGGCCGCTACCCATGTGTTCGCATACCCCAAACGCCCATAACGGGCATCCGCATCTTTGGCCCCAACGGGCTGATATGCCGTCCAGTCAGTCACGGCCGGAACGGTCGTAACCCCGGTCAGTGCCGTATTGTTCAGAAGCGCCTTAAGCTGCCCCACATTCGCAGCGTCCGTATCCGCCGCGCCATCCGCCAGAAAGGTGATGCGGTTTGACCCCATATTCCAATTGGACGTAACGGGAACAGACCCATTCCTGAGCAGAACAGCATTGAGCGCCGCCTGAATGTCCTCCAGCGGCATGTTGTGCTGCGTTGTCATGATTTCCGTGCCGGGCGTGGCTTTGTACGCGGGCGGGAGAGTGTAATTCCCGTTACCATCATATGGCATGTCAGTTTCTCTCTGCGGGAAGTCCGGCCCCTATCAGGGCAGCGGCAATGTTGGGGGCTATTTGGCTCTGTGTCGGAGCAACGGGCGCGAAGGCAGACGCATCGCGGGATAGGAGGGCGCGGGCTACTGCGTCACGGGTTCGCTCGTTGCGTGCATTTATCGCACCGCTTGCCAAGCGCTCGCCAACGCCAAGCGCCGCGTCACCAAAACGAAGGTTGAGAAGCGAGCGCAGGACGGGTGTTTTCTGGTCGCCGGGGATGATCTGCTGCGCAAGTATGTTGCGGTCAGTCATGGACCCGCCGCGCGCGGCTTGCGTAGTTGCAGCAAAGGCCCGCTCCGCATCAACCGCATTATTCAGGCCGTCGGCTGCGTCATCGCCAAGAATGAGCGCCATTTTCTCCCGGTTATATCCCTTGTCCAGCAGGGCCTTTGCCGCATTTGCATCATTCCGCGCCGTCCCCATCGTCTGAGCAACCTGCTGGCGCGCGCCCTCAGTAAAGGCAGCTTTTTCAGACTCACCCATGCCCGCAAGAGTGCGTTGGAGCATATCGGGGGTTGTGGCGTTGCTGAACACCTTCTGCCCATCCGTAAGGGCCTGCGCGACCTTGGAATAATCTGAGTAAATACCGCGCGCTGTGGCATATTCAGGAGAAAGGTCATCCATTACGCCAAGAAGCCGCCGCCGCACGTCCGCAACGCTACGGGAAGCCTCGTTGTCTTTAAACCCGGCTCCCGTTTTAATCTCTCCAATGTTATCCTGCATGGCGCGCTGGATATAATGCAGGTCCTGTAGCGTCATTTTGCTGACGTCAGGTGCCATTTCGGGACCATGCATACCCATATTGCCCGTTGGGGAATATAGAGACCGACCCTCATTGCCAGCGAGAGTGTTTGCCTTTGCAAGGGCAGACATAAACGCAGGTGTTTTGATGATTTCTTGCAGTTCCGGACTGTCAGCAACAGGAACCGGCATCGCCTTGTCATACCAAGGGGACGCAAGCGCTGAGCGAGACGAGGATATTCTGTCTGCACTATCAAGGATATTCCTGCGCGGCCCCATGGCGGCATCCATTGCACCCTCAATACGCTGCCCTGCCTGCGCCTGCCGGTTCATTAGCGCTTCGACAAGTTGCTTTTGCGCCGAGCCGGGAGCCGATGCCACTGCGCGCGCGGCTTGCTGCATATTGGGACCAAGGTCTGCCAGCGTGGCGGCTGGACCAAGGCGCGCAAGCTCGGCATCTGCCAATGCGGGAGAAAGAGCATCCGACTGGCCAAGTTGCCGAACGATACTCGCCGCCCGGTCTGTTGCGCGCCCATCTGCTCCCCGCATAAGCGCGCGCGTCAGAGCGGCCCCTCCGCTTATGGCCTCACCCAATGCCTGACCGCCCGCACCGCCGACTGCGCCCATGCCAGCGCCCTGAGTAACATTATCGCCGCGTGCGTAGGCGTCCGTTCCTCCTAGGACCGCTCCCTCAAGTCCTGTCAGGCCAATGCGACCACCGGCAGCCAGCGCGCCCGATGCCTGCGCGAGACGCGAGGGGATGGCGATGGAGGCCAGTGGGGCGGTGGACGCAATACCCCCCGCAATCTGCGCCCCTGTGTTCAGGGCTGGATGCTGCTGGGCAAACTGCTGGTCCAATCCACTCTGAGCAGCAAGGGCCTGCTGGTAGCGTTGCGACCAATCGCCCTGCAACTGTTGATCTGGCGAAAACAGGCCATTGAGAACCGGAGCCAGTGTGGCGTTTGTCGCCGCGTCAGCCCGGTTCAGCAGGCCGCCAATGACCGGAACGCCTGTCGCAAATGCGCGACCGGTGCCTTCTGCGATGGATGGGGACGCATCAGGCTGGGCGCTATGTACCCCTCCCATGCTGTGCGCGATTTCATCCACAGTCGCGTTCTGCTGTTCCGGCGAGAGCTTAAGAAACTCATCACCAACATCCACATCCCGACCATTGATCGTAAGTGTGGGCATTACCGCACACTCCACGTCACGCCGCTGGACGTTGTGCGCGTGCCAGGCTGAGGAGCAGGCTGGCTCGACGCGGCTGGCTGGTTAGGATTTTGAGCAGTCTGCCAGAATGACCGCACTGCTGCGTATGGGTCTGGAAGATTTCTCACCGCCTCTGCGCGCTGGGCTGGTGTAATTTCTCCTCTACCCTGCTGCCCCGCCAAACGCCCCATGTCCATCTTGCGTTGCGCCAGTGCCTGAATGGTACGCGCAATTGCGATATTGCCCTGTGTGGAGTTCATAATCTGGGGCATTGTCGCAGACAGTCGGGCTGCATCGGCATCAGATTGCGGGCCTTCGCCCGGCACATGCGATTGCCTGATTGCGTCACTTACAAGGGATTGGAACTGCTCGCGCTGCCCTTGCCCCTGCGGCTTCCAGCCGTCTGGCATATAAGCCCCAAGACGGTTAGCCATTTCCGCAGTTAGACCGCCGCCGCCAATTTGGGGGGCCAGATACTCCAACGTCTTCCCTAGGCCCATTAACGACCCAGATTTTTCCCCGTCCTGCTCTTGCGCAGCAAGATTTTCACCGGATTTTGTTGCGTAAGCCTTAGAGGCCGCATCAGCTATGCCTCCATTGCCCGTATTTACGGAAACATTCGTTCCCCCAGATTTTAAGAAGAAATCTACCGCCTGATTGTATTCATTAGAGCCGGGAGGCAGCCCACGCGAGCGTGCATACTCGTCGGCCTGCTGCATCCTACCAGTCAGTCCAGTATTGTTCATTTTCCCTGTACGCCAGTCAGTCAAGGCGTTAGCAGAGTTAATCTGCGCTCGGTAAAGCGGGTCAGATTGCCGTAGCCGCTCCTGCTGCATGAGCAGGTTTTGCTGCATTTTGTTTTGTAGCAGTACAGACGCAAAGCTCTTCGCAGATGTGTTAAGGCGCGGATCTGTCAAAATGGCTCCGAGCTGAGATATTGATGGGCCAGTGTCCGCATATGAAGCAAATGCAGGCTGTTGCGGCGCAGAAATGCTCGCCCCCGCCTGCTGCGCTTGCGCGGGAGGCGTGCCCGAACCGCCCATTTTCTGCGCAGCCCAATCCTGAACCTGTCCAGCCGTCATGCCGCGCAGGAACGGGTTGGCCGCGACCTGCTGCGGGCTCATGATCTGGGATATGGGCGTGTTCGGGTCTGCCTGTACAAGATTGGTGGCCGTTGGCGCGCCAGCAAAATGCGCGAGATACGCCTGCCCTTCCGTGGGGGCCTGCACCCCATGGGCCAGCATGTAAGCCAGATTGTCGGTCGCAAGCTGCTTGGCTGCAACCTGAGATTGCGCCGGGTCCGTGCGTCCATCTGCCGTAAGGCCAAGTTCGGGGTGCTGCTGGCGTAGGGCTGTCCACGTAGGATTGGTGAATTGGAAATCGCCCGTTGCGCTGCTGTTTGGGTTGGTTGCATTTGCATCCCCACCGCTTTCGGCCCGCCGGATGTGCTCAATCAGTCCCTGCGCAAGAATGTCGCTCGCCCCCGCCTGCGCTGCCTGCCCGACCGTGGGCTGCGCGGAGGCAACTAGAGCGTGTGCAACTGGGCTTATGCCGGAAGGCGTCTCTGTGTCGCGCGTAAAGGGGTTGGCCGCGTCAGTCCCCACGCCTGCAAACGGGTCGCTCTGGTCCTGCGGTCCGGCCAACTTCATGGCCTCATCAGACCCCAGATAAGGATTTACCTGCGGGTCTCGCGCATCGGTCCCGGCGCCGCCAAAAGCGCCGTCTCCACTCAGGGCAGCGACCGTTGCCTTGCTATAATCATCATTCAGCTGTTGGGCCTTGTCCGCCCTGCCGTTTTCAAAGCCGCCAAGGAATGAATCAAGCATATTGGCAGCGCCCTGCGCCCAGTTATAGGCGGGCGTCTGGCGGCCTTGCGCGGTATATTGTGCCGCCTCTTCCCGTGCGCGCTGTATATCTTCGGGCGTGAGTTTTTCTCCGCCCTTCCCCCATAGGAAGAACCCGTTATCCATTGCAATGACCCTTGATATCTTCCAGAAGGCGGCTGGCGGCCCGTGCGTAATCCACCATCAGATATCCTTCCGGATGTGTGGCAACCGCCTCCGGGTAATGCTGCATGACTTCTTGCGCCATGAAGCCGATATGCTGGCCTTCTGGCTTCGCTTTGTAGCGGAACGCATAAAGCCCGAGCCCGTTGGGGAAGCGCATAAGTATCCGGATATCCTTCTTGATGCGGATATCCGACCCTGCGAACTTGCCGCCAAGTCCCATAGCGCTATTGCCAAGCGAAAACAGACCGCTAGTTAACTGGTTGGACTGTGATAGTTGCTGATTGTAATTGTTTTGTACTTGCCCTTCGTAATCCACCCCACCCACCTGAGTTTGCGGCGTTGCACTCGTCGCCGTATTGGCATTGTTGACCTGAGATTGAGACAGAAGCGCAGACAGTTCGTTAAGCGGCTGGTCACGCTGCTGGTAATACTGGCTCAAATACTGGTTACGCGCGTCGTTATTGAACTGCGCCCCACTGAGAAGCGCGCTGTTGGTAAACTGCTGGCCTGTGAGGGCGGCATTATTCTGGGCATTGAACTGATTGAGCGCAGCCTCATTGCCGAATTGAGCCTGATTAAGCATGGCGGAGTTGCCAAACTCTGCTTGGCTCTGCTGCTGGTTGAATAGCTGGTTCTGTACGCTCTGGGCCGTCTCTGTCGCCTGATTGGCGGCGCGCGTGTAATTGTCGCCAATGCTCTGCTCATTGGCGCTGTAAGCAGCGCTTCCCGCCCGCACGCCAGAAGCCAACTCCTGCGCGCGCGTTGCCTCGGAATTGCGGTCAAGCGTTGGCGTAAGCTGGTTCATGACCGCGTTTTTGGCATTGTCATACGCCTGCGACACATCTCCGCCGAAGCTGGTCTGGTAGCCGCTGCCAAGTCCGGTTGTGTAACCATTACCCACGGATGTACTATAATTACTTCCGGGGCTGCTGCTGTAGTTGCTCCCAAGGCTTGTCTGCAAGGCTGGAGCGCCAGACGTATCGACCGGCTTTGTGAGGCCAGATAGGCCTGAACTGGATAGGGAGTTTGCAGTTGACGCTATGTTGGTCGCGGCCTGCTGCTGCTGATCAAGGGTCTGCTGCTGCTGATTGTTCAGCGTGGTAGTCTGGGTGAACCTCGGAACATTATATGTTTTGCCGTCAGGGCTGGTGACCTGAGTTGTGCCAGTCTGATTATACACCACATTCCCGTACGGTGTGTACTGGTCAGTCATGTTCATGAGCTGCTGGGTTTCAGCAGTCATGGTATTGTACTGGCTCTGAGCGTCAGCCGTTGCGTACGGATCAGGGGCTTTTGGTGAGCTTACGATTGTACCACCCTCCGGGTTGAGATAGAATATGATTCCATCCGCAGGAGATTTAAAAAATGCCAGACCGCCTCTCGGAAAAAGATATTGAACGGTTTTGGTCTAAAGTTGATATTAGAGGGCAGGAAGAATGTTGGCCGTGGGTTGCAAAATCCAGAAGCTGGAAAGGATACGGCCTTATCAAGCACAGCAGCGGAGCAAATATTGTTGCCTCGCGCATATCTTGCTTCCTTGCCCACGGAGCGCCGCCAAGTAATGCGGCATACACCCTTCACTCTTGCGATAACCCTTCGTGCTGCAATCCGGCCCATCTCAGATGGGGGACGCCCAAAGATAATGTCACGGACGCAATGGAAAGAAATCGGCATGTCAGGCCGCCCCGATGCCAAAATGTCCCGGCGTGGGAAGAAAAGCGCAGAAATGCGATGCCAAAGGGAAAGGCGGTCTGGAACCAATCCCTTGATGAAACAACCGTGCGGAAGATATGGGAGCTTCACTTTCAGAACAAAAATGTCTCTGAAATAGCCTCTATAACGGGATGTAAAAAACATGCCGTATCTGATGTTTGCCAAGGGCGAACGTGGAGGCATCTCGCAGACGCTCCGAGCTTGGAACGGCTCAAGACTGGCGGCGTCAGGCGCGGGTACAATCAGTTCTCTTAACCGCATGTCGGTACCGGTATTCGTCTTTCAGAACGCCGATAACAATACCGTTGCGGTTTGGGCCAAAATGGTTGCGGAGGATTCCCTCACGCTTGCCGCCGACACGCTCTACGATATCAATCACGTTCTGTTTTTCTGTGACTGCCGTAAACCGTTCGACCTGAAGAATATCGAAAAGATACTGGCCCATTTCGCGCAGGAGGCGTCTAGTCCACCCGCTGCCTGCGATTGTAACATGAATATCCGGGCCTGTGTACACGTTAAACAGCATGCCCGCGATTATTTGGCCGTCCCGCTCCAGACCCATGCAAGTGAAGGGCGGGAAAAACTGCACTCCAAGCGCCCGCTCCATAAAGGCCGGTAAGCGTGGGTCGTTTTCGCCAGTGGATATAGTGCGGAGCATGTGGGGAGGTTAGTACATGCCCGCGTGTGAGTACAGGGGTTTGTGGCGGGGGTATGGTCTAGTGAATTTACTCAGATGGGCACACAGCTCTGTTTTTGGCTAACACCAGAATCTCGCCAGCAGCAGATGTTTCCCTCGCTTCTCCCTTGTTGTCATCCGCCCATTTATTTAGGTCTAAAATAATATCTTTGACTGTAACTGCATTTAAATTACATCCAAGGGGAACAGTTTTAAATATAGACTCTATAACATTTGCGGATTGCATAACTCCTCTAACATAATACATACATGCAGAAATTTTAAATTTATCACTAGATGAGCACCAAGGATATATATCGCTAACAAACTCAGTTTTATTGCCAGTCATGTCTTTTAAATTGTGCATGTAATCGTCAACATATATTCTTCCACCAATAAGGGATACTGCTAAAACAACACTTATTATTAAAGTCTCTAACTTTTTATTCATTCACCCAACACCCTCTTAATACGCTACTATTATGCGCCTACTTCCCATCAGTTAGCATTTTTGCGTATGTCGCTAAAGTTGCCTTACTAAGCTGATCAGACGGATGATAAACGCAATAAAGCTTTATTTCTCCTAAAATGCCCTCTGCGTTTGTCTGCGACCCTGTGTTTTTGTTTTTCGTTACACTAAATGCATTGATCGCAGAAAAATAACCCAATGCAGCTTGTTCGTAAGCGCTATATCCACCATTCTGATATGAATTTAAGTAGCTTTGGCATGATGAAATTATCAGCCCAAACTCTGCCCCAATGGGCCATACGTCCTGCGCCATGGCCGGTCGCGAAAATACAAAAAACGCAATAAGCAATAAGGCCCTTAGCATCCGTCAATAACCCTTCGTATCCGCCGCAACCGGCTTTCAGCCTCGACAAGCCTTGCAGTCGTTGCGCGAATTTCCATTCTTAAAATAGCGCTAGCAACAAGATCGCCGCCTATTTTTTCGTAATCTTTCACTTGAGCAGACTGCTCCGCACGCTCGCGCTTAAGTCCGTCTATCTGGAATTCAAGCTCGGCGGCCTCTTCCTTCAAAAACCTCAAGCCCGGCGAATCATCAGGGATTCCTGATTCAAGTCGGTAAACGATCTCGGCATTCATGCTGCGACCAGATGCTTTGGCTGCACTTTCTATTTCAGCCTTAAGCCGAGCGGGCACCCTAACGTGAAGTTGAGACTCTGAATTGGACATAGAGCATTTTTTACCATTTTGGTATTGACGGCAATGATACCTAATTGGTACATAAAATCATACCAAAACGGTATGAGGGAAATATGAGCAGACGAAATCCACAAATTCACATCCGAATACCGGAAGAAGTGAAGGCATGGCTTGAGAATAACGCCCGCGAAAACGAGCGGACGATGAACAGCGAAGTCGTGTTTCAGCTTAAGCAGGCGATGGAAAAGGAAAGCAAATGACCTACCTGCACACAGGCGAGACGAAGCATTTTTCGGCTCGGATTAGGATGGATATTTATGAACGGCTTCACACGCTGGCTTTCGTTAAGAAGCGCAGCATGAATTCAATCGTGAACGATCTACTGGATGAAGCAACAAAAAAGGCGTCAGGCCAGCTTGCAGGCACACCTGACGCCTCTGACAGTGAATAAGGAACCACTGGTATGAATACTGTTACCACACCCTCTAACCCGAATTCCAGTCCTACCATGTCCAGCAAGGAAATTGCTGAACTGACAGGTAAGCGGCACGACAACGTAGTGCGCGACATCAAAGATATGGTTTCGCAGATTTTGGGCTATTCCTCAGATTTGAGGAATGAGCAAATTCAAGGGGTTACGGTAGAGAAAGACCATCGTGGCTTCATCAAGGTTATCCACCTTGACCACAGTCATACCATCACGCTGATCACTGGTTATGATGCCCGGCAGCGCAAGAAGGTGGTAGACCGTTGGTTGGAGCTTGAGCACTCGGGAAATTCTCCGACTGCCCCCAAGCCCAAACGCATCCGCAAGCCTGCGTTTGATACCGCCTTTGCCCGCTGCATGAATGTGGTCGCGCTCCTGCCGAACGTGGACGAGAACCAGAAGGTTCTTATGGCTGCGCGTGGCACGCACACGCTCACGGGCATCAACCCGCTTGAGGCTATGGGGTATGCAGCACTCCCAGCCACCACAGAGGACAGCTACCAGACGCCAACGCAGCTTGGTAAGCCGTTCGGCATTCCGCCCCGGCGCGTTAATCAGATCCTCGTGGATGCAGGCTTGCAGGTCCATACCCCCGGTTCGTCCACGGGCAGCGATTGGAGCATGACCGACAAGGGGCTTGCTTACGGCAAGATGTTCGATACGTCCCGGCGTGGCGGGAAGGGTTCTCAGCAGCAGCTTAAATGGAAGCCGTCTGTTGCGGAGTTCCTGCGCCCTTTCTCCCAAACGCCAGCGTAAGCGCCGTAACGGCCAGCCATCCCTTCGGGGGTGGCAACGCTGGTGGGAGGATGAGCTGTCACGATGTGATGGATGCGCTTTCACGCGCGGTCACTGTCTGGACCCGCATGGAAAATCAGCCGCACAACGTGAACATCGGAAATTGCAAGCGCTCGCTCATTAAAACCGCTCATGCCATCACACAGCTTTGGGATGACGTGCTTGCGGAGGAAGATAAGCGGGAGGAGCGCGCTCTATGTTCAGGATAATATGGAATACGCTGCGGGGCCGATACTCGTTATCGGCGACCCACCTTCAACTCAGCAATCCACCCGCAAGATAAGTAACATCCACCCGCACAATTTCGTTATCAAATGGGGCAAGGTTCCCGCTGGTGACTTGCAGGCATGGGGAAATGGCATACCCCATGCCTGAAACGGACGTCCACTTCTTCTGAGGCATCAATGTGCTACTGTCGTTCCAGAGTGATTGGTCCCAGATTGCCTGATCCCATATGCCAGCATCAGAAACCGGGGCAGACTGCGGAGCGGCTGGTATGGTCAGGACGTAGTCGTACATCATCCCTACCGACCAACTTATCTGGTTTGTCCCACGCATCATGACATTGGCATCTCGCGGCATTTTCGCCCCAAAAGTACCACCAAGATCATGGAACAGCGGTGCGTATATTGCCGTGAATGGCACGCCCATATCCATGCCGGTCTGCCACGCGCCAGCAATCCGCCCCTCAGTTGTGCCGAAGTAAAGCTGCCCGCCCATATCCGCAAAGCAAAGGGGATTCCAGTTTGTAAACCGCGCCCATGCGCTGGTATTCATGTTTACCACCAGCATATATGGTTGGTAATTATCGGAAGCTGGAATGGATACGGCCACCATCTGCATTTCAGGCCAAACCGTTACCTGCCAGTTGCGCGTTGGACGCTCTGCAACGGCCTGCATCCAAGCGTCCTGAATGGGGTAGGATACGGCCCCCGGAGCAAGGTTTGACGGGTTGCGGTTGACGGCCTGAGTGAGCGGAATAAGGCCCGCGTCCGTTGCAATAAGCAGATCCCCACCATTGCGGATGAAGGCCCGCTTCCCGCGCGGCTTGTCCACACGGTAGAGGCCAACCTTTCCCCATGAAGATGAAAGATTGGGGTCGTAGCCCTGATAAACAGCTACCTCCCCGGCATCCGTCACGAAAACACACTGCTCTGACAGGCCGTTGCTGCTGGAATTGTCCAGAGACCACGATGAGCCAAACAGGAGCGAGCCGCCAGCAGGGAATACGCCGCCCAAAGGCAATGGCGTAACGGACCCCGCAACGGCTCCCGCGGCCATATACCAGACATTCATGGTGCCTCTCTCAATGAAATAGAGCCGCGCCATATAGGGCCAGACGAAGGAGAACTTTGACGGGTCAACGGTAGATATGGACGAGCCAGACGCCGCTGTTATGCCGGGCCAATACGTGCTGCTGGCCTCGGCCATAACGGCAGACCCACCGGATGCGCCAGAGACAGCCTCCCCAGACTGGAACGCAGTCGCGTTCGTGCTGGTCACATACAGTTGCGACCCTTGCTGGAAGATAACGCGGCCCGTTGCGCCCGAAGTGGCGCCGGTTACCGCCTCCCCAGCGACAAAATCCTTGGTGATGGTCCCAAGCTGGAGCAGAAGAATATCGCTTCCGGTCAGTGGCCACCAGTGCGTGCCATCATAAAGCTGGACCGGGTCAACGCCATTGACAGCGATGAGGAACACGCCGCCATCCGTTGCGAATTGGGTAGAGACCCACTCGCCACCCGTCAATCCAGTAACAGCAGCCACGGGGGCGGATGCGCTGGTAATGTCCCATATGGTGCCGCCTATGGCTGCAAACAGTTTTTCAACGCCCCCATCGTTATACGACATAAGCGATGAGCAGTCGGCACTCTGGTCTGGCTGGGCATAAAGCGCGCACCCACGGCGGATGCGCACAGTCTGCGGCGTGGGCCACCAGTTATCTAGGACGACTGCTCCGGGCGTATCACTGGTATTGGCAATAAGGTTCTGATTGCTGATCCATCCTGCCGTTGGCGGCGGGAAACTGACAACCTGCGCCTTGCGCCCGCGCGCGCCAGACTGAACTGGTGTTCTCATCGAGCCAGCGCCCATATACCAAGGCGGCTCAGGCCGTTCCTACTACTACGGATAGGCTTGCTGCCATGGTCCTTGGTGGCAATCTGAGACAGCCGCACCTCGTAATTCTGCATATCCTCGGCATAATCCAGACCTTCGGCCTGCTTCCAGCGCCATATCATCGCCAGAACAAGCAACTGCTCATCCAGCAGGAATGTGTCGCTGTCAGTCGTGAACTGCGGCTTTAGCGTGCCGTCATCACCACGGACAAGATTGGACGCGATATACCAGAAGCACGGATTTTCATTAATGCGCGGTGCGGGCATAAGGTGCATCTGACCGCCGTAGATAATCCAGTACCCCGGAATGGTGGACGGCATGAACCGCTGCAACTGGGTCCACTCATCAAGGTCTTTTGCCGCCTGATAGTTCACAGACCAGATGGACGAATGCACATCAGATTTAACCAGCATCCGTCCATAATCGGCTGGCAGGTCAAAGTCCGCTGTCTGCCCGTCCGTGGTAAGCGTGCATTGCTTGGTCAGGGCCAGCCAGTCATGCTGCTGGGCAATATCAAGGATGGCTTCCGAGATAATGGCCTGCATCTTGATCTGGAAGGCGTCCGTTCCAGTGAAAAGGCTATTCTGGTCCTGCGCCAGCAAGCGCCGGGATGCCTGCTTGAAACAGTCCAGAACAGTCATGGTCAGGCTTCCTCAGCCATACGCAGCAGCGTTTCGCGGGAATGGTTGCCGCGCAGAACACCACCAGAGCGCTCTTTTACAAAGGCCCGAAGTTCGTCGTCACTCATATGGGCAAACGCACTCTCCGCTGCCTCTGTGGCTTCAAATGCCACATCTGCAACAGCGCTTTCTACCACGGCCTGCGTTGCCAGCTTGGCTTTCAGTTCTTCAATCTGGCGTTTCATGGCGGCCATCTGGTCTGCCGCTTCACCACCGCGCGCCTGATCTGCCATCCAGAGGGAAGCCATGCGCTTGAGTTCATTCCCAACAACGCCAAGGGCTTTCAGGCTGGCCCCTTCGAGCGAATGGACAGCCTCAATGGAGTAAACCTGCAAAGCCCGGCACAGGCTGATCTGCGATTGCGAAATGCCGTAGGGTGCCAGTTCCTGCAAGGGCGTACCGCTGCCAGACTGCGTGGCACCAGTCTTGAACTGCCGGTACTCTGCGCCGAACCGCTCTGCATAGGTGATGGGCTGCCCAGCCTGTACCTGCCAGATGCTGTCGGCGGGAACGATAGGCCGGTAATTCTTTTCACCGGCAATGCGTAGCTCGCAAAGCTCAATGGTTTTCACCACGGGCCGCCTCTCGCGCCGGGACGCCTCGACATCCTCCACCGTTTCGTATTTGAAGAACGGCGTCACCTCATAATCGGTGAACGGCTTATCAATGCGGCTGAATGATGGTTCCATGTTGTCCCCTGAAAGAAAAATGGGGGAGCGGTCAGGCCCCCCCTAAGCGTCAGATGGCCGCTGCTTTGGCCCAGAAGGAGCCGCCAGCAGGTACGGCCACAGGAGCTGTATAAGCCCCACCAGCCGAAGCCGTAGCATTCCCGGTATCGTCGATGGCGATGGTTGCACCTGCCGTCAGGGCTGCGGCACTGGTTGCCCAGACCCGCTTGTAGCCATGCTCATCAAAAGACACGTCCCCATACTCGGGGGACACGGTACCATTGACGTCAAACCACGAACCGTCTGCGGGCATCACATCGTCAAGAGACGGGCCAAGGGAGGGGTTGGTGCGAATCGTCATATCCGTTCTCCCTTACGCCGCTGCCGGGGTGGTATCGAGCCGCCACGTATAGCGGGGGTTTTTGTTGATCATCTCGCCATTCCAAACGAGATACTGAACAATGGCGTCCTGGTTGATCGGGCGCGCGCCGTCCCCCTCGAACAGCGGAACCATGTTGCGATTGGGGTGGTAGCGGATTTCCAGCGCCTTGCTGTCGATGCCGTAGATCGTGTTAGCAGGCATCACCGTGCCAACACCGTTAGCGCACAGCAGCGCAACCGGGCCAGCAGGCGTTGCCAGTTCCAGCGCATCGAAGCCCAACTTTGCCATATCGCTGCTGGTAATGCGCTGGATGGCCGTCATGCTGGTCTGCACAGTGTCATAAGACACCACATCCGCGATGATAAGGTCAGCCTTGCGCGTACCCTTGGAGCGATTGGCAATGATGCGGCGCAGGATACGGGGGGCAGTCGTTACGTCCCACGTTACCCCAATATCAGGAAAATCTGTGGTCGCCTTGAAGTAGCTAGTGCGCCACATCGGAACCTGCGCGCGGTCAATGCCGCCGTACACGCCCACGTTCGGGACAATCGGCACAGCACCACCGAAGCCGATCATTTCGCGGCCACCAGCGCCAGTGCCGTCACCATGAATGGCCTCTTCCATGGCATTCTGCATGGAGTCCTCAGCGTTCTCCATGTAGGTATCCACCAGATCAATGATCTTGGCGCGCCCTTCATTGGCGAGGATTTCAGTGCCAGTCAGCGAGAAACCAACGGCCACGTTCTTGGGCGTGAACACGGCGCTGTTAATGATTTCCTTGGGCGCGTTGCCCAGCTTGTCATAACCCGTGAACCACTGCGCATCCAGCTTGTCGATGCCGAGCGTGATACGAATATCCGGCCCGTCATAGGGCTTGAACAGGTTGTTTTTGCGCAGCACCGCCAGAACGGGGTTGCTGTTGAAAACAAGGTCCTGAATATCCTTGGAGCGGTCTTCGAGAGATGCCGTAAGCACCTGCCGAAGCCGCACATTGCTTGTGATTGCCATGCGGCCAACCCTTACGAATTAAGCCCCTGCGCGGTCCAATGCCGCTTCAATGGAGGCCCTACGTGAAACCTTACCCCTACGCACCGGGTTTGCTGATTGACCCGAAGAAGGAGCGCCTGAAACTTGTGGAGATTTGCCCGCACGCGCTGGGTTGGCAGTCTGGGCTGTCGTCTGCGCCTGATCGGCGGGGCTGCTGGCGGACACAGAGCGCGGGCTTAACCGCTCAGCCATGTCATATGCAGCCTCAAGCCGCTCTGAGGGCGCTAGATCATTCGGTATCATACCAGAATTGAGGCACCGTACAACAGTTTCCTGTAATTCAGCAAAACGTGGCTTGGATGCGGCAAAAGGCGCGATAACCTCAGCGCTGACACGGGCAGCCTGCTCTTGCGCCAACTGCTGCTGCAACTGCTGTTCTCGGGGCGATACCTGCGGCGGCTGTGGCTGCGCCTGAACGCGCGGCATCATCATCCGCGCCTGATATTCGGGGCTGTTTTGCAGCACCATCTGAGCGTACTGATCGGGCCGCATGCCGATACGCTGGAGAATATCCCCGACCGCCTGCACGGGGTTCTGCTTTAGCAGCCGATCAAGGTCGGTATAGACCTCAAGGGCCTGCGAGAGCTTGATGCCATTGCGCTCGGCAAAATCCTCAAATGGCTTGAGGGATTCTCGGAACTGCTGGTTTTCGGAACTGCGCTGAACAGCGGCTTCATAATCGCGCTCAAGCCGCGCCACCTCGGCCTTGACGGCATTCGGAGTGTTTGCCCACGTTTCCTTGGCTTTTGGCAGGAACCGCTTGGGGGCCTGCGGCTGCTTTCGTTCCTCGTCTTGCGGCTTGTCTTCTGCGGGCTGACCGCTCGCGGGTTTGTCGCCACCTGCCTCCGCTGGCTTCTCCTCACCTGTACTCGCTTGTGCGTCAGGCTTCGGACTGACGGCTTCCGGGGGCTTGTCAGTAGGCTTTGGGCTTTCGGCCTGCTCCTCTTTTTCCAGCTTGTTCGCGGCTGCCTCAATGGCCTCGCGCCGTGATTTAGGAGGCGCTGGCTCTGCGGGCTTTTCGGGTTCGGGCACTTCTGTTGGAGGATTGCCAGCACCGACTGCCACGCTTTCCGTGTCGGGTGAAAGCTGCGTTGAAGGAGTGTCTTGGGTGGTATCAGTGAGTGCTTCGCTCATGCCTGTATTCCCTCGCCCCGGTCAACGGCGGCTATTGCTCTGTCCACGGAATCGCGCGCCTTGTTCTTATCGCGCACATAATTTCCCCGCTTTTGCTCGCGTGGTTTCTGGTCGTTGCCAACCTCGATGTATTCTTTTCCCTGCGGGTTCCCGTCCGCACGATAAGTGCGCCGCAAAGCACGCTTGGACGTGTAAAACTGCCCGTCCGCCATGCTCTGGGTCTCGTCTATCGTGTCCGTAATCAGCATGGGGCAAGGAAGGTCTGACCGCGCTGCGCGTTCAGAAGGGACGCGCCGATATGTCGCGCGCCCGCGACCATCATCAAACCAAGCGTATTCAACGGCATCTTGCATGCACGGTAACATAGTACCGTATTGCGCGAATGTACACATATTTTAGGTAGGCGAAGCTGGACCGCTCTCCATCTCTGTAGGCTCATATGGCCCGTAAATTACATCGCTCATGTCCATATCAGTCACATCGGACGGCATATCCGCCTCTACCGGCCACGGATAGGCAATCTTGGTATCGAGCCTGCTAAATTCACGCTGTTTGGTCATTGATTACCACCGGCTGCATAAGGGCCTGATCCTGCTCGAACTGGACCTGCCCAACCTCAGAAATGGCACGAACGCTGTCGTTGTCCGCCGTCTGGCGCGCGGTCTGCGCATTCGCAATAAGCGCCTGCGTTTCGGCCCTGACATGCTCAATGCGGGCCAGCGTTTCAGCAAGATCAACCTGCGCCTGCTGGTATTCGGTCTGCATGCGAGCAGCCTCCATTTGCAAGGACTGCTGGCGCTGCTGGGCCTCCGCGCTTGCCTTCTGCTGGTCAAGTTGCAACTTGGCCGCCGCAAGCTGCGCATCGGCCTGAACCTTCTGCATCTGCGCTTGGGCCTTCTGCTGCTCAGCCTGCGCCAGTTGCTGTTGTACCTGTGCGAGCGCAGGATCTTGGCCCTGCTGCTGGCTCTGCATTTGCTGCTGCACAATCTGGGGAGCCTGTTGCGTAAACTGCTCGATCAGGCCATCAAGCTGCCGCCCAACGCGATATGGAGCCAACGCAAACTTGAGCAGACCACCAGCCAATTCTGCGCCAGGCGGTCCAAGTTGTAAAAGCCGCTGCACACCAGCGCTCGCTTGCGAAAATGCGCCAAGAAATTCATTGCGAGACTGCTTCTCCGCCGCTTCATCCGGCATGATCGTGCTGTCGGTTTCGATTTCAATCGCAAATGAGCGCGTCCGTTCGTCACGCAAGAATTTTACCACCTGATCAATGGTGGTTGTTTGCTCAAGCTGCTGCACCTGCTGCTGTGCCTGCATCTGGATGTGTTGTGCCTGCTGGAAAAGAACCTGCATGGGGTCAGGCTGCGGTTGTGGCTGGCCTTGCGACTGACTGTTCTGCTGCGGCATCATTGCGCTGGCGCTCCCTGCGGAATTTGCTGCGGTGGTGGTCCGCCCTGCGACTGCATGGGCATTTGTGGCGGCTGACCGGCCTGCAACTCACGCTGTACCCGCATCTGCGCCTGAACCTCGCGTGCCCTCTGCTCGATATGCGCAAGTGCGGCCTTAGATTGGGCCTGTACGGATGCGACCTGCTTTTTTATGTCAGCATCAGTTGGCATTTTGGTCAGACTCATCTGCAACAGTTCTTGTCCGCTGAAATTGGCGCAGATAATCTCACCAGCAATCGCGCAAATGCCCTGGGCGTGGTCAACCAGAGCATCAACCTTCTCGCGCACGCGCACGCTGCCGTACTGGCTTTTAAGCTGCTGCGCGCCGAGCGTTTCCTGCGCATCAGAAGCGCCGCGCATAATATCGCTGATACCTGAGAGTTCGTAAAAATCGCTGATAAGCTGCTGCCGCGCCTGTATGAGGCCGGTTACGGTATTGGCGAACATATCCAGCGGGAGCCAGCTTACCATATCTCCGCTTCCCACAAGTGAGGAAGCCGGAACAGGGATAAGCATCATATCATCGTCAGCTTCGTCAAGCAGGGTTTGCACGGCTGAACCCACGTCCCCACCGGCAGGAATAAGGCCGCGCACCCTAACCTGATCGAGCAGACCATAAATGCGCGCCGTCAGGTCGTTTATCTGATCGAGCGTACTTGAGTACCGGTTATAATCGGGAACAGGGATGAGCGTCTTGCGCTTGAGCGTTGCGTATGCGGGCTTCGGACATGGGAAAAAGCTATCCAACGCGAGGAATGGCTCTTGGCTATCCAGAATGGTCGAAACGCCCTCGGCCACCCAATAAACACGATCATCAACCCTGCTCCAAACCTCCCAGACTGGGGCCTTTTCGCTCCCATCCGTCATTCCACGCTGGTCATTGGATGACGTGAATGCGGCATCCGCATATCCGCTGTCAGCCCCGAACCTGTCACGCATCTCCGCCTTGGTCATCCATGCGCAACGAGCAACCCAACCAACCTCTGCCCACTTACGCGCAGGCTCATGCAGGAAGTCTCGCGGCTCAAGATGCTCCACCACAATGCGATTGGCACCATCATCCTCAAGTCGTATCCACGACACACCGCGCCCCGTGAGAATAAGATCGTCACGAACGCCCTTCATAACTGCGTCCACGCAAGTCTTATCGAGAGCAGTAGCGAGTGCGCGCTCCAGCATCTCGGATACCTGGTCAAGAAACGGGTCGCGAATGGAAAACCGCGTACTGACCACTGGCGCTGGTGGCCGGGCATAAATGGCAGGCTTCAATATCTCCGTGCTGGACCAGAACAGATCGAAATCCGGGTCTTTATACGCGGCGACCCCGCCGATTGACCGTGACAGCGAGAATATCTTGTCGATATGCTCACACTGGTCATACCAAGGCTGAAATTCCTTTGCGGCCTGTGCTATGGCAGCCAGAAGAACATCAGATGAAACCTTACTATCTGGGCTTTCCAGCGTGTCGGAAGGCTGGGGCAGATCATCCACGATTACCGTCTCCGGCGTGAAATTGGCTTTAACTTGGGAGGGATTATGCCCTCAGCAGCAAGCACATTTTGCATGGTAGGAGGCGGGGGAGATGGTGCAGCCGTCCGCGCTTCTCGCCATGATAGCGCAAGATAGCGGAAGCTGTCAGCAAAATGTGAGGCCCAATCATGTTCTGGCCCCATGCTGAATGCTTTTTTGTTATCGTCCCACTTGCGCTTGTAGCCTTCGAGTGCCGAAAATCCCGTCATTTCCGTGTCGCTATCAAAAACGCACAAAGGCAACGTGCGCCGCGCCGCATTGATCCCGTCCATTAGACCTGCGCTAGGTACAAGTTGGGGCTTAAACCCCATTGCCATCATGGTTTCAATGCGGGTGCGGCCACCCGTCCATTCCCGCGCCCTCGCATCATGCGGGACGTAGTCGATGCCTTTCGTCCAGCACTTTGCTGCATAAGTATCGCGCATGTAGGCCTCGTAATAGTCCAACCCAACGCCAGATTGTGAGTGGCAGCCGAGTATGAGTATCTGGGGGCCGACAACTTGGAAGTGCCAAAGGGCCGTATCGTCGCTTATTCCCAAATCCCACGATGTGTGAACGGGATAGCCGGGAACGGCATCAATCCGGCACAACCGGCCTTCATTGCGCACGGCAGATAGTTCGCGAGCGTAGAACGCACCAAGTATGGCCGCCGTCCATGAGCAAAGATATTCCTGCTCAAACTGAGCCTGCCCTATGTCCTCACCAAAAATAGCGACATACTCAGCGCGAGCATCTTCAATTTGCTGCGGTGTTAGCGCCTGAGTATCATTGATCGTCGCCCGCTCAGCAAACCAGTCCTCGGCCCGTTCGGCGTGCTGAAACATGGTGTAAGCATGGTTTTTCCCGCGTGGCGTGGTAATAAATAGCGCCCACCCGTTATTTTCCTGCACCATGGGGCGGATGTAACCCCATGCAGACGGGTTCGCTAGCGCCCACTCAGAAAACACAACTCCACCAACGCCAGCGCCCACAAGACTGTTATAGCGGTCAGAGCCGACCACCTGCCAAGTGCTGCCATTTTTCAGGCGGATAAACATTTCCTGTTCATTGGTATTCTCGCGCAATTCTGGCGGGAAAGCCTCATCTATGCGCCGCTTCCCGGTATGAATATTGACCGAGGACCATATAGCCTTCCTGCCCTGCGCAAATTCCGGCAGCATGTGCCAATAAGAGCCCGGACGCTCAAACATGGAGCACGCCGCATGATGTAGGCACACATCATCTTTACCCCATCGGCGGTGCGCAATTTCAATGGCTCTTTTGCCACCGCTGGCCAAATATCGCCACAAAGGCCTCTGGTATTCTCTCGGCCGCCATCCGCCAGCGGGTAGCTCTATCTCCGCCATGCCGCTATGTATTTCGGGATCAGTATTTTGGCGCTGAGCGCACACAGCATCGCGCCGCCCACATCGTGCCACCCCGGAACGTAGCACGTCACCAGAGCGCACATAAGGCACCAAGCAAGGGTTAGCGGATGGAGCGGCTTGGTCAGCAATCAGTCACCCCTGTTGATGATAACGGTCAACTTGCTGTTGCCATCAATCTCGACCGTGTCTTTCGGCTTGCCCCATGCACGGTTTAGCAATGCCTCAGATGCAGCAATAACAGCCGCCTCGCTCGTGCCTTTCTGGGCAATCGTGGCAAGCGCATTGATGGCCGTTACAGTGTGAGAGCGGGCAAGCGTGATAACCTCCTTGAGGTCTTTCGGTAAGCCGCCCGGGTTGCCGGACTGCCCTTTTTTGAATGGCCGACCAACAACCTTTTTCTTGCGCTCAGCCGTGCTGCTATCAGCACTCACTCCAAACCCCCCGCCATTATCTGCACACAACGCCGCTCAGGCCTTGGCGTGTATTTCGAAAACTCATTCCCGCCGATATGCCATCCGCCACACTCGCGGCACGGATAAGCATCAAGAGAACGTCCATGCACTTTCCGCATCAGGCGCGCACGCTGCTCGGCTCGTTTCCGGCCCGCAAAGCGTAACTTGCCCTCACAACGGAAAGAGCCGTTCATTTTTCCATCTTCCCCACCAAAGCCTTCTGCGCCTCAGTCAACGGCACCCCAGCACGCAGGTTGCAGAGCGCACAGGCCACATCCCAGTTTCGGGGCGGTGCGTAGATTTCGGAGTTTGCGGGCTTGAAGGGGGATGTGGTCATCTGCCTTCAATCCACATTGCAGCCGCTATCGAGAGCGCGATTATGCTGACAGCGAACGCCGCGCCCACCATTCCGACCAGAAATGGATTGCTAACGACAGCGTAGCCAACATCAGCCCAAGTATGGTGTATTTCAGGTGAAATCATAAACCTGATGGAATCACAAAACCCCACGAATGTACAGCGAAAACGCGCGCAACCCTGCGTTTTTACGTGTCGTTATTTTGCGACAGTACCCGCTATCCACAGGGTTGTACACAAGGCCCGCGCAACCACGCTGCATGTAGATCCAAAATCTCCTCATCCAACAACCCCTCCTCCGGCGCATGAAGCGGGACCGGGTGCGGCGTGATCTCCGGCACTCGCACCGGCCCGCACCCTTCGGTGGTCATGAAATCCACCAGTTCTTCCGGGTCTGGTTCGTGGCCGGTTCCCCATTCGGTTGTGGTCATTTTTTTCCGCCCTCAATTGCCCTCAAATTCCGCTTTTGGGTCATCCCGCCAATTCTGGGAATGGTCATCGCTTCCACGAATGCGGTGGCATCTTTCATCGCATCAACCGGGCTGTATGCGAACCCTTTTGCCTGAGTTCCGTCCATCGTTTCCACGCCCCACAGAACATGCGTTCGGTCCCGGTTCGGCTGCACTCGAATGGTGATCATCGGAAAATCTTTAACTTTCGACATCCCCTAAAACCCTCCACAATGCCCGTACAGGGCAGTCTAACGTCCAGACATAACGATTACCGATTGAGGGCCTTCTCTGCGCTCTCTGTTAATCCTCGCGGCTCTTTGGGCGCATTCCGCCCCACCTGCGCCTCCAGCTTGGCAATGAGCGGGGCCAACCACACCCCAGCGCCAGGTTCTGCGGCAAGCTGGCGACGATACGCGGCCAACCGCTCGGACACCCCGGGCTGGGGCTGCACAGGACGGCGCTGGTCGGGCTGCGGCTCTGTGTGGCCCATCCGTTTGCACCAAGCGGCCATCTGTGCCGCAACTGCCGCGCGCTCCTCGGCACTGACCGTGGCATGGGGCTTGGCCGCCTGCTCGGACAAGGCCACAACCCGTTGCGCTGCCATGGCGTCCCGCCTGATGCGCTCGGCGTATGGCAGGAGATGGGCGTAAAGCTCAGCCGGAGCTGGCCAGAACTTCCCCCGCTCTCCCTGTTGGCACCACGCCTTGCGGGTATCGGGGCACCAAACTGCTGCGGGCAGCTCGCCGCAAATTTCCACCATCGCCTCGGCTTGGCCACGGGCACGTCCTGCATCCGGCCCATTCACGACCAGCAGCGCCAGCTTTTTCAGCCATGCCACGATCAGTTCGGGGGCGGCGGGCTGCACCGAAGCGGCAGCAAGGGCCCGGGCCTCGGCAACCCGCTGGGCTGTTAGGTCGCGGCGTGTGACCGGCACGTTGCTGCGGACGGCATCGAGCAGCGCGGATAGGTCTGGGCTCGGCTTGTGGCTGGGCGTTGGCTGGTAGGTCGCAATCGCGTTCATCGGCTAAACCCCCTCAATGTCGGGCACTCCGGCCCATGCTTCGGCTACCCGTTCGTGGCGGGATGATGCCCCGCCGGACGATCGATGCCGCACCGCGCCCTCAATCCACGAAACCACATCGGCTGGCCGCTGCTCCGCTGCCTCCCGGATGATCGAGAGCAGCAGGTCGCAGCGGTCGCGGCAGGTTTTGAGCCACCGGCCGATGAGCGCCCCGCATTGAGCCTCGGATTTCCCGGTCATGTGGTGCAGCAGCGTCTTGCCCTCCCGGAAGAGCATGGTTCGGGCATCGACGGGCTGATCGGGCTCCGCGACCGGTTCCGGCGGTCCTGAACGTAGTGAAGGTTTATTACTCTCCCTCTCCCTCTCTATGGCATTGCCGTGGGATGTGCCTTGGCTATGCCGTGGCATAGGTTTTTCATATGCCGTGGCATCTGCGCTGGCATTTTCATTCCCTGCGCTTCCTGCAATGCCTTGGGATTTATCCTGCTTCTGCCAGCGCTTTGCTGCGCGCTCTCTTTGTGTCACACGCGCTTTCCATGCATGAAGCGCCTTTTCAGCGACAACCGGATGATACAAGCGCCCATCTGCGCATTTCACCCAGCCCCGTAAGGCCATTGGCTTCACTTTCTTCCATTTCGACCCGGCGCACGAAAGGTGCGCAAGCACCCGATCATCGTCTGGGAGGCTGGCGGCAGGGAATTGCAGCCATGCCTTGCACCACAAAGCTATAGCGGCCTTGAATTCGTCTCCCGATGAAAGGGCGAACAGGTCGCTATCCATCATTCTCACGACATCAAGTTGCATAAACGGCAAGCCCCGCAGGTCGCAATCTGGAGGGGTTAGGGGTGCGGGTAAGTCTGTCATGCCGGTATCCCCATGTTCTCCATGGCGCGGATGCCAAACAACCCGATCATGACGGCTTCCGCTCGTCCGTCGTCTTTCACGCGGGAGAATAGCGCCACATCCTTGGGGAACAGTTCGCAGACCCGGCGCCGCGCTCCGCCCTTATCGGCTGGGCAAGACAAAGCCTTCTTCCAGTCCTGCGGTCGCACTTTGGTCAGGGGGATGCCAGCAGCAGCGCAGACGCCCTCGATAACGCCAACGCCACGCCCAAAAGAGAACGCGCCTACAGCGCCCTCCCCGGGTCTGACGGAAACATTCTCCACAAACAGATGGTCGGGCGCATGGGCGCGCAAATGTGCTGCCAGCATGGCCGGGTTAATCACCCGGCGCGTGGTCCTGCCGACCTTGATATAGTCAATGGGCATATCCAGAACTTCCACGATCTGGGCTTTCCAGTTCAGGATTGCGATTGCGCCGCCCGCGCCGGGGTCAATAGATGCTATTTTCATGGTCACATCCCCTTCCCAAATTGAGAATAATCCCCGTAAGGGCTTGCCCATATGCGTCCAACACGGATCGCCGATATAGTGGCTGTAGAAACACCGTATTTTTTGGATAAGCGTACCCCTGATCCGCGGACTTTTGGAACACGGCGAATTTCCAGAACGTCTCGATATGTTAAGAGAGCTGCCGGACTTTTTTCACCATAGACATGCCGTCCCTTCTGGAGCTTATCGTCATTATTGTCTTTGGATGTCCCTAGAAATAGGTGCCTTGGATTGCAGCAGGCTGGATTGTCGCAGGTATGACAAACAACCAGCCCTTTAGGAATCTCCCCATTGTGCAAGATCCAAGATACCCTACTCGTCCAAACGGGCCTGTTCCCGAAACTCACAATGCCATATCCTTTCGGGTCTTTTCTCCCCGTCCAGTTCCAGCACGCATTCACCCCTTTGCTAACATCCAGCCTTGGGAGGAAAGTATAAAGACTAGTTTTTTTACAAGAGTTTCCGCAGTAAGATGGCTCAACCATATTCTCACATCGCCAACGAAACGCTTTTTCGGGCATTGAAAAATTGCCACCGCATCCGCGGCATTTTTTTGTGATAACTGCTCCCATCAGCCTACTCCGATTGCGCGGCGGTAGATATCTAGCAGCGTTTCTTCCGTTTCCAGGGCGGCCTTATCCTTCGTCAGAACAATCCTGATAAGCTGGCGCAGGACTTTCTTATCAAAGCCCGCAGACGCTGCTTCCGTAAGAATGTCCTTCTGATCGGCGGCAAGAGCCTTTTTCTCCTCTTCGAGACGAATGTATCTATCCACTATCGAGCGCAGCCGGTCCGCTGCTATGCCCCCTACTGCGGGGTCGTTGCTGTTGTGTCCGGTCATGTCGTCGCTCATCGGTTCATCCCCTTCCGGG
Source organism: Acetobacter okinawensis (assembly GCF_002153655.1). Taxonomy (GTDB): domain Bacteria; phylum Pseudomonadota; class Alphaproteobacteria; order Acetobacterales; family Acetobacteraceae; genus Acetobacter; species Acetobacter okinawensis_A. The sequence goes on from NZ_JOPJ01000002.1 coordinate 29,485, forward strand.
CAGGTACGCACATAGGGCGAACGATGTAGCCCAGTGCGTTGATAATGCTTTCTGGTATGTCGCGTTTGTGCGACAGGACTTCGGAAACTGTTGTGCGATGGATGCCAGTTTTGCGCGCCCAAGCGCTTTGACCGCCTGCCAAATCGACAGCATCAGCAAGGCGGCTGCGGATTTCTTCAACTGGGAATGGTGTCACTTCTTCAACTCCTCTTCCGCAGCCCTAAGAGCGCGCTTCATTTTGTCCGCCCATGTGTCCCAATCGAACCAAGACACATGCACCCAAGTTATGTGGACAGAAGGTGGTGGCCCGTTGTGCGTTCGGAACCACTGGAACCGGCAAAGCCGGAGTTTGAACCAAGGCATTCTTCTTCCTCACGTGCCTTACGGCGCTCGGCGACAAGGCGTTCGACCTCTGCCGCTATCGCGTTGCTGGAAGCCATCAGCTCGATAAGCGCCTCTGCATCAGGGGCGTTCGTGCCTGACAGCCAGTTACGTGCAGCCCGGGGCGTTTTCTTCGCCGCGCGGGCCAGCATTTCGGTTGCAAACCTGAGAGGCTCGAACTCGCGCTTGATCGCGTTCAAAAGCCGGTCTCGGACGGGCATGTGCGTAAGGCCCATCATTTGCGGAAACTTTCGGTCACTTTTTGACTGTTTCCGGGCGGGAATTGCCCGATCATTCCACATCGCTTTGCTCCATTCTCGGTTTTGCGGAACACGAGAACTGGAGAAACAATGGAGAAGGAGACCGAATTTGGAACGGTGCAGTATGGCGGCCAGTATGCGCTGGACACGTTGAACGCGTGTGACGCAATGCCAGCCGCCATGCACAACACTCCGTTCCTCTGGCAGTCTACTGTCAGAGCAGCGGAGCTTTGGTCGTTCCTGCACCCATACGCGACCATCCAGCAGCGCATGGCGTTGCTGGCGGAAGTCGCGCGGAAGTTGGGGATTGAGGATGCAGTTACGGGCATGGGTTCGTGCGGGGGTTAGAACGGAATTTCGTCGTCGAGGTCGGACGGGTCGCCCCAGCCGCCAGATTGCGTGCCGTATCCGCTATTCTGCGGTTGCGGGTTGCTCTGCGGCTTGTTCTGACGCTGCGACTGCTGAGAAGATTGGCCACCCTCAGACATTTCGCCCAACATCTGGAAAGAGCCCGAAAAGTCGATCACCACCTCAGTCGAATAGCGGTCAACTCCGCTCTGATCAGTCCATTTCCGGGTGACAAGCTTCCCCTCAATGTAAACCTTGCTTCCTTTGCGCAGCCATTTTTCGGCTATCTCACCAAGTTTTTCGTTGAAAATAACGACTGGCGCCCAAAATGTGGACTGCTGCTTTTGGCCGTCTTTTTTCCATGTGTCAGAGCAGGCCACGGAAAGGTTCACAATTCGCTTTCCGCTTTGCGTGGTGCGCACCTCTGGGTCTTTCCCCAGATTGCCAATTCCCTGCCAGCGATTGAGTGTTTGAGCCATTACTTCACCTTCACACAAAGGATGATCACATCGCCGTCACGGATTTCGATGCATTGGGGACGGCCCGCTATGCGCAGGGCGTCCGGCGACAGGGCTGGAGAACCAAAGGCAGTCCATTCCTTTGCGTAATGCGGGCGGCAGTATGCTGCGCGGTAGCCGGGCGGTACCATTGTCCGCTTGGGGGGGGGGGCGCTTCATGCTGCACCGCCATGCGTACGTACAGCTTCCTCGGCGTCGCCGGTAACGGCTACCGTTTCAGTGCGTGAGGGAGTCGGAAGCTCCCCCACGCTTTCACCATCTTGCACAGAGGATGAATTACTATGAGCGCAGTCGGCAACATCACAACCCGTGAGGGGTTGATTTACACTTTGGCCTCCACTCTGGCCCACGCTGATGGGAAGTACATTCCCACTACGTCCGTTAAGGATGGAGCGATCACACGAGCCGAGATCGAGGATTGGTTCAACACTGCCCGCTGCATCGTTGATGGTCGTCAGACTGGTTATATGCCCAGCTAAGTAGGCCTCGAACACTGAGGCGTCCCTCACGATATCGGACGCCTCAGACACCATGCGTATGCGAGAGAGTTCCATCGCATGGGCAAGTGCCTGCGCTCTGATTTCGTTGATCATACCCGCACCTCCTCGGTGGGGGTGCGTTTGAAGAAGTCGGGGCGCAGTTCTTCACGGGGGATGCCGGTGGCATCGGCCACAACATCAACCCGCTTTAAGGGGATGTGTCCAAGCGTACGCCAATACAAAACCGAAGTCCTGTGCAGGCCGCACTTCTTACTTAGTTCGGAAGCGCCGCCCGCCGCCTTAATGGCTTCATCAACAATAGACATGCCATTACGTTAGCTTTTCCAACATTAGCGAGCAAGAGAAATGTTGGGAAATCCATCCCAAGGATTTATTTTTTGTCGTCATCTACCAACATGAAGGACGCAAACACCGTAGGCGCTCGCCTTAAATCTTCCAGACTAGCCAAGGCCGAAAGAGATGGAAGGCGCATAACGCAAGCCGAAGTGGCCGAAGCAGTAGGCATAAGCCGCAGCACACTAACGGCATATGAAGGGGGTCACGACATTCCCGGGCGCGACACTATGCGGGCCTTAGCCAATTTTTATGATGTTTCCAGCGACTACCTTCTCGGAGATTCTTCTCCTCTTGCTGCAAATGCGGATGATATCGCCCATGATGCCGAGGAGAGAACCCTCCTCAAGCTCTGGCGCGTTATAGGCGAGGAAGAGCGGCGCAGCTTGATGATTCTGCTTCGCGCGCAGATCGTCACCAATAATGACGCCGCGTAACCCCTCACCCTCGACTCTATCAAGCTGTGCCATGGGGTGAGTATGTCAGAACAAAATGAGAACAACAAGAGCGGCATTGCCCTGCATGGAGAGATTATAAGGAGCGACAAAAAGTGTCACTGACTGGTTTTGACCCAAACAAATTTCAAGAAGCTACAGGGGCAAACCGCCCGTGCGAGTCTTGTGGCCATCCCGCATCCAGCTTTCTACTCCTAGACAACGACTCAAATACTACGGCCATACCCACAATACAGGGGTCATTAATGCCCACATACACATTCTTCTGCACAAACTGCGGATCAGCGCGCCAGTTTATACGCGGATTTGTAGATCAGAAAATGAAGGGCGCTGAAGAATAATGAGCGATAGCCAGGTAACAAAGGGCCCAGACTCGTGGTACATGCGGCCCGAAAAAAATGTAGGAAATGGCAATGGGGGAGGTTATGATGGGGGAATGGAAGCGCGGATCGCAAGACTTGAAGACGATGTGAGGGACGTCAAAAAAGATTTGACGGACATAAAGGTAAGCGTTGCCCAGATTTCCGGAAAGCTCGATACGCTCACATCCACCTTAGCCAGCAAGCTTATGGGGCCTTGGCAGATGGTTGGGGTATTTGGTGGACTACTTACCACACTCATCGTTATTGCTGGCGCTGTAATCGGATTAATGAAGTGGGTTGGCGTTCTCCATATCTCCCCTTAAAGAGAGATTATGGCAGTCCCGGCCCAGCGCCGGGATATTTTTTATGCGCTAATGTTAGATTGTCCAACTTTTCTGTTGACGCGATAAGTTAGATAATCCAACATAGTCTCATCAACCAAACAGGTGATGGGCAATGACACAGACTGTCGAGTATTTCGGGACAAGAAAGAGCGCATTAAAAGCTAAGGACGAATTAGGTAGTGGCTTTGATTGCTTAATTGAGCGCGAATGTGCAGGGATTTGGGTTTTAAAATCTCGCTGCCTGCTCTGGAAAAACAAAACAGTGGAGACGGCATAATGCGCTCCACACACCCACAAAAACCAATCACCCAGCAATGGGACTACATCGCCACAAGCTGGGCGCTGGCTGCTCTGTACAACCCGTTCGTCCAGCTTGCCATCGGTGCGGTGTTCTGGACCGCGATGATTGCGTACGTCTGCCTCTCCCAGAGCGCGCCTGCTGTGACGGCTGATCTGCTGAATGTCCTGTTCTCCGCTCTGAATGTGGGGGCTGATCTGATTGGCTTCCCTCGCCTTCCCTATCTGGAGGGTTGAGGGGTGACTGAGCCGAAATTCACAAAGGGGCCGTGGGCTTGGTTTGGTAGTGCTGGCGGATGTCCGGATGTTTACCTCGCTACAAAGCACTCTGGGCGTAAATACGTCATGAGCTTCCGGCGATGGGGTATGCGCGGCGCTCAACCGCAATTCCGATCTGACAACGTGCTGGTTGACGCGAGTGAGCTTCTGAAATTTGAGGTTGGCGACAAGTCGATTGTCGGGATTGAAGCGGCAAGAAAAGATACATCCGTTTATCGGTACCAGGTTCGTGGGATTGATTCTCCGGATGCCCGCCTAATCGCCGCTGCGCCGGAGCTTTATGAGGCTTTGCAACGGTTGGTGAATGTGTCTGCTGAAATTTCACCAGAGGCGCAGAAGGCGGACGTAATCGCAAACGCCCGCGCCGCCCTCGCAAAAGCCCGAGGTGAAACCCCCTGATGCCCCCGCACTTCCCGGCTCGCGGGCCGGGTCTTGTGGCCGCATTGGCCGAATGTTTCCCACGAGGGAGTTTGGAAAATGGCAGAGAAAATCTTGAGCGCATATGAACGCGCTGTGGATGATGGGCTGTTCAACACCGATGGTGCTCCGGCATGGGCCGCGCGTGACGTTGGTGCTCTGGAGGCTCGTTGCGCAGAACTGGAGCGCATGCGCAAGGGCTTTGAGACAAAGGCCTTCCCTGACGATGCAATCCGCGAAGAGCAAGTGAAGTGGCTCAATGAGAGCGTGGAAACACTTGTCTCGTACGTCAACGATATTTGGGAGAAGGTCCAGCAGGACCATGACCTTTTGCCATTCACGCTGGCGGACCACAGGCGCGATGTGATGGAGGTGGCGTGATGTCTGTAAAATTTACCGCCACGCCTAAAGAGATGGAGATCATCATTCGCATTAGCCGTCGTGTGGCGGAATTGTATGTGGCGCGGGGGGAAGAAATCATTCCCATGGACGTGATGCTTGATATTCAGATGGACTTGTGCGCGGTCCATTCCAGTGGCTGCCCTATGGATTTCTCCCGGCTGGAAAATGCAGACGATTTTAACTTGATGCATGATGTTGCGGGCATTGCCCGCCATCTGGACCGCAGAACTGGCAAGCTGACAGATATGTTTCGCCCGCGCTTCGCCAAGAAAGAGGTGGCGTGATGGATATTGAAACCAACACGCTAGAAGACATCGAGGCCGAAAACGCGCTCATGGCCAGCATCGCAGTAAGCTGGGACGAATATACCCATCTGCATCCGCGCAGAGGTTCTCCTGATGTCCGGCTCCGCACGATTGAACGCATGGAGAAAGCCGTCAGGTCATTGGCTGACAGTGAACGACAGCAGGCCTCTTTCCGTCGTCGGGTTGCCCGGGGCGAAGTGCATTTGTTGGAGGGGGTGACATGAGTGATCCACTCCTCACTGTGGCCAACCGGGTCCACGCAGACATCCTACGTCCAGCCATAGCTGCGTGGAGCCATTTTCTTACGGCAATCCGTGAAGATGGTGCGAACACAGATGCCTGCCTTCTTGAACTGATCGGTGCAGCGGAGGAGCTGGAGAGAAAGGGCAGGCAGGCTGCCCAGCTTCTGCGCCCAGAACTGGCGAAGCGCATGCAGGAAGACGGTGTGACTGGCTTCCAGTCTGAAAACTGGAAGGCCAGCCTGCGTGAGAAAGTGCCTGAGCCATTCGTGACAGATGAAGGGGCGTTGAAGTCCGCGCACCCTGAACTCTGGCAGCCTCAGCCCGACAAGTTTCAAACCAACGAAATGAAAAAACTCGCCCGGAAGCAGAATCTTCCCGGCGTTTCCCTAACCAATGGTGGCGCGCCCGTTCTGGTTGTTAGCGCCCGCAAGGATGCTTGAATTATGAGTAACGCACTCACGGCCCATTCACCTGTTTTGCAACCAACCACCTTTCAGGAGCTGGTGAGCTTCGCAAAAATGGCATCATCCTCTGATCTGATGCCCAAGGATTACCGCGGCAAGCCTGAAAACATCATGATTGCTGTGCAGATGGGTTCAGAACTTGGCCTGGCACCCATGCAGGCCATCCAGAACATTGCCGTCATTAACGGACGCCCGAGCATTTGGGGTGATGCCATGCTTGCGCTGGTGCGCGGGTCTGGGCTTTGCGGGTCCGTAAAAGAGTTTTTCGAGGGTGAAGGCGATAACTTTCAGGCTGTCTGCGTGGCCCGGCGCAAAGATGGTGATGAGGTGCGGGGCGAGTTCAGCATAGCGGACGCAAAGAAAGCCTCCCTCTGGTCCAAGCAAGGCCCATGGCAGCAATACCCGCTCCGGATGCTCCAGATGCGCGCCCGCGGCTTTGCCCTGCGTGACGCCTTCCCAGACGTTCTGCGCGGCCTTATCAGCGCAGACGAGGCAGCAGACATTCCGACCGAAACCATCGACATAACACCGCGCCAAGAGCAGGCCATCGAGCCGCGACCGATTGACCATCGGGCAATATTTAAAAGCCGCCTCGCAGGCTGCTCAGATGCAACATGCACTGATGTGCTCTGGCAGACTTGGCAGCGCACACTTGCTGCCGCCGAGCAGGCCGGACGGCCCATACCGGAAGATGTGCAGTCTGACGTGCAGGACATGATCGCCGCAAAGCGTGCGGAGTTCGCGCAGGAACATGCTGCGGCTCCGGTTGATGAGGTGCCGGCATGAGAGTGAGAAAGAAAGCGCCAAGGAAATGGCTGTGCGGAGAGATAATCCCAAACAATGAGGCTGGTCTGATAGAGATCGCAACATTTAGAGGATGGTTTTTCTACACCAACCTGAACAAGCCGGTCCATTCGACTGCAATCTGCAATATGAGCCTATCCACCATAATCTGCTTCCTTAGGTACGGAAAAATTCATCGCGCCACAATCAATCCAGAGCGGATCGAATTCGAGAGGATGAAATTTCTCGCTCTTCCTCAAGGTGCGCTACTGGAGATTGCCGACTTTTCCGAAGCGGGAGTGCCAGCATGACCCAGAAAACGAAACTAGAACCCATCGGCCCGTACACGCCGGAGCATGAGGGGCCGTTTTGCGATAAGGACGGAGTACCGATCGAACTCAAGATACGCGATGGGCGCGGGGCTACGCCTTTGTTCGGATACCGAAGGAAATCAGAAATGCTGATCGGCTGGGACAAGAACGGCGATAACCCCATATTTGGTCGGGTCATGAACGCCCGCGAAGTCCCTGTGGCGCGGGAGTTTTGGGCTAATGAGTTCAAGCGTGCAGATGGGTATATTGGCGTTAGTCATGCCCATGAAACAGAAATAAAAGCAATCAATGAGCGCTATGAATTACCTCATTGGAATTGGACGAGAACAATCCACGTCCGCGAATTCCTGCCGGGAGAGGGTTCATGAGCGAAAAACCCACCGGCGTGTTCGTGCGGTTGCCGCCAGCTGAGGATGATCCCGGATACGATGGAGCCGTGAATCTGCGCCACCTATCAGATGCCCAAGCCCAGATCGCGGCGCTTGAGGCTGAGGTTGTGCGGTTGCGGGGCGTTCTGTCAGAAATTGCAGAGTCTGACGATACCGATAATGCGCTTGACCCTGAACGTAATAAGCGGCTTGCTCGTGAAGCCCTGAAAGGCGGTGCGGCATGAGCGCGGAACTGAAAAGCTGCCCGTTTTGTGGTGGAAAATCGCAAATCATTAAAGGGTATAGGGTAAGCATCAAGAGGCCGTTTTACCGTGCCTTTTGCGTATCGTGCCAATCCCGACAGTTCACTCGGCATAGAACGCGGAAAGCATCCATCGCCGCATGGAACACCCGCGCAGGAGAGAAGGTGTGATGTCGGGTTCAGTAAAAATGAGAAATGGCACGCATGTATCTGCTGACGGAGCAATACACCATAACGATACGCCGATGACATGGGAGTCCGCAGATATTCGTGCAGGCTTTCGCTTAGATCGTCGCAAAGCGTGGTGCTTCATACCGAATAAAAAAGAGGTTCCTGAAATATGCGAGGCCATATCTTGGTCATCCGCGTGCTCTGGCTGCACGGAAGTTCCAGAGATGACGTTCGGACCTGATCGCGGTTTGGGCTGCTCAGAATGTGGATACACGGGACGCACCAGAAATGCGCAATGGGTTCCGTATGCGCGAGGAATACAGACATGACCAACCCCACAAACTGGCCCAACCCCGAGCGGCCCGGTGTGCCGATGTTTCCTGAGCGGAGCGGCAGGCACCATGTCGGCGCTCATCTTCTCTTCTGGTACTCAGACATACAGCAGTGGGTGACTGTGAGCCCGATACGGGCCTGTAAAGAGCCAGAGGATTTTGCTGGGGACGAATACCACGGCCCCGTCCTTACCCCCACACAAATAACCGAGATGCTGGCGGGAGAGCGGGAGCGGTGTGCGAGGCTCTGCGAGGACGCTTACGAAAAATCAGGGCATGATTTTGAATATTTAGCCTGCAATGGAGTAGCGGCACAAATCCGCAACCTAGGAGACGCGCCATGACACGATACAGGCTGCCAGATGGGCGCACATTCTCCGTAAATGAGACTTTCTATCTAGCCTCATGCGACCGCTGTGGTTGGGTTGGTTCAACGGAGAAATGCGGCACAGACGTAAATACGGATGCCGGAGACTCAAACGTTTATTGCCCAAAGTGCCATGCCGCTGGCGCAGATTGCGGGAAAGTAGCTGAAACTGCTGTGGAGATAACGCCATGAGGACGAGAGAGGAGCAGATTGAAGAACTGGTTTCCGTTATGCGGAATTACCGTCTTCTACACACGAAAGAGGAAGGTAACGAGCCATATGGATACCCTCTTATTGATGCCTTAACATTTGATGGTGGAACCGTTGATATTGGGGAAGAAGAATGTGGAGAACTTGCTGCTGAGTTATATGACTATGCCATCGCCTCATTTATCCTCGAAGCCGAACGCCGGGCAGAACAGCGCGTGCGGGCGGAGATTGGGCGCGATAGTGAGCGGTTGGATTGGTTGGATAAAACCAGATTTGTCACTCTCGAAGACGCAATAATCGGATGGCGCATCTCCGTTATTGGTAACAGGCTTTTCAGTATGAAGGGAACAGTGCGCCAAGCCATCGACGCAGCGCGGGATGTGGGGTGATGACTGATCTAGAAAACATGAGCCTCAACCAGAGACTTAACCGGATGGGCTATGCTCACGACATAACCCGAAAATTTAAGGGGCATGGCCTGATCTACCGGATCAGTGATGGCGAACCTGTTGATCACATGGATTATCAGGCTGCACTTGAGTTTGTGAAGGGGCTGGAGAACGCACATGACTGACCCAAGAATTGAAGCGGCTGTTGATGCTGCATGGAGCCACACAACGCAGTTCGCCAGCGGAGAAACATTCGATCAATACAGTAAGCGGAAACCATATGAGGGCGGAGAGTTCCGTAAATCTATTCTCGCGGCCCTCGCAGCAGCAGACGCGGTAGTCGCGGGCACTTCTCCCGAAACCATAATCATCCCAGAGGTGCGCAACGACCGGCCTATTCCGGGGAAGGGAGGGGTGGATGGGTGAGGTTCTGCCTGATCTTATGACGCTGCCCGATGTGCTGGAGCGCCTGCGCGGGAAGATAGGGCGCACCCGCCTGCTTGAGCATCTACGCGAGAACCCAGAATATAACGGCGGCCCAACCCACAGGAAGTGGGGGAAGAAATTTGTGTTCTCTCCCCAGGATTATCGACGTCTCATTGAGAGTATGGAATGCCACTCAAGCTTGTCACGTTCTCCCACACCAAAAACTTCTTTGTCAGGGGTACGGTCGGGGGTAAGCGGGTACTGGAAAGCACGGGCACAACAAACCGCAAACTCGCAGAAGAATACCGCCGCAAAAGAGAAGCGGAGTTCTGGCAAGAGCAACTCTATGGCACCCGCTCTGTCATAACTTTTGCGGACGCTGCGACTGCCTACATCAAAGAGGCTCCACGCTCCCCCGCCACAAGCAGATATGTTGACAGGCTGGTGGAGTACTTTGGTGATACCAAGCTTTCAGCCATCAACAACGCCTCCCTGCGCGCTGCATATGCAGGCATACTCAGAGATGGCGAGGCCGCATCGCCCGCAACTAAAAAGCGCACGGTACGGACTCCCTTGCAAGCAATCCTTGAGTTTGGGGCCATTCAAGGCTGGTGCGATAGGCCCGCGTTTGCGGCTATTTCCGTTCCAACATCCATTACCCGGTTCCTACTTCCTGAGCAGGCAACCGACCTGGTTGAGCACGCCGCCCCACACCTGCAACCCCTTTTCGTCTTCCTGATCGGCACGGGCTGCAGGCTATCTGAGGCGCTAGACTTGCAATGGAAGGATGTGGACCTTTACGGATGCCGCGCTGTTGTCTGGCAAAAGCAGGGACGCCAGCGCTACGTTGATCTCTGCCCCGCTGTTGTTAAATGGCTCGCTCGCATTGCCGATACAGATGGGCATGTATTCCGGCCCGCCATAAAAACCCGAAAGGGGACTATATTGGGGGACCGGTACCATGATTCTGGCAGGCAGTATGGCGGACAAATAAAAAATGGATGGGCCGGAGCCTGTTCTCGCGCAGGGCTGCCGGGGCGCATACGGGAGTGGGTTCCCGCGGGCGCGAAAAAGACCAGAACGGTATTTGTCCCGGAGTTTACGCCCCATGATCTTCGCCACACATGGGCATCCTGGCACTACTGCGTTTACCGGGATTTGTTGCGCCTGAAATCAGACGGCGATTGGAGCAATATCAATACCGTGACGATTTACGCCAAGCTGATGCCGCCAGTGTATCGAGAGGAAATTGTAAGGTGGTGGGGGACGGGACCGGCCATCGCTCTGGAAGGGGAAAACCCATAACCAATTCCTAACCACTCAGGGCGAAATTTGGTGAATTATGCTGTACTATCGTGTACCGATAATAAGAGGATTTTTCAGCGGGAGACATGGCATAAACCGCAGAATACTGCGGTTCAGGAATGGTGGGCGCAACAGGGATTGAACCTGTGACCCCTACCATGTCAAGGTAGTGCTCTACCGCTGAGCTATGCGCCCATTCCTGATGTGTGTGGGCCTTTTATCCTCCTTGCCTTGCGAGCGCAAGCCCACAATAGTGGGAATATGAAAAAATTTGCGTCTTCCCTGTTTCCCCCCAGCCTGCGGCGTTTTCTTCTGCCGCAGCAGGAAGCACATGAGGAGAGTGGACCGGACAGGCAAATGGCACCACCACCGGTGCTGGTGTCTGGCAGCCCTGCAACCGGCCCTGTGGTGTTGGCCTCCCCCCACTCGGGGCATTTCTACCCCGAAGCATTTCTCCGCCTGACCCGCCAGCCGCTGGATATTTTGCGCAGTGGAGAAGACAGCTACGTGGAAAAACTGGCCCAAGGCGCGCACGCTCTGGGGCCACCCTTGCTTCAGGCCACTTTTCCGCGCGTGTTCTGCGACGTCAATCGTGCGGCATGGGACCTGGACAGCCGGATGTTCCACGGGGCCATTCCTTCTTTTGTCGCACCATCAGACCGGGGGCTGGCAGGGCTGGGCTCCATCCCGCGCATTGTGGCGGACAGACGCCCCATTTACCGACAACGTCTGCCTTTTATGGAGGCCGCCTTACGCATCCGCCATTACTGGATGCCCTACCATGTTACTCTGGCTGACCTGCTTGAAGCCGCCCGGGCACAACATGGCCTGAGCCTGCTGCTGGACCTGCACTCCATGCCAGATGCACCACAGGCAGGCTCACCCGACTTTGTGCTGGGCGATCGTTACGGCACGTCCTGTACACCACACCTGACCAATCTTGCCGAACAGACCTTGCAGGGGCTGGGGTTTAAAGTCGCCCGCAACCTCCCCTATGCGGGGGGCTATATTACCCGCCACTATGGCCGCCCCACCAGCAATATGCATGCCTTGCAAATAGAAATGCGACGCGGCCTTTATATGGATGAAAACACGCGCACCCCACACAGCGGATTTACCACCCTTTCCAACGCATTAACCGTTCTGGTCGAGCGTGTTCTGGCACATTTTCCACCCACATAAGGCCCGGATGCACACTGCCACCAGACATGCCCGGCACAGATATTGAAAACACATGCCCCCCACCACATCTGTTGGACCAGACCAGGCAGGGTGCAGAAGCGTAACAGCTATGGCATACACTGCCCCATATAAGATGATCGTAATTGACAGGACTTTGGCATGACACAAACACCCCCAAACGCCACGGCACATCAGGGCAGTGAAACGCGCGAGTTCAGCGCAGAAGTTGGCCGGTTGCTTGATCTGGTTGTGCATTCGCTCTATTCCGAGCGCGAGATTTTTCTGCGTGAACTGGTTGCCAACTCCGCCGATGCCACGGACCGCCGCCGGTTTGAGGCGCTGACCGATGGCGCACAGGCCCTGCCCGAAAACGCCAAAATCAGCATCAACCCCGACAAAGACGCGCGCCTGCTGACAATCAGTGATGATGGGTCGGGCATGAGCCGGGACGAACTGGTGGCCAACCTTGGCACCATTGCCCGCTCGGGCACCCGCGCATTCGGGCAGAAGCTGGAAAATGCAAAACCCGAAGACCGCCCGAGCCTGATCGGCCAGTTTGGTGTTGGTTTTTATGCCGCCTTTATGGTGGCAGACAAGGTGGATGTCGTCTCCCGCCGTGCCGGAACGGACGAAGCATGGCGCTGGTCATCCGATGGCAAAGGCGCTTACACGCTTGAACCTGCCACGCGGGACAAAGCCGGTACGGATATTACCCTGCACATCAAGTCCGATGCCGACGAATTTCTGGACCCATGGCGCTTGCAGGCAATTATTCGCAAATGGTCGGACCATATTGCGTGGCCCGTCACCATCATGCGCGAAGGTAAGGAAGAAGCCGCCAACGAGGGTACAGCCCTGTGGCGCAAGTCCCGCAATGACGTGACGGAAGAACAGCTTGAGGAATTCTACCGCCACATCACCCATAATTTTGACAAGCCGTGGGACACGCTGCACTGGCGCGCGGAAGGCACGATGGAGTTTTCCGCCCTGCTGTTCGTCCCCTCCTCCCGTCCGTTCGAATTTGGCGAGCAGATGCGCGAGAGCAAGGTGCGCCTGCATGTCCGCCGGATGTTCATAACCGATGATGCGGAAATCCTGCCCCCGTGGCTGCGCTTTGTGCAGGGCGTTGTGGATACCGAGGACCTGCCCCTCAACGTCTCGCGCGAGATGTTGCAGGCCACACCCGTTCTGTCGCGCATCCGCAAAGCCGTAACCACCAAGGTGGTGAACGAGCTGAAAACCCGCGCCAAGGATGCAGATACCTACGCCACGTTCTGGGAAAACTTTGGCCCGGTCCTGAAAGAAGGCATGTGGGACGACCCCACCTACAAAACGGACGTGGCAGCCCTGAGCCGCTTCCGCTCCAGCGCGGTAGAAGGACTGACCTCGCTGGATGACTACCTCTCACGCATCAAGCCCGAGCAGGACGCCATTTACTACGTAACGGGCGACAATGCGGACGTGCTGGCCGCCTCCCCCCAGATTGAAGGGTTCAAGGCACGCGGAGTGGAAGTGCTGCTGCTCTGCGACCCCGTGGATTCCTTCTGGCCGGAACGCCTTGGCACGTATGAGGGCAAAAGCCTGCGCAATGTTGCACAGGGCCTGAACGACCTTGAAAAATTTGGTGCGCCAGAAGCCAGCCCGGCCGAAAAAGCGGATATGGATACCCTACTCCCCGCGCTAAAGACCGTTCTGGGGGATGCTGTGTCCGACATCCGCTCGACAGACCGTCTGGTCTCCAGCGCCATGGTGCTCAGTGCGCCAGAAGGGGGCCCGGACCTGCAACTGCGTAAGCTCATGCAGCGCAGCGGGCAGGACATACCCGACGTCACCCCTGTGCTTGAGCTCAACCCCGCCCACCCCATTGTGCATGCACTGGCACAAAAAGTGCAGGCTGGAGAGCAGATTGATGCACTCGCTCATATCCTGCTTGATGTCGCCAGTATTCAGAATGGCGAAACACCAAAGGATGTGAACGCTTTCTCCCGCCGGATCATGGATTATCTGGCTGGTGGTGCCCTTCCTTCCGGCGCACAGTAAACCTAGCGTGCCAAGGGGGAGAAATACCCCCTTGGTCAGCACTGGGGCGGCAGGACCAGCCCTGAAGCCGCTCCGGCTTCAGGGTTTTTCAGTCTGTTTGACAGCGCACCATAACGCATCCAGTTGTTCCACACTCTGGTCCTGCATACTCAGCCCGTCCTGCGCCAAACGGGCTTCGACCGCCTCAAACCGGCGGGTAAACTTGTTACACGCCTGACGCAGGCAGGCCTCCGGGTCCAGCTTGAGCCGACGCGCAAGACTGGCTACCGAGAACAGGACGTCTCCCAGCTCGTCCTGCATTTTCTCGCGGTCTCCCTTTTGCATTTCTACCGAAAATTCATCGATTTCTTCATGCACTTTGGCCAGAACTCCCTCCACATCGGGCCAGTCAAACCCGACACGGGCTGCGCGGGACGCCAGTTTGGAGGCACGCAGCAGGGCTGGCAGAACAGGGGGCACACCTGCCAACGCTCCAAGCCGGGGGCTGCCAGTCCCACCCGCCTGAGCCGAGCGCCTGCGTTCCCCCTCCTTGATCGCCTCCCATTGCCCCGACGCGGCAGTGGCGGAAACACCACCCGCTGCATGGGAGGAGGGCGCCACGTCCTCCCCCAGCACATCCTTGCCAAAAGTCACATGCGGGTGCCTGCGGATCATTTTTTCGGTCACGATCCGGGCCACATCGGCAAACGCAAAATGCCCCTGCTCCTCGGCCAGTTGCGCCTGATAAACGACCTGCAACAGCAGATCCCCCAGTTCATCGGGAAAAGCCTGCCAGTCCTGCCGTTCAATGGCATCCAGTACCTCGTAAGCTTCCTCTATGGCGTAGGGGGCAATGGTCTGGTGCGTTTGCTCACGGTCCCACGGGCATCCCTCCTCCGGGTCGCGCAGGCGTGTCATAAGGGCAAGCAGACGTTCCATGTTCTGCGCGGCTGTGTGCCTGCCAGATGCCATGTCCTTGGGGGATGCTACGGGGGGCTGGGGCGTATTGGTCATGGTTCTTTGCCTGTTCTGGTGGTCTGCCGTGCGGGTGACGGGGTCTTGATGTGTTAAACATTGTGCCATAATCCCACCCCGCGTCTATGCGCTTGCAGGGATAAAGCCTAACCTACCGCCAGAATCAGAAGAGGAAGGCATGACACAGAAACCCGTTATCTTCATTGATGGCGAAGCAGGCACAACAGGGCTGGAAATACGCGAGCGCCTCTCAGCCCTGCCTGTTACGCTGTTTTCAATCGACCCCGCCCGGCGCAAGGACCCCGCGGCCCGCAAGGATGCCATGGCCGCGGCTGATCTGGTTGTTCTGTGTCTGCCAGACGCCGCCTCGCGCGAGGCGGTGCAGATGGCGGCAACACTGGGTGATGCCGCCCCCCGCCTGCTGGATGCCAGCACCGCCTTCCGCACCGATGCCGCGTGGGTCTATGGCTTCCCCGAACTGGCAGAAGGGCAGGACAGAGCCATTGCAACCGCTCTGCGCGTCTCCAACCCCGGCTGTTACCCGACTGGTGCCATTGCCCTGCTCCGCCCGCTGGTGGACAAAGGCGTGCTCGATGCCCGCTACCCTATCTGCATTAACGCGATCAGTGGGTACAGTGGCGGTGGCCGCAGCATGATAGAAGCGCATGAAAGTGCTGGCGGCCCAGCTTTTGAGCTGTATGGCTTAAGCCTTGAGCACAAACATGTGCCCGAAATTCACCAGCATGCAGGGCTTGGGCGACGGCCGGTTTTTGTGCCTTCGGTCGGCCATTTTGCCCGTGGGATGATTGTCTCCATCCCCCTGCATCTGGATGACCTGCAAGGTCACATCACCGGGAGTGACCTGCACAACATTCTGCAAGAGCACTATGCAGGGCAGGAACATGTGCGCGTTATGCCGCACGAACCGACACTCTCCGCCGAGGCACTGGCAGGGAGTGACAAAATGGAACTGCGCGTGCACGCAGGCACACACTGCCGGCAGGCCCTGCTGACTGCCCGCCTGGACAACCTGGGCAAGGGAGCATCCGGGGCGGCACTGCAGAACATCAGCCTGATGCTTGGTTTGAACAACGCCTGAATTTTGAAAGGTTTTTAATATTATGAGCAATCGTGTTGCTATTGTTACCGGCGGTAGCCGGGGTATTGGAGCTGCCATTGCACAGGCTTTGGCAAAAGATGGGTATGATATTGCCATTTCCTACTCCAGCAGTGCAGGTGCTGCGGAAGAGGTCGCGGAAAAAGTGCGTGCTCTGGGTCGTAAGGCCCTGACCATCAAAGCCAATGGCGCATCGGTGGAAGGCAACCGCGAAGTCATTGCCGAAACCATAATCGCTTTTGGCCGCATTGACGCACTGGTCTGCAACGCTGGCACCTACCCTTACGGCCCGATTGATGAAATGACGGTCGCACAAATCGAAAATATCCTGAACCTGAACGTGCGGGCCGTCATGGTGGAAACCATGGAAGCCGTAAAGCACATGAAGGAAGGCGGGCGGATTATCTACATTGGCTCCGCTTTTGGGGCACGCGCACCTTTCCCCGGTATTTCGCTGTATGCTGCCACCAAAGCGGCCCTGCGTGGCTTTGCCAAGGGCGTTGCGCGGGACCTGGGGAGCCGTGGCATTACAGCCAACGTGATCGAACCCGGCCCGATCCACACCGACATGAACCCTGAAGATGGTGAAGGTGCATCCCTTATCAGCAGTTTTGTGGCAACCGGCGCGTATGGCACGGTGGATGACATTGCCTCCATGGCTGCTTTTCTGGCCAGCCCCAAGGCGTCCTACATCACGGGCGCGGCCCTGCCGGTAGATGGTGGCCTGGAAGCCTGACAACTCACCACACTCCTGAAACTACAGGAGTGTGGCATAACTTTTGGCATCAATACAAAACAGCCTGCATATCTTGCGATATGCAGGCTGTTCCTTTGTGCGGCTTCCCTGATGTCAGAATTACAGGCTAGGGAAACATCCTCTTTATAACAGAAAATGCTATTATATAAAAGGATAAATACAAAAACGGCACAAAAAATATAATGGCTTCCAGATCACCCATCATGCTCAGAACTCCCCTTCAGACACATGGTCTTCGGTCTGTGCGTCAAACAGAACACCCCCGGCGGCTGCGACCAGAATAATCATGACCGTGCCTACCGCCCATGCAAAGTACCAAGGCCCCTGATCGCCCACAAAAACGGCAAACAGCAAAGCCACCACCAGAGCCAGCCCCAACCCTGCAAAACGCAGAAAGATTTTCATCTTCCCTCTCCTTTTCAGTAACTATGCGTGTCTTTTATAATATCTGCCGTATGTACTTTGCCACGCATCACGTAATAGCACCATGATGTGTAACACAGGATCAGCGGCACAAAGATCAGGGCCACAGCCAGCATGCAGGTCAGGCCGTACTGGCTGGCAGAGCTGTTCCAGATTGTCAGGCTCTGATCCGGATTTGTGGTGGACGGCATAAAGAACGGGAACATGGAGGCCGCAACCGTGCCAATTGTGCCCACCCAGGCACCAAGGCCCATCCACCATGCCACACGCGGCCTGTTGGCCAGCACCAGCGCCACCTCCGCGAGCATGCACACCACACCCAGCAGCGGCAGCAGCCACAGCACGGGATGTGCTGCATAGTTGTTCAACCACGCGCCAGCCTGCATGCTGACGTGCTGCCCGTGCATGGGGTTTGCGGGCATGGCAGGATTCCCCTGCTCCAGCACAAAGCCATGCATGCCCCGCACCCACACACCACCGGCAAGGAACAGAACAACCGCCACCAGCCCCGCACGGCTGGCGTAACGGCGCGCACGGTCATGGATCGGGTTTTCGGAGCGGATCATCAGCATAACCCCGCCCTGCATCACACTCAGGCTGACCGCCATAAGACCACACAGAATGGCAAAGGGGTTGAGCAGATAACTCAGGAAAGACCCGTCCTGAAAATACTGCCCGCTCCAGTTAAAGTGGTAGCCCACCCCCTGAAGAATATTGCCAAAGGCTGCGCCATACACAAACATGGGCAAAAAGCCTGAAAGCAGAAAAACCCAGTCCCAGCTTGCCCGCCACAGGCGTGCATCCACCTTGGAGCGGTATTCAAACGCCACAGGCCGCAAGATCATGCTGAACAAAAGCAGGATCATGACCACATAAAACACGGAAAAGGATGTGGCATACAGGGTGGGGAACGCCGCAAAAATAGCCCCCCCGCCCAGAATAAACCAGACCTGATTCCCGTCCCAGTGCGGGCCGATAATGTTGAGCGCCGTCCGGCGCTCCCCATCCGTGCGCCCCACAAAGCGCAACAGGGTGCCTACCCCCATATCCATGCCCACCATCAGGCCAAGCCCGATCAGCAGCACACACAAAAGGCCAGCCCAGACGAGTTTGAGAATAACATAAAGGTCCATGATGCAAGACCCTCCTTAATGCGCCACAACGGACAGGTGGTCTGCGTCAGCACCATGGTCGTGCTGACCATGCGCCTCCGGCCCCAGCCGTGCGAACTTGAACATCAGGTAAAGCTCAACCGCGATAAATATGCTGTAAAGCACAGTAAACCCGGCCAGCGAGAACAGCATGTAAGACACACTGTGCGTTGAAGCAGACATAAAGGTAGGCAGCCGCTCAAACACCGTCCATGGCTGCCTGCCAGCCTCTGCCGTAATCCAACCGAACTCCGTTGCCAGAATAGGCAGGGGAATGGCCCACATGCATATCTTGAGGAACAGACGGTTACGTTCCAGCTGGTTCTTCAGGCTCAGGTAGGATGCCATTGCAAACAGCACGAAAAAGAACACGCCCAGAAAAACCATAAGGCGGAAGGACCAGAAGGTCACAAACACATTAGGCAGAATATCCGGCTTGGTCTGCTCGACAACACTCTGGATCTGCTCGGGAGGAATGGCGGTAACGTCCTGATTAGGCGCATGCCGCGATGCCAGCAGGCCGTAGCCCATGTCGTTCTGATGTGCATGGAACATCTCCAGGTCTGCCGCCTGATGACCCTCCTCATACCGGCGCAGGGCACTGACGGCAGCAATGCCGGACTCAATGCGCGGAGCGGCTGCGTCTTCCAGTTCGATCATGCCGGTAATGGGGGTGGTGAAGCTGTGCGTAATCAGCGGGGTCAGCACAAACGGCACCCCAATTTCATACGAGCTTTCCTGCTTGGCATCATTGGGCAGAGCAGCAATGATCCATGGCTCATAAGGTGGCTTGCTGGTGTGCCACAGCCCCTCAATGGCCGCGATCTTGGTCGGCTGGTGCTCATAGTCCAGACGGCCGAGCACGTCGCCCAGCGTAATGACCGCAACAGTGGAGAAAATGCCAAACAGCGCCGCCATTCTAAAGGAGCGCGCAGCAAACTCCCGGTGTTCCTTGCGCAGAAGGTAGAAGGCGCTAATGCCCATGACAAACATGGACGCCGCAACATACCCTGCAACCGATGTATGCACGAACTTGGCCTGTGCATCGGGGTTGAAGACAACGCCGACAAAACTGTCAAACGTCATGCGCAGTGTTTCGGGGTCAAAATGTGCGCCGTTGGGCATGTTCATGCTGGCATTGGCCACCAGAATCCACAAGGCAGACAGGTTGGAGCCCAGTGCAACAAGGTAGGTAATCGCCAGATGCACAGGCTTGCTCAGGCGGTCCCAGCCAAAAAACATAAGACCGACAAAGGTGGATTCCATAAAGAACGCCATCAGCCCTTCAATGGCCAGCGGCGTGCCGAACATATCCCCAAAAAAGCGGGAATACATGGACCAGTTGGTGCCGAACTCAAACTCCATGGTCAGCCCGGTGGCGACCCCCAGAGCAAAGTTGATGCCAAACAGCTTGCCCCAGAACAGGGCCATATCCTTGTACACCTGCTTGCCGGTCACGACATACACCGTTTCCATAGCCGCAAGCATAAAAGTCAGCCCCAGTGTGAGGGGAACAAACATGAAGTGGTAAAGAGCCGTCAACGCAAACTGAAAGCGTGAGAGGTCAACGACCGCAGGGTTAATCAGATCCATTTTCTCAACCTTATTACAGAAGAAAAGCGTTTTTCATTTTCAGTTCTTCATGTCGCTCTCCCTTCCGGGCAAAAGCGTGCGTCTTCCACCCTGACAACCCTGTGCATGAATGGCAGCACCGCCGTGCGGTGGGTCATGCACACAATGGTAGTGTTGGCAGCCCACCGCGTAATGGCCGCCATAAGAGCCTGCTCAAGGGGTGCATCCAGCCCCTCGGTCGGTTCATCCAGAACAAGCCATGGTGTCCGCCGCAGCAGGGCCTGAGCAACAGCCACCCGACGCGCCTGCCCACCAGAGAGGCGCAGACCATCATTGCCAACCCATGTTTGCAAACCCTTTGGCAGGGACTGAACAAACCGGGTTAACTGCGCCACCTCCAGCACCTCCGCCACCTCCGCATCCGTGGCGGACGGCGCACCAAGCAGCAGGTTGTCCCTTAATGTTCCGGCAAACAGATGAAAGTCCTGTGCGACCACAGCAACAAACGCCGCCATATCCTCTGCCCGGAGCAGGCGCACATCCACCCCACCAAAGGTGATGCTGCCACCACACGGGGCGTAAAACCCGAACAGAAGATTGATAAGGCTGCTTTTACCCACGCCAGAAGGCCCTACCAGCCCCACATGCTCACCCTGACGTATGCTCAGCGATGCATGTTGCAAAACCGGGCTTACAGTCTTCGGGTATGCAAAACTTACATCACGCATTACCAGATCATACGGAGCGTGAGGCAGGTCGTGGGGTTGCACCACCTCCGCCACGCCATGTGGCGCACACGCCATTTGCAACCGCACACCTGCCAGCCGCGCTTCCGCCGCAGCCTGCCGCGCCAGCGGCAGGGGGGTTACAACCTCAAACGCTGCGAGACCCCCCAGAACCAGCATTGGAATTTCAGCAACACTCAACTGTCCCATCTGGTGCGCGTGCGCCGCCAGCACCAGTACGGCCAGTGCTGTGACAAATGTCAGGATTGTAACAAGCCCGCGTGCGGCTCCTTCCAACGCATCAAGCGTCCAGCGTGCATGATCCACAGCGGATTGCTGAGCCTGCCACCCTTTGGCACGGCTGCATGCCGTATCCAAAAGCAGATACTCCCCCAGATTTTGAAGTGTTTCCGCCAGTTCTGCCTGAATCTGACTCTGCTTTTCCGCCCCCCGCCGCACCAGCCGGTCCGTTGCAGCGCCGATCAGGCATGGCACCAGCGCCCCACCCAGCAACCCAAGAGCAAGCACCAGCGCCGCCAGCGGCAGAAAACAGGCAAACACCCCGACAAACACCACGCCACACAACGCAGCACGTGCAAAAGGCAGAGCAACATCCGTATAATATGCCGCAACCTTGTCCGTATCCGAGACAAAGCGGCCCAGCATGTCTCCACCCTGCAACTCCATCAACCCTGCCGGGGCAAGGGGGATCAGCCGTTCATACACCCATGCGCGCAACTGCCCCGTCAGGCGCAAAGCACCATCATGGGCAACAACCCGCTCCATATAACGGGCCAGAATACGCACCATGGCAAAAAAGCGCACACCCGTTGCAGGCAGGATAATATTAAACGCCCGCGCACTCACCTGCCCAGCAAGCCCGGCGACCGCCGCACCCGCCAGCAGCCAGCCTGAAAGGAAAAGCAGACCAAAACTGGCCAGTGACGCCGCACAGGCAAGCACCACCCCCCAGACCAGACGCCACCGCGCAGCGCCAGCCAGACGGAGAAAAACCCTCCAACCCGACATCAGGCGCTCACCCTGCAAAGGACTTCCCTGCGCCATCATGCAACGCTCTCCGCCCGAACCGGCTGCACCGCAACCGTGCCACCAGCCACATGCAGCAGCATGTCCGCGCGTACGGCCATGACCTGCTCATGGGTTGCCACAACAACAACGCGCCCCGGCACACAGCGGCATATGGCATTGCTCACCCGTAGCGCACTGGCTGCATCCAGCCCTGCCGTTGGCTCATCAAGCACCAGAACATCCGGGTTGCGCAGCAGCGCGCGCGCCAGAGCCAGCCGCCGCACCTGTCCGCCGGACAGGCGGCTCCCCCGTTCGCCTATATGCGTTTCAAACCCATTGGGGAGTGCATCAATAAAGCCCAGCGCATCAGCCTGTGCCGCTGCGTGGCGCAGTTGTTCCTCATCCGCATCCGGCGCACCAAGGCGCAGGTTTTCAGCCACGGTGCCAAAAACCATCACCGGGCGTTGTGGCACCCATGCCATGCGCACACCATCCAGTTGTATGGGATGACCAGACGCATTGCAGGCTTCCAGCGTTCCAACTGAAACGGGAATAAAACCAAGCAGGGCATGGAGTAGCGTGGTTTTGCCCGCACCACTCGCCCCGGTCAGGACCGTTAATCTGTTTGCTGCAAAGTCACAGGTTACATCGTGCAGAACAGACGTACCATCCGGCCGGCACACGCCAAGAGCACGGCACTGCAAACCCCCGATCACGCCCTGCATGGGTTGCCCGCTATAGGACCGAGCCAGAGTGGGCAGGCCCAAAACCGTATCCATGCTCTGCATGGCCGCCTGTGCATTCTGGCGCGCATGATAACTGGCAGAAAATGTGCGCAAGGGCATAAAATACTCTGGGGCCAACAGCAGCACCAGAAAAGCAGAGCGGAAGTCGGCAGTACCCGCCAACAGACGTGTGCCAAACACAACGGCCACAAGGGCTATGGACAGGCTGGAGAAAAACTCCAGTGCAGCAGACGTCAGGAACGCCACCTTCATGACCGACAGGGTCGTACGCCTGTGCGCATCCGCCAGTTGGGTAATCCGCTCCAGACTGCCCTGCGCGCGCCCGAGCAGACGCAGGGTCTTCAGCCCCCGCAACGCATCGAGAAAACTACCACCCAGCAGGGATAGCTGACGCCACCTCCGGTCCATAATGGCCTGAGCGCCATAACCCACAAAAACCATGAATACGGGAACAAGTGGCCCGGTGCAGGCCAGCACCAGAAAACTCCACCCATCCACGCCCGCCACAACTACCAGAATAAGCAGTGGCAAAACCACCATCATGGCGGCAGAAGGCAGGTAACGGGCAAAATAAGGGACCAGCGCTGCCGCCCCTTCCGTAAAGGTGGTCACGATATCTCCGGCAGCCACATCCGCACAGACAACTGGCCCCGCAGCAAACAGATGCGCCAGAAGTTGCCCGCGCACATGGCTAGCCACCCGCAACCCGGCCCGTGTTCCCATCATGTCAGATGCAAAACGCGCGCCCACCTGCCCTGCAAGACAGAGCAGAATCAGCGCAAATGCGTGCCACTGCGTATGAGGTGCCTGAGCATGGAACGCCACATTGTCCACCACATGCGCAAGAAGGACAAACTGGCATACCAGCAGAACGGCGCTCACACCCCCAGCCACAACAGACCCAAGCAACCAGCCACGCGCAATGCGCACCAGTTCCTTTGTCATATCTGTACCACGAGGGCGGGCGGGGGCGGTGACCATGCGATCATACTTACATAGTTTATTTAACTAATTTAGTTAATTATATAGATATGTAAATTTCGTCAAGATAAACATGGTGTTGAGAATTTTCTCAATTACAGCGATGCCATGTAAAAATGGCACATACCTTGATAAATGTATTTATAAGATGATTTATATTTATATAAAGTTAATTCTATCTTATTTAAAAGAGATACACTCTCATATTAACTTTTTATTTTTTCTATTTTTATTTTATCTCTATCTGATTTTATTATTTTTCGTCAGATTTTTAATAACAGCCACACCTGATGGCAGGAAATTTTTCCCGTACAATGCCCACACAGATCAATATTTAACAAATTTTCTAACTATCGCAGGGCAGGCCCAAATACTGTAGACCGCCCCCTAGCCTTTAACGGTCAGCGCACCTCAACAACAACACGTCCCCTGACCTTGCCATCAAGCAGTTCAGTTGCCACCACCGGCACATCAGCTAGGGGAATAACCCGCGTCATGCCTGCAAGCAGGGTCTTATTCACCTGCTCCGCCAGACGCGCCCATGCCTGCCGCCGCACAGCTTGGGGGCACATGACACTATCGATTCCCACAAGAGTGACCCCACGCAGAATAAAAGGCGCAACCGTAGCAGGAAAATCCATCCCCCCCGCCAACCCGCAGGCCGCAACCACGCCTTGCTGCTTCATGGAAGCACAGACAGACGCCAGAACCTGCCCACCCACCACATCCACAGCACCAGCCCAACGGGCTTTTTCCAACGGACGGGACGGCATTTCAAAATGTGAGCGCGCAAGCACCTCCGTCGCCCCGAGTTGATGCAGGTAAGCCTGCTCCTCCAGGCGGCCGGTTACAGCCACTACCTCGTACCCCATCTGGGCCAGCAGCATAACGGCAACACTGCCAACCCCACCGGTTGCCCCCGTTACCAGCACAGGACCATGAGCGGGTTCCACACCTTCACGCACCAAAGCCTGCACACTCAACATGGCCGTAAACCCAGCCGTGCCAAGCGCCATAGCCTGCTGACCGCTCAACCCGTGTGGCAAAGGCAGCAGCCATGCCCCCGGCACGCAGGCTTTTTGCGCAAAGCCGCCCCAGTGCTTTTCGCCCACACCCCAGCCATTGAGCATGACTTCCTGCCCGACAGAAAAATCTGGGCTGGCCGAGCGCTCGACCACACCGGCAAAATCTATGCCCGGCACCATTGGCCAACTCCGCACCACAGGACCACGCCCGGTCATGGCCAGCGCATCCTTGTAATTCAGCCCCGACCAGTGAACACGGACTGTCACCTCCTCCGCCGGCAGGGCATCATCAGGCAAAGACACGAGCTTGGCCATCTGGTCGGCCTGTTCAAGAAAGAGCGCATCAAACATCAGTTTTATCCAGCGGGAGCAAGCAATATAGCCAAAACGCCACCAGCGGGCAGTGGCGCACGCATGCTAGCCCCTCCCCAACGCCTGCAAAGCCCGTCTGTTCCGAACTGACAGAGTTTTGAAGACCCGCGATTGATCCATGACATAAAAAATACAATGGTAATCATCGCTGGCCAGCGGCTCACTTTTTGTTCATACTGTGACATCCTAACAGTATACCGGACGTTCTCTTGCTCCTGTTCATAATGGGTCTGCTGACCCTTATTCTGCTTATCGCAATCAGTATCCTGATCGCGCTTTCCGAAATCTCTTTTGCCGCTGCCCGGGAAGTCAGGCTACGCAGCCGTGCAGAAGCAGGAGACCCCCGTGCCCAGGCTTTTCTGGCACTCCGCCGCAACAGCGGGCAGGTCATAACCGTTATCCAGATCTGCCTAAATGGCGTGGGAATTATGGGGGGTATTGTCAGCTCCGAAATGCTGTCCCCCCCACTGGCTGACTTTTTCACTCAGTGGAAACTGTCCGACTGGTGGGCACAAAATCTGGCATCCACCCTGAGCTTTGTTTTTGTTACCGGCATGTTTGTGCTGTTCGCGGACCTGCTGCCCAAACGCGTTGCCATGAGCAACCCCGACAAGGTCGCCCTTGCCGTGGGCTGGTTCCCACGGCTGGCGCTGCGCATTCTCTACCCCGTTGTCTGGATTTTTTCCAAAATTTCCGATGTGGTACTCAAAGCGCTCAAAATTCCTGCGGCCTCGGCAGTGGAACCCGTAACTCCGGAAGACCTGCACGCCATTCTGGCCGCTGGCACAGCCTCTGGCGCTCTGCTCCATCAGGAGCACCAGATGATTGAGAACGTGCTGGGGCTACAGGACCGCTCGGTCACCTCCGCCATGACACCCCGGGACGAGATTATTTTTCTCGATATTCAGGACACCCCTGAACATAACCACGAAAAAGTGCGCATGGAGCCGTATTCGCGCTATCCGCTGTGCAATGGCGGGCTGGACAAGGTCATTGGCTCCATCCGTGCGGAAGACGTTCTGGCATCAGTCGTGGACCCGTCCACCGCGCCCTCTGGCCGCCCCCATTCCAACCCCATTGCCCGCATGCGCCGCGACGTTCCCTCCGTACCCGAAACACTGAACCTGTGGGACACTCTGGCCCAGTTTGACACATCCGGCGTGGGTTTTGCGCTGGTGGTCAATGAATATGGTCTGGTTGTGGGGCTTATTACCTTCAAGGACATCATGGGTGTGCTCATGGATGGTCTGGCCAGCCCGTTTGAGGAGCAGGCCATTGTCCAGCGTGACGCCAACTCCTGGCTGGTAGATGGCGCGGCCCCTATTGGGGAAGTCATGCGTGAACTGGATATTGCCACCCTGCCCGACCATGAACAGTTTGATACAATTAGCGGCTTTATCATGCACCGCCTGCGCCGCATGGCGCGCAAAACTGACCGGGTGGATGCCTCCGGCTTCCGTTTTGAAGTCGTGGACGTGGAAGGTTTCCGCATCAACCAGCTTTTGGTGACACGGCTGAATACCACTGTATAAAAAAAGCAGAGCAGAAAAAGGGGCAAGGCGGGCCGGTAGTGGCTTCCTTGTCCCTTTTTTCTATTATTCCTCTATTAACTAAAAAATGACATACTTCTCTCACCTTAACAGCATCCAATATATTTGGAGAGAGTGAGATGAAGTTTTTAGCGATTCCCGTTGCTTTCTTGCCCGTTCTTTTACTGGCAGGCTGTGCGGAAACACCCATGGGGCCAACCACTCAGGTTCTACCCGGACCGGGCAAAAACTATGGCCAGTTTCTGCAGGAGCAGAACTTCTGCCGCTCACAAGCCGCCGCAGCCGTGCAAGGGCAGGCTGAACGGCAGAACCATAAGGCTATTTATGGCGGGCTGGCCGCAACCGCACTGGGTGCGGGGCTTGGCGCTGCTGCCGGTGGCGGCGCTGGCGCTGGCATTGGTGCTGCTGCGGGCGCTATGGGTGGTGGTCTGGGGGGGAGCCTCTATTCCAACAGCCAGCAGGGCGGCATTCAAACGCAGTATAACAATGCGTATGTAGCGTGCATGATCTCTTACAAAAATGTCCTGCCCGCGCCCCAGCCTGCTTATGGATATGGCTATGGTTACTCGCGCTAAACCATGACCCGGATTGTTAGCGTAAAATCCGGGGGATACAGATCGCGGGTAATGCAGAGAGCGTATGCCGTTACATAAGTCGCCAGCTCTATACGACGTCTCCCGCGATCATGATTAAAATAAAAAAACCATGCCTTGTGGCATGGTTTTTTTATTCTTCTGTCCTTCAACCAGCAACAAAAAAGGGCCATTCTTACGAATGACCCTTTTTCCACACTGAATATCTGACCGAAGCCAGAGGCTGACGACTTTAGAACGCAGCCTGCACACGAGCACCGAGGGAGTTCCCATCGCGACCCATGGTGTTCCACGAAGACGCGCTCATACCACCACCATTGGCAGTGCGGGAAACAATGAAGTGGTTGAAGTCAAGCATAAAGCGGAAATGGCGGTTGGGATACCAGTTAATACCACCAGACCATACCGTCTGACGACCACCACGAATGTCTGCGGAAACATCGCTGAAGTCAGTTACGCTGTAACGACCAGTGATTTCCAGCGCACCCCAGTAACCGCGTGAGGGGTCAAATTCATGCTCAACACCGGGAGCACCGAATGCACCTTCTTTGATGTTATACTCACGACCCTTACCAAACAGAGTGTAGTTAGCAGAACCATAATAGCCCTGAAGGTGAACCGTTTTTTGCGAAATAGAGTCAGGAATTGTGGAACCGCTTTGCGAAACAGACTGATTACCGCGGTTAATACCAATATTATAATATTCGCCTTTGAGTAACAGTTTTTTCCAACGGAAGCCCAGTTCCGGACCAGCAGACCATACGGAAGAAGCATTATTAACAACAGCACCAATCAGGTTTGTGCTGGTCAGGTTAACTTCTGGAGACTGGCTAGGCTTATAAGCACGGCTGCAGGTGCTGCCTGTGCTCCAACTCGTGCAACTTTCTGCAACCTTAAAAGCACTAATGGCAGAAATACCCACGTGTACGTCAATATCTTTTGACACATAAGGACGACCAGCGGCACGGAATGTAGCACCTGTCTGGCTATTCGCTACACCGCCGCTATTAGCTGCATTGCTCTTACGGTCACCATAGCTTTGCCCGGTAAAGTAAGAGGCAATCCACCAGCGTTTTTCGTAATGCAAGCCACCAAAGCTGAAGCGGGCGTCCCCTGCTGCGATCTTACGCACAGCATCGGTAATGGCGGGACGTTCCATCATTTCGAAGTCGTTCGAGCTTTCGGAGTCTTCTTCCGTCACGCGCGGCTGGAAGTAACCAACCGTCAGGATGGTGTTGTGCAGCCCGGTATAGTTCAGGTTGGCTTCATACAAACCCTGATCCGTGGAGTTACCATCGGCACCACCTGCACCAAGATCAGGTGTTACGTTAGCAACCCAGTCTTTATAGCGGAAGGTAAAGGGAATACGGATACGGCGAGCATTTTCGGTAAAGCCGTTGAAGTCACCATGGGTTTCATTCCCACGCGGACCGCCACCCAGGAAGCCACCAAAGTCTTCATGGAACGCAAGACCAACGGAGAAGCCATAAGCGCCGTCTTCGGAGGAGACCGTAAAGCGGCCTTTGGGAAAGCCGACAATCATGCCGCCAATGCGAACTTCTTCATCAGACGCCGTAGCAGCCTTGAAGTCCTTCCAGGACATGGTGTCACCACGGTCGGACGGAGGGGTGCCTACGCCGGACAGGGGAGCAACTTTTTTGAGGGGTTCCTGCTCACCGAACTGTACGTTCGGGTCGTAGGTGCCGTCAGCAACATGCATGGTGTTGCGGCCGTGGCCAGCCGCCTGACCCATGCGGCCTTTGGTTGAGGTCGCATCGCTTTTTGCCAGCTGATGCTTGAGGGTGACGATCTGCTGCTGCATATCCCGACGCATCTGGGACATTTCGGCACGCAGCAGGCGAATTTCGGAATCCTCAGTGGAAGCCGCCTCGGCCACAGGAGCGATTCCAGCCAACATAAAAGACGTTAGAGCAACAGAAGAAAAAAGCGAGTTACAGCGCATTGTGGCCATTCCATGATAAGAACGATGAGGAGTGAATAACCCGCGCTAACTTTTTTGTGCGTGATGCTTCGGTGATGGTTTCGTTACGGATTTATTAAAAAAAAGCGGCCCGTTTCCGGGCCGCTTTCCAGTAAGCTCAAATGCGCAGTAAAAATTACAAAGCTTAACTTATTTGCCGCTTTTCCATGCGGACATAATGCTGTCCTTAACGGCTTTGGGCAGAGGCACATAGTCCAGCTTGGTGGCAATGGCATCACCGTTATTGAAGCTCCAGCTAAAGAACTTCTGCACAGCCTGATCACGGTCGGGGTTACGGGCAGGAACAGGAACCAGCACGTAAGTTGCAGACATGATCGGCCAAGCTTCCTTGCCATCCGTGTCCAGCAGGTTCACTGCGAAATGGGAAGCATGGCCCCAGTCAGCAGCCTGTGCAGCGTGGGAGAAGCTGTTCATACCAGCAACAACGCTGGCGCCAGCATGGTTGCGCAGACGGATGGTGGTCAGGTGGTTACGGCTTGCATAAGCGTATTCCACATAACCAATGCCACCTTCGGTGTTCTGCACGGTTGCGGCAACGCCATCGTTCCCACGGGCACCCAGGCCACCGGGCCAGCTAATGGATGTGCTCGCACCGTAGTTTTCCTTCCAGGAGGAAGAAGAACCGGCAAGGTAGGACGTGAACACAAAGGTTGTGCCCGAACCATCCGCACGGTGAACAGGCGCAATTGCCACTTCCGGCAGCTTGACGCCGGGGTTCAGGGCCGCAATCTTGGGGTCATTCCAAGATGTGATGGTCCCTGCATAAATATCGGCCAGCACGTCACCGCTCAGCGTGATCGTATCGGGCTTGATACCGCCGGGAATGTTCACAACCGGAACAATGCCGCCCATAACGGTGGGGAACTGGAACAGATGGTTGGTTTCCAGCTTCTGAGCATCCATGGGAGCGTCAGACGCGCCAAAATCCACCGTGCCAGCCACGATCTGGTTCTGACCTGCGCTGGAACCAACGCTCTGGTAGTTAACGGTCACGCCGGTGGCAGACTTGGCAACTGCACCCCAGCCTTCATAGATCGGAGCGGCAAAGCTGGAACCTGCACCGGTCACGCTCTCGGCCCGAGATGCTGCTGGAAGTGCCGTAAGGAAGGTGGTCATGACGGCCAGACACATCCCAGACCTGACTGAAAAACGCATGTTGGTTTTTTCCCTGAGCCAATTGCAAAAGCTTAACGGCAGCAAAAACGTGCCGTGCTGTTCTGGGTTAAAGTAAGTCCGGGCAAAATGGTATTATGCTTTCAGGACAATTGGGTGACGGTTTTATGACAACCCACTCCCTAGCCAATAAGCGGGAGCCATATGCGGCATGTTGTACCTTCACCCACCGTACTTTCCACACTCAGGCGCCCATCGTGGCGGGCCAGAATCTGCTGTACAATAGCAAGCCCAAGACCACTGCCCTGCACGCTGGCGGCTGTTTTGGCCACACGGTAAAAACGTTCGGTCAAACGGTTGAGGTGCCGCGCAGGAATACCCGGCCCGGTATCCGTAACGCTCAATACCAGCCCGGGTTCAGTAGGCCAGCCTGCATTTTTGGCAGCACGGGCACAGGCAACCGTAATACCCAAAGGCTCATCATGGCGTTTGCTGCGGTCAAACAGGCCATATTTGAGCGCGTTTTCCACAAGGTTCATCAGCACCTGCAAAAGCTGGGCCTCATCCCCCTGCACGCACAACTCCTGCACGTCGTCCGCCTGAACCTGAAAACGTACAGGCTTACCCGCGATCAGCCCCGCTGCCTCATCCGACAGGCGTTTGAGCAGTTCGGCAATGCCTATTGTTTCTTTGGGTCTATGGTGCTCCTGCATCTGCACGCGTGACAGGTAGAGCAGACCATCCAGCAGCCGTTGCATCCGCTTGGCCTGCTCGGACATAATACCCAAAAACTCCTGCTGAATGCCCGGATCATCGGCCGCAGGGCCTTGCAGGGTTTCTATGAATCCCAGCAGGGAGGCCAGTGGCGTACGCAGTTCATGGCTGGCAAACGCCACAAAATCCGTATGCTGGCGCTCAGCCAGAACGGTCTCCGTCTCATCATGCAGAGCAACAAAAACCAGCGTTGTTCTGGATGAAAACGCCCCCCCTCCCTTACGATAGCCTTCGGAGAGAAACACATCTGGTACGGTTTTTTTCTGCAACCACGCACGCACCACCCGGTAGTGGGGAATATCCAGCACTATCAGCGCCTCGGCTGGCTGCTGGTCATCTTTTTTCTGCGCCACAAGCCTGTCCACACAGCTTTGAAAAGCCGGGTGGCGGATAATGCTGCCAATGCTGTTTGTGAACTGCCTTTTGGCCTCGGGCGAAATAACACACGGTAGCCGCGTGTCATTCAGCACCAGCGTTGCGGCGGGCAGGCAGGCCATGACCTCATCCAGCGTGACGGCAGATGTGCTGTCCCGCCCTATGCGGTTTTTCTGGTTTTCGGAGTCGTCGGGTAGCGGTTCAAAATGGTTCGAACGCACAAAAAACAGCGGCAAAGCCGCCAACGCGCCACCCCCCGCCATACCGCAGAGTGCCGCCAGCCAAGCATGCATGATCAGCCGCCCCTTTCTGCGGTGTGTTCAGTCCTGATCCTGCACTTTATCCAGTGCATAACCACGCGCCCGCACGGTGCGGATCAGATCCGCCCCTCCCCCTTCATTCAGGGTCTGCCGCAGACGGCGGATATGCACATCCACTGTGCGCAACTCCACAAAGGAACTGCGCTCCCACGCATGCTTCAACAATTCCTCGCGCGAGAATACCTGAGCCGGGTGCGACATCAGGAATTCCAGCAGGCGATATTCGGTCGGCCCCAGAGACAGCAGCCGCCCATCCCGCTCCACCTTGTGGCTCACCCGGTCCATGACCAACGTGTCAAACCGCAAGGTTTTATCGACCGGTGGGGCACGCCGCAAAATGGCTTTTACACGGGCAAACAGCGCGTCCATGCTAAAGGGCTTGACCAGATAGTCGTCCGCCCCGGTATCCAGCCCCCGGATCGTGTCAGCTTCCTCACCCCGGGCGCTGAACATGATAATGGGCAGGGCCGCTGTTCTGGCCTGCTCACGCAGGCGGCGGCAGACTTCCAGCCCGGAAATACCGGGCAGCATCCAGTCCAGCAGAATCAGGTCAGGCCGACGTTGCCGCACATACTCCAGTGCAGCCTCTCCATCCGCCGCATGGCGCACCATGTAACCCTGTTTTTCCAGATTGTAGCTAACAAGCCGGGCGAGTGCCGGATCATCCTCAACAACCAGAAGATCTGCCTTGTGCATACCAGAATGCCTTTTAAAAACCTGCCACTAGGATATGACGCGCAGATGACAAAAAACAACCGCCCGCGTGCCCAAAACCCTGCACACACCCCATTATGGCGTAGGGCACATGCATAAAAGCCGCCGTTCACACGGCAAAAACGGCTTTGTGAATCTTTTATGACCCACCCACAAAACCAGCAGGCCACCAATAAAAAAACCCCGGCACAGTGCCGGGGTCTTTCAGATATCTGTCATCAAACCGTCATAACTCAGTCTTCAAACGGATCGCGGACCAGAATGGTGTCATCACGGTCCGGACTGGTGGACAGCAGCGTGACCGGAGCCCCTACCAGTTCTTCTACACGGCGCACATATTTAATGGCCTGAGCTGGCAGGTCGGCCCAGCGACGCGCGCCCTGAGTGGTTTCTTTCCACCCTTCGATTGTCTCATACACCGGGCGAACACGCTGCTGTGCCGCGGAGCCAGAGGGGAAGCGCTCAATCTTCTGGCCGTCCAGTTCATAGCCGACACAGATGTTGATCTCATCCAGACCATCCAGCACGTCCAGCTTGGTCAGGGCCAGCCCATTAACACCGCCAACCCGCACGGCATGGCGGACCAGAACAGCATCAAACCAGCCACAGCGGCGCGGGCGCCCCGTAACCGTACCAAACTCATGCCCACGCTCACCAAGGCGGCGGCCAATGGCATCATGCAGTTCGGTCGGGAACGGCCCCTCACCCACGCGGGTGCAGTATGCCTTGGCAATGCCCAGCACAAACCCTGCAGCGGACGGCCCCATGCCAGAACCTGTTCCCGCATTGGCGGCAACGGTGTTGGAGCTGGTAACAAACGGGTAAGTCCCATGGTCCACATCCAGCATGACCGCCTGCGCACCCTCGAACAGAATGCGGCGACCGTTGCGGCGCGCATCATCCAGAATGTCCCACGTAGCAGCCATAAAGGGCAGAACCTTGGGAGCAACATCGCTCAGGAAGGCAAGCAGCTCTTCCTTGGCAAAGGTTGGCGCGCCTAACCCGGCCAGCAGCGTGTTGTGGTGCAGGAGCAGTTCGTCCAGCTTCCAGTCCAGCGTTTCGGGCTCGGCCAGATCGCACAGGCGGATGGCACGGCGGGCCACCTTGTCCTCATACGCGGGGCCAATACCACGCCCTGTGGTGCCAATCTTGCGGTCGCCACGGGCGGCCTCACGCGCACGGTCCAGCGCGCCGTGCACGGGCAGGATAAGGGGGACGTTTTCTGCAATTTTCAGGGTTTCAGGGGTCACGTTCAGCCCCTGCTCTGCAATCCGCGCAATTTCGGCCAGCAGAGCCTGCGGGTCCACCACCACACCGTTACCGATAATGCCCAGCTTGCCGCTGACTACACCTGACGGCAGGAGCGACAGCTTGTAAACCTGATTGCCAACCACAAGCGTATGGCCTGCATTGTGCCCGCCCTGAAAACGCACCACCACGTCGGCCCGACTGGCCAGCCAGTCAACGATTTTGCCTTTGCCTTCATCGCCCCACTGGGCGCCGATCACGGTTACGTTGGA
This sequence comes from Acetobacter okinawensis, assembly GCF_002153655.1. Lineage (GTDB taxonomy): Bacteria > Pseudomonadota > Alphaproteobacteria > Acetobacterales > Acetobacteraceae > Acetobacter > Acetobacter okinawensis_A. The sequence continues at coordinate 63,372 of NZ_JOPJ01000002.1, forward strand.
CATAGACGGTCTGCTCCTGAAAAAAACTGCCTGCTGGTCAAAAAAGAAAAATCACGCCTGAAGGGCTCTCAGGCGAGGTCCACCCTGTGGGTGCCGGAAAGAACGCTGCCACACCCAAGCTGGCGGGCCTCCGCCTCTGCCTGTGCGCCTGAGGCAAAACCGCGCACGGTCGCATAGCCCTGCGTGCGCAGGCTTGCGGCCTCTTGCCGGTTGGCATCCAGCGCCAGATATACGCGGGCGCGGGCCGGGGCGGGGGGAATCATGCGGAAGAGCACATCGGGCCGCAGGGTCAACCCGCAGGCCGGTTCGTTATCATTGCAGATGTAACGCCCGCCACGCCCCAGCTCTTCCGAGCGGCCCACGGCAAACAGCGTCACACACACACCGGTATGGTATTTCCAGCCCCGGAATTCTACCGGGTCCACGGTCATACGCAGGGTCGGACAGATTTCACGCACAGCGGCGACCGTATCAATCAACCGGTCCAGCACAATGCGGGCTTTGGGTGGCAGGCTCAGCTCAGCAAGCAACGCCACCGTGTGCTCCGCAGCCCCGGTTGCGTCCAGCAGGGCAATAAGCGTTGCAGCCAGTGCTCCACCATGCTGGGCCACGGCTGCGGCATCCTTGCGGTCGAGCGCGCGCATAAGTGCCGGGCGCTGTGCGGCGGGCACACCCGCCTCTTCCAGCAGGGCGGGAATAAAGGGCGGCATGGTCAGGTCGAAGGAGACATCCTGCACGCCAAGGCGCATGAGCGCTTCGGCCCCGATAGACATGACCTCTGCATCGGCTTCGGGGGAATCCGGGCCGATCAGCTCAATGCCGGTCTGCATGATCTGGCGGCTGCTTTCCTCCGCAGCTACAGGAGCGACCACAACGCACGGGCCTGCGTAGGATACGCGGAGCGGGCGCGGCAGTCCGCTAACACGAGTCGCAGCCATGCGGGCGATCTGGGGCGTAATGTCTGGCCGCAGCACCATCATGCGCCGGGTGTCCGGGTCCATGACCCTGAAGCACTGTTCCGCCAGAGCCACCCCTGCACCAGCAAGGTAGGTTTCCTCAAATTCCATAAGAGGCGGGCGGACGCTGTCGTAGCCGTGGGAGGCAAACACATCCATAAGGGTTGCCACACCCCGCGCTTCCGTACGGGCATCGGGGGTTAGCAGATCTACAAAGCCAGCAGGCAGCAGGGCCGGGCTAAAGGGCGGGTCGTCCGTCATGCCTCGGGCTATAGCACTCCATGCTCCGCCCGTCATGCCCGTGGGCGTGTTCTTTTGCGCCTTTTACCACACAAAACGGGTGGATGTGCTCAGCCCTCGGCAACACCGGGCAGCGTTTCCCACCCTGAGCCGATAAAGGTGAGCACCCGCCGCCCCATGCCATCGGCCCGCAGCACCAGCAGATTCTGGTCCTCGAACCATGCCAGAAGGCGGCGCGCCCGACCGGTGGACACCGTGCCATATACCTTGGCAATTTGCGCATCCGATGGGCAGGGCGCGCGCTCAATGGCGGCACGGGCCAGAAAAAGAAAGACCGCCTGAAGGTCCTCTGGCAGGGCGGAGGCCCGGGCTTCGGCCTCCTGCCATTGTGTGGAGGCGGACGTATCCTCCCCTACCCCGCTACGGGCTGTGGCCAGCGCGCGGTTAAAGCGGCGCAGGTCCAAAGCATTGCGCCCCAGCCCTGCAATACGGCAGCGCACCAGAAAATCCTGATACAGGACAGGCACGGGCCTGAAGGACGAATCCTCATCCACCATCATGTCGCGCAGGATGGCGTTCATGCGGCTTTCACGCTCGGCCTGTGTTTCGGGCGTGTCATCCTCCTGCTCCTGCTCGGCCTGCACACTGGCCTGTGCCTCCCCATGGGCGGCAAGCTGTGTCAGCAGATCGGGGGCAGAAGGAGCAGGCGCCTTGCGCTGGCGGGCGGGCAGGTCCTGCACGGGTACGGGGGCCAGAATAAGCTCGTGCACGGGGGCGGACGGGGGCTCAAACGGTGCAAGCACCGGCCCTGCCGAGCGGCTTTCCGTCTCCACAGCGCCAATGCGCACAGAGAGTGGCCTGCGGCTAAGGGCAGGACCAAGAGCCACAAACGTGCCACGCGCAAGGTCACGGAACGCTTCGGCCTGCCTGCGCTCCATACCCAGCAGGTCCGCCGCGCGCGCCATATCAATATCCAGAAAAGTGCGCCCCATAAGAAAGTTGGAGGCTTCCGCCGCCACATTCTTGGCCAGCTTGGCCAGACGCTGCGTGGCAATAATACCCGCAAGTCCACGCTTGCGGCCACGGCACATCAGGTTGGTCATGGCCCCAAGGGAGGCCCTGCGCGCTTCGTCCGAGACTTCACCCGCCGCAGCAGGCGCAAAAAGCTGCGCCTCATCCACCACCACCAGAACAGGGTACCAGTGCTGGCGCGGCACCTCGAACATACCGCCCAGAAAAGCCGCGGCCCAACGCATCTGCTGGTCCGCGTCCAACCCTTCCAGATTGAGCACTACAGAGGCACGGTGCATGCGCATACGCTCACCCGCCGCATGCAACGCCATTTCCGAATGGTCCGCACCATCGATGACCAGATGCCCGAATTTTTCGGCCAGACTGACAAAATCGCCCTCGGGGTCGATAATCGCCTGCTGGACCATGCGCGCAGACTGCTCCAGCAAACGCCGCAGAAGATGCGATTTACCCGACCCGGAGTTGCCCTGCACCAGAAGACGCGTGGCCAGGAGTTCGCCCAGGTCCATGCGTGCCGGACCACCCCCCGGCACCTCCCCCATTGTAATCATGCTGTTCATGGTTGGAGGGGATACCGCCTTGGCCCACCCTTGCGCAACCATGCCTCCATTCCCTTTGCTGCAGCGCGGCCGGTAGCAAGACAGGCATGGAGCAGATACCCCCCTGTCGGGGCCTCCCAGTCCAGCATTTCCCCCGCAACAAACACACCGGGGAGCGCTTTGAGCATAAAAGACTCGTCACACGCCGCGCGTGTAACCCCTCCGGCTGTGGAAATGGCACGGGCCAGTGGCTCAGGGGCATAAAAGGTCAGCGGTACGGCCTTGATAAGTGCTGCCAGAGCGCGGGGGTCTGCGGGGACATCACCCTGCTCACGCAGCAGCCCCACCACTGCGGGGGGCAGACGGAGCGCCTTACGCAAACGATTGCTCAGGCTCTCCCGCACACGGGTTGCACGCAGCCTGCCCAGCAGTTCCTGCTCGCTCAGGTCCGGGCGCAGGTCGCACAGCACCGTAGCCTGCCCCTGCGTGGCAATAGCCTGCCGCACAGAGGTGGACAGCGCATAAAGTGCGCCCCCTTCCACCCCTGTGCGGGTCAGCACAATTTCGCCACGCACACGCCTGCCTTCAAATGTCAGGGCAATGGGCTTGAGCGGAGTGCCCGCAAAACGCTCGGCAAAAAGAGTGGACCACTGCGTGCAAAAGCCGCAGTTGGCGGGCTCCAGTTGCGCCACCTCCACGCCACGCTGTTGCAGCAGGGGAACCCAGCCACCAGAGCTCCCCAACCGTGGCCAGCTTGCGCCGCCAAGGGCCAGCAGAACGGCATCCGCCTCCACCGCAACCTGCTGCGCAGCCGCATCCCCCGCCTGTTGTGTCGTAAACAGAAGCTGCGCGCCCTCGCCCCACCCCAGCCAGTCCGCGCGGGTTTGAAGCACCACCCCAGCCGCATGCAAACGCGCGAGCCATGCCCGCAGCAGGGGTGACGCCTTCATCCCTGTAGGGAAAACCCTGCCGGATGAGCCAATAAAACTCGGCTGCCCCAACCCCGACATCCAGTGACGAATATCGGACATGGTCCATGCATCCAGTGCCGGGCGCAACCATGGGCTGGCCGGGCCATAGCGCTCAAGCACTGCGGCATGCTCTTCGGAATGGGCAATGTTCAGCCCTCCCCGCCCGGCCATAAGGAACTTGCGGCCAAAACTGGGCATGCGGTCCATAACCCGCACACCATACCCCACCCCGGACAGATACTCGGCGGCGGCAAGCCCTGCGGGGCCGCCGCCCACAACAACAATGCGGGGGTTATCGGTCATGAATGGTGGCAATTACCGATCATGGTGCCTTCTGGCCTGCCGCACGCACGGCCTGAGCCAGACCACGGATCTGCTCAAGCACACGCGGCAGGGTCTGGGCTGTGGCCCGCCCCTGCTCGTCCAGCGTTTGCGCGAGCGTTGCCAGCAGGGCGGAGGCCACAACAGCGCCATCGGCTATGCTGGAGGCCTGAGCAGCCTGCTCTGGTGTGCGCACGCCAAAACCAATGGCAATGGGCAGATCAGTCGCCGCACGGATGCGGGGAATGGCACCGGCAAGGTCATGCGCACTTGCCGAACGGGTACCCGTAATCCCCACGATGCTGACATAATAAACAAAGCCCGAGGCATGTGCGAGCACATAGCTCAGGCGGGCATCAGGCGTGGTCGGGGCGACCAGACGGATAATATCCAGCCCCGCAGCCTGCGCGGGAGCGGCAATGACAGCACCCTCCTCTGGCGGCAGGTCAACCAGAATAAGCCCGTCCACCCCGGCGGCGGCGGCATCCTTGCAGAATCGCTCGTAACCGTAAGATTCCACGGGGTTGACGTAGCCCATCAGAATAATCGGGGTCGCGTCATCCTCCTTACGGAATTCCGCTACCATATCCAGCACGCCAACCAGCGTGGCCCCGGCCTTGAGCCCGCGCAGGGCTGCTGCCTGAATAACCGGACCATCGGCTGACGGGTCGGAAAAAGGCATGCCAACCTCAATCAGGTCCGCACCGGCTGCGGGCATGGCCCGGAGCAGTTCAAGCGATGTGGCACGGTCGGGGTCATACGCCTCCAGATACGGAATGAGCGCGCCACGACCTTCGGCAGCAAGGGCTTTAAAACGGGCGGCAATACGGCTCACAGCGTAACTCCCAGATGCTCGGCAACAGTAAAGATGTCCTTGTCCCCACGACCGGACAGGTTGATCACCAGCAGCGTGTCCTTGGACAGGGTGGGGGCAAGTTTGGCGGCGTAGGCCACGGCATGCGCCGATTCGAGGGCAGGAATAATCCCCTCCAGCTTTGTGCAGAGCTGGAAGGCGTCAAGTGCTTCCGTATCGGTCGCACCCACGTATTCGGCACGGCCAATATCATTCAGCCATGAATGTTCCGGCCCGACACCGGGGTAATCAAGCCCGGCGCTGATGGAGTGCGCCTCATCGATCTGCCCGTCCGCGTTCTGCAGAAGATAGGTGCGGTTGCCATGCAGCACACCGGGGCGGCCACGCTCGATGGATGCTGCGGTTTTGCCGCTATCCAGCCCATGGCCTGCGGCTTCCACCCCAATCAGGCGGACGCTCACATCATCCAGGAAGGGGTAGAAAATACCCATGGCGTTGGAGCCACCACCAATGGCCGCCACCACCACATCCGGCAGGCGGCCTTCGGCCGCGCGCATCTGGGCTTTTGTTTCCTCCCCGATCACGCTCTGGAAGTCACGCACCATGGCGGGGTACGGATGCGGGCCAGCTACGGTGCCGATCAGCATGTAGGTGTCCGCCACATTGGCCACCCAGTCCCGCATGGCCTCGTTCATGGCATCCTTGAGCGTGCCGGCCCCGGCGGTTACAGGCACAACCTCGGCCCCCAGCAGGCGCATACGGAACACGTTGGGCTTTTGCCGCTCCACATCGGTCGCACCCATGTAGATCACGCATTTCATGCCAAACAGGGCGCATACGGTGGCAGTGGCCACACCGTGCTGGCCTGCCCCGGTCTCGGCCACAATGCGGGTACGCCCCATGCGGCGGGCCAGCAGAATCTGCCCCATGACGTTGTTGAGCTTGTGCGAACCGGTATGGTTCAACTCTTCACGTTTAAGATAGATTTTGGCGCCCCCCAACTCCTCTGTCATGCGGCGGGCAAACCACAGCGGGCTGGGGCGACCGATATAGTCGGTCTGGTAATACGCCAGTTCCTTGTGAAAAGCGGGGTCGGCCTTTGCGGCCTCGTATGCCGCGTTCAGTTCCAGAATAAGCGGCATAAGCGTTTCGGCCACAAAGCGGCCGCCATAACGGCCACCAAAATGCCCGTGTTCATCAGGCTGCTGCCTGAAGGAATTGCTCTGTGCCGCTGCGGCGCCGTGTTCGCTCGGGTTCGCCATTCTCTGTCCTGCCGCTCCTTACAATAGCCCCATGGCGCGCCCTGTCGGGGGCCATATGTCCTTATCATTTTCAACTGGCAAAATGGCTTACCAGATGCGCGGCCGCATTGCACGGTCCCGTGCGGTCATCTTGCCACAAACCGGACAAAGGCGTCATACTTGGCGGAACACGTATACTTGGGGGCAGGTCGCCAACCCGGCCGTCACCGGCACGCACACGCTCCGCCTGCAAGGCAAAAACTGGGAGAATCGTATGTTTCTGGCCCACAGGCCCGGTATGCCTGCTCGCGCCGTTGAAACGGAAGACGATGCCAAAAACGCTATCTGGCTGGATCTTCTCAACCCCACTCCGGACGAACTGGCGCTGGCGGCAAAGCTGTGTGGCCAGCCCATTCCCACGCTGGACGACCTGAGTGCGATCGAGAGCTCCTCGCGCATTAGCGTACGCAATGGGGCTGCGTTCCTGTCCTCCCCGCTGCTGCGCAAGAGCGGGTCGGATTTTCAAACCATGCCGGTCGGTTTTATCCTGACCGAGCAGCGGCTTTTTACCATCCGCTTCCAGTTCTATCTGGCGTTCGAGACAGTCGCCCAGCTTGTGGCGGACTGTGTTGCCGCCACCATGCCACCGCCGCACACCACACCGGAACGGCAGGGCCTGCCCGCCCAACCCAGCGAAATCCCCCCCCAGCATGAAACCCTGCTCTACGCGGGAGAAATACTGGTAGCCCTGATTGAGGCCATTGTGGACCGGCTGGCCGATATTCTGGAAAGCATGGGCAACCTGCTGGACACACTCTCGCACGATATTTTTCGCGCCCGCACGCAGCAGACCCCCATCCGCAACGTGGCCGTGTGGCAGCGCAACCTGCTCCAGCGCGTGGGCGAGGCAGGCAACCTGTGCTCGCGCATGCGCGACACACTGCTGGGCATGGAGCGTATTGCCCTGTTTTTGGGCGAAAGCCGGAAAACTTCTTCCACACTCCCGGTTACGGGGTTTGCCCTGTGCACGCCGCGTTCATCCCCCCCAACGCCGCTCACCACCCCCGCCCCGGATGAGGAGGGCAAGGTCACTGCGGCCTATGCTCTGTCGGGCACATTGCGCGCGCGCATAACCTCCGTCAGCCATGACCTGTCCTCGCTCGATGCCTATGTCTCCCAGTCGCAGGACAAGGTGGAGTTCCTGCTTGATGCAACGCTGGGGTTCATCAACATTGAACAGAACGGGGTGATGAAAGTATTGACCGTGGTCAGCTTCATCGGGGTCGCACCAACCCTAATTGCGGGTATTTATGGTATGAACTTCAAGTACATACCCGAACTTAACTGGTCTTTTGGTTACTGGTACTCGCTCGGGCTCATGGCTACGACCATCATCCTGCCGCTGCTGTGGTTCTGGAAAAAGGGCTGGCTGGGCGGCATCAAATAACGCCCGGCACCGCCCGCGCACGCGCCATATCCTGTGTTGACGATCCATGGCGCCGCAGGTATTATCCCTCCCCAAGACGCTGGCTGACTTCACCTGCCCAGCGGTTTCCCCTCCCGTCAGGTTCCTTCTGGCCCGGACATGCCTCTTCAGGCATGCGTGTTACCGGTCTCCCCGACCGGCTCTGCCGTGCATGGAACGACCCGGACCTTCCCCTTTTGAACTTTTCTTGCCAGTCAGGGCATTTGTTAGATGCATCTTGCGGAACTCAAGGCCAAGTCTCCAGCCGACCTTCTGGCCTGCGCTGAAGACCTGAATATCGAAAACGCGTCCTCCCTGCGCAAGCAGGACATGATGTTCGCCATCCTCAAAACACTGGCGGACAACGATCAGGCCATTTATGGCGAAGGCACGCTTGAGATCATGCATGACGGGTTTGGATACCTGCGTGCGCCCGAATCCAACTACCTTCCCGGCCCGGATGATATTTACATCTCCCCCACACAGGTCCGCCGCTTTGGCCTGCGCACCGGGGATACGGTTGAAGGCCAGATTCGCGCCCCACGGGATGGAGAACGCTACTTCTCCATGCTCAAGATCAACACGATCAACTTTGAGTCCCCCGATGCGGTGCGCCACCGGATCAACTTTGACAACCTGACCCCGCTCTACCCCGAGCGCCGCCTCCAGATGGAAGTGGAAAGTCAGGCCACCGCCCCCGAACCCAAGGGCGACAAAAACAAAAAAGGCGCACAAAAGGACTTCACCCCCCGGGTGATCGACCTTGTCTCCCCCATCGGTATGGGCCAGCGCGCCCTGATCGTGGCACCGCCGCGTTCAGGCAAGACGGTCATGCTCCAGAGCATTGCCTCCTCCATTTCGGCCAACCACCCCGAAGTGTTCCTGATCGTGCTGCTGATTGACGAACGCCCAGAGGAAGTGACCGACATGGCCCGCTCCGTGCGGGGCGAGGTCATTGCGTCCACCTTTGACGAACCCGCACACCGCCACGTGCAGGTCACCGAAATGGTGCTCGAAAAAGCCAAGCGTCTGGTTGAACACAAGCGCGATGTGGTGATCCTGCTCGACTCCATTACCCGTCTGGCCCGCGCCTACAACACGGTCGTCCCCTCATCGGGCAAGGTGCTGACAGGTGGTGTGGATGCCAACGCCCTGCAGCGGCCCAAGCGCTTTTTTGGTGCAGCCCGTAACATTGAGGAAGGTGGCTCCCTGACCATTATCGCCACAGCCCTGATTGATACCGGCAGCCGCATGGACGAAGTGATCTTTGAAGAGTTCAAAGGCACGGGCAACTCGGAACTGGTGCTCGACCGCAAGCTGGCCGACAAACGCACCTTCCCTGCCATTGACATCACCAAGAGCGGCACCCGTAAAGAAGAGCTGCTGGTGGACCGCGCAACCCTGTCCAAAATGTGGGTACTGCGCCGGATTCTGGCACCCATGGGCACCATGGACGCGATGGACTTCCTGCTCGACAAGCTCAAATACAGCAAAACAAACAATGACTTCTTCGAAGCCATGAACAACTAGCCCACAGCAGGGCCAGCCCCATAAACGCCCTGACCTGTCAGGCGGGCGTGGGGCTGGCCTCTTTTTTGCGGATTGTCAGCACCACGCTGCCATCTGGCTGGGGGGTGTCCGCTACAATGCTATGGCCCAGCGCCCTAGCTGACCGGCTGACATTACGGTGCGGCTCCTCCCCCATAAGGCGCACTGCCAGCAGGCCACCGGGAGCCAGCACGTCCAGCGCCAGACGTGTGCGTACAAACGTCATGGGGCATTTTTCCGCAGTAATATCCAGAGCCGTAGCACTAGTACCATTGTGCTGCTCTGGCATCAGGGCATCATTCATGCCAACCTTCCTCCTTCCGAGGGAAAAACCACAGGCGACCATCATACAGACAGGCCTACACAGCATAAAAAAACTGCATGGTGGTGTAAAATTGGACAAACACCTCTGACTTCGGCTACCTGAAAGACGAACGCAGAGATGATAACATTAGACAGGGTTTGTGACCTTGAAGGTACAAGCGGCAGAATCGCGGATTGAGCAGCTGTGTATCGAACACGGCCTGAAAATGACCGGACAACGGCGGGTTATCGCCCGTGTTCTTTCCGAAGCAGACGACCACCCGGATGTGGAAGAACTGTACCGCCGCGCGCTGGTACTGGATTCCCGCATTTCGGTCGCCACCGTGTACCGCACGGTACGGCTGTTGGAGGAAAAGGGCATTCTGGAACGCCGGGATTTTGGCGGCGGACGTGCTCGGTATGAAGCAACGGAACATGGTCGACACCATTATCACCTGATTGACGTTGATAACGGCAAAGTGATCGAGTTTGAAGACCCTGAGCACGAAGCCTTTATGATGAAGGTGGCAGAGCGGCTTGGATTCGAGTTTGTCTCCATGCGGCTGGAACTGTTTGGCAAAAAACGTCAGGCAGCCGCGGCTCCATCAGGCAAGACAACTCCCCGCCCCCGCCGCAAGAAAGACCAGACATGAGTTCCACACAAACCACAGGCGGACTTTCGGCGCTGGATCTGGACCGCTCACGCTTCCCGGAACTGCATGGTGGCAGCCTGAGCGTCCGCATTGCCGAAACAGATGACGAACGTGACGCGGCTCAGGCCCTGCGTTACCGCGTATTTTATGAAGAAATGGGCGCTCACCCGAGTGCTGAAACCCTGCGCTTGAAGCGCGATATTGATGAGTTTGACAGCGTTGCAGACCACCTTCTGGTCATAGACAACGCTATTGCCTCGGACGCACGCGGGGTTATTGGCACCTATCGGCTTGTGCAGGGGGATGCGGCGCAAAAGATCGGTCGCTTTTACTCCTCCAATGAATATGACATTACCCCGCTCAAGGAATTCCCGGGCCGACTGCTTGAAGTCGGGCGTTCCTGCGTAGACAAGAACTACCGTGGCCGTGCTGCCATGCAGCTCTTGTGGCGTGGCATTGCGTCCTACATTTTTCTCCACCGTATTGACCTGCTGTTTGGTTGCGCCAGCCTGCCCTGCACGGACCCCGACCAGATTGCGGACGAGCTGACCTACCTCTACCATAACCACCTCGCCCCCCCAGCCCTGCGTGTCCGCGCGCTGGAAAACCGGCGGGTGGAAATGCTGCGCACGGACCCACATACCCTTAATGTGCGCCGCTGCCTTGTAGGCCTGCCGCCCCTTATCAAGGGGTATCTGCGCCTTGGGGGTTATGTGGGGGATGGCGCGGTCATTGACCCGCAGTTCAACACCACCGACGTTGCCATTCTGGTTAAAAGTGAGCTTCTGGCGGACAAATACTACCGCCATTATGAACGCCGCCTGCGCGACGCACTGGACTAAGCCGCGCATAGCACTCGCCCGTGGGGGCAGCCCCTTGACTCAAACGGACTTCACCCACGGGCAGGCGACCTGCCTGCACCATGAGCGCCCCCATGCCCCGTAAAATTGTGTTTTCCCGCTTTTACCCAAAACGGGAAACTCTCTGCTTTGCTGCCATTCTGCTGGGTCTTGGCGGCCTTGCCACACTGGCCCTGCCCCCTTTGCATGGCCTGCCCGTGCTGTTGCTGAGCTTTGGCCTACTGGGCCACATCCTCAACACTACCCAAAGCTGGAAGCGCGCAGCCTGGACCGGAGCATTGTTCGGGTTTGGCTTTTATGCCGCCGGTCTTTACTGGCTGGTCCATGCCGTGCTCATCCGTGCCGATGAGTTCTGGTGGTTTGTCCCGTTTCCCTCCCTTGGTTGCGCGCTCATTCTGGCACCCACGGTTGCCACCCCTGCGGCACTCTCCACCCTGCTGCCCGCTGGCATACGCCGCCTGAGCGCCTTTGCTGCCCTGTGGACGTTGTTTGACATGGGACGCAGCTTTATTTTTAGCGGCTTTACATGGAATGCGCTGGGGAGTTGTCTAGCCATTCCCGGCCCTGTAGGGCAGTTGCTGATCCAACCTGCCGCGTGGGTGGGGGAGGACGGGCTGACTTTGGGCCTTGTTGCGCTTGCGCTGCTGTGCGGCACCACCATGCTGGAGCAAACACCCCTTGCCCGTTGGATAAGCCGCACGCTCAACCCCGGGCATATGCCCTACCTTTGCCTGCCCCACCTGCGCAGGCGCGTGTTGATGTGTTCGGGGGCTGGTCTTCTGGCGTGGGGCATGGCAGCAGGTTTGCGGCTATACACCGTGCAGCCCACAGGCGAGCCCGGCCCCATTGCTGTTATTGTACAGGGGAATGTCCCCGAGACCGAAAAAATTGGCCGACAATCCCCGCGTGATATTTTTATGCGCTACCTAGGCCTGACGGCTCAGGGGGTTCAGGCAGCCCAAGCGTTACAAACCACGCAGCGCAAACCGGGCGAGCACTTTCGGCCTATTGTTTTTCTGTGGCCCGAAACCTCTTTCCCCGGTTATGACCTGATCCAGAACAGCCCGCGTGCACGGCAGGCTATTATGGAATGGGCTGTCGGGGCCGACGCAGGCATTATCGGCGCACTGCGCATGGATGACAGCGGGCATTACCGCAACTCCGTAGTTGCTCTGGCCCCCGACGGCGCCATTGAGGCCGTGTACGACAAAGCCCGGCTTGTGCCATTTGGCGAGTATCAACCCCCGTTCATCCCCCTGCAGATTGTACCACAAGGTGGCATGGCCGCAGGGCCCGGCCCGCAAACATGGCATCTGGCCGACGTACCCGCTGTTGGCCCTCTTATCTGCTACGAAGTTATTTTTTCAGGCGATGTTGTGAATGCCCAAGACCGCCCGCGCTGGTTGGCCAACGTGACCAATGACGCATGGTTTGGTAACAGTGCCGGGCCACGGCAGCATCTTTCCTCCGTGCGTTTGCGCGCGGTAGAGGAGGGGCTGCCCATTGCCCGCGCAGCCAATACAGGTATTTCCGTTGCTTATGATGGTATGGGCCGCATGCTCGACCATCTGGGGTGGGGCAGGCCGGGTGTTCTCAGCGTGGCACTCCCTGCCCCACTTCCGCCAACCTTGTTTGGCAGATTGGGCCAGTCCATCCCTCTGGCACTTTGCCTTATGCTGCTGGGGCTGGCATGCATACCCTACCCCAGACGACCATAAGCAACGCTGCTTTAACAAAGCAGGAATTTATATGAAGCATTACAATTTTTCCTTTATGAAACATTAAGATTACATGGTATCCGTCCTCCTGTTCCAGCCTTTACAGCCGCGGGAAAAAAAACAGTCGTGAGCAATACCGAGCCTCTAACGGATCCAACCGCCACGATTTCCACCCATGCGGAAACGATAGATGCGCATGTTGGCAAGCGCATTCGGCTGCGCAGGACACTGCTTGGGCTCTCGCAGGAAAAACTGGGGGAGGCCTTGGGGGTCACGTTCCAGCAAATTCAAAAATATGAACGCGGCACCAACCGGGTCGGCGCGTCCCGGCTGTATGACATTGCCACAGCGCTGGACGTGCCGATCAGCTTCTTTTTTGACGACATGCTCTCCCCCGCCAAACCAGGCGTCCGTCATCAGGGCTTTGCCGAAACACGCAAGCCTTTTGGCACCCCCGCCCCCAACACCGCCACGCCACCGGCTCTTCCCAGCAATCCGTCCATAAAAGCCATGACGGATGAACAGGATATGCTGGCCAGAAAAGAAACGTTGGATCTGGTGCGGGCCTATTACCAGATACCCGACCGTGACCTGCGGCAGAAAATGCTGGAACTGATCCAGTCCATGGCCCGCCCTAACACAACACGGTAAAATCCGGACCTGTTCGCAGCATATCTGCACAAACAGGCCCAAAACCTGTCCATAAAAAAAGAGGGCGGTGCCTGCGCACCACCCTCTTTTTTACTCATATTATCGTACCGTAAGCAGAGGTGACGCCATCAGAAGCTCTGGTCGTCGCCACCGCCCCAGTCACCACCGTCTCCACCACCCCAATCGCCACCTGCGTCAAAGCCCTGATCGGCCTGTACGCCGCCTCCGGCAAACGGGTCGGCTCCGGTGTCACCATAATTATTGACAATGGTTTCATTGGTGGTGGTCCCACCCATGGCCCCTTCGCCCATACCGCCAGCATCGTGGTGACCGCTAAACAGGCTGGTCAGCGCATTGGCCGCAAGCATACCGCCCGCCACACCCGTGGCTGTGGTCAGCGCGCTTCCCAGAAAACCCGACCCACCCGAAAACGCGGAAGGCTGCATGCCATAGGGCATGGGCTGCGGCTGGTACTGCGGCGGCATGGCAGGCCGACCACCCCAACCCGGAGGCGGTGCGGACTGCGGCTGGGCCGACTGCCCACCACCGAACAGGCCACCAAAAAAACCGCCCGACTTCTGCTGCCCGGCATTGCTCTGCTGCTGTGCTGCCTGAAGAGCCTGCTGTGCCTGCTGGAGCTGGAACTGGAGCTGCTGAATCCGATTCTGTGCCTGCACCAGTGCGGCCTCCTGCACCACGGCCATCTGGGTCACGCGGTAGCGGGCTTCGGGGTACTTCTGGAATTCCTGCGCAATAAACTGGTCTGCCTGCTGGTCAATCGCGGGCAGGTTGGGCTGGCTCCCCGGCACGCTGCCAAAGCCACCTTGGGCAGCCCCACCAACACGGGCCATGAATTTTTCAATAAGGTCGCGTTCTTCGTTTGTCATTCCATACCTTCCCGCCCTGACGGGCCAATTGCAGCACCAGAGCTTTGTGCCAGAACACTCTGGCCAAGATGTGGCGCGCCCACAAGCCTGTTACAAGAGAGTACGCCAAGAAGGAAACCCTGCCATAAAGCCTGCCTTCTCTTCCGGTCTGGCGCGCGGGGCTGTATGGTGTGGCCAACCGTGCCACGCGCACATCCAACCTGACCGTCATATTGCGGAGTTTCATCCATACCATGGACCCGGCGTCTCCCCGCCCCACAGAGCGGCCCCTCTCCTTTCAGGACCTGATCCTGACCCTGCACCAGTTCTGGTCAAAACAGGGGTGCGCCATTCTCCAGCCCTATGATCAGGAAATAGGTGCCGGTACACTCTCCCCCCACACCACCCTGCGTGCCTTGGGGAGCAAGCCGTGGAAGGCCGCCTATGTGCAGCCCTGCCGCCGCCCGTCCGATGGCCGGTACGGGGAAAACCCGAACCGCCTGCAGCACTACTACCAGTATCAGGTTCTGCTCAAACCCACACCGGAGGAGAGCCAGAAGCTCCTGCTGGACAGCTACCGCGCCATAGGCATTGACCCTGACAAGCACGATATCCGTTTTGTGGAAGATGACTGGGAAAACCCGACCATTGGCGCATGGGGTCTGGGCTGGGAGGTCTGGTGCGATGGCATGGAGGTCACGCAGTTTACCTACTTCCAGCAGGTAGGCGGCATTCCCGTAACCCTGCCCTCCACGGAGCTGACATACGGGCTGGAGCGTCTGGCCATGTACGTGCAGGGGGTCGAGAATGTGTATGACCTCGACTACAACGGCGCGGGCCTGACCTACGGCGATGTGTTCCTGCGCGCCGAACAGGATTATTCGCGCCATAATTTTGAACTGGCCAACACGGAACTGCTCTTCCAGCACTTTAGCGATGCGGAAAAGGAAAGTGTGGCTCTGGCAGAAGCAGGCGTGGCCCAGCCCGCCTATGACCAGTGCCTTAAAGCCAGCCATCTGTTCAACCTGCTTGATGCGCGCGGCGTCATCAGCGTAAGCGAACGCGCCGCCTATATTGGCCGGGTGCGCACACTGGCCAAACTGTGTTGCGAAACCTGGCTGGCAGGCGAGGACCAATAAAACCATGCCCGAATTGCTGATCGAACTTTTTTCCGAGGAAATTCCAGCCCGCATGCAACAGCAGGCAGGAGAAAACCTGCTCCGCCTGCTGAACGATGCACTGGCCCCCCTCAACCCGACCGATGCCAGAAGCTACACCGGCCCACGCCGCATTGCAGCCTCCCTTAGTCTGGACGCCATGGTGCCGGGCCGCACCATTTCCGAACGTGGCCCGCGTGAGGGTGCGCCCGACAAAGCGCTGGAAGGCTTTACCCGCAAGCATGGTGTGGGCAAGGATGCACTGACCCTGCAAAACGGCTTCTGGGTGCTGGAGCGTGAGGAAGCCCCCCTTGGAGCCGCAGCGCATATTGCCGCCATCATGCCCGATCTTCTGCGCCGCTTCCCCTGGCCCAAATCCATGCGCTGGGGTGCAGGCAGCAGCATGACATGGGTACGCCCCCTGCGCCGGATTGTCTGCCTGCTTGATGGCCAGATTGTTCCGTTCTCCATGGCCACGGCGGAGGACAACGGGCATGGGCTGAGTGCGTCCAACCAGACCGAGGGGCACCGCTTCCTCAACCCCGGCGCCATGGACGTCAGCAGTGCCGCGCAATGGCAGCAGGGTCTGCACGAACGCCATGTGATGGTCCATGCCGCCGAGCGGCGCGAGGCCATTACAACGGGCCTGAACACCCTTGCACAGGCCGAAGGGCTGAGCATTGTAGCCGATGCCGGACTGGTGGACGAGGTCGCAGGGCTGGTCGAATGGCCCGTCCCCTTCCTCGGACGGATCGACCCCATCTTCATGGACCTGCCGCCCGAGGTCATGCAGGTGTCCATGCGTGTGAACCAGCGCTATTTTGCCCTGCGTAACAGCGATGGTTCGGCTGCGCCGCGCTTTGCCTTTGTTGCCAACATCATTCCTACCGATGATGGGTCTCTGGTTGTCAGCGGCAACGAGCGTGTGCTGCGTGCCCGCTTTGCCGATGCGCGGCACTTCTGGAACCTTGACCGCAAACAGAGCCTTGCCTCACGCGTAGCCGGGCTGGACAGCATTACCTTCCATGCCAAACTTGGCTCACAGGGCGCACGCACGCGCCGCATGGTGCGCCTTGCCGGTATTCTGGCCGATATGGTCGGCGCCCCCAAAGACCTGTGCGAGCGCGCAGCCGAGTTGAGCAAAACCGACCTGACAACCGGCATGGTTGGCGAGTTCCCCGAATTGCAGGGGGTCATGGGCGGCTACTACGCCCGCCATGACGGTGAACATGCCGATGTGGCACAGGCCATTAGCGAGCACTACACCCCCCGCGGACCGGGGGATGAGGTGCCGGTAGCCCCCGTTTCCGTCGTGGTCGGGCTGGCCGACAGATTTGATATGCTGACAGCCTTTTTTGCTGCTGGCGAAAAACCATCCGGCTCGGGCGACCCCTTTGGCCTGCGCCGCGCTGCCCTTGGCATCATCCGCCTGATCCGCGAGAACGGGCTGCGGCTGGACCTGGTGCAACTGTTCGTGCTGGCGGCACAAGCCCTGCCAGAACCCTTGCGTGACGCCCCCGATCTGGCCCTGCTGCCCCAGTTCATTGCCGAGCGCCTGCGCGTACAGGTCCGTGCCGAAGGGGCACGGCATGACTGCCTCGCCGCTATCTCGGTGGATAATGACGACACGGACATTGTGCGTCTGCTCGCCCGTGCTCAGGCATTGCAGACCATGCTGGAAACGGAGGATGGCAAAAACCTGCTGGCCGCCACCCGGCGGGCTGCCAACATCCTGCGGATTGAAGACAAAAAGGACGGCCCGCACGAAGGTACGCCCGATCCCGCCCTGTTCGCACAGGAGGAGGAGCGCGCACTCTACGCAACACTCCAAACGGTCGAACCTGCGGTAGAACAGGCTTTTGCTGCCGAGCACTTTGCGGACGCCATGCGCGCTGCCGCCAGCCTGCGCCAGCCCCTTGACCGCTTTTTTGAAGACGTGACTGTCAACGCGCCAGAAGTGGCACTTCGCCAGAACCGGCTCAAGCTGCTGTCACGCCTTGTGCGCATGATGCGCATGATCGCAGATTTCAGCCAGATTGAAGGTTAAAAAAAAAGCCCCCACCAACCTATCCGGTAAAGTGGGGGGCAAAATATCCGGGCTTTAAGCAGGAGGGGTCGCACATCTGGAATGTGCGACCCCTTTGTGCATTATGGCCCCGAACGTGAACGCCCGCCAAAAAACAGGCTGATAATGAGCAGCACAACAAAAACAAACAGCAGCACCTTGGCAATTTCCGAAAAACCGGAAGCCGCACCGCTAAACCCAAACAGGGACGCCAGCAGGGCAAAAATAAGAAAAACAATAATCCACCGTATCAACGCCATGCCAGCCTCCCACACGCCACGCATTTGCATGCGTGTTTAATGATCTCATAGGTGTTTAACGCAAAATGGCGACCACGGTTCTGTGGTCGCCATTTTGGCATGATACTTTGTGTGCCGGTAATTTAGTGCTCGTCCGCTCCGGGAATAATATCATAACCCGGTGTCCCCGGTGCGGGGCCGGGAGGCGGCACATTCCCCACCGTAATGTTGACCAGCTTGTCTACAGCAGGGCCAATTTCTCGCGCATCAATGGCAATGCCAAGCTCACCACTGCTCCCACCACCCACGGCATAGAGCGTCTGCCCCGGCTTGAGCAGGCTGGCCACACGCGCAGCCTCACGCGGGGACAGATAAATCACAGAATGGTCCTTGAGCACCGCACCGCTCAGATTGCCCCCTACATCATACAGGGGCATCCAGACCTCACCATGGAGAACAAGGTCTGGCCCTGCGATCATTTCCGGTGAGTGCAGGGGCATCTCAATAAAGCTGTCCTGCACGGTGCGCCCGCGCGGGCTGGTCACGCTGAATGCCCGCATGATCGGCAGAACCTGCCCTTTGAGCCCGCGAATATCGACCTTGTCCCCCACCTTGACCAAGCCCGCAAATGTGTGGGCCTGCGCGGCAGAGACAAAAACCTGTGTGCCATCATCCAGCACAAAACCCACAATGCCCCCGTGTGGTGCGGGCAGGAACTGCACCACATTCCCCGTAAACACGGGCAGGACAGACAGGTCATAAACCCCGGTCGCCTGTTTTTCTGTTGTGGTCTGTCTGGAGGCAAAAGGCGCGCCATGAGCCTGCTCCCCCTTATGGGCAGGGGCTGCCACCGCAACGGAAGACGCCAGAATGAGAGCAGACAAACTAAGCAAAGAGCGCATGAAACAACCACTAAGGACAGGCGCGCCCTGCCCCAAAGCGGGCAAGGCGCGGCAATGCGTGAGACTCGTCTGCATAATCTGCCACGAAAAGCCATTCCCGCAAGAGCGGGAAAAGCGCGTCAGTGGCGGAAATGACGCATACCAGTAAACACCATGGCAATACCCGCGGCATCGGCTGCGGCGATCACCTCATCATCACGGATGGAACCACCGGGCTGGATGACGGCCGTTGCACCGGCAGCCACAATGGTTTCCAGCCCATCAGCAAAGGGGAAGAACGCATCAGACGCTGCCACCGAGCCCTGCGTCAGAGGTGCAGATTGGCCAGCCGCCTTTGCCGCCTCCCCGCTTTTGCTTGCGGCAATCCGTGCAGAATCCACGCGGCTCATCTGGCCTGCCCCAATACCAACCGTTGTGCGGTCCTTGGCATATACAATGGCGTTGGATTTGACGTGTTTGGCTACCCGGAATGCAAAGATCAGGTCCTGCATTTCCTGCTCGGTGGGTTTGCGCTTGGTCACAACCTTGAGCGCTTCGGGGGCAATACGCCCGTTATCACGCGTCTGGGCCAAAAAGCCCCCGGCAACTGAACGCACGACCGTACCAGCCGCCGTCGGGTCAGGCAGGCCGCCCGTAAGCAGCAGACGCAGGTTTTTTTTGCGCGCCAGCAGGGCTTTGGCATCTTCTGCCGCATCCGGGGCGACAATGACTTCGGTAAAGATGGTGGAAATTTTTTCCGCCGTAGCAGCATCAAGCGGGCGGTTGAGCGCAACAATGCCACCAAAGGCAGAAACCGGGTCGCACCGCAGGGCCTGATCCCAGGCTGTGGTCAATGCGCTGGAAACGGCAACCCCGCAAGGGTTGGCATGTTTGACAATGACCACAGCAGGTTCATCAAACTCGGCCACAGCCTCAAACGCTGCATCCGTGTCGTTGATGTTGTTATAAGACAGTGCTTTGCCCTGCACCTGCACCGCCGTTGCAACGCCGGGACGCGGGCTGCCATCGCGGTAGAAGGCAGCCTGCTGGTGGGGGTTTTCGCCATACCGCAGGATTTCAGCCCGCTGGCCAGCAAGGGCAAAACGCTCGGGGAACGCATCCTGCGCCTGTGCTGCAAACCATGCGGCAATGGCAGCGTCATACGCAGCCGTACGAGCATAGGCTGCTCCAGCGTAAAAGCGGCGCGTGTCCAGCGTGGTGCCGCCATTGCCCAGTGCGTCAATCAGCCCTTCATACTGGGCGGGGTCGGTCAGCACCACCACGTGCGCGTGGTTCTTGGCCGCAGCACGGATCAGGGCCGGGCCGCCAATATCAATATTTTCAATGCAGGTTTCTGCATCCGCACCAGAGGCAACCGTTTTTTCAAACGGATACAGGTTCACAGCCACCAGATCGATCGGGCCAATGCCGTGCTCGTGCATCTGCGCCACGTGGGCTGGCAGGTCACGGCGACCAAGAATGCCCCCATGAATTTTGGGCACCAGAGTTTTAACGCGCCCATCCAGAATTTCAGGAAAGCCCGTGTAATCCGATACTTCCGTCACAGGCACCCCTGCATCACGCAGGGCTTTGGCGGAACCGCCCGTGGACAGGATTTCCGCCCCCTGCGCCACAAGGGCACGGGCCAGGTCCAGCAGACCTGCTTTATCGGAGACGGAAATAAGGGCACGACGGATAGGAAGCGTCGTCTGGCTCATGGGTGGACCTTTCGCACGGCAAAAACGTAATGCGGCTGATTAGCCAACATGCCGCACGCAGGCAACCAACCGGGACAAAGAAGTGGACACCGCCTAGCGGCGGGTAAACGTCCAGTAAAGCGGCTGGCGGCCAGCGGCTATGGCCTTGGCCTCATACCGGGTAGGGAACCATCCATCCGGCCGGGTCGTGGCGGGTGGCGGTGCTTCAAAATACGGCTGGGCGGACATGACTTCTTCCACCCATGCCTGATAGGTCGGGTCATCGCTGGCCACACGCCAGATGGCACCGGGTTTGAGCACACGCGCACAGAGTTCCACATTCTGCGGGTGCACAAAGCGGCGCTTTGCATGGCGGGCCTTGGGCCACGGGTCCGGGAACATCAGAAACAGGCGGTCCAGACTGGCATCCGGCAATGCCCGCAACACCAGCCGCGCATCATCATCCCACAAGCGGAGCATATCCGGCAGTGGGGCGGTTGCTTCCTGCTCCACTGGCACAAGCTTGTTGAGCAGCGAGCACAGACCGTTATGAAAAACTTCGGAGGCTATATAGCCGACCTCGGGGTGGGCTTTGGTCTGGGCCAGCACATGCTCGCCCCCACCAAAACCGACCTCGAACCAGATCTGCTGTGGCGCATGGCCAAAAACAGAGGCTGGGTCTGCTGCCTTGTCCAGCGGAAACCGCAGGCGTGGCAGCGTTTCGTCCAGCAGGCGTTCCTGACGGGGGCGGAGCGGATGCCCGCGCTGGCGGCCATACAGCCTTTCCGGCGGGGGCTTTACATCCACTGCTTCGGGCTGGCCAGTAATAACCTGACCTTTTGCCTCCGTCATGAGCACGCTACCTTTATATCAACGCTTCAGTGCGCTGCGCAGGGAATCCACCAGATCGGTGCGTTCCCACGTAAAGGTATCCAGCTTGTCGTCCGGCGTACGGCCAAAGTGTCCATATGCGGACGTGGTCGCATAGATCGGACGGTTCAGACGCAGGTGCTTGCGAATGCCGCGCGGCGTCAGGTCCATGACCTCACGCAGGACTGCACCCAGACGGGCTTCGTCCACATCCTTGCCGCTCTCATCCAGATCCACATAAACGGACAGCGGATGGGACACGCCAATAGCGTAGGACAGCTGGATGGTGCAGCGGTCAGCCAGACCAGCCGCCACAACGTTCTTGGCAAGGTAGCGGCAGGCGTATGCTGCGGAGCGGTCAACCTTGGTCGGATCCTTACCGGAGAATGCGCCACCACCATGCGGAGCAGCACCACCGTAGGTGTCCACAATGATTTTACGCCCGGTCAGGCCGCAGTCCCCATCGGGGCCACCGATCACGAATACGCCGGTCGGGTTGGCGTAAAATTCGTTTTCCGGCGGCATCCAGCCCTCGGGCAGCACGCCACGGGTCACGTCCAGCAGACGCTCGCGCAGGGCGTTCTGGTCCGCACCTTCATCATGCTGTGTGGAAATCACGACCGAGGTCGCGCCCACCGGACGACCGTTGACGTAGCGCAGGGTTACCTGGCTTTTGGCGTCGGGCTGGAGGCCAGCAACGCGCGCATCGCCAGCGCGGCGCAGGTCGCGGATGGTGTGCAGGATGCGGTGCGCATAATACAGCGGCGCAGGCATGAGGGTGTCTGTCTCGTTAGAGGCATAGCCGAACATGATGCCCTGATCGCCAGCACCTTCGTCCTTGTCCGATGTGCTGTCCACACCTACGGCAATGTCAGCGGACTGAGCATGCAGGTAGTTGGAGGCCTCGGCATGACGCCAGGAGAAACCCTCCTGATCGTAGCCGATGTCCTTGACCGCTTCACGCGCCAGATGGATCAGCTGTTCGGATGTAACGGAGTCAGGTCCGCGCACCTCACCAGCCATAACGATTCGGTTGGTCGTTACCAGCGTTTCACACGCCACGCGGGCTTCAGGATCCGCCGCCAGATACGCGTCCAGAACGGTATCGCTGATCCGGTCAGCAACTTTATCGGGATGACCTTCAGAAACAGATTCCGAAGTAAACAGAAAATCGCCGTCTTTACGCATGATGGTGCCGTTCGCCCCACGCCAGTGAAAAAAGGAAACAGGTAACCATCCCCAAAAAAAGGGGACGGGACCGTATGGCGTTATAGACTGTAATGGTCAAGAGCCATACGGCCCCGCCACAAAAAACAAGCCCCTGTTTTCAGCCCTGCGCCAAACGCGGGGCATGCGCTGAACAGACAGGCACATGCTTACAGCGGCGGCAGACCCAGCACATCTTCCATGTTGTAAAGGCCGGCTTCCCGCCCTTTTGTCCACAATGCCGCCCGCACCGCACCTGTTGCGTAGATGCGGCGGTTGAACGAACGGTGCGACAGGGTGATCTGCTCATCCGCAGATGTGAAAAGAACGTCATGTTCGCCCACAATCTGCCCACCACGCAGGGCGGCAAAGCCAATGGCGCCCGTCTGGCGGGGGCCGGTCAGGCCATCACGCCCACTTTCACGCACGTCTTCCAGCGCCACGCCACGGCCAAGAGCTACCGCCTGACCAATGGCCAGCGCCGTGCCGGATGGGGCATCCACCTTCTGTCTGTGGTGCATCTCCACAATTTCTGCATCATAGGTTTCTGCGGGGAGAGCCTGCCCCATCATCCGGGCAAGGCGCTGCACCAGCGTAACACCGGGCGAAAAATTGGCCGCGTGCACCACGGTCATATCACCAGATGCCTCTTGCAGCGCCCCCAGTTGCGCCGCCGACAGGCCCGTTGTGCCCAGCACCCACGCAACGCCGGTACCAACCAGAGCCCTGGCGCTGGAAACGACTGTATCCGCATGGGTGAAGTCGATCACCACGTCGCATTTTTCCGCCAGAGCAGACATGCTGGTAAATAGTGGAACCTCGGCTGCCAGCCCTGTGGCCTGTTCTGGCGCGCGCGTGGTGCCCCCTGCAACAGTGGCGCCTGCCGCCCGCACCTCTTCAATCAGCAGTTGTCCTACGCGGCCTGTAATCCCTGCAATGCCAATACGCATCTGTCTTATTCCGATCCCTCAAAGAAATCACGCACACGACGGAAGAACCCCGTGTGTTCGGGGCTGTGCTTGACATCCTCCCCCGCTTCTTTCTCAAATTCTTCCAGCAGTTCGCGCTGGCGCTTGGTCAGCACCTGCGGCGTTTCCACTGTGACCTGAATATACATATCCCCCCGCGCACTCGAACGCAGGACCGAGAACCCCTTGCCCCGCAGGCGGAAATGCGCGCCGGTCTGTGTTCCGGCCGGAATTTTAACACTGGTGCGCCCACCATCAATCACGGGCACTTCTATTTCCGTACCCAGAGCAGCCTGCGCCATGCGCAGGGGTACGCGGCAATACACATTGGCCCCATCACGCTGGAAAATGGAGTGCTCGGAAACAGAGACATGCACATACAGGTCGCCCGCTGGCACGCCATTGCCACCGGCCTCGCCCTCGCCAGTCAGGCGGATGCGTGTGCCATCCTCCACCCCTGCGGGGATCTGCACCTTAATGGTGCGTTCCTGCTCCACGGTCCCTTCCCCACGGCAGGCCTTGCAGGGGTCCTTGACCACCCGGCCAGCGCCATGGCAGGTCGGGCAGGCCCGTTCCACCACAAAAAAGCCCTGCTGCGCGCGCACCTTGCCTGCACCATGGCAGCTTGGGCAGGTTTCCACCCCTGCGGCACCACTGTTGGAGCCTGTGCCGTGGCAGGTATCACACGCCACACGGGTGATGACCCGCACATCTTTTTCCACGCCTGCAAACGCTTCTTCGAGCGTAATTTCGACATGGGTCTGAATATCATTGCCACTGCGGGCCTGCCCACCACGGCGACCCATCATATCTCCAAACATCTGTTCGAAAATATCGCCCAGACCACCGCCACCAAACCCGTTAAAGTCAAACCCGCCCGGCCCCGGGCCACCCCCTTCAAACGCAGCATGGCCAAAGCGGTCGTAGGCGGCGCGCTTCTGCTCATCCTTGAGCACATCGTAAGCCTGATTGATTTCCTTGAACTTGGCCTCAGCCGCATCATCCCCCGGATTACGGTCGGGATGGAACTTCATGGCCAGCTTGCGATAGGCTTTTTTAATTTCCTCGCCAGAGGCCGTGCGGGTTACCTCAAGAATTTCGTAGTAATCAAGCTTAGTAGCCATGAAAGTCCTCTTGGGGCTGCCTCTTGCATGAGCACAGCATCTGTCCAGAATGTAAAACGTAAAAAGGCGTCCGCCTTATAAAAAGCACGGACGCCGCATAAAAAATGCATTGAGGCCATGCATGTCACATGGCCCCATAGGCTGCATACGTCCGATCAGGACTTTTTGTTTTCGTTCACGTCTTCAAAGTCGGCGTCAACGATGTCTTTTTCATCAGCCTTGGCACCAGCAGCGGCACCGGCTTCTGCGCCCTCAGCTTCCTGACCAGCCTTGTAGGCGGCTTCACCCACCTTCATGGCGGCCTGCGTCAGACGTTCGGTTGCGCTCTTGAGCGCGTCCACATCCGTACCTTCCAGAGCGGACTTAACGGCGGCAATGGCGCTTTCAGCTTCGGACTTGTCAGCCGCAGGCACCTTGTCACCAACGTCAGCCAGAGACTTTTCGACCTGATGCACAAGGGATTCCGCACTGTTGCGGGCTTCCACCTGCTCACGCTTGGCCTTATCGGCTGCTGCGTTGGCTTCGGCGTCCTTGACCATCTTTTCGATGTCATTGTCCGACAGACCACCAGATGCCTGGATCTTGATCTGCTGTTCCTTGCCAGTCGCCTTATCCTTGGCGGAAACGGACACAATGCCGTTTGCGTCAATATCAAAGGTCACTTCAATCTGGGGCACGCCACGCGGTGCTGCGGGAATACCGGTCAGGTCGAAGTTACCAAGCAGCTTGTTGTCCGCCGCCATTTCGCGCTCGCCCTGATAGACCTTAATGGTCACAGCGCCCTGATTGTCTTCCGCCGTGGAGAACACCTGGCTCTTCTTGGTCGGAATGGTGGTGTTACGGTCAATCAGGCGAGTGAACACGCCACCGAGGGTTTCAATCCCCAAAGACAGGGGGGTTACGTCAAGCAGCAGAACGTCTTTGACATCACCCTTGAGCACAGCCCCCTGAATGGCGGCACCAATGGCAACCACTTCATCCGGGTTCACGTTGCGGGCAGGGTCTTTACCAAAGAATTCTTTAACCGTTTCAATCACCTTGGGCATGCGGGTCATACCGCCGACCAGAATGACTTCATCAATCCCCGAAGCGGACAGGCCAGCATCCTTCAGCGCGGCTTTGCAGGGTTCAAGCGTGCGGCTGATCAGGTCATCCACAAGGCTTTCCAGCTTGGCGCGGCTCAGCTTGACCACAAGGTGCTTGGGACCGGAGGCATCCGCCGTGATGAACGGCAGGTTGATTTCGGTTTCCTTGGAGGAGGACAGCTCGATCTTGGCTTTTTCTGCGGCTTCCTTCAGGCGCTGCAGAGCCAGCTTGTCGGAGCGCAGGTCAATGCCCTGCTCGCGTTTGAACTCGTCAGCCAGAAACGCGATGATCCGGTTATCAAAGTCTTCCCCGCCGAGGAAGGTGTCCCCGTTGGTGGATTTTACTTCGATCACGCCGTCAGAAATTTCCAGCACGGATACGTCAAACGTACCACCACCAAGGTCATACACGGCCACGGTGCCGCCGCTCTTTTTTTCCAGCCCGTAAGCCAGAGCCGCTGCGGTGGGTTCGTTGATGATACGCAGCACTTCCAGACCGGCAATGCGGCCTGCATCCTTGGTTGCCTGACGCTGGGCATCGTTAAAGTACGCGGGAACCGTAATAACGGCCTGCGTGACTTTTTCGCCAAGGTAGGATTCCGCAGTTTCCTTCATCTTACCCAGAATGAAGGCGGAAATCTGGGAGGGGGCGTAGTTTGTGCCGCGTGCCTCGACCCATGCATCGCCATTGTCGCCTTTGACAATGCTGTAGGGCACCATGCCCTTGTCCTTCTGGACGGTTGCATCGTCAAAACGGCGGCCAATCAGGCGCTTTACGGCATAAAGGGTGTTGGTGGGGTTGGTAACAGCCTGACGCTTTGCAGCCTGCCCGACCAGCATTTCACCCCCTTCGGTGAAAGCGACCATGGACGGCGTTGTGCGTGCGCCTTCGCTGTTTTCGATGACTTTTGTTTCGTTACCTTCGCGCACGGCCACGCAGGAGTTGGTGGTGCCGAGGTCGATACCAATGACTTTGCTCAATTTCGTGCTCCTTGTAGCGACTTCATCCGACCCGAAGCATCAGATAAAGCCCTTTTTTATCGTAACCGGGTGTGCCCGAACAAAACCGGGCCGCAACCACAATGACAACTCAGATGTATGGTGTGGTTTTCCCTTTTTCAAGAAGGAAAAACCACACGGCGGAAAGGTTTTTTATCCCCTCCCGCCCCGCAGCGTTACTGCGCGCTGGCACCCTTGGCCACAACCACCATGGCGGGCTTGAGCAGGCGGCCATGCAACGTCCATGTGGGTGTCCATGCCTGCATGACCGTGCCGGGCGCGTGCTCCGCACTCGGCTGCTCGGCCATGGCCTGATGCAGGTTGGCGTCAAACGCCTTGCCCGCAGGGTTATCGCTCTTGATGCCATGCCGTTCCAGAATGGACAGGAAGGAGCGCTCGGTGCTCTCAATCCCCTCGCGCATTTTGGTGACGACTGTATCCTCACCCTCCGTCGGGGCGGGCAGGCTGTCGAGTGCGCGACGCAGATTTTCTGCCGCTTCCACCACATCGCGCGCAAACTTCTGCACCGCATACTGGCGGGCATCGTCCACATCGCGCTTGGCGCGGGCCATCAGGTTCTGGTTTTCCGCTTCCGCGCGCAGCCATTTTTCCTTGAACTCCGTTACGGTGCGTTCAAGGTCCTGTACACGCGCATCGGCAGTGCTCTCGGCGGCACCCTCATGCTGGGGGGCAGCCTGTTCGGCCGGAGCCGGTTCTACCGGGGTCTCGACCTGTGTGGGTTCTGTATCTTGGGTCATGTAGCAAGAAGTAGGGAACACCGCACGCGCCGACAAGACCCGTTGGCCCCCTGCAGGGCAGGATTTTGCCCACGACCGCCCTTGGGCTGAAAAAAGCGTGTCTCTTGCCATTCCCCCCTTGGCATGGATCGGCTGCGGCGCCTAAGTTAGGCAGCTTGCGCGGATGGCAAGGGAAGGAACACACAAACGATGACAGAGCGCACCAAGCAGACAATTGCGCTGGTTGATGATGATCGCAATATTCTGACATCGGTTCAGATGACCCTGGAAGCTGAGGGTTTTAACGTCCGTACCTATACGGATGGCGAGTCGGCGTTGCAGGGCCTGACGGCCTACCCGGTCGATCTGGCCATACTGGACATTAAAATGCCCCGCATGGACGGTATGGAACTTTTGCAGCGCCTGCGCACCCGCTCCAACCTGCCTGTCATCTTCCTGTCCTCCAAGAACGAGGAGGTCGACCAACTCATGGGCCTGCGGCTCGGGGCGGATGACTATATTACCAAGCCGTTCTCCCAGCGCCTGCTACTGGAGCGCATCCGCGCCCTGCTGCGCCGGA
Organism: Acetobacter okinawensis; assembly: GCF_002153655.1. Classification (GTDB taxonomy): domain Bacteria; phylum Pseudomonadota; class Alphaproteobacteria; order Acetobacterales; family Acetobacteraceae; genus Acetobacter; species Acetobacter okinawensis_A. The sequence continues at coordinate 91,158 of NZ_JOPJ01000002.1, forward strand.
ACGAGGTCAGCCGGGCGGAAGCCAGTGGCGCGCCCGCCGGTGGCGGAGCGCTCACACGGGGCAACCTCTCCCTTGATGAACTGCGCCACAAATGCACATGGAAAGGGGAGGATGTCCCCCTGACCGTAACCGAGTTCCTGCTGGTCAAAACGCTTGCGCAGCGGCCCGGTCTGGTCAAATCCCGCGACCAACTGATTGACGCCGCCTACGGGGACACGGTGTACGTGGATGACCGGACCATTGACAGCCACATCAAGCGGGTCCGCAAAAAATTCCGTCAGGTGGATGATGACTTCAACCAGATTGAAACCCTGTACGGCATTGGCTACCGCTACAAGGAAGACTGACCCAAGGGCATGACCGACCGCCCCCCCCTGCTGGCGCATCTGTTCGCGCAGGCCCGCAGCCTGCGCATACCCGGCCAACGCCCGCACAATGGCGGGGTGGAGGCCACAGCCGCCTATCAGGCGTCGCGCACGCGGCTGATCTCCCCCCTTATGCGCCGTGTGCTGCTGGTCAATATTCTGCCGCTGGCCCTGCTGGGGCTGACGGTCCTGTTCCTCAACCAGTTCCGCAACAGCCTGCTGGCAACAGAGGTTACAGCCCTGCGTGAACAGGCCCGTATTTACGCCGGAGCACTGGGGCAAAGTGCGGTGCGGGCCGCCCACCCCCACGCCACACTGCTACAGGACCGCGGCTACGAGCTGGAAGCCAGCCTGGCCCGCCCCCTGCTCCAGCGCCTGACCGAACCCAGCCCCAACGCCCATGCCCGCCTGTTTGGCCCGGACGGACGGCTGGTGGCCGATAATCTGATTGATGTGGCCGACACGCAGGACACACCACCGGAGCCACATCACTTCCACTCCCATACCATTCCGTTCCCCCCCGCGTTCCAGCCCGGCATTTACGAGCGATTCCTCACGTGGCTCTGGTCGGGCCATAACCCCGGTATTGTGACCCTCAACACCGATGAGGAAGATATCCCCGCCCGCCCGGCCCACCCACAGGCCCCCGGCAGCGCGGACCATCCCCCGCCAGAAGCCCCTCCCTACATCCGCCGCACTGCGCGGGGCAGGCTGATCATCACCGTTGCCGAGCCGGTCATGCGTGACGGCTGGACGGTGGGCGTCATCCAGCTTACCCGCGTGGCGTCGCAGGTGGACCGCTCGCTGTTTGCCATCCGCTCGACCATTCTCTCTCTTTTCTTTCTGGCACTGGTGCTGACGGTCCTGCTCTCATGGTACCTCTCGCTCACCATTGCACGGCCTCTGCTGCGCCTTGCGGCCTCCGCACAGGTCATGCGCGATACAACAGGGCGCACCGGTACAGTTCCCGCCCGCCTGCTGGCCCGACGGGACGAGATTGGTGATGTCGCCCGCGCACTACAGGCCAGCGCGCAGGCTTTGTGGAAGCGCATGGACGCCATTGAGCGCTTTGCCGCCGATGTGAGCCATGAGATTAAAAACCCGCTCACCTCCATCCGTTCGGCCATTGAAACCCTGCTGCGGATTGAAGACCTGAACCAGCAGCGCCGCCTGCTGACCATTATTAACGATGATGTCCGCAGGCTGGACCGGCTGATTACCGATATTTCCGACGCCAGCCGACTGGATGCGGAAATGTCGCGCGCCAAGGCAAAACCGGTCGCCATTGGCCCGCTTCTGTCTGTTCTGGCAGAAATTCATCAGGCTACGCGGCAGGAAGGCCAGCCGATTATTGTCACCGATGTGCAAAACGATTCGCCCGAACACCCGTTGAGCGCACTGGCCGTAGAGGACAGGCTGGTACAGGTCCTGCGCAACCTGATCGGCAACGCCATATCGTTCTCTCCCCCCGATGGGCAGATCATCCTCCATGCCGCAGCCAATGGCAAAATGGTGCGCATTGCCGTCTCGGACGAAGGGCCGGGTATTCCGCAGGCCAAGCTGGATTCCATTTTTGACCGTTTTTATTCAGAACGCCCCAAAAACGAGAACTTTGGCCAGCACTCCGGCCTTGGCCTGTCCATCAGCCGCCAGATCATAGAAGCCCTGCACGGCAGCATTGCTGTGGAAAACCTGCATGACCACAAGGGGCACATCCGTGGTGCCCAGTTCATCATCGAACTGCCCCGTGTGCCCAGCCTGCCCCCGCGCTGACACTGCGGGGGTGTGCAGCGCGCTCAGAACCCGGCAGTGCTTGCGGGGTCTTCTTCCTCTGGCAGGCAGATCACCAGATCAAACACGACTTTTGGCGCAGTCGATGGGGCGTCCTTGAGCCACATCATGGTCATACCCGGCGATGTGGACGGAAAAAACTGGCGGAACACAGGAAAACTGGCGGGAAACTCATCCGCGTCTGCAATATGGCAGACAATGCGGCTGACATCGCGCAATGCCAGATTCTGCTCTTTGAGCAAGAGAACAGCCTCCTCAAAGGCTGCCCTGCACTGATCGGCCATATCCATGCCGGAAGAGCGGGACGCTTGCAGCCCTGCAAGCACAAGACCTTCCGCCGTTTGCACAACGCGCGGACGACTGGCGACGGAGCGTGGGGTCCGTGTCAGAGTTTTATCTTTCATCACAGGACGATGCTGTAAGGCAGCTTGGCGGCAACCGCAATTTTCCCTTTCGTAACAAATGCCCGGCCACAGGCCTGCGGGAGCCATTCGTTAATATCTGGTATAGCAGGTCTGAGCAGAATGCCTTCTCTTCCAGCGTAAAACTGCTTTAAACTCTCGCCGCAACCGAATTGCACGCCATTTGCCATGACCGGCTCATTACGGGTGTGCACCTTATCGGACAGTAAAAAGGAAGAGCCGTCCATGCCCATGGCGGATGACACGTCGGTTCCGCGCCGCATTCTGCTGGTGTCTGGTCTGTCCGGAGCGGGCAAATCTTCCATCCTGCGGATTCTGGAAGACCTTGACCATGAGGTCATCGATAATCCACCGCTGGGCATGCTGGATGATATTGTCGCTCGTGCGGAGCGCCCCGTTGCCATTGGCGTCGATTCCCGCACCCGTGGGTTTGATGCTTCCGCCGTGCTGGCCGCACTGGCCCGCCTGCGGGTCAACCCGCACCTGCGCGTGGAGCTGATTTACGCCACAGCGGATGAAAGCGTGCTCCTGCGCCGCTACACAGCCACCCGGCGGCGGCACCCCCTAGCCCCCCACAGCAGCGTAAAAGAAGGCATAGAAGCCGAAGTGGCCCTGACGGCCCCCCTACGTGCGGCCGCCGATCTGGTCATTGATACAACAGACATGCCCCCACCGGACCTACGGCAGTTTGTGGAAAGCCGGTTCAGCCCATGGGTGGGTGGGCCGAGCGAGGGGTTGACCGTCACACTCATGTCCTTCGCCTACCCTGCGGGTCTACCGCGTGAGGCGGATATTGTGTTTGACGCGCGCTTCCTGCGCAACCCGCACTACATACCCGAACTCGCCCCCAAAACCGGGCTGGACGAGGATGTGGCAACCTACGTAACACACGACCCGGACTACCTGCCCTTTCTGGAGCAGATCCACGCCATGCTACAGCTTGTGCTGCCGCGCTTTGTGCAGGAAGGCAAAAAATACGCCACCATTGCCATTGGCTGCTCCGGCGGCAGACACCGCTCCGTTACGGTGGTGGAGGCTCTGGCCAAACGCCTGTCTGCCCCTGATGGCATGGGTCATTATCAGGGGTCTGGCCAATGGCCGATCATGATCATGCACCGCGAGCTGGCACGTCAGGGCATAAGTGCGTGGCGATGGGCCAGAAAGCCGACCGAAACCCCACACCCCGATCCTTACTGACCCCGGATTACGCTGCGGCCATGCCCGTTCAGGCGTGGCCTGCCTGCCTGCTCAGCCGTGCCGGATCAATGTTAATGGAGGCCAGAGCGCGCCGCCATTTTACGGTATGGTCCATGCCAAAAATCAGTTCCCGCGTAGCAGGCACGACCAGCCATGCATCGTGATGCAGAATTTCCTGCTCCAGCTGCCCGGCAGACCAGCCCGCGTGCCCCATGGCCAGCAGGGCATCACGCGGGCCGCTTCCACGCGCAATATCTTGCAGCACATCCATGCTGGATGTCAGCGCCACGTTATCCGTCACGCGCAGACTGTCCTGCCCGCTCCACTCCGCAGAATGCAGCACAAGACCGTGCCCCTCCTCCACCGGCCCCCCTGCGCAAAGGCCAATCCTGCGCACGGGGGGTATGGGCGCGATCTGCAATTGCTCAAGCAGGTCATCAAAATCAGGGCGTGGGAGGCGTTTGTTAATAACAAGCCCCATTGCCCCGCCATCGGGTGTGTGACTGCACATGTAAATAAGGGATTCCCCAAACAGGGTACCCCCCAGCATGGGCGTTGCCACCAGCAGCATACCTGCAAGGGAAAGGCCGTTATCCATCACAGCGGGGTCGGGTTGGGGAGTGTTTGCAAATGCCATCCCTGAAGATATGAGAAACACTTCCTTTTTTGGCAAGATTGCCAGCGCATCTGTTGTCTGTAATTCTATCCATCCGCCATATACGGATCAATTGTCAGGGCACCTGTGCATGAACACCCTCTCCCGCTTTCTTAACGCACTGGACAGCTACAAGGTTACGGATGGCAGCCAGTTCCACCTTGCCGACCACAACCCCGATGATGATGGACATCTGGGGCTGGACAAGGACACGGGGAAAAAACTGCTCCGGCAGGTCAAAGGCCTGTTACAGGATCTTCAGGAACTGCTGTACGCCAACCAGAACCACTCGCTCCTGATTATTCTGCAAGGCATGGATGCTGCGGGCAAGGATGGCACGATCAAGCATGTCATGTCCGGGGTAAACCCGCAGGGAGTTGCGGTTACCTCCTTCAAACAGCCGGGTCCCACCGACCTGCTGCATGGTTTTTTATGGCGCATCCATGCCGCGGCCCCGCAGGCAGGGCGTATCGTTATTTTCAATCGCAGCCAGTATGAGGATGTACTGGTCAGCCGCGTACACCCCGAACTGCTTAAAAACGGGCACCTGCCCGGAGCGCTCGACACGCCTGAATTCTGGCAGGGGCGCTATAGCGACATCCGCCACCTTGAGCACTACCTGAGCAGACAGGGCACCATTGTTCTGAAATTCTTCCTCAACATCTCACGCGAGGAGCAGCGTGAGCGCCTGCTGGCCCGGCTGGATATTCCCGAAAAGCGCTGGAAATTCTCCCCCTCCGACCTGCATGAGCGCGAATACTGGGATGACTACGCAACCGCCTACCAGGATGCCATTGCCCAGACCGCCCGCCCACATGCGCCGTGGATCATCGTGCCAGCCAACCACAAATGGTACGCACGCCTTGTGGTGATTGGCACCATCATTCGGGCATTGCACAATTTGCGGCAGGTCACCCCCAAGCCCGACCCTGACGTCATGCACCAGCTCGATGATTACCGCACACGCCTGCTACAGGAAAAACCCTGAACAGCACGCCCCCGGCAACATTGCGGCCATAGTCACCGGCAGGCCGCTGCGCCACAGATGCGCACCAGCCTGCCACGCCCGCGCACGGTAGAGGTCTCCCCTCTCCCCGCAGGCGCGCACTGCGTATTTACAGGGTACTTTCCAGCACCCCGTACCAGCCAAGGCCCTTATAGGTTTCGTAACCGGGGGTATGGGCATAAGCAATCAGCTTGTCGCCACTCACATAATAACCCCGCTCCTCCTGCGGGGTGAACTTGCAATACTCGCCCGACACACCACTGCCAGTGGACGATGCAATAATACGCTTGTGCGCATCCACCAGCATAACCCGCGTCTGGCCCCGTTCTACATCGGACAGACGCACGCCATGTACAATGGCCTCTGCCTGTGGCGCCCAGTCAAATGCTATGCCCAGCACACCCAGCACCTGCCCGCGTGCTTCCCCCCCTGCGCGGATGGCGGTGCTGTAAATGGCAGCCTGTTCATTATTGAGCGCTGGCACACGGTTTACATCGGCCACCGCGTAGTCCTCGCCACTTTGCGTGCGCATGGCGCGCACAAACCATGCTTCGCCCGACATATCATACCCAAGCAGGGAGCGGTGCGTTTGTGGGCGACCGCACGCCACCACCTTGCCACTGGGGTCCACCACAAAAAGGTCCAGATATACTGTGTAGGATTTTAAAATTGTAGCCAGACGGTCCGCTGCATACTGGTACGCCTGAGGGGTACGGCTCTCCAGCGCCTGCACCATGGCACTGTCTGTAGCCCACCACCGCACATCACACGAACGCTCGTACAGGTTGCGGTCAATCAGATCGACAACGTTCAGGGCCAAATCAGTCAGGCGCTCCCCCCGGCCACGCACGAGCAGGTCATTCCCCGCTTTTAGCAAACGGTCCGTGCTGCTGTCAGTAGCGGTGCGCAGTTCGGCGGCGATGCCAACAATGCGGGTGGAAATACGCCCCATTTCATCAGCCAGAAGGCCAAAGGCCGCTCCGGCCTGCCCCACACGGGCGGCCTCTATACGGGTGTTGATGGCAAGAAATTTGGCTTCGTTCATGACCGAAGCGATCAGATGAATTTTTTCCCGCGTCATTTGAGAAACTTCATAAGCAAGTTTGAGAATATCGTCTTGCATGCGGGATGTGTCTTTCAATTCGAAAACGGAACAATTTGATGTGGGAAGGGACACGACCATTCTCACCCACATTCAGGCAGAATATGCCCTATCCCCCTGTTCTGCCTAAATTATTCTGACCTGTAAACTCCCGCCATCTGGCCTGTTCCACCATACTCACGCGCATTTGACAGGCCGTGACCGCCCCGTCATGAACACACTCAGACACACACTCAGACACACACTCAGACACACACTCCATTCAGCAACAAGGATTGTCATGACCTGTTTTAAAAACCGTATGGCCCTGTGGGCTTTATGTGCGGGGCTGGGTCTGTCTGGCCTTGGCCAGTCTGCTCAGGCACGCCACAGACACGCTCAGGCAGAACAGCCCCAAACCGTATCGGCCACATGCGATAATCAGGATTTTCTGAACAAACAGCAGACGTTTGAAAAAGGTGGCCCAAAAGCAGACGCTGCCGTGCATATTTGCGGCACTGTGGTTGCTGTATCACCAGCAGCCAAAGTAACCCGCAGCGGGCGACATGGTTATTTTTACATGACAGTCGCCCCCAATATTTCCATCCGTATTGTGACCAATCTGGATGAAATGCACACGCCCGCATGGCCGTGGGTTGCCAAAGGGGACCATGTGGAGGTGGTAGGCCGCTATTATTATGACTCACCCCGCCAGCAGGGGGTGGACTGGACGCACCGTGGTACCGGCCGCTCATGGGGGATTCCGGGTTATGTGCGCGTCAACAACACCCAGTACGACTGAACCAAAAATGGCTGGCCAGAAAAAACTGGCCAGCCACCGGGTGTTTTGCAGGTTTTACCGACAGACCTAGTCTGCGGCTTCCTCTTCCTTTTCGCTGCCACGCTCATCCTCACCGGGGACCGTAGCATTGCCATCGCTTTGTACGATATCAAACGACAGCTCACCATTTTTAAGGCCGATTTTCACAGCCCCACCTTTGGTCAGCCGCCCGAACAGCAGCTCCTCGGCCAGAGGTTTTTTGATGGACTCCTGAATAACCCGACCCAGTGGGCGCGCACCATACAGACGATCATACCCCTTTTCGGCCAGCCACTCTTTTGCTGCCGAAGACAGCTCGATTGTGACATGCCGGTCAGCAAGCTGTGCCTCAAGCTGTAGAACAAATTTCTCTACAACCTGCCCGACAATTTCCTGCGTCAGATGGGCAAAGGGAATTACCGCATCCAGCCGGTTGCGGAACTCGGGGGTGAACAGGCGTTTGATTGCCTCCTCATCCTCGCCTTCGCGCACTTTGCGGCCAAAGCCCACGGCCTCCTTGCTCATGTCGGACGCACCAGCGTTGGTGGTCATAATCAGGATAACATTCCTGAAGTCCACAACCTTACCGTTATGGTCCGTCAGGCGGCCATTATCCATGACCTGAAGCAGAACATTATACAGGTCAGGGTGTGCTTTTTCGATCTCGTCCAGCAACAGCACGGCATGCGGATGCTGGTCAATGGAATCGGTCAGCAACCCACCCTGATCAAACCCGACATACCCCGGGGGCGCTCCAAGCAGGCGGGAAATGGAGTGACGCTCCATGTATTCCGACATGTCAAAGCGGATCAGCTCGATCCCCAGCGCATTGGCAAGCTGACGGGCCACTTCCGTTTTACCAACCCCGGTCGGGCCGGAGAACAGATAGTTGCCAATCGGCTTTTCAGGATCACGCAGCCCTGCACGCGCCAGTTTGATCGCGGCGGACAGTGCATCGATCGCCTGATCCTGACCAAACACCATCCCCTTGAGGTCGCGCTCCAAAGACCGCAGCACTTCCTTGTCATCGGCGGAAATGCTTTTGGGTGGAATGCGCGCAATGCGGGCAATAATGTCTTCCACGTCCTTCAGGTTCACCGTCTTGCGGCGGCGGCCTTCTGGCTGGAGCATGCGCGATGCCCCGACCTCGTCAATCACGTCAATCGCCTTGTCGGGCAGTTTGCGGTCATGGATATAACGCGCAGACAACTCGACCGCCCCACGAATGGCCTCTTCCGTATAACGGACCTTGTGATGCTTTTCGTAGCTGCCCTTCAGGCCGCGCAGGATTTTGACCGCATCATCAATGCTAGGTTCAGGCACGTCAATTTTCTGGAACCGCCGCACGAGGGCACGGTCTTTTTCAAAGTGCTGGCGGAACTCCTTGTAGGTGGTCGAGCCAATGCAGCGCAACGTGCCTGCCGCCAGTGCGGGCTTGAGCAGGTTGGACGCATCCATGGCCCCACCGGAGGTGGCACCTGCACCGATAACGGTGTGGATTTCATCAATAAACAGGATGGCGTGCGGGTCCTGATCCAGCTCCGTGACCACGGCTTTGAGGCGTTCCTCAAAATCACCACGGTAACGGGTGCCAGCCAGCAGTGCGCCCATGTCCAGCGAGTAGATGGTGGACTTGAGCAGCACTTCAGGCACGCTGCCTTCCACAATCCGGCGGGCCAGACCTTCTGCAATGGCGGTTTTGCCAACGCCGGGGTCGCCCACATACAGCGGGTTGTTTTTGGTGCGGCGGCACAGAATCTGGATCGTGCGTTCGATTTCGGTATCCCGCCCGATCAGGGGGTCAACCTTACCGGCCAGCGCCTTATCGTTCAGATTGACGCAGTAGGTGGACAGCGCGTCCTGATTTTTCTGGGTTTTTGCCTCAGCACGCTCGGGTTCCTCGCCCTTTTCCGTGCCCGAGCCCGTGCTTGCAGCCGGGCGGCGGGTAGCGCGGTCGGGGGCTTTGGCAATCCCGTGGGAGAGGAAGTTCACCGCATCCAGCCGCGTCATATCCTGCAATTGCAGGAAATATACGGCATGGCTTTCGCGCTCGGCAAACAGGGCGACCAGCACATTGGCCCCCGTCACCTCATCCCGCCCGGTGGACTGCACATGAATGGCCGCACGCTGGATAACACGCTGGAACGCGGCCGTGGGCTTGGGTTCAGTCGGGCGATCGGACGCCAGACCTGCCAGATCCTTGTCGAGAAAGCCTGTCAGGTCTGTCCGCAACCGGTCCAGATCAACCCCACAGGCGCGGAACACCGTAACGGCGTCCGAATCATCAACCAGGGCAAGAAGCAGATGCTCTAGCGTGGCATATTCATGGTGCCGTTCTCCGGCCAGAATAAGCGCCCGATGCAGCGTCTGCTCAAGATTGCGTGACAACATGACGAGACGCTCCTTTCCCAGGACTTTCCGATCATGGCAGAACTAACGGGAGACCACGATCACATGCCCTGCAATCATATTTGGCCGCTTCGACAAGAAATGCGAGTCATAACCACGCAAAAAACGTGCGCTCACGCATTTTTCGTTCTCACGCTCTACAGAAATGCTGGTTTTTCGCGCTTTTTGCACGATTGCCTCAACCGCAAAAAAGACGCGGCCTCATCCTCAGGCATGGCATTGGCACCGCGACTAAGGCCGTGCCCTGTGCTTCAGTCTTTTTCTATGGTGCACTGCAAGGGGTGCTGGTTCTGGCGTGCAAGGTCCATGACCTGAGAGACCTTGGTCTCCGCCACCTCGTAGGTAAACACGCCACACACGCCCACACCCTTGCGGTGGACGTTGAGCATGATGTCTGTCGCTTCTTCCCGATTCTTCTGGAAAAAACGCTCAAGGACGTACACCACAAACTCCATGGGTGTGTAATCGTCATTGAGCATGAGCACTTTATACATGGCGGGTTTGCGGGTTTTGGGCTTTGAGCGCACCACCACGCCAATTTCCGCATCATCGCGGTCCGAATCCATCCCCCCATCACGCCGCGACGGCCCGTTGCCTGTATGCAGAACAGGAAAATGAAACGCGGCCATGGCAACCAAACTCCAAAGGCAGGGGTGGAAAAACTGAGGTGTTCCTTACCACCATATTGGCAAAGCCAAAGCACAATAAAAGGTGGCGGAACGAGACTAGGGCGGATGCATACCCGTATAGACCCACACTGTGCCATATTTATGCCGCATACTGGCCCAACATGACACAAAGAGGTCCCAGACATGCCCCATACGGATTCCATGTGCAGGGCCTCCAGTTTTTTACCGCCATGCTCTTGCGATTCCCAACAGTAGGCGGAATAGTGCTCCATACGGCACAGGTGGGGGTAGCAGTGGCAGACAAAGCAGCGTTACGGCGGACAGGGCAACACAACAGGCCAGCATGTGGCAATAACCCCAAAAACCTGCGTGCACGTCGGTGGGCAACACTGCTTGCTGGTGTAACCCTTGGTGCTTTTGCAGGGGCCGGGCAGGCCCATGCCCAGTATGCCGGGCAGATCAGCTCCATTGTTATGGATGCCAACACCGGGACCGTTCTCTCCCAGACCGATCCGGACCTGCGCCGCTACCCTGCCAGCCTGACAAAGCTGATGACCCTGTATATGACCTTCAACGCCCTGCGCGCGGGGGCCATATCCCTTAATCAGTCTGTCCCGGTTTCCATTCATGCGTCCACCATGGAGCCGTCCAAACTTGGGCTGGTCCCGGGGTCACGCCTGAGTGTTGAGCAGGCCGTCCTTGCGCTGGTCACCAAATCCGCCAACGATGCCGCCTGCGCACTGGGTGAACTGATTGGTGGTGGCAGCGAGCCGCAATTTGCCGCCATGATGACCCAGCAGGCCCATGCACTTGGCATGTCCCAGACCGTGTTCCGCAACGCCTCCGGCCTGCCGGACCCCGACCAGATGACCACGGCACGGGACCTTGCCACTCTTGGCCGACGCCTGATTGCGGACTTTCCCGAGTATTACCACTACTTTGCCACACCCGCCTTCCGCTTCCATGGCCGCTTCATTCCCAACCACAACCCCATGCTCAAGGTCTATGCCGGAGCAGACGGGATGAAGACAGGCTATACGCAAGAGGCAGGGCGCAACCTTGTAACCTCCGCCATACGCAGCAATGTGCGTCTGGTTGGGGTGGTTATGGGGGCGTCCAGCAACACCCAGCGCTCACTGGTTATGGCCAACCAGCTTGACCATGGGTTTGATGCAGAAGGTGTGGCCCCGGTTGCCCGCCCGCTTATTGTGGCGCAGGCCAGCGCCAGCCAGCGCCAGCATGGCCGCCATAGTACGCTGCTTATGGCAGCCGCCAGCCACAGGCATGCACCACTTGAAGTGGCGGAAGCCCCCGCCCCGCGCCGCCACCATGGTGCCATTACCAGCGTAAGCCACGGCCACCATGCAACGGTTATTGGCGCCAAGGTGCACACCATTTCCACCCCCGCAATCCGCCATGGCCTGACCCGGCGCAGCGCCAGCCACAACCGCACCTGAGCATTTTCTGCTCATTCAGATTACCCGTTATAACCAAAGCGGGTTGCCTTTGTGGCCTGCACTCTTCATCTTGCTGCTTTCTCAAAAGCACCAACAATGATGAGGGAGTGCAGAATGGCGGGCAGAGGCGGTATCGTTCTCCATACCGAAGAAGACTTCAAACACCTGCGCGCGGCAGGCCAGTTGGCCGCTGCAACGCTGGACATGATTACGCCTTACGTCAAACCCGGCGTAACCACGGGTGAGCTGGACCGTATTATCCATGCCTATACGCTTGAACACGGCGCCACCCCCGGCCCGCTGAACTACCGTGGCTACCCCAAGTCTTGCTGTATTTCGGTCAATCATGTTGTGTGCCACGGCATTCCGGGCGACCGCCCGCTGATTGAAGGCGACATTGTCAATATTGACGTCACCCCAAAGCTGAACGGCTGGTTTGGCGATACAAGCCGCATGTACACGGTGGGCAAAGTCTCCATAAAAGCAGCCAAGCTGATTACCACCACTTACGAAAGCCTGATGCGTGGCATAGAGGTGGTGCGCCCCGGCGCAACCCTTGGTGACATCGGCCATGCCATTCAAAGCCATGCCGAAAAACACCGCTACTCCATTGTGGAAGATTTTTGCGGTCATGGCATCGGGCAGGTTTTTCATGCCGAGCCAAACGTCCTGCACTACGGCCGCCCCGGCGAAGGTATGAAGTTAAAGGCCGGTATGGTGTTTACCATTGAGCCCATGCTCAACATTGGCAAACCCGAAGTAAAAATTCTTGAAGACGGCTGGACCGCAGTCACACGCGACCGTTCCCTGTCTGCGCAGTTCGAGCATATGCTGGCGGTCACACAGAACGGGTATGAAATTTTTACCCGCTCCCCCGCCGGTTACGACTGCCCCCCCTACCCGACCGAAGGATAAACTCCATGCAGGCCGCCTCCACCACGCTTTCCTCCCTTGTCATGCGTCATGTGGTGCTGGCGGCACTCTGTCTGGGTGGCGGGGCTACGACCCTGCACGCTCAGGCTGCCCCGGCTGCAGACCCGCTGGCCTATGGGAGCACTCCCGCCACCGTAGCCCCTGCGGCCCCGGTTGCAGGGCAGCATGGCATGGCGGTTTCCGCCCAGAAGCTGGCGTCCGAGGTCGGGGCGCGTATTCTGGCCAAAGGCGGCAATGCAGCCGATGCGGCCGTGGCCATGGGGTATGCGCTGGCGGTTGTCTACCCCGCTGCTGGCAATCTGGGTGGCGGCGGCTTTATGATGCTGCGCCCACCGGGCCAGCCCGCCATTTTTTTCGACTTCCGGGAAAAAGCACCACTTGCCGCCACGGCTGACATGTATCTGGACAGCAAGGGCAACGTGATTCCCGACCTGTCTGTTCTGGGGTGGAAAGCCGTTGCCGTGCCCGGCACGGTTGCGGGGCTGGAGGCCGTGCATACACACTGGGGGCACCTGCCCCGGCAGGTCATCATGGACCCTGCCATAAAACTGGCGCGTGACGGATTTGTGCTGGGCGAAGGCGATGTGCAACTCCTGAACACATCCACCGCAGCATTGGCCAAAGACCCCTACGCCCGCAAAGTCTTTTTGCGCCCCGATGGTTCCCCCTTCCAACCCGGTGACAGGCTGGTGCAAAAAGACCTGGCCCACTCGCTGGAACTGATCGCACGCAACGGGGCCGATGCCTTTTACAAAGGACCAATTGCCGCCACCCTGCTGGCCCAGTCCAAGGCGCATGGCGGCATTTTGCAGGCCGAGGATTTTGAGCACTATAAACCCCGTGAACTGCCCCCCATAACCTGCTCCTACCGTGGTCTGCTGGTGGAAACCGCACCACCACCCAGCGCAGGCGGCATCGCCCTGTGCGAAATGCTGGAAATTCTGGCCGGGTATGACATGCACGCGCTGGGCCTGCACTCCGCCCCCGCTCTCCAACGCGAAATTGAGGCCATGCGCCGCGCCTACTCCGACCGACGCAACCTTGGCGACCCGGCTTTTGTCCACAACCCGGTCAGCAGCCTGCTGGACCCCGCTTATATTGCCAGCGTGCGCGCCCACACGCCCACAGACCACGCCACCCCATCGGACACGCTACGTGCAGGCATTGCCGAACCCGAAAAACCAGAAACCACACAGTTTTCCGTTATTGACCAGCATGGTTTTGCCATTTCCACCACCTACACACTCAACGGCTGGTTTGGTGCCAAGGTCATGGGGGGCGATACCGGCATTATCATGAATGACGAGATGGACGATTTTTCCATCAAACCCGGCGCGCTCAACATGTTTGGTATTCCCGGCAGCGTGGCCAATGCCATTGCTCCGGGCAAAACGCCGCTGTCCTCCATGGCACCGACCATTGTCTCCCGCGCAAACAGGCCGGTCATGGTCATTGGCAGCCCCGGCGGGTCGCGCATTCCCACCATTGTGCTGTCGGTCATTCTGGGCGTGGTGGATTATGGGCTGAACATCCAGCAGGCCATAGACCTGCCCCGCCTGCATGAACAATGGATACCCCAGAGTGTGGAAGTGGAGGCCGGAGCACTCAGCACACAGGTACAGCAGGCACTGGAGCAGGAAGGGTACAGCTTTGTCCTGCATGCACCGTGGGGTATTCCCGAAGGGATTCTGGTTGGTGGCCCCAGCCTGAGCAGCCACGGCCCTGCACGCTTTTATGGCGGCTCCGACCACCGCCACCCCGGTGGTGCGGCCATAGGGGAATAATCCCCCACCCCTGCCTTACAGACGATCCAGCCTGTGCGTGACCCCCTGCGGGTCACGCACCTGATGCGCGCCGGTAATATAGTCCGGGCCAAGGGGGACCTTGCCGTAGCCACCGGGAATATCCAGCACATAAATCGGCCATGCCAGCCCCGTAACGCGCCCACGCAGCCCGGCCAGAAGGCGCAGCCCCTCCTCTACCGGAACATGAAAATGCGCAGTCCCCGGAGCGGGGTCGAGCTGGTGCAGGTAATAGGGCCGCATACGGTTTTCCACCATGGTGCGGAACAGGGCTTCCAGCGCAGCTTCGCTATCATTCACACCACGCAGCAGGACTGACTGCCCAAGCAGGGGTATGCCGCGCCGGACAATACGGCGCAGGCTCTCCCGCGCTGCGGGTGCCAGCTCCCGTGCATGATTGACGTGGATCGCCATCCACATGGCTTTTTCTGTTTCCAGCGCATCCAGCAAGGCGTCCGTCACACGCTCTGGAGCCGCCACAGGAACACGCGTATGCACCCGAATGGTGCTCACATGCGCCATGGCGGAAAGTGCTGCCACAATCTCACCCAACCGACGGGGGGACAGCATCAGCGGGTCTCCTCCGGTCAGGATCACTTCCCTGATCTGCTCATGCGTGCGCAGCCACTCCAGCGCACGGTGCAGGGCGTTCTCATCCAACACCCCACCGTCTGGCCCCACATGCTCACGCCGGAAGCAGAAGCGGCAGTACAGCGGGCACACCAGCAGCGGCTTGAGCAGCGCACGGTCCGCGTAGCGGTGCACAATACCCGGCACGGGGGAGAGGGCATCGTCCCCTATCGGGTCAGAACGTTCTTCGGGGGTTACCACCAGTTCGCGCGCACTGGGCACAACCTGTACGCCAATCGGGTCATCGGGGCTTTGCATCAGGGCTGCAAAGGCAGGGGGGATGGCTGTTGCGTAGTGTTGCGCAACCGCCCGCAACTCCGCCGCCTGCGTGGGGGCCACCATACCGGCGGCAATCAGTTCATCTGGGGTGCGCAGCGTTCGGCTGGTCGCAAAAGGGGGCTTGACCGGGGAAGACATGTACCGCCTCTACTCCGCCCATGTCTGTGTCTGCAACATCTCATCTGCCCGTTGGCGCACCGGACCCTGAGCATCTTCGGGACCGGCTGCCATTTTTACGCCGCCGCAACATGGTCCTGCGTGGCACACGCGCCTTTCTGGAGGCCCGCGGCTGCATGGAGGTGGAAACCCCCTGCGCCACCCCCACACCGGGGGAAGAGGTCCATCTGCTGCCTTTCCAGACCATGCGCGAAACGCCCGATGGCCAGCGCCAGCCCCTGTTCCTGCACACGAGTCCCGAGTTCGCGATGAAGCGCATTGTCGCGGCTACCGGGCTGCCGGTGTTCCAGTTTGCCCGCGTCTGGCGCAATGGCGAGGCCAGCGCCACGCATGCCCCGGAATTTACCATGCTGGAGTGGTACCAGCCCGGCATGCCCCTGACCGGCCTGATGGATGAGACCGAAGCCCTGCTCAAGGCGGTCCTTCCACCAACCCTGCACCGCAACGCCTGCACGCTGGACATGAGCCAGCCCTTTGAACGGCTGAGCATGGAGGAGGCTTTTCACCGCCATGCGGGGGTGGACCTGCTGCCCACACAGAGCAATGCACAGGCACTGGCCCAAGCCGCAGGCTGCCCCCTGCGTGAAGGGGAACTCTGGGAGGACCTGTTCTTCCGCCTGTTGCTGGAACGAATCGAACCCGCCATTGGCCGGACACGCCCCACGTTTTTAACCCATTGGCCAGCCAGTCAGGCTGCCCTAGCCCGCAAGGACCCCACCGACCCGCGCGTGGCCCTGCGTTTTGAACTCTACGCCGCAGGCATGGAACTGGCCAATGCGTTTGACGAGCTGACAGACCCCGCCGAACAACGCCAGCGCTTTGCGCAGGACAGGGCCGAGCGCCAGAGCCTTTACCCCACCCGCCCCACTTGGCCCATGGACGAAAAACTGCTCCACGCCCTGCCCCACATGCCCCCATGCTCGGGCATTGCACTGGGCTTTGACCGGCTGGTCATGCTCGCCAGTGGGGCGCGGCATATACAGGATGTCTTGTGGATACAGGATTAGTCTGCAACATTTAGCCTCCACAGGTGTTCTGATGCATGATCCACCCCTGCGCTGAACACCAAAGGCGTATTCCACCAAGAGGCAAGTCCGTGCCATGCCACATGCAAAGAAAATTCTACTGGTCGGGCTTCTGGCCCTTGCCGGCTGCCAGGTTCCCAGCGAGCAGGAGCGCCGCAAACTTGACTCCATGATCGGGCGCCCCACCGTGGATGTCATCCGGACATTTGGCGTGCCCACACGCCAGTTTACCACCGGGGACCACACTTTTCTGGCCTACATCACGCAGGAGACCGACTACACCATGCCCATGGGCGGCGGATGGGGCTATGGCCCCGGCTGGGATGGTGGATGGGGCTATGGTGGCTGGGGTGGCTACGGCGGCGGATGGGGTGGCTGGGGCGGCGGCATAGGCACGGCTTATACCTACAGCTGCCAGACCAACTTTGAGGTGGTGAATGGCCTTGTCATCAGCTGGACCATGCGCGGTGATGGCTGCTAGGCCATCTGCACCATGCACCATCTGAGCAGCCCATCCAACACACACGGCACCATGGCTGCCCGGACACCCTCTGCCCCGCTACGCTCCCTGACAGAGCAGAGCGGGCGGGTGGCCTGCCTGATGGCACTCACAGGCATGAGTGTTCTGGCGGGGTGTCAACAACAAAGCCCTGCCCGGCAGGATAGTTACATCACTCCGCTTTCAACCTGTGCCTATATGATGCCAACAGTCTCCGGCACCCGCACACACGGGTACCGGGGCATGCCCGGCACCACCCCCGGCAACAATCCGGTTGAGAGTGCGGTAGCGTATAGCAACCCGCAGACACCCGCCTTCTGCGACCGCCCGCTACCGGACACACTACGCAGTGCGCTGGAACTGGCCGATTACACACATCTGCTGGACAGCTCCGGCCTGCTTGCCACCTTGCAGCAGACAGGACCATTTACGGTTTTTGCCCTGCCCAATGCTGCACTGGAACAGTACAATACGCGCATGGGGGGGCAACTGCTCAACCCGGCCCACATCAACACGGTGCGGGACATACTGGCGTACACGATTGTTGCAGGAAACTGGCCACACAAGGCCCTGCGTGCAGCGGTTGATGCCGCCCCTGCCCACAGCCTGCGGCTCCCGACCCTGAGCGGGCAGCCACTTACGGTCTGGCTGGACCAGACGACAGATCAGATTATGGTTGGCACACCCAATGGCGTAAACAGCCAGCTATGGGTTATGGGCATTCCCCAATCCAATGGTGTGCTATATTTTACGCGCGCGCTGCTGCTGCCACCAAAGGCACAGGCGGCTCCCGTACCCAATACCTCAGCAGCAGGTGCGCTGTAACAAACCAGCGCGCCTCTGACGCCCCCATACAAGCGGGGCGGAGGCCTTATTCCGGGTTCTGGCTGCTCAGAGCACCCATGGAGTGGGGTCATCCCACCAGCATGCATCTGGCATAACAAAATCCACATCACACCCAGCAAGCGTGCGGGCTTCCTCCGGGGTGCTGGCGTAGGCTACGGCGGGCAGTTCCATCATCATGCACCACCACTGGGCGAGGGCCTGCACGGCCTGCGTGGCCTCTGCCTTATCGGGGGTATCTGGCGCAAAACAGATGTAATCCGCCCCTTCCTCCCCCGCACGCATGGCGGCATCGCGGCTGCTGCCAACGGCCACGCCAAGTTGCAGTTCATCCCCGATCTGGCGACGAACATCGCGCACATTGGCGTCCTGATAACCCGAGGACAGATGAACGCCATCGCACCCGGTCTGTATGGCCAGTGCGGGGGCGTCTTCCAGCATCAGGGCAATGCCCCTGTTCTGGACAACGGGGCGAATAGCCCCGATCAGGTCGGTGGCGGCAACAGGCGTGAGCCCACCGCCCAGACGCAGCAGCAGGGCTGCTGGCTGGTGGTGGGCCAGACGCTGTTCCAGCACCGGCAAAAACGCATCGGCATGCAAAAGCGGAGGCGTAACAAGATAAAGCTCCGACACTCCGGCTACCTTTCCCACACGATGCGCTGATCCATCATTCAGCTCTTGAAGATGGTGATGATCTGGTCCAGCAGAGCCAGAGCTTCCGCCTTGGGGCGCTGGAACACGTTACGGCCAATGATGGAGCCAAAACCGCCACCGTCATGAATACCCTGAATGGTCGCCAGCAGGTTGTCCGTGCCGGTATGTTCCCCACCCGAGAAGATGACGATACGGCGGCCAGCAAAGCTGGACTGCACAACATGGTTGATACGGGCTGCCAGAGTGGCCACGTCCACCTTGTTTTTTTCATACACAGGTTTGCAGGCGTCGAGTGCAACAACATCGGTCGGCGGTTTGACCTTGATGATGTGCGCACCACACAGGGCAGCCATATGTGCGGCATAGGCACAGACGTCCACTGCGGTTTCAGCCTTTTTGTCCAGCACCGGACCGCGCGGGTAGCTCCATGCGATCACAGCCAGACCAACAGACTTGGCTTCGGCTGCGAGTTCACGCAGTTCTTCCATCTGGTCGAAGCAGTATTCAGAACCGGGGTAGATGGTAAAGCCAATACCAGCACAGCCCAGACGCAGCGCGTCAGCCACGGTGCCGGTTACGGCCTGGTCTTTTTCGGTCGCAAGGCTGTTGGAGCTGTTGCACTTGAGAATAAGCGGAATTTCGCCCGCAAAGGTGGCGGCGCCACATTCAAGCATACCCAGCGGTGCGGCATAACCGCTCAGCCCGGCCTCAATAGCAAGCTGGAAGTGGTAGTGCGGGTCATAGGCGGCCGGATTGGCTGCGAAAGAGCGGGCTGGACCATGCTCAAACCCCTGATCTACCGGCAGAATGACCATTTTGCCGGTTCCACCCAGCTTGCCTGCATTAAGCAGACGGGCCAGATTCGTCTTTGTACCGGGGTTATCGCTCTCATACTGGTTGAGAATAGCCTTAACCTTCGGGGTCAGCGTCATGTGGAACAGTCCTTCTTTTGCCTTGTGTCCGGCACATTATTTTCCGGATGCTGGTGTTGGCAATAACCGTGGGCGAAATACCCGACAAGAGACGATATGGCACTTAACGGCGTGATAAGGTTAAATGATGGCGGGCACTGTGGCAGAAGTGCTGCGTTTTGCTGTGCGTACAAGGCCCGGACCGTCTCGTATTGTGGGTTTTGCTGGCGCAGAATGGCAGCTTGCTGCCCACAACGCAACGCCATGAGCGCCCCAGCCGGACTACTGTCACAATCGAGCACGTGCACAAAGCTCCGCGTGGCCGATTCTGCCACCCCGTCCATCAGGGCATGCCACCAGCTCACCCCCATGAACGCCACAGCACCGGGGGGGGAGAGCAGGCCCACACAGCCGCCATACGCCGCCTGATCAGCCGCACGCAAGGCCATGCACGCCTGCGCATGGCCAGACACACACACATAGCGGATACCCGAGTGAGACAATGAGAAAAGTGGCCTGTTTTCCGTGAGCATGCTTGACGCGATCGCTTTTGCAGGTGATTCCTTATCCCCAAGAGAAGGGAAAAGGAATGCAGGATCAAGACGTGGAGCCGCACTCACCCCAAGGCAACAGCTATGCCAGCATGCACACCCGCGTAACATCTGCGGAAGAGTCCATCACCCGTCTGGACCGTGCCTTGCAGCGCATTTCCTTTGCTCTTGATAAAAAGCAGCAGAAAAGACCACCCGCCCCCAACCCCAACCAGCAGGAACTGCTGGCCAACATTGACGCGCTGATCCTGCGTGTGCGCGACGTGCTGGACCAGACCAGCGCCTCCACACTCAGCCATGATACGCTCCCGCCCCCCCCTGCGGAGGAGAACTGACCCATGGCGCTTGTTTCGGTGCATATTAACGGCCACAGCTACACTGTCGGGTGTGAGAACGGGCAGGAACGCCATGTTCAGGCCATGGCGCATCAGGTTGAGCGCCGCGTACAGCAGGTGCGCAATCTGGGCTTTAGCGGCGAGAGCCGTCTGCTGGTGCTGGCTGCCCTGCTGATGGCGGACGAAATTCAGGACCTCTCAGGCAACCGGGTGCCCGAAAGCACAATTCTGGCCGCACAGGACGCCGAACGCCTGCGCGCAGAGCTGGCCCTGACCAACCACCGGCTGGCCGATCTGGCCGACACTGCAGAATCTCTTGCAGTGGAGATAGAGCGCGCCTACATAGAGAAGGCGGAGCTGCCCGATACGTGAGGCAAGTCATCCCCTGGGCCGATAAGCACTTCCTAGGGAGCTGGCTCTGTTGTGGCCCTGGTCACATTACCCGGCGCCCACCTGCACTAGCAGGTCCTGGAGGTTGAAAGACCCACGGTCCATGGTGGCTCCGCACACCCCCCACACAAGCAATGACCCGCCAGACATTGCCGCACGCAAAAAAACACTGAGACTCCAGTGTGCAGCGGCCCTGCGCGCGCGCAACGTGCGGCTTGACCACGGTATTGTCCGGCGGCTGGAAGCTTTGCTCCATCCCGAAGCGGGCCCCATTGCCTGTGTATGGCCACTTGCGCATGAGGTGGACCTGCGCCCCCTGTGCCATACGCTGGCGCAGGCTGGGGCAACCGTTGTGCTCCCCCAGACACCTCCACGCGGCGCACCACTGGTTTTTCGCCAATGGGTGCCAACATCCACCATGCTGGCTGGCCGCTTTGGCACGCATTACCCCGATGGCCCAATTATGGAGCCACGTATTGTGCTGGTACCCCTGCTGGGCTTTGACCGCACCGGCAACCGCCTTGGCTACGGAGGGGGATATTATGACCGCACACTGGCAGCCCTGCCACACGCCGCCAGTATAGGCTATGCTCCCTCCACACAGGAGGTGGCGCAACTGCCTTGCGGCCCCCATGACAAGCCCCTGAGCTGCATTGTAACCGAAAAGGAGGTTATTCGTTTTGGCTGACCCACACCCGAGCACCGTGCGAAAGACCAGCGCGTGAGAATTCTGTTTTTAGGCGATATTGTTGGTCGCACCGGGCGCGATGGTGTGCTTGCCCGCCTGAGCGACCTGCGCGCGCGGCTGGCGCTGGACCTTGTGGTGGTCAACGCAGAAAACGCAAGCCATGGCTTTGGCCTCTCCCCCGCCATTGCCACCACCCTGCTCCAAAGCGGGGTGGATGTGATCACGCTGGGCAACCATGCCTGGGACCGCCGTGACCTGATCGGCCATATTGACGGCGAACCCCGCATTATCCGCCCGCTCAACTACCCGCCAGCAACCCCCGGTCAGGGGAGCGTGGTGGTCGCACTGGCCGATGGGCGCAAGGCTCTGGTGGTCAATGTTATGGGGCGGTTATTCATGGACCCGCTGGACGACCCCTTCCGCTGCATGAACGAACTGCTGACCAAACACCGCATGGGAGCCACGGTACAGGCCATTGTTGTGGATATTCATGCCGAGGCCACAAGCGAAAAATGGGCTTTTGGCCATATGCTGGATGGCAGGGTATCGCTTGTTGTGGGGACCCACACCCACACACCCACAGCCGACCACCGTATTCTGGCCGCAGGCACTGCTTTCCAGACCGATGCTGGCATGTGCGGGGACTACAACAGCGTGATCGGCATGACCAAAGAGCCTGCCGTTGCCCGCTTTGTGCGCAAAATGCCCGGTGAGCGGCTCCAACCCTCCGAAGGGGAAGCCACGATCTGCGGTATTATGGTGGAAACGGACGATGCAACGGGCCTTGCCCGCCGTCTGGCCCCCCTGCGCCAAGGTGGCCTGCTTGCCCAGACCATGCCGGACTTCTGAGGCAACACCGAGCAAAATTACCAGACCGCCGGGCAGGTACCAACCTGCCCGTTAGCGCAGCAGACTACCCGGCCTGTGTGCAAAACGCCTGCACCGCAACCTGCGTGGCCAGAGTTAAGGGGTGTGGCAGGGCATCCAGAGCAAACCAGCCCAGTCCATCATGCTTGTGGGGTTCGCATACGCGGGGCTCTCCCCGCACTGCATCCACCATGTAAACCGGAGCAACCCAGTGCGTTCCTGCTGCACGGTCAATCTGGTCCACCACACAAAGCAGGGGGCCGGCCTCTGGCTCCAGCCCCACTTCTTCCCGCACTTCACGCATGGCGGCGTCCGCTATAGTTTCAAACGGGTCCACCTTGCCTCCGGGCAGCCCCCAGCACCCGGCCTCGGGCGCTTTCATCCGCCGGATCAGCAACAGGCATCCATCACGCAGGATAAACGCCCCACACCCCACGGCAGGTTGCATGCGCTACCACACCAGCCGATGCACTGCCGCAGTAGGCTGCAAACCAGCGGCACGGGCCTCGGCCGTAGCCAATGCCATGTCGTTGCCGATCATTTCCTGATGAATACCGCCTAAAATCCACAGGCTGTCCACACCAACTGCGGCTGCGCCCCGAATATCAGTCCCCAGCGCATCCCCAATTGCCAGAATACGGGTGCGTGGAACATCGAGCATAGCAAACACGGGCTGGTACACGCCGGGGTACGGCTTGCCAATCCAGCGCACATCGCCCCCCTGCTCGGCATAAAAAGCCGCCAGAGCACCCGCACAGATCTGCCGGTTGCCCCCCTTGACCACCACCCTGTCAGGGTTGGCGCAGATCATGGGCAGGTTCCGCGCAAGACAGGCGCGCAGTTCGGGCAGATACGGCTCCAGCGTGGATACCCCCCGCTCCAGATCCGGCCCCGTGTTCATGACAAAATCCGCCATGCCCACATCGCTCACACGCTCAATGTCCAGCCCTTCATACAGGCCCAGATCATGCACACCGCCAATGTGGAGCACCCTGTTACCAAGGCGGGCAAACCACGGGTCTGTCCGCGCCAGCATCTGGCGATGTGTTTCCTCCCCACTGGTCATCACGCCGTGGTAGAGGCTGCGGTCCACGCCAAACCCTTCCAGCTGTGTGGCAATAACACTGGCGGGGCGGGGTGCATTGGACAGCAGAACAACGCGCTTGCCAGCAGCACTCAGTGCGCGCAGGCACTCCAGAGCGCCGGGGTATGGCTGAACCCCGTCATGCACGGTACCCCAGAGGTCTATGATGTACCCATCATACTGGCTGGCAAGGGCCAGCAGCCCGGTAACCTGCGGGACAGTCCAGTTCTCGGTCTCGCTCACAGGTCTGCTCCACGGATGTCGTCCAGTGTTTCCACCCCCGCAGCACGCATGCTCTGGAGCATCTCCTGCTTGAGGCGCCCCAGCAGAGCCGGTCCTTCATACGCAAAGGCGGTATAGACCTGCACCAGATCAGCCCCCAGGCGGATACGGTCGAGAATATCCTGCCCGCTCTCAATCCCCCCGCAGGAGACAAGTGCCAGACGCCCGGCGGCAATATTGGCAACAATACGCAGCATATCGCGCGAGCGGGTGGCCAGCGGACGGCCAGACAACCCACCAGACTCGCCCTTGTACGCACTGCGCAATGTGGCAGGCCGGGCCAGCGTGGTGTTGTTGATAATCAACCCCTGCGCGCCGCCCTGCACCGCTGCCTCTACAATAGGGGCTATGGCGTCATCTTCCAGATCAGGGGCGAGTTTGACCAGCAGAGGGGGGCGTTCGGGGTGGCGGGCGGCAATGGCGTCCAGAATACCCTTGAGCTTTGCTGCATCCTGCAAACCC
Source organism: Acetobacter okinawensis (assembly GCF_002153655.1). GTDB lineage: Bacteria > Pseudomonadota > Alphaproteobacteria > Acetobacterales > Acetobacteraceae > Acetobacter > Acetobacter okinawensis_A. The sequence continues at coordinate 115,402 of NZ_JOPJ01000002.1, forward strand.
CGCAGCCCCGGCGTGTTGGGGGAGGAGACATTGAGCACAATGTAGTTCACGTACGGTTTGACCCGCGCCACAAGGGCCGGATAATCCCGCTCGGGGTCTGCTCCTGTTTTGTTAATGCCAATATTGGCACCCACCGGCACACCTGCCCCACCGGCACGCCCGGATGGCAGGGGGCGGGTCAGGCGGGCAAGCCGCACGGCAAACCTGTCTATACCCTGATTATTGAACCCCATGCGGTTGATGACCGCACGGTCCTCCTCCAGCCTGAACAGGCGGGGCTTGGGGTTGCCCGGCTGGGGGCGCGGGGTCACGGTACCCGCCTCGACAAACCCGAAGCCCAGACGGGCCAGCGGGCGCAGCACACGGGCGTTCTTGTCAAAGCCTGCGGCAATACCGATCGGGTTGGAAAACCGCATACCCAGCGCACGCGTGGCCAGAGCCGGGTCGTCTTCTGGGCGTTTGAAAGGAACGGAAATGCCCAGCGTAAGGGCATCTATGGCAAGCTCGTGCGCTTTTTCGGGGTCAAGCTTGCGCACAAGCGGCAGGGAGAGGGATGCTAGCACTGACATGCCTTTTGTACTGCCCCAAGCTGCCCCCCAAGGAAAGAGAAAAAAACAGACCGGTGAGCACACGATTTGCAGCCAAAGTTTTACTTGCAACTAAGAGTGATTCTCATTTAATGATCCTTCATGACCGATAGCAAGGGAGGGAGGCGCTGCCTCCGGATCATGTCATGCATCGCACACCCGTCTACCTCACCGATCTTGCCGCCAGCGAACGTCTGACCTTATGGACCATCCGCCGCCTTGCTGGCGCACCGCCCGCATGTGGGGCTGCTCCCGGCGCATCGGGTAGCCTGTTCCTGCCCTGCTTCCGGCAGGAGTTCATGGCTGTCTCCCAAGCTTTTCAGGATGCGCTGACAGATATGGCAGCACATGAAATCCCCGCTCTGGATATTTGCGCAGGCAGCACGCTGGCTGTAACGGAGACAGAGTACAACCTGCTTTTGGCCACTGAAGCCGCGCAAAACGAGCGGGAAACCGATATGCAGGCTCTCCTGCGCCCCCTGCTCCCCTTTGCACGCCTGCGCCAGCGCATGATGGCGGCCCTGACCACTCTGGGCGCGTGCCTTGCCGGGGCAGGCTACTGGCTCTCGCACCATGCTGCGCGGCCCTTGCAGCAGCCTGTTGCCACGGCGGGCCTTAACCGCGCGGCCTACCCGGCAACAGCCGCTCTTTCCGTTGCGCGCTGGCATGATCTGGACATGAGCATGGCCCACTCATGGCGCCAGACCGCACCACGCCACAGCTTTGCTCCCCGCAATGCGGGCTGAACACCCATGCCTGCACGCAGCGCCACCAGTTACGCAGTGCCCGTACCAGACCCAAGCGGCTCACAGAGCCACAGCGTTAAACATGCTGATGCCGCTGGAGCCTGACATAACAATGGTCATGCAGCGCTAATTGTTCTCTTTATGTTCCATTGTGGCGTATTCCATGCCATAATGCGGGGGCAATGCCTACGCCCATACGCCGCATTATCCATATCGACATGGATGCATTCTATGCCTCGGTCGAACAACGCGACAACCCTGCCCTTAAGGGGCGGCCCGTTGCCGTGGGGCATTGCCAAGAGCGCGGTGTTGTTGCCGCCGCCAGCTACGAAGCCCGCAAATTTGGCGTAAGGTCGGCCATGCCCTCCCTTATCGCCCGGCGCAAATGCCCCGAACTGGTTTTTGTCCCTCCCAGATTTGAGGCCTATCGGGCTGTTTCTGCCCAGATTCACGCTATTTTTGCCCGCTATACGCCGCTCATACAGCCACTCTCGCTGGATGAGGCTTATCTGGACATCACCCACCCGCTCCTCCGCCGCGCCTCCGCCACAGCTATTGCGGAGGAGATCCGGGCCAGTATTTTTGAACAGACCGGCCTGACCGCCTCTGCCGGCGTGTCTTACAATAAATTTCTGGCCAAGCTGGCATCTGACCACCGCAAACCCGATGGCCTGTTTGTTATTCCACCGGGGAGGGGAGAAGCTTTTGTAGCACCCCTGCCTGTTGGCGCGTTCCATGGTGTTGGCCCCGCCACCGCCCGCCGCATGAACGCTCTGGGGATTCATACCGGGGCTGACCTACGCACCTGCGGGCTGGATATTCTCAAGCACCACTTTGGCAAGGCCGCCACATTCTACCATGGCATTGCCCAAGGCGTGGACAACCGGCCGGTAGAACCCAACCGCCCCCGCAAATCCCTTGGCAAGGAAACAACATTCCTACAGGACCTGCATGCCGAGGTCGAACTGATGCAGGCCATGGGCAACCTTGTGGCGCAGGTCTGGGCCGCCTGCCAGAAGCGCACACTCAGCGGGCGCACGGTCACGCTCAAACTCCGCCACTCGGATTTTACCCAGCGCACGCGCAGCCAGTCCTTTACACAGCCGGTAGAGAATGAAGTCGCATTGCACGATGCCGCACGCGGGTTGCTGACCCCGCTCCTCCCCCTTGGCAAGCCAGTGCGGCTCCTGGGGGTTTCGCTCACCGGGCTGGTGCTGCCGGGGCAGCATGAGGCCGCAAGGCAGCTCTCTTTGCTCCCATAAACACTACCCCGCAGTCTTCTGCGCAATATTGGCAAAGAATCCATGATATTGTTTTGATACAGAAACAGTATAGGCATGAACATTTTGCTAACAAAATAAAATATCTGGCTCAAAATCAGAAAATATGGACAGAACCGCAGGAAAATTACATGTTCACACATCTGTTTTAATCCTGCCCATGTCTTTACACCCGCAACAATTCAGGGCAACCGATACAGTTCCATAACAAAAAACTGTCTTGCATAAGGTTGGTTGAATGACTGCGCTCCGCCCCATACCCACAAAAACCGCACCGCAGAACATGCCATCCCCCCAGCAGGTCGTAGCCTCCGCCTTCCGGCGCAGTGGAGCCCACAAGCCGATGCGCACAGTGCTTGGCTTGCAGGCCCTGCTGCTGATTGCCACCAGCGCCCACGCAGCAGGCGCGGACAACAGTGGAACAAACGGGCAGCAGGTTACGCAGGAAACCAAACCCCAGTGGTACACAGGCTCCCTTGTTTCCCCTTCAGGAGCGCTGGTCAAAAAGGGTGTTTTTGCGTGGGAACCCTATATGGCCTACAGCCAGCCGGTTGGGTACCTGAACAACAATAACGGCATGGAATCGCTGCACCCACGGCAAAAGTCGGTCAGCAATTTTACCCTGTATAAATATTCAATTACGGATTCGATCAGCATCCAGCTGACCCCGGTCATCAGCTATCGCTGGAAGAAGGGGGACAATACCAGCAGCGGCCTAAAGTTTGGTGACCTGCCCGTAGACCTGATGTGGCGCTATGTGAATGCAGACCCCAAACGCTATATTCCCGCCCTGAGCATTTTTGCAGGCATGGCCATGCCTACGGGGGATTATAACCGGCTTGGCCGCGCACAGGACGGGGTAGGTGCAGGAGCCTATACCTTCCGTCTGGCCCTGACCAGCCAGTCCACCTACACCCTGCCCGGCCAGCATGAATTGCGCCTGCGCGTGTGGAGCACCTTCCGCAGAGCCGTAACAACCGCGCATCTGCATGATGTAACAAGCTATGACACATCAAACGGATTCAGGGGCCGTGCGCAGCCGGGCATGTATGGGCAGAGTGGTTTTTCGCTGGAATATGCCGTGAACCAGAGGTGGGTTCTGGCCATGGATCTGGCGCGGGACTGGGCTAACGGCGCACATGTACGCGGCACAACAGCCACAGGCCAGAAGGTGGATACCATTGCCCAGTCGTCAGGCGACTGGCAGATCGCTCCGGCTGTTGAATATAGCTGGTCGCCCAACTTTGGGGTGATTGCTGGTGTTTCCACCTATTTTGCTGGGCATAACACCAATTTTGACGTGTCACCGCAGGTGGCGTTCAACAGCGTATTCTAGCCTTACCCCACAAAAAACGGCGGAAAGAAAAACTTTCCGCCGCTCATGCTCAACCGTTTATGCAGGTTTTACTTTTTACGGTGCGGGCGCAGGACCTTTGACAATGGATGACAGGTCATCCGGGCGTATCCACTTGCCAAACGCTGCCTGCACGTCCGCGCCGGTTGCGTTGTAGTAAGCCTGTGCGCCACGGTCCGCATTATCCAGCGGCAGCCCCAGTTCGGTCAGGTGCAGGTACTGTGCTGCAATCCGGTCCAGACTGGCGCGGGCCAGAGGAATGCTCCGCAAGAGTGACGCCTTGGCCAGAGCCAGTTCATCATCAGATGGAGGGGCAGACTGCATGGCTTTGATGTCACGCACCGCAGCGGCCTGCGCCTTGCCGACCTTATCGGGGTCTGCGCCATAATTGACCGTATACAGGCCACGGGTACGCCCCCACTCAAACGCACTGCCCACAGTGTAAACATACCCTGTTTTAACACGCAGGTCGCGGTACAGACGTGAGGAGAACAGACCACCCCCCAAGACCTCGTTCCCCAACTGGAGCATAAAGTGGTCAGGCTGGGCTGCGGTCAGGCCGAGTGTTTCGGCCAGAACCACCTCATCTTGCACACTGCTCTTGTCCGGCACCAGCGCATGGGACGCCTTGCTCAGGGGCACGGCTGGCAGGTCAATATCAGGGGTGGGTCCTTCGGCTTTCCACCCCCCGAACGCCTGCTCCATAACGGCCTGCGCCTTTTCGGGGGAGACATCCCCCGTCACAACAATAGTCGTGACATCCGGCCGCCAGACCTTTTTATAATAGGCCAGCACGTCATCACGCGTCACACTCATAATCGATTGTGGTGTGGCCTCGCGCAGGGTGGGGTCTTTGGGGGGCAGGACCGCCATTTTTATGGCACGGCTGAACAGATGTTCGGGCGAGAGCAGTTCCCCCGCCTGCGCCTGTGCTGCCTGCTGGCGCACAACCTGAAAATCCTTTTCCCCAAAAGCGGGATGCAACTCATTCTCTGCCAGAAGGGCCACACCCTTTGCAAAATCAGGTGTGAGCACCTGTAGGGAGAACGCACTCCCCGCACTCTCCCACGCTGGAATATCGTCCAGCGCCTTCTGGAAGGCCAGACGGTCATACCGGGTGGTCCCGTAGGAGAACAGGGCCTCTGTTACATCGTTCACCCCATCCTGCCCTGCGGGCTGCTGCAAGGAGGGAGTGGTCCGCACCTGACCACTGACCTGAACGGTGTGGCTGACGTGCGACGGCCAGACAATCAGCCTGATCCCGTTGGACAGGGTGCTGACATACGGCTGCGGAGTCGGTTCGGGCTTGTCGAGCTTGAGCAGCGCCTTTTCTGCCCAGTCAGGCAGTTTGACAGGCTTGTCGGGGGAGGACGCAAAGGATTCCGCCCCCCCGAACCCCTTGCCCGATACCGGCTTGCCCGAACTTTCGGGCGTTAGCACGGCCGAGACGGCATGGGCCGGGTTAAGCAGGGTTGCCGCCAGCTTGTTAACCGCCTCTGGTGTCACAGCCTGATAGGCGGCCACCAGATCCCCCGGTGCATCCAGCCCCTGAAACGCAAGGGCCGTAGACCACGTGGAGGCCAGACCACTGACCGAATTGGCGGCAAACTGCATTTGTGCAATTTCCCGCCGTTTGGCCGCTTCCACCAGATCAGCCGGAACACCATTTTTGCGGATATTTTCCAGCACCGCGCGCATGTCTGCCATAGTTTTTGCAGCATCCCCGCCCTTGGGGAAGGCCGCCAGAGCCAGCCCGAAGCCTGCCTCCTTTTTGGGCGCGTATTCAAACCCGGCAAACAGCGCCTTGCCCTGTGGCACCAGATCATACAGCGCCCCACGCTGGCTGGACAGCACATCGGACAGCACATCTGCAGTGGCATAATCCGCCGCCGAAGAGCCGGGCATGGGGAAGGCAAGCGTTGCAAACCCCACCGGGTAATCCGTTGCCAGCGTAAGCGTTTTGGCTGGTGGCGGAACGGGCTTTACCGTGTGGCGGGCGGGCAATGTTTTACGTGGAACACTGCCAAATGTTTCTTCCACCAACTGCAAGGTGGTCACCGGATTGACGTCCCCCACAATGACCAGAACGGCATTGTTGGGTGCGTACCATTTTTCGTAAAATGCCCGCAGGTCAGCCGCTTTTGTCTTGTCAAAGGAAGGGCGCGTGCCCAGTGCGTCATGCTCGTACGGTGTGCCTGCAAACAAAATGGCCTGCAACTGCTCAAGATACAGGTAAGCAGGGCTGGACAGATCGCGCGAGACTTCCTGCTCGATCGCGCCGCGCTCCTTGCTCCAGTCTGCCTCCGACAGGGTCAGTGCGCTCATGCGCAGGGCTTCTATTCTGAGCAGGACAGGCAGGTCCCGTGCCTGAGCCGTGTAAAAATACTGGGTGACGTCCTCGGTCGTGTCCGCGTTATAGCTCCCGCCAAGGCGCGTACCCACAGCGGCAAGCTGGTCCTTGTCCAGCCCTTTGCTACCCCGGAACATCATGTGTTCAAGCGCGTGCGCCGTGCCGGGAAAGCCCGCAGGCGCTTCCGCCGAACCCACCAGATAGTTGATTTCCGTTGTCACCACAGGTGCCAGCCGGTTGGGAACGATTACAACCTTCAGGCCATTGGGCAGGGTTGCCCGCACCACCTGTGCGCTGCTGAGCGCAGGCGGCACAAGGGTGGACGGCATGCCCGGCGCTGCCGCCTGTGCAAACGCACCAACGGGCGAAAGCGCACTGCCGCACAAAGCCAGAGCGGAAACAAGCGCCAGCGCCCTTGCGCGGGAAATGGTGGTTTTACGAAAAATCATGAAAAATCCTGTGTCCTGTGAAAACCCGCGCGAAAAAAACGTCTAATACCCCATACCGGGCAATGGCAGTTTTTTGGCCAGAGCAGACAGCTTGTGCCGCCTGAGTTCGGAACGGGCCTTGGCGTCCTCGGTCATGTAATTAAGCTGGATGGTATAGCGCGAGCCGACAAACGACTTGTGGCCATGCCATGTGGTGGGGCCATTGGGGAAGATCAGCAATGTGCCATCCACGGGCTGCACCTCCTTGGCGTAGTCCTCCAGATCATCGGGGCTGCGGAGCAGACGCAGGCAGCCTTCCTGTTTTTCCCACCCCGGCCCTGCGGGGTTGAGGTAGAGCAGAATGGTGACCCGCTTGGCTGTAGAGTCCGTGTGGATGCGTCCGTCCTTCTCCCGCGTGCGACCACGGATGGTCAGCATGGAGGGCGCATTATCCAGATCAAGACCAAGCTTGTCGGCAATGATGCGCCGCAGTTCCGGGCCTTCCATCTCCCGCACCAGTGCCTGCACAAGGGGGGACAGGCTGAGCGACTGGGGCGGGAACGACCCACCCGAGTTGATCTGTGGCAGACTTGCAAACAGTTCGGGCAGATCATCCTTGCGAATAAAATGCGGCACCATGATGTGCGTATAGGGCTCTGCGCAGACGGGCGCCTGCGTTAATGCCGCGTAGTCGGGTCGGATGGTTGCGTGTGGCGTGGTCATACCCTGTTGTCCGCGAAAGTGAACCTGTTAACCGCCGAAACGGTAGAAGGGTTGCGCCCCATAGACAAGAGCCCCTATCAGGCCCGCCGTCTGCCGCGCCCCTTGCCCGGTTTTGGCTCATACCCACCGCCTCCCGGCCCTAGTGGGCGGGGCACCTGTTCCTTGCCTGTTTTTTTGCGCCCGGTCCCCTGCCCTGCCTTTGGCGGAACAGGCACATCCAGCCCAAGCTGGAGCGCTTCCAGCCGTTTGATTTCATCACGCAGGCGGCCTGCGGTCTCAAACTCCAGTTCGGCTGCGGCATCACGCATCCGCTTTTCCAGCCCGGCAATGGTCGCACTCAGGTCCTGGCCTACAAACTCGGCCACGCCTGCATCCTCATCCGGGGCGACGGTCACATAGTCCTGCTCAAACACGGAGCCGACAATATCACCAATATGTTTGCGCACACTCTGGGGGGTAATGCCGTGCGCCTCGTTCCACGCCATCTGCTTTTCCCTGCGCCGTGCGGTTTCCTCCACCGCATAGGTCAGGGAGTCGGTCATTTTATCCGCATACAGCAGCACGCGGCCGTCCACGTTACGGGCGGCACGGCCAATGGTCTGGATAAGTGACGTGCGTGAGCGCAGGAAGCCCTCCTTGTCCGCATCCAGAATGGCCACCAGCGAACATTCGGGAATATCCAAGCCCTCACGCAGCAGGTTGATGCCGATGAGCACATCAAACGCGCCCATGCGCAGATCACGAATAATTTCGATCCGCTCCAGCGTATCCACATCAGAGTGCAGATAGCGGACGCGAATACCCGCCTCATTCATATAGTCGGTCAGGTCTTCGGCCATGCGCTTGGTCAGGGTGGTCACCAGCACACGACTACCCTTGGCTATGGTCTCCCGACATTCGGCCAGCAGGTCATCGACCTGATGTTCCACGGGGCGGATAATCGTAACAGGGTCGATCAGCCCCGTGGGGCGGATGACCTGCTCGGCAAACACGCCGCCCGTGCGTTCCATTTCCCACGGGCCGGGGGTTGCGCTGACAAAAATTGTCTGGGGGCGGAACGTATCCCACTCCGCAAAATTGAGAGGCCGGTTATCCAGACACGAGGGAAGACGAAACCCGAAGTCTGACAGAATGGATTTGCGCGCAAAGTCTCCACGCTCCATGCCCCCGATCTGGGGGACAGTCACGTGGCTTTCATCCACAATCAGCAAAGCATCTGCGGGCAGGTATTCAAACAGGGTGGGTGGCGGGTCCCCCGGTTTGCGACCGGACAGGTAGCGGGAGTAATTCTCAATTCCCTTGCACACGCCTGTGGTTTCCAGCATCTCCAGATCAAACGTGGTGCGCTGGTCCAGCCGCTCGGCCTCAAGCAGTTTACCATCCTTTGTAAACTGGTCCAGCCGGGTGCGCAGTTCGTGCTTTATGCCTTTTATGGCCTGGTTAAGGGTGGGGCGCGGGGTCACGTAGTGGCTGTTGGCGTATATGGTAATTTCCTGCAAATCAGCCGTTTTTTCTCCAGTGAGCGGGTCAAACTCGATAATCCCGTCCACCTCGTCACCAAAGAGCGAGACGCGCCACGCCCTGTCCTCGTTCTGCACGGGAAAAATATCCACGCTCTCCCCACGCACACGGAATGCACCACGCGTAAAGGCCGCATCGTTCCGGCGGTATTGCAGTTCCACCAGACTTTTAATCAGCTTGTCGCGATCAATCTCGCCCCCCAGCTCCAGCTTGACCACCATGCGTGCATAGGTTTCCACCGAGCCAATACCGTAAATGCAGGAGACAGAGGCAACGATAATCACATCATTACGCTCTAGCAGCGCCTGCGTGGCGGCGTGGCGCATACGGTCGATCTGCTCGTTAATCTGGCTGTCTTTTTCGATATAGGTGTCCGAGCGCGGCACATAGGCTTCGGGCTGGTAATAATCGTAGTAACTGACAAAATATTCCACGGCATTATTGGGGAAAAACTGCTTCATCTCCCCATAAAGCTGGGCGGCCAGTGTTTTGTTGGGTGCAAGAATAAGGGTTGGCTTCTGTGTGGCTTCGATCACCTTGGCCATGCTGAAGGTCTTGCCCGACCCCGTAACCCCTAACAGAACCTGATCGCGCTCCTGCCCTTCCACACCGGCGACAAGCTCCTTGATCGCCTGTGGCTGATCGCCCGCTGGCTCATATTCAGAGACAACCTCCATCCGGCGCAGGCGTGGGCGGGGGGACTGCTGCTCCGGCACAAAAGTAACCGGCGGCAGGCTTGCAGCCCGCTCGCTCAGAGAAGCCCGTTTTTTACCCCGCGACGGCAACGCTGCCGAAGGCGTGGTGGAAGAAGATGAAGCACCCATACCCGATAAGATGGGCAACTCTGCGCTCCGGCGCAAGGGAGCAAAGCCAACCACGCCACACCCGGCACCTCCCCAGAAAAATCCGGGGAGGCAGACTGGCTCAGGAGCGTGCAGGGGGCGCCATGAACTCCGGCCCGACCGGGTCGGTCACATGTTGCGCCACAACCGCGTCAATGGCAGCCATGTCGTCTGCACTCAGCGCCCAGCCAAAAGCGTCCTGCACGGCTGTGATCTGCTCGGGCTTTCTGGCCCCCCATAGGGCAATGGTCGGCCCACGGTCCAGCACCCAGCGAATAGCCAGAGCCAGCAGGCTTTTGCCGTGCTGCTCCGCAATGGTTGCAAGCCCCTGCACCGCGTTCAGATACTGGTTGAAACGGGGCTGTAGGAACTTGGGGTCCACCTTGCGCAGATCATCCCCGGTAAAAACATGCTCTGCGGTCATTTTGCCCGACAAAAGCCCACGGCACAGCGGACCATAGGCCAGCACCGCAAGATTGTTCCTGACCGCATAAGGCAGAATATCTTTTTCAATCTCGCGCTCAAACAGATTATACGGCGGCTGAATGCTTGCCACCGGCGCAAATTTACGAAATTCGTCCATCTGTTCAGGCGAGAAATTGCTCAGGCCAAGAGCATGGACCTTGCCGCTTTGCACACTTTTTTCCAGCGCGCGTGCGGTCTCCTCAAACGGGGTTTGGGGGTCTGGCCAGTGCACCTGGTACAGGTCGATATGGTCCGTATGCAGCCGCTTGAGCGATGCGTCCAGTTCCGCCTCCACCCGTGCTTTTCTGCTATCGCGGAAGACCTGACCATTCTGCCAGTTCAGCCCCACTTTGGTAGCCAGCACCACCCTGTCACGCCGCCCCTGTAAAGCCTTGCCCAGAATTTCCTCCGAATGACCAAAACCATAGACTGGGGCTGTATCAATCAGATTGATCCCGACATCGAGTGCTTTATCGATTGTTTTTGCCGCGTTCTCGTCATCAGCGCCACCCCACATGGAGCCCCCCATGGCCCATGTACCCAGCGCCACGCGCGAGACCGGTTTGGCAATGCCCTCAATTGTCATGAATTCCGCAGCCACGTTCTCTTTCTCCCTGAATATCTCTGACCTGCCGATAACAGCATGCTTGTCACACAGTTTGCATGCAACACGGCATATGGGCAGCAATGCAGTGCAGAACTGCAAAGATAGGTTGACCTGCATACAGGCCGTTCTACACTACACAGCCATGAACGCTCACGCATCTCCTGTGTTTCCCCGTGCTGGTGTGCTGGCCATTGTCCGCCGTGACAGCGATTTTCTGCTTGTCCGACGCTCCAATCCCCCCGATGCGGGGTTATGGGGTTTTCCCGGCGGCAAAGTGGAAGGAGGGGAGACCTTTTTCCACGCAGCAGAGCGCGAACTGATGGAAGAAACGGCTCTCTCTGCGCAGGCAACATCGCTCATTGATGTGTTTGACAGTGTGCATTATGCGCCAGATGGTACGCTGGCTTTTCACTACCTTATTCTGGCTGTGCTCTGCACCGAGCCACAGCCTGCCCTTGGCACCCCCATTGCGGGGGATGACGCACAGGAAGTCCGCTGGTTCAGTTATGATGCCATTCGCAAACTTGGCCCACAGGCCAGCGAGCGTCTGTTTTATATTGCGCAAGCCGTCATGCAGGCCCACACGCAGGAATAAAAAACATTCTTTATTCCTGACGTATTTTTTAAACAGAATATCTCCCCGCGCACCACAGCACATGGGAGTTAAAAAAATCCTTTAAAAACGCCTGTTGTTTTTGCTCCAGACCATACCCGTGCTCCACGCAACAAACACAACAAGCGTGAACACCCCCCCCATAACCGCCATGGAAACAGGCAGGCCGGGGATAAGATATGTGGGTGCATCACAAGGTTTGGAAGGAACCAGCGGCATGGATGCCCAGCGCTCAGCCAATGTACGCCCGACAACATGGGCTGCATGGCAAGCGGGGAACGGGCTTGGCCACCACTTCCACTCAACCCCAGCGTGGCAGATGGCAAGCCCCTCCGCCACCAGCAGCACAGGCGCGCACAGCCACAAAACCACACGCCCCCACTTACTGGGCAGAACAGGCACCATAACCCCCAGCACAACCAGCACGCGCCACGGCCAGCGCTCCCACAGGCAAAGCTCACACGGCATGATCCCAAGCTCGTGCTGCGTCCACCAGGCAACGCCCAGGGCAGAAAAACCCGCCATGATCATTAAAAGCGCAAGCACACTTTGCCGGGTATTCTGTCTCATGCGGTTCGGACCTCGGATAACGCTGCGATAAATGACCGCGCCCAGCTTGCGGCCGTTACGCGCCACACATCCGTACGCAACCGCTCCCAGCGTACCTTACGCTCGGAGGCAGACATACTTAGCGCCTTGTGCAGGGCTGTTGCAATTTCGTCCGAATCATGTGGGTTAACCTGCAAGGCGTCGTCCATATCCGCCGCGGCCCCGGCAAAGCGGGACAGAATGAGTACTCCCGGATTGTCCGCAAGCTGGGCGGCAACATATTCCTTGGCCACAAGGTTCATCCCGTCACGCAGTGGGGTGACAAGTACTGCACTGGACAACTGGAAAAATGCCGCAAGCAGTTCGCGCGGAAGCGGGTGTGTCAGGTAGCGCACAGGGGTCCAGTCAAACGCGCCATAGGTGCCGTTAATATGCCCCACAAGCTGGTCCAGCTCGGCACGCAGGCTCTGGTATTCCGGCACACTCCCGCGTGAGACAGGAGTGATCTGGAGATACACCACCTTGCCCCTGTATTCCGGGTAGCGCTTGAGGAACGTATCATACCCCCGCAAACGCTCTGGCAGACCTTTGGAATAATCCATACGGTCCACGCCAATAATCAGCGGCATACCACGCAGGTCCTGCTGCAGGCGCCGCAATTGCGGTAACCCCTGCCCCTCACGCGCGCAGGTGGCAAAACTGTCGGGGTCAATACCAATGGGAAAAACGCGCGCCCGTGCGGGAATACCCAGAACGGCAAAGGCCTCGTTCATATTACGAGCATCATCCTCGGTCTGCACGCCAATCACATCATACGCGCGCAGTGCCCGCATAAGGGCCGCAGCAGCGGGCAGGGAGCGCATGAGGCTCCACGGCGGAAAAGGAATGTGCAGAAAAAAACCGATACGCGCCTTGACCTTGAGCCCACGCAAAATTCTGCCAAGGGGGAACAGATGGTAATCATGCACCCAGACCATGTCATCTGACTCCAGCAAAGGGGCCAGCCTGTTGGCGAACAGGGTGTTGACGTTGATGTAAATCTGCTGGTCGTGCCGATTATAGTTCATTAGCCCGGCACGGTAATGGCACAGCGGCCACAGAACGGCGTTGGAATAGCCCTGATAAAACCCGTTATATTCCTTATGGGTCAGCGCTATGGTCGCATAAGTAACATGACCCACCGTATCCATGCCCAGTGGTCTGTCCGCACAGTCCGCTACCTGTTGCCCGGACCAGCCAAACCACAGGGTCGGGCGGTCACGTATTGCGTCCCTGAGCGCCACAGCCAAGCCCCCTGCGGGCTGTTTGCGGTCACGTATTGCTGGTACCCTGTTGGAAACAATGACCAGCCTCTGCATGCCTCACCCCCTTCCCGCGACAAGGGACGCCAGCCAGGCCCGAAACACCGAAGGGGTAGGGAAATCCGCAGGAATACGGAAAAAAGCCCCCCCCATACGATGGACAGCGGCCATGCCGTCCTCATCTGTTACATCGTCACCGACAAAGATAGGTTTACGTCCGGCAAACGGGGTGGTTTCCATCAACAGGGATACGGCATAGCCTTTATCCACCCCGGCCGGGCGGATTTCCCACGCCATTTTTGCAGGCTGGAGCGTAAACGCGCCATCGGACTCCCGCACCCAGCGCTCGGCTGTCTGGCGCAGAACTTCGGCTTTTTCCGGCGCAGCGCGGTAGTGCAGCACAAAGCCACCCTGCTTATGCTCAAGCCGCGTACCCGGCAGGGTTGCCAGCAGGTCCGATGCCTGCACAAGCCAGCGCTGCGGCATGGTGGGCAGCACCGCCCGCTCAACAGGACCGCCGGGACGGTGGCGAATGGTCACACCATGCTCCCCCGCAACCGCAAAGGGTACGTCGCCCAAAAACTGGTCAATCTGCTCAATCGGACGACCGGAAATAATGGCCAGCGCATCCCCACAGGCGGCGCGCAGGTGACTCAGGGTTTCCAGCAGGCCGGGGGGGACCACAACCGCCTCGGGCGTGGGGGCTATGTCCACCAGTGTACCGTCAAAATCGAGCAGGAAAGCTGCCTGACTCAGGGGCGGAATTTTAAAACGGCTGTCCTGCGTAAAGGAAGAACCAAACACAACGTACCTCTTTACTTTTCTGTCTAGCGCCAGACAAAAAACACATGCCGCGTTTGGCGCTACGTCAACAATCTTTCAGGCCTGCGCCTTAATACGCCCCGTCACTATCGGGCTGGAACGGGTTGGCGTTATCAGGCGCTGCGGGTCGGGGTGGAGCAGATGGCGCCACAAGACCCGGCGGTGTGGGGGAGGCAGCCCCGACACCTGCACCATCCTGCACAGAGGCAGATTCCGGCAGGGGGGGAGGTGCTACCGGCTTGGCCAATGGTGGCAGGAAAGGCGCCATATCGTCACCTTCGCAGCGCACCATGCGCACATCATAGACGGAGCTTTCCAGCACCCCGAGCCCGGGTTCGGCGGCCAGCATCCAGCCTTTAAAGGCCGCCCCTCCGGGGTGTGTATCCTGTATTTCCAGCCAAGCTGCTGCGTCAGGCGCACGGGTTGGCGGGCGCTGGAGGCAGCGACGGGCCAGAATATCCAGATTTTTGTAGTGTTTTGCCTCCCCACCGACTGGCACGGACAGCACTTCCACATGGGCATCCAGCCGGTCGAGCACACGCACAACCGCAGTACCCTTACCCTGCCATGTGCCAGCAGGGTAAACAGCCGGGGGTGCAAGAGGCGTACCCGCAGCCCAGACCGACGCCACACAGCCAAGGGAGGACACAAGCCCCGCACCAAGCAGGCGGCACCTGCGCCGCCAGACCTGCACCGTCATGCCCGGCCCACCTTGGGGGACGCAAGGGAGGACACCAGTTCCGCCAGACGTTCACGCATGACCTGCTCACTCACCCCCATCAACACTGCATCCTCAAACGCATCGGCCAGAACCTGCTGCACTTCCTGCCAGTTTTCTTCCAGCATCCGCAGTTTTTCCTGGCACGTCACGGGTTGCCCGTCCTCTTGCGGCCATATGCGCAACGCCGTCATTGTGTCCGCCTTATCATCACTCTGTTTATGCTAAACCGGTTTTATGTTCGTTTCAGGGCGCGGGCGCGCCACTGGCTCCACCCTGCGCCCCTGCCGCATCCTTGTTGGCGCGGGTCAGCGTATCGGTCACGGAGAAAATGAACTTGCTCAAAAGCTGTTCCAGACTGATCGAGCCTTGAGTCTGGCTGATCGTCGCACCTGCGGACAGGGTTTTGTCATCCCCTCCGGGGGAGAGTGCAATGTATTTGCCGCCCAGCAGACTGTCGCTGGTAATAATGGCCGCCGTATCCGCCGAAAGGTGGATGTCCGGGCGCACGGTAAAGACCACATGGGCCCTGAACGTCTGCGGGTTAACGCTCTCGCTCTGCACGGTGCCAATGGTCACGCCTGCCAGCCGCACATCCGAGCCGACACTCAAGCCGTCAACATGCGCAAAATCTGCGCTGAGCTGATACCCGACCGTATCCGTCTTGCGGCCCTCACCGACCACTGCTGCGGCCAGCATACCTGCCAGCCCCACCAGCACGGCTGTGCCGGTCAGAAGCTCCGCCAGACTGCGCCGTGATTTTTCCGCCATTGCCGATGCCATGAACTTACGTACACTCCCTGATAAGACAGACCACTCTAACAGGGAATGCGCAGCAAATCACGCCTCGGACGTACCCTCGGGCGTCCATGCCTCATAATCACCGGTTGCGGGCGGGTGCTGGCCGGTTGCGTACAGGCTTCCCTGCGGGTGGTAAGCTTGGGCTGTGCCGGTCATGTTTGGCTGGTGGGGCAACTGCCATGGCTTACGCTCGGCCTGCGCAATGGGGGCATCCAGCGTATGGTGCAGCCAGCCCCACCACTCAGCGGGCACGGCGGAGGCATCCTCCCCCTTATGGTAGATCACCCAACGCTCGGGGCGCTCCATGCCGCCACCCTTGCGGGCCGGGCCGGTTGATTCATAATAACTGCGGCCATCGGCATCCTTGCCAATCAACCGCCCCTTCCGGCGCGTATGCAGCCATGTTCCGAAATTTGCCATGGCTGGATGATAGGACTCCGCACAGCCCGTGGTCCATGTTTTATCGCAAATCGCCCGATCAACCGCGCGCGAGCAGGGCGCGACAAAAGTTATCCCCCATATCCTCATTTTGCAGGGTGATAACGGCGTCCGCGACGTGTTTTGTCGGGTTCCGCTGCCTGTGCGCACGGCGGTAACATGCCTGCATGACAACAGCCAGACGCCATTGGAACGGTGTGCTGATGAGCACACTGGAGGCCGCAGCAGACCCGGACGCACCCCTTCGCTCCGTGACCCTGCCCGCAGAGTGGGATGTGGACGCCGCGTCCGCGCTCGCCCAGCTTGTGCCGGGGGACGACCCGATCGACCTGCCCGCCCTTGCCTCGCGCTGGATCAGCGCACTGGCACCGGACGAGGCCTCCGCGCGCTCGTTGGTCTGGCTGCTGCTCACACGGCAGGCCGCCCCGGTGGAAGCCGTGTGGCATTGCGCGTTCGACCGGCCCGCAGGCTTTGTGGTCAATCTGGCGAGCTTTGTCTCCCCCGGAGAGGGCTTTGCCGCCCGCACCTTTGTTGCGGCTCTCAAGCTCATCTGTGCGGTCCTGCGTCAGGCAGCGCTCAATATGGCGGACCAGCGCAATGGGGATTTGCCCCTGCCCGACCTGTTCGCACCCAGCCCCTCCGCCGGAACGGACACGCCCCCCATGCAGGCCATAACAGCAGGAGACATCCTGCTGACCAACATGGATGCCTGCCTGGCCGGAGTCGGTCTGGATTATGACAGCGAGGATGGCCGGGCCGCCGCCTGCGCCATTACGGCACTGGCCACACTGACCGCCCATGCCGGACGTGGCCCGGAGTCCCTGCCCCTTCCCCCCGTGCGCACCGTGCTCCCCGGTCTGGGCGAGACCCTGCGCGCAGTCTGGAACGAAGCTGCAGTGGAAACCCTTGCCCCCGTAGCCCCGATCGAGACCGGGTTCTCCACCCCCAACCCCATAGATGGCCTGCTTGGAGTGGAATCCTGTGGGCTCGCCCCTGTTTTTTCCATGCTCCGCCCCGATGGACGGCTGGCCAACAGCACCCGGCAACGGCTGGATATCCGCGGTTTTACGGTAGAAACCGCTCTGGCCGCAGCCCTTGCGGGCGAGACTGTGCTCCCCCAGCCCGGCCCCAAGGCACATCTGGCCATGTATCGCGCGCTCACCGGCTTTGCCGACCGCATGCCCGCACGGCCAGAAACCCTGCCCACGCCTGTGCGGCTGAGGCTGGAGCGTGGGATGCGGCGGATTCTGCCCGCACGGCATGGCGGTTTTACACAAAAAACCACCATTGGCGGGCACCGCCTGTTCATGCGCACCGGAGAATACGAGGACGGCACACTAGGGGAGCTCACACTTACCCCCACGCGTGAGAGCCCGATGGTGCGCGGACTGATGGAAAGCTTTGGGGACGCAGTCAGCATCGGCCTGCAATATGGCGCACCGCTGGAAGCCTATGTGGAAAACTTTGCCTATTCCTGCTTTGGCCCGGCTGGCACCGTGGAGGGAGACCCGGTTGCCTCCTATGCCACTTCCATGCTGGACTACGCCTTCAGGGCCCTGTCCGACACCTATCTGGACAGACGCCTGCCCGACGGCCCCCATCAGGACAGCGCGTCCGAGCCGGACCCGCTGCTGCCACTGGACCTGCCCGAGGGAGACGATACGCAGCCTACCCGCCCACGGCGCAACCTGCGGCTGGTTTGCTAGGCCCGGTTTTTTTGACAAGGAACGGAACACAACGCGATGAGCACTCCCCAATCCCGTCTGGCCGAACTGGGTATTGACCTGCCCACACCCGCAGCCCCCGTGGCAAACTATGTCGCCTGTGTGCAAACTGGTTCGCTGCTGGTCGTGTCCGGCCAGTTGCCGCTGCACAATGGCAAGCTGTTCGCGACCGGCAAGCTGGGTGGCACAGTGGATGTGGACACAGCCGTAGAAGCCGCGCGTTACAGCATGATCAACGTGATCGCACAGGTTCAGGCTGCGGTGGGCGACCTTGCCCGGGTTAAGCGCGTGGTGCGTCTGGGTGGCTTTATTGCCTGCACACCCGACTTTACGGCCCATGCCTCGGTCATGAACGGGGCATCCGATCTGGCGGTTGCCGTCTTTGGGGATGCAGGGCGCCATGCCCGCTCGACCGTTGGTGTACCCTCCCTGCCGCTGGACGCGCCGGTGGAAGTGGAAGGTCTGTTTGAAATCGCCTGACCGCGTGGACAAAACCTGATGGCTGACTGGTCCGTTGCCCTGCATGACCGCATTCACAACATTCCAGCAAAGGATTGGGCGCAATGTGCAGGGCCGGACAACCCATTTGTCAGCCATGATTTTCTAAGCGCACTGGAAGACAGTGGCTCCACCGGGCGCACAAGCGGGTGGATCCCCCGCCATGTCAGCCTGCATAGCCCAGACGGGCAACTGGCCGCAGTCTGCCCTGCTTACCTCAAAAGCCATTCATGGGGTGAGTATGTGTTCGATCAGGGCTGGGCCCGCGCGTTTGAGGCGGCGGGGGGGCGCTACTACCCCAAGCTCCAGATTGCCGTACCCTTTACCCCAGCCCCCGGCCCAAGGCTGCTGTGCCACCCCAACGCCCCACCCGAGACAGCCGCTGTCATGGCCGATGCGCTCCGCCAGATCTGTGCGGATACCGGCCTGTCCTCCGCCCATATCACCTTCTGCACCGAGGCAGAAAGTACGGTGCTGCACCAGCAGGGCTGGCTACCCCGCCTTGGTCTGCAATACCACTGGCACAACAGAGGTTACGCAACATTCGACGATTTTTTGTCCACGCTGTCTGCACGTAAACGCAAAAGCATCAAGCGGGAACGGCGGGACGCCAATGCCGCGGGCCTGACATTTGAAATCCTGCAAGGGTCTGACATAACACCGGCGGACTGGCAGGCCTTTTACGCATTTTACCGCAATACGATCGACCGCAAATGGGGCAGCGCTTACCTGAGCGCCGAGTTTTTCCCCCTTATGGCGCAGCGTCTGGGGGAGCGGGTGGTGCTTATGATCGCCCGCAACGGACAAACACCCGTTGCCGCAGCACTCAACCTTATGGGCACTAACACCCTTTACGGCCGTAACTGGGGCTGTGTGGGCAACTGGCCTTTTCTACATTTTGAGCTCTGCTATTACCGCGCCATAGATTTTGCCATAGCCCACGGCCTGCAACGTGTGGAGGCAGGCGCTCAGGGCGAACACAAAATCCAGCGTGGCTACCAGCCCACCCTCACCCACTCCGCCCACTGGCTGCAAAACCCGGCCCTACGTGAAGCCGTTGAAAGTTTTTTGCACGCGGAACGCCCCGCCATACTGGCCGAAGCCCAGAGCCTGAGCGCACTGACCCCCTACAGGCAGGACAGCGCCCCCGATGCGCTGTAACCCCGCACATCAGCCCCACACGCCAACGTCACAAACCGGAACGTCTGGGGCCAGAGATTGTCGACACGCGTTTTTTTGCGTATGCCCGCGTGATCTTTTCCCACCTGTTTACGCGACCGGACCGGCACAGAACTGATGAGCACATCCTCCTCCCTCCCCTCCGAGCATCAGGCAACCCTGATCGATGGCAAGGCCTTTGCCGCAACATTGCGCCAGCAGATCCGTGAGGATGTTCTGGCCTTCCACGACCAGCATGGCGTAACCCCCGGACTGGCCGTCATTCTGGTGGGCAACGACCCGGCAAGCGAGGTGTACGTCAAAAACAAGGCTATTCAGACACACCATGCAGGCATGCGCTCCTTCATGCACATGCTCCCCGAGACCACGTCAGAGACCGAGTTGCTGACCCTGATCGGGCGGCTGAACAATGACCCGGAAATTCATGGTATTCTGGTGCAGCTCCCCCTCCCCAAAGGGCTGGATGCACGCCGTATTACCAACGCCATTGCCCCTGACAAGGATGTGGATGGTCTGGGCGAGGTCAACGCAGGCCGCCTTGCGGTTGAATTGCCCGGTATTGTGCCCTGCACCCCGCTTGGGTGCCTGCTGCTGCTACGCGACCAGCTTGGGGATATGAAGGGCAAGCACGCCGTGGTTATTGGTGCTTCCAACCTTGTGGGCAAACCCATGGCGCTGCTGCTGCTGGGCGAAGGCTGCACGGTCAGCATTGCCCATATTCACACGCGCGACACCGCAGCCCTTGCCCGCGAGGCCGATATTCTGGTTGTAGCCACCGGCTGCCGCGAGCTGGTCCGGGGAAGCTGGATCAAACCCGGCGCTACGGTCATTGATGTGGGCATTACCCGCACCCAGACAGCAAACGGCAAAACCCGCCTTGTCGGCGACGTGGCGTTTGACGAGGCTGTTCAGGTTGCCGGGCGCATTACCCCCGTACCGGGCGGTGTTGGCCCCATGACCATTGCCTGCCTGCTCAAGAACACACTCACAGCCGCGCAGATGCAGATCAGGGGGCAAGCCGAATGAGCCTGAACCGCCTGTGCGTTGAACTGATCCCCCGCTCGGCCGAATCTTTGGCACAGGATGTGGAAACGGTTAAAACCGTTTTCCCCGTGGCAGATACGCTCAACATCCCCGACCTGATGCGCTTTCCCCTACGGAGCTGGGATGCAGCGGCCCTGCTGCGCCCGACCTTCCCCCACGTTATACCGCACATCCGCGCCATAGACATTGCACCCGACGCCCCCCTGCCCGGCGCCGCGCAGGAAGGGCTGGAGGAAATTCTGGTCGTGCATGGAGACCCCCCAGCCGACCTGTCCATGCGCACATACCCCAACAGCACGGAAAGCATTATCCGCCGCTACCGCAGGGAAGCGCCACACCTTAAAATCTACGCAGCATTCGACCCCTACCGCCGCGCACCGTGGAAAGAGCTGGAAGATATCGCCCGCAAAAAAGAAGCGGGAGCCAGCGGTTTTTTCACCCAGCCTGTATTTGACTACAAGCTGTTTGACCTGTGCCGCGAGTGGTTGCAGGGCGAAGATGTATTCTGGGGTCTTTCTCCCGTTATTGGTCCGCGCTCCCGCTCTTACTGGGAGACCACAAACCACATTGTCTTCCCCAAGGATTTTTCCACAACGCTTGAATCAAACATTGCCTTTGCACAAAGGGTTCTGCGCGAACTGGCACGCGATCAGGCTAGCGCCTATCTGATGCCTGTACGCATCAAGCTGGAACAATACCTGCCCGCCCTGCTTGAAGCGGCGTCCTGAGCCTGCATCCTTTCATCTCCAGAGCGGAGGTGGGAGGGAAGGCTGGACTACTCTGAACAGGTGAAAAACTTGCTTCTCTACAGGTGTTTTTAATAGCGGGTGCGAATACTATCATCTTGGAACATCCCGATGACCAGTATGCCACCCGCTAGCCCCGAGCACCGGCACCTTTGCCAGACAGACGCGACTGCACAAACGTAAAGCAAGCAAAGAATAGAGTTATCTCATACCAACATATTCTGCCGTGTGCACACCATCATCCTTAAACACTTGCAACAAGGAGCGGTGCCTCCGCATCCTTTATCATCACGGGTACAAAACCCGCTATATCTCCATCAGCCTGCAATGGAATATCGCTTGGCCCCAGATATTGCCAAGACTTCTGCAATAGCATCAGGGGCATCTGGCACACCAAACGCGCGCGCCAATACATTTGCCGTATCAAGGGGAGTAAGCCCCACAGCGCCCTGACCGCTCAATACACGGCTCAGACAACAATGGGGCCATACCCTTACCAGTTCTTGCTGATCAGCCAGAACTCTTCGGACGTCAGGGTCACACGCTCACCGGAATCGGCGGCGGCGTTCGCCAGTGCCTCAATCCGTTCGATCATGACAACCTTGCGCACATGGGTTTCTGATGTTTCGGCACTGGTTTTGAGAACACCAAGCGAAACACCGGAGGCCTTGGCCACGCGGGCCGCATCAAGCAGAGCATAGGACATGCCGGGTCGTCTCCTTATTATGGATGTAAACTCATGGACAAACAGGGAACTGTCTGGCCATTTCAAACCAAAACTGGCCCTGTCAGGCCATATACGCAAGCCCCGTGATGTGGAGGCTGCCTTCCCTTTCCCTCTGGCATTGCGCTCCCCTATTGCGTAAACCCGGCACACCATGAGCAACCGCACCGAAGATTTTGACTTCCACCTCCCCGAAGCCCTGATCGCGCAGGAACCCGCCCGCCCGCGCGAGGCCGCGCGCCTGCTGGACGCCACATCTCCGCATACGCTGGTAGACCGCCATGTGCGCGACCTGCCTCAGCTCCTGCGCAAGGGGGACCTGCTGGTTGCCAACAATACGGCAGTCATCCGCGCCCAGCTCCATGCCCTGCGCGGCGAAGCCAGAATTGGCATTACCCTTGACCAGATCCGCCCCGATGGCACATGGCACGTTCTGGTACGCAATGCCCGCCGCCTGAAAGTGGGAGACACGCTGACCTTCCCCCATTCTGACCAGACGGCTCAGGTCATGGCGCTGGAACCCGGCGGGGGAGCAAACCTGCGCTTTTCGTGCGAGGGAGATGCGTTTGACGCGTTCTTGCAGGCTGCGGGTGCTCTGGCCCTGCCCCCTTACATCCACCGCCCCAACGGCCCCACGGCGCAGGACAGCAAAGACTACGCCACCATTTTTGAACGCTACAAAGGTGCCGTGGCCGCCCCCACCGCCGGGCTACATTTTACGCCCGAACTACTGGCCGCAGTCGATGCAACAGGTGCCCAGCGCTGCACATTAACGCTGCATGTGGGGGCTGGCACATTCCTGCCCGTGCGTGCGGACGATATTGCACACCACCACATGCACTCCGAGCACGGGGTTATCACCCCCCAGACCGCCGAGCGCATTAACGCCACACGGGCGGCAGGGGGGCGGATTATTGCCATAGGCACCACCACCCTGCGCCTTTTGGAAAGTGCCGCGGATGAGCATGGCATTGTGCACCCGTTTGAGGGGGAGACCGCGATCTTCATCCGCCCTGGCTACCGTTTCCGGGCAGTGGATGTGCTGATGACCAACTTCCACCTGCCACGCTCGACCCTGTTCATGCTGGTCTGCGCCTTTGCCGGACAGGAGCGCGCAAAAGCGGTTTACGCTCATGCGCTTAATACCGGGTACCGCTTTTATTCTTATGGTGATGCCTGCCTGCTCCAGTGTGCAAGCAGTCTTCATGACCGCTGAGCCTTCCTCCCCCAACCCGTCATTCTCCCACAAGGACCACTCCATGAGCCGTTTCCACTGGACCTGTGAAAGTACTGATGGCGCAGCCCGTGCGGGCATGCTGCACACAGCCCACGGCCCCGTGGCCACGCCCACCTTTATGCCCGTAGGCACGGTTGGAACCGTCAAGGCCATGACCATGGATGCCGTGCGCTCCACCGGAGCAGGCATTGTGCTGGGCAACACCTACCACCTGATGCTCCGCCCCGGCGCGGCACGGGTACGCGCACTTGGCGGGCTGCACCGATTTATGGACTGGTCCGGCCCGATCCTGACCGATTCGGGGGGCTTTCAGGTCATGTCGCTGGGGGCCCTGCGACGGCTGGATCAGGACGGTGTGACCTTCCGCTCCCATATTGACGGCTCCGAACACCGGCTGACGCCTGAAAGCTCGACAGGCATCCAGCATGATCTGGACGCCACCATTACCATGTGTTTTGACGAGTGCCCCGCACTCCCCGCCCCGCCAGAGGCCATTGCCGCCTCCATGCGCCTGTCCATGCGCTGGGCCGCCCGCTCGCGCGAGGCTTACGTGCAGCGCACGGGTTACGGCCAGTTTGGCATTGTGCAAGGCGGGACAGAAACCGACCTGCGGGCAGAAAGTGTAAAAGCCCTGACCGACATCGGGTTTGAAGGCTACGCCATTGGCGGGCTGGCTGTGGGCGAGGGGCAGGAGCTCATGTTCGCAACGCTGGACAGCACCACCCCCATCATGCCCACCGACAAGCCCCGTTACCTTATGGGGGTTGGCACCCCGGACGACCTGCTCGGCAGTGTGCAACGCGGTGTGGACATGTTTGACTGCGTCATGCCCACCCGCGCAGGTCGCACCGCCCGCGCCTATACCGAGCGGGGAACACTCAACCTGCGCAACGCCCGCCATGCCACGGACGCGCGCCCCATTTCCCCCCATTGCGACTGTCTGGCCTGCACGCGCCATAGCCGTGCCTATCTGCACCACCTGTTCCGCGCGAACGAGATTTTGGGCCCCATGCTGCTGACATGGCATAATATTGCCTATTATCAGCGCCTCATGCGCCAGATCCGGCAGGCTATCGTAGACAAAAATCTGGACGCCACTGCGGCGCGCATGCGGGCAGAATGGGCAGCACAGGACTGGACAGAAGATGAGATGCCACAACCCCTCATCCCCCCCATACCGTAGCGCGCAGGCACACCGCACCATGCGCTCCGGGCCAGCCCTGCCACCATGACAAACCCCTCCCCTCCGCCCCATGCAACAGGCACAGCGGACCCAGCCACGCACCGCCTTGCCGAACGCATACGCAACAAGGCGCTGGAGTTGGGGTTTGACGCCATTGGTTTCTGCCCGGCCAGTCTTGGCCCCGAGGTGCGCCTGCGGTTGCAGGATTTTCTGGCAAACGGATACCACGGGCAGATGAACTGGCTGGCCGACCGCGCGGAACAACGCAGCCAGCCCACGGCCCTATGGCCCGATGCCCGCACGGTCATTGCCCTTGGCACATCCTACGCGCCGGAAGGGGATGCACTGGCCACATTGCACAAGCCCGGCTGCGGCAATATTTCGGTTTATGCCCGCCACAGGGATTACCACGATGTGGTCAAGGGCATGCTCAAACATCTGGCGCAGTTTGTTGTGCGTGAGGGCAGGCAGGCCACTGCGGCCCCCGAGGTCAAGGTGTTTGTTGATACCGCTCCTGTGGCCGAAAAACCTCTGGCAGAAAAAGCGGGACTGGGCTGGGCTGGCAAACACACCAACCTTGTCTCCCGCCAGCATGGGAGCTGGCTGTTTTTAGGCGAAATCTACACAACGCTCGCCCTGCCATCCTCCCCCCCATCTGGCGGGGGGTGTGGCAGTTGCAGCCGCTGCCTGAGCGCCTGCCCCACACAGGCTTTTCCTGCCCCCTACCAGATGGATGCGCGGCGCTGCATCTCCTACCTGACCATAGAGCACGCAGGCCCCATTCCCGTAGCGCTGCGACCGCTAATGGGCACGCATATTTACGGGTGCGATGACTGTCTGGCCGTGTGCCCATGGAACAGGTTTGCCAAGGCAAGCCAGCACATCAAACTCCAGCCCAGAGCAGAGCTTATCGCCCCGGACCTGGCAGAACTCAGCCAACTGGATGACCCCGCGTTCAGAACCCTGTTTTCGGGCTCTCCCATCAAACGCATCGGCCGCAACCGCTTTGTGCGCAATGTGCTGATTGCCATTGGCAATTCTGGCCTGCCCGCCCTGCTGCCCCATGCCCACACCCTGAGCATGGACCCCGACCCGGTCGTACGCGATGCCGCACTCTGGGCCATTGAACAGCTTGAAGGCCGCACCACATGAGCAGGCATTTACGAAAGCGTAGCCTGATTCTGGCCGGGCATGATACCAGCGTTGCGCTCGAACCCGCCTTCTGGGCTGTGCTTGAGCGTATGATTGCTCACCAGCACATCACGCTGGTGCAACTGGTTACTCAGGTTGACGCCCAGCGCGCGCCCGACCAGTCCCTTGCATCCGCCCTGCGGGTCAGCGCGCTGGAATGGCTTGAGCAGCAGGTGGAAACACACATGCGCACGCCATCCCCTTAGCCCGCCAGACGACCCTCAACCGTGGTCACACACTGCCCACCGACCTGCACCGCGCCATCAGGCCCCACCGACACCACCAGCCGCCCCGCGCGCCCCACGCAATGCCCCTGCGTGGCATTGTACCGGACCAGACCGGGTGGCAGCAGGCCATGTGTGTGCCTAAAGACAGCAACACTCCCATTACCGCTGCCGCACACGGGGTCCTCGTTCACTCCCTGCGATGCGGCAAAGGAGCGGACCTCTATATCCGCCAGCGTATGCGCATGATTGGCGAACACACTGATCCCCGTTACACCAAGGCGCTGTTCAAATATTTTTGCCCGCCCGAAATCAGGCGTAAGCGCGAGCAACTGCGCCACATCCACCACGCGGGCGACAACCCACACCGGCCCGACATCAACCCGCAACGGGGCGGCTGCACGGTCCACGCTCACCCCCAGAATAGCCTCAAGCTCCTCTGTATCCGCAGCACTCAAAGCCTGCTGTGTTGCTGGGGGGAGAGAGAAATATAAATGACGCTCAGCACCACTCCCCTCCACCCGTAGTGCTACAAGACCAACGCCACATTCCTGCACCAGCCGCCCATCCCGTGGCGTGGCGCGCCCTGCCTCCAGTATGGCATGGGCACTTCCCAGTGTGGGATGGCCTGCAAAGGGCAGTTCGCTCCGGGGGGTAAAAATACGCAGTCTGTAGTCTGCTCCCTCAGCCCGGGGTGGCAGCACAAAGGTTGTTTCAGACAGGTTGGTCCAACTGGCTATTGCCTGCATGGCCTGCGTATCCAACCCCTGAGCGTCCAGCACCACAGCCACCGGATTACCGGCAAAAGACGTCTGGGTAAAAACATCCACAACTTTATACGCGTATTTCATAAGGTTTCCCGTTCCAACCGCCTTACCGAGGACCAGAATGACCCGCTCCCTGCGTGGGTCTGATCGCACGCAGCAGGCCAAGAAGCAGACGGTTCAAAGGCACATCCAGCCCATGCCGCTCAGCCGCGCGTACAATGGCGCCGGTTATGGCGTCATACTCCAAAAGACGCCCTGCCTGCCGGTCCTGTAGCATGGAGGTCATGCTCTGCGGCGGCACACTCTGGAGCCATGCAAGGCTCTCGTCCACATGCTGCTCGGTCAACGCCGCACCTTCCGCCTGCCCGACACGGAGCACCTCGACCATGATCTGGCGCGCACTGGCAGCAAGGGCCGGGTCGTGCAGCACCCCGGTCGTGCGGCCACTCAGGGCCGTCAATGGGTTGGCGGCACTGTTGGCCAGCAGCTTGGTCCATACGATGGTGGTCATATCTGCCGTGGTCTGGGTGCGCAGCCCGCCCTGTTGCAGGGCCTGTACCACATCCTGCACATCTGCCTGTGCGGGCAGGCAGATGTCCACCGCACCGATTCGGCGTAGGACCGTGTGCCCCGGCGCCAACCGCTCTGCGTTAAAATAGACAATGGCAGGCACGGCACTGGCCTCGGGCGCATATGCAGCAATGCGCGCACGGTGTTCCAGACCATTCTGGGCAACCAGAATACGCCTGCCCGGTTGATTGAACGCAGCAATCCACCCCGCCACATCCGCCGTCTGGTGCGCCTTGACCGCCACAATAGCCAGCGTGCATGCCCCCACATTGGCCGCAGTGTGCGCGTGTGTGACGGCACATGCCGTTGTGTCCGCGCCTTCGGTTACATCCAGCCGCGCAAACGGGGCACGCGCACCGCACACCCTTACCTCCCACCCGGCACGGGCAAGAGCACCCGCCATAACCAGCCCGACCGCGCCAGCCCCGATCAGGGCGACAGTCGGCCGCGCAGGGGCAGGTCCGGGTGCTGTGTGTGTGCTCATACCCTCTCTCTTCATTTTACGCGGTTCATCACAAATACGATTTGGGCACATTGCTGCCCAGCTTTTGCGCTACCCCTACCCGCACTAGGGTTTAACACCAGAACATGATAAAAGAGTTTATGGCGATTTGGGGCAAAATATTTGGCGGAGTGACCGGCTTTGCCGTTGGCGGGCCACTCGGTGCCGCTTTGGGCACGGCTTTGGGCCATGCTGCGGACAATGGCACATTGCTGCACCCGCCCGCTGTTGGCTGGAGCGACCGCTGGGCCGCCCGTGCGCGCCCGGACCCCAACGGGGCCGCAGCCTTTGTAGCCGCCAAACTGGCCGCGACATTGGGCAAAAAAGACCAGCTTTACGGGCTGACCTGCGTGATCCTGTGCGCCAAGCTTGCCAAATGCGATGCACCGGTCAACCGGCGGGAGATCAACGCCTTTAAAAACCGCTTCCGTGTGCCCGATGAGAACATGCGCGACATTGGCCGCCTGTTTGACATGGCCCGGCAAAGAACCGACGATTACGAGGCCTTCGCCCGTGAACTCGGGCAGGCTTACGGCAAGGACAAACCCCCGCTGGAAGAC
This sequence comes from Acetobacter okinawensis, assembly GCF_002153655.1. Taxonomy (GTDB): domain Bacteria; phylum Pseudomonadota; class Alphaproteobacteria; order Acetobacterales; family Acetobacteraceae; genus Acetobacter; species Acetobacter okinawensis_A. The sequence continues at coordinate 143,696 of NZ_JOPJ01000002.1, forward strand.
CTGATGGGGACCCTGTTTGCCATTGCCCGCGCCGATCTGGCAGATGATGAACCTCTGGCACCTGAAGAGCTGCGCTTTCTCAAACGCGTGCATGCCCTGTTCGGGCTGGGGCGCGGGGCGTGGGAGCGGGCGGAACAGGGCCGCGCCCGAGCCAGCATGGGGGAAGATGACGCCTACACCGTTATGGGGGTCAGCGCCTCCCTCTCCAACGAGGAGTTGCGCACGCACTGGAAAAAACTCGTCCGGCAATACCACCCGGACATTCTGGCCGCCCGCAATGCCAGCGCGGAAGAGGTGCAGGTTGCCTCCGTCCGCATATCCAGAATCAACGCGGCATGGGATATTATCAAGCGTGAGCGCGGGCTGTAAAACCGGAGTCCCAACCTGCCATCACATCCTGAGCAGGATGTGCGACTTTCTGGCAACAGCAGTTGCAAAAACCTAGACTTCCCGGCTAAAAGACAACATGCAAAGGGCTGTATTTTGTCCCCTGCCCTCTACGCAGAGAAGCCCTGCCATTGCACCCTGCGTTTCTCATGGTAGAGAAGGCAGCAATAAACAGGTCTGCCCGGCAGGCCATGCGGACGTCACAAGGCAAAGGTAAAGGTGGCAATGATTTCAGGACGGAACGGCTCACGGCTCCGCCCTCGCGCGCAGGATCAGAACGATCAGACGCGGGAAGGTTCCTCGGTACATCGCCGTTTCCGTCTGGGAACACTCTGCCTTGGTCTTGTGCTGGTCGGCACAACGGGGTGTAGCTCCATAAAAGCCCCCGTTCCCAAAGACCCGGACGCCCTGGCCGAATACAAGGCCGCAAACGACCCGTACGAGCCGTTGAACCGCAAGGTGTTCAACCTGACCATGAAGTTTGACAAATGGGCCCTCCGCCCAGCTGCCAAGGCCTATGTGTGGGCCGTGCCGCGCCCGGTACGCAACTCGCTCGGCAACATGATTACCACCATGAACGAACCCTCCGTCTTCTTTAACGACGTCGGGGCCGGCAAACCCCGCCGTGCAGGGGACTCGTTCGTGCGCTGGTGCATCAACATGACCGTAGGTGTGGGCGGACTGATTGACGTGGCCAAAATGGCTGGCTTCCCGCACCATGACAACGATGCAGGCCTGACCATGGCCAACTGGGGTATTTCCTCCGGTCCTTACCTGTTCCTGCCCATGGGGCCATCCTCCTTCCGTGATGGTATTGGCTACGGCATTGATCAGGGCCTGTCCCCATGGGATTACGTGCCGCGTGGCTACGGGCTTGTCAGCTTTAACTGGGCTTACAATATGATGGGCGTGGTGCACGGTCGCTCCGAGCATCTGGAAGATCTGGATGCCCTGCAGCGCGATGCGCTGGACCCCTACGCCACCATCCGCAGCGCATACCAGCAGCAGCGCAAGGCACAGGCCGAGGCCATTAAAAATGACCACCGCGCCACCGTGCCCGACTGGTATCAATAACTAACAACAAGAAGGTAGCGCAGACATGAAACTCCTTTCTGGTCGTCGTATTGTTCTTGCCACTCTGGCCCTGACATGCGCCAGCGGACTGTTTGCACTGCCTGCCCGTGCAGCGGATAACGCCAAGCAGTTCATTCAGGGTTTTGGCACCCAGCTTGTTGCCATTGTCAACAGCCCCGTGCCCCTGCCTGAAAAGAAAGCCAAAGTGCTTCCTCTTGTTCAGAAAAACGTGGATATTGACGGCATTGGTCGCTACTGCCTTGGCCGTTACTGGAAAATTGCCACCCCGGAACAGCGGCAGCATTATCTGGCCCTCTTCCACGAAGTGCTGGTCAACGCCATTACCGACAAGCTTGGTGAATACCGTGGCGTAAGCTTTACCATCGGGGATGTGACCAAATCGGGTGGAGAAGATTCCGTTAACGCCATTCTCACACGCCCCCAGCAGCCCCCTGCCTCCATGCAGTGGATTGTTGGCTATGACAACGGGCAGCCACAGGTTGTGGACGTGATCGGTGAAGGGGCAAGCCTGCGCCTGACCCAGCGTAACGACTACTCCTCCTTTATTGCCCGTAACGGTGGCAGCGTGGACACACTGCTGGTCGCCTTGCAAAAACAGTTGGACCGTCACGCTCAGGCAGCCAACTGAGCGTATAAAAAACGCACCAGTCAGTCTGGTAGAAAGCACCCGAAAGGGTGCTTTTTTTATGCGCGCTTGCTCTCGTACACCATCATTGTCTGTCCGTTTCTGGCAAATGTCTCGCAGACATGCATACCAATACTGCCCAGAATGGTACGGGAGGCCACATTGCTCTCTGACGCCACGGCAATAACCCTGTGCAAGCCTGCATCATGCGCAAAGTTCAATGCCGCATTGGCAGCCTCACGCGCAATGCCGCGCCCGCGCGCGCTTGCAAACAGAGCAAAGCGCAGACCAAACCCACGACCATCCGGTCGGTCATGGATGCCGGTCATACCCACAAACTGGCCATTTTCATGAATGGTAAAAATACCAACGCGATGGCATGCCCAAAATGCAATGTCATCTGCCATTTCGCGCTCTGCCTGCTGGCGGGTGCAAACCCCGCCCAGCATCTGGCCAAAAGCGCCGCCATCGGCCTTCAGGCGCACCATATCCTCCATATCCCGCCACGTAACGGGTTTAAGGAGCAGGCGTGGTGTTCTGACCGAGCGTAAATCCATTGCTCAGCCCCCGCAGCGGAGGAAGGCCCCCTGATGGAGCCCCCATGCCCGCATGCCCTTAACGGGCAAGCGGTTTGTAATGGATACGTCCGGGTTCGGTTGCATCCGGGCCAAGACGACGGCGTTTGTCTTCTTCATAAGCCTGGAAGTTACCCTCAAACCACTCAACGTGGGAATCGCCTTCAAACGCGAGAATATGCGTAGCCAGACGGTCCAGGAACCAGCGGTCATGGGAGATAACCACGGCGCAGCCTGCAAACTCGGCCAGAGCATCTTCCAGAGCGCGCAGCGTATCCACGTCCAGATCGTTGGTCGGTTCGTCAAGCAGGATCACGTTGCTTTCCTGGCGAAGCATTTTAGCCAGATGCACACGGTTGCGCTCCCCGCCCGAGAGCACACCAACTTTTTTCTGCTGGTCGGACCCTTTGAAGTTAAAGGCCCCTACGTACGCGCGCGACGGCACAGCCCGCTTGCCCAAGTAGATCACATCCGTCCCGCCCGAGATTTCTTCCCACACGGTTTTATCGGGGGACAGGTCATCACGCGACTGGTCAACGTAGCCGAGCTTGACCGTCTCACCGATTTTCAACTCACCTGAATCGGGTTTGTCCTGCCCGATAATCATTTTGAACAGCGTGGACTTACCAGCACCATTCGGCCCGATAACACCCACAATGCCGCCCGGTGGCAGCTTGAAGTTCAGATTATCAATCAGCAGCCGGTCCCCAAACCCTTTGGTCAGGTTGTCGGCCTCGATCACCGTACCGCCAAGGCGCGGGCCGGGGGGGATAACAATGTCGGCCACACCGCCCACACGCTCGGCACTTGCGGCCAGCATTTCCTCATACTTGGCAATACGGGCTTTGCTTTTGCTCTGGCGGGCCTTGGGGCTGGCGTTAATCCACTCCTGCTCGGCAGCAAGGGCACGCTGGCGGGCACTTTCTTCCTTTTCTTCCTGCGACAGGCGCTTACGCTTCTGTTCCAGCCAGGAGGAATAATTGCCCTCGAACGGGATGCCGCGACCGCGCTCGATTTCCAAAATCCAGTTGGTCACGTTATCCAGGAAGTAACGGTCATGGGTAATGACCATCACCGTGCCATCGTAGTCACGCAGGGTTTTTTCCAGCCATGCAACGCTTTCTGCGTCCAGATGGTTGGTCGGTTCGTCAAGCAGCAGAAGGTCTGGTTTTTCCAGCAGCAGGCGGCACAGAGCGACCCGGCGGCACTCCCCCCCGGACAGTTTTTCTACCGAACTGTCCGCAGGTGGGCAGCGCAGGGCGTCCAGTGCGATCTCCAGCTTGCGGTCCAGCTCCCAGCCGTCACCCGCATCAATTTTTTCCTGCAATTCGGCCTGTTCGGCCAGCAGGGCGTTCATTTCGTCGTCTTCCATGGGTTCGGCAAAACGGGCAGAAATTTCGTTAAAACGATCTACCGCTTTTTTGAGTTCACCAAAGCCCAGAGCAACGTTTTCCCCCACGGTCAGCTTGGGGTCCAGTTGGGGTTCCTGCTCCAGATAGCCAACGCGCGCGCCTTCAGCCGCCCAGGCTTCGCCCCCGAATTCCTTATCGAGTCCAGCCATGATCTTGAGCAGGGTGGACTTACCCGCGCCGTTCACACCCAGAATACCGATCTTGGCACCCGGCACGAAGGACAGGGTAATCCCCTTGAACACTTCGCGCCCACCGGGATAGGACTTTGTCAGATCCTTCATCACATAGACGTATTGATAAGATGCCATGATGATGAACCCCCGTTATGCGGAACAGACTGAAAAAATGAAGTGGTCACAGGCAGCGCGACTGGCTGGAACAGCCTGCGCCCGGCAGGACTTGAACCCGCAACCAAGCCGTTATGAGCGGCCCGCTCTAACCAATTGAGCTACGGGCGCGCAGGCGAGTATCTGATTACGCAACCAGAGCGGTTTGGCAAGGGTCTGAGGCAGGAAAATCCATATATTGCCCGTTTATACTCCAGCCCTTGGCAAGCAGCGGACGGGCGGATAGGGTCTGGAACATTCTCTCTTATTTACTGGCTGGAGCAGTGCTCATGGACGTTTCCAAACTTTCTCCCGGCAAGGATGTTCCCTTTGACATCAATGTCGTGATTGAAATCCCGCAGGGTTCCTCGGTCAAATACGAAATTGACAAAGAAAGCGGCGCTCTGTTCGTTGACCGTTTTCTGTTCACGCCCATGGCCTACCCGACGGCTTACGGCTTTATTCCCAACACGCTGGCTGCTGATGGCGACCCCACGGATGCGCTGGTCCTGACCCCCACCAACGTCGTACCCGGCAGCGTGATCCGCGCACGCCCCATTGGCGTGCTGAAGATGGAAGACGAATCCGGTCAGGACGAAAAGATCATCTGCGTCCCCCACGACAAGGTGCACCCCGAGTTCTCCAAAGTGGAAACCATTGCGGACCTGCCCGAAATTACGGTCAAGGCCATTGAGCACTTTTTTACCCGCTACAAAGACCTTGAAAAAGGCAAGTGGGTCAAAGTGACCGGCTGGGGCACAAAGGAAGAAGCAGGCTCCTTCATCCTCAAGGCTCTGGAAGCCGCAAAAACCAAATAAGGCTTCTGCGCCTTATACCAGAACGGCATGGTGGCCCATTGCGCCACCATGCCCGCAGGCTGCCCCGCAATCACACCCAAGGTGTGAGATATATTGCAAGCATTGCAGATTATCAGCCTGCCAGTTTTACGCCATGCTCTGAACAACACTCTAAAACACACATGTTTTGACGGTGACTGTTCATGCCTGCCACTGACCTCTCCACCACAACGGCCCGACCCCAGCAGCCAACCCTGTTCATCCCGCATGGGGGTGGGCCGTGCTTTTTTATGGACTGGCCCCAGACATGGGACCATATGGCCGCTTTTTTGCGCGGGCTTGGTAACATACTTCCACAAAAACCGGATGCCATTGTTGTTGTGTCCGGCCATTGGGAGGAACAGGCCGTAACGGTCACATCCAATGCCGCACCAGACCTGATATACGACTATTACGGCTTTCCGCCCCACACCTATACGCTGCAATACCCCGCACCGGGCAGCCCGGATGTCGCGCGGCACATACGCACCCTGCTCCAGAACGCCGGGATTGCCAGCGCCGCAGACCCACAGCGCGGGTTTGACCACGGGGTCTTCATTCCCTTCATGCTCGCCTTTCCGCACGCCGATATTCCCGTGGTGGAGTTATCCCTGCAAACGGCTCTGGACCCGGCGGAGCATCTGGCCATTGGTGCAGCACTTGCCCCATTGCGTGCGCAGAATGTGCTGATTGTGGGCACCGGCCTGAGCTACCATAACCTGCGCCACTTCATGAACGGCTCCCCTGTGACCGACCAGCCCGCACAGGCGTTTGATACATGGCTGACGGCCACAGCCTGCGCCCCACCGCCTGAGCGGAACCTGAGGCTGACGCAATGGGCACAGGCCCCCGGTGCGCGCCTGTGCCACCCGCGTGAGGAGCACCTGCTCCCCCTTATGATCGCTGCCGGAGCCGCCGGGCAGGATAAAGGCCAGCAGATCTACAGCGATACGGTTCTGGGCAAAGCGCTCTCGGGCTACCGTTTTGGGTAACCCGGCCTCTTAGCCGGGTGTTTTTTGCCCCTTTGGGCAGCACGGCACTGGCAAAAATGCGTTTCTTTGCATTTTTTTGTGAAATGCCTGTTGCCAAAGAAAAAAACATCGTTATAAAGCCCCACATACCGACGCACACAACGGTTGAGCGTCGAAAATGCGGGTGTAGCTCAGTTGGTTAGAGCGCCGGCCTGTCACGCCGGAGGTCGCGGGTTCGAGCCCCGTCACTCGCGCCACTTTCCCTTACAATCTTATCGTAATCAGAAAGTGGCGCCGAGCGCCCCTTTTTTACCACAAGCCACATGCGCGCTCCTGACCGGCCGCGAGAACGACCGGTTTGCGCTTACGCCTGACGTCTTACTGACCGTTAGCCCTGCAATGCGTCTGCACCTTGCAGTGTTACCGCAACAGCATGCACGGTTGCTGCAATGCGGGCGGCAGTCTGCACAGCGGCGGCCCCTAGCGCATCACGCACGATTTTTTCGTGGCTGGTTACGCACAGGTCACACCCATTGATAATGGAAACAGCCAGACACCACAGCTCAAAGTCGGCTTTATCCACACCCGGGTTGCCAATAACGCTCATACGGAGCTGGGCAGGCATTTTGGCATACTCACCACCGGCCATATGCACAAAGCGGTAGTAAATATTGTTCATGCCCATAATGGCATTGGCGGACTGTGCGGCTGTCAGCGCCTGTTCGGACAGGACATCGCGGAACTGAGCCACAATCTCACGCGTGACATCGTCATTTCTCGCAGCAAGGGCCGAGGCCACAAACGTACCACCAAGCTGCTGCGGGGTCAGGGAGATGTCACTGGCCAGAGACCCCAGATTGAGGCGCAGGTCCTTGGCGTAATCGGGAATACGGTCTTTGAGAGCATCTATGGACATGACTTTTTCCATCGCGATTTTTTTTGGGGGAAAAACTGCGCCAGACCAGATTATGGTTAACTGGAACACATGGCCGCCACATCAGATGGCGGAAGGTGGGCATAACCACCAGAACAGAGCAGTGCAGGCGGTCAGGCAGACCACACAATGGATCTGCCTGACCACCCCCGGCCCGCAAACACAGACCGGGAGAAGTATCAGACTCAGACTTTAATAAAGTCTTCGCCCTTCTTCCAGTTGCACGGGCACAGCTCATCGCTCTGCAGGCCGTCCAGAATACGCAGGATTTCCTGCGGGTTACGACCAACGGACAGGTCGTTGACGGACACATGACGGATCACGCCGTGGGGGTCGACCACAAAGGTGGCGCGCAGGGCAACGCCAGCGTCCTTTGCCATAACGCCCGTGCCTTCTGTCAGCTCGCGCTTGATGTCGGCCAGCATCGGGATCGGCAGATCCTTCAGGTCATCGTGGTGCAGACGCCAGTTCAGATGCACGAACTCGCTGTCGATGGACACGCCATACACAACTGCGTCGCGGTCTGCGAAGTCTTTGGACAGTTTGCCAAAAGCCACGATTTCGGTCGGGCAGACAAAGGTGAAGTCCTTCGGCCAGAAGAACACTACTTTCCACTTACCGGCATCGGTCTTGTCGGAAATCTGAACGAATTCGCCCTTCAGGCCTTCCGGCCCACCCGGAACGGCGGTCAGATCAAAGCTGGGAAACTTATCGCCAACGGTCAGCATATGTTTGCTCCTTGTTTCTGGCACTGTGCCTGACCATCTTGAGTTGGTCAGGCGGTGCAAACCTGTATGGGCCGCCTTTTTCATTTAATCCAATGAAAATTTTATATAGGAACAATTGAGTATATCGATTACCCATACCTTGGTTTTCAGGTAGGACTTGGTCATGCTTCCCCTCCCCTCCGCCCAGCAACTGCGCTACCTGATCGCCCTGTCCGAACTGCGCCATTTTGGCCGTGCAGCGGCAGTCTGCGCGGTTACCCAGTCCACCCTCTCTGCCGGGATCATGGCGCTTGAGCGCCAGCTTGATGCCCCCCTGCTGGACCGTACGGTGGGTAAAAAAGTGGTTTTTACCCCATTGGGGCATGAGATCGCGCTAAAGGCCCGGCAGGCTCTGGCGGCACTGGAGGCCGTGCCCCAGTTGGCCGCAGCCGCCCGCACCCCGTTGACCGGCCCCTTGCGACTCGGGGTCATTCCCACGATTGGCCCGTTCCTTATCCCCAGCACCGTCCGCATCCTGCATGAGCATTTTCCGCGCCTGCTCCTGTCCCTGACCGAAGACACAACGGAGCATCTGCTGGAAAAACTCTCCCTTGGGCAGTTGGACATGCTGGTGCTGGCCATGCCCTGCCTGTGTGACGGCACAGAGACCCACCCCCTGTGGCAGGACCCCTTTTACGTCATCATGCCCACCAACCACCCTTTTGCTGCGTTGAAGAGTGTGCCTGCGGAGCGCCTGTCCGAGTACAACATGGTGATGATGGAAGACGGGCACTGCCTGCGCGAGCAGACACTGGCCATCTGCCGCCAAAGCCCCAGCCGCAGTGGTTCGGAAGGGGAGAGCGAACCCACATTTACCGCCATGTCACTCCACAGCATGGCGGAAATGGTTGAACTGGGGTTGGGAATCGCCATTATGCCCGCACTGGCCATTGAGAACGGTATTCTTAAAAACCGTGCCATTCTTGCCCGCCCACTGGCCGGGGGGGCTACATGGCGCACCATCGGCCTGGCCTGGCGCCCCCGCTCCCCCCGTGCTGCGGATTTTACCACGCTGGCCGGCACACTGCGCACCCTTGCCCCCCACACAGCCTGAAGAGCGGGCCAGATCACAGGCATCTGGCTCACTGACAGGCCCCAAAAACGTAAAATCCGCAAGAAAAACGCGCGATAAATGCGGGCAATATTGACTCAGACGCACGGGGCCGGTATGTGCCGAGCCAACTTATTCATGCATTGAGCAGCATCGGCGGAGAATACGGGCCATGAAAATCAGAAATAGCCTGAAGTCAGCCAAGGTGCGCGACAAAGACTGCCGTGTGGTGCGTCGTCGTGGCCGGGTTTACGTTATCAACAAAAAGAACCCCCGCATGAAGGCCCGTCAGGGCTAATTGATGGTTGGCCGCGCCCTTGCGGGCAAGCTTATCATGACTATCATGCACAAAACCCGTTCCCTCGGATACCGAAGGAACGGGTTTCTGTTTTATAGCCTGTCTGTTGCACTGCTGAGCACGGCTCTCCCCCTGACTTGGGAAGATGCTCTGGCGGCTGCACCACCTGCCCCCACCACCACACCAGCGCCTCCCGCCGTCCACACTGGCACTGGCACTGGCACTGGCACTGGCACTGGCACTGGCACTGGCACCACAGCGGGGCAGATTGCCATGCTGGTCAAGCTGCTGGCACAGGCACAGACCCCTGATGATGCCCATACCCTGCAAAGCAGGCTGGAGGCACTGCGGGCCGCGCATCTTTCCCCCACCACGCAGCTCCTGCTCCGCCGGGCAGAAAAAGACCTCGCGACAGAAAAGCCGGACGATGCGGTGGAAGATGTTGGCGATGCTCTGGCCCTGCAACCCGATCAGGCAGTCCTGTGGCGCACACGGGCCCAGATGCGCCTTGTAGCGGGCAATCTGCGTGGAGCTGTAGCTGACCTTGGGGAAGCACTGGCGCGCGATGCAGAGGACGCACAAAGCTGGAGCCTGCTCGCCAGTGTGGAAGAACACCTGAACGATGGTCAGGCCGCACTCAAGGCGTGGCAAAAGGCGACAGCCCTTAACCCCATGCTGGACAAGAGCGGCAAGCGGCTCGATTCCCTCCGTCTCAAGGCCTTTGGTCAGCCGACCTGAGCGGGTTCAGGCCTGCCGGTTCTCAATCAGGCTTTTACGAATCTCACGCCCGCGTTCAATTTTATCGACAATATACTCCGCATCCCCCCAACGGATGGCGCGGGCCATGGCCTGTGCGTCTTCCATAAAACGCCCCAGCATTTCCAGCAGCGCCTCGCGGTTTGCCAGAAAGATGTCACGCCACATCACGGGGTCGGAGGCGGCAATACGCGTAAAATCACGGAACCCCGAAGCGGCGAGGTCCAGCACCTCCGAGCGTGTTTCCTCCGCCAGATCATCGGCCGTACCGCAGATGGTAAAGGCCAGTAGATGCGGCAGATGGCTGACAATGGCGCACACGCGGTCGTGGTGGGCGGGGCTCATCTCCCGCAGGCGGGCGCCACAGCGTGTCCATAACGTGCGAATCTGCTGTAGCGCCTGCGGCGTTGTGGCCTCCAGCGGGGTCAGCAGGCACCAGCGGTTTTCAAACAGGTCCACCAGCCCTGCATCCGGGCCGGAAAATTCGGTTCCCGCCATGGGGTGGGCAGGCACATAGGGCACATCCGCCCGCAGACTGGGGGCTATGGCCTCGGTCACGGAAACCTTGGTGGAGCCGACATCGGTCAGCACGGCGCCGGGCTTCATGGCTGGCACAAGCTGGGCTGCAACGGCACCCATGGCCCCCACGGGCACGCAGAGCATAACACAGTCGGCCTGTGCCACAGCGGCCACACCATCGGTCGTGGCCTCATCCGCCAGACCGAGTTCCATAACCCGCGCACACACGGCTGCACTGTTATCCACCGCGACAAGCCTGCGGGCTAGTGTGCCATACTCTTTGGCGCGACGGAGCACGGAGGAGCCAATCAGCCCCGGCCCCACAACAACAAGCGTATCAAACACAACGCCAGAGTCTGTACCTGCCACCGCTCAGCTATCCTTCACCACGTTGGAGGAGGGGGAATACCCCATACCCTCACCGTTGCTCGGGGCAGGCTCGGCAGACGCACTCTGGCGCAGGCCCCGCATTTCCATGAACTGCCAGAGCAGCAGCACGGGAATACCGATCATAATTTCCCGCCCACGGCGCAGCAGCGAAATCCCGAGGGACAGGGAAGGGTCAATGCCAAACGCATGGCCCATGGCCATATAGGCCCCTTCCTGCACACCCAGACTACCGGGGACCAAAAACCCGACCGACATAATGGCGCAGGTCACCCCCTCCACCGCCACAGCGCCGGAGAAGGTCAGATGCGCCCCCAGAAAACGCGCGGTCAGCCAGAGCATGCCAGCGCCCCCCAGCCAGCCCAGCAGATGGTAAGAGGCCGAACGGCAGATATGCCATGGGCGGCTCCACGCGGCCTCCATGCGCTCCTGCAGGTTATCTGCACCTGCCAGAATGCTGTCCCGCCATTGTGATGCAAGGCTGCGGGTAAACATGCCGCCAAACTTGCGGAACAGGTTGCCCCCATGTGTCTGTGTCCAGATAAAGCCTGCCGTCCCTGCGATCAGGAACAGTGTGCCCCCCACCACCGGCACCACAAACGGGCTGGTGCGCTGGTGCGCCACAAGGCAGGCCACACCAAGCAGCACAAACGCCACCTGCCCCATAACCTCCGTTGTAATGTCCACAAGGTTGGCGCAGGCCGCCTCGGGCAGTTCTACCTCGCGGTCGGATGCACGGTGCATGCCATGGCCCGAGCACGTGGCACGAATACCAATGACAATCCCCCCGACCTGCGAGAACGGCAGGCAGGTCGCCGCCGCATCACGCACCATACGTGCAAGCAGCAGACGCACATATCCAATTTCAGGGAACGCGGCATGCCATGCCATGCCCAGCACGCCATCCACGGCCAGCTGGCAGCATACCATAAGCAGAAAGCCGCCCAGACCAATGCGCATAACAGCACGCAAAACGGAATCGAAACCGCTCCACGCCATTGCCGCCGTAACGACCACGAGCCCAAGAAAAGTGAGAAAAACCGTAAGCTTCTTCAAGGCCTCAGCTCTGTCCGCCTGTTACGCCACTGGCTCCGCCACCCCCATGGATGTGGCGCAAACCCGACCGGGCGCATATGTGAATGTTCCGCCCCCTTACACTACCACGGGGTCTGGCGCCACCTCGGGTGTCAGGATAAAGAAACAGACCAGCCGTTCGGGATCCAAACCCAACACCTGTTTTTTTTCAGCCCTCTACCGGGAGCGCACCCTCCATGACTGCTCATACGCTCGTAACCGGCGCAACTGGTTTTGTCGGTTCCGCCGTAGCTCGTACACTGCTCGAACGTGGGCACTCCCTGCGCCTGATGGTGCGCGAAGGCAGCGACCGTAGAAACATTGCCGACATTCCCGCCGAGCTGGTGGAGGGGGACCTTTCCCGCCCGGACACATTTGCGCGTGCGGTGGAAGGGTGCCGCTACGTCTTCCATGTTGCCGCCGACTACCGGCTGTGGGTACCCGACCCCGCCCCCATGATGACCGCCAACGTGGAAGGCACACGCCTGCTGATGCTGGCCGCCCAGAAAGCCGGAGTGGAGCGGATTGTCTATTGCTCGTCCGTGGCCGCCCTTGGGCTGATCGGGGACGGCTCCATAGCGGACGAGAACACGCCTGTAGAGGAACATGCCGTTATTGGCATTTACAAACGCTCCAAATACCGCGCGGAGCAGGAAGTCCTGCGTCTTGTGCGTGAGCAGCAACTGCCTGCGGTGATTGTAAACCCCTCCACCCCCGTGGGCCCGCGCGACATCAAACCCACCCCCACAGGACAGATGATTCTGGACTGCGCCGCAGGGCGCATGCCCGCCTATGTGGATACGGGCGTGAACATCGTGCATGTGGATGATGTGGCAGAAGGCCACGCACTAGCCCTTGAACGCGGCAGAATTGGCGAAAAATACATTCTGGGCGGAGAGAACTATCTGCTGCGTGACCTGTTTGCCATGGTGTCACAGATCGCGCATGTTCCCCCGCCCAAGATCAGCCTGCCGCAGGAGGTCATCTGGCCGGTAGCTGTTGTGTCCGAGTGGATGTCCCGCGCCTTTGGCTTTTCGCCCCGTGTCACACGGGAGATGCTCGCCATGTCCCGCAAGAAAATGTTTTTCTCATCCGCAAAAGCCATGGACGAACTGGGCTACGCACCACGCCCGGCACGGCAGGCCGTAGAGGATGCCATTACGTGGTTCCGCAACAACGGCATGCTCAAATAAGGGAAGGCACAGTCTGCCATGCTGCTTGCTCTGGCCATTCTGTGCGCCCTTGTCTGGGTGGGTCTGCTCTTCTGCCACGGGTATTTCTGGCAGGCAGGGCCCATTCTCCAGCCTGTCAGCATGGCGCAGGCTCCGGCGGATATTGCCCCAGAGGTTACAGTCATCGTTCCCGCACGTGACGAGGCGGAATCCATTGCCGGGGCCGTATGCTCCCTTTTGCAGCAGGACTACCCGGGCGCACTGCGCGTTATTGTGGTCAACGACCGCAGCACGGATGGCACAGGCGCATTGGCCAGAGCCCTGCCCGACCCGCAGGGGCGACTGCACGTACTGGATGGCACAACCCCGGAGGCAGGCTGGAGCGGCAAGCTATGGGCTGTGGCCCAAGGGGTGCATGAGGCAGAGCAACAGAGCCCGCAGGGCAGTGGCTACCTGTTCCTGACCGATGCGGACATCATTCACGCTCCGGCCCATATTTCCACCCTTGTTGCCAAGGCGCAGGCCGAGCGGCTGCACATGGTGTCCGAAATGGTGGAACTCCAGTGCGCAACACTGGCCGAACGTGCGCTGGTCCCCGCTTTTGTCTTCTTTTTTACGCTGCTCTACCCCTTTGCCAAGGTCAACAACCCCAAAGACAAAACCGCCGGAGCCGCCGGGGGCAGCATTTTGCTCCGGCGTGACATGCTCCACCAGATTGGCGGGATTGAAGCCCTGAAGGGTGCCCTGATTGATGACTGCACTCTGGCAGCCCGCGTCAAACAGGCCGGGGGGCAACTCTACCTTGGCCATTCCTGCCTGGCACGCTCCATTCGCCCTTACCCGTCTGCCGCCGACATCTGGCGCATGATTGCGCGCACGGCTTACGTGCAGCTCAGGTTCTCCCCCATTCTGCTTGTTCTGACCGTTGTGGCCATGCTGGTGGTCTGGGTTGCACCGGCCATGCTTGCACTCTGCGCGCATGGTAGCGCCCGGTGGATTGGAGCCGGGGTCTGGCTTGCCGCCACGTCATCCTTTGTGCCAACACTCCGGCGCTTCCGGCTTTCCGTGCTCTGGGCGTTGGCATTGCCGCTCATCGCAGGGTTTTACACCGCGGCCACCATAGGCTCCGCACTTAACCACCATCGTGGACGCGGCGTTGTGTGGAAGAACCGGGCCTATACCGGAACCACCCCCGACAACGACCACACCTCCCCCACCGATACGGCACAGAAAATACGCGCACCCGGCGGGTGAGTCCCTGTGCCCCCCCCCTGCCGGATTAAGGGATAGGCACGGCTGGCGGGGTCATGTAAACACCAAGCGGCCTTTAGGCACCCTTTATTGGAACACGGCACGGCATGACTGACGATACACGCATCTGGGGACAAGCTGACGTTTCATCCGGCAAGGGTGCGTCTGACGAGAATTTTCCCGTAGGCTCCCTGCTACTCAGCCGCAAACTGCGCCCGCATGTGCATGCCTATTATGACTATGCCCGCGTCATAGACGACATTGCAGACTGCGAGAGCCTGCCCCCGCAGGACAAAATCACCCGGCTGGATGCCATGGAGGAGGTGCTGCTTGGCCAGCGCAGCGCCATCAACCGGGCTGATGCCCTGAGTGCTGCACGCCTGCGGGCATCCCTTTTGCAGACCCATGTCCCGTTCGAGACGGCAACAGACCTGCTGGTCGCCTTTCGCAATGATTCACGCGGGCATAATTACCATACGTGGGACGACCTGCTGGAATACTGCAAATATTCCGCCAACCCGGTCGGGCGCTACCTGATCTGCCTGCATGGGGAGAACCCGGCAGCCTTTGGCCCGTCAGACGCATTATGCACCTCCCTGCAGATTCTGAACCACCTGCAGGACTGCGCCAAGGACCTTGAGCGCCTGAACCGCTGCTACATGCCCTCCGAATTGATGCAACGGGCAGGCACCTCTGCGCAGGACCTGCTGGCAGGGCGGACCAGCCCCGCCATGCGCCGGGTCTTTAACACCCTGCTCGACGGGGTGGACGACCTAAACCGGCAGGCCAGCGCGCTGCCAGCCCATATCAAGGACCGGCGTTTCCGTATGGAATGTGCGGCCATTGTGGCCCTTGCCCACCGCCTGACACAGCGCCTGCGCCGCGAAGACCCTCTGGCAGGGCGCGTGGCCCTGCGCCGGACAGACGCCATGCATGCAGCCATTGCGGCCCTGCGGGCATGGGCATGACCTTCCCGAATGGTGAAAGTTCTGTAAAAAGAGACCCGTTCTTTTCAATCTTGACGATAAACAGGTGACAAGCGCGTGACAGCCGTAAACATCCAGATGCACGATAAACCGACCCCGCTCGGATGCGATCCTGCTGATCTTGCCTGGGTGGAAAGCACCGTCAAACAGGCAGGTACCTCCTTTGCCGCTGGCATGCGTATCCTGCCCCCCATGCGGCGTTATGGCATGTACGCCATTTATGCCTTCTGCCGTGTTGTGGACGATATTGCCGATGGCAACACCCCGCTGGCCGAACGCACCAAAGGGCTGGAAGACTGGCACCAGCGCATTGCCGAGCTATACGCCGAGCGGGCCTTCCCACCGGTGGAAGCACTGGACCGGGTACTGCTGGCTGCCATCAACTTCTTCTCCCTCCAGCAGGTGGATTTTGATGCCGTCATCGACGGCATGCTGATGGACACACAGACCGCCATTGTCGCCCCGGATGAAAAAACGCTGGACCTTTACTGTGACCGTGTAGCCTCTGCCGTTGGCCGCCTGTCCGTGCGCATTTTTGGCGATAGTTCGGACAATGGCGACCGCGTAGCCTACCACTTGGGCCGCGCCCTGCAGATTACCAACATCCTGCGCGACATCCCCGAAGACGCCGCTCGCGGGCGGCTCTACCTGCCCGCCGACCTGCTGGAACGCTTTGACGTACCCAAGGACCCGGTGCAGGCCCTGTACGCACCCGGTCTGGAACAGGTCGCCCGCGTTATGGCTGCCCGTGCGCAGGACCACTTCCGCACGGCCTTTGCCACCATGAAGGTCTGCCAGCCCCGCTCCATGCTGCCCGCACGCATTATGGGGGCAAGCTACGAGTCCATTCTCAAGGCCCTGTGCAAACGTGGCTGGGATGCTGCCGTACTGCGCGCACGCCCCCAGACCACCCTGCTTGGCAAAGCCAAATGGTTTGCCCTGTCCTACGTCTCCTGAAGAAACGGCAAAACACGGTATGTCTGGTATTCTGCATATTATTGGCGGCGGCATGGCAGGCCTTGCCGCTGCTGTTGACGTAGCGGGTACAGGTACGCGCGTTATCGTGCATGAAGCCGGGCGTAGCTGTGGTGGGCGAGCACGCTCCTACCATGACCGGCACCTTGACTGCCGGATAGATAACGGCAACCACCTGCTGCTGTCCGCCAACAGCACTGTTTTCCGTTATCTGGGCATAACAGGAGCGCTGGACACACTCAGCGGACCGGAAGAACCGATTTTTCCATTCGTGGATCTGGCTGATGATGCCCGCTGGACGCTTGACCTGTCCCGCGGACGGCTCCCCCTGTGGGTTTTTCAGCCCCACCGCCGCGTGCCAGACATGCGCCTGCCCGAGTTGCAGAGCCTGTACCGCCTGATCCGTGCGGATGCCAAAACCACCGTAGCCGACTGCCTGCTCCCCGGTGCCTTTACCCGCAGGCTGCTCGAACCTTTTTCCATTTCCGCGCTGAATACCCTGAGCGATACGGGAAGTGCCGCACTACTGGGTGCAGTCGTGCGCGAATCTCTCTCTCTGGGCGGGCATGCCTGTGTGCCATGGTTTGCGCGTGATGGTCTGTCCGAATCCCTTGTGGACCCGGCCATAGCCTATCTGGGCAGCATGAACGCCGAAGTCCGCACACAAACCCGCATTACCGGGCTGGATGTTACAAAAGGCCGGGTCAGCGCCCTGCACACAGCCCAGGACAGCATTGCTCTGTCCGAACAGGATCACGTCATTGTGGCGACCACCGCCCCGGTGGCAGAAACACTGCTGGCCCCGCATATGGCCGGGCTGGTAACCCCCAACGCGTTTGAGAGCATTCTCAACCTGCATTTCCGCCTGAAGGATGCGCCACGCCCTGTTGGCAGTTTTGCCCGCTGCGGGTTTATGGGCGTAATCGGCGGCGTAACAGAGTGGGTGTTTTTGCGCGGGAATATTCTGTCCGTCACAGTCAGCGCGGCCAACCGCTACGCAAGCCACGACCATGAAGAACTGGCCCGCACAATCTGGACCGAGTTGCGCAGTGCCTGCGATGCAGTGCTCGAACAACCCCTGCCGCAAACACCAGATGCGCAGCGTATTGTATGGGAAAAGCGCGCAACCTTTGCCGCCACCCCAGAGCAGAACCGCCGCAGACCCGGACCTGCGACCCCGCTTGTCAATCTGGCACTGGCAGGCGACTGGACGAACACCGGCCTGCCCGCCACGCTGGAAGGGGCCATGCGCTCGGGCCTGCGGGCCGCGCAGGCACTGGGCCTTAAAACCCCGGCCTGAGCAGGGGGTACCACACTATCCACCACGCCGGGGGCTGATCCATGATACAAACATCCACCACACATCCAGCCCCCTTACGCCCCGGCATTCTGGTCGGGCTCAAGGCCGAAGCACAGCTCATCCGCAGTGTTTTCCCCCATGCAGCCATTGCGGCAAGTGGCGCCACACGGACAGGCGCCCAGCGCGAGGCCAACCGGCTGGCCGCATGTGGAGCAGACTGCCTGCTATCGTTCGGGCTGGCCGCAGGGCTGGACCCGGCCCTGCCACCGGGGAGCATTGTTATTCCCGGCGCGGTCAAAGCATGGAGCAACACGTGGTCGTGTGATGCGACCCTGCGCCATATTCTGGGAGCAGACCAGCAAGGCGTTATCAATAGCCCTTTGCTGCACCATGATGATGTGGTCCTTGAGGCACAGCACAAAGCCACGCTGTTTGCCGACACACACTGTGCCGCACTGGATATGGAAAGTGGCTTTCTGGCGCAGGCTGCGCAGGAGGCTGGTCTACCTTTTGCCGTACTACGTGTTATCTGCGACCCGGCAACGCGCTCCCTCCCCCCGGTTACGGCCTGCGTGCTCTCCCCCGATGGGGGGCTTAAAATTGGCCTGCTCCTCCGCTCCTTGCTCCGCCACCCATCGCAGATAAGCGGGCTGATCAATCTGGGGCGAGATGCCGGGCTGGCGCGCAAGGCCATGCTGCACTTTTTGCACACGCAGGCAGAGCGCCCGGCATTCAGGCAGTTTGCAACCGGCAACGCGCGCGGCTGATCGTCAGGGTATAAAAAAACCGCCCGACAGACATGCCGGGCGGGTATATGGCCCCAGACCTGCTGCCCGCGTGTTACTGCGAAAAAGCCCTTGCCAGAATATTCTGCGTTTCCAGAGAAACAGGCAGGGTGGAATTGGTCAAGGCTACACCTTTCCAGCCAGCCCCCAGCGCCGTGTAAAGATTAACCGCATCACGCAGGCGTTCCAGACGGGCCAGTGCCTCGGTGTTCTGCGCGTTCAGGGTCGTGCGTTCGGTTGTCAGCACTTCCAGAAAGCCAACCAGACCTGCCCCATACAGCTTGCGCGCCCGCTCGCTGGCTGTTGCACTGTCTTCCGCCGCTTTGTGCAGCTGCTCGGCATATTCAATATCATCATGCCATGCGGCCATCGCGTCTTCGACTTCCTTGAACGCGGTCAGCACTGTTTGACGATATGTCAGACGTGATGCTTCCGCCGAGGCCTGTGCCGCCCGGACTTCGGACGTCATTTTACCACCATGCATCAGCGGCAGACTGGCCATAAGCAGGAACTGCCAGCTCATGGCGTTGACCTGAAACGCCTGATACATAGCCGAAGCATTGGGGTTGAATGTCAACGGCACCACAAAATGCGGGTACAGGTTGGCAACCGATACGCCAATCTGGGCCGTGGCAACTGCGTAACGCCGCTCGGCCATACGCACATCCGGGCGGTTGGCAATCACCACGGATGGCAGAACCGCGGGGAACTCCGGCACTGTAGGGAGCGCACGCGGCTGCTTGAGCTGATCTTCCAGCTCACCGGGCATTTTGCCCAGCAGAACTGCAATCGCGTGTGTTACCTGAGAAACACGGGTTTTAAGCGGCTCACGTGCCGCAATCTGTGCATCCAGTTCAGCCTGAGCCTGAGCAATCTGCAAGGTGTTGCCCACACCCTCCAGATACAGCTTGTTGGTCAGGTCCACCGCGTCCTTGGCAACCCGGATGTTGTCCGTTGCAATCTGGATCTGCAACTGGGTCACACGCAGCAGCATGTAGTCCGATGCCAGCTCGGACAGAAGACCCATAAGAACTGCGCGGCGGGCCTCAATCGTGGCTTCAACCGCGTGCTCGCGCGCTTCCACATCCCGACGGATCCGCCCGAACATATCCAGCTCCCACGATGCGGTGGCACCATAGGTCAGCATGGAGGCCTCGGGCCTGTTCTGCGGGTTACCCGGACGGATCGGCCAGTTATCAATATTCAGGGAGTAGCGGACATCCCCCCCGCCCATATTGGCATCCATCTGTGGGTACCACTGCGCGGCGGAACGGTCGCGCATGGCGCGCTCGGCCAGAATACGCTGCCCCGCAATCTGCAGGTCATAGTTGCCCTTGATGGCGTCCTGCACAAGCTGGGAGAGCATGGGGTCCCTGAACAGGGACCACCACTCGACCATTTCCTTGTTTGTGCGCTCAATCTCTTCAGGGGTAGCAACGTGCTCTTCCGCCGCCTCCTTGAACTGGGCTGGCAGCTTCATACGGTCAGGCTGGTAATTTGGCCCAACAGTACAGGCGGAGAGCAGCATGCCGGTTGCGGCACATAACCCAAAGCGGCGGCGAGCCTTCATGCTTTTCATCCTTGGCCCACGCTCAGAGATGATCTTGCAGCCAGGTGGTCAATTTGCCCCTGCGCCCTGTTGGTTCCGGCCCGACACTGACCGTTGCGGTCATACCCGCAGCCAGTGTCACACTGTCAGGCACATGGTCCAGATGGATACGCACAGGAATACGCTGGGCCAGACGCACCCACGTAAAGATCGGATTGACATCCTGCAGCCCCAGCTTGTCGGGCGTACCGTTGGTATCGTTAATCCCGCGCGCAATGCTGACAACATGCCCTGCCAGAATGGGTTTGTACCCCATCAGCTTGACACGGGCGACATCCCCCACATGCACGCCCCACATCTTGGTTTCTTCAAAATACCCGTAAACCCAGTAGGAGTCGGCATCGATCACCGCCATGCGGGCCTGACTGGCTGCGGCGTAATCCCCCACCCGCAGATTAAGGTTGGTCACATAACCATTGACGGGAGAGTAGAGGACCGAGCGTTGCAGGTTAAGCTTGGCTACATCCAGCGCCGCGCGGGCTGCATCCACCGCGGCAATCTGGGTTGCCACATTGGAGTTGAACACTTCCTGCTCTTCGGCCGACACAATGCCACCCAGCCCCATACGGCGCTTGGCATCATTGCGTTTGAGCTTCAAATCCTCCAGAGCGCCGTCCAGACGGGCCTGTGCCTCGCGGATAGCCAGACGGAAGCGGACCGGATCCAGCACAAAGAGCGGGTCGCCCTTGTGCACGAACTGGTTATCCACCACCGGAATCTGCACCACGGTGCCGGACACTTCGGGGGCCACGTCGACCACGTAAACACGCACGCGCCCGTCACGGGTCCAGGGGGCGATCATGTAGACGTTCCAGAGAGTGATCCCCAGAACAATCGCAAGAGAGACGACCGCAAGGGTCAGAACAACTCGTATCAGGGTGCGCAGAAGGGGCATTGCAGAGACTCAAAAGCCTTTTCAGGTCAGACGTAGAGGATCAGCAGACAGAGAATGCAGACGTAAAGCGAAACTTCAAACAGTGCGATATGCCAGAACCAGCCCAGCAGGCCACTCCACCACAACGCAAAGCGGATACACATGGTCAGGGGAAGTGCCGCCAGCGCATACACGACAATAGGCGCCATAAAGACACCGAAAAGATTGAATTCCGTCAGCATGACACCGCCCTGGACACCAGCATTACCGTGCGTCCCTCTTTTGTGCATCCGTGGTATTCTCCCTGTGAGCAAGGGCTGCCTGCTCCACACGGTCGAGAACACCACAGCATTCTTCCAGCTCCGGGTCGGACACACCGGCCATCAGCCGTGCAGTGACCTGATCCGCCACCCGGCAGACCAGATCAGCTACATGCCGACCCTGAGACGTAATGCTGACAAGCTTGGAACGTCGGTCTTCCTCATCCGTTTCACGCACAACATAGCCGCGCTTCTCCAGCACATCCAGAAGCCGGACCAGTGATGGCGCTTCGAGCGAGAGGGAGCGGGCCAGATCGGTCTGGCGCATGGAGGAAGATGAAAAATGGAGATAGTAAATGGGACGCCACGTGGCGTCGGTCAGGCCAAAGGCCCGGAGGTCGGCATCTATTTCCCGCCGCCACATGGACGCAAGCCGAGCCAGACGGTAGCCGAAGGACCGCCTGGTTTCGTTGTCCACAACAGGATTATGCTCTAGTTCCATTCACTGCTCACACTAGCGAGCATGCAAAAAATTTGCACGCTCACAAAAGACTGACGCCATCATTTACAGAAACAATCCAGCGCGCCAATGCAAATTTGGAATGGAACCTATGGCTTAACCTAGACTGGACAGATTCAGTCCTTTTTACCGCGCACAATATCCCACAGCTTGCGCGAGCCGCCGCGCCCCACAGCGGTGGCAACCGTAGCGGTAACCGCGGCCATGGTTACGGAGTCGCGCATCTGGGTCATGCAGCGGTCACGCATGATCCGGGCTTCCACCTCATCCGTTGTCAGGTAGGAGCGACGGCCAAACATGATGCACACCACAGCCGCCAGCACGTCCAGACCGAAAACGGTAAAGGACGCGCCAACCGGCCCGAAGTGGCCAACAAATACGAGAAGAATCCAGAGTAGCCCATGCCCCGTAATCAGGGCAAAAAGGCCAAACACCGCAGCCATAATCAAAAATGCGGCCTGACGACCGTAACGGATGGCCATCTGCTGCATCAGGGAGGACTGGGCAGATAGGGCGGATTTACCAAGATCAAAGATGCGCATGGGCTCTGGAGCTACCTTCGTTCAGATGACGCGCAAAGCGTCAGCGAGACATGCGCCCGATGATAAACCCTACCACGCCGGAAATGGCAATGGACAACCAGGACGTGTGACTGCCTGTACGCTTTGCAAGATCGTTGCGCGTATGATCGGCCAGTTCGCGCGCATTGGCAACCGCCTGTTCTGTCAGGTCACCTGCTTTGTCCCCCGCACGGCCCAGCGCTGGAACAATATGTTGTGTAACAAGGCGCTCAATATGCGCCTTGACTGCCTCCAGTTCTTCCCGCGCGGTGTCTGCTGCGGCTTCTCCGGCAAGCTTAACGTCTTTGATTTTATCTGATGACATGAAACAAACCTCGTTGACTTTATCGTTTTAAATGACAACACCTTCATTAACCCACAAAAAAGGACATAGTTGCATGCCGCCCGCGCATGGCTCACCCCCGGCTTTGGCGCTCACGGATTTGGCGGTCCTGCCCAAAGCATCTCCCCTGACCCTGCGCCTGAACGCGGGCAACTGCATTGCCCTGCTGGGAATCGGCTCCGACACAGCAGACCTGACCGCCCTGACCGAAGCACTGGCCGGGCGCACATGTACATCGGGGCAGATACGCATATATGGTGTGGAGGTGGGGCATATGCCCCAGGGTGCGCGCAAGATCGCCACCATGGGTGTGCATGCGCCACTTTTCCCGCAATTGAGTGTTACCGACAACATTCTCTTCCCCCTCCGGGCCACAGGCCTGCTCCCCAAGGCAGAAATAGGCCGCAGACGTGACGAGGTTCTGGCCCTGACCGGGCTGGACGCAGTACGCAACCTCTCCCCCCGCACCCTTTCGGCAGAACAGAGGTTTCGGGCAGCACTGGCGCGAGCACTGGTCACATCCCCCGACCTGTTGGTGCTCAACCAGCCCATGGACGGCCTACCCACACAGGCTGCCAGACGCTCCATGATGTTTCTGGAACGACTCCGGCAGGCCATTGGCCTGACATCCCTGTTCCTGACCCGTGACCGTACCGAGGCGTTTATCGCGGCTGACACCATTGGCGTGCTGGATAACGGCACCCTGCTGCAACTGGCAGATGCGCCAACCCTGCTCAACCGCCCCGCCACCCCCGGCGTGGCGCTGGCTCTGGGGGACGCCAACATCCTGACCGGCAAGGTCCTGCGGATTGACGACGATGTTGCCGAACTGCGCCTGCCGTCCGGCGAAACGGTGGAAGCCATGGCCGATGCCGATCTGGCCGAGCATGACCTGGCAAGCATCTGCATTCTGCCCGACCGTCTTTCAGTCCTCTTCCCACGCGCGGGTGCGGCTGATAACAGTGCCGAAGCGGGTGACCTGATATGCACTCTGGTCTCCGCCCATCATCTGGGCCACAGCATTGTCATGCGGATGCGCCTGTGCGACGGCACAGAAATCAGCCTCAACCGCCCTCCCGTACACAACCCGAGGGAACTAAAAGCCGGACGCCCGGCCCTGCTGGCGTGGCAAACGCGGAATGCAACAGCCTTTCCGATGGATAAAAAAACCGGCTCGCTTTAGGCTGGCGGCATTGTGTCCATAATGAACGACGACGACGCGTGAGGTTTACCCTGTTCTCTCCCTCTTTCCTGAGCATACCCCGCAGGCAGGTCATGTCCTCCCAGGAACAGGGGCTGGCTCCGTGCCGCAAGACGTTATCGCGCCGTGCTATCCTGCTGGCGGGCCTTGGGGGGCTGCTACCGGGCACGGCTATGGCTGCCCACACGCGCAAACAGACGCGAACAGACAAAAGCCTGCATATTCTGACCTTTACTGGCAGTATTGCCCAAACCCAGAGCAAAATCCTGTTCAAACCCTACGAACACCTGACCCACCAAAGCATAGTCCCGCGCGGCTGGAGCGGGGAACTGCCGGAACTGCAACACCTTACAAATCCGTCCCACCAGCACCCGGCCGCCGCAATGATGGAAAACAGCAGCCTGCGCATTGGCTGCGCACTCAAACTCCTGTCCCGCCATCAGACAGACACATCTTCGAGCAACTGCGGCCTGCCTTCCGCTTCCATTGATTATGCCATGGCGTGGGACAAGGCGCGGTTCGAAAGCACTCCAAGCTGGTTTGACTTCTGGGATGTGGCACGCCACCCCGGCCGCCGCAGCCTGCGGCGCGATCCCCGCATGACACTGGAAATCGCGTTGCTGGCCGATGGCGTGCCAGCAAATGCGCTCTACCGCACGCTGGGTACGACCGAAGGTGTTAATCGTGCTTTTCTCAAACTGGAACAGTTGCGGCCCTATATTGCCTGGTGGTCCACACCGGGGGAGGCTGGGCAGATCCTGACCTCCGGCGGAGCGCTTATGGGCTGTGTACCGACCGGGGAAATTCTGGGGGCAGCAGACGCTATCCGCCAGCGTTTTGGCCTATACTGGCAACAACGCTTTGTTGTGCAATACGGCTGGGGCGTGCTGGCAAGTGCTGCCTCCAACCCAGCAGCCCTTGCTTTTGTCTCCTGGCTGGAGCAGGCCGCACAGCAACAGGCCTTTGCCAATGCATGGCCCTCGCTCCCATCCATGGCTGAACTCAACGCTCTTGCCCCCGGCCTTGCTCACATTCCCCCCGCCATCACCATAGATGACACATTCTGGGAAAATAATCTGAGCGCACTGAACGAACGCTTCCAGCAGTGGATGCGGCGCACATGATCCCATACTTTGCACTCGGCGTATCTGCACAGGCGGCACTGGTGTGTGGTGTTATCATGCTTGTCACCAGTTTACTGGTCACAGCGGCCTCTGTGCTTTTAGTTTTTGCCTTGCGGGCTGAACAGCATCTTTACACGCTTGCACTAGCACTCCTGCTCCCCTGCACCGGGGCATGCATGGCGTTACCAGCATTTGTGCACGCGGCAACTACCCCGATCCTGCAAGGGCTTTTACTATCTCCCCTACTCCTGCTCCCGTTGTCTCTGCCAGTCAGAGCATTACAGTGCAGCTGGATTGCTACAGCACAGGAACTCGGGGCCAACAAGCTGGCCAGACTATATTTTTTCTGGTGGCCACTGTTAAAAAAACCTTTGGTTCTGACGCTATCTTTCGCAACTTTATGCAGCATTTTACAATGACATCACAACCCCCTCTTCCTTTTTGGAAAACCACGTCCCTTGAAGACATGACCAACGCACAGTGGGAATCTCTATGCGATGGGTGTGGACGGTGTTGCCTGCATAAACTCCGTGATGATGAAACGGACGAACTCTATTACACATCGGTCGCCTGTAGGCTGCTGGATGTCAAAACCTGCCAGTGCACGGACTACCCAAAGCGCCACCGCAAGGTGCAGGATTGCATAACCTTAACACCCGCCATGATTCCCGAACTCGACTGGCTACCACCAGACTGTGCGTACAAAAGACTATCAGACGGAGATGACCTGCCGTCCTGGCATCCCCTGATAACGGGCAACCAGCAGACAGTCATCACCTCCGGCGCATCCGCCGCAGGACGCTGCATAAGTGAAAGACGCGCTGGAGCACTGGAGGACTACGTTGTTGACTGGCCTGCCGAACACGCCACACCTCCCGAAGGTAATTAATGTTGCCGCACAGGGAGTGGTGCAGGTCGTATGGAAACAATCCATACGTGCCAAGCGTCTTTCCCTGCGCATTGCACCGTATGAGCACACACTGATTGTAACTGTACCGATAGAGTGCAGGCCGGAACAGGCACTTGCGTTTGTGCAGGCAAACCATGCTTGGATCAACGAACGCCTGCAAAAACTTGAAAAAACCCTCTCTTTTTCAGATAACAACACCATTCCCATACAGGGCAAATCCTACCGCATCATACATACTCCACAACAACGGGGCGGAGCATGGCTGGAAGAGCAGCACCTTATGGTTAGCGGAGATCACGCATTCATCAATAGACGCGTTGCCGATTTTTTACGCTCCCACGCCACAACAGTTCTCAAACAGGAAGTGCAGGCAATGGCCCAAAGCACGCACCTGTTTCCATCACGCGTAGATATTCGTGATACGTCCAGCCGTTGGGGCAGTTGCTCCAGTTCCGGCCGTATCATGCTCTCTTGGCGCGTTATCATGGCGCCTGATCTGGTACGCCATTACCTGATCGCCCATGAACTCAGCCACCTTAAACACATGAATCATGGCCCACTTTTCTGGCAACAGGTTGCCCAAATCACACCTTTTAAACAACAGGCCGAAACATGGCTGCGCCAGAAAGGCCCCCTCCTGCTGCACGCCAGATAAACGCCCCGTTTGCACGACGACTGAACCATGCTAAGGAGCATACCCTGACAGTGCAAACCACACGCGAACTTGGCGGAATGGTAGACGCAGGAGACTTAAAATCTCCAGCCCGAATGGGCGTGCGGGTTCGAGTCCCGCAGTTCGCACCACTCATAACATATTGATTTAACTGACTTTTATGGTCTTTCCACAACCATAAAAGCCGAACCTTCTACAATCGGCTTCTACAAAATGAGCCGTCTGTATGTTGATCCGTCTCCAATCCGGGTATCATTTCCGCAGGGCTGTGCCTTCACATATCCGTGATATTGTGGGCAAAAAGGAGCTATGGCTCTCCCTTGGCACTAACAAACGCGAGGTGGCCAAACCATATGCGTGTGCAGTTTTCGCAGAGACCGAAAGGCTGTTCCGTTCCGTAATGCACCTCAAGACAGAACTCAGCGAAAACGAAAATTTTATCAGGAATGAACTCCCTGAAGACGCGCAGGAACTCTTTGACCTGCTTATTCAGGACTACCAGCACAGGATTGCATCCTTACAGACGCAATATGACCATCAGAGACTCAGACATTCCATGGAAAGTCTGGAACAGGTGGAAAAGCTGGAGAAAGCCAGAAATCTGACTGGCAGAAGTGTGCATCTGCTGGAACGCACTGTCACAGACCTGAAAAAGACCAAAGCCAGCCTGCCAGCCCTGACGGATATTCAAAGCCAGATTAAGGACATGAAAGCCTTTCTGGCTCCGAAGGAAAAACCTTCTCCCCTCTTTTCAGAAGCGATTAAAATTTTCCTGGAAAGCAAGGACACCACAGTCAAATCCACTGTGGTCAAATCCTACGAACGCACCTTCAAACGCTTTCTGGAAGTCTGTGGGGATAAACCCATGCGGGATTATACCGGGGCAGATGTTGGGCATTTCAAAGCTCTGATGGAACAGCTACCGGAAAGTTATGGCAAACAGCGTAACGACACCCGGACAGTTCAGGAATTTGTGGCAGATGCGAAGAAACGCAAGCTGGCCCGTATCTCCGGGAAATCAGTCAAAAACCATTTCACCAAGCTTTCGGGACTTTGGAAGCATTTCCTTCTGCGTGACCTTGTGGATCGCAATGTGTTCACAGGTGGCTGGCAGTTTGACACAAAGTCCAAAACCAATCGTGTGCGCTGGAGTGATAACGACTTAAAGACCATTGCTGGTCAACCCTGGCAGTTTGGCACCATCAGCCACAAGACAGCGTCCATGATTGTAGGGATTGCCTCTTACACAGGGATGCGACTGGAAGAAATCTGTCGTTTAAGACCGCAGGACATTCAGGAGATACAAGGTATTCCCTGCATTCTGGTGCAAGACCACCCTGCCCTGAAAGGAAAACCCTGGACGGAATGGAGTGCGAAGACAGAAGCCGGGAAGCGTGTTGTTCCCATCTGCACGGCCTTGCAGAAAGCCGGATTACTGGACCTTGCCCAAAGGGCCATGAACCAGAAGCGTCACTACCTGTTCCATGACATTGATTTTAAGGGGCAGGACAACAAGCGTTCTGCTCACTTCCAGAGAGATTTCAGTAAGTTCAAATCACGCCTTGGTATTGGCAGGAGCGTAGTGTTCCATTCGTTCCGACATAACGTGTCTACCAAACTCAGGAACATTCATGAGCATGGCGAGGGTGGGCTACGTGAATCCTGGATTGATGACTTTCTGGGACATGAAAGCCACGACAAGTCGGTCGGAAGCACTGTCTATTTTGATGATGTGGATATTGTGAACCTCAAGAAGGTTGCAGAGAGCGTGAAATATCCAGATTTTTGGGATATTAGAGAATTATTGAAAATAAAATTATCTTTCAATAGACTTTGAAGATAATAAAAAAGCTGACAGGAAACTGTCAGCTTTTTTATCTTGCATATCGTGCGTTGACCAAGTCAATCGGGCGAAAACAAATTGTACGAAGAATCCAATACACCAATTGTACCGGACTTACTTCGGCCTTGATATTATGATAGTAATGTCATTTTTCCAATGAGTCAAGAAAAAATGCCAACAGACCTTCAAAACTCAATTTCTGCAAAACGATACCTTATTTATAAAGAAAAAGCAGAAGAATATGTACCAAACTCAGGAAAAGAACAGGAAGCTCTTTGCGAGGACTTATATATATTTAATATGGAAATATGCTCTTCACTTTACATAGCATTAAACATGCTCGAAGTATGTTATAGAAACTCACTTGCAAAAACATTATCTAAAATAATAAACACATGGACTGTATATGATTCCTCCCAACCATCTCCGTTCAAAAATAATTTATTCTATACGAACTTTCTAAATACAAAGGGACAAAATATTTTTAGGGAATGTTTAATATCTTACACTCATGAAAAATCTCAAATGTTGACCAGTTCTACTGTCGAAGATTATCTAATATCTAATTTGTCATTTGGTTTTTGGGTTCACTGCCTTAATGCTACGTATCTCAATTTTTGGACGAATAATTTTACAGTTATCTTTCCAAATCTAGACAAATATATCACTCATCAAAATATAAAAACAAAAATGTTTCATGCACTTAATATTAGAAATGATGTCATGCATCATTCTTGTCTTTTAAATCATAATCTACAAAACGAATATGATAATATTATTAATTTAATCCGGTATATATCTCCAAAAGCAAAAAAAATTGTTTCTGGAAAAGGAAATTTTCGCAAAACTTTAGAATCTGATCCACGGAAAAAACTTTCCCCAATTAAAGAAAAATCTAAATCTAATTATATTTTATCTGCCTCCAATGACACTCTAGAAAAAATATTAACGGATGCAGAAAATAAGAAATCTGACTATATAATCACCTTAAAATCTGGAAAACCAGATAAGCTATATGATTTAAAATCATTAATTAGCACTTTATATAAAAATATAACTATGTCAGATAACGATTCATTTATTATAGATAATAAAAATTTTATTTCAGAGATGAATAACGCAAAAGGAATCAAATTTGATTTCATTAATGAAAATACAAAAATAAAATCAGTAAATAAAAAATACAGAATATTAGTAACACATGATTCTCAAAATAATATAACTGGTCTTTATTTTAGGGAATGATACCTAGAACATTTCTACATATCAAAACCCCAATTTTCTAGTACGCGTCATTACATCACGCCTTTGTTAACGCCATACACCTTCTGACGAGAGTGATAGCCTTTCGCTTCATTCTGTCAGGAGGTTCAATTCCCACACCCTGGAGACGTTCCAGCAAAGCCAGAACGGCAGAGGCATCCTCTGCACTGACAGCAGGTTTCCCATTGGTAGCTACCAGGGCTTTCCCTGCGTTTCTGTCCTGTTTGATTTTTTCCAGAATAGCCACAGTCAGCCACTCTCCGGCTTTCATACCCTGCTTCTGGCTCTGTGTAATGACAGCTTGCCGGACATCAGCAGAAATCCCCCTGATACCCCATGTTTTCGTAGTGTCTTCCATATGTTTCCTTCCCTGTTGAACAGACCTGTCCAACCAGTATGACAGGAACACAGGCAAGGAAGACTGGATATTGCAAGGAATGGCTCAACAGCCAGTTTAACAAAGGATGTCCTGAAATCTGGACAACAAAAAAGCCAGACTTATGAGAATCTGACTTTGAAACCAACGATGGGGAACTACTCCATCGAACCACTGCTTTTGTGTAAGTTTAGTATGCACAATTTTAGGTATTTTGTCAAGTAAAAATGCATATTTATTAATAAT
>NZ_JOPJ01000020.1 GCF_002153655.1 Acetobacter okinawensis
GGGGCGGGCGGGCCGCTGCCCCGACCCGGCCTTGCAACTGCTGTATTATCCCTCGCTCTATGGCCGCAACAACCTGCCATCGCAGGCAACGTACGAGGATGGGTATTTTCTCTCCCGCCGGTCCATGGAGTGGTATGCCGCCCAGTATGTGCAGCGCGACGAGGACTGGACCCACCCCAGCTTTGTACCCGGCCACACGGCCGAACTGGGTGGGTTGGCTCCAGCGGTGATTGTGACGGCGGAATGCGACCCCATGCGTGATGAAGGGCGGGCCTATGCCTCGGCCCTCCAGCGGGCCGGGGTGGCGGTGCTATACCGCTGCTACCCCGGAACCTTACATGCTTTTCTCAATTTTTATGCCCTTATGCCCCATGGCAAGGCCGCCTTACGCCTTGGGGGGAGAGCACTGCGCAGGGTCTTTGCCGCCCGCACATAACTACGGGCGACCCGCGACCTGCCCAGATATAGGGGAGGTGGTTCAGGGAATGGGGTGGAAAAAGCCCGGTGAGCCCTGATCGGAGAGGATGACCCGGTTCATGCGGTCCACCTTGAGGGTGAACAGCTTGTTCAGCTCACCCTTGGGGGCAGGGCATGTGCCGGTGCTTTTTTCCATCACATCAATGCGCGATGCCGTGGGCTGGTCGTTGCCATTGACAACAAACAGCAGACATTCCGGTTTGTCGTGGGTCATGCCGTTCTGCGTGACCTTGAGCCGCAGGTGCTGGACCAAAGCCGTGTCGTTGTACCAGCTTTGGGCGGAGAACGTGTAACGGTCCACCATACGTTCCAGAATACCGCTCTTTGCCAGCACCAGCATAAGCAGGGTCAAGGGCAGCACCATGGCCAGCCTGCGCAGGATATGCTGGCGCAGGGTGCGTTTGGCAAACGGGCCGCGCTTTGCCCCTATAACAGGGCGGGCGGAAGGTGGGGTTTTGTTGGTGTCTGTCATGTCAGCATATCTTCATGCCACAAGGCGCCATCGCGTGCCAGCAAGGCTCTGGTGGAGGCTGGCCCCCAGCTTCCGGCGCGGTAGGGCTCCAGCGGGGTCATGGCATGGCGCCATGAGTTGAGAATGGGCTCGATCCACCGCCATGAGGCCTCGACCTCATCACGGCGGATGAACAGGGCAGGGTCACCGCGTACCGCATCAAGCAGCAGGCGCTCGTATGAGTCCTGATAGGTGACGGAAAACGCATTTTCGTAAGACATGCTCAGCTTTGCGTTACGTACGCGGAACCCGCCAGCACCGGGGTCGCGCACCGCGGTCACAAGGGACAGTTCCTCGCGCGGGGCAATGCGGATGACCAGCCGCCCCGGTGAGGGCATGTTGGTAAAGATCGGCCACACCTGCGGGCGGAACTGGATAACAATCTCGGTGGTTTTTGTTGCCAGCCGCTTGCCGGTGCGCAGGTAAAACGGTGTATGCCCCCACCGCGCGGTGCGGATTTTGGTGCGGATGGCCACAAAGGTTTCGGTATTACTGGCCCGGCCTGTGCCAAGGTCATCATTATAACCGGGCACATCCTTGCGTTTGAGTTCCCCCGCCACGTACTGCCCGCGAATAACATTGCGGCGCACCATGTCCGGGGTCATGGGGCGCAGGGCGTTCAGCACCTTCAGTTTTTCATTACGCAGGTCATCGGAGCCGAGGGAGGCCGGGGCGTCCATGGCCACCATGCACAGCATCTGCAACAGGTGGTTTTGCACCATGTCGCGCAGTGCACCGGATTCATCGTAGTAGGAGCCGCGGCTGCCAACGCCCACCGTCTCGGCTGCGGTGATCTGCACATGAGCTATGGCCTCGGACGACCACAGTTTTTCCAGCATCGGGTTGGCAAAGCGTAGGGCCAGAATGTTCTGCACCCCTTCCTTGCCCAGATAATGGTCGATCCGGTAGATGGAGGCTTCGGGGAAGAACTGCCCCACGCCATGGTTAATGGCCTGTGCGGTCTCCAGATTAACGCCAATGGGTTTTTCCAGCACCACGCGGGAGTGCTGGTTTATCAGGTCATGGCGTGCCAGTGCCTCGCAGAGCGGGGAGTACAGGGCCGGGGCCGTGGCCAGATAAAAAACCCGGGGGCGGTCGTTTGTGGCTAGCAGGGTTTTGAGCGCCTGCCAGTCCCCACCGGGCTGGAGGGCATCAAGCGTGATATAGGTCAGAAGGCCCAGAAAATGGTGCAGGGTCTGCTCGTCCTGCGCGGTTTCGGGGGCAAATTCACGCAGGGCGGCTTCTGTCTGCTCACGGAACTGCTCCGTGTTCAGGGCTGTGCGGGCAACACAGATGATCTGCGCGTCATCGCTGAACTCCTGCGCATGAAAGCGGCGCAAAAAGGCAGGCAGCAGCTTGCGGCGCGACAGGTCGCCAGTTGCGCCAAAAATGACAAAGTCAAAAGGTCCCGTGTGATTGACAAGAGCCATGGAAGAACATTCCCGCAGGGGTGGTGGGCTGGGCCGCCGTCAATAAAAGTGTTGTGGGGGTGCGCGCCCGCAACACAACAATTGTTTCAGCTTATGGAAGGCTCGGGGCGGGTTTGCAAGGGTTAGAATGGTGTGTGACATTGACCGCATGCACGCGGCACGATAAGCCCGCAGCCTTTGGCTAGGCCGCACGGTACGGTTTTTGTTATCCCGTACTGATGAGCCTGGGATACGATGCGCAACTAAAGGGAGCCGAACATGGATGGCGAACATGAAGACGCAGCAGTAGGCGGTATTGCCGCAGACCGGCTGAGAAGCATTATTGAACGGGTTGAACGGCTTGAGGAAGAGCGCAAGGCACTTGCAGGTGACATAAAGGACATTTTTACCGAGGCCAAATCGGCCGGGTTTGATGTTAAGGTCATCCGCCAGATTATCCGCTTGCGCAAACAGGAACCCTCGGAAGTGGAAGAGCAGGAAACCCTGCTGGACATCTACCGCCGTGCTCTGGGCATGTAAGAGTACCCGCGCAGGCGCAACACAAGGTCGGGATGGCTTTTGATGATGACATTGTCTTTTCCCGAATGGGTGCCGCTATGGGGCCAGTTGCTGGTGCTGGCGGTGGGCATTGTGTTCGGGCTTGCGTTTATGATGATGCCTTTTGCAGTTTTTGGCGTCAAAAGCAGGCTGTCTGAGCTCTCTCTCCAGTTGGAGGAGCTTCAGGCAGAACTGCGTGCACGCGCCATGCAGGGGAATGGGGCTTCCGCCGGATATGCCTCTGGCGCGGTGGAAGGCCCGCTCCCCTTTGTTGCCCGGCGGACGGATGCGCCCGTGGTGGAGGAGGTGCGCCCACCCGTGGTGGAAAAAAACCAGCCACCACGCAGCACTCCCGTTTTTGCAGAACTGCGTGCGCCAAGGGTCTCGGATGCTTACGAGCCACGGCAGGATGTGCCCCCCGCCCCACATATTGAGCCTGACCCCTACAAAGCTGCCCCAGCCAGACGTATGCCCTGGCATGAGGAACAGCCCCCTGTAGCCGAAAGCGGGGCCGAAATTCTGCGCCGCCAGAGAGCGCCCGACGCCAATCAGGTTGCCTACAGGCCCGATTTTTCACACGAGCAGTCACCCATACGCCCATCGGTGTCCGAGACGCGTTATGACGCGCATACGGGCCGGGCTGAACCTGTGCTGCATTTTCCATCCCGCGACAGGCCGTAACTTCTGGCTACGGCTGCCCGGTTGTTACGCCCGACCTGTTGTTGGCGCGCCCTGCGGCTGTTGTGCGCAAGGCGGCTCAGACCATGACAAGGTCATCACGGTGGATCAGCTCGTCGCGTCCCTGCCAGCCCAGAATATGCACTGTCTCGCTTGACTGGTGGCCCGCTATGCGGCGGGCGTCGTCCGCATCGTAGGCGGCAAGGCCGTGGGCGAGAATACGCCCGTTGGCGTCCACCACCTCAACCAGATCACCCTGTGTAAAATTGCCCTGCACATGCAGGACCCCTGCAGGGAGCAGGGAGCCGCCTTTGCGCAGCGCCTCGGCTGCGCCGTCATCCACCCTGATTTCACCCGTGGGGTTCAGGCTCCCCGCAATCCATTGCTTGCGGCCTGTGTGCCCGTTGCTATGGGGCAGGAACCACGAGCAGCGCGCGCCATCCATAAGGGCCTGTAACGGGTGCAGGGGTTTGCCTATGGCAATGGCCATGGCGCAACCCGAGCGCGTGGCAATGTTGGCTGCCAGCAGTTTGGTGCGCATGCCACCAGAGGAATAACCCGGAGGTGGCTCCCCCCCCATGGCTTCTATTTCAGGGGTCAGGTGCTCAATGACCGGCAGGTGCTGGGCATCGGGGTTGGTGCGGGGGTCGGCTGTGTAGAGCCCATCAATGTCGGAGAGCAGAACAAGCTGGTCGGCATCGGTCATCTGCGCCACGCGTGCGGCAAGGCGGTCGTTGTCCCCAAAGCGGATCTCGGCCGTGGCAATGGTGTCGTTCTCGTTGATCACCGGCACACACCCAAGCTCCAGCAGGGTGTTCAGCGTTGCGCGGGCGTTCAGGTAGCGCTTGCGGTCTTCAGTATCTTCGGGGGTCAGCAGGAGTTGGGCCGCGGTCAGCCCGTGGGCGGAAAGAGCATGGCTCCACGCCTGTGCAAGGCTGATCTGGCCCACGGCTGCTGCGGCCTGTTTTTCCGCCAGCCGCAGGGGGCCGCCCGTAAGGCCCAGCGTGTGGCGTGCCAGAGCAATAGCCCCGGAGGAGACAACACTGACAGCAACACCCTGCCTGCGCAAAACCGCAATATCTGCGGCAACGCTTGCCAGCCACTCCTGCCGTGGGGCCGCTTTTTGCGGGTCCACCACCAGAGCGCTGCCAATTTTGACAACAAGCCGTTTGGCACGCAGGAGGGAGGGGCGGGTACTGTGTGTGGTCATGGGCTTATCCGTTGGGGGTATGCCCCCTCCAGCTATGGCATTGTAGGGTATTGGGTCAGGATTGGGTGTCCGCATCCCGTCGTTTTGCGGTGACCGTATCTTGCAGCAGGCGCAGCAGTTCGGGAACACCCTGCCGTGTTGCGGCGGAGATCAGGAGAACAGGCGCGCCACTGGCCTTTTGCAGGGCCGCCCGGCGGGCAGATGCCTCACGCGGGGTCATGGCGTCGTTCTTGTTCAGGGCAATAATTTCGGGCTTTTCAGCCAGACCGCCCCCATAGGCCGCCAGTTCGTGGCGGATGGTGCGCCATGTGTCCACCACATTGCCCGCTGCGCCATCAATCAGGTGCAGCAGTACGGCGCAGCGTTCGACGTGGCCCAAAAAGCGGTCACCCAGCCCCGTGCCTTCATGCGCGCCTTCAATCAGCCCGGGAATATCTGCCACCACAAATTCTTCGGTCATGGACAGGCGGACAACCCCCAGTTGGGGGTGCAGGGTGGTAAAGGGGTAGTCGGCAATTTTTGGCCGTGCGGCAGAGACAACGGACAGGAATGTGGATTTGCCAGCATTGGGCAGGCCCACCAGCCCGACATCGGCAATCAGCTTGAGCCGCAGCCACACCCAGCGTTCCTCGCCCGGCCAGCCCTTGTCTGAGCGGCGGGGGGCGCGGTTGGTGCTGCTTTTGTAGTTGGCGTTACCAAAGCCGCCATCGCCCCCACGGCACAGGGTTACGCGCTTGCCTGCCTCGTCCAGGTCAGCCAGCAGGGTTTCGCGGTCATCATCCATGATCTGGGTGCCGATGGGCACTTTGATGACAACGGGGGGAGAGGCAGCCCCCGTGCGGTCTGAGCCTGCGCCATTCCCACCCTTGCGGGCGCGGAAATGCTGGGTATAGCGAAAATCGATCAGCGTGTTCAGGTTGGGAACCGCCTCGAATATAATGTCGCCCCCACGGCCGCCGTTACCGCCATCGGGGCCACCGAATTCGACGTATTTTTCCCGCCGGAAGGCTGTCACCCCATCTCCACCATCGCCTGAGCGAACGTAGATTTTAGCCTGGTCCAGAAATTTCATGACATACCTTCCGCCCCGGAACACGAAAAAGGGCCGAACCTTCCGGCCCGGCCCTGTTTTGCGTTCCAGCTACGCTAAAACGTAGGCTGGAAAAACCAGCCTGCTTATTCGGCTGCGAGGGGCAGCGCGTCAACAGAAACGTGGACGCGGCCTTCTGCACGGCGTTCAAAACGCACGCTGCCGTCAACCAGAGCAAACAGTGTGTGGTCGCGGCCAACACCAACGCCAACGCCAGCCTTAACCTTTGTGCCGCGCTGACGAATGATGATGTTGCCAGCAATAACCTGCTCGCCACCAAACTTTTTTACACCAAGGCGGCGTCCGGCGCTATCGCGCCCGTTACGGGATGAACCGCCAGCTTTTTTTTGTGCCATGACCTAAGTCCTCCGTGGTCGTACCGGCCTGTTGTTCCCCTTGGGGAAATCAGGCGGCGTTAATTTCCTGAATGCGCAGAACGGTAACCGGCTGACGGTGGCCGTTTTTGCGGCGGCTGTTCTGCCGACGGCGCTTCTTGAAGATGATGACCTTCTTGAGGCGGTCCTGAGCGATAACGGTGGCCGTTACCTTTGCGCCAGCTACTGTGGGAGCACCAATGGTGGTGCCGCTCTCGCCACCAACGGCCAGAACGTCATCAAAGGTGATGGTGGAGCCGGCTTCGACTTCCAGCTTTTCAACCTTCAGCACCATGTTGGGCTCAACCCGGTACTGTTTGCCGCCAGTGCGGATAACTGCGAACATAAACTGTCTCTCTTTCCGATCTCTTGACCCTCGCGGCACCTTGGGCACAGGCGAAAGATCAGCTCGCTTTTTATTCTTTGACCGTGACTTTGCACGGCATGCTTCCATCTGCGTGGATCAGCGGGGCTTTTACTGGCAGACTCGCCGCCACGTCAACAACGAACTTGCGCGTATGCCACGGTTCTGGCCGCATGGGGTGGTTTTGGCAGTCTGTACCGTGCAGATTGGCCACACTCCGCCTGCCAGACGTACCCTTGCGGCACCTGCACGCTCAGGCCCGTGGTGGTATTTTGCGGACCAGTTTTTTGATCTCACGCCACGCCTGTAACCCCAGCCCGTGCGCAGACAGGTTGGTGTATTTTACATCAATCAGGGTCACGTTGCCTGCGGCTGCCAGCGTATGCATGCCCTCTGTATAAGGGGCGTAGCTTGCGGGCCTGCGAATGGCCGCACCGGCGTGGGTTATGACCTTCTGTGGACTCAGCTCATCAAAAATCAGGGGGCGGATGGCCCCGCCATAAGTGTGGGTGCAGTCCTGCACGGGCAGCACAACCTTGCCGCCGACCACACAGGGGGTACCACCGGGGCGGGTGCTGGCGTTGTCCAGCCGTACGGGGTTGGAGGGGTGGCGCTGCCACGGGCCAAGCAGGTTGGGGGCGTAGGCAAGGTGGAGTTCACCCACAGGGGCGGCCGGGCGTCTGGCGGGTGTGTAGAACAGCCACCACAACCCGTCGTGGAAGAAGGGTGTTGCATCCACGGCAATATCTTCCCCTAGGGGGATAACGGCCGCTTCCTCCCACTGGTCAGGAAAGTTGACGGCCCGATACAGCGTGAGCCTGCCCGAGTGGTGGGCCTCGGGGAGCATCCATGTCTGCCCGTCTGCCTCAAAAACATAAGGGTAGGAGAGATGCCACGGAGTCTGGAGCGCCTTGCGCTGCTCCTGAAGGTTGAATGCCGCGTCATAGATAAAGACATCTATGGAACCCACGCGCACGCGGTGGTCGTAATCCTCCACGAACACATGCAGCCTGCCATCGCGCCATAGCCCGAACGGGTCTGCACGGAAGCAGAAGCTACGCATGGGAGGGGTCCAGACAACAGGCAGCCCTTCAAGCGTGCCGCGCTCAAGAATGGCGGGCAGGGGGCTGTCGACAATACCAACGCGCCAGATGTCTTTTCGCAATCCCATGGTGGAGTGTTCCTTGCTTGTCGGGTCAGGTGTCGGGGCGACCTTGTGGAGGGCGGCGTAGTCTGCCTAGCCCTGAGTGGTCTGGCCTGTGGGCCGGGGCTGGACGACTTTGTGGTTGAGCTGGCGCAGGACGGGGAGTGCACAGGCCACAAACATCATCAGCGAGGCCAGAAGTGTTTCCAGCGATGCGCCTTTGATGCCGCCAAACGCCATGAACACAAAAAGCAGCGGAAAATAAAGGCACATCACAATAATACGCCACCGCAGCAGAATGGAAACCCTGTCGATCATGACAAGGAATGGCTCCAGCGGGATCAGGCAGATATCCAGCAAGGAGCCGCCCACAAGCAGCAGGAGTATGGTCTGCTGGCCGGGCCAGACGTCATGCAGCATGTAAGAAAACAGGCGGTTACCCACAGTTGCCGTCAGCACAAGCGAGAGGGCTGAAAATGCAAAGATCAGGCCGAATATCTTGAGCATAACGGTGCGGATGCCCTGCCAGTCCTGTGCATCCCGCAGGCGAATGAATTCGGGGTAGAGCGTTGGAATCATCAGCTGTGCGGGTTTGGCCAGCCCGTTGCTGATCTGGCGGGCGACTTTGTACACCGCAGCTTCGCTCGCGCCCAGTCTGCCACCGATCAGCAGCGTGGCTCCTTGCGAGAAAAAGGATTCCAGAACCTGATTGACGCTTGTCTTGATCGTGTAGGGCCATATGCCCGCAATGCCTGACCTGCCCAGAACAATATGGGAGAGGGAGGGAAAGCCCCCGGTCTGTTTTTTAACCAGATACACTCCGGCGCAGCTACAGGACACAAACATGGTCAACTGGGTTAAGGACCAGACAAGCAGAAAGTAGCCAATGCCCAAATGGTACATAAAGCCAATACCGGTGCCACCCGTACGCACACAGGTTGTCAGGAACTCGTAGACGGGCACAAGTTTAAAGCGGTTGCACAGCCGCAGCATGCCGGTTGACCAGCCCGTGTTCATCAAAAAAATGGTCAGCATGCACAAGGCTGCATCAAGCTGGACCTGCGGGCTCCACCCCATAAAGGAGCCGCCCAGCAAGGCGACCCCCCCTAGGCCTGTAAGCACCCCAACCAGCCCGCTGATAAAATCTGCACGGATGCAGAAGGTGAGCACATCATAAAACCGGTCAAACTGTTTTTGTTCAAAATAACTGGTGCCGTAATGCAAAAGGGACTGCCACGATTGCAGGTGTGTGATGTCACACACCATGGCGGCAAAGGTAATGACAAGCAGCATAACGCCAAAGTCCTGTAACCCCAGCGTCTGGGCTGCCCAGGCAACATACACAAAACTGCATACGGCGTTGACCACGCGGCTGCCGATCAGAATTCCTGTATTCCCCAGAATACGCATAAAAACAGAATTGTGGCTGTGGTCCATGCAATCTCACACATCAAAGGCCTGAAGCGCGGCTTTTACACCAATTGCTGGTGTGTGGAAAATAAGACCCATACCTGCCCATTTAGTGCTGATGTGGCATGTATGCTGTGCTAAAAACGCCTGACAGGCGGGTCTGCCGTGTGATCAGATGTGTGCTCCGGTAGGTAAAGATGGGTTATTACTCCGCCAGGGTAGGGGGCAGCATTTGGCGTGGGGCGGTATATGCTTTCTGTTTTGTGGAATGCATGCTGATAAAGAGTGTTAAAAATAATTTTAATTTCATCAGGTCGTGTTGCGCAGGCCATGTGCGGAATATAGGTAGGATTTCACTTTGTTATTCTATACAAAACATTCATCAATTGCACATGTTTGAGACAAAGCAGGAATTGTAGAAACCATCTGATAATAAAGATGTCGGTAATGGAACATTTTGCAAGCCAGCAACTTTTTAAAATAGGGGTTGTTCTTAGGGACTTCAGGCTTGGCGGCAGCGAGCGTGTTGCCATAGGTCTTGCCAATTACTGGTCCGGGCTTGGTTTTCTGGTCACGGTGTTTGTCGGGCGGAGCGAGGGCGAAATGCGGGAGCTGCTGCGCCCGGAAATTATCGTGCATTCCGCATCACTCCCCACAACGGTCCCGGACAGGCTTCTGGGCGAAAAAACAGCCTGTGCCGCACAGCAGCATTTTAGGGCCAACCCCGTGCAGGCATGCTATGTGCCTGGCAATGGCCACTGGCCCATTACCCGGCGTCTGGCGCAATTGCCTAAGCGGGTCAGGCCGACCCTTGTGTCGCAGGTCAGTTCTCCCATCTTCCGGCAGGGGCGCAGCCTGCTGTCGCAGTGGCTGTATAATGTGCGCATGCGGTTTTTGCTGCGTGCCAGTGATCATGTTGTCGCTGTCAGCCGCGAACTGGCCAAAGACACCCGTAGCGTGCTGACAGGCAGGGAGGTCAAGGTTATTCCCCTGCCCGTTGTGTGGGAGGAGCACGACCTTGTGCCCGTGCCCGAAAAGGGTGCGCTGAACATTCTGGCAGCAGGCAGGCTGGTGCCGGTCAAGGGGTTTGATGTGCTGATTGAGGCCATTGCCCTTGTAAAAAAACAGTGCCCCACCGTGCGCCTGACTATCTGTGGCGAGGGGCCGGAGCGCCCAAGGCTGGAAAATCTGATCAGCACTCTGGGGTTACACGACAATGTGGTTCTCGCGGGTTATGTTTCCTGCATCCGTCCGTGGCTGGATGCGTGCCGCATGTTTGTCCTGTCTTCCTATGCGGAAAGTTATGGCGCTGTTCTGGTGGAGGCTCTGGCAGCGGGGCGGCAGATTGTCAGCACCCGGTGCACGCCTGCGTTACAGGACCTGATGCAGGCTCCATGGGTGGGGGAGGCCGTGTCTGTGGGGGACCCATGTGCTCTGGCGGACGCTATTGTGCGCTTGCAGTCCCAGCCAGCTCCGCCGTGCGAAAAACTGGCTGAAACCGTGCGCTCTTTCCATCTGGCTCATGGTGGGGAGCATTACCTTTCCCTGCTGGCGTCATCTCAGGGGGCACGGGGCCGGTAGGCCGTATGGTCGTGTGGTGAATTTCTGCTGCGCGTGTAAGAGGGATTGGTTTATGCCGCTGACTGATGATAGTAAAACGCAATCTTAATGGCTGCATGCGCCCTTAACCCTGTGCCGGGTGCTTGCTGTTCAGGCGTATAGGGTTGGCATGATATGCGCGTAGGGTTTCTCATTCAGCACATCAATGGTCTGGGCGGGACAGAACGGACCGCCTGCGCTGTGATGAATGGGCTGGTCGAGCATGCCAGCGTATCCCTGATCGAACTCTGGTCCCAAGGCCCTGCGGCATATGGGCTGGACCCCAGAGTACAGACCGTTTCCCTTTTTACCAGACATGTGCCCATGCTCAGCCACTGGGGGCGTCTGGTCTGGCAGTGTTACAAGCAGATCCGCGCCTTGGGGCTGGATGTGCTGGTGGTGGTGGAAAGTACGCACGCCCTGTACGGCGTTGCGGCCTGCCGTCTGGCGGGTATTCGCTGCGTTGTCTGGGAGCATTTTAACTGCAATGTGGATATGGGTAAGCGCAAGCGCCGCTGGGGGCGGTGGATAGCGGCGCGCTGGGCGGATGATATTGTAACCCTGACCAGCCGGGACATAGCCCTGTGGCGCCAGAAACTGGCCCCAAAAGCCAGACTGGTCTGTATTCCCAACATGGTGCCCGCACTGCCGCCTGTGCAATATGACCCGGACTCACGCCATGTTGTTGCTATTGGTCGGCTCACGCACCAGAAGGGGTTTGACAGGCTTCTGGCTGCTTGGGAAAAAATTATACAGGACAGGCGTGCTGCGGGTTGGGTGTTACAGATCATAGGGTCTGGCCCGGAACTGGAGCCGTTGCGGCACAAGGCTGCATCCCTCACACATATAGACTTTTTGCCTGCCCAAAAGGATGTCAGTGCTGTGTATGCGCGCACGGGTATTCTG
This sequence comes from Acetobacter okinawensis, assembly GCF_002153655.1. Taxonomy (GTDB): domain Bacteria; phylum Pseudomonadota; class Alphaproteobacteria; order Acetobacterales; family Acetobacteraceae; genus Acetobacter; species Acetobacter okinawensis_A. Next base: position 11,731 of record NZ_JOPJ01000020.1, read on the forward strand.
GTCTCCACGTCACGGTATGAGGGGCTGCCCATGGTTATGCTGGAAGCGGAAGCCGCAGGAATACCAATTGTCGCTTTTGATTGTGAAACAGGGCCTGCTGAGATTATTGTATCAGAGCAAACGGGTTTTCTTGTAACGCAGGATGATGTTCAGGGCTTTGCCCATGCCGTGCTTGAGTTGATGGATGACCGGGCCATGCGCGTGCGCTTTTCTGCTGCGGCCAAGGTGCGGTCTGGTTTGTTCTCACCCCATAAAATTATGGAAAAATGGAGGCATCTTCTTAGAGTTTAAGCAAGGTATCATGGGTGCAGGTATGGGGGGCACGGCGCTGTCAGGTATTGGTGTGGTCATTCACGATTTCAAGTTCGGTGGTTCGGAACGTATAGCCATCCGACTTGCAAATTACTGGTCTGGTAACGGGTTTTCGGTAACGGTTTTCTGCGCCTCCGCTCAGGGGGAGATGCGCCACCTCCTTTGCGACAGTGTTAAAGTGGTTTGCACATCTCCCGCCCTGTCGCGCCATTATGGCAGTATGTATCAGCTTGCGCGCAGGGCGCGGCGGTATTTTGCTGAGCATCCTGTGGATTTTTGCTATATTCCGGGTAATTACCACTGGCCTGTTACGCATGAGATGGCCCGGCTACCTTTGCCTGTACGGCCTGTTCTTGTCTCCCAGATCAGCTCTCTTATCTACAAACCCGGTCGTTCGCGCTTCAGGCAGATGCTGTTTAACCTACGCATGCGCTACCTGCTGAACAGGAGCGACCTTGTGGTGGCCATGGATAGCCTGAGTGCGCGCCAGAGCAACGCCATTTTGCACAGAACGGACACTCTGGTCATCCCGCTGCCCGCACTGGATGCAATAGGAATGCCCCCTACGCCGCGCCCGGCAACACTGTCCGTTGTTGCCGCAGGACGGCTCACTGAGCAAAAAGGGTTTGATGATCTTGTCCGGGCATTTGCGCTGGTGCGGCGCGCGTTGCCACAGGCACGGCTGACCATTTGTGGCGAGGGGGAGGAAAGACCCGCTCTGGAGCGGCTCATCCGCCGGTATGGGCTGGAGGATACCGTAACGCTGGTCGGGTATGTGCAGAATATACGCCCGTATTTGGACAGGAACGCCATTTTTGTCCTCTCCTCCCGCCGGGAAGGGTATGGTGCGGTTCTGTTGGAGGCGCTGGAAGCCGGGCGTTATGTGGTGACAACGGATTGCACCCCAGCCGTGTACGATATTTTTGACGATGGCGTTTGCGGCAAGGTTGTGCCGCCGAACAACCCGAAGGCTCTGGCTAAAGGGCTGGTCGAGGCTTTGCGGAACGGACGGGATATTACCCATCTTGTCGGGGAGCGTGTGGCCCGTTTTCGGATCAATGTGGGTGCACAGATGTATCTTGCCGCTGTGGACAGTAAAATGCGCGCAGGTCGTGGGTAATCTGCATAGGTACAGGGCAGGTGGACCGCATTGCCGCAGGGGTCAGCCCCTTGTTTTTAGCGGCGGGCTCTCACAATCTGTTCGACGCGGGCTAGTATGGTGCGCCCCGTCTGGTCAAAACGGGCTGCGCCAAAACGGTCGAGCACAGTGCTGCGCGCACGCTGGCCCATGAGTGCTAGTTGGTCAGGCTGGCGGAGCAGTTCATACAGGGCAGAGGTTAGGGCTTCCACATCCTGCGGAGGCACAATGCGCCCGGTCTGGGGTGTGATTGTGGCGGGCATTTCCCCGGCTCTGGAGGCGATAACGGGCAGTCCAGCCAGCATGGCCTCGTGTGCGGCCAAGCAGAACCCCTCCCACAGGGAAGGCTGCACATAAAGGTGTAGCTGCGACAAAAAACCAGCCGGGTTTTTGACATGCCCCATAATCCGCACGGGCAGATTACCCCGCGCAATCAGCTTTTCCAGTTTCGGACGTTCTTCTCCCTCGCCCGCAATCAACACCTCAAATGGGGGCAGGTCGGGGAGGGATTGAAGCCGGGCAATGGCGGCGCACAGGATGTCGTACCCTTTTACGGGGTGCAGGCGGCCCAGTGCGCCAATACGCACGATTGTCCCCGGCTGCCATGGAGTTGCGATGGGGAAAGATGCATCCGCGCGGAAGATGGGCCACAGCACAAGATGCTCGGGGGAGATGCCCAGTGTCTGCCGTGTCTGCTCCGCCACGCATGAGGAATCTGCCACCCATAGCGCAGTTTTGTCCCTGAAGCGCCTGAGCATAAAGGCGTTAAAGGGCTTAAGGCGGGCTGAATGCTGCCAGCTTATAACCGGCACATGGCGCCATTGCCCTACAATCTGCCCCAGCAGCGTTGCCCGGCTAAGGGATGTCCATATGACATCGGGCTGGTAGGTACGCATTTGTCTGTTCAGCCAGTACAGGGCAGGGCCGTGGTCTTTGCGTGTGCCGGGGCGGATATGCACGCTAAGGCCCGCCTTGTGCATTGGCTCTATGGCCAGTCCGTCCCGGCGGGTCAGGGCAAAGACTTCCACATGGTGCCCTGCCTCACGCATGACCTGCGTTATGGCTGGAACGGGTGAGGCCGCGCCGCCGCCTTCCACGGAGTTTATGACATATGCGATTTTCATTGCCGCGAGTTTTGCACAAATCAGCCCAATAGGCGAGGGAGCAAGCCCCTGCCGTGTGCGCGGGCCAGCCAGACCTCAGGCAGATTTTTGCAAAAACCGGACAATTGCATCCGCTGCACCAGGGGAGGTGGGGCCTTGGGCATAATGTTCAAAGGTTTCCGCTACGTAGGCGCGCTGCTTGGCCACAAATTCGTTTTGCCGGGCAAAGGCTACGGGGAGTGCTTTTTTCAGGTCTGCGGGGTTATCAATGACCTGCCCCAGTGTCCAGAAGCGGTAGTCCTTGTTGTTCTGCCACGCCGCATGATGCGCGTTCAGAAAAATGCAGGGGCGCGGGCGGATCAGGAATTCAGCAACCTGACTGCTCACATCGCCTAGGTAAAGGTCCGCAGCCATGGTGTAGGTCATGTCTATGCTGCTGGTGCTGCCAGTATCGATCAGGATGTTGGGATACTGTGCAAAGCGTTTGATAAGCGCCTTGCCCTGTTTTTGGTGGCTGTTGAACAGGCGGTAATGGGGGGCGCAAATCAGGTTGTAACGGTCCTGATTGGCAAAATAGTTCAGGATCGCCTCACCAAACAGATACCAGGAGGTCAGGTTACGCGAAAAATGCGGGTTATACAGCACAATTGGCTTGTCATTATCAAACAGGCGCGACCGCTTTTTTTGCAGCCGCTCAACAATGTCAAACTTGGCGTAAGAGCCCATATAGTAGTTGCCCGGTGTAATCAGGCGGCGTTCGAGCAGCCTTTCCTCCACTTTTTTGCCGGACAGGAGCACAAAGTCGAACCGTTTGATATCTTTGGCAAACCCTATGGCGCGGTCACCCGCACCATGCCTTGTCCAGATGTAGCGTGGTTTGGTAACGCCCATGCGCTTGAGGTAGAGCGATGTGCGCTCGGGCACCACAATGGCCTGAAACTGGTCAAAATAATGCCGGCTAAAAAACAGGGAGGCCACTTTTTCAAACGGGCCGGGGCCGTGCCGCTCAATCAGTTTTGTCAGCCATGATGGGATGGGCAGCAGCTCATAAATAACTCTGGCGGAGGGGTAGAGCTTGCCGAGCGAGCGCACGTAATCCAGATGGCGTTTGGTCAGGCAGGTGACGTGGACTTCCACATCCGGGTGACGTGTTGCCATTTCAAAAGCGATTGGCAGGGAGTGCAGCGTCTGGTGTGGCTGGGCGATCAGAAGAAAAACCACCTTGATGTGGCGTGGCGCAGACTGCTCAGGTAAATGGTCTTTCAGCACGTCCTGATGGGCCATGGTCATGTTCTGAAGGCGTTCCTGATGATCTGTCATGTCAAAAAAATGGATGCGCAGGCTGGAATGGCAAGTGCTGTTATGCATCTTCGCTCAGGATAAAGCGTGCCGGGGGATTGATGTCATATTAGGTGGCCCCATACCATTCAGCGTCAACAAAAACAAAAGATCGCCCGCTGACTTGCGCCAGATAGCTGCCAGCGTCAAGACGCAAACAGCGTGTGGAATGGCTGGTATAAAGCTGAGAAAGCTCACTTAATATGGATGTCAGACACATATTTTGACCACGCTGGCATCAAGGTGGGGCCCATACCGGAGACAAAGATGTGGTGATGGACCTGATCACCTGTTCCAGCTCAGACGCAAAGACCGAGAGCCAATAAGCCGGTAACAAGAGCACCTGACTTCTATATCCTGCCGCCAATCCACTATCCGGTTTTTCTTGACGTCAAGAACAGAAGAGACCCGCAGTGAAGGTATGGATGCAATCAGCCTTCTCGCTCTGCTCCTCCTGTCGGACATTTGATGGTGGCTGATAATGTTGCAAAGCACGCCTTTACCGGCAGGTTTTTTGTGTCTGCATTTCATTACATGCCAAATGCCGGCCAGCATCCCGCTCTGAGCGAGGTCATGAGCGACATCAACTCGTCAGCGTCGTCAGGCGCTAGTTTATGAGAATTGAGGTTGGCGGAGAGATAGGGATTCGAACCCTAGGTACGATTGCTCGCACAACGGTTTTCGAGACCGCCCCATTCGACCGCTCTGGCACCTCTCCGTGAGCACGGTTTATAGGTGTGCTTGTTCAAATATGCAAGGGCTGATCTTGGGGGCGTATGTCCCCCAAAGATCAGTGCACATATCAGTGCCGCCATGGTGTAAAAACTGCTCCGGCAGGGTATTTGCCGCAACAGAATTGCTCAGGAAATAAAGGGCAGGCAGGCGTAGCGTTTTCCTCGGGTTACGGGGGTTACAGCGTGGAGCAGAGCGCAGGAGAAAATGACGGCGCCCCCCGCAGGAGCCGAAAACTCCTGAAGACTGAATTCAGGAAAAAACAATCTGCCGCCGTCAAAATCGCTGTTAAGATTGATGGAAATTGCAAACTGCCTATGCGCGGAGGAGGAGACGGTGTTGTCTCTATGAGGGCCAAAAAACCCCTGATCTTCCGCATGGTATGCGCTGATGAGCAGGCGCTCCATCCGGCTTGCCTGAAAACGGAATACTTTAAAAATAGCAGGCACGGCCCGACGTATGACGCGCGCTTGCAGTCCCTCTACCAGATGTTTGTCCCGTAAAAAACAATCATGTCGTCTTTTGAAATCAGGGGCGATAACGCGTTGCGGGTTTCCGTCCCTGTCTGCAAACAGAATGGGGGAGGGCTGCGCATCATGGGTTTGGTAATAATGCATGAGGGCGGCGCAGAACTCTGGTTCCAGAACATGCGGCAACACAAGAGCGGGGACCGGGCACTCCATACCCAATGGCACGGCCTGCTGCTGGCTCACCCATGTGTGGAGGGCCTGCCATATTTGTGGTGTGTGCGGCATCCGCTCAGCAACATGTAACATCGGATTAACAATGACCCATTGGGTGGGGGCGTTGGGTGGTATGCCAAACAGCTTATGAACTTTGTGGTCACAATCAAAAAAGAACACGCAGTGTGGATAACGCTTTTGCAGGTCTGCATCAGTTGAATTGATTGTGCCGGAGCAGACGATAAAAACAGAGCAGTTTGGCGGACCAGCGGGCGGAGGATTGGCCTGAATGGCATCCAGTGTCTCTGTGATTGTTGGTGTATTGAGCGTGCTACAAAACAAAAGCAGGTTAAAGCGCCCGCCGCTCATATCAAATGTATGGCTGCCCGTGGGGGTACTGGCTCTTTGTGTAAAAGGAGCAACCGGGTCCCCGATATGGCTTGCAGGCTGATGCATGATAAATCCCATACAAATGTATGTACAACTTGATTTTGCCACTATCAGGATAAAATAATCTCAAGTTCTTGTATAGAAGATAATATTTTATAAAATATGATGGTGGAATCAGGCGTATCGGAGACAGGTTTGGGCTGCTTACTGATTCAAGAGAAAATAACATACCTATACAATATTTTATTTTTCGGAATTTCTGAACGAATCCCACTTTCTGAGGCGCTTTGGTTCTTGGTGAGAATGACTTTTCCGCATGTAAGAGCGTGTGTGGTGGCGTGATGTTGTGCAATTTTATGGGTTTAAGTAACTGTAAATAAATAAAATTATTTTAGGTGCGCGCTGATTTTTGGCGTGAGGTGAAAATTTTTTAATTCTAAATCGTAATGTTTTTTCGGTCTGGATGAAAAATATGGTTGCATAGACAAGTTAAACAATGTCATTGCTTGTTTGAAACAAAAATACCATCCAGGGCAGGTGCCATGCTAACCATCGTACATTATCGTGCGTGTAAGACATACATTGCACTTTCAACCGCATCCTTTCTGGCTTCCACTGCCTTGGCGCATGCCGCTGTCGATCATACCCATGTGCGCAGTGCTGCCGGGCAGCATGAGGTGGCATCCGGGTCGCATGTTACGTCGGGCAAGGCCGCTTCGGGCAAGACTAAGGCTGCGGCACCCCGGACACTAGTATCGCATGGCACGGAAGAGGTGCAGGTTAACGCAGCCTTGCAGCATGGCGCTTATGGGCGGATGCGCCGCATTGCCGGTGGTGGCCTTATGGCGCGCCAGACCGGTGGGGATATGCGCAGTACGGTTACGTCGGAATATATTAACAAGCAGGCAGCAACCACCACGGCTTATCAGGCTGTATCGCTGACGCCGGGCGCTAACTTTTCGCAGAGCGATCCGTACGGTTTTGCCGCCAACTCCATGCTGAGCGTGCGCGGTCTGGGTGGGAATGAAGTGGGGCAGGTCTGGGAAGGCATGCCCGTAAACGACATTGAAACCTACAATGGATACCCGACCTACTGGGCCGATGGTGAGGATATTGAGTCCGTCAGCCTGACGCAGGGCTCTGCCGCCATTACGGCCCCGGTCATGAACGCAGCAGGCGGGCAGATTACCACGACCATGCGCGATCCGGGCAAAAAGTTCGGCGGGCTGGTAGATTATAGCTATGGCACGCTGAATCTGGAGCGGTTTTATGGCCGCATTGACAGTGGCGAAATCGGTCACACGGGTTTGACGGGCTACGTCTCTTTTTCCAACGGAACAGCCAAGAACTCGCTCGGTCCGGGGCGGCAGATGCGGCGGCATGTTGATTTTGCTGTGAAAAAAGACTTTGAAAACGGCGATGTCATCAAGCTGAATGGCTCTTACGTTGACATGGACTACATGAATAACCCCAACCCGACCAAGGATAGCTGGAACACCTACGGGCGCAGCTATGCATGGGGTGGAACCTTCTCACCCGGTAGCTCGGATTACTGGCAGCAGAACCGTTGGAAGTGGGAGCAGATCATGCTCAGCATGCCATCTCTGTTCAAACTGCCGGGCAAAACCGAGTTGAATGTTACCCCTTATTTTCTGGAAGCATGGCAGAACTCTCCTGCGTCTTCCACTTTGTCTGAGACAGGGAATTACTATGGCACGCAGCCTGTCTCCGTCACTATTCCCGGTGTTGATGAATCAGGCGGGAGCGTGCGGAGCGATTATGTGGGCACGCAGAGCGTGGGTGGGGTCAATGCAGCCCTGTCGCGCAAGTTTGGCGACCACAAAATTACGCTTGGGTATTGGTACCAGTATGGTGTGGATGACCTGTCCATGCCGTTTTCCGGCGTATCGTCTTCGGGGCTGACGGGGTCTGCATGGAGTTTGCACAACGTCACCATGGGCAATGGCGAGCCCTATATGGCGGAAAAAGAACATACCGTTACCCAGACAAACGCCCTTTACCTGCAAGACGAGGTCTCTCTTTTGCAGGATAGGCTGAAGATTGTGGGGGGTATTAAGGCGCTGATGGTGAACAAGGAGGGCACCAACAGCCTGCCCGGGCCGCAGTACCATGTGGGGAGCAACAACTTCCAGCCACTTCCCCGGCTTTCGGTGGCGTATAAGTTCAGCAAAGACCATCAGGTGTTCTTTAACGTCACCACCAATACGCTCATGCCGATCGATGACACGCTGTACAACAGCTATTCGGGTGGGGCGATCAGTACGCAGGGGAACTCCAACCTCAAACCCGAATATTCCATTTCGGAAGAACTTGGGTATCGGTATCAGGGGAGCATTGTTCATGCATCTGTTGCACTCTTCAACTACAACTTTACCAATCGTCAGGTTTCCAGCCAGCGGTACGTGAACAACGTGCAGGTTTACTCCACCATCAATGGCGGTGGGCAGACAACGCGCGGTGTGGATTTTGAGGCAGGCTTGATGCCCTTCCATGGGTTTTCTCCCTATGTTTCGGCCGAGTACCTGCACGCAACGATTGATAACAACATTCAGGTTGGGAATGATTACCTGCCAACGGCTGGTAAAACAGCAGTCAGGAGCCCGCATTTTCAGGGTGCTATCGGCATTGTTTATGATCACCGGAACTTTTTTGGCACATTCTCTGTCAAATACACCGGCTCGCAGTATTCGACCTTCATGAACGACGAAAAAATGCCGAGCTACAAGACCCTCAACCTGTCTTTGGGGTATCGTCTGCCCAGCTTCGGGTTTGTTAAAAATCCTGAAATACGCGTTGCATTCATGAATCTTACTGATGAGAAAGTGCTCTCCGGTGTGGCGTCTCCCCAGTTGAACGCCCAGACCGTAACGGGAATACACGGCTCCAGCATAGGAGGCTCTTCGCCCCAGTATTACATTGCGCCGCGCTTTACCACGTCCATGACTATTGCCGCCGGTTTCTGACTTTATCGCGTCAAGTCCATTACAAGAAAAACAGAGGTTTCAAGTCTATGCAAAATGAGTCCTTTTCTTCCGAGCAGGTTGTGGCAAACGGTCGCGTGATCCGGGCCGCCCATGGGACGGAAAAAACTGCCAAATCATGGCAGACAGAAGCCGCATTGCGCATGCTCATGAACAACCTGGACCCCGAAGTGGCCGAAAAACCGGACGAACTGGTGGTCTATGGCGGTATTGGCAAGGCAGCCCGCAACTGGGCCTGCTACGACCGCATTGTAGAATGTATTCGTGGGCTGGGGGATGAGGAAACACTGGTCGTGCAGTCCGGCAAGCCGGTTGGGGTGTTCCGCACCCATGCCAATGCGCCGCGTGTGCTGATTGCAAACTCCAATCTGGTGCCCCACTGGGCCAACTGGGACAAGTTTAACGAACTCGATCGGCGTGGCCTGATGATGTATGGCCAGATGACGGCTGGCTCATGGATTTACATCGGTTCGCAGGGCATTGTGCAGGGGACGTATGAAACCTTTGTCGAGATGGCCCGCCAGTATTACAACGGCAGCCTGAAAGGGCGCTGGATTCTGACAGGTGGCCTTGGCGGCATGAGCGGCGCGCAGCCTCTGGCGGCGGTTATGGCCGGTGCTTCCATGCTGGCGGTTGAGTGCGAACCCTCACGTATTCGCAAACGTCTGGAAACCGGCTACCTTGACCGGCAGGTTGATACGCTGGATGAGGCGCTGAGCATTATCCATGATGCCTGCGCAAAAGGCGAGGCTGTTTCTGTTGGTCTGCTGGGCAATGCGGCAGAGGTTTTCCCCGAACTGGTGCGCCGTGGTATCCGCCCCGATGCCGTAACGGACCAGACATCCGCCCATGACCCGCTGAATGGCTACCTGCCTGCTGGGTGGACGCTGGAACAGGCCGCCAAAATGCGGGAGACAAACCCCGCAGCAGTGGAAAAAGCTGCCCGTGCCTCCATGCGTGAGCATGTTGCGGCCATGGTTGCGTTCCACCGCATGGGTATTCCCACCTTTGATTATGGCAACAACATCCGTCAGATGGCGTTTGAAGACGGTCTGGAAGATGCCTTTGCCTTCCCCGGTTTTGTGCCGGCCTATATCCGCCCGCTTTTCTGCCGGGGGATTGGTCCGTTCCGCTGGGCTGCTTTGTCCGGCGACCCGGAAGATATTTACAAGACCGACCAGAAGGTCAAGGAACTCCTGCCCGACGACAAGCATCTGCACAACTGGCTGGATATGGCGCGTGAGAAAATCCAGTTCCAGGGTCTGCCCTCGCGCATCTGCTGGGTTGGGTTAGGGGATCGGCACCGTCTGGGACTGGCCTTTAACGAAATGGTTGCCAAGGGTGAACTCAAAGCCCCCATCGTCATCGGTCGTGACCATCTGGACAGTGGTTCGGTCGCCAGCCCCAACCGCGAAACAGAATCCATGCAGGATGGTTCGGATGCTGTGTCTGACTGGCCGCTGCTCAATGCGCTGCTCAACACGGCCTCTGGCGCCACGTGGGTTTCCCTCCATCATGGTGGCGGGGTTGGCATGGGTTTCTCGCAGCATTCGGGCATGGTCATTGTTGCGGATGGCACACAGGATGCTGCTGCCCGGCTTGAGCGTGTGCTGTGGAATGACCCGGCAACCGGTGTGATGCGTCATGCGGATGCAGGGTACGACATTGCAGTCAACTGCGCGGTGGAAAAAGGCCTTGATCTGCCTATGATTACCCGCAAAAGCTGAGACCACGTAAGGAGCATGGGCCAGAGATGTTCTGCGGGCACTCTGCGCCCATGCTGTATGCCTTGCACGCTCTTCTTCCTCCTTCGTTAATGCATCATCAAAAAAGGCAAGATATATGGCCAGATCAGAACAAGCGCACTCTGCTCAGGATCGTTCCGTTCTGGTTCTGGCCATGGGTGCGAGTATCTGCTCGGGCTGCGCGCATCTGGGGTCATCCATCATGCCATTCCAGATTGATGCGTTAATGACCGGTTTGCATCAGTCGGCCAGTCTGGCTGGTGTTTTCGGTTTTTTTGAAATTTTCTCCTTCGCGTTGTTCATGCTCCTGCTCTCTCGCGTGTTTCTTGCGCTGCCGGTCATGTATTCTGCTTTGTCTGGTATGGCTCTGGGCGTGGTTGCCTGCCTTTTGCTGTATATTGGACCGGGGGTGGAGGTTTGGATCTGTAGTGTGGCCATTCTGCTTGGCCTTTCTGCGGCTTTACTGTGCCGCTCCTACGTGCGGGCCGTCTCCTCGTCTTTGAACCCCGAGCGGATATACGCCATTGCCAGCGGGGGCGGGCTGGTCATTATTGTGTCTGTTATTGCTCTTGTGCCTGTGAGCACACGGTATTTTGGCCCGTTAGGTGTTTTTCTGGCTGTGGCCTGCATCATGCTGCTTGCCATGCCATCTGTTATCAGCTTCCGCCATGTGCATGCAGGCAGGCCGCTTACCCGGCAGCAGAAGGGTGGACCGCTGCTAACGGGCGGTGCCATTGCCCTGCTGTGTGTGTGGGTGGGCTGTTCCCTAGGCTCCAGCATGGCATGGTCTTTTGCTGAGCGTATAGGCCGCAACCTTGGCCTTACTCCAGACTTTATTGTCTCCCTCTCGACCGTTGGCATTGTTACCAGTGTTCTTGCCAGTCTGGTTGGGGCGGCTCTGGCCCATCGCTGGCGCAGGGAGACGGTTTTGCTGTTGACCCTGCTGGGAACCGGGGCAGGGTGCCTGCTGACCTGCGTAGCGTGGGATGCCCTGAGCTATGGTGCTGGTGTGGTTCTGTACTGGAATTGCGCCATGTTGTCTTACGCATGGTTGCTGGGGAGTGCGGCAACGCTGGATGGCAGTGGCCGTGTTGGCACGTTTTGTGGTGGCATGGACCGCATGGGCTATGCGCTGGGCGCGCCACTTGGCGGGCTTTTGGTTGACCATACCTCTTTTACCATACTCGGGATTTGTGGATTCCTGATGTGTGTTGCCCCGTTACCTTTTGCATTGCCGGTTCTTTTTAGGGCATTGCACAAATCCACTGTGGCCCCCACAGAGCATGAAGCGCATCTGGAAATGGTATAACCCTGCTAAAGCACTAGGGTAGCCAACAAAAAAGGCGGCTGTGACAGCCGCCTTACTGCATGGTGCCAGAGGTTGGCGTACCCTTGTCTCAGGGCTGGGTAGTTCCAAGCCACTGGGTCATGGTTGCAATATCATCCGCCAAAGGGTGGTCTTCCTGATAATGGGGCACTTTGGCGCGGACCTGTGTGTAAAGCTCCTGTGTTTTTGGGGCCAGATCAGGGTAAAGCCCGGCAAGGTCTATGGCCTGGCATAGTGCCAGCAGTTCAATGGCAAGGATGGTGCGGGTATTGTCCACAACGTTCTGGGCTTTAAGGGCCGCAGGTGTGGCGTGGACCAGAATATCCTCCTGCAACCCGGAGGTAATCCCCCCGTCCAGACTGGCGGGTGCCGCCAGACGCCGGTTCTGCCCAACCAGAGCGCAGGCTGTGTACTGCGCGATCATAAACCCACTGCCTGTGCCGCTATCGCTCGGCAAAAAGGCGGGGAAGGGGCTGACAAGCGGGTTGACCATCCGGTCCAGCCGCCGCTCCGCTATGGCGCCGAGCGATGCTGCTGCCAGTGCGGTTTCATCCATAATCCGGGCCAGACTGGCCCCAACCGCATGCGCTTGAGAAAAAGCCTGTGGCTGGTTGTCAATGTTAATAATTGCGGGGTTATCAGACAGGCTGCTGAGTTCCTGCGCCAGTGTGCGCTCAATGCCCTCAAGCGCGTCATGCACGCTACCATGAATATGGGGGACGGCGCGCAGGCTCAGGGCGTCCTGTGTTCTGCCGCCCTGCCGTGCGGCAAGGTGTGCGGAACCCTGTGTCAGTGCGCGTAGTCTGGCGGCAACATGCTGCCCGCCGGGCATGGTGCGCAAGGTCGCGGAGCACGGGTCAAACGCCCGGCTTTGGCCGCCCATAATATCAAATGTTGCAGCGGCAATCCGGTCGGCCCAATGCAGGGTTGTGCTCAGGCTGTGTGCACTCAGGCACCCAAGCCCGGTTGCACAGGCCAGCCCATTGACCAGTGCGAGCCCTTCCTTGGCTTCTGGCTGCAAGGGGGTAAAGCCCAGTTTTTGCAGGACAAGGGCTGCGGGTTCCAGCCCTGTGGGTGTTTGCAGTGTGCCGTGGCCGATGAGCGCCAGCGCAATATGCGCCATATGGACCAGATAACCCACCGAGCCTTCGCTGGGAATAATGGGCAGGCTGTTGCTGTTGAGCAGGGCGAGCAGCCTGTCAGGAATATCTTCCCGAACACCAGTATAACCCAGTGCATAGGAATTGATGGCACAGGCCATAATTGCACGTGTCTGTGCAGCGTCCAGCGGGCGGCCAACGCCCACGGCGTGGCTGAACAGAATTTTTTTGGACAGTTCAGCCTGCTGTGCGGCGGATATTCTCTGCTCGGATAACCCCCCTACGCCTGTATTCAGGCCATAAATGGGGGTGTCACCTTCAATGAGCTGGCGCAGGCTGGTGTTGGCCTGGCGGATGCGTAGGCGCGCCGCGCTGGACAGGTCCAGCTTTACGGTATTTTGCGCAATATCCCAGACCTGCTGGGGGGTAAGGGGGGCATCCAGTAACAGGGTTTGTCGCGTATCGGGCATGGGTCGGATTACTACCTGCACTATTGTATGTACAAGTATGTTTCATGCTATTTTCCATGCTGTCAATCAGACAATACGGAGCCTGCCCCGATCAGGGTTTGTAATGCCCACCAAAGCTGTAACGGTTGCCGGGGTAGGTAAAAATCCCTTTCATCACGACATGATTGTCCACCCATGTGCGCCGGACAAGTTGCAGGCAGGCATCATGCTGGCCAATCTGCAAATCCTTGGACATGCTGGGGGAGGGGGAGACAGCAAACACCACGTGTTCAATTTCCTCCGGGCCCGCAATGCCAAACAGGTAGCGGTGGGGAATGGTCGTGGTAAAATCCTGCTCCAGATAATCCGGCGCAAAGGAGGGCAGAACAAAGCGTTCTTCTAGCTGGAGTGGGGTGTCGTCTTCGTAATGCACAATCAGGGAGCGAAAAAGCCGCGCCCCCGGCCGCAGGTCAAAGGCAATGGCCAGATCACTGTTGGCCCGGATCATTTCCAGCGCCAGAACCTGAGCGCGGTAGTTGTTGCCGCTGGCAACAATGTCATCAACAATATCGCGGATTTCCAGCAGTTCTACCCGTTTGGCGGGTTTGGCCACAAAGGTGCCAACCCCTTGTGCGCGTGTCACAATACCGTCTGCCGTCAACTCACGCAGGGCGCGGTGCACCGTCATGCGTGAAATGCCAAGTTGTTCAACAAGTTCGTTCTCGGAAGGAAGGCGGTAGCCAACATTCCATTCCCCCTTGTTAATACGGTCGGTAATAAAGGTTTTGACCTGTACATAACGAGAGGCAGAACGGTTTTTTTTCAGAGTCTGTGACACGGTTGTTCCATGAAATCGTTGCCTGATTGCGCACACCTTAGCATTGGTGGCGCAAAAAGCGAGCATAGGAAAACTGTGGGAGTGGGGGATGTTGTATTGACCGCCTGTTATACGCCCCAGCCATATTGACATTGCCAGCCCGGAAAAACCAATAAAGACAGTTTGATTGTATAAGGTATGGCGCGCATGTCTCAGACTGTTTTTTTTGAGGAGTGTCACTGGGAGCCTTGGAAAAACGGGCAGGGGCTGACCCGTGTGCTGGGGGGAGATGCCACATGGCGGCTCAGTCTGGCAGAAATCCGGACGTCCTCCAGCTTCTCCATTTTTGAGGGGCTGACGCGCGAAATTGGTCTGATGTGTGGCCATGGCCTTTCTCTTCAGCCACAGGATCAGGCGCTTGCCCCCATGGTGCTGGATAGGGCCGGTGTGTGTTTTGCTTTTTCTGGCAATCTTGCGCTGACTGGCATGCTGCATGATGGCCCGGTGCAGGTGCTGAACCTGATGTACGGTGCCGGGCAGCGCCATCTATTGCGTCCGATAACACAGGCATGCAGGGTGGACGGTCTGCTCGCCCTTGTGCCTGTGCGGGGGGGCTGGCGTATTGGTGCCATGCCGCCGGAGGAGGAGGTGCGCGTTGCAGCGGGAACCTCCTTTTTACGCTCTTCCACCCCGCAGACGCTGGATTTGGTGCCGGACGAGGGGGAGGCCCCGTTGGCCTATGGCGTGTTCGCTGTAACGGATGGGGCAGGTTGAAGGCTTAGGGGCAAATGCCCCGGTGGCGCGGTTTGGCAAAGTGCCGCCGGGGTGTGTTGTGCGTTTTTACCTGTCAGGCCGGTAGGCAATGGCAAGTTTGAGCAGGCCTTCTATCAACTGGCCAAGCTGGGCTGCGGCGGGCAGGCTTATGGGCCATGGCGCATCCTCGCTGGCAAGGTAGGCGGACTGGGCCAGTTCAAGCTGCACGGCATGGATGCCGTTCTGTGGCTGCCCGTAATGGCGGGTTGTATATCCACCCTTGAAGCGACCATTGAGCACATGCGTGTCGCTGCTGTGTTGCGCTGCGTGCTGCACAAGCTGCTCCGCCAGAGTGGCTGCACAGCTTGCGCCGCTGTTTGTGCCAAAGTTAAGGGTGGGGAGTGTGCCTTCAAACAGGTGGGGAATGTGCGAGCGGATGGAATGGGCATCCCACAGGATGGCCCAGCCCCATTTGGCCCGTAGTCGCTCCAGTTCCGCTGTTATGGCGTTGTGGTAGGGGTGCCAGTACGAGCTGATACGCTCCTGTATTTCGGCCTCGTCCGGCTCCTGCCCGGCCAGATACAGGGGCGCACCATCAAAGGCATGTGTGGGTACAACACCCGTGCTGGGGCGGCCGGGATAGAGCACGGCATTGTCTGCCCCCCTGTTCAGGTCCGTGACATAGCGTGAATAGCGTGCCCGCAGGGTGCTGGCACCCAGTGCGTGCGCGCAGGCGTAAAGGTGGTCCACGTACCAGTCCGTGTCCGGCAGTGTGCGGGCATGGGGTGTCAGGCGCGCCTCCATGCCGGGAGGGAGCAGGGTGCCGGAGTGGGGGATAGTGACCAGAAGAGGCAACTGACCGGGAGAATACGTAAAAATATCGCTCATGCTTTTGGGCCTGCTTGGAGTTAATTGGACAGGAGCGGACGCACCGCCTGACGGAACGCCTGACGCAGGGCGGCGGCGTTGTGGTGTTGTCTGTCACGCACGCGCCATTGCCCGGCACTCATCACATGCAGCACGGGCGGCGCTGTCTGCGAGAAAATGGCAGCGTCCAGCACATCATCCCCCATCAGGTCGGGGAGGAGAAACGCCTCTGTATCCAGCACGCACAGGTCTGCGCGGGCTCCGGCTTGCAGGCCCCACTCAGGCAGGCCACAGGCCTGTGCGCCGCCTTTCAGGCTCTCGCGGTAGAGCCAGCCGCCGGTAGAGCCAAGATGCCCCGATGGCAGGCCGACGCAGCGCTTCTGGTGGTGCAGGCGCTGGCTGTATTCCAAAATCCGCAATTCCTCCCATGGGCTGAGAAGAATATTGCTGTCGCTCCCCAACCCGAAGCGGCCGTTGTGGCTGACGTAGTCTGCCAGAGGGAAAATACCATCACCCAGATTGGCTTCCGTAATCGGGCAGAGGCCCGCTATGGCCCCACTTTTTGCCAGAGCCTGTGCTTCGGCCTCAGTCAGGTGGGTGGCATGCACAAGGCACCAGCGTGCATCGACCGGGGTGTGGGTAAGCAGATGCTCTACCGGGCGCTGGCCGGTTGCCGCTATGCAGTCCCGCACTTCCTGCATCTGTTCGGCAATATGGATGTGGACGGGCGTATGCGGGCCCGCAATGCGCAGCATGTCGGCGACCGTATCGAGTGCTACAGCGCGGAGTGAATGCAGGCCAACACCCACCCTGACCAGTTTGGAATCCTGTGTGGCTGTCTGTGTGGCGGTTACAATATCAGCTATGAGTTCTGGCGTGCTGGCAAAGCGTTTTTGGGCGTCTTGTAGTGGTTTTTTGCCAAAGCCCGCATAGGTGTAAAGTGTGGGCAGCAGGGTCAGGCCCATGCCTGCTTCTTCCGCCGCATTGGCCAGACAGAGGGAGAGTGTGGCCTTCTGGGCATAGGCCGCACCGTCATGCGCGTTGTGCAGGTAATGGAATTCAGCAACCTGCGTGTACCCTGCACACAGCATTTCTGCGTACAGGTAAGCGGAGATGGCGTGCATCTGCTCGGGCGTTATGCGGTGCGCGAGCTGATACATGAGCTTGCGCCATGTCCAGAATGTATCATCCGGGTTGGCGCGTTTTTCCCCCAGACCGGACATGGCGCGCTGGAAGGCGTGCGAGTGCAGGTTGGGCATGGGCGGCACAACACAGGCCACCTGCTCCACGCCCGCGGGGGCTGCGCTGTCGGGCGTAACCTTTGCAAAGGTGCCGTCCTTGGCAAGAGTTATTGTAACATTCTGGTGCCATCCATCGGGGAGGAGGGCCTGTCGTGCAAAAAGATCGGACATCTGAAGTTCTGCGAGCTCGAGCAAGGGTTCACCACAACGGGTCTGTTTCGAAACTATAACGGAATTGACATAGTTGTATATACATATATTGCTAGGTCAGTCGAAGAACAAAAGGAACAGGCTATGACGTGGGATACTTTGTGGCTGGACGTCCATCTGGCGACCTCCGACCCGGAGCGGATATCCGGGGAGGATGGCTTTGGCTGCATACGCAATGGCGCTCTGGCTGTGCAGGATGGCAAGATTGCATGGGTCGGGGCTATGGAGGATCTGCCTGCCCCCGCCCATACGCTTGCGCGTGAACTGCGCCACGGGCAGGGACTGTGGATGACGCCCGGTCTGGTGGATGCGCATACGCATGTTGTTTTTGGTGGTGACCGGAGTGCCGAGTTCTCCCTCCGCCTTCATGGCGTGTCGTATGAGGAGATTGCGCGCCAGGGGGGAGGGATTCTCTCCACAGTCCGGGCCACGCGTGATGCCACGGAGGAGGAGTTGCTACACAAGGCCATCCCCCGTGTGCAGGAGATGATTGCGTCGGGCACAACGGCCATAGAGGTCAAATCCGGTTACGGCCTGCGCACAAGTGATGAGTTGAAGCAACTGCGGGTTGCGCGGGAGCTGGCGCGCCGCTTGCCTGTACATGTGCACACCACGTTTTTGGGTGCGCACGCTCTGCCAGAAGAATACGTTGGCCGCGCTGACGAGTACATCCGCCACCTGAGTGAAGAGATGCTGCCATGCCTGATGGCAGAAAATCTGGTGGATAGTCTGGATGTTTTTTGTGAAAACATAGCCTTTTCCACAGAGCAGGCTGAAAAACTGTTCAGCAGGGCGCAGGAGCTCAAGCTGCCCGTGCGCATTCATGCTGACCAGTTGTCGGCCAGTGGTGGTGGGTTGCTGGCTGCACGTTATGGTGCGCTGTCTGCTGACCATCTGGAATATGTGAACGAGGACGCCGTAAGCTGTATGGCGCAGGCCGGCACGGTTGCCATGCTGCTGCCCGGCGCATTCTACTTTATCCGGGAGAGCAAGGTACCTCCTATCAATCTGTTCCGCCATTATGGTGTACCCATGGGGCTGGCAACGGACTGCAACCCCGGAACTTCCCCCATATTAAGCCTGCCCGGTGTAATGAACATGGCCTGCACATTGTTCAGAATGACACCGGAGGAAACATTCAGGGCTGTCACAACCGTAGGTGCGCGTGCACTGGGGCTGGAGCAAAATCTGGGTATGCTCAAACCCGGCTGTCAGGCGGATATGGCCTTGTGGGACATGGCTGGCCCCCATGAACTGTCTTACTGGATCGGGGGCAGAAAACCGCGTGGGGTCATTTTTGGTGGCCGTGTGGTGGTGGACCCGCAGAACTGCGCGCTATCCCCCGCCGTATAGTCCAGCAAAGATGTATTGGGGGCAGGCCCGCTGCCCCCGGCGTGTCTGGTAGAGAGTGCGGGTAGCAGGCGCAAAGCCGGGTTGCAGGGCGCTGCCTTGTTGTGGCGTCTGATTTTAACGCCCGTGAAAAATAGGTCTGGTTTTGCTTGCAAGGGCGCTCAGGCCCGCCTGCCGGTCCTCGCTCGCGGCGACCAGTGCGGAGAGTGTGCGCTCATATTTGATACCCGCAGTAAGCGGCATGTCATAGCTGGCCAGCAGGGCAGCTTTGGCCATGTGTGTAGCCAGCGGGCCAGCCTGAGCAATGCGTTCGGCTACTGCCATGGCGGTGGATACGGCCTCGCCTGCTTGTGTTATCTGGCTGACCAGCCCTTGTGTGCAGGCTTCTGTTGCCGTGAGCCTGCGCCCGGCCAGAACCATTTCCATGGCAAGGGACTTGCCAAGTGTGCGGGTCAGCCTTTGTGTGGCCCCTGCACCGGGGATAATGCCCAGTGTGGTTTCAGGCAGCCCAAAAACAGCGTCTGGGGCTGCAATAATAATATCGCACGCCATCAGCAGTTCCAGCCCGCCGCCCAGCGCATAGCCCTGCACTGCGGCTATGATCGGGGTCTGGCAGGCGGCAATCTGGTCCCAGTGTTCGCTAAATCCGCTGGTGTACAGGGCTATGGCGCCACTCTGGGCAAGTGTGCCAACGTCTGCCCCGGCGGCAAAGGCGCGAGCCTGCCCGCAGATGACAATGGCCCGCACATCTGTGGCCGCATCGTATTCCCGTATGGTTGCGACAAGTTCGGCCAGCATAGGCAGGCTGAGCGCATTCAGCTTTTGGGGGCGGTTGAGGGTAATCTGCCCGATACAGCCCTGTTTTTGCTTGAGGATGAGTGGTTCAGTCATGGCTGGCGACCTTGCGTGCATGGGTGACCATCTGGTCTCGTCTGCTGCGGGCGGATGCAGCGCTTTCTTCCGTCCATGGGTAAAAACCCCGTCCGGTTTTGGTGCCGAGTGCGCCTTCAGCAACCCGTTGCGTTACCAGAGCAGGAATATCCGTGGCGTTGCTCAGGGCGGGCATAAGAATGGCGGAGACATTTTTCACCGTATCCAGCCCGGCCATGTCCATCAGGCGTAATGGACCACATGCGGACCAGCGCGGCGCCAGTGTGCTCTCAACCGCCAGGTCCACATCGGCCATGCTGGCGACCCCCTGTTCGACCAGAAAAAGGGCCTCGCGCAGCATGGCGTATTGCAGGCGGTTGACCACAAAGCCCGGACAGTCCTGACGCACGATAATGGAGGCTTTACCCGCAGCTTTGGCCAGTGCCTGTGCCTGAGCCACAACGTCATCCGCTGTTGCCTCCCCCAGCACAATTTCCACCAGCGGCATGACCTGAGGGGGGTTGAACCAGTGTATGCCAATCAACCTTTGTGGGCAGCGCAGGGCTGTTGCCAGTTGGGTAATGGGCACGCTGGAGGTGTTGGTGCTTAACAGGCAGGCTGGAGGAACCTGTTGTTCAACCTCCCGCAGAACGGTTTTTTTCAGCTCGGGGTTTTCAGCCAGATTTTCACTGACCACATCGGCATTTTCCAGACAGGCCTGCAAGGATGTGGTGTAAAGAACATGGGCAGCAGCATTGCCAGCACCGGCCTCTACAATGGTTCTGGCGGTATCCAGCGTGGTCTGGCTGCGCGAGTACAGGGCAACCTGCCACCCGAGTGCGGCAAAGACGCTGGCAATGCCTGCGCCCATGGTCCCCGCACCGACAACGGCAATTTTACTTTGGGTCATGTGTGCGGTGTCCGTCATTGTCTGTTCTGCCCGGGCTTAAAGCACATGGTCTGCGCGGAGTTGTGCGATCTGCGCGTCCGACAGTTCCAGATCATCGTGCAAGATCGTATCGGTGTGTGCACCCAGAACCGGGGCTGCACGCTCCGGCGCGGGGTTGAGCCCATTAAATCGTACAGGCTGGGGAATAATCTGTATGGGACCGGCAACGGGGTGCTCAACCTGCTTTACAATGCCGCGCTCATGCACATGCGGGCTTTGCAGTGCCTCAGCAAGGGTGTTGACCGGGGCTGCGGGCACACCTGCTGTGACCAGCATGGTCATGGCCTCCTGCGTGGTCAGGGTGCTGGACCATGCGCTCAGGATGGTTTTCAGGGCGTCCTGATTCTGGTGGCGCTGTGGGTCGGAACTAAAACGGGAGTCCTGATCCAGGTCGGGCTGGCCTATGGCTTTTGCAAGGCGTGTAAACAGGCTGTCGTTGGCTACGGCAATAACAATCTCCCCATCCGTGGTCGGGAATGTGTCCATCGGAGCGCTTATGGCATGGGCATTACCCAGCAGGCCGGGTGGGGGAGCACCCCCCATAAGCTGTGCGAGTGAGACAACCTGAAGCGAAATAACAGCATCCAGCATGGCCACATCAATATGGGTACCATTGCCGCTGATCTGGCGTTGGAGAATGCCTGCCAGTGCGCCCCATGCGCCATACAGGCCGGACACCACATCGGCAATAGGGTCACCCACCCTTGTTGGCCCGGTGGACGGCCAGCCGGTGCTGCTCATAATCCCGCCTATGGCCTGAATGACGTGGTCATAGGCCGCGCGCTGGGCAAGGGGGCCTTCCTGCCCAAAGCCTGAAATACTGACATAGACAAGGCGGGGGTTAATGGCGTGGAGGCTGGCATAATCAATGCCCAGACGGGCTGTTACGCCGGGCCTGAAGTTTTCGACCAGAACATCGGCCTGTTTGACTAGTTTGAGAAAAATGGCCATGCCATCTTCTTTTTTTAGGTCAAGGGTGATGCTTTTTTTACCTCTGTTGAGGAGCATGAAGTAGGTGCTCTCTCCGTTAAGGTAAGGCCCGAACGCGCGGGAATCATCCCCTCCGTCTGGCCGTTCGATCTTGGTGACATCCGCCCCAAGGTCTGCAAGCATGGCTGCGCACAAAGGCCCTGCCAGAACCCGGGATAAATCCAGAACCTTAACACCCTGCAATGGCAGGCATGGTGATGATGCAGCGGTCACGGTCATTCTCCTGAGGGTGAGGGGGCCAGAGCGTCCCGCACGCAGGCGCTGAGGACACCCGTGTCCATGAGTGTGCGGATAGCGCCTAGCTCGGGGTGGAGTGCAGTGTCCGCGTGGCGGGGGGGAACATGGGCGCGAATGGCCTCATACGCTGCCTGCACGGCCCTGCCAGCACGCAGGGGCTGGTGGTACTCCAGTGCCTGTGCGGCGCACAGGAACTCTATACAAATAACATCCAGCGCGTTGTCTGCCGCGGTATGGGCTTTTTGGGCCGCATACACCCCCATGCTGGTATGGTCTTCCTGCCCGGCACAGGTGGACAGGCTGTTCACGGAGGAGGGGGTGGCAAGGCACCTGTTCTCTGCCGCGGCTGCTGCGGCGGCATAAGGGGGGATCATCAGGCCGGAAAGCCCACTGCCCTTTGGGGCCAGAAAAGGCGGCAAGCCGCTTAAATACGTATTGGTCAGCCGGTCGGAGCGGGCTTGCGACATGTTGCTGATGGAGGCAATGGCAATGGCCAGTGTGTCCAGCGCCAGAGCCGTGGGCGCACCGTGCCCGTTCCCGCCCGGTAGGGCCTCGTAGCTATTGTTGCGCCAGAAAAAAACAGGGTTGTCGGTTACTGCGTTTATTTCCGTCTCCAGCACCTGCCCGACATAGTGCATGGCGTCCCTGACTGCGCCATGCACCTGTGGAATGCAGCGCAGGCTGAGCGCATCTTGCAGGCGGTGGTTCCTGTTTGCAGCCATGATCTGGCTGTCGGCCAGAAGCTGCCTGAGAACGGCAGCCGTGTGGACCTGCCCCGGATGGGGGCGCAGGCTTTGCAGGTCAGGGTCATAGCCACGGCTGTTCCCACGCAATGCTTCCAGCGCCATACAGCCAGCCAGGTCAGCCAGTTCCACCGCATGGCGGGCCTGCTCAAAGGCCAGAGCGCCAATGGCTGTAATCTCATATGTGCCACTGATCAGGGCATGCCCTTCACGCGGGCCGGGGGTGAGGGGGGGTAACCCCGCCCGCTCCATGGCAACACGGCCGGGCAGGCGCTCGCCCCTGTAGGTGGCTTCTCCCTCCCCAAAAATAACCAGACCGATATGGGCGGTGGCAATCAGGTAGCCCACAGACCCTTTGGAGGGGGAGCAGGGAATGACCCCCCTGTTCAGCATGGCGGCCATTGTGGTTACAAGGGGTGTCCCCACGCCACTATGGCCTTGCAGGAGTGCGCGGAGCATGGTGGCCATAATAGCGCGCACGACTGTATGGGGGTGTGGCGCGCCTATGCCGCAGGCATGGCTGCGGAGCATGCCAATCTGAGCATTGCTGATTTCTTCAGCCGAAAGCAGAACCGAGTACTGGTCACCGACCCCTGTGGTCAGGCCATAAACGGGGCGCTTCTGGGCGATGGCGTCCTGTAGGCTGGCCTGTAGCGCGTGGAGTGCCGCCAGTGCGCCCTCATCCACAACAACAGGTGCTCCATGGGCCACGGCAACGATCTCGGCAATCGTGGTTGTGTGTGTGCCAAACGTAACAGGTTGAGTGGGGGTGTGCTCTTTTTTACAGGAGGTCTCGTATTGGACGCTCATTGGGCCTGAATCCTATTCCGCGCATGCGTACCGCCCCTTTGGTTGTATATACATTAAATAATATTGCAATATCGTATCGAATGATTCGTGCGCCATGGGCAAAAAACATGCGTGCAGCAGCCGGGCGTAACCACCCGGCGCTGTTCTGGCACGCAGGCTCATGTTTTTCACATTGCGCGCCTTTGTGGCGGCAGAACGTGCAAAAACAGTGTGACTACCCGCCAGACGTACTACCGGTATGGGGGGCAGGCGCACGCCCCTATGTTACGCTTTGTTGTCAGGAGTGGTTCTGGTTGTTCTTTCCAGCGCGTGCTGTTCAGCAAGGAGTAGCAGGTGCTGTAGATCCGCAGGGTCTATGTCAAACGCATCGCCCATAGTTGTCAGGGCTGCCTCAATATCTTCCATGGCCAGCCGCTGGGAGGGGGAGGCAAGTGCCGCCTCGGCCGAGTGTGGGTAACGGTGCCCGGATATTTTGTGAAACAGCACCCCCACAAGAACCAGAATAAGGGAGTTCAACGCCACCGGCAGAAAAGGGAAAAGCAGTGCGGCAGACAGGCTGGTGGCGGAGGGGTGCACCAGAACGGCAGTCAGGGCCGCAGCCCCACCGGGAGGGTGCAGGGAGCGGGTCATGATCATGATGATAATGGCGAGTGCCACAGACAGGCCCGCAGCTATGGTCATGTTGGGCACAGTAAGGGAGACGGCCACCCCCACGGCGGCGCTCAGAGTATTGCCACCCACAATGGACCAGGGCTGGGCTAGGGGGCTGGAAGGCACTGCAAACAGCAGAACCGCCGATGCACCAAGGGGTGCCACAATAAATGGAAATGCCGAATGCGCGAGCAGGCTGCTGAGCAGGGCTGTAAGCGTAATGCCAAGGAGTGCTCCGGTAGCACCCAGCAACTCCATCCGGCTGGCGCGCCCAACAGGTATGGACAGACGCCCGACCAGCGCGCCAAGGTGCAAAATCATGACAGGTCCTCGCCGGGGTTCAGTCTTTGCCGTGTTTATCCAGCCATGCCGCCAGCACAACGGCCTCGTTGTGTTCAGTGTCCCGCGCGCCATAAAGCAGTGTGACCGGCCCTTGTTTGATGAGCGCCATAATCTGGGCCACCGCAACCGGATTGGCTGAGAGTTCCGCCTGATAACGTTCCCCAAAAGCAGACCATTTTGCCGGGTCGTGGTTAAACCACTCCCGCAGTGCGGTGGAGGGGGCAATATCTTTCAGCCACAGGTCCAGATGCGCGCGCTCTTTGCTGACCCCGCGTGGCCAGAGACGATCGACCAGAACCCGTGCGCCATCATCGGCTTCAGGCGGGTCATAAACCCGCCTGACCTGAATATGGAGTTTGTGAGTCACGTGACCAGATCGGCATCGCTGGCCGACCCGAAAAATTCGTAACGTACCTGAGCTTTTGGCAAACCGGCCTCTCTGAGTGTTGCAATCACATCCCGCATAAAGCTGTCAGGACCGCAGATGTAGTATGTCGCACGCGGGTCGATCTGGCTCTTCAGCCAGTCCTGCGTCATCCGCCCCGTGTGTTGGGTCACAGCACCATGTGCACTGGTGGGGGCCTTTTGGCTATAGAACACGTCTGCCTGAATTTTCCCCGACTGTGCCAGAGTGTTGATGTACTCTCCAAAGGCTTCGGTGTCGGTTGAAGGCGTTGTGTGAATATAACGGATGGCGGCAGGCGTTTGTGCCGATGTGAGCGCACCCAGCAGGGAGATCATGGGGGTAAGCCCAACGCCTGCGCTGAGCAGTACAACCGGAGCCGAGGATGGCTCACTCAGTGTAAAATCACCCGCCGGGGCAGAGACCTGAAGTTCCGTACCGGGTTGCACGCTGTCATGCAGCCATTCGGATACGACACCACCACCCATCCGCCGGACACTGATGCGGTAGCTGTTGTCGCTGGGGGCGGAGGAAATGCTGTAGTTGCGGCGCTGTGAGCCATGGCCGGGAATATCCAGCCGGAAGCTGAGGTACTGGCCGGGCTGGTGGCGCATGACCGGCTTGCCATCTGCCGGGGTCAGCACGAACGAGGTAATATTCTCGCTCTCACGCACACGGGTGCTTACGGTAAAGCTGCGCCAGCCGGTCCAGCCACCGGGGGCGGTCTCATGTGCATGGTAAATCTGGCCTTCACGCCCGATCAGAATATCGGCTAGGAACCAGTAGGCTTTGCCCCACGCGTCCAGCACTTCCGGCGTTGCTGCATCGCCCAGCACATGGGCAATGGCCCCCAGCAGCGCAGTGGCCACAAAGGGATAATGCTCGGGCAGAATGTTCAGGCCGACATGTTTTTCGGCAATGCGTTCGACCATGCCACCCAGTGTGCCAAGGTCATCAATATGGCGGGCATAGGCCAGCACGGCCAGTGCCAGCGCCTTTGGCTGCTCACCATCCTTCTGGTGCGACATGTTGAACAGGTCGCGGATTTCTGGTGTGGCCAGCAGGCGTTTGTACATCTCCTGAGTGATGGTAAGGCCGTGCGCTTCCAGTGCGGGAACGCAGGCTTTGACTATTGCGCGGGTTGCGTCGTCCAGTGGGGCTGCCATGATCGCTTCTTTATAAGGTGTAGAACAAATGCACCTTATAAAGCCTTTTAAAAATGTCAAATGAATATATCTATTCGCCTGCTCAGCGGTTCACATCCACCACCAGCCTGCCACGGACCTGACCAGCCAGCAGGGATTGAGCATAGGCAATGGACTCGGTCAGGCCGATTGTGCGGGTCAGGGTTTCCAGTTTTTCAAAGTCTATGTCCCGGCTCAGGCGCGCCCAGGCGGTTACGCGCTCGGCCTGCGGGCGTGTTACGCTGTTAATGCCAAGCAGGCTGATACCGCGCAGAATAAACGGTGCTACCGTGGTCGCCAGTTCCAACCCCTGTGCCAGACCGCAGGTTGTCAAAACGCCATCAGCCTGCGTGCTGGCGCAGGCATTGGCCAGAGTATGGCTGCCCAGAGAATCAATAACTCCTGCCCAGCGTTCTTTTTGCAGGGGTTTGCCCGGCGCTATAAGTGTGGCGCGGTCCACAACCTCGGTAGCCCCAAGGTTGAGCAGGTGCTCTGCCTCATGCGTGCGGCCTGTGGAGGCCACAACCCGGTACCCCAGCCGTGCAAGCAGGAGCACGGCAATGCTGCCCACGCCCCCATTTGCGCCGGTGACCAGAATATCGCCCTTTTCTGGTGTTACGCCGTGTTTTTCCAACGCAAGAACACACAGCATGGCGGTATAACCCGCCGTGCCAATGGCCATGGCCTGGCTGGGGGACAAACCAGCGGGCAGGGGGATCAGCCATTCCCCCCGGACGCGGGCTTTCTGGGCCAATCCGCCCCAACTCTGTTCGC
Source organism: Acetobacter okinawensis (assembly GCF_002153655.1). Lineage (GTDB taxonomy): Bacteria > Pseudomonadota > Alphaproteobacteria > Acetobacterales > Acetobacteraceae > Acetobacter > Acetobacter okinawensis_A. The sequence continues at coordinate 38,241 of NZ_JOPJ01000020.1, forward strand.
CAACACCCCAACCGTTCAGCAGAACAGGCTGCCCTTTGTGGTAGGCGGGGTGTTCGGAGCTTACAACCGTGCCGACCAGATCAATCCCCGGAACCATGGGGAACTGCCGGACCACAGGCCCTTTGCCGGTTATGGCAAGAGCGTCTTTATAATTGAGCGTGCTGTGGCTGACATCAACCAGCACGTCATATTCAGGCAGGCTGTTTTCTGCCAGTTCTGTGTAGGTTGCGTGGTAGTCGGTCTTGTCTTTGTCAACCACAATGGCTTTGAACATTAGCGTTTTCCTTCAGGGGCGTGCGTGAGTTTGCGCGGTGTTACCGGGTGGCGGCCTGCTGCAATTCCTCGGCCAGAACCTGCATAAGCCGGGTCGCAGGGAGTTCTCGCGCCAGTGGAGCGCCTTGCCCTGCCCAATGGGCAGAAAATTCCGCACTGCCCTGCCGTGTGGCAAGGGCGTTCAACTGCTTGGCGGCGTCATAGGCAAAGGGGTAGTCGGCGGCTTTGGGCTGTCCTGCCCCTTCGCTTTGCAGAATGAAGCGATTGACAAGCCCGCGGGCCGGACGACCAGATAAAACAGAGGTCAGGCGCGTGGCAGACGCTCTTTTGCTCTTCAGGCTTGTGCGGTAGGGCGCGCTGGCGGCAGATTCGGGGCATAGAATAAAAGCCGTGCCCAACTGGGCTGCCGTTGCGCCCAGGTCGAGCGCTGCTTGTATGGCATATCCATCCATTATGCCGCCTGCTGCCACAAGTGGCAGGGTTGTCTGGCGTCGCAGAAGTCTGAGCAGAACAGCCGTACTCAACTGCTCATCAACAGCGTTCGGGTCAAACATGCCCCTATGCCCGCCGGCTTCTATGCCTTGGGCAATAATTGCGTCCACGCCTGCGGCTTCCACCAGTGCGGCCTCCTGCGGGTTGGTGGCGGTGGCCATTGTTGTAATGCCCAGTTGGCGCAGAGCACTTAAATGGTGGGCATGGGGCAGACCAAAATGGAAGCTGACATAAGCGGGCCGGAGTGCCAGCAGGGTGTGAAAAAGCGCATCATCTGCCAGAAAGCTCTGGTAGATTTCCGTCAGCGCCTGAGGGGGCTGCGCACCAAATTCTGCAAAAAAAGGGGCGAGGTGCGCGAGCCATGCCGTATCCCGCGCATTGTCCCGCTTGCCCGTGGTGTGGCAAAAAACATTTACGTTGAATGGCTTGTCCGTAAGGGCCTGTGTTTCCTCAATCATGGCGCGGGCTTGGGCTGCGGTGCACGCACCAAGCCCCAGTGAGCCAAGCCCCCCGGCGTTGGATACGGCGGCTGCCAACCGGGGGGTGGAAACGCCCGCCATGGGTGCCTGAATAATGGGTAAGGGCAGGTTGCTCAGGGTCGCCCGGGGTGTTGCAACCATGATATTCTCCTTTTGTGAATATCCATTGCAATTTATTATTAAAGTAAGAATATATGGCCTGTGTGTTTATGCAACGGGTCAAAAGAATGGATTTTCTATCGCTCACAGTCTTTTGTGCAGTCGCTCGGGAGCAGAGCGTCACACGGGCTGCGGCGCTGCTGGGGCGTGCACCATCAAACATCACCACCCGTCTACGCCAGATGGAGGCTGAACTGGGTGTGCCGCTTTTTGAGCGACAGACAAAGCGCATGCTGCTCAGTGCGCAGGGCAGGATATATCTGGAGTATGCGCAGCGGATGCTCACATTGGCTGAAGACGCCAAAATGGCCATTCAACCCGCGCACACGGCAACAACACTCCGGGTGGGTGCCATGGAGTGTACGCTGGCCAGCCGCCTGCCTGTGCCACTGGCGCGGTTTAAGGCGGCGTGGCCCGCTATTTCGGTCAGTCTGACAGCAGGGCCGAGTGCGCAGCTGTTACGAGCACTTGCGGCACAGGAGCTGGATTGTGCGTTGCTTGCGCAACAACCCGGAGCATCATTCCCCAATACTCTGCATGCGCAGGAAGTACCTGCGTTTGAGGAGGAACTGCAACTGCTCTGCTCCTCAGGGTATTGGGCGCACGGGGCGCAAAAAGTGCTGGCGGTATTTGCGCCGGGCTGTTCCTACCGCGCTGTGGCAGAAGCGTGGTTGCACGAGCACCACGCTGGCGGGGAGGGCGTAACGCTCCGGCAGGTCGCATCCTACCATGAGATGTTTGCCTATACGGCAGTCGGGGCCTGTGCCTGCATTATGCCAGCCAGTGTGATTACCCTTATGGTGCCTGATGTGACGCTGGAGCGGACAACGCTGTGCACAATGCCAACATGGCTGGTCAGCCGGTCCGGGTTTTTGTCCACTGCGTTTGCAGCTTTCAGCCGGGAGATACTGGCGTAAAAGCAGCATCATCCCGGCTGGTTTTGGGTGTCGTGGCGGTTTTTGTCAGGTCATAAGCAGAATAATCACCATGCCCCAGATAGTCAGCAGCGTGTTCCCTACGGCGTAAGTAACGGTGTAGCCAAGGGTGGGGACCTGACTGCGGGCAATTTCGTTGATCATGCCCAGTGCTGCGGTTGTTGTGCGCGCCCCTGCGCAGGCGCCAAGCAGGATGGCAGGGTGGAAGCGGAACAGATATTTGCCAATAAAGATGGACAGAACAAGCGGGAGCGTTGTTGCAAACATGCCCCACAGGAATATTCCGGCCCCCAGATTTTCCAGCCCGGCAACAAAGGTTGGCCCCGATGCAATGCCCACGCCTGCAATAAAGACGTTTAGCCCCACAGAGTTCATAAACCAGACTGTTGAGGTGGGTATGTAGCCAAAGGTCGGGTGGATGGAGCGGAGCCAGCCAGTAATAAGGCCCGCGATCAGCGCACCACCAGCCGTAGACAGGGTAAGGGGTATGGACCCGATACGAATGGTGACCGCACCAACAAGGCAGCCAATGGTAATGGCGAGTGCCAGTGTCATAACATCCGTAACACTGCCGGGGCGGTCCACACGGCCCCATGCCTTGGCGGCGATGGAGGTATCTGCCGTGCGCCCACTCACCGAGAGCACGTCTCCACGCTGCACAACTGTTTTGGGCAGCAGGGGAATTTCCTCCCCGGTCAGCCCGCGTGCAATCCTGCACAGGAAAACGCCGTGTGCTTCGGGCATTTTTGCAATTTCAGCAATTGTTTTCCCGCTGATCGCACGGCTGGTGATGAAAATATCAATGCCTTCCATGGGAACCGAGAGCAGCTCGCGGTCGTCCACTTCCTTGGCATGTGTGCCAATAATATCGATCAGGATATGGCGTGACCCGGTAATGGCCAGAACATCCCCGGTCTGGACAACCATATCCCCTTTAGCTGCCATGACCTGAGAGCCTCGGCGCACGCGTTCAATAAAAACACCGCCATGGGGAAAGAGATGTTCGATCTCCGAGACTGTCTGCCCGCTGACCTTGGTTGACTCCCCAACCTGAAAAGCGCGGAGTTCGTAAGGGTGCCAGGCCAGATCGCCACTGGCATTGTGGTCCATGCCGCCCATGCTGGCTTCGTAATCCGCACATTCCTTGGCAAGGTCCACGCGCAGCAGTTTTGGCCCGAGTAGTGCAAGGATAATGGCAGAGCCAACCGTGCCAAACAGATAGGTGACCGCATAGGCAACTGGCATTTCGTTCAGCAGGTGGCGTTTTTCTTCCACCGTAATGGCAAGCTGGTTAATGCTGTCGGTCGCAAGCCCCATGGAGGCAGAAAGTGTTTGGGACCCGGCAAAAAGACCCGCAGCCGTTCCTGCATTATACCCGGCAAGGCGCGCTGCCAGCCACACGGAGCCAAGGCAGAGCAGGCAGACCACAACGGCAAACAGGGCCTGCTTCAGCCCGTCCTTTGCCAGCCCCCGCACAAACTGCGGGCCAACGCCATAACCAACAGCAAACAGGAAGAGCAGAAAGAAAAAGGACCCCACCATGGGCGAGATCGGGATGTTGAACTGCCCGATCGCAACTGCGGCAATCAGCGTGGACGTGACTGCACCCAGCCCGAGACCACGGTAGTTGAATTTGCCGAACCAGTACCCAAAGGCCAGGGCTATGAATACTGCAATCGGAGGGTAGGTTTTCAGTACAGTTTCAATCCATGCCATGGCAGGAGAACGCTCCGGGGAAAAAAGTTTGGGACAAAATGAAAAAAACTGCCACGTTCCAACAAAGAGCGTGGCAGTTTTATCAGGTACTAAACGTTACAAAGACCGGTGTTACGGAGCCTTTGCGGGCACCGTGTCTTTTGAAAACGCATGGTGTGGTGTTTTCTGCCCTGCTGCGCCCAGTGGTGTTGCGGGCTTGTGGGCCTCAAGATAATCAATGGAGCGCTTCACATCTGCAAGGAAGAGGTCGGCCATATCACGGGTAAAGCCGTGGCGGACCAGAACACGCATGACAACAACATCGGTAATGTTGGGCAGCATCGTATAAGCCGCAGCCTGCCAGCCACGTGTGCGCAGACGGTCGGAAAGGTCAAAGAGCGACCAACCCGGGTTCCCCTCCAGCGTCCACGACACACCGGGAATGCCCTTTTTGCTGTCACCATCAAAAAACAGATGGAACGGGCCAATCTTGACAATTTCCTGCGCAATATGCCCGGCCGTGTCGTACATATTGTCGAGCAGGCGGCGGTAGCCTTCGCGGCCAAGACGCAGGAACAGATAATACTGCGCAATGATCTGACCGCCCGGACGCGAGAAGTTCAGCGCAAATGTGGGCATGTTGCCGCCAAGATAGTTGACCCAGAAAATCAGGTCATCCGGCAGGTCGGTCTTGTCTTTCCACACAACCCAGCCCACGCCCAGCGGAGCAAGGCCATATTTGTGGCCGGACGCGTTGATCGAGCAGACGCGGGGCAGGCGGAAGTCCCACTCCATGTCCGGCTCTTTAAAGGGGGCTGTAAAGCCGCCGGAGGCCGCATCAACATGGATGGGAATATCCAGCCCGGTTTCGGCCTGCAGTTTGTCCAGTGCGGCTGCAATTTCAGCAACGGGTTCGTACTGGCAGGTAAAGGTCACGCCAAAGGTTGGCATAACGCCAATCGTGTTTTCATCAACCCGCTTCAGCACTTCCTCGGCATTCATGCTGATCCGGTCTTTTTCAAGCGGAATTTCGCGGATTTCAACATCAAAATACCGGGCAAACTTGTGCCAGCAGACCTGTACGGGGCCAGTTACAATGTTCGGGCGGTCAGTGGGGCGCCCGGCTGCCTTGGCTTTTTCGCGCCAGCGCCACTTCAGGGCAAGGCCACCCAGCATGGCGGCTTCGCTGGAGCCAATGGTGGCACAGCCGATGGAGCGGTTCAGCTCGGGGGCGTTCCACAGATCGGCCAGAATGCTGACGCAACGACGTTCGATTTCCGCTGTGGCGGGGTACTCGTCCTTGTCGATCATATTCTTGTCGATGGCCAGATCCATCAGGCGATGAATTTCCGGCTCCATCCACGTCTGCCCGAAGGTGGCAAGGTTCTGGCGTGCGTTCCCGTCCAGGAACAGTTCGTCGCGGATGAGGGCTTCAGCCACGTCAGGGCGCATCTCGCCTTTGGGAAAGCGGAATTTGGGAACCGTGATTCCCGCAGATCGGGTCGCATACAGGTCGGCATCGACTTCATGCGAGGCTGGCTTTTCCTGAATCGGCATCTGGATGACCTTTCAAGCTCGTGCTGTTAACCGAAGACGGGGCAATAACACGGCCTGCAAATATGGAAATTGACACAAATCAATTAAACAATGCCAAGGTGGAAGACAATACAAATATTTGTTCCGATAATGGAATATAAGTTAAGTTTTTATCAAATAACGATATGGTTATATTTGAATTAACAAATGATGTTATTTTACAATTATGTTTAAATTATAGTATTTTATAGTTATCAGTGCGTTAATTTATATTTTAATTAATATTTTTGCAGTGTAGGAGGTGTGAGGTACGTCTGTTCCATTGTCACTCCCAAATGTTTCGGCATTCATGCAGGGGGTTTTGGATGTATCTGCATTGTCTGGGGGCTGGAAGTGGGGGTGTTAATATTTGGCGCAGGTCATCTGGCTTGGTGCAGATGTTTGCGTTACATAAAAATGGTGGGGTTAAAAAAGCCGCCTCCCGCACGCATGTATGCCAGAGCCAAAACCATGCGGATGATGGGGGCGTAGACCACGCCCCTTGTTGGTAGGGGCGTGTCAGGGCATGGGGCGGGCAGACAGTCTTTTCAGACTGTCTGGTTTGCCTGTTGGGGCATGCGTGCTGTCAGGTCGAGGTGCGCAGCGTGTTAAAAACCAATTACCGCATCTCCGCCAAAGGTGAACATGCCGTTGTTGTTGCCGCCATTAAAGGGGGTGGTGCTGTTGAGTGCGCGGTCAAAGCGGATTTCCGGACGAAGCTGGAAAACGCGGACATGGTGCCCAAGGTCAGGGCGGTAGGCTACGTTGAGCGAGAGGTCGCCATAGGTGGTGCCATGGCCACTTGCACCCGGCACCGTATCATACGGCCGTCCGGCAATGGCGTTCATGTAAGAGTTGTTCCCACGGAAGGTGGCAACCATGGAGTTGGTGTTGTCGCGGTAGATTTCGCCACGGTAATTGAAGGTGAAGTCCTTGTTGATCTTGTAGCTGAGGAAGCTGACAAAGCTCTCCGCATCCGTGCCAGCAAACTGGCCGCGTGCACCAATGCCACGAATGCCTTCATCATGCAGGTAGTTGAACTCTGCTGTCAGGGTCAGCTTGTCATTGACCTGATAGGTCGCGTTAATATCGTTCCAGAAGCGTTGTGCGTGGTCGGCTTCATAATGATCGCCAAGTGCCCGCCATGAGTTTTCTGGCCCAACGCGGCTGAGTTCAACAATGCGCAGCTTGCCACCGGCCAGATTGTTCAGGTTAAAACCAAAATACCCAGCAGGGCGACTGTTGTTGTCCGATGCGCCAAAGGTTGTCTGGTTCCCCGTATCAATCCCGAATGTCACGTCCAGTATGGGGGTTACGTGCCAGTTGAACATGGCCCCAACATGTTGGAACGGCACGGAATATTCGGAGGTATACGCCAGTGTGTAAAAAGCGCGGGAGGCTGGGTCCAGCCCTTCCACACCCATGGGGGCCTGTAGAATACCGGCCTGCATATCCAGCCCGCCAGATGTCAGCCACGGCAGGTGGACATCAATATGGGCCTGTGCGGGAATAAGCTGGTAGCGGGACTTCCATTCCTGATCGGAGATGCCGACCAGATGGTAGTATCGTGCATCCGAGCCATAAAGCCCTTCCAGCGTAAAGCCGATCTGGTAAGTGTTCTTGCTGGTATCTATGGCTTTGGAAAGTGTGAATTCTGCCTGATTCAACTGCACCTGATTGGCATGGTCTGCCAGAAAGTCCCCAAAGTTATAACCGGGGTTGGGGCGTGCGGGGTTGGCCATAATGCCCCCTTCAATTTGCCCGATCAGGGTGACATCCGACAGCCAGTGTGACAGGTCCGAGCCACCGCTGGAAAAAGCCGAAAAAGGGTGAACCTGAGCCTTTGCTGATTTGACGGGAACAGCCACCAGAACGGAGGCAACGCTCAGGGCAAGGGCAAGACCTGATTTTTTTCTGGGCAGATGCATGTCTCAGATTCCCGCGTTATTTATTATTTAGATGTGTATGCTGTCGTTATGGGACCAGTTGGATTGGTAACATTCCACTTTCAAAATAAAACAAAAACCATAAAGGCGGTTATCACAGTTCCGTGATAACCGCCTTTATGTAAAATATTTATGCGCGCAGTTTTATGTAAAGCTGAATAAAATCAGTTTTTAATTGTATTTTAAACCGTCTTATACAAATTTCTTTGTAATATCAGCAATCCGCGTGCCAAAAGCGGCTGCCGTATCCAGCCCACCTTGCGGAATTTCGTCCACGCTGGCGTCGGATGGGCTTTGTACCAGCAGGCCGGTGGAACCCCCTAGGGCGTTCAGGTCCGTATTTTTGGCAGCTTTGGTGTTGGAGGGCAGCATGCCAAGGCTAATCCACAGGCCGCCGTGCTGTGCAGCCAGAGTTTGCAGCCAGGACAGGGTCAGCCCCTTGTCCCCCACCGGGCTTGCGCTGTTGGTAAAGCCAGCAAACAGTTTGTTCTGCCAGCCACGCATGTACCAGATTTTGGATGTGGCATCCGCGAATTTTTTAAACTGCCAGCTTACGTTGCCCATATAGGTGGGAGCACCAAAAACAATGGTTTTGGCCTGTGCCAGCTTGTCCCATGCGCTTTCGGGCAGGTCACCGTTGTCATCAATGGCCAGCAGTTCGGCTTCGGCAGCCTTGGCAAGGTGTTCGGCCACCTTGCGGGTGTGGCCATAACCAGAGTGATAAACAACAACAATATCAGACATGTCAGCATCTCCGTGTGTGGGTCAGACCCCAAGGGCTGGCTCTTGTGCTACGGAGCATGGCGTAGTCCGGCGTGTGCGATAAGCTGCTTTTGGGCAAAAGCATCTCACACCACAGGTATGAGATGCAGGGGGCAGGGCGAGCGGGGGTGCCGCTCAGATCTGCTCGATCGTGGAAAAGTCGAATGTCTCCCCTTTAGGGTTTTCGCCCAGCCGGATCACCGTTGCGGAGGGCATGGCGTAGGGTGGGACAGGCAGGTTGTACGGGGCAGGGGCCCCTTTTTGCACCCGGCCAGCCAGATCAAATTTGGAGCCGTGGCAGGGGCAGCCGTATCCGCCGGATGCCTCCGGCCCGGACCCCTGCGGCGGGGTGTAGGCCGGGACGCAGCCCAGATGGGTGCAGATGCCAACATAAATACCAAATTCCGGGGTCAGGGAGCGGTGCCAGTTGCGGGCATAACCCGGCTGCTGGTTGGCGGTGGAACTGGCATCCTTGAGCTGTGCGCTCAGTTCCGCATTCTGCAGGCTGGCCAGTTCCTGTGGTGTGCGGCGGATGATAAAAACAGGTTTACCCTGCCACACGGCGATCATCTGTTGCCCGGGGGCCAGATGGGTAATGTCCACATCAACAGGCAGGTGGGCAGCGGCGCTGTCCTGGGGTTGCAGGCTTTGTACAAACGGAATGGCGCAGGCCGCAATGCCTGTGACCGTGCCAGCCGTGGTGACCATGCCCAGAAAGTCACGGCGGCCGGGAGCCTGTTCGGGAGCTGGGGTGGTGTCAGTCTCGCGTGTCATGGTTGTTGCGTGCTTTCTTTACTGCGTTTTCAGGCGTTTCCAGATTTTGCGTTTCCATGCAATGGCCAGCGCAAGCAGGACGATCAGGTAGGCCATAACGGCCTTGCCAATGCTGTGGCGTTCATTGCGGTGCGGATCGGACGCCCAGACCAGAAAGGTGGTAATATCGCGCGCCTGCTGTTCCACCGTGGCGGGGGTGCCATCGGGGTACTGGATCATGCCGTTCATCAGTGGTGGGGGCATGCCAATCATATGGCCTGCTGCCCAGTCGTTATAAAACTTGCCCGGCACTACGGGTGCGTCCGCCGGTGGGGGCATGCGGTAACCGGTCAGGAAGGCATAGAGCCAGTCCGGCCCGCCGGGGTGGGTCATGGCCAGACGGGACTGATCAGGGGGGGCAATGCCCCCCATCATGGCCGCCGCAGCCGCATCGTTGGGGAAGGGGGAGTTCAGGTGGTCATCAGGCAGGCCCGGGCGCATGGTGGGCTGGCCTGTGGCATCTGGTGCGCCGGGCTGTGGTTTGGTCTTTGCCGTTTCCGCAATCTGCTGCTGGGTCAGGCCAATGCCTGCCAGGTCGGCATAGGTCAGGTTGCGCATGCCGTGGCAGGTGGAGCAGACGTGCTGGAACACGATAAAACCGCGTTGCAGGCTGCTCTGGTCGTACTGACCCAAAGGCCCCTCAAAGCTCCATGCCTGATGAGGAGGCGCTTTGTCCGGTTCATTAGCCAGTGCAGCACCAGACAGGCCAAGGGCGATCAGCAGCCCTGCGACAGGGCGATAGATATGGGGGGGCATCAGCGCTTTCCTTCCGCCGCAAAAATGGAGGAGGGGAGCGGGCGTGTTTTTTCCCTGCGGGAGACAAGGGGGAGCAGCACAACAAAGTAGCTGAAGTAATAAATCCCGGCCAGCCGCGCCACAATCAGCCATCCACCCTGCGCATGGTGCTTACCTGCTGCGGCGAGCAGAATAAAGGCCGCCACCAGCCCGAACAGGCCAATACGGCATAGGGGGCGAAAACGCATGGAACGCACAGGTGAGCGGTCCAGCCACGGAAGCGCAAAAAGGATCAGCAGGGACGCGGCGGAAGCCAGCAGCCCCCCGAATTTGGAAGGTACAGACTGGAGTAGCCCATAAAAAGGTAGAAAATACCATTCTGGCTCAATATCGGCAGGCGTGTGCATGGGGTCTGCCGGGGTGTAGTTATCCGCCTCGATCAGCACATTGGGCCAGAAGAACATCAGGGCGGCAAACACCATGGCAAACAGGATCAGCCCCACCAGATCCTTGCTGATGTAGTAGGGGTAGAACGGTACGGTATCCTTGGGGGTACGTGGCTCAATGCCCAGCGGGTTGTTGGAGCCGTTGACGTGCACAAGGGTGACGTGCAGCCCCACCACCGCGACAATGGCAAATGCGAGCAGGAAGTGCAGCACAAAAAAGTGGTGCAAGAACACATCCCCCAGATGGTCCCCCCCGGCCATGATGTGCTCAAGGTCCGGACCAATGCCGGGTACGGCCCCCACGGCTTTTGTAATCACATCCGCCCCCCAGTAGGACATCTGTCCCCACGGCAGCATGTAACCGGCAAAGGCTGTCGCCATGACCAGCAGCAGCAGAACCAGCCCGCTCAGCCACAGCAGTTCACGCGGGGCTTTGTAGGAACCGTAATACAACCCGCGGAACAGATGGACGTAAAGAGCAGCCAAAAACAGGTTGGCCCCGGTCATGTGCATGGCCCGCAGCAGCCACCCACCGGCAAGCTGGCGGTCTATGGCTTCGACCGACAGAAAAGCCCCGGCATTGGTGGAGGTGTAATTCATGGCCAGAAAAATGCCTGTGGCCAGCATAAGCATCAGGACAACCGTAAGAATGGCGCCAAAGTTCCACAGCCCGTTCAGGTTACGGGGCAGGCGGAAGTCAATATATTCGGCCCGGAAGGCGGAAATAACAGGCAGGCGTGCCTCCACCCATCCGGCAAGGCCGGTCATGGCGGGGGTGTTGGGTCTGGTCACCGGGTCTGGCTGGGTCATGGCTGGTCCATGAGGGTAAGAGGAATGCCAGCAGGCACCACGCACATGACGGGATGAAAAAAACACGGAACGCGCAAGAAAAACCTGCCTTGAACTTACGGTTGCAAAAAGGGCCACCCTTACGCGCATCGGGTCAGGGGGCTGGCTTACGTCGGTCTCTCTTAACAGGCTCGCCATGCCAGACAAAGGGGCTTGCGGCTCAGGGTGCGTTTTTGGGTCGCATTTGTAATGATTTTCTTCTTATCTGTGTCAGTGCGCAACGTGGTATAAGCAGATGTGAAGCGTTTTGCCCTTGCAACCTGTGGGTGTTGGTCCCATCATACTATGCAGATGCAGCCGCGTGTGTGCGGGTGCGACGTTCTCAGGGCAGGGTGTAATTCCCTACCGGCGGTAAAGGGGGGCCTGTCCCTTCAAGCCCGCGAGCGCCTGCTTTGGCAGGGTCAGCAGATCCGGTGCAATTCCGGAGCCGACGGTCACAGTCCGGATGAAAGAGAACGGAAAAAGAGAGACTCGCTTTTTGTCCGCAAGCCCGGAATCCGGCTGCGAGCAGGAAGTGCGTATCCTTTTTTGACGCCCTGAGTCCGTCTGTAACGTGCAGGTATGGACTGAAGAGAGCAGGGTGAACAGTTTTTCACAATCTTTCTCCTACGCATTGCCAGAGCGTGTGGGCGCGGCGTTTGACCTTGCCGTGTCAGAGGCATGGCGTTTTGCAGGGCAGACAGCACCCAACCCCGCCGTAGGGTGTGTGCTGCTGGACGTGCAGGGCAACGTGCTGGTTATTGCCGCCCACCATAAGGCGGGTGAATTGCATGCCGAGCGTCTGGCCGTGGAGCAGGCGCGTGCCCTTGGCGTGGTGGAGCGTATTCACACCGCTGTGGTTACACTTGAGCCTTGCAACCATACGGGCCGCACCCCCCCGTGCACGCAGGCCCTGCTGTCCACCCCGGTGCAGACGGTGTGGATCGGCTGCGCAGACCCCAACCCCCATGTACCCGGTGGTGGAGCCGCATATTTGCAGGCCAAAGGGCTGACGGTACGCTGGCTGGAGCAGGCTCCCAACGGGGCGGCATACATGGCGCGTTGCCGGGCGCTGCTGGCTCCGTTTGCGTGGCGTATGGTGCATGGGCGGCCGTGGATTACGGTCAAACAGGCGGTTAACGCTCAGGGCAGCATGGTGCCGCCTGTGGGCCACAAAACCTTTACAACGCCTCAGTCGCTCCAGTTTGCCCATGCCCTGCGGCGCGTGACTGATGGCCTTGTCACCGGCACGGGTACAGTGCGGGCTGACCTGCCCTCCTTTACCGTGCGGCATGTGCCCGACCACCCTAACCGGCGGCGAGTGCTGGTGGTATGCGGGGCGTCGCGCAATGTACCTTCCAACTGGCTGGAGCAGGCGGAACAGCGGTTTGACGTATTGTTCTGCCCCGATTGTTCTGACCTACCAGCTCTGCTGGCCACAACTCCGGCCCTGTGGGTCATGGTGGAGGCAGGCCCCACCCTGCTGCGCGCCCTGTGCGCGCAGAACCTGTGGGATGACTGGCTGAGTATTGGGCAGGACGCGCAGGGACGCGACCATTTTTCTGTTTCAACCCGACACGACATTTCCCCCCTTTCGCTTTTTCCCGAATGGGCACGATGCACGCAGGAGCAGGCATGTTTTCCGGTATTATAGAATCTCTCGGTCAGGTCCTTGCGGTGGAGCAGGGGGCGCACTCCCTTATGCTGGAAGTACAGACCGGGCTTGCCGACGTGGCGGAGGGTGAGAGCATTGCCGTGAACGGCGTCTGCCTGACCGCAGTAGCCCCGGCGCAGAACGCCCCCGTACGCTTTTTTGTGAGTGGGGAAACACTGGACCGTACCATGCTGGGCACCCTCACAGCAGGGGCGCGTGTTAATCTGGAACGCGCGGTTACGCCTTCCACCCGTCTTTCCGGCCATATTGTGCAGGGGCATGTGGATGGGCTGGCCCGGTTTGTCGGCGCAACTCCTGTGGGGGATGCACGGCGTGTGGAGTTTGACGTGCCAGCCACCCTGCGGCGCTACATGGTGGAAAAAGGCTCCGTCGCACTCGACGGGATCAGCCTGACACTGAACGAGGTGGGAGCAGTGCATGGGGACGTGTTCCGTATTGCCCTCATGATTATTCCGCACACATGGGAACACACCACGCTGGGCACGCTCCGCGCGGGAGATGCCGTGAATGTGGAAGTGGACATCATTGCAAAATATGTGGAGGCACAATGTCAGACAAAATGACACAGGGGCAGACCGCACCGCTCCAGCCTTCCGAGCGCCTGCTGCGCGCACTGGCTGCCGTACGCGCCGGACGCATGGTGGTGATGGTGGATGATGAGGACCGCGAAAACGAGGGTGACCTCGTTATGGCTGCGGAGTTCATGACCCCGCAGGCCATGAACTTCATGATCACCCATGCCCGTGGTCTGGTCTGCCTACCCCTGACCGCCGAGCGCGTGGCGCAGCTTGAACTGCCCATGATGGTGCGCCAGAGCGATAACACCGCGCAGTATGGCACGGCCTTTACGGTCTCGATCGAGGCGCGTGAGGGGGTGAGTACGGGTATTTCCGCCGCAGATCGTGCCCGGACGGTGTGCGTTGCCGCAGCCGATGGTGCAGGGCCGGCCGACATTGCTTCTCCGGGGCATATCTTCCCCCTGCGGGCTGAACCCGGTGGTGTGCTGGCGCGTATTGGCCATACCGAAGGCTCCATTGACCTGCTGCGCCTTGCCGGGCTGAAGCCCGCAGCCGTGATCTGCGAAATTCTGAACGAGGACGGCACAATGGCGCGCCGCCCCCAGTTGGATGTGTTCGCCCGCCAGCATGACATGCCCATCATTTCCATTGCCGAACTGGTGGAATGGATCGGGGCGCATGGTCTGGCCCCACTGGAGCAGACCCAACCCGCCCAGCCTGCCACACAGGGGGAGGAAGGGTTGGCCGATCTGGCCGAGGCCGCCCTGCCCAGCGTGTATGGTGGGGATGATCTGGTGATCCACGCCTTCAAGGACGACAGCGGCGTGGAGCATGTCGCACTGGTTAAGGGCGATGTGCGCCCCGCAGGGCCGGTGCCGCTGGTACGCCTGCATTCCGAATGTGTGACGGGTGATGCGCTGGGTTCCTTGCGGTGTGACTGTGGTTCCCAGTTACAGGCCGCCTTGCGCGCCATCGGGCAGGCGGACTGTGGTGTGCTGGTTTACGTGCGTGGGCACGAAGGGCGCGGCATTGGCCTTGTCAACAAAATCCGCGCCTACGAACTGCAAGATGCCGGGCTGGACACAGTAGAGGCCAACCACAGGCTGGGTTTTGCAACCGATATGCGCGACTGGCGTGCGGCTGCGGGTGTTCTGCGCAGCCTTGGCGTGGGGCAGCTTGACCTGCTGACCAACAACCCCGACAAGGTGCGCGCGCTGGAGAGCCAGGGCTTTGTGGTACGGCGCAGGCTGGGGCTGGAAATTCCGGCCAACACCTTCAACCGCGCCTATCTGCACGCCAAGCGCCAGCGTATGGGTCACCACCTGAGCTGTGATTCGCCCCAGCCCGCCATGCACACGGTCCCGGCCTGATCTGTTTTACAAGACCACGCGTTTTAACAAGGATAACATGACTTATGGGTACACGTTCCCCCGTTACTCTGCCTGACCTCAAGGCACTTTCCCCGGCTCCGCGTCTGGCGCTGGTCGTCAGCCGGTTTAATGAGACAGTGACCGGCGGGCTGCGTGATGGCGCCATTGCATGGCTGGGTGAGCACGGTATTGCCGTAACACCGGGCGATGTGTTTGCAGCCCCCGGCGCGTTTGAAATGCCCCTGCTTGCACAGGCACTGGCCAAAAGCGGACGGTATGAAGGGGTGATCTGCCTGGGCTGTGTGGTCAAGGGCGATACCGCGCATTTTGAGTTCATCAGCCTTGGGGCGACCATGGGCATCATTCAGGCAAGCCTTGCTACGGAAGTGCCGGTCGCATTTGGTATTTTGACAACCTATACAGAAGAACAGGCCACTGTGCGTTCTTCGGATGATGTGCATAATAAAGGGCGTGAAGCCGCTGCGGCCTGTGTGGAATCCCTTGCGCTGCTCCGCCAGATCAGGGAGGGATAAAAACAGGCATCACAGGCCAGCATGGCGCAGCCTCGGGCAGAAAATGGGGAGACCGCATGAAGCGTATCACTCTTGTCGCCGGTGTTCTGGGGCTGGGCCTTACGGTATGGATGCTCTCGCGCTTTGGCGCGCAGGCTATTTTTGCACTGGTCATGACGGGCGGCTGGGGAATCCTTGCCGCCATTGTTTTTCATAGCGTTCAGGTCTCTCTTTCCGCGCAGGCGTGGCGTATTATCGCGCGGCGTGACCTTGCCCCCCATCTACCCTTGCGGGATTTTTTCATGCTCCGCTGTGTGCGTGAGGGGGTGAACAACCTGCTCCCCGTCGCGCAGGTGGGGGGCGAGGTTGTTGCCAGCCGCCTGCTGGGCCAGCGTGGTCTGGGTTTGCGCCGTGCTGCGGCCGCTACCATTTGTGACCTGACACTCGAACTGCTCAGTCAGGTGCTGTTCACGGTCTCGGGGCTGTTGTTGCTGCTGGCTCTTGTGCGGCGTTCGGCAGTGACCGACCGGCTGCTGGAGAGCGCTCTGGTGCTGGCGGTTGTGGGTGTGGCCGTGTTTGCCAGCCAGTGGCTTGGCGCTGTGGCTGTGGTGGAAAAACTGCTCGAGCGTATAGCCTCCCATCTGGGTTGGGGTGGGGTAGAGGGTATTCGGGGCATCCATCAGGAGGTGCTTGGCCTTTACAAGACCCGCCGCAATGCCGTGACCAGCCTGCTCCTCCAGTTTTCGGCTTGGGCGCTGGGGGCCGTGGAGGTCTGCCTGATCCTGCATTTTATGGGCCATGACTGCTCGTTGGCGACTGGCTTTGTGATTGAAGGTGTGGGGGAGGCTGCCAAATCCGCAGGGTTTGCCGTACCCGGCGCGCTTGGTGTGTCAGAGGGGGGGTATATGGTTGTGGGCGGGCTGTTTGGCATTGCCCCCCCTGTTGCCATTGCGCTCTCTCTGATCAAACGCCTGCGTGAAATTGCTTGGGGCGTGCCCTCGCTGCTGTTGTGGCAATGGCTGGAGCACGCATGGCCCGGCCATGGTAATGGCGCGGAAAAATCCCATTTTCCTCACTCCGGGCGATAAAAGATAGAGTGCTCTGCCACATCGTCACTTGCATCGTGCCAAGCTGTTGGGCAAACCAAGGCGGTTTTGTGCCTGACGCCATGGCTTTTCTAGGATCTTGTCGGTTATCATGCTTTTTGCACCCATAGGTCGTTTTATCACCCTTTGTGCGCGCCATGCTTGGCTGGTCGTGGCACTTTTTTGCGTGTTGTCCGGCGCGTGCGTTTATGCGGGCATGACCCAGCTTGGCGTCACCACGGATACGAGCAAAATGCTCTCCCCCCGTCTGGCATGGAAGCAGCGTTCCGACGAGATGGCCCGCCTGTTCCCCCAGAAGGAAAACCTGCTGGTTGCGGTGGTGGAAGCCGACCTGCCCGAAGAAGGGCAGGAGACCGCCCGCCAACTGGCAGAAAAGCTGGCAGCCGATCACCAGCACTTTGCTTTTGCCAACAGGCCGGATGCCAACCCCTACCTTGAGCGTAACGGGCTTATGTTCCTTGAGCCCAAACCGCTTGCTGGCATTCTTAACGACACAATTGCCGCCCAGCCGTTTTTGTCCGCTCTTGCGCAGGACCCTTCCGCCCGTGGGCTGTTTGGCGCGCTCTCGCTTATTGCGCAGGGGGTCAAGCAGGGAGAGGCCAATCTGGCAGGTTTTCAGGCGCCACTCACTGGCTTTGCCAACACGTTGGAAAAAGCAGCAGACGGGCAGGCAAGCCCCATGTCCTGGCAGCGCCTGCTGGGTGGGCAGTTGTCCGACCTTGCTGGGCGTTACCAGTTTGTCATTACCCAGCCCGTGCTTGATTATGGCTCCTTCCAGCCCGGTGGTGCGGCAACGGATGCCATGCTTGGGGTAATTAAAGACCTTGAGTTCGTGCGCAGTGGTCACGCCAAGGTCCATCTGACCGGGCAGGTGCAACTAGATGATGAAGAGTTTGCCACCGTGGCCGAGGGCATGGTGGCGGGGCTTGTGGGTTCCTTGCTGCTGGTCACGCTATGGCTGACGCTTGCGGTCCGCTCATGGCGCGTGGTGCTGCCCATTGTTGTCACGCTGGTTGTGGGGCTTTTGCTGACCACAGGCTTTGCCGCAGTGGCTGTGGGTACGCTCAACCTTATTTCTGTTGCCTTTGCGATCCTGTTTGTGGGGATTGCGGTGGACTTTGCCATCCAGTTTTCCGTGCGTTTTCGTGCACAAAGCCCCGAGGCTGCGGGCAGGGAAGGCATGTACGAAGCCCTGCGCATGACAGGGGAGGAAACGGGGCACCAGATTCTGGTTGCCGCTCTGGCGACTTCGGCCGGTTTTCTGGCGTTTACGCCTACCGCCTTTCTGGGTGTGGCGCAGTTGGGGCTTATTGCGGGCATTGGCATGCTGGTGGCGTTTGTGTGCACCACCACCTTGCTGCCTGCGCTGCTGTGCATCTGCCGCCCACCGTTGAACTGCCCCAGCATGGGCTATGCATGGATGAAGCCGGTGGATGCCCAGATCCGGCACCACCGCAAATGGCTTCTGGCCTTTTTTGGTGTGGTGGCGGTTATCGGGCTGGCGCTGGTGCCATCCTTGCAGTTTGACGGCGACCCGCTGCACACCAAAAACCCCAACTCCGAGGGCATGCGTGCCCTGAGCCTGCTGATTGATAACCCTCAGACATCTCCTTACAGTGCGGAACTGCTGGTGAAATCGCTTGCAGACGCCCAGAAGGAGGCCGACCGTCTGGACGAATTGCCCGATGTGCATGACGTCATGTGGCTTGGGTCATATGTGCCCACGCAGCAGCCAGAAAAACTCGCGCTTATTCAGGATGCAGCCTCCATGCTGCTCCCCACCCTGATTGTGCCCAACCCCAAACCGGCCCCGGATGCAGCAGCCCTGCGGACATCGGCCGCCAGCACAGCAGCAGCGCTGGCAGACGTGCTGGACAAGCTGCCTGCCAACGACCCGCTACGCCGCATTCAGGCAGCTCTCGCCCGTCTGTCCACAGCATCGGACGAGCGGGTGCTGGCTGCCAACACGGCTCTTGTGCGCTTTTTGCCGCCAGAACTGGCGCAACTGCGGACCATGCTACAGGCTGGTCCGGTGAGCATTCATGATGTGCCGCCGAGCATTGCAAACGACTATCTGCTACCCGATGGCCGCGCTCTGGTTGAAGTGCACCCCAAAGGGGTGATGAGCAGCTCTGGTGCTTTGCGCAAGTTTGTCGGGTCCTTGCAAAAGATCGAGCCGGACATGGCCGGCACGGCGGTGGATATTGTGGAGAGTGCCCGCTCCATTGTGCGCGCGTTTGAGCAGGCGGCGGGTGCGGCGGTGGTCATGATCGCCATTATCCTCATCATCGCGCTGCGCAGGGTCAAGGATATGGCGCTTGTGCTGGCGCCGCTGCTGCTTTCTGCACTGATGACGGTCATTCTGGTTGTGCTGCTGCCCGAAACCCTGAACTTTGCTAATATTATTGCGCTACCCCTGCTGCTGGGGGTTGGCGTGTCCTTTAACATCTATTTTGTTATGAACTGGCGTGATGGGGTTAAATCTCCGCTGGCGTCCCCCACGGCGCGGGCGGTGCTGTTTTCTGCCCTGACCACGGGTACGGCCTTTGGCTCTCTAGCGCTCTCTCACCACCCCGGTACGGCCAGCATGGGGCGTCTGCTGCTGCTCTCGCTGGCCTGCACACTGTTGGGCACACTGGTGTTCGTACCGGCTCTGCTGCCCAAACGGGCGGAGGATGATGTCTGACCCCTGATGCACTATCGGGCGTGATCGCGGCCCGACACTTTGGGTATAAAAAAACCTCCCCGGATTTTCGGGGAGGTTTTTTATTGTCCGCCATTTCTGCCACACAGGGGGTAACCCCCGTGCGGCAAAGCAGTGTCAGTTTTTGGACCAGTCAGGGTGGTGCGGCACTTCAATGTCGCGGCCCTTGAGCATCATATCCCAGTAAACGCGGGGGAATACGGTGGTTTTGAGGAACCACGCAAACCGGCTGGGCTTGCGCTGGTCGTAGGGGAAGCTGGGAGCGGGTTTGCCGCCATACAGGAACTCGGCCAGCACAATCTTGCCATAGGCAACGGTCAGCGGGCATGCGCCATATCCATCGTACTGTGCGCTGAGCGGGCGATTGTCGAGCGAGGCCAGAACATTGCGGACGACCACGGGGGTTTGTGCGCGGGCCGCCGCCATGGTTTTGGCGTTGGATGTGTTCATCACATCCCCAATGCCAAACACGGTCGGGTATTTGGCGTGCTGGAGTGTGGTGGCATTGACGTCCAGCCAGCCTGCGGCATCGGCCAGCGGGCTTTTTTTAACAAAATCGGGGGCGCTCTGTGGTGGGGTTACATGGAGCATGTCAAACTCCCTGACCACTTTTGTCACCTTGCCATCCGGCCCGGTTACAGCAAAGGTTGCTTTGCGCTCGGGGCCGTTAACGGCAATCAGATTGTGTTTGTACTGTAGGTTGATGCCGTAATAATCTACCGCCTGTTGCAGTGCGGGGCGGAAGTAGGCCACACCAAACAGGGCGTCCCCCGCAAGGCAGAAGTCCACGCTGGTGCGGTTGAGTGTACCCTGCTTGCGCCAGTGGTCGGCAGCCAGATAGGCAATTTTTTGCGGAGCACCTGCGCATTTGATCGGCATGGGTGGCTGGGTAAACAAGGCGGTGCCACCGGCAAGGGACTGGATGCAGGTCCAGGTATATTCTACCGTATCCTTGGAGTAGTTGGAGCAGACGCCGTTGCGGCCCAGTGTTTCGCTCAGCCCTTCGATCTTGTCCCAGTCCAGTTGCAGGCCGGGGCAGACAATAAGGCGGCCATAGGCCACGGTGCGCCCGTCTGCCAGAGCAAGGGTGTTGTTGTCGGGGTCAAAGGTGCTGACGGCGGCACGTAGCCACACGCAGCCTTTGGGAATAAGCCCGCCTTCCTGCTCCAGCGTGTCACGCAGCTTCATCACCCCAGCACCCACAAGGGTCCAGCCCGGCTGGTAGGCGTGGGTGGTGGCAGGGTCAATAATGGCAATATCCAGTGTGGGGCGTTCGCGCAGCAGGCGTGACGCCACGGCAATGCCAGCCGACCCGCCGCCAACAATAACAATGGTGTGGCTGATATCGGCCGCCGTGCTGGGTGTTGTCTGGGTCATGGATACGGGGTCCCTTTCTGGTCTGCCTTGAATTATGCGTGACACTATTCCAAACACTGACAATTAAATAAAGTATTTAATTGTCAGTGCGCCATGTTCTGGCGGCAGGTCAGTCTTTAAGCCAGACTTCAACCGGGCCGTTCAGCTTCATGGTCAGGGCGTTGCCACGACGGTCAACGGTTTTGCCAACAGCCACGCGGACCCAGCCTTCGCTGACGCAGTATTCCTCAACATTGGTTTTTTCCACGCCCTTAAAGCGCACGCCAACGCCACGTTCGAGCAGGGCTTCGTTGTAGAATTCGCTGTTCGGGTTGACGGAGAGACGGTCAGGCATTGCATCGGACATAACAGAAACTTCCTTGGTAAAATGGGTGTTCGAACCGTGTTTTAAAAGCTTTTGAGCAGAAAGGCCATGCAGGCTGAACCGCGTTATGGCGCGGTATTGGGCCGTGCCGGGCTTCTGCGTGCCAGCCTGCGCTGGAGCCATACCCTGCTTTTGTGCCCAAAAGCTGCCAGCCTGTGCATGAGCAGATAGACAACAGGTGTGGAATACAGGGTGAGCAACTGGCTGGTTGCCAGCCCGCCCAGAATGGCAATGCCCAGTGGCAGGCGCAGTTCTGCCCCGTAGCCGTGGCCCACAATCATGGGTATGGCGGCAAAGGCCGCAGCCATGGTGGTCATGAGAATGGGGCGGAAGCGGGTCAGGCACGCCGCTTTTATGGCGTCATGCGGGCTCAGGCTCTGGCTGCGTTCGGCATTGAGTGCAAAGTCGATCATCAGGATGGCGTTTTTCTTTACAATCCCGACCAGCATGATCACCGCAATCATGCTGATAAGCGAGAACGGCTGGCCAGACAGCCACAAGGTCAGCACCGCGCCAAAAGCGGCGGAGGGCAGGGTGGAGAGAATGGTCAGCGGCTGGATGTAGCTTTCGTATAAAATGCCGAGCGTGATGTACATGGTGGCAATGGCGGCCACAAACACCAGTGCCTCGTTCACCAGATTTTTGTGCAGGTCGCCTGCCTCGCCCGAAAAATCACCTTTCAGGCTTTCGGGCGCATGCAGGTCACGCATGGTTTTGCGGATTTCGGCTTCCGCATCACTTATGGAGTGGCCGGGGCTCAGGTCAAAGGAGAGTGCGCCGGAGACAAAACCGTTCTCGTGGCTGACCTGGAGCGGGGTTGGCGCGCTGACAATGCGCGAGAGCGTGGGCAGGGGCACCATGGTTTCCGCCGTGGCGGAAACGGCGGAGCCGTTGGATGCGCCCGCTCCCCCGCCTGCCAGCCGGTTGGCAATGGCGTTGCGGAAGGATTGCTTGGACAGGTTGTCGCTGCGCGCATCTGTGGAATCGGTAGTGTTGCGTACCCGTATGGTGTTGGAGGCCACAGCCCCCGATGCCGTGCCGCCAGCGGTGGACACCCAGAGGCTCTTGAGCATTTCCGGGTTATCGCGGAACTGTTTTTGCACTTCCATGATCACGTAATAGGTGGTGAGCGGGGTGGAAATGCTCGATGCCGTGCGCTGGCCGTACGCATCGTACAGGGCATTGCCAATCAACTGCGGGGTGATCTGGTAGCGCGCTGCGTTGTCACGGTTGATGTGTACGTGCAGCGCCATGCCATGCCCCACCGTGTGACTGCTGACCCCGCTCAGGATACGGCTGTTGCGCAGGGCCTCGGTCATGCGGGGGACCCACTGGTCAATATCGGCTTCGTTTTCGCTCCGAAAAACAAAGCTGTACGCACCTTCATGTACACGCTGGCCACCGCCGTTAATATCGCCCGCGTTGGAAATGCTGGTGCTCAGCCCCGGTATGTCGCTTACAGCCTGCTGGATATGGGCGGCAATGGCCTCCGGTGTCTGGCTGCGCTGCCCTTTGGGTTTGAGCTGGGCATACACTTCCGCCTCGTTTGCCGCGTCCTCCCCGGTAAAGCCAATAACCCCCTCCACCCCCGGTGCCGCCTGCATGGCGTCAAGCACCATACGTGTTTTGGCCGACATGGCGGAAAAGGAGGATGTCTGGTCCACGCTCAGGTAGCCTTGCAAAAGGGCTATGTCTTCTGCGGGCAAAATGGTTTTGGGAATAATGATAACCAGCCCGACGGTGGCGACAAGAGTGAGCGGGAGGGAGAGCAGGGTCAGCCACGGGTGGCGCAGTGCGCCATCGAGCGTGGTGCGGTAGAGGCGCATCATCCCGGCCAGTGCATAATCCGTACCATCGGCCAGCAGATGGGCCGCACGGACCAGCGGGTTGGCCGTTTTGGCGGTGGCTGGCTGGTCCGGGCCATGCACTTCCAGAAAATGCGCACACATCATCGGAGTGAGCGATATGGCCAGAAAAAACGATACCGAGACCGCTATGGTCAGGGTCATGGCAAATTCAAAAAAGACCTTGCCCGCAACGCCCCCCATCAGCAGCAGCGGCAGAAAGACCGCAATCAGCGAAATGGTGATGGACAGGATGGTAAAGCCGATCTCCTGCGCGCCCTGCAAGGTGGCCTGCATGCGGCTCATGCCCTCTTCCATATGGCGGGCGATGTTTTCCACCACCACAATGGCGTCATCCACCACAAAGCCGGTGGCAATGGTCAGGGCCATGAGGGAGAGCGTGTCGAGCGAAAAGCCCAGCAGATGCATGAAGGCCAGAGACCCTGCGAGCGAGACAGGCACCGTAATGGCGGGAATAAAGGTGGAGCGCCAGCTCCGCAAAAATGCCAGAACCACCAGCACAACCAGCGCCACCGCACCCAGCAGGGTCTCCTGCGTGTCTTCCAGCGCTCCACGGATGGAGACCGAGCGGTCCGATACCAGCGTAAACGCCACATCCGCAGGCAGGGCATTGCGCAGGAGTGTGGCGCGCGCGCGTATGGCGTCTGTGACCTCAATCACGTTGCTGCCCGGCTGGGCGCGGATAATGGCCAGCACGGCGGGCTGTTTGTTGAACCACCCTGCCGTGCGCTCATTCTGCGGGCCGGAGCGGACAGTGGCCACACTGCTCAGCCGCACGGGCCGGTTGTTGCGGTACCCAATGACCAGATCACGGTACTGCTCGGGGCTGTGCGCCTGATCGTTGGTTTCAAGCGTCAGCCGTTGGCCCCCGGTTTCTATAAACCCTTTGGGAGTGTTGGCGTTGGCCGAGGCAAGGGCCGAGCGCACGTCTTCAAATCCGATGCCGTACTGGTAGAGTAGCTGGGGGTTGACCTCCACCCGGATGGCGGGTTTGTCCGAGCCCACAACATCCACCCAGCCAACCCCCTTGACCCCTGCCAGCATGGGTTTGAGGCGTGTCTCCCCAAGGTCGCGCAGGGCGGTTACGTTGCGGGTGGGGGAGCTGAGGGCGGCAACCATGATCGGGCTGTCCGACGGGTTGGCCTTGTAATATTGTGGCTGGTCCAGAAGTGTGTGGGGCATGTCCGCACGGGCGGCCCGCAGGGCGGCCTCCACATCACGTGCGGCACCGTTGATGTCCCGGTTGTCATCAAAAAACAGCAGGATGAACGCGCTGGAGTCCGTGGTGTCCGAGCGCATGCTGCTCACACCCGCAATCTGGCCAAGTCTGCGCTCCAGTGGTGTGGTGACGGCGCTGGCCAACTGCTGGGGCGAACTGCCGGGCTGGGAGGCAATAACATAAATGACCGGGACGGAAATATTGGGCAGGTCTGCCACCGGCATGGCGCGGTAGGCAAAAAGACCCGCCACCATAAACGCAACCGCCATAAGGGTTGTGCCAACGGGGCGCATGATAAACAGCCGACTAAAAGACACCGGCATGGCTCCTCTGGCTGTGCTGGAGGGGGGAGATTGGGGGCGTGGTCCTGCTGGTTCTAGGGAGTGGTCTGGGGCAGGTTGACCTCTATGCGCCCTTTGCCGTCCCGCTCGGTTGCCAGTGTGCCTGTGGCTTTGTGCACGCTAATGCCACCATCACCCTGCACATGCAGGGCGGCAACACCTGTTGTGCCGCCAAAGCTGGCGTGGCCTTTGCCTGTGTTGTTGATGTCCAGCGCCTTGAGCGTGCCTGACGGCGCATTCAGGCTTGCCGTGCCTGCAAGGTAGACGGCAAGGGCCGGGGCATCAATCTGGTCAATGGTTATGGGGGCCGATGTAGTGGAGCGCAGGCGGGCTGCGCCTGCAAGCCTGCCAATGTGGATAGGCCCGGAGGAGTCCGTGGCAAGGTCAATTGCTCCGGTGCTTCCGGCATCCAGCCCGCCCGAACCTGCCTGAATGGACATGGGGCCACTGCGGTCATCAATGACAATGTGGGTCGCCTGAGGGCTGTCTATGGCAAGCGGCATAGAGGAGGGGGTGTGTAGCTCAAGGCTTTGCCCGCGCGGGCACCCTGCCTGTGACAGGGTTATGGTGCCGTCAGCCGCAGTTGTGCTTTGCAGCCCCGCTGGCCATGGTCCGGGAACCTCCACCGCGCCGGAGAGCGCGCTGTCGGTCACAACATGCAAGGCGCTCAGGCAGGGTGCACTCACCTGCACCCGCTGGCCGGGTATGCTGCGGGCATGGGCGGCGGTGGTCAGGCACAGGCCCAGAGCACACAGCGTAGATGCAAAACGGAACGGGGCAAAGGAATGCTGCATGCCTATGTTTGTGCCAGCCTGTGGGCCGGGCGTCCATACTTGCGTGTTTTAATACCGCTGCCCGCTCCCGCCCGTGCCCCCCATAAGGGCGTCACGCAGCCTGTTCAGCGCCTCGGTCAGGGAGTCATGGGCACGTTTGCCCTTGCTGCCCACAATGGTCACGGTGGTTGTCATCCCTGCGGCAAACTGGGTGCCGGGGGGGATGCTGTCAATCTGTACCCGCACGGGAATACGCTGTGCCAGACGCACCCATGTATAGACCGGGTCCACCGATGGCAGCCCCTGAGTGGAAGGGGTTGCGTTTGGGGTGGCAATCCCGCGTGTAATGCTGGTGACATGCCCCCACATGGGCTGGCGGTACCCCATCAGGTCCATGCGGGCGCGATCGCCAATGTGGATGGAGCGGATTTTAGTTTCCTCAAAATATCCATCCACCCAGTAGGATGAGGCATCAATGACCTGAATATTGGCTTTGGCGGTGGTGGCGTAATCCCCCACACGCATGATCAGGTTGGTCACGTAGCCGGTTACAGTGCTGCGGACATGGGTTCGGTCAAGGTTGATATTGGCTTGCGAGAGAGCGGCCATGGCGGCGGCATACTGTGCCTTGGCCACTTCCGCCGTGGCTTGGTAGACCTGTTTTTCCTCGCGGGATGCGGCGGCGTCGGTCAGGTTGTTACGCCGGTATTCCTGTGTGGCCTTGAGCACCATTTCCGCCTGCCGTTCGTTCACCACGGCTGTGGCGGAGGCGACGTTCACCTTGAAGTCGAACGGGTCTATATCGTACAAAATATCGCCAGCATGGACAAACTGGTTGTCGCGGACCTTGATGTCGATAATCTGGCCGGACACGCGCGGCGCAATATCGGCCACCTGTACGCGTACCTGCCCGTTACGGGTCCAGGGGGCGGCGGTGTAATAATCCCACAGCACAAAGCAGACCACGGCCGCAATGGCCAGAATAATGCCGGTGGTGATGAATTGCAGAAGGCGGCGCGCACGTTCAAACACGGCGGAAAAGCCCTTTCACAGCAGGATGGTGTAAAGGCCGATAAGGCCAATAAGAATGCCAAATTCGGCCAGCGGCAGGTTCCAGACCACACGGCGTGCGCGAACCTTGGCCAAAAGCGGGTTGAGTGCCAGCAAGGTGGCAATGGCCAGCCCCGCATGCACCACAAAGGAGGACACCAGCAGACCGCCAATATCAAGAACAGGCTGGAGTTCCATGTCAGCGTGCCTTCCACTGCTGGTCGGGTACGGGCAGCAGGTCATACAGGTGCAGGGCGGAGCGGTTGTGCTCCAGCAGGCGAATGGCGCCAACCATGGCGGAGACGGCGGCAAGGGCTGTGGCCATCTGCCCGTGTGGCAGGCCAATGGCGTGGTCAAGCAGAATGCGGGCCTTGTGGCGCATGCGTACCAGTGCCGCATCCACGTTGTAGATGATGGTCGCACGGTAGGCGGATTCCGCATCCAGCCGAATGGCGGGAATGGTCGCGGCACGTTGCAGGTGGCGGCGTGCGCGCGCCAGTTCAAGGTTGAGTGCGTCCAGACTGGCAAGGCGGGCAAAAACACGCTGGCGCGCCTTGTTGGCGGGCAGGTAGCGGTTCCACTCCAGAATACGGCACAGCCGGTCATAGTGGCGGCTGATCAGGGCGGAGCCTGCCTGCTCGCCATGCCCTTCAAACTGGAGCAGAAGGTCATGCCCGATGGTAATGCCAACCCGGAACCGCCTGCGTGAGGCCGAAGGGGGGAGGAGGAGCACCAGCGAGATAAAGATCATGATCGCGGCAAACAGGTACAGCACGTTGCGGTCAATAAAGGCCGATGGCTCGTAATTCTGCTGGTTTGCCACGCCAAGGATGACAAAGAAGAACACCCCGGCATTAAAGCCGATGGTTGCCGTCTTGGGGTGTATGAGCAGCAGACAGCCGCCAAAAACAACAGGAATAATGGCCATGGCCAGAAAAGGCATGTCCGCCCCTTTGGGCAGAATGCCAAAGTTGAGCACGGCCGCCACCATAATGGCCAGCGGCGTACCCAGCAGAGCCCCCATGCCAAAGCCACGCACATTGTAGGTTGTTGCGGCAAGGGTCAGGATAATGGCCACCTGCGACAGGGCGGAATAGGTGGCTGGAATATCGGAGATAATGCACAGCCCCGCCGCGACGGAAAAACCGATAAGCGTGCGTAGCCCGTTGAGCAGGGCGGCAATTACGTCATCATGCTGTTCAATTTTAAGTTCAGGGGCCTGCGTGCGTGCCCGCTGGCCGTGCTCAAAGGCATCTATGCCGTCCACAGCCCAGCGGGTGTCGGACAGAACGGCCATGGAGCGTTCGATCAGCCATGCCTCATCCAGCGTTGGGCCAAGGCAGAGTTCGTTCTCATGGGCTTCACGCGCAAGGTCTTCAAGGTCATGCACGGCTTGTGCGGGGGAGTTTACGGGCGTGCCATCGCCAAAAGCATTGCGGATGTGTTTGAGCACGGCGTCGGAGACCTCCCCTTTGCGCAGGACAAGGGCAATAGCTTGGCTGCACGAGAGCATTTCCAGCAGTGCCACCATGGCCGAGCGTGCTCCCGCCAGCCGCAGCCGCGCATCAGGCAGTTCGGTCTTGGCGAAGGATATCTGGGATGTCAGGGCAATAATTTCCCCCGCAAGCCCTGCGCAGGCCATGCTGTCTGGTATGCTGTGCCCGGCCAGTGCATCCTTGGCGATGCGGCGCACCATATCCGACGTGCGGCGCAGGTTGGCGGTCAGTTTTTCAAATGCGGTGGGTGAGCCAAAAATATCGTTGATCGCAGCAGTGGAGGCAATGCCCACCACAATGCAGGACACGCGGTTGACCGTGACATCAAAAATGGCGGCCGGGTTATCAATGCAACTGATCCCCACAATGGCGACCGTATAGCCCGAGAGCATGGCGGCATAGGCACGAAAGTCCCTCTCCAGCGTGCCCACAATGGTGCACAGGCTCAGCCACAGCGCGACCCCGCCCAGAAAAACCCCACGCTCCTGATTGAAGCAGGCAGTCAGGAACAGGGCGACAAATGCACCAATAATGGTCCCCGCCAGACGGTAAAGCGCTTTGGAGAGCACCTGCCCGCGCAAGGGCTGGGCCAGAATCATGACCGTAACCGCCGCCGTACCGGGGGAGGAAAGCTGGAGCCAGAATGCCGTCCCCAGCGCCAGCACGGCGGATAGCCATGTACGCAGGCAGAACAGGAACCACCCCGGAGAAAAAACCGAGGGTGGAAGCTGGAGGAACCACCCCTTCCAGCCAGGGCGATGCATGAAAGCTGTTTTCTCAGCGGTCATTCTGGGTCTGCTTTTGTTGTGGCCACTGAGCAGGAGGATGTCTCGAATCCGGATTGTCGGGCGTATATTAAAATAAAATATAATGTTGGGGAAAGTTCTGCCCCAATCCGGGCCTTGCACTACACGCGTGGCAGACCTGACCTGTCAGCCCCACAAACTACAATCTGCTAGACCCACCCCGGCCCTGTGCCGCCCATAGTTGTTGATGTGCGCATGTTTGTGGCTGATGTCATGCCATATTCCATCTTGTCGGGCCATTGGGGGAGCGGGCACAACAGTGTGTATGAAAATTGTGCATACCTCCGACTGGCAGATCGGCCGAACCTTCAGCTTTGTGGATGACGAGGCACTGGGCGCACTTCAGGCCGAGCGGCTGAATGTTATTGGCCGCATAGGCGCGCTCGCCCGGCAGGAGGGAGCCCCCCATGTGCTGGTGGCAGGGGATGTGTATGAGCACGAAACCCCGTCCGAGCGCACGCTACGCCAGCCCATGGAGCGTATGCGCCAGTTTGCCGATATCACCTGGCACCTTATTCCGGGGAACCATGACGCCCATACTCCACAGGGGGTGTGGACACGCCTGCTGCGGGATAACGCTGTACCCGATAACGTCAGGCTGCACCTGAGCCCCGCCCCCGTAGCGCTGGATGCAGGGGGGCAGGCGTGGCTGCTGCCCGCCGTTTTGCAGCGGCGGCACACCCTGTCCGACCTGACGGCTTACATGAACGATGCCCCAACGCCTGAAGGCGCCCTGCGCATTGGAGTGGCCCATGGCTCGGTTGTGGGGTTTGGGAATGAGGACGAGGCACAACATAACCCCATTGCCATAGACCGGGCGGAGCAGGCCGGGCTTGCCTATCTGGCATTGGGGGACTGGCACGGGTTTCGTCAGATCAACGCGCGCACCGTCTATGCGGGTACACCAGAGGTGGACCGTTTTGGCACGGGGGGTGCGGGTGGAGGTGAGTGTGTGGTGGCAGCGTTTGATGGCCCCACATCCCCCCCACGGCTGAGCACGCACCGAACGGGGCGCTTTATCTGGCGCAAGCTGGAGAATGTGGTGCTGACCAGTGGCGCGGACATAGAGGCGCTGGAAAGCAGGGTGCGCGCCATAGCCCCCGAGCAGCCTGAGACCATTCTGGCATGGCTGGAAGTCAGCGGCATGCTGGGGGTAGAGAATCTGGCTCTTTACGAAAGTCTGATCGAGCGCCGCCTCCGCAGCGCCCTGACCTGCCTGCGCCTGTCCGGTGCACCGGGGCTTGCCGCAGGGGTGGACGATCTGGACATGTTGGGGGCGTTCGGCCCGGTGCGAGAGGCCGCATCGGCCCTGCTGGCGCAGGTGGAGGCCGGGGGGGCAGAGGCCGTGGTTGCGCAGGAGGCGCTGCAAAGGCTCTTCCTGCTATGGGGTGACGTGCGGAGGGCGCAGCCATGATCCTGACTGATATCCAGCTTGAAGCCGTGCGTCGCTTTACTTCGCCCATTCGGGTGGAAGGGCTGGGGGCGGGGCTGAACGTACTGGCCGCCCCGAACGAGGCAGGCAAATCCACGGTGCTTATGGCGCTGCGGGCAGCCCTCACACTCCGGCATGGCTCCAAGGCGCAACCGGTCCGTGACCTGCTGCCCTATGGTGGTGGCTCGCCCCATATCGGCGTTGGTTTTACGTGGAACAATCAGCCCTGCTGGCTGGAAAAGAAGTTTGGCAACGGTAAGCTCGCACGCCTTGATCTGGGGGGCGAGCGCTTTGATGGGGACGAGGCGGAGGAGCAGCTACAAGCCCTGTTTGAGTTGGAAAAAGTCAGCAAGGGCGAGGCCGCAGGTCTGTGGAACGCCCTGCTGGTGGCGCAGGGCGAGAGCTTTGCCCAGCCCGCACTGCAAGGTGCCGGGCGGAGCAGCCTGCAAGCCTGCCTGCAACAGGGCCTACAGGGCGTAACAGGCACGGCCGAGGCCAGCGCCATGCTGGCACTGGTACGCAGGCAGCTTGCCCAGTACCAGACTGCCGCCACAGGCAAAACCACAGGCCGTTTAAAACAGGTGCAGGAGGAAAGCGCACAGGCGCAGGCGCAGGTTGCAGCACTTGCGGCACGCAGGGAGGCATTGCGTGAAGATATTCACGCGCTGGAGCAGATCCGCCGCACACTGGCCGAGAGCGAAAACCCCGAACGCCGCAGGCAGGAGGAGGAAAAACTGCTCCTGCTCAGGCAAAAGCGCGACCAGTTGCGCGCTCTGGTGGATCAGGAGCAGCTTGCGCAAACAAAGCTGCACGCAGCGGGGCAGGCCCTCCAGTATGCGCAGGCCGAGCAGGAGCGCCGGCACACTCACCGGGCGGAGATTGCCCGGCTGGAGCAGGCTCTGGCGGAGGGGCAACGCGCCCGGAGCGAACTGGAGCGCCTGGCGCGGGAGGCAGATCAGGCGTTGGTGCAGGCACAGGCCCGGCTGGCGGCAGCTACGGAGCAGCACCAGCAGGCCCGTGCCGTGCTGGCCCGCGTTGTGCTGCATGCGGCACTGGCCCAGACCCGGCAGAGTGTTGCGCGCGAACGTACTGCGTTTGAGCGCGCGCAGGCCGCCCATGCAAAGCTGGAAAAAGCACAGGCCAGCCTGCAGGTCATGCGCGTGGACGGGGCTTTTATGCGGCGTCTGGCCAAAGCCGTGCAGGCTTTGCAGCAGGCACAGGCCCATATGCATGCGCAGGCCACACGCTTTGTGGCGCAACTGGAACCCGATGCAGCAGGAACGGTCTGGCTGAACGGGCAACCCTGCCCAATAACCCCACAAGCCCTGACAGATGTGGCCGAACTGGTGGTGGATGGTGTGGGCCGCTTTACCATAAGCCCACCCATGCAGCAGCATGCGGCATTGCACAAAGCCCATGCAGCCGCCCAGACAGCCGTGGACGAACTGCTGCGCGAGGTCGGGTGCCACAGCACCGATCAGGCGGAAAGCCAGCATGAGGCGTACCGGCAGATGGAACGTGAGGTGGCGCAGGCCGCAGCCGAGTGTATGGCGCTTTTGTCCGTATCCGATGTCAGCAGTATTGGCAGGGCTCTGGATAGCCAGCGGCAGACCTTGCACGAGCAGGAAGCCCTTCTGGCGCGTGAACAGGCGGCCCTGACGCCAGAAGGTGAGGGGCTTAGCCCGCAACCGGATATGGATGCAGCCAACAGGCAGGAGCAGGAACGGCTTGCCGCGGTGGAGGTGGCCCGACAGTGTGAGCAGTCTGCATCAGACCTGCGGCGTGCGGCACATACCCGGCTGGAGCAGGCGTTGGTTCAGGCTACGCAGCAACAGCAGGCGTTGCAACGCTGCCAGAGGGAGCTGGATGTATGGCTCACGCGTGAGCCGGAGCCGGATTTGCTGGTCCGTGTTGCGCAAAGCGGGCAGCAGCAGCAGCAGGCGCAGGAGGCACTGGAGCGTATTGCCCAGACCCGCCAGCAGGAGGAGCCTCTGGCCGTGGTGGAGCAGGGGATTCTGCGGCGTGAGCAGGGCATGGAGCACGCGCGCGAGCAGGTTAAAACCCTGTCCATGAACCTGCGGGAGCGTGAAACACGCATCCGTCAGGCGGAAGGGGAAGGGCTGGACGAGCAACTTGCCAGCGCGCAGCGCCATGCAACGCGCCTACAGGGGGAGCAGGCTGCCTGCGAGCGCGAACGCGCAGCCCTTGCCTTGCTGGAGAGCGCACTGCTCAAGGCCGAAACCACACAGACCGAGCGGTATCTCGCTCCGCTGGTGCAGGCTATGCAACCGGCTTTTTCTGCCCTGTTCCGTGGTGTTGCGCTGGAGATGGATACGCAGTTTGCCCTGACCGGCTTAACCCGCCAGCGCTCGGAGGAGGTCAAGGACCTGTCCGATGGAACACGCGAGCAGATTGCTGTGCTGGTGCGGCTGGGCTTTGCCGAGTTGCTGCACAAACGCGGCGCACCGGCCATTTTGGTGTTGGATGATGCGCTGAGTTTTTCGGACTCCCAAAGGCTGGAAACCCTGTTTGACGTTCTGTCCGATGCAGCAACGCGGTTGCAGATCATTCTGCTCACCTGCCATGCCGAGCAGTTTGCCCCCCTGCGGGGCAGGCTGCTGAGCCTGCACCCGATGGAGCATTTTACGCCCCCGCGTTAATTACAGAACAGCGTTGAACTGCAACCCCATAACGGCGGCATCGTGGAAGACGGTGCTGCCGCCGGGGCGGTTGATGTACTGGAAGTCCGGCTGCAACGAAATGCCGGGAGCCACATGGGCGTTATAGAACACTTCGTAAATATTTTCGTGCGACTGAATACCCCATACCTTGCCCCACTGGTTGGCGGGGAAGGGGACACCGGCCATGCTTGCGGCTTCCTGCTGCAAGGTTGAGGCGCGGCTCATCAGCTCCCACTGGTACATGACCCCCACGCTATCCATCGGGCGGCCCCATTTGGCCCCGGTTTCTACCATGCCAGCCCAGATATGGTGGGACATGGCGGTGGTGTGCCCGTCTGCCCACATCCAGCCTGCCAGAGCGATCAGGCCGTTGGTCGGGCCATCACCGTTGCGCATCAGCATCTGGTCGGCCATCACCCATGCGCTTGCGCGGCCCGCACGGTAGCGGGCGGGTCTGCCGCTGTTGATCCATGCATTACCCTGCCCATCTTCCAAAAGGTCGGGATAGCTGGAGTTATCGTAGCCAAAACCGGCCTTGTAGTGCCCGTTCAGGTGGTTTTTGCCAAACTTGGGCAGCCAGCCCACTTCCACGGGGGAGGAGAACTTACCCAGACCATCCTGCGCCCATGCCCAGCCCGAAATGCCACCGTTAAAAGCGTGGGGGGAGACGGCAAACAGCGCACCCATGACGTAGGTCTCGCTTGTGGGCATGACACGCGCCACAAACCCGAGGTTGCCCGATGGCCAGTCACGCGCCCCTTCTGTGTATTTGGTGGGGGCGGGGTTACCGCACATGGCCACGTTCATATACATGCAGAACAGGGGGGAGGCGGCAAAAAAGCTGCCCGGCGGAATCCAGCCCGCGCTGATATCCAGATGGTTATGCAAAAAGGATTTTTCGGCATACAGGTAAACAAGGTGCGCCACCACATTGCCGCGTGCGCCATAAATCTGCTGCACACCACCAATGGAGTCCCCAATATAGTCCGTGCTCAGGTTCCGTCCGTGGCCGTTAACGACCATCATATGGGTCCAGAAGTTCTTGAACAGGTCCGTATTGGTCAGCTTGCCCCAGTCCACGTCCAGCTCAACACCCACCTGGCCAGCATTGGTCACGCCCTGCTTGCGGCCACCACGGAAGTTGCCTGCCAGTTCCTCATGCACATCGGCCAGAATATGAATGCCATGGCTGAGCAGCCACGGCTGTGCGCCGCCCCAGTCACCAAAAAAATGGTCCTTGCCGTAAGGCGCGGCAAACAGGGGGCCGGGGTCCTCGACCAGATTGGCCTCGTTATCAACTTCCAGACTGGGTAAAAGACCAATAGAACTGTTGCCGCCGGGCAGAAGCTGCGCCCGTGCAGGCAGCGCCACAGCCAGAAGAGGGAAAAGAACGGCAAAAAGCCAGAGGGTGCGAAAAGGAAAAAAAATACGTTTGGTCATGATCCCAATTTTGTTGTCTTTGGATTGGTCTTTTGCGTGAGCAACAAGATCAATCATGGTTTATCGGGGTGGAACAACCCCAGTGTTTAAATGTTTTTTATGCCAGTGCAGACAAAAGGTTGCCCAGATGTGGCTATTTTCTGCCCCAGATGGCTATTATTCATTTCTCTGATGCGTTTTTGCATCATACTTGCGGAGATATAACAGTCAGCCATGTCCAGAATTGATACAAACAGACCGTTTTTGCCCGTGCGTATTGCTGTCATGACTGTTTCGGATTCGCGCACGCTGGAGACGGACACATCCGGCGCAGCCCTTGTCGCACGGATCGAGGGCGCAGGGCACAGCGTTGCCGTCCGCACCATTGTCTCTGACGATGCAGACCTGATTGCCGCACAGCTTGGCGCATGGATTGCCGACCCGCTGGTGGATGTGGTCATCACCAACGGCGGCACAGGCGTGACCGGCCGCGACGTGACACCAGAGGCGTTCGAGCGCGTTATGGAAAAGCGGATTGAAGGTTTTGGTGAGCTTTTTCGCATGCTGTCCTACCAGAAGATTGGCACATCCACCATTCAGTCCCGTGCTGTTGCGGGTGTTGCGGGCGGGACATACCTGTTCGCACTCCCCGGATCGACAGGTGCGGTCAAGGATGGCTGGGACGATATTCTGGTGTTCCAGCTTGATAGCCGCCACCGCCCCTGCAACTTTGTGGAACTGATGCCCCGCCTGCGTGAAGGGCTGAAGGAGAGCACACACCATGACTGATGACGTCAAACTGCTGATGCTGGCCGGAGATTACGTAGAGGACTATGAGATCATGGTCCCCTATCAGGCACTGTCCATGCTGGGCTACCGGGTGGACGTGGTCTGCCCGGACAGGAAGGCGGGCGATAAGGTCCTGACCGCGATCCATGACTTTGAGGGCGCGCAGACCTACAGCGAAAAACCCGGCCATGCTTTTACGTTGACCGCGGATTTTGATGCGATCGATACGGACGAATATCTGGGCCTTATTGTCCCCGGTGGCCGTGCGCCTGAATATCTGCGTCTCAACCCGCGTGTTATCGAGATTGTGCGTGCTTTTGCGGACCGGCCCATGGCCGCCATCTGCCATGGTGCGCAGTTGCTGGCCGCAGCCGGGGTTATCAAGGGGCGCACCGTATCGGCTTATCCCGCATGCAGGCCGGAGGTGGAGCTTGCAGGTGGCACCTATGCCGATATTGCTGTGACAGAAGCGGTAACGGACGGAGAGCTGGTGAGTGCGCCCGCATGGCCAGCACACCCTGCATGGCTTGCCCAGTTCCTTAAGGTACTTGGCGCCAACATCAGCATTTAACCCCATCTTGCGCGCCCCTGTATTGTGGGGGGAGCGCTGGGGGAGGCCCCGGTAGCCAGTGTGGCACCGGGGTATTTGCGCGGCTTAGTAGTCGCTTACGGCAGGGCGGCTGAGCATGGCCATCAGCTCACGCCGTGTGTCCGAATTATCGCGGAAAACGCCGAGCATGGTGCTGGTCACCATGGATACGCCGGGCTTATGCACGCCGCGTGTTGTCATACATTCATGTGCGGATTCAAGAATAACCGCCACGCCGTGGGGCTCTAGCTCGTCATTGATGGTGTTGGCGATCTGGGCCGTCATGCGTTCCTGAATCTGGAGGCGGCGGGCATAGGCATCCACCACACGGGCCAGTTTGGAAATGCCCACAACCCGCTGGCGCGGCAGGTAGGCGACATGGGCGCGGCCAATAATGGGGGCCAGATGGTGCTCGCAGTGGCTTTCAAACCGGATGTCACGCAGCAGCACAATTTCGTCATACCCATCTACTTCGGAAAAAGTCCGGCGCAGCAGGTTGGCGGGATCAATCTCATACCCCGAAAAAAAGTCGGTGTACGCGCGGGCAACGCGGGCTGGCGTGTCCAGCAGACCTTCACGCGTTGGGTCATCCCCCGCCCAGCGCAGCAGGGTGCGTACGGCCTGTTCGGCCTCTTTTTGGGTGGGGCGGTCCGTGTTGTGCTCAGGCACGCTCATGCCGGTCTCCTGCTTTGGTTATTGGAGCTGGTGGTTCTGGAAGGGGCTGTCCAGGCTGAAGGCGGGAATGACGGCATCAAACCGTTTTTTGTCCGTGGTGGTCTGCAACAGGTAAGACCCGCGCATGAACCCACCGGGCGTGGAAAGAGACGCACCGGACGTATATTCGTAAAGAGTGCCGGGCTGAATAATCGGCTGTTCGCCCACCACACCCTCGCCATGGACATATTCGGTCCGGCCGGATGTGTCGGTAATATGCCATGTCCGCTCCAGCAGTTGCACCGGGCGGACGGTGTCGTTGCCAATGCGGATGCGGTAAACCCAACAGTAACTGTGCTCGTCCGGTTCGGACTGGTCGGGTAGCCAGAAGACCTGCACCTGAACGCGAATACCCTCTGTAATGGCCTCGTACACCGGAAGTGGCGAAAACAGGTCGTTCAGAGCATCTTCCGGGGATTGTGCAAAGGGGGCAACGGCCCAGTCGGCCATGAGTCTCCAGCTCCTGCAAAATGGAAAAAGGTTCGGCCCAGATCAGCCGTTCCGCGCGCCATGCTCGCATTGGATGCGAAGAGGGAGCCAGTATCATGAACATGGGGGTTGTGCAAAGCGCGATCCACCATGCAGCACATGGGGAGCACCCTGCGTGGTGGTGGCCCGAGCCGGGCTTACGCTGGCTCGGGCGCACACTGTACGCAGGTTATGGAGTTTTTACAGCGCTTTGAGAGCGGCAACACCACGTGCCAGGTCGTCTATCAGGTCCGCACTGTCCTCCAGCCCGACAGAAAAGCGGATGGCGCCATCGGTAATGCCAAGGGCTGCCCGTTCTTCGGGGCTGATCTTGGAGTGGGTGGTGGTGGCCGGGTGCGTGACCAGCGAGCGGGAATCGCCCAGATTGTTGGAAATGGCGATCAGTTCCAGCGCGTTCATAAAGGCGAAGGCCTCTTTCTGCCCGCCCTCGACCACAAACGCCACCAGCGTACCGTTGCCGCTCATCTGGCGCTGGGCCAGTTCGTACTGCGGGTGGTCCTTGCGGCCGGGGTAACGCACCAGTTTGATCCCCGGAGCAGAGGCAAGGTAGTCCGCTACGGCAGCAGCGTTACGGGCCATGGCTTCCACCCGCAGGGACAGGGTTTCCAGCCCTTTAAGCATGACCCACGCATTAAAGGGGGAGAGCGCATTGCCGGTGTTGCGGGTGAAGGGCTGAAGGGTCTCGGTAATCCAGTCCTTGCGGCCCAGTACGGCCCCACCCAGCACACGGCCCTGACCATCTATGTGCTTGGTACACGAATAGACCACCACATCGGCCCCAAGTTCCAGTGGCTTTTGGAAGATGGGGGAGGCAAACACATTGTCCACGATCACAATGGCCCCGGCCTTGTGGGCCCGCTCGGAAATGGCGGCAATGTCGAGAATATCGAGCATGGGGTTGGACGGGCTTTCCAGCAGCACCGCATCGGTCGGGACGGACAGTGCCTCGTCCCACTGGGCCAGATCCTCGCCATCCACAAACACGGTTTCCACGCCGTAACGGGGGAGCAGGTGGTTGACAATCCAGTGGCAGGACCCAAACAGCGCGCGGGAGGCCACAACGCGCCCGCCAGCCGTTACGTGGGAGAGCAGGGCGGAAGATACAGCCCCCATGCCTGTGGCTGTGGCCACGCAGGCCTCGGCCCCTTCCAGGTCGGCAAGGCGGTTTTCAAGCGCTGCTGTGGTGGGGTTGCCAAAGCGGCTGTACTGGTAGTGCGTGACCTCACCCGTAAAGGTTTTGGCCGCCTGCTCGGCATTGTCATACACAAAGCCGGAGGTCAGAAAGAGGGCCTCGCTGGTTTCGCCATATTCAGTGCGCTCCAGACCGGCATGGAGCTGACGTGTGGCCGGGCGCCACGCCTTGGGGGAGGAAGTCTGGTTATCACTCATGGGACTAGTATCCGGTTCTTTCGTGCCTGATCCAAACCACGGGGCGTGCGCAGGGGTGCGCTCATCCGCAGGGTTTGGGCTCTCAAATTGACCGTGGAAACCATGACGTCGGATTATGCGCGCCGTCAAAGCCTCTTTAGCGCGTTTTTTTTACCTCGCCGCAAGCCGGCCCAACAAATCACGAGGGAAGGTCTCCGGTTGGAAACATTCTGTGTTCTGGTTAATCCGTGTTCTTATCCTTCGTCAAGAATGTATTTTATCTACGAACCGCCCATATTCCACATATCAGGGTTGTGGTTACGATCTATAATAACGTCTGCAATAGGGGAATAAATGGCAGGTCAGCCTCTGGCATGGCGTAATCGCGCAGGGCGGAGGGGGCGACCCACGCCAGCTTCTGCCCCTCCCGCGCGGTGGGGGTGCCCTGCCAGCGGCGGCAGATGTACAGGGGCATCAGCAGGTCAAAGCCGGGGTAGGCGTGGGATGCAAAGGTAAAGGGCGCCAGACAGGCGCGCGCCATATCCAGCCCCAGTTCCTCATGCAGTTCGCGTACAAGGGCCGCCTCGGGTGTTTCTCCCGGCTCTACCTTGCCACCGGGGAACTCCCATAACCCGGCCATGCTTTTGCCCTCTGGCCTGCGGGCGAGCAGAATGTGGCCACGTGCATCTATCAGCGCTGCTGCACTGACCAGCACAAGCTTGCGGGTGCTCTGGGGGGGGATGGGTGTGGTGCTCATGTCCAGATCGGTCCGGTTGGCTTCCATCATGGCAACAGGTAGTTCCGTGCCGCGGGCGGTAAACATCTGCCTGTCGGTACCGCAGTGGCGGAACCCCGCATGTTCAAGCACACGGATGGAGGCGGCATTATCCTGCGCTGCCGTTGCGCGCAGGGCGGTAATGTCCAGATGGGCAAGGGCCCAGCGGGCCATGCGGGTCGCGGCATGGGTGGCAATACCCTGCCCCCAGTAAGGGCGGCCAACCCAGTAGCCCAGCATGCCCACGCGCCCCACCTGTGGCAGGGTTTGAATACGCACCCCAATACAGCCCAGAAAAGCCCCACCGGGTGTGGTTATGGCAAAATGGTACCCCTCGCCCCGTGCCTGCATCTGGCAGGTTGAGGCAATCCAGTTATCCGCCAGATCCCGCGGGTAGGGAAAAGGCAGGCGGCTGAGCATACGCACCACCTCCCAGTCGTTGACGAGGTGGTGCAGGGTGGTTGCATCATCAGGCTGGAGCGGGCGTAACAGATACGGGCCAGCATCCAGTAACAAAGGTCCGGTATCAGGCATGGGACTCGCTGGCAGGGGGAATGCCGCATTCAACCAGAAGAGCCCTGAGTGCGTTGATAACGGGGAAGACCTCCACGTTATGGTCGCCGCCCAGTTCGCGCCATGCGGTTTGCTCCAGCTCCACAATTTCGCGGTCTTCGGCAAAAATCCGCTCGGTAAAGGCTACTAGCAGCGGCCATGCAAGGTCCAGAATACCCGGAATTTTGGGCCGTTTGACCGAGAGCAGGCCAAAGGTCCGGTTGGTCAGTTCATCCGCGCTCTGGGGGGTGTACACAATCCACAGGTCCATGACCGGGTCTTCATCCCCTGTCTGGATACGCAGGGTCTGGTAAGGGTATTCGGTGCGGATGGTCATGACATCGCGGTGCTGGAACTTGTCCGATGCATCACGCCGCTCGCCAAAAATCAGCGCCTCGCCATACGGTTGCTTACCGCCTGTGCGGGCAAAGCTGTAGCGGGCTTCCACCAGTCCGGGTTCGCGCTTCTGGCCCAGAAAGCGGGGCTTCATCTGCCCCATCTGTTTGGAGTGCATGAACTGGTGGTTCATGTCCATCAGGTTCTCATGCATGAAGCTGTAGTGGCACCCGACCTTGCGGCCAAAATAGCGGGTTTTGTAAGCGGGGTTGTCTGCCTTGGCCAGATGGGGGGCAAGGGGCACGCTCTGGGCCTTCTCCGGGTCGCCGGGGAAGACAAAGATCATGCCGTTCTGCTCGCGGCAGGGGAAGGTGCGCACGCCGTTGGGCAGCTTGCCCTTGCCCAGATAGGGCACATCAATACACCGGCCAGAGCGGCCATAGGCCCAGCCATGGTAGCAGCATTTGACCGAACTGCCCGAGACAACACCCTTGCTGAGTGGCACCTGCCTGTGCGCGCAGCGGTCCTCCAGAGCAAAAACGGGGCCTTCCACCGGGCGCACCAGCGCTATGGGCGTGCCTGCGTAGCGGGTGCCTATGGTTTTGCCTGCTTTGAGTTCGTGCGACCATGCGACCGGGTACCAGTAGTCGGGGTTTGAGCGTACCCTGCGTATGTCCGTTGTGCTGGAGCGTGTTTCCGCCCCAAAGGATGCATCATCAGGGCAGGGCGGTACTGTCTGGTTCATGGCGCCTCGAATCAGGGGGACCCCCGCAGCATCGGTGTGATGCTGCCATTTGCGAATGCTATTCTCAACGCATAGGCCTGCGCGATGCAAGACCATAGGGGGCAGTCTGGCAAATTAATGCGCGGCCAGTTCGGCGGTCAGGGCCTCCACAAACTGGTATGCCACACGGCCGGAGCGGCTGCCACGGGTAATGGCCCATTCATTGGCGCGGGCCAGCAGGGCGTCGCCAGCAATGGGCAGGTTCCGTGCGCGGGCGTAGGTTTTGACCATATCGGCGTAGGTATCCTGCTCGCAGGCATGGAAGCCAAGCCACAGGCCAAACCGGTCGGAGAGGGAGACTTTTTCCTCCGTGGCCTCGGACGGGTTTATGGCGGTCGCGCGTTCGTTTTCTATCATGTCACGCGGCATCAGGTGGCGGCGGTTGGATGTGGCGTAGAACAGAACATTTTCCGGTCGCCCCGCAATGCCCCCATCCAGCACGGATTTGAGGGCTTTGTAATCGCGGTCCTCCTTTTCAAACGACAGGTCATCGCAGAACAGGATAAAGCGGCGCGGGTTCTCGCGCAGCAAGCTGAGCAGGAGTGGCAGGCTTGTCAGGTCTTCGCGCTGGATTTCTATCAGCGCCACCCGGCCCGCACCTGGTGTGCAGGGTCTGCCGTCCACCTGATTGACCAGCGCGTGCGCACCCTTGACGAGCGATGACTTGCCCATGCCGCGCGCACCCCACAGCATGGCGTTGTTGGCAGGCAGGCCGTGGGCAAAATGGCGCGTGTTCTCCAGCAGAATACGCCGTTGCAGGTCTATGCCCTGTAGCAGGTCAACGGGTACGTGGGCCACATGGGCTATGGGCAGCAGCCGCCCGCGCTCTGGCAGCCACACAAAAGCATCCGCGCCATCCACCCCATCCAGCGTTGCGGGGGGCGGGGAAAGGCGCTCCAGAGCCGAGGCAATACGGTCCAATGTTGGCAGTAGGGTCTGGTCCATCGGTTTTTATTCCTTATTAAGGTCTTTCTGGCGCTCTTTCCCCCGCATGGGAGCTTGACGCGGAGGGATTGAAAATTATGGTCACTTCTTCTGTTTTCGCAACCAGCCATTGTTGAAGGTCTGTAACCTTATGTCCGATTTTCTTATCCCCGCTGCATACGCCCAGACAGCCGGAGGCTCTGGCGGTGTTTCGGGGCTTATGTCCTTCCTGCCGTTTGTGGCTGTGTTTGCCATCATGTATTTTCTGCTCATCCGCCCGCAGCAGCAGCGGCAGAAGCAGCTCAAGTCCGAACTCAAGGCCCTGCGTCGGGGCGACCGGATTGTAACAGCCGGTGGTGTTGTGGGCGTTGTGCAGCGCACCAAGGAAGATTCGAGCGAAGTGGAAGTGGAAATTGCACCCAACGTGCGCGTTATGGTGATGCGTGAGACCATTTCCACCGTGCTGACCAGCACAGCCAAGCCTGCCAACGACTAAGTGCCAAATTAAGGTATGGGGTAGGTTACAGGAAGGATACGGGGTCTATATCCACCTCGACCCGCATGTGCCTGTCCAGCTGCACCAGTCCCAGCCAGCGGTGCAATATGGGTTGCACCGCAATGTTGCGCCATGTGCGCAGCAGCAGCCTGCGGCGGTGCCGCCCGCGTAGCAGCGCCAGTGGGGCCGGTGCCGGCCCCAGTACCTGAATACCTTCCCCATAAGGTGCCGTGCGGCCAAAGCGGGCGGCGGCCTCATCCGCCGCCTGTGGGGTGTCCGCGCTGATAATCAGGGCCGCCAGCCGCCCGTACGGGGGCCAGAAGCCGGGGCGGCGCTGTTCTGCCTCCTGCTCCATGAACTGGTCAAAATCGCCAGAAAGCAGCGCCTGCATGACCGGATGTTCCGGCGTATAGCTTTGCAGCACCACCCGCCCGGGTGCGGAGGCCCGCCCCGCGCGCCCGGCTACCTGATGCAAAAGCTGGATGGTGCGCTCCCCCGCCCGCAGGTCCGCCCCGCCAAGCCCCAGATCGGCATCCACAATGCCAACAAGCGTCAGATGCGGGAAGTGCCAGCCCTTGGCCACGATCTGTGTGCCAATAATCAGGTCCACCTCGCGGCGGGCAATTTTGGCCACGGCTTCTGCCGTAGCAGCAGGGCCGCCCAGCGTGTCGCTCGACATGACAAGAATGCGCGCATCGGGGAAGAGCTGACGCGCCTCCTCGGTTATGCGCTCGATTCCCGGCCCTATGGCGGTCAGGCTGTGTTCGGTTTTGCAGCTTGGGCAAACGGGGGGCATGGGTTCTGTGTGGTCACAGTAATGGCAGCTTAACACCTGCCGGTTACGGTGCTCCACCAGCCATGCCGTGCAGTGGGGGCATTCCATACGGTGCCCGCATGTGCGGCACAGGGTGAGGGGTGCATACCCACGGCGGTTGAGGAACAGCATGGCCTGCTCCTCCCGCCCCAGAGTGGCAGCTATGTCCTTCACCAGTTTGGGGGAGAGGAACATCCCGCGCTCGGGTGGGGCGTCGCGCATGTCCAGCAGGTGGGTTTGTGGCAGGGATGCGCCGCCATGGCGGGTGGGCAGGACAAGGCGCTGGTAACGCCCGGCCTGTGCATTGGCCAGTGTTTCCAGGCTGGGGGTGGCAGAGACCACAACAACAGGAAAACCTGCCAGCCTGCCGCGCACAACCGCCATGTCCCGTGCGTTGTAAATGACGCCTTCCTCCTGCTTGAACAGGGATTCGTGCTCTTCATCCACAATAATCAGGCCGGGGTTGCAAAACGGCAGGAACAGGGCAGAGCGTGCACCAACCACTACCGTAACCGATCCGTCGGCAGCGCCCAGCCATGTCTGACGGCGTGCCTTCTGCCCGATTTCGGAGTGCCATACGGCGGGGCGTACGCCAAAGCGGCGGGTAAAGCGCTCCATCCATTGGGCGGACAGCGCAATTTCTGGCAGCAGCACAAGGGCCTGCTGCCCCTGTTCAAGGCAGGCGGCTATGGCTTCAAGGTAGATTTCCGTTTTGCCTGAGCCTGTTACCCCTTCAAGCAGGGTAACGGAGAATTTTTTCTCCCGCACGCTCTGGCGCAGGGCTGCGGCGGCATCCTCCTGCGCGCCTTCCAGTGTTGGGGGGTGGTGCAGGGGGTCTGGTTGGGCAAAAGGACGGGCAGGCTCCAGCAGAACCGGGCGTAGCGCTCCAGCATCCGCCAGCCCCTTGACTACACCGGCACTGACCCCGGCGGCACTGGCAATGTCCGTTGTGGTGCGGGTGGTGCCGTCTGCCATAAGTGCCAGTACGCTTTGGCGTGCGGGGGTCATGCGCAATGTAGTCGGTGCTGGGCTTTGCACCATCCAGCCGGTTGCAGGGGCTGGTGCGCTGCCCTTCATGTGCAGGCGCAGGGTCATGGCCAGCACCATACCGGGGGGGGA
Source organism: Acetobacter okinawensis (assembly GCF_002153655.1). Taxonomy (GTDB): domain Bacteria; phylum Pseudomonadota; class Alphaproteobacteria; order Acetobacterales; family Acetobacteraceae; genus Acetobacter; species Acetobacter okinawensis_A. Next base: position 81,836 of record NZ_JOPJ01000020.1, read on the forward strand.
GAGGGTATAGGCGGCTACCCAGTCCACAAAATGGCGGAGTTCGGCATTGAGCGGGGGCAGGTCCAGCCGTTCGGCCACGGCGCGCAGGCGGTTGTCTGCAACTGTTTTGTTCGGTGCGGGTTGGGCAAGGTCGGGTGGTAGAGCGCTCTGGCTATCCCATACCACGCCGGTCTGGCGGCGGTTGCCCAGAGGAACGCTGACAATATCCCCCGCCCTGAGTCGCATATCTGCGGGGGCTTTGTAGTCAAACGCTCCGGCAAAGGGCATGGGCAGCAGCACGGGCACGCGCCTTGCCTGTGCTGCGGGGGAGGGCATGTCCGGGTCATGCGCATGCGGGGGAGGAGGTGCCACTGCCATGTTTTTCTGTTTAAGCGTGTGGGTGCTTAAAGAACAGGGGTTGCCTGCGGGGCTTTTTGCCTGAACGCAATGCACTGGCGCCAGCACTGGGGGGAGCGGAAGGGTATGACGGGCGAGGACGCGGTACAAAAATTTCTGGCGTGGATGGCGGTGGAAAAACGGGCCTCCCCTTTAACCATAGAGGCCTACCGGGGGGACCTGGCCCGTTTTCTGGCGTTCATGACCACGCATCTGGGTGGGCCGCCTGATATGCAGGGCCTTGCCAGTCTGAGCCTGCGGGACCTCAGGGCATGGCTTGCGCATGAGGTTGCACAGGCGCAAGCGCAGGCCAAGCGCCCCCTTGCGCGGAAGACAACACCGGATCAGGCGGCGCGCACCCGGGCGCGCCGCGTTTCTGCCCTGCGGTCATTTTTTAAATATCTGGCGCGCAGGGAAGGGGTGGAGAATCCGGCAGTCTCGCTTTTGCGGCTGCCCCGCACCAAAAAAACGCTGCCCCGCCCGCTGGCGCGGGAGGCAGCACTGCTCGCCCCGGAGGACATAGCCAGCATGGCGCGTACGCCCATGGAGGAGCAGCGCAATGCAACGCTTTTTTTGCTGCTATACGGGTGTGGCCTGCGTATTTCTGAAGCGCTGAACCTGAACATAGCCGATTTGCAGGGCATGGATGGCAGTGGCGTGCTGCGCATTCATGGCAAGGGGGGCAAGGAGCGGCTGGTGCCAGTGCTGCCTGTTGTGCGCAAGGCGCTGGAGGCATGGCGCAAACGCCACCCTGCGGCCACAGCGGATAGTCCGCTGTTTGTCGGGGTTCGGGGGGGGCGCCTGCAACCCGCCATTGCCCAGAAGGCCATGCGTGAATGGCGCATTGGCAATGGCCTGCCCGAACACGTAACGCCGCATGCCCTGCGCCATTCCTTTGCTACACATCTGATGGAAGGCGGCGCGGATTTGCGCGTTATTCAGGAACTGCTGGGCCATGCCAGCCTGTCCACCACGCAGCGCTACACGCTGGCGGATGAGGCGCGTCTGCTTGATGTCTGGACGCGTGCGCATCCGCGTGCGCAAATGGAGCGCAACACCCATGAAAAAGAAGGTTGAGGGTTATGACAAGCACCGCCCACCGCACTCCGTGGCCCGAAATAGAACCCTACGCCCATGGCTATCTGGATACCGGGGAGGGGCATCAGGTTTACTGGGAGCAGTGTGGTAACCCCGATGGTATTCCGGTTGTGTTTCTGCACGGTGGGCCGGGGGGCGGGTGTTCGGCCGCCCAGCGCCAGTTGTTTGACCCCGCGCGCTACCGCATTGTGCTGTTTGACCAGCGCGGCTGTGGCCGCTCGCGCCCGCATGCCTCGCTCGAGGCTAATACGACGTGGCATCTCGTGGCCGATATAGAGCGCCTGCGCACCCTGTGTGGTGTGGAAAAATGGGCCGTTTTTGGTGGTTCATGGGGGTCCACACTGGCGCTGGCCTATGCGCAGGCGCACCCGACGCGCGTGAGTGCCCTGATGCTGCGGGGGATTTTTACCCTGCGTCGTGCCGAACTGCTCTGGTATTATCAGGAAGGAGCGTCCTGGCTGTTCCCCGACAAATGGGAGGACTTTGTAGCCCCCATCCCTGCCGCCGAGCGGGCGGACATGATGGGCGCTTACCGTAAACGCCTGATTTCGGACAACAGGGAGGAGCGGCTGGAAGCCGCGCGGGCATGGAGCCTGTGGGAAGGGCGCACCCTGACCCTGCTGCCTTGCCCCGAAATGGAACATCAGCATGACGAGGCCGATTACGCTCTGGCCTTCTCCCGTATTGAAAACCATTATTTTGTGCATGGTGGCTGGCTGGAAGAAGGGCAGCTTATTGCTGATGTGGACCGCATCCGCCACATCCCGACCGTAATTGTGCAAGGGCGGTATGACATGGCAACCCCCGTGCGCACCGCATGGGACCTGCATAGGGCATGGCCGGAGGCAGATTTCCAGCTGATTGATGCTGCTGGCCACGCCCTGTTTGAACCCGGTATCCTGACCGCCCTGCTCAATGCCACGGACCGTTTTGCGCGGGAACTGGCATGACACCCGCTCGGGTCAAGCAAAAGGGTGGAGGGGGCTGGCTATACGGCATGGCAGTGGCTCTGCCCCTGCTCGGGCTTGCCCCGTATGCGGCCAGTGCCCAGTCCTGCCCCAAGCTGGTTGCGCGGGTTGCCTTGCGGAATGATCAGGGGTTCCTGAATATTCCGGTCAGCCTGAACGGCCATGCTGCAAGTATGATTGTCGATACCGGCTCGGAGGGTAGCCTGCTCTCGCCCGAGGCCGCAGCGTTGTTTGACACGCGGCTTGATCCGAGCAGGCATACCATGGTGCATGGCACGGGTGGCGTTGGCCGCATTGTGCCCAATGCGGTGGTACGTTCCTTTAAAATGGGGGGGCTGGAGTTTGGCCCCGTTTCTGTTCCAGTGGACACCTTACCCGCAGTGCCGCGCACGGAGCCTGCGGTGGAAGGGCTGGTCGGGGGGGACCTGCTCTCGCGGTACGATGTGGAGTTTGACGTGGCACAGGGCACGCTCTCCTTCTGGTCTGTGGGAACGCCAGAGTGTGCCGGGCCGCAGGGGTGGCGCTATATTTACCGTGCAGTCCCCCTGCAGAATGTGGGCGAGCGGGTTATTGCCCGTGTGGAACTGGATGGGCATGCTCTGGAGGCGCTGGTCGATAGCGGGGCGCGCTCATGCATTGTCTCAACCCGTGCGGCTGAGCGCATGGGCGTGAGTGCCGCTCAGCTTGCCACAGACCCCGGTGGGCTGACCACAGGGGTGGATGGTCACCAGCAGACGTACCACTGGCATAAGTTCGGCATGATGCAGGTGGGGCAGGAGCAGGAGCACGCACCCGTGCTCACGGTGGCTCCGGTGCAGGATACGGTGGACATGCTGCTTGGAGCAGACTGGTTTGCCGCGCACAGGGTGTGGATATCGTATCGCACACATACGCTGTATGTCATGCCCGCAACGGGGCGCACGCGCTAAAGGTGCTGCCACGGTTATGGGGGAATGTGCCCCATAACCGTGGGAAAAGGTTATTCGCCCTTCAGGTGCTTGTTGCACACGCTGTAGTAGCCACCGCCTTTTTCAATCCACTTCAGGCCAGCATTGGCATTGCTGGTCTTGTTGGCGTTGTACTGGTCAAGGCAGGTTTTCATGCGGGCTTTGCCGGGGGCGAGCTTGGCATATTGCGCAGCTACGGCCGTGGGCAGGGTTGCATTTGTGGCCGATGCTGCGGTGGCGGCTGCCGTCTGCTTGGCAGGTTTTTCGGCCTCTGCGCTTGCTGCGGCTTCTGGCTTGGCTGCTGCCTTGGTAGCGGCGGGGGCTGCTGTTGCCGCAGCAGTTGCGGGGGCCGGAGCCTGTACTGCCGTATCGCAGGAGCTGGCCTTGAATTCCTTAAAAGACTGACCTTTGAGCGTATTGGCGGTTTTGGCTTCCTTGAACTTCTCGTGGCACTCCTTCACCGTCATGGCGTGGGCGCTGGGAAGGGAAAGGGCTGTGGCGCAGCCAAGCAGCAGAGCGGCCAATCCGGTGCGTGCAACAACAGTCATGAATATACCTCATGCAAGGAGGACGATTGAGCGGCAGCCCCATGCTGCCTACCTTGCATCAGTATCATGAAAAACCATGGACGAGGAATGCTCGTCTCACGGCTTTGCGCAGCATGAATAAAATATTAATACGCATATGCCCCGGCTCTCCGGCCAGTAGTGCTGGTGGGGACTTGGTAGCGGGTAAGCCAATGTGTGGTGTGTTCAGTCATCAAACCGGGCGGAGCGTCCACGTTTGATGGTGGCACGGTGGGCCTTGCCGTCCAGTCTGCGCTGGCGTGCCGCCCGGCCCGGACGTGTGGCCACACGGAAGGCGGGGCGGTGTGCGGCCTCCCGGATCAGGGCGACCAGCCGCTCTATGGCGTCTTCGCGGTTACGCAACTGGGTACGGAAGCGCCGCGCAGTAATTACAATAACGCCGTCGCGCGTGGCTCTGGTGCCTGCCAGCTCCAGCACACGTGTGCGTATCCGCTCAGGCAGGGAGGGGGATAGTGCGGCATTAAAACGCAGTTGGGCCGCAGTTGCGACCTTGTTCACATTCTGCCCACCGGGGCCTGAGGCCAGAATATAGCTGACTTCGAGCTCGGACTCTGGCAGCGACAGGGTGGGAAGAATGGAAATAGCCATGGCCGGGGCATAGCATGGTTTGCCTGCCAGTGCGTGGCTGCGGGCATAAAAAAACCTCCGTGTTTGTGGCACGGAGGTTTTTGTTCAAAAGAGTGGGGTTAGCCGCTCAGTTGTTGATCCGCTCACCATGGAGGGACATATCCAGCCCTTCGAGTTCCTGATCAGCGGTCACGCGCAGCCCGATTGCCAGATCAATCACCTTGAGGATGATGTAGGAGGCAAAGGCACACCACACAATGGTCACCAGTACCGCCTCGGACTGCACAAGCAACTGGTGCAGGGAGCCGACAACACCCGTGGGGTTAGCGTCTGTGGCGGAAAGGGGGCCGTAAGCCAGCAGGCCGGTCAGCAGCGCGCCAACAATACCGCCCACGCCGTGTACGCCAAAGGCGTCCAGGCTGTCGTCATACCCCATCATGTGTTTAAGGGATGTGGCGCCCCAGTAGCAGACAACGCCAGTAATCAGGCCGATAATCAGCGCACTGCCCGGCAGCACAAAGCCTGCAGCAGGTGTAATGGCAACCAGCCCGCCAACAGCGCCGGAGATCACGCCCAGCACTGTGGGTTTGCCCGAACGCAGCCATTCAGCCACCATCCAGGACACACCAGCACCAGCAGCGGCAATCTGGGTTGCGGCCATGGCCATGCCTGCACGACCGTTGGCACCAACAGCGGACCCTGCGTTAAAGCCGAACCAGCCAACCCACAGCAGGGCAGCACCGATAACGGCATAGGTCAGGTTGAAAGGAGAAAGGTCGTCCTGCCCGTACCCTTTGCGGCGGCCCAGCACCAGCGCACAGACCAGACCGGCCACACCAGCATTGATGTGCACAACCGTACCACCGGCAAAGTCAGCCGTACCAAGGCCCGCCAGCCAGCCGATCGGGCTCCAGACCCAGTGGGCGATGGGCGCATAGACGACCAAAGACCAGACAATGGAGAAGATGCACATGGCGCTGAACTTCATGCGCTCGGCATATGCACCAGAGATCAGGGCAGGAGTGATGATGGCGAAGGTCATCTGGAACATCATGAAGATGCTCTCGGGGATGGTCATGGTTGTTGCATTGGGGCTGTCCGCACCCAGTGTAAAGCCCACGTCCGCCCCGTTATGGATGTGTGCGCCAATGCCGTTAAGCAGCACGCGGGAGAAGCCGCCAATCCACGGCGTACCCGTTGTAAAGGCGAGCGAATAACCCGCGACCATCCATACAATGGACATGATGCAGCACAGCGCAAAGGACTGCATGAGTGTGGCCAGCACGTTTTTCTTGCGCACCATGCCCGCATAGAACAGGGCAAGACCGGGGATGGTCATCATCAGCACAAGTGCGGTGCTGGTAAGCATCCATGCCGTATCCCCCGTGTCGATCGGAGGAGGTGCTGCATCCGCGGCATAGGCCCCGGAACAGCCAAGTGCTGCTACAAGACTGACCGACAGAATAGCCATGGTCTTGCGGATAACTGGACCTCTCGCCGGGTTGACAGCTTGGAAGGGTCGCGCTGACATGATGATGCGTTCTCCTTAAAATACGCAGCCATTGATGCTCGCCAGATTCGTGCAAGGCAGCGACAGGCCTAATTGTATTGTATCTATTCCGGAATGACCGGGGAGGCAATCCGGTTTGATACCGAATTATTTTTACAATCTGACTTGTGCGCTCAAAAAGCCATAAAAATCACAGCGCGGCAGACCCTTAACGCAAAAAGGGCGCGCACACCCGAAGGTCTGCACGCCCTTAATACCTGTCTGGGAAGGAGAGGGGGAGCCAGTCAGGCCAACTCCCCCCACATTCCCAAAACCCGGTTGGGGGGACTTAGAAGTCCATGCCACCCATGCCGCCCATGTCAGGCCCGCCCGCAGGGGCTGCCTTCTTTTCAGGGCGTTCTGCAACCATGGCTTCCGTGGTGATCAGCAGGCCAGCAACGGATGCTGCGTCCTGCAGAGCGGTACGGACAACCTTGGCCGGGTCGATAATACCGGCTTCAACCAGGTTCTTGTATTCGCCAGCCTGTGCGTCGAAGCCGAAGTTGTAGTCTTCGCTTTCGAGCACCTTGTTGGCGACCACGGCACCGTCTTCACCCGCGTTCAGGGCGATCTGGCGCAGGGGAGCCTGCAGAGCGCTGAGGATGATGTTGCCACCAACGCGCTGGTCGTCATTGTGGTAGTGCAAGTGGGCCAGAGCCTTGGTTGCGCGGGCCAGAGCCGTGCCACCACCGGGAACAATGCCTTCTTCCACTGCTGCGCGGGTTGCGTGCAGGGCGTCGTCCACGCGGTCCTTGCGTTCCTTCACTTCGATTTCCGTGGAGCCGCCAACGCGGATCACGGCAACACCGCCAGCCAGCTTGGCCAGACGTTCCTGAAGTTTTTCACGGTCGTAGTCGGAGGAGGTTTCCTCGATCTGCGCACGGATCTGCTTCACGCGGCCCTTGATGTCGTCGCCGTTGCCAGCGCCGTCAACAATGGTGGTGTTTTCCTTGTCGATGTGTACTTTCTTGGCGGTGCCAAGCATCGGCAGGGTAACGGTTTCGAGCTTGATGCCGAGGTCTTCGCTGATGACCTGCCCACCCGTAAGGATGGCAATGTCTTCAAGCATGGCTTTACGGCGGTCACCAAAGCCGGGAGCCTTGACAGCAGCAATCTTGAGCCCACCGCGCAGCTTGTTGACAACCAGAGTTGCCAGCGCTTCGCCGTCAACGTCTTCAGCAATGATCAGCAGCGGACGGCCGGACTGAACAACAGATTCCAGCAGGGGCAGGATCGGCTGAAGAGAAGAGAGCTTCTTTTCATGGATCAGGATGTAGGGGTTTTCCAGATCGGCCGTCATCTTTTCCGGGTTCGTCACGAAGTACGGAGAGATGTAGCCACGGTCGAACTGCATGCCTTCAACCACGTCCAGTTCGGTCTGGAAGTGCTTGGCTTCTTCAACGGTGATCACGCCTTCGGAGCCAACTTTCTGCATGGCTTCGGAGATCATCTTGCCGATTTCGCTCTCGCCATTGGCGGAGATGGTGCCAACCTGAGCGGTTTCAGCCGGGGTGGTGACCTTTTTGGCGTTCTTCTTCAGTTCCTCGACAACCACGGCAACGGCCTTGTCCACGCCGCGCTTGAGGTCCATCGGGTTCATGCCTGCTGCAACAGCCTTCAGACCTTCGCGCACAATGGCCTGAGCCAGCACGGTTGCCGTCGTGGTGCCGTCACCGGCCACGTCGTTGGTCTTGGAGGCCACTTCGCGCAGCATCTGTGCGCCCATGTTTTCGAACTTGTCAGCCAGTTCGATTTCCTTGGCGACGGAAACGCCGTCCTTGGTGATGCGGGGCGCGCCGAAGCTCTTGTCCAGAACAACGTTACGGCCTTTGGGGCCGAGTGTTACCTTTACGGCGTCAGCCAGAATGTCCACACCGCGCAGCATACGCTGGCGTGCGTCTGCACCAAACTTTACGTCTTTGGCAGCCATTGAATTTCTCCTGTGAAGATCTTTTGTAGGTAAACGGTCGGATCAGAGCGGATCAGGCTGCGACAATGCCCAGAATGTCGCTTTCCTTCATGATCAGCAGCTCTTCGCCGTCGATCTTCACTTCCGTGCCGGACCATTTGCCAAACAGAATGCGGTCGCCGACCTTGACATCAAGCGCCACAACCTGACCCTGTTCGTTGCGGGCACCCGCACCAACAGCGACCACTTCGCCTTCCATCGGCTTTTCTTTTGCCGTGTCGGGAATGATGATGCCACCGGCTGTCTTCTGTTCGCCTTCAAGGCGACGTACAACTACCCGGTCGTGTAAGGGACGAAACTTCGTCATTATGGATCACTCCACATTCATTTGCTGTGATGACGCCCTTTGTCAGAAAGCAGCGCCACCCGTTTGAACCGCGCGTACACATAACGCCGCGTCGCGTTAGCACTCCACCACAAGGAGTGCTAGAGCAGAAAGTAGGTTCGCCCCCAAGGTGAGTCAAGGAAGGCGGGAGAAGTTTCTTTTTGTTTTAACTTCATCCCTGACAAGGAGATTGAACATGGGACAGATGCGCACAATTGAGGCAGCAGACGGCCACGAACTTGCCGTATGGGAGACCGAGCGGAGCACGCACCCATACGCTTTGGTGGTGTTGCAGGAAATTTTTGGCGTGAACCACCATATCCGCTCCGTGTGCGAGCGGTTTGCGCAGGCGGGCTTCCATGTGATCGCCCCCGCCCTGTTTGACCGTGTCGAGCGTGGGGTGGAACTGGAATACACGACCGATGGTGTGGAGAAGGGGCTGGCCCTGCGTGCGCAGATTCCTCTGTCCAAAATCCTGCTGGACGTGCAGGCCGCGGCCCATGCGCTCAAGGCGCGCAGGGTCGGGGTGATCGGCTATTGCTGGGGTGGTGCACTGGCATGGAACGCCGCCTGCCGGACGCATGACTTTGCCGCAGCCGTAGGCTGGTATGGCGGGGGCATTGCCGACCATAAGGACGAGACTCCGCATTGCCCTGTGCAATTACATTTTGGTGAGCGTGACACCAGTATTCCCCACACCGATGTAGCCGCCATTCGCGCTGCTCACCCAGAAGTGGAACTTTATGTGTACGACGATGCAGAGCACGGTTTTGGCTGCGAGGAGCGTGCCTCGTACAATGCAAAAGCCTTTGTAAGTGCGCAGGAGCGCAGCATTGCGTTCCTCAAGAGCACGCTCAATCCGTAAGGATTTTTGTGCGCCTTCAGGGCAGGTCGGGCTGAATTGTGATTGACAAGCGCCCCCTGTCGTGGGGGAGAATGTCCTCTCTCCTCGCGGCACGTCGTGTGCAGGAGGAGTAACTGGCCGAAATAAGGATGACTTCGCTCATGTCGACAGGTACCGTTAAATGGTTCAACGCCACCAAAGGGTTTGGTTTTATTGCCCCCGATGATGGAGGGAAAGACGTGTTTGTGCATATTACCGCTGTACAGGCAGCCGGTCTGCGCGCGTTGAATGATGGGCAGAAACTGTCCTACGACATGGTGGAGGAACGCGGTAAGCAGGCAGCCACCAACCTGAAGCCGCTCTAAAACAGCGGTCCGGGGCCGGGCCGGTTACGCCTGTCCGGCCTGCTCCGCCAAAAAGGCGGAAATCTGGCGTGCAGTCTGTGCAAGACCACACCGCTCAACGGCAACCCCGTTGGGAAAAGCGCTTAAAAGCCTTGTGGGTGTGCGCCGGTCCAGCAGAACAAATACCCCCCTGTCTGACTGGCGGCGGATCAACCGCCCGAATGCCTGCCGCAACCTGAGCCGGGCTATGCGGTCATCAAAACCCTTGGGGTCTCCACCAGACAGATGAATACGCCGCTCGCGGTGCAAAATGTCGGGGCGGGGCCAGGGAACGCGCTCAAATACCACCAGACGCAGGGCGTTGCCCGGAACATCCACACCGTCACGCATGGCGTCCGTGCCAAGCAGGCAGGCGTGCTCTTCCGTCCGAAAAATATCCACCAGCGTATTGTTGTCCATCGCGTCCACATGCTGGGCGTAAAGGGGTAAGCCTTCGCTCTCCAGCGTTGGAGCTATGCGCTCATACACGCCGCGCAGGCGGGATATGGCGGTAAACAGGCCAAGCCCCCCACCGCCAGAGGACTGGAACAGCGTGCGGAACGCGGCAGACAGGTCCACAATGCTGCTGTTGTCTACATCCGTTACAATAAAGGCACGGGTCTGCCGGGCGTAATCGAACGGGCTGGCCAGACTGGCGCGCAGGGCAGGGGAAGGAAAATGATTGGCCCCGGTGCGTGCTTCTGCCGCTTCCCACGCAATTTCTGCCTCGTCACTCTCCTGTGCGCCGCCCTGCTGGTCACGCAGTGTGGCCGACGTCATGAGCATACCCTGTGCGGGTACGGCCATAATGCCCGCAAATGGAATGGTCGGGTCCAGCCAATGGCGGTACAGGCCGACGTCCTGCTCGTTCACGCGCTGTTTTTCGCGTCTTTCAAGGCGGATGAAGTGGACATGTGCCGGGGTGCTGCCCGGTTCTGGCGGCTGGTCCAGCGCAGCAAGCATGGCAATCCACGCATCCAGCCGGGAGATGGCGCGGCGGCGCAGGGCGCGGGTCATGGCCTCTATGCGGCCACGGGTGGTTGCATCCAGCGTATCTGCATCGTCCTCAAGGCGGGCTTGCAGGCGCTCGCTCAGGGTGCGCAGGGGTTCCACAATGCGGCCAAGGGCGCGAGCAAGCTGCTGACCGGCTTCTGCTATATCGGGTATAAGCGGGTGCAGGTCACATTCCATGGCAGCGTGGATGGCCTGCTTGCCGCCTTCGGCCGAGCGGGCCATGGCCTGCTGGCGCAACAGGCGCAAAAAAGCTTCCGTCGGGTTTTCCATAACCGGCTGGTCGGCTACGGGCTCGGGCGGGAACAGGGTGCTCAGGTCCATGGGTTCTGGTGGTGGTGGTTCGTTGGCCACCTCTGGTGCCAGACGGGTGGACCAGCCCGGCGCAGGCAGGGCTGTTGCCGCAAGCAGGGCCGCATCCAGCGGGTTTTCCAGCTTTGGGTGGCCCACCACCAGATCATCCAGCCTGCGTTTGAGCCCGCGAGCCCGGGAGCGCCTGCCCTCAGCCCCCAGTAGCCAGCGGCGCAGTTCGGCCGCCTCCAGCCCGGAGAGTTCGGCACAGAACGCACTGTCTGCGGCATCCGCCAGGTGGTGCCCCTCATCAAACACATAGCGCGAGGGGGTGTTGGCCTGCGCTCCGGCTTCGTCATCATCGCTCATGCCCGCCTGTGCGTAGGCGGCCTGCGTCATAACCAGAGCATGATTGGCGATGACCAGAGAGGCATCATGCGCACGGCGTATGGAGTGTTCCACAAAGCAGCGTTGATAATGCGCGCAGGCTCCGTGAATGCACTCGCCCCTACGGTCGGCCACACCCGCAAGATTGCCGTGGCCGAACAGGTCTCCAAACCAGCCGGGCAGGTCTCCGCCAAACAGGTCTCCATCCGCTGTGGCCATTGCCCACCGGGCGAGCATGCACAGGGCAATGCTCACACCAGCCGGGCGGGAGGCCGCACTGTTGACGGCCTCTTCCATGTTTAGCAGGCACAGGTAGTTCTCCCGCCCTTTGCGCAACACCACATGCTGGCGGTGGGCTGCGGGGTCAGGGTAGAGGCGTTTTGTCTCCTGCTCAATCTGGCGTTGCAGGTGGCGGGTGTAGGTGCTTATCCACACAGCCCCATCATTACGCTCGGCCCACAGGCTGGCGGGGGCAATGTAGCCCAGAGTCTTGCCTGTGCCTGTGCCTGCCTCGGCCAGCACAATGGCGGGGTCTCCGCGCATGGCGCGCGGGGCAAAGGCTTCGGTCGAGACACTGGCAAAATCTGCCTGTCCGGAGCGTATTTCCGCCTCGCTGCCCAGTATGTGGGTCAGCCGTTCACGCGCCTCTGCCGGGCTTATGGGGTTGGAGGCGGGGGGCGGGCGCTGGGCCTGTTCTTCCCATTTGGGCAGATGCCGCCATACCCTTAGGGCGTCAGTGGGTTGTGTGGCCTCCTCGGCCAGTTTGCCGTTATTGGTCAGTCTGGCACGTAGGTCTATGGTTTCGGCCACGGTGCCGGTCCAGACCCAGCCAGCCTGACCCAGACGTACGGTAAAGGCTGCCAACAGTTCGCTCTGGCCTGCCTTGGCCTGCCGCGCCAGAGCTCCCAGCAGGATGGATAACAGGCTGGGGAGCAGGTCTGCCTCGGTTGTGTGGAGGCTCTGCTCATCCAGCCCAAGGGCTATGGCCAGACCGCGTGGCGTGGGTGCAACGGTCTGGGCGGGAAAGACGAAGGCAAAAAGCTCAAGCAGGTCCAGCCATGGCGCGGGCTGGCCTGTAGGGGGCAGGCCGAGTTTGCGGGCAAGGGCTGGCGCATGCACAACCAGCGGGCATGGCATGGCATGCAGGCGCTCGCGCACATCGGATGCGCTCAGGCTGAGCAGTTCCCCATCTTCGGTCAGCAGCGAAAACCGACCATGGCAGGAGATAAGGGCCGGTGCGTCATGGGCTGAGGGAAAGGATGGCTGCATTCTGTTTTACATGATCCATTCTGGCGGCAAATGCCAGAGAAGAACAGGCAGGGCGTTATGCAGAGTGCCAGATACACAAAACCCCGCCGGGCAGCGCACGGCGGGGTTTGCGGGAAAACCGGATTTTACTCGGGGTTTTTCAGGCTGTCGGCAACAATTTCCAGCAGCTTGCCGTGCATGTGGCCATTGCCTGCAACAATCATCACATCATCGGGCAGGTCATCAAGCTCACCCCCATCAGGGTCGGTGACCTGACCGCCGGCCTCACGCACGATGAGAATACCAGCGGCGCAATCCCATGGTTTGATGCCGAATTCCCAGTACCCTTCGTAGCGGCCCGCAGCGACCCATGCCAGATCCAGTGCAGCAGCGCCAAAGCGGCGGACACCAGCAACGCGGGGCATCAGGTTGCCCAGCACGCGGGCAAAAGGCAGGCGCTGGCGGGCGGGAACCTTGGCAAAGGGAATACCCGTTGCAAACAGGGATTCGTGCATGTCCCGGCGGGCGGAAACACGGATACGCCGTTCGTTGAGGTACGCCCCGTTGCCTTTTTCTGCCCAGAACATTTCCCCTGCTGCGGGGTTGTAGATCAGGGCCGCAGCCAGTTCCACCTTGCCATCGGGCAGGCGGCGCTGAAGACCAATGGAGATGGCCCAGTGCGGAATGCCGTGCAGGAAGTTGGATGTGCCATCAAGCGGGTCCACAATCCAGCGCCATGTCCAGTTTTCGCTGCCCGATTCCCCGGATTCTTCCATAAGGAAGGCGTAGCCCGGCCGGGCCCGCTCCAGTTCTTCGCGCAAGGTCTGTTCCGCACGCAGGTCCGCCTGGGAAACAAAGTCACCCGGCCCCTTGATGCTGACCTGAAGCTGCTCGACTTCGTTAAAATCGCGCAGGAGACGCTTGGCAGCTTTCTGTGCTGCGGTTTGCATCACCATCATGACGGGGGAGAGACGCATGGCCACTGTAGTTAAGTCCTGCTCTGGAGAGAAAAAACCTGAAAAAATCAGTCCTTGGCGCGTTCGACGTAAGAGCCGTCTTCCGTGCGGACCACAATGCGTTCACCCGCTTCGATAAACGGCGGCACCATGGTTTTTACACCATTGGACAGCATTGCGGGCTTGTAGGAGGAGCTGGCGGTCTGGCCCTTAACAACCGGGTCAGCCTCAACCACTTCCAGCGTAACATGCGGCGGCAGGTCAATGCCAACCGGGTCGCCTTCAACCAGATGCAGGTTGATGGTCATGTTGTCCTGAATGAAGGGAGCCTGATCGCCCAGCAGGTCCACGGGAACGGAAAGCTGTTCAAATGTTTCCGGGTCCATGAGAACCAGCAGTTCACCATCTGTATAGGAATACAGATATTCACGGTCTTCGGTCATCAGACGTTCTACCGTGTCGGCGGTGCGCCAGCGTTCGTTGGTTTTGTTGCCGGTCTTGAGGTCGCGCATTTCAACCTGAATGAACGCCCCCCCCTTGCCCGGGGTAATGATCTGCTGTTTCAATACCGTCCAGCGACGACCGTCATGTTCAATGACCTGACCGGCGCGGATCAGGTTTGCCTGCTGTTTCATACTTGGTTCCTGATGAGGAATGGCTATTCTGTCTGGGCTTCTACAGTTCCACGGCGGGAAGGGCAAGCGTTGCAAGGTGAACTCTCCCGCTTTGCACCGCTGGACAGAAGGGGTGCATCCTGTTTATAAGACCTCCACCTGAGCAGGTAAGGAAGGGTGGCCGAGCGGTTTAAGGCACCGGTCTTGAAAACCGGCGTGCGTGAGAGCGTACCGTGGGTTCGAATCCCACCCCTTCCGCCAACCCTCATTCTCATAAGCTCTCAAAAGCCTTGATATTCCGGGCTTTTTGCGCTTTTTGTGTTCTCACGTGTTCTCATTTTGTTTCATATAAGCGCATAGCTTTGTGGGTAATGAGTGGGTAAAATTTCGCTCTGTGTGGGTAACGCAAAGCAGGAATTTATATTCATTGTCGTGCTAGAATATACTGCATGCTGGCAACCTGCATGTGTCTGACGCCTAAAATGAGGCTATTCGGCAGCTTGTGTTGTGCCATAGCCCTGAATGTTTGCCGCTATAAGCGAAACAGCCATAAGAAAAATGAAGTAGGTTGTAATGAAATCTCAGGCTGAATTTGCTATTCTTCGGGTATGAAGCCGAAGAACCGTTCAAACACCACCAAAACTCGAAGAGCCTCGACTTCCACTCAAGCGGAGTGGAAAAAAATACTTCCCGTTCTTGGTGCCGTTCTGGTTCTGCTGGCTGGGGCGGCCGGGTTGCGCGCCGTGTTGGTATCCCAGCATCATGCACCCATTGGCGGGGATTATACCCTGATTGATGGATACGGGAAAACGCGTACCCAAGCCGATTTTTACGGTCATTTTACGCTCCTCTATTTTGGCTACACGCATTGCGTGGATGTCTGCCCCCTGACTTTGGCAACTGTTTCTGCTGCACTTGATGAGCTTGGTGCGCAGGGGGGGCGTGTTACGCCGGTTTTTATTTCGGTTGATCCTGAGCGGGATACGCCTGAGGTTATCCAGAATTACGTACAGCGCTTCTCCCCAAGGATTGTCGGCCTGACAGGCAGTGAGGCACAACTGCAACCGGTTATGAAGGCGTTTCATGTCTCTGCACGGCATCGTTCGGGGGATGGGGCCGGGTATCTGGTCGATCATAGCTCCTTGCTGTATCTGATGGACGGGCAGAACCACCTTGTCGGCATGATACCTGTTGATTCCAGTGCCCATCAGATCGTAGCAGACCTTAAGCGCCTGTTGCCGCCGTCCTGACTTCAGGGTTTGCGCCGCGCCTTCATGGCCAAGGCAGCCAGAGCCAGAATAAGTAAGGATGCACCGAGTTCTGGCAGAACAAGAGCCAGAACCATCAGCAGGGCTATGCCTGCAAAGCCGTTTTTTTGTGAGTGCAGGGCAGGAGGCGCGCCCAGCCCCCCGGCGGGTTTGCGTTTGAGCCATAAGAGTGTGGCAGCACTACTCATGAGCAGTAAACCGCCCGCGACCAGCATGTTCATGATCTGGTTTGCCCAGCCAAAAAGCTGGCCTTCATGTGCGGCAACACCATAGCCAATTATGCGGTCCACCATGCCTTTCTGGGCAAAGGTGGCATGGGCCGTTACGTGCCCGCTTGGTGTTATTGTCATGCTCTCTCGCAAGGGGCGGTTCTGTGTGTCCGAGCGGATGGTCCAGTGCGGGCCAGATGGGGTTACAAGCACCGGAGCAGGCCATGAGAGAGCAGAGGCCGCCTGCACAACGGTGTCCAGCCCCTCCAACTGGCGTTGTTCTGGAGCCGGTGCAGGTGTGTCGGGCATATCCATTCCCGGCATGTCCATTGTGTTTGGTGCTGGAGCAGGAGCGGATGCTGGTGGTGTGGGGGGATGCCCGGCAATAACCGTGGCCGCTGGTACGGAGCCAATCTCCCAGTCTTTGACGGATGTCAGGCGGCCAACCGTATTTTCAACCGATTGCAGCGCATGCCCCCACACAAAAGACCATGGAAGGCCAGAGACCAGAAACAGTACCAGAAACACAGAGATCCACACGCCTGTTACGGCGTGCAGGTCCCGCCAGCGGGTTCGGCTGTCTGCTCCAAGCCGAGGGTAAATAACACCTGCCAGCCTTTGCCTGCCACGTGGCCACCAGAGCAGCAGGCCCGTGATAACAAGAACAATGGTCCATGATGCGACCATTTCCATAATGATAGAACCAATATTCCCTAAAAGGAGCTGTCCGTGCAGCCGGAAGATCAGGCGCTCAAACCTGCTTTCTTCCAGTATGGTTTTCAGCACTGCATGGGTATTTCTGTCGACGTACACACGCACGGCCTGACCATCCTGCCGGGTTAACAGAACCCTTGCCGCGCTGTGTGGGGAATGCGGAAGTTCATAGGCCAGAAAAGCACTGTGTGGCACAGCCGCAAGGGCTGCATGCACCTCCCCCTCGGGTGAGGGGGAGACGGCTGCTGGCAGGTGGTCATATTTCCAGTCTATCCACGCATCAATCTGTGGTTTGAAGAGATAGATGGCGCCTGTGACAGACAAGAAGGCCACAAAAGGCAGGCAGCATAACCCGGCAAAAAAATGCCAGCGCCAGAGCGTGCGCCGATCAGGCCAGAGAGTAGTCAGGTATCTGGTCATGGTAGTGTTATCCTCAGAACCGGACCCGCACACCGCCAAAATACGCGCGGGGGGAGCCTGCGTAGATCGAGCCTGTGCTGTTCATGAGTGTGGCAGCATCAGCCTGCTGTCCGTTGGATTGCAGTTTGTCGCTGATATTGCTGGCACCTGCGATATACGTCTGGTTGGCAACATTCTGCACCTCACAATACCAGTGCAGGCGGTGCGCCCATCCTAGCCGGGCTGGTGGGTTATAATGCACCTCAAGATTCAGCAGGGTGTAGCCGGGTGCTTTTAAGCGGTTAGCGTTGTCCAGCCAGTAGGAATCCCGCCAGGTGACTTCCGCATAACCGCCCAGACCCTCCAGCAGACCATCAGGCTGATCGTAGAGAAAACGGGCATTGAGAAAATTGGGAACAACCCCGGGAATATAATTGCCTGCCCGGCTGAAACTGCGCGAGAGGGTCGTGTTGGAAAGTGTTTCGGTATAATTGGTATAAATCTGATTATCGTAAGTATAGCTCAGCTTGACCCGTCCGCCTGCCAGAGTTTGGGGGAGTGGCTTCCACTCCACGCCAAGCACTACGCCGCGATGTTCAGATGCAGGGGCGTTGAAAGTATAGGAACCCACAGCGTTAATGCCAGCCGACTGGCTGACCAGTTCGTTTTTGTAAAACTCGTAAAAACCCGTTGCCTGAATGTTGATGTTGGAAGACGGGTGCCAGTCTGCTCCAAGGTCAATGCCAACACTTGTCTGGCTTTGTAGCTGTGTATTGTTGCCGTATTGCCCTTGCGGCGTGATGAAGAGGTTGGAGGAGGAGGGGGTGCCGTAAGCCGTGCCAACACGGGTGTGCAGCGTCCAGTCTTTGGACGGGGTGTAGATCAAGGCCCCTTCCGGGGCGAGGTTGAAGTAAAAACGGTTGGCGGTAATGGCGCGCTGGCTGCTTGTTGTGGCGGAGTAAGCATACAGTGTTTCGGTCGCGCCAATGTCGGAATAGGTGCCGCCAAGCCCGACAACTGCGTGCCAGTCAGGTGCAAAATGCCAGTCTTCCTGAAAGCGGGCACCAAGGTTCCACTGATGGCCATAACTTTGCGAACTCATGGCCCCACGGGTTGCGCCACCTAGCGGCATGACGTTGTACGTCTGTGACCCAAAGTCGAGATAATCAAAATTTACCCCGCCGAATGTCTCCAGCGTTCTGCCTGCAAGCTGGGCGTGGTTGGTGATATCGCTGCTTACTGCATAGGAATTATAAGGGCCGACATAAACGGTAGGAGAAGTTGGCTGGTCAATGTGGCGCTGGTCATAGGTAAACTGGTTGTGCCATGTGGTCTGGCTGTTAAAATCATGTTCCCAGCGCAGCCCGACAACTGTTCGTCGGTCAAAACGGCCCAGACCAGCGGCTTCGGGGCTCATGGCCTCCTTTGCGCCGTAACGGCCATTGACCAGCAGGTTAACGGATGCACAACCCGCTGCTGCGCTGGCTGCCTGTGCGCATCCCTGCTGGTAGGGGTTGGCACGATACTGGTTGAGCGAGAGCCTTGCAGGCAGAAAAGCATCGGTCACGTTGTTTACAAATTTGAGAATAAGGCGGTCTGTTGCACTCAGGTTGACACGCAGGCGGATGTTTTCTGTTGAGGTATTATAACGGCTGTTGGCAATAAATCCGTTACCGCGCACGTCACTGCCAAAGATCATCAGGTCGTAGTGCCTGTTGCCAAAGCCAAGGGTTGCGTAGTTGTTAAACATCCCAAAGCTGCCAAAATCGGAGCCGAGTTCCAGCCCGTGAATATCAGCCCCTTTGCGGGTGCGGAAGTTGATGGCGCCGTTCATGGCGTAATTGCCGTAAAGGGTGGAGGCTGGGCCTTCAAACACATCCACGCCCTGATAGGCGTGCGGGTCAATCAGATCGGCGCGGGCTGTGCCGTCTGGCTGGGTCATAGGGAAACCATCTTCCAGCACCTGAATATTTTTCAACCCCCATGACTGGCGGTCGCCTGAACCGCGAATGGAAATGTTGGTATCGCGTGGCCCATTCCCTTGAGTAAAGGTGACACCGGGAATAGTGACCACCATATCCGCAACGCTCTGGCCAACCTGGTTCCCAAAATCGCGTCTGTCAGCGCTAAAAGTTGTCTGGCCCGCCGGATGCGTCAGGGCCGATGCACGGTTTGATCCTGTTACAAGGATCTGTTCCGTTGTGTTGGCCGCTTTGCCGGGCCTATGTGTGTGAACAGGAGCATGCTCACGTTCCGTAAGGGGTGGAATATGTTGTGTTTCTGCACGAGCATGAGGTGTGGCAAGTGCGGCGACAAGCGCCGCCACCCCGCATAACGGGCGTGACAGGTGATGAGTATGTAACATGGGGTTTAAACCTGAATAAACAGCACAAAAAGCTCACAGGCCAATGCGTGTGAGCGGCGTTTTCAATTCAGGTCAGGCAGGTGGTCCCTGCGGGCAGAGAGACGTCCGTTGTGGCGCGGGTGGCCCACGAATGGGCGCGAACATCCATGCGTGAGGGCTGTCGCAAACAGCCAGCGCCATACAGAGACAAAACGCAACGCTGAGCAGTAAAAGCTCATCAGCTTCGGAAAGAAGAAAGCTGTCGTCTTCTGGATTGGTGGAGTGATGATGTTGCCCATCGGGGGATGGGGATTGTGACTGGTCGTCGCAAAGAATACTGAGTTTTGTAAGGTTTTTAAGCGGGTCGTCCACCAGAGTAGTGGGGGAGGCAAGACCACCAAAAGTCAGGCGCGCAATAAGAGCAAGCATTACAAGAGGCCAAAAGACCATCAGGTAAGCCAGACTGTGCGCGCGAGAGGACATGCGTGTTGTTTATCGCAAATCATTCGCGTTAGCCAGATCATATCTTGCATGCAGGGGTGCTGCTGGCGGGGGCAGGCATGCAAACAACGATGTTGTGGCAAAGCAATTGTATAAGGGCTTTGCCCGTTGGCTTTTGCTCCTCCCGGTTTGGCCGGGTAGGGAGAGGCTTATTCGGCGGGGGGAGGGTCCGCCATTTGTGTGCCGGGCCAGTTCTGGGAGGTCACCATATGTTGGGCCAGAAGCACAAGTAGCTCCCTGACGGCAACCCCGGCCTCGGTTTCGGGGATACTTTCAGGAATGCACAGAGAGACGTTTTCCTGAATGGTCGGGCTGCTGAGCGGGTAAATAAGCGACTGGCCGGGGACGACAATTTTGCTTGCTACAGCCCATGGCAGAATGGTGCAGCCCAACCCTGCGGCCACGGCGTCGCGCAGGGTGAGCAGGGCTTCCACTTCGGCAACAATGTTTGGAACAATCTGTTTGCGCGCAAAAGCGACGTTGATCCGTTTGCGAACAAAGTTGTAATCGGGGGGGACCAGAAGGGGCGTTTGTGCCAGATCCGATAATTTGACTGGCGTGGCCGTGTCTGTGCCAAAACCGAAGTCGGCATGTGCGACCAGAAAAAAATTCTCTTTCATCAAGGGCATAAAATTAACACCCTTGATCGGTCCCGCCCCGTGAATGATTGCCATGTCCAGCCTGCCGGTCATGACCATCTCACTGTAAATATCGTCAAAACTTTCTGAAAGATGGAGCGTGATATTGGGCAGTTTCTGCCGGACTTCCTGTAACAGGCCCAAGGCAAGGGAGGAGCCGGAACAATAGGGCGAAAGCCCGACCGAAACCTTGCCAACCAACGGGCCGGTGCCATTGCTGACTTCTTCCATGGCGCGGTCAAGCTGTTTGCTCATGGTCTGTGCGTGCCGGTAGAGTTCCAGCCCGGCGGCAGTCGGCGTGACCCCCATTTTGCTGCGGATCAGGAGTTTTTGTTTAAAAGCCGTTTCAAGCGATGCAAGCTGCTGGCTGAGTGCAGGCTGGGCAATGTTGAGAATATCTGCGGCGCGCGAAATGCTGCCAACATCAATAATTTTTACGAACGCCTGTAAACGCCTGATGTCCAATGCGCTGCACTCCCTGCGACGGAACAGCTATAATTTTTAATGATATATCGGGCTAAAGTCAATAAAATGCAAAAATAACAATTTCTGTAAAATTAAATATTTTTACTTATAATTCTTTGATTGTGATTGAAATAAATACTTATAAACAGGTTTTGGGTGGGTTGTTCAAGGAGTGCATCTGGCATTGTTCTTATGTAAAAATTTAAATCATTCCATAGCTTTCTTCTATGGGGCCAGATGTTTTTAACCGCTACCGAGGGGAGCAGGCAGTGGGGTAAATTCAGGCGATATCACATTTATACAGGCTGTCTTTCTATTTGGAGGGAGAGCTGCGGGAGTATGCATACCATGCCAGGTTTTGCCGATCGACTGAACGGAATTGCCATTTCTGCTTCGGCTGCAATGACGGATAAGGCCTCTGCCCTGAAGGCGGACGGCAAGCAGATTGTCAGCCTATCCTCTGGTGAGCCGGATTTTCCAACACCTGAGCATGTGCTGGAGGCCGCAGTGGCAGCCGGGCGTGCGGGAGATACAAAATACCCGCCACAGGCAGGCAAACCAGCACTCAAACGTGCCGTAAGGGCCAAGTTCCTGCGTGAGAATAATCTGGATTACGCATTGGACGAAATTCTGGTGGCCAATGGCGGAAAACAGATTATTTTTGATGCCATTATGGCCACCTGCAATCCGGGCGACAATGTTGTCCTGCCAACGCCATACTGGATCAGCTATGCCGATCAGGCCCGCCTTGCGGGTGCTAGTGTTGTGCAGGTGCCTTGCCACGAACACAATGGTTTTTGCTTGAAGGCAGAAGATCTGGATGCGGCCATTACGCCACAGACCAAATGGGTTATCCTGAATTTTCCCAACAATCCCACAGGTGCCTGCTGCCCGAAGGAAGAGATGCAGAAAATTGCAAAAGTCCTTCTCAAGCACGAACATGTCTGGATCATGACCGATGATATTTACGAACATCTGGTTTATGACGATTTTGAATTCTGTACGATCGCACAGGTGGAACCGGCACTGAAGCCACGGGTGCTGACAGTCAATGGTGTTTCCAAAGCTTATGCCATGACCGGCTGGCGGGTTGGTTTTTGTGGTGGGCCAGCAAAACTGATTGCCGCAATGAACAATATGCAGGGGCAGTCCACCAGTGGGATCAACACCCTTGCACAGGCTGCGGCTGTTGCAGCGCTGGAAGGCCCGCAGGAGTTCCTGCGGGAGCGGGCACTGGAGTATCAGGCCCGTCGTGATCTGGTCGTGGACCTGCTCAATGCCATTCCCGGCCTGACCTGCCACAAACCGCAGGGGGCGTTTTATGTTTATGTCGATATTCGTGCCTGTCTGAACAAGGTTTCGGCCGCCGGACGGCAGATTGCAACCGATACAGACTTTGTCATGGGGCTTCTGGAGGAGCAGCAGGTGGCTACCGTGCAGGGAACGGCTTACGGTATGAGCCCGTTTTTTCGTCTTTCCTATGCAACCAGTGTGGATGTTCTTACAGAAGGTTGCCGCCGTATTGCGGACTTTGTGGCAGGGCTCAAATAAGCGGGGCTTCTGCTTTTTCCCCCTGCCGCAATGGCAGGGGGAAAAGCAAAAGATTATGAGGGGGTTATAAAGGCAATGGTGTGCCCATACCCCACCAGATCACCTTCCTGAGCACAGATACTGCTGAGCACACCATTGCCGGGGGCCTGTATGGCCACGGTTATGCTCCCCAGATCAAGCATGCCCACGGTCTGCCCCTGCTGCACTGTCTGGCCGACAGTGACAAAAGCCTTGTCTGTTGCCACATCCTGTAAACGCAAATGCCCGAAATAGGGGGTAAGGATAGGCGTTGATGTGGGCTTGGCAGGTGCGGTTGGGGCAGTCGACGGCAGGGAAGGCGAGGCCACAGAGAGAGCGGACGTATTGGCGACAAGGCGCAGGCGTAGACCCTGTGCGTTTGTCAGTTCCAGTTCATGCAGGCCAGCCTGTTGCAGCCAGTGGGTGATCTGGGCCAGATCCTGCGGTGTGGGGAGTGCTTCAAACGCAGGGAGCGTTATGGGCTTTTCCATCAGGGGTGAGACCTTTTTTCCAGCCAGTGTTCAAGGTGATGAATGTCCACGCCACCTTCCAAAAAACCTGTATCCTGCAAAATAGCCTGATGGAGCGGGATGTTTGTTTCAATCCCCTCCACCTGCATTTCGGCAAGGGCGACCTGCAGGCGGTTTATGGCTTCGGTCCGGGTTGCGCCGCGGGCTATGACCTTGGCAATGAGCGAGTCATAATAAGGCTGAACCGTGCAGCCCTGCGCCATATGCGTGTCCATGCGAATACCTGCCCCACCCGGTAGCGTCCATTGTGTGACAAGGCCGGGCGAGGGCGCAAAGGAAAACGGGTTTTCCGCATTGATTCGGCATTCAATGGCATGCCCGATGGTTTGTACATCTGCCTGTTGCAGGTGCAGCGGTTTGCCCTGAGCAATTTCAATCTGGGCGCAGACAATATCCAGCCCGGTTGTTTCCTCTGTAACCGGGTGTTCTACCTGTAGGCGCGTGTTCATCTCAATAAACGCAAAAACGCCGTCTTCGTACAGGAATTCGAATGTTCCAGCCCCACGGTATCCAATGTGGCGGCAGGCCTGTGCACAGCTTTGCCCGATTTTGGCAATCAGTTCTGGCGGAATGCCGGGGGGAGGTGCCTCTTCAAGCACTTTTTGGTGGCGCCGTTGCAAGGAGCAGTCACGCGCGCCCAGCCACAGCGCGTTGCCATGCGTATCGCATAGGACCTGAATTTCGATATGTCTGGGCTTCTGCATGAAGCTTTCCAGATACAGGGTCGGGTTGCCAAATGCCTGTTGGGCTTCCTTGCGGGTGAGTGCTACGGCTTTGAGCAGGTCATCAGCCTGCCAGACCACGCGCATGCCACGTCCACCGCCCCCGCCAGATGCCTTGACAATAACTGGAAAACCGACCTGCTCGGCCAGTGCGAGAATTTTCTGTTCGTCCTCTGGCAATGGGCCATCCGAGCCTGCAACGCAGGGCACACCGGCTGCCTGCATGGTCTGTTTGGCGGTAATTTTATCCCCCATCAGGCGGATTGCGGCAGGGGTTGGTCCAATAAAGCGTATGCCTGCGGCTTCCACGGCCTCGGCAAAATCCGCATTTTCGGACAGAAAACCGTAGCCGGGATGAATGGCGCCAGCCTCTGTCAGGCGGGCTGCCAGAATAATCGCCTCGGCATCCAGATAGCTGCGTGCGGCTGCATTGGGGCCAATGCACAGGGCTATGTCGGCTTCCTGCACATGGCGGCTCTGGGCGTCTGCCTCGGAATGAACGGCAACCGTTTCCAGCCCGAGCTGGCGGCAGGCCCGCTGGATGCGCAGTGCAATTTCGCCACGATTGGCAATAAGAACACGCTGGAAATTCTTGGGTTCTGTCATGAAAGCCTCATAAGGGGCTGCTCGGCCTCCACTTCCTGACCATCCTCAACCAAAATGGCCTCCAGCCTGCCCGCACATGTTGCCTTGATGGGTGTAAAGACCTTCATGGCTTCAATCAGTCCTACCTGCTGGCCTATGCTCAGCGTATCCCCAACAGATACAAAGGCAGGTGCATCGGGGGAGGGGGCTAGGTGGAGCGTGCCATACAGGGGAGCGCACAGGGTGTGTTCCCCCGTTGGGGCTGGAGCAGGTCCTTCTGCTGGCAGTGGCGTGTGCGCAATGTCCACCTCTGGTGCAGAGGTGGGGTGGTGGGGCAGGCATGCCGCGCCATGGAGCGGGGCATGGCTGGCAGTCCGCGTGATCCTGAGCGTGCATGCACCATCCGAAACGTCAAGTTCCTGTAATGGTGCTTGAGAAAACAGGTCAATCAGGGACTTGAGCGCTTGAATGTCCATGACGTTCAGGGCGTGCCAGTGGTTTTTTTGGCGAAGTTCAGCCCGCCTACAACCTGCATGGTTGGCAGAACCTCCATAAAACTGACATTCATGCGCTGGGGGGAGCTTACGGCAAATGCAATGGCGTTTGCCAGGTCTTCGGGCAGCAGGGAGTCATATTCGGCAAAGAAGCGGCGCTGTGCTTCTTCCATATCCCCGATAAGGCGGCCAAAGACTTCTGTTTCCACGCGTGCGGGAGAAATTTCGGTGACGCGGATTTTTTTTCCAAACAGATCACAGCGCAACTGCTGGGAAAGCGAATGTACACCCGCCTTTGTTGCGTGGTAAACAGTATTGCCCCCGGCAAAGGCATAATGCCCGGCAATGGAACTGATGTTGATGATATGGCCACGGTCACGTGCCATCATGCCCGGCAGGGCAAGGCGGGTCAGTTGCAGGACGGCGCGCAGGTTAATATCAACAAGTGCGTCCACATCGTCTTCAGTTGTGTTGGCAATATTGCCTGTGCGCGACTGGCCTGCATTGTTGACCAGAACATCAATGTCTGTGTTCTCAAAAATCTTCTGCATTGCGGTGCAGTCAGCCACGCTGGCGGCATGCACAATGCATCCTGTTTCTGCTGCCAGTTCCTCAAGGCGTTCTTTATTCCGTGCAACTGCGTGCACCTCCAGCCCAAGTTCACGCAGTTTGCGTACGGTGGCAGCACCAATACCCGAGGATGCGCCGGTAACAAGTGCTGTATGATAAGGCTGTATGGTCATGCTGCGAGATACCCCAATAAATATGTTATCGCACCGTGCTGAGATTATGGGCGATATTCCTTTATTTGTTTCAGATTAGAGATGAAATGTTTGCTTGACCAAGATGCGTTTGGTCTTGCGTCATAAGAAGATTCAATGTCTGCGCGCTGAGTGGTCAGGTCATAAGATTATTGTATGCCCTTACATTCATATAATGTTGGCGGAGGCAGGGCCTGCAGTCATATCGTTGCGAACACGATATAGACAATCAGGTTCGGGAAAGCTTCTGGTGACACGTTCTTTACATCATGCCGCATGCGTATGCTGCCTGCCCGTTTGCGGGGCTGGTTGGGCAAGCTGGAGCCGTTGCCGTGGTTGAGTGCGTGGAGCGTACTGCCCCTGCAACGGCTCTGGTTAACGGTGAGCCTGCAATCAGCATGATTGGCACCAGCGCCATGCTTTTTGAGGCTCCGGGGGAGTTCACTCTGGCGTGCCAGCGGCGGATATGGGCGCTTATGGATGTGGCCTCAATGCGTGCGGATGTGGCCGAGGTCATGCCGGGTGTTACCAACCTTATGCTCATATTTTCCACCCCGCCAGAATGCCCGGATGAGGTTGCAGCAGACCTGCGCCGTGCGTGGGATCATCTGCCGGAAAAGCATATCAAAGGGCGTCAGTTTGACATTGGTGTCCGCTACGGTGGGGAACTGGGGCATGATCTGGCGAGTGTTGCCCTGCATACAGGTTTGTCCCCGCACGAGGTTATCGCGCTGCATCAGGCTCCTGTTTATACAGTCTGCGCAGTCGGCAGTGTGCCCGGATTTGGCTACCTGCACGGGCTGGACCCAAGGCTTGCCACACCGCGCAAGACAACGCCATCGCTCAAAATGCTGGCGGGAACTGTCACCATAGGGGGTCCGCAAGCGGGGATCTCTGCCCTTACGGGCCCAAATGGCTGGAATTCCATAGGTTTTACGGATCTGGTGATGTTTGACCCCACGCGGCAGCCACCGGCCCTGTTTGCCGTGGGTGATACGCTCCGGTTCCATGCTGAAAGTATAGAGTTGTGATCCGGATTTTGGAAACAGGCATGCTGAACAGCGTGCAGGATGCCGGGCGTCTGGGTTACCGCCATCTTGGGGTCAGCACGTCTGGTGTTATGGACAGGCTTGCCCTGCAATGCGGGAATATGCTGCTCAATAACCCGGCAGAGGCTGCCTGTATTGAGATACAGACATTCCCGTTTTCTGTAAGTTTTGGCAGTCAAACAGGTTTTTCCGTCACTGGTGGTCATGCCCCCATGACATTGGACGGCAAACCCGTTCTGCCATGGTTTGCGCTTTGTGCCCGCCAAGGAGATGTTCTGCGGATTGAACGGCCGGTTGCCGGGGCGCGGATGTACCTGTGTATTGCAGGTGGGCTGGACGTTCCCGTCGTTCTTGCATCGCGTAGCACGCAGCTCCGGGGTGGGTTTGGTGGCTGGCAAGGTCGCCCGTTGCAGCAAGGTGATGAACTGCCACTGTGCAACCTCTCTTGTGTAGAGGAGGTGGGGCTTGTGCCTCCAGCTCAGGCACTTGCATTGAAGGCAGAGGGTACGGACGAAAAAACTGTCGTTCTCAGGGTTATCCCAGCAACAGATTACACGCTGTTTACAGGGGATTCCCTTAAGCAATTTGGCGCAATCGGCTGGCAGATTACCGCGCAGAGTGACCGTGTGGGCTACAGGCTCAAGGGGGGCGCTCTGCGGATGAGGGAGCCGGTGGAATTGCGCTCCTATGGGGTTGTGCCCGGGATCATTCAGGTGCCTCCATCGGGCGAGCCAATCATTCAGATGGCGGACGCCAATACCGCTGGAGGTTATCCACGGATTGCAACAGTGATCGAGGCAGATCTGTGGCGTCTGGCGCAGGCCCGTATAGGGAGTTTTGTCCGGCTGCAACTGTGCGATCATGCGCAAGGTCTGGCGGCCGCAGAAGATGTTCAGACATATCTGAAAAATGCTCAGAAAAACTTAATGCTTTACAGAAAATCCTTTAGCCGTAGAGGAGCCGGACATACCGGAAAACAAGCATGAAAATTGATTTGAATGCTGATATTGGCGAAGGTTTTGGCCGGTGGCGTATTGCGGATGATGATGCGCTGATGCCGTTAATCTCCTCCGCCAATATTGCCTGTGGCTACCACGCGGGTGACCACCTGATTATGGACCGGATGGTACGTGCGGCCAAAGCACATCATGTGTCCATTGGTGCTCACCCCGGCCTGCCTGACCTTATGGGGTTTGGACGGCGGGATATGGCGGTCAGTGCTGAAGAAATGGAAGCCATGCTGGCCTACCAGATTGGTGCGTTAAAAGGCATTGCCACCCGCCATGGTGTGCGTGTTGAGCATGTAAGCTACCATGCCGCCTTTGGTACCATGGCCAATAGTGATCAGGACCTGGCAGACAGGCTGGCGCGCGTTATTGCGGGGCTTGATTCCAGCCTTGTCATGCTTTGCATGGCGGGACATCCGATAGAAAAAGCAGCGCAAAAAGCGGGTCTGCGGGTCAGGCACCTCTTTTTGGCAGACAGGGCTTACCGGGCAGATGGAACTCTGGTGCCACGGGGGCAACCCGGCGCGGTTATTCACGAACCAGAGTTAATGCGTGAACGGATTGGTTATTTTCTCAAACAAGGTGGCGTCATTACGCAGGATGGAACAGCGCTGCCAATAAAGACGCGCTCCATCCTCCTCCATAGTGACACGCCGGGGTCAGATGTTCTGGCACGGACTATTGCGTCACAAATTATGGAGGCTGGCGGGCAAATCCTGCGTCCGGACTGATTGGCCGCGCAGGTTTGGCGCAAGACTTGAAATGTAATACTGCAAGCATAATATTTTGATACCGGAATAATATCTGGAGTAAAATAAAACGGCAGGCGGTAGTTCTGGAATATGGAATGAGGGCGACACAAATATGAAGCATAACCTTGTTCGTGGCGCTTATCTGCTGTCGCTGGCAACCCTGTTCACGGCTATGCTCAATGCCCTGCAAAAGCTCACAGGGTCTTCACTCTCTGTTCTGGAAATTGTTTTTTTCAGAAATCTCTTTTCCCTGCCATTTGTTGTGCTCATTGCATCGCGTAAGGGAATAGTGCTGAAAACGCACCATTTTTCGGGGCATGTGCTGCGCTCGGTTGTGGGGCTTATCAGCATGGTCATGACTGTTGTTGCCGTTACCCATCTGCCTTTGGCCGAGCAGCAGGTTCTGTCTTACACACAGCCTCTGTTTTTAATCCTGCTTTCCATTCCCTTCATGAACGAACAGCCATCTTTGCAAAGGTGGATTGCCGTGGCCATCGGGTTTGTAGGGGTGGTGGTTGTTGGTGCAGGCAAGGGGCTGCTGCATGGCGGTGCGGTGCATGTTCCTGCATGGGCCTATGGCGTAGCCCTTGCGCAAGGTGGCGTTGGTGCCTTGACCACAATGCAGATAAGGCAGCTTTCCACCACAGAAAAAAGCACGACCATTGCCATGTGGCAGGCAATTCTTATGACGGTTGCAACGGCTGCGGCCCTGCCATTTGTCTGGCAGAAACCCACTCTGCTCGAAGTGTTTGCTCTGGTGGCGATCGGTGCTTTTGCCGGTATTGCGCAGGTTTTGCAGACCGAGGCATTTGCATCGGCGCAGGTGTCCGCCATTGGTCCATTCACTTACTCCGGCCTGATCTGGGCAGGGCTGATCGGGTGGCTCGGGTTTAGGGAAGTGCCCGGTATAGCCATGTTCGCGGGTGGATTCCTGATTATTGGTTCAGGCCTGTGGATGCTGCGGCATGAACAAATCACTCCTAAAAAACAAGCCTGAACAGAAAGGCTTTTTTGCACGCCGTTGAAAATTCTTTTTCTGCATCATGAGGCAGATAACGCACAGGTGTTTGTAAAATGTCAGCATACAAAAAACAGAATCATCAACCTGCTATCCTGTCGCCTTTTGTTTCCTGCGACAAGGAGAAGAGTGTGCAGGTGCCGGGCAGGCAGACATCTCGTTACGTCTTTTTCTTCATGATCTTTCTTATGTACGTCATCAGCTATGGTGATCGGGCGGCTCTTTCCATTTCCCTGCCGGACCTGGGGCGGGAGTTCTCCTTGTCTTCAGTGCAGATGGGGTGGGTGTCATCCAGCTTTTTATGGTCTTATTTTCTGCTTAACCTGCCATCAACCATCATGCTTGATATTGTGGGGGCCAGGCTGGTGGGCACTTTGGCTGTTTCGGTCTGGTCTGGCGCCATGATGCTGGGGGGAATGGCGCAGAATATTTCGCAGTTTATTGCAACGCGTATGCTGCTGGGCGTGGGGGAAGCCCCAACGTTTGGTGTGGGTGCTACTATTGTGCGTGGTTGGGCGCAGAGCAAAGAGCGTGGCACGGTTATGACCATTCTCTTAACCGGAATGCAGCTTGGCCTTGCCAGTGGCACTCTGGCAGGGGCGTATCTGATTACCAAAATGGGGTGGCGGTACGAGTTTATATTTCTGGGTATGATCGGCTTTGTCTGGTCAATGGCATGGTGGCTTATCTATCGGGACAAGGTCGGGGCAGAAAAGGCGACACCACGACCCATTTCCATTCCGCAAGTTCTCTCACTTTTCAAATCCCGCACGTTCTGCGGTATCCTGTCGGTCCAGTGCACACAAAATTTTCTCAATTTTCTGCTTATGTCATGGGTTCCTGTGTACCTTATGCATGAGTTGCATATAGATGTGCTGCATTCGGGTAGCGGTACGGCTGGGTGTTATGTGCTGGGGGCTGTAGGCGCCATTATTCTGGGGCGCGTGCTGGAGCGAGCAGTCTTTAAAAACCATGCGATCCCTAGCCATAGGCGGTATATTGTTGCTGCATGCATTATGGGAAGTTCAATTATTGGAATCTTGCCATTTTTTCACGCAGAGTTTCCAATTCTTATTATTCTATCGCTTTCTCTTTGCTGCCTTATCGCCGCCAATGGCGCCAATACGGCAATGCTTGCAGACATGCTGGAAGATGGGAGCAAAATAGGATCGGTAACAGGTGTTACCCTGACATGCAGCAATGCCATTGGCCTGACAGCACCCATTGTAACAGGATATGTTGTTTCCTACACAGGGAGTTTTAATGCCGCATGGTATGCGTGTGCCATTTCCCTGATTGTGGCGGCATGTATCTCCCTGATAACTGTTCGCCAGTCGATCCGCATGGCATGACAGATGCTAAGACCATAGATTTATAGGGGTGATGCCTACCTAGGTAGGAAAAGTTCATGCTTTCTGGGCATGGACTTTTTTCTTTTATAACAGACCTGTTTTTCAAAAACATAAAAACTGAAATTGTTAGATTAGGCGATATATCAATAATCAGTATGACGCCAAAACATCACGGAAACGTATCATAACGATAATGAAATGATGTGGGCCTGACCGGCTTTTAAAGGTGATGCGATGGCTAAATTTTCCAGATTCCAACTCTCCCTTGTTGCAGGTGTTGCTTTGGGCGCCCTGATCCCGGCAAAGCAGGTTTTTGCTGCTCATTCGGTGTCTGCATCCACGGGAACAGGCAAAAGTGCTGCAAAAACAGTGCTTGTTTCCAAGACAAAAATGGCAGCGCGTAAAAAAAATGCCGCTCTTATGGCGTCGTCGGAATCGATTGATGTGGGTGGGCATTCCGTCAATTCCGTGTTTACACCCTCCACCCCACGGCACAGCACTACTCAGGTTACAATTGTAACCGGGGCTGAACTGCTTAAAACTGGTCAGACTAGTGTTCTTTCCGCTTTGGCCCAAGCTAACCCGGCCATTACTACGGCGGCACTGCCCGGTGGTGGTGCAAGCTCCTTTGTGCAGACCATGCAGCTGCGCGGGCAGTCCCCGGATGATACGCTTATTCTGGTTAACGGGCACAGGCGGCATATTGGTGCCAACTTCAACTCCAACTCAGGCACCAACTGGGGGAGTGAACCAAGTGACATTTCGCTTATTCCCATTTCCGCCATCGATCATATTGAAGTGGTCACTGAAGGAGCATCGGCCCTTTATGGGCAGGACGCCATTGCAGGGGCTGTCAACATTGTGCTCAAGCACAATACGCATGGTGGCAGCATTAACTTTAAAAACAGTGGCTATTATGCAGGTGATGGTCAGGGGCTGGATGGGTCGGCAGATTATGGCATGGCCCTTGGGCATAATGGCGGATATCTGGACCTTGCGGCTCAGGTAACGCACCAGCAGCCAACAACGCGTGGTGGTGATTTTTACGGAACTCTTTTTAACGACGGCCGGAACGAGACAGCCGATCGTGATATTCAGCGCGGTTTGGGAACGCCAAAATCCACGCTGGAAACGATCAGCGAAAACATGTCTGTACCGCTGATCAGTGATTATAATTTTTACAGCACGTCCACATTTTCGCACCGTCGTTCCAATGTGGCGGAAACTTACCGCTCAGCGACCAGTTCGTGGACCAACACCAACCTGTACCCCGATGGTAACCAGCCGTATATTGGCATGGACCAGTATGATTTTGAGACTGACAACGGGATCAAGGCCCGCAAGTTTGGTTTTGCATGGGATGCGTACATAACCTACGCACGGGACAAGCAGAACTATCGCACCATGGATTCTGAAAACGTGTCCTATCCCGACAGCACGCAAACCTCGTTTGAGGATGGCGCTTCCATTTCATCCGAAATGACAGCAGGCCTGCGCGGGTCGCGTTCGTTCCGTCCCAGTTGGGCACCAAAGCCGATCAACCTGCGTTTTGGGGCAGAATATCGGCATGATACGTTCCAGATGACAGAGGGGGAGGAGGCATCATGGTCAGGGCTTGGTGCGACCGATCACCCCGGTAACGTACCCATGTCAGCGACACATCAAAGCCGCGATATTTACGAAGGCAATATCAATCTGGATTTTTACGTGACCAAAAAGTGGGAGTGGACACTGGGGGGGCGTGTTGCCAGTTATAGCAACATGGCTACGGTAGAAACCGGCTCTATTGGCACGCGCTATAACTTTAATAAGCGTTGGGCTGTTCGGGCCAACATCAATACTGGGTATCGTCCGCCAACTCTGGGTGCGCTGTCTTACTTCTACTCTGCGCCTTACCCGGGGTATACGGTCGATCAGGTGCCATCAAGCAGTGATGTGGCCAAGTATTTTGGTGCTGGCAAAATGTCGGGTGAATACTCGCGGAGCTATTCTATCGGTATTGATGCAACACCTGTCGATGATTTTCATGTCACTGGAAATCTGTATTACATTGCCATTAATGGCCGCATGGGCAGCACAAAGTCTTTTTCTGTTGACCCGAATGATACAGCACTGAAAGCCCTTTTGGATGCTGCCAATCTTTCTACGGCTACGTCTATTTCTTACTACGCCAATCTTTATAATACCCAGACTTTTGGTGGCGATCTGAGCGCGGATTACACCTTGCATACCAAAAACATGGGCAAGTTCCGCTTTGCGCTTGGTGTTAACTTCTCGGATAATGAAATTCGTTCGGCTCAGGATAGTCTTGTTAATGAATACACCAAAATGATGGTCCTACACTCCGCTCCCAAAAACCGCGAACAGATAAGCGTGAATTGGGAAATGGGGAAATGGTCTGTTTTTGTGCAGGAAATGCGCTACGGCTCTATTATTTACATGGCCGCTCCAACGGGGGCAGGTGCGGTACCTTTTACGCAAAACCCCGGTTTTATTACAAATATGGAAGTGAACTACAAGGTCATGCCGCATTGGAGCATTGGGGTAGGGGCCAATAATCTGGGGAATAAATACCCAACCCGTGTGCCAAGCTCCATTGCCAATACGCAGCAGGGTCTCTCCAAATATGCATCATATTCCCCTTATGGATTTAACGGTGGAATGTATTACGTCAAAACATCACTTGATTTCTAAAGTGCAGATATTCGCCTGAGTATATGACGGTGTGGGAGGTAAGTCTTCCCACACTGCATTTTTTACAATCAATATTTTAAAAAGATAATCATCATGCCATCTCGCCATGAACTTATCACAGAACGTCTCCCCAATCAGCGCGTCGAACAGGATAGTCTTGGTGCATGCGCTGTGCCGTATGGCGCAAACTGGGGGGTGCATACACAACGTGCTCTGGATAATTTTCCGGTCACCGGGGTGGGGATTGGCCGATGCCCCGAGTTCATGCGTGCATTTTTGCTGATCAAGGCCAGCGCTGCAAAAACTAATGCCGCATTAGGCTTTCTGTCGCCGGAAAAAGCGGAGTGGATAGAAAGTGCCTGTAAAGAAATACTGTCTTATCCACATAAATATCAAAACGATTTTAATGTTGATGTATTGCAAGGTGGTGCCGGAACCTCTGCCAATATGAATGTGAATGAGGTGATTGCCAATGTCGGTCTGAGCTTGGCCGGGTATAAAAAAGGGGATTATGCACAGCTTCATCCGAATGACGATGTGAACATGTCCCAGTCTACAAATGATATTTATCCATCAGCCGTAAAAATTTCGCTCTGTTTTCTACTGCATGACTTCAAGGTGGCCCTTGCCACTCTGGTTGAAGAGATGATGGAGAAGGCGGAGGAATTCAAATCTGTTTTAAAAATTGGTAGAACCCAGTTGCAAGATGCAGTTCCCATGACTTTGGGTCAGGAATTTTTGGCTTTTGCAAGAATACTTGCGCCATTTATGGTAAGTATTGATGAGCAGATAAAAGACCTATCCATTCTCAATATAGGTGGAACGGCTATTGGAACCGGTATTAACTGTGACCCCCGCTATGGCACAATGGTCTGCCATACGCTCTCGGGTGTATGTGGTTTTACAGTGCAGGTGGCGCCAGATCTGGTGGCCGCAACATCGGATGTTGGGCCTTTTGTTGCCTGTTCTGGTATGTTGAAAAGCATAGCCCTCAAGCTCTCTAAAATCTGTAACGATCTCAGGCTGCTGTCCAGTGGACCACGGGCAGGATTAAGCGAAATATCATTACCTTCAGTGCAGGCAGGTTCTTCCATTATGCCCGGTAAGGTTAATCCGGTTATTCCAGAAATGGTTAATCAGGTCGCCTATATGATTGTCGGGTATGACACGACTATTGCGCTGTGTGCTGAAGGCGGGCAGTTGCAACTGAACGCCTTTGAGCCTGCTATCTGCCATTGTCTGTTTAATGGTATAGAATACCTGAAAAACGCAATGCAGATTTTAACCCAAAAATGTATTTCCGGTATTAAAGCCAATAAAGAAAACTGTTTGAAAAACTTACATAATAGCACAGGAATTTTAACAGGATTTTTGCCTGCGTTAGGGTACGATTTATGCTCACGCATTGCAAAGCAGGCATTGGAGGAGGGGAAAACTGTTTCTCAGATTCTTCTGGAAGAAAAAATTCTAACACAAAAAGACATGCAAAAGGGAATGGATGCAGCTTTTCTGGCCTCACCTTGCCGGATTCAGGTGTGATTAGAACTGCGTTGCACATTGTGGTTTTGTGTCCGAATTTTCTTTTTTGACGAATTTTTCATGCTTTTGCACAAAGTTGCAGGGCATCTTTTTAAGATAGCGAGAGGCAGAAGATGCTTGTGGCTGGTTATGATAAAGAAGAACTGACATGACAAA
>NZ_JOPJ01000021.1 GCF_002153655.1 Acetobacter okinawensis
GACTTTCAACAGCCGTCAGCGCAGACGTTTTTGAGGGTGATTTGGAGGGTGGTTTAGGGGGCAAAATGACCCCCAAATACCTTGTATTTATACTTAAGGGATAATTCGCGGTCGTGTTTCTGGCTGAGAGCCTAGAGCAACTGCGGTTTTTTTGGGATTTGACAGGTCAAAGAAAAACCCCTTAGTTTTGGAGTTGTCGAGACACCAAAAAAACAGGGGTTTTTCCGTGCATCACTGCACCTGCACAGACTATACCAAACGTCTGCACAGACGCCAAGGGCAAGATGCCGCTCTCTCCGATTTGTCACATCGGGATACCCCGTGGGACGATCACAGGGCACGGGCTGCGGATGTTCAGGCGATCTATTCCGAACTGTCCGAATTTGAGCGATTGGCCGAGCGCATAGGAAAGTGCTCTGGCGTTCTTCGCTTCGGGCAGACCCCAGACCCAGAAACTGGGGAAATGATGCTCCGGCTGCGAGAAGCGCAGTTTTGCCGGGTGCGGCATTGTCCCGTCTGTCAGTGGAGACGTTCGCTCATGTGGCAGGCCCGGTTCTTTCAGGCACTCCCCGGCCTCGTAGAAGCCCACAGGGAAGCCCGCTGGCTGTTTCTGACGCTAACGGTGCGGAATTGCCCTGTAGAGGCTCTACGGCCCGTCCTGAAGGACATGAACGCCGCATGGGGCCGATTGGTGAAACGTCCAGAGTTCCGGCAGGTGCAGGGCTGGATACGCACCACAGAGGTCACACGGGGCCGGGATGGGTCGGCGCATCCGCATTTCCATGCGCTCCTGATGGTGCCGCCGTCCTACTTTCGGGGGCAAAGTTACGTCAAACAGGCCCGCTGGGTGGAGTTGTGGCGGGATACAGCCCGCCTGAACTATGCCCCGAGTGTGGATGTGCGGACGGTTAAGGCTCGTCCAGGTGAAGTGGATGGGGATGTTAGCCAGGCACTACGTCGGGCGGCGGCGGAGACGCTCAAGTATGCGGTGAAGCCCTCGGACATGACCGCCGACCCGGCATGGTTTCTTGAGCTGACGCGGCAGGTTCACAAGCTCCGGTTCATCGCTACCGGGGGACTGCTCAAAGGCTTTCTGCGAGACGGTCAGGAGAGCGACGAGGATCTCGCTCTGACAGATGGTGACGGTCAGGATGATGGTTCGCGGGTCGGCTTCAACTGGCGCCCGGCTGACCGTCGATACAGACGGTATCGGCAAGCCGATGCAGAGCCAAAAACAGAGTAGTGCGGCTGTTTATCGAATAACGTGGCTTTTGACGGGCTTTGACGGATAAACGCGGCTTTTGCTCATCTTTTTTTTGCACAAAATGTCGATAAACACCGATTTTTGCGGCTTTAGGTCTGGGCAGGACAGGTGAAGGGTGCACCCTTCACATCCTGCCTTATTCGCCAGCGGCTCAACGGTGTTCCAAACGCACGCAAACAGAGTTTGCATAAGTGCGCCCTTACTACCGTTCGGGAGGGGATGGAGCGGGACACGTCCGCCCCGCTACCGGGACACAAGCGGGACAGTCGAGCATCAGTTTCCATATACAAATGCAAACCTTTCGGTTTCTGAAAATGGCCGCACCGAAAAGGGTGCATTTGTATATGGAAAATCTCTTTTGGTGATGCTGAGGTGATGTAGTCCTGATGCAATCAGGAAACCAAAGTGATGTAGTTCTGATGTAGTTCTGATGCTGTGAAGCCGGGTTAGCGACAGCCCCCTATGGGGGCGCAGACGCAAGGGGGTTGAGCAGGCAAACGAGGACTTCAAGGGGGGGGATTTGTTGCATCCAGTCGATGATGCCGCCCGGTAATGAGTGATGTATCCATTCACTCCGTCCGCCTTGAGCAAAAAAGGCCACTTACCCAGCACAAGGGACTGCCTGCATCAGATGGCGCGTGGGACGCGCCAGCCGTAGGCCGCCTTTAGGCGTCTGGTGTGTTCGCTGTCTCACCCCGGCGAGGACGGAGCCGCCGCACCGCCCGCAGCCGGGGTGAGTTTTGCGTACCAGTAACACTGCAAAACCTGTCTCAAATTGAGACTTTCAACAGCCGTCAGCGCAGACGTTTTTGAGGGTGATTTGGAGGGTGGTTTAGGGGGCAAAATG
>NZ_JOPJ01000022.1 GCF_002153655.1 Acetobacter okinawensis
GGATTCGAACCCGTGTTGCCGCCGTGAAAGGGCAGTGTCCTAGGCCTCTAGACGAACGGGACAGAGGCAATGGACAGTCTCCTACCGCAAAACCCTGCCGGGCACAAGCACAATTACTGGATATGAAAACCAACCGGAATACGCCCGGTAACAACAGCCGTGCCGGGTGGCGTACAGTGCAGGTTTTTGACGGTTTGCAGAGCCTGATCGTCCAGATCATCATAGCCGGTGCTTTTCACCAGTCTGGCAGCAATAACCTGCCCTTTGGTGTTAATGCTGACCTCGGCCAGAGCCTCCCCCTCCTCATGCAGGTGGCGAGCTGACACGGGGTAATGCGCTTCCGGCGCGGAGCAGGAGAGCTGAAAACCCCCTTTCTGCCCGGCAGCAGCAGTGCTGGCAGGGGCAGCAGACTGCCCACCGGTAGCCGCACTGTCTGCTCTGCCCTGTGTCTGACCTGTTGCTGTTGTTGCCTCTGTGTGCGCGGCAGATGTTGCGCTCATATGGGGCTCCCTGTCATGACGTGAGGTTGGGAGCGCCAGCTTTTTAGGCACGGCAGATACTGGTGGCAGGTGTTCGGATTCCGGCTGCACGGACGGCAGAAGAACCGTAGCCTCCTCCTGTGCGAGAGACTGCACATCCATGTCCGGCATATCCTGCATCACAGCCGCGGGTCTGGGGGGGGCCAGCGGCTCCGGCCGGGCCTGCCCGGCTTGGGGCGGAGCGGTTCTGGGCGCTTCAAACAGCATGGACACTGCCGCAGGCTGCTGCGTGCCGGTTTGGGGGGCAACGCGCATCATCAACCACACGGTCATAGCCAGATGGGCCGTTATGGCCAGTGCAAAAGCCGCCAGCCAGACAAGCCTGTTCTGGCGCGAGGCCCCAGAGGCAAGCCGGTGTTGCCGGACAACCCCGGCAAGATGCCGCTCAGGCACACACAGGGCTGTGGTCGCAGCCACCTGACCTGTGGGGTCCTGTCTGTCTGTATGCCATATGCTCACGGTACGCCTCCGCGCTGAACTATGGCATAGCCGTGTTTGATTTGACAGGCCGGTCCATAAAAGCGCAAACATGGCACAAGTTTGGCAAAATGCCTGTTTACATCTGAGTCTTGAAAAGTTACTGACCCGCCCCATGTCCCGTCGCAACCCCATTATTCGCGCGCTGCTTGTATGGCCGCTGGTCATGGTGACGCTGGCGGGCCTTGTGGGGCTGATGGCGCTCCAGTCCCTCTCCCTCCCTGACGAACTGCCCCGCGCAACACTCATCCGCCTGACGGGGGTGGATATTGCCCCACGCGCAATGCAGCCCGCCCCGCCGGTTCATTGCGCTCCCATGCAGGGGGCCATGCATCACATGCACTGCATGGCCATGGCGCAAAAAGGTCAGCAGCACCCCACCCACCATCATGATGAGGCAAGCTGCCCACTTTGCCCGTTGCTGGCATTTTTTGCTGCATTGCCCGCCGTCTTTTTGCTGCTACCCGCCCCTGTTCTGCGCTGGGTCCGCCGTGGCAGTGCGGCCTCTGCCCCACGTGCACCCCCAGTGTGCATACTGGGCCTTCCACCATCTCGCGGACCACCATCCTCCCTGCTTCAGGCTTTCTGACACTTCGCTCTCTGGCTCTGCGCGCGCGTGTATGCGCAAGCGTGCGTTTGTGAGCTGAGACCCTCTCAGTATGCTTTGAACAGGGTTTTTCTGTTTATGTCCTATCCTTTTTCTGCCCGTGGCCAGCGTAGCTGGCTATGGGCTGCGGCTGTGTGCGCACTCCCCTGCGCCGCACCCTCTGCACTTGGTGCAACCGTTGTTACTCTTCCACGCGTGGACATTTCCACCGCGCAGGAAGATGCCTCCCTTGCGGATAGTCTTTTAAGCGCCTCCACGGTTGATAAAGCCTCGGCCCGCATGTCCCGCCTTTCCAGCCCGGATGCGGCCTCGCTCTTTAGGAACCAGCCGGGGTTCAGCAGTTATGGCGGGGGGCGGCTGGCCAACCTGCCCGTGCTCAACGGCATGGCGGATGACCGTGTGGCAACCGTTGTGGATGGTGTGCGCATCAACCCCGCCTGCCCCAACCATATGAACCCGGCCCTCTCCTACATCGACCCGGACAGCGTGGAGAGCGCAACCTCCGTTGCGGGTCTGACATCCGTCAGCAACGGGGGGGACAGCCTTGGCGGCACCATAGATGTGGAGCGCGCTGACCCGCGCTTTGCCCGCCACGGAAAAATCCTTTTTACCGGGCGCGCACGCGGCACATACCGCAGCAATGGGGGCGGCTATTCTGCCGCAGGCAGCATGACCGTGGCTAACGACACGTTCAGCCTGCGCTACAATGCCTCCTACGACCAGTCGGGCGACTACAGCGGCGGGGGCGGCATAGGTCAGGTCGGCTCAACCGAATACCTGCGTTACACCCATGACGTTACTCTGGGCGTGCATAAAAAGAACCACCTCCTCACGCTGACCTTTGGCCAGCAGGATGCCCCGCGTGAGGGATTCGCCAACCAGTATATGGATATGACCAACAACCGCTCCACCTATGTGAACGGCAAATACGTGGGCGACTTTGACTGGGGTACGCTCGAAGCCCGTGGTCATTGGCAGCGCGTCATCCACGCCATGAACATGCTGGATGACAAGGGTGGCCACACCGCCACCAAAGGCATGCCCATGAATGATGACCAGCGCTCGGTAGGGTATTCCGTCAAAGCCACCATTCCCCTTGGCCACCAACACACGCTGCGCCTTGGCAGCTCCTTCGACCATGAAGGGTTAAAGGACTGGTGGCCCCCGCTTAAAGGCAGCTCGATGATGGGACCGGGCACCTTTAACAACATCAACAACGGACACCGTGACAGGCTTGGTCATTTTGCGGAATGGGAAGCCCAGTGGACGCCCCGCGTTTCCACCCTGCTGGGCCTGCGCAATGATCTGGTGATGATGAATACGGGCAACGTGTCGCCTTATTCATCCATGGGCATGATGGGCATGAGCAATGCCGATGCTACTGCCGCCAAGGACTTTAACGCCCGCAGCCATGGGCGCACCGACGTGAACTTTGATGTCACTGCCCTGACACGATGGAAAGCAACAGATAGCCTGACCATAGAGGCAGGCTATGCCCGCAAATCCCGCGCCCCCAATCTGTACGAACGCTACGCATGGGGCAAGGGCGCCATGGCGTCCACGATGATCGGCTGGTTTGGTGATGGCAACGGCTACGTTGGCAACCCGGACCTGAAATCCGAAGTCGGGAACACCGCCAGCGTCACGTTTGACTGGCATGACCCCTCTCTCGCACAGAGATGGGGGCTGAAGGTGCAGCCCTACTACACCTATGTGCATAATTATATTAATGTGAACCTTAATCCCAAACCTATGGGCATGAACGTCAACCAGAACCAGTATACGTTCGCAAACCACAACGCCCAGATGTATGGCATCAACTCCTCTGCCCATTATACGGTGTGGAACACCAGCCGTTATGGCAAAGGCGAGGTCACAGGTGTGCTCAACTGGGTGCGCGGACAAGATAAGGTAACCCACACGGGCCTGTACCAGCAGATGCCGCTGAACGGCACACTCGGCCTGAACGAAACCGTAGGCCCATGGACTGGCCGGGTCGAGATGAACTTTGTCAAAGCCAAAAGCACCGTGGACTCACTGCGGAACGAACCGCACACCCCCGGCTACGCGCTGCTCAACATGAACGGCAGCTACAACTGGAAGATGATGACCCTGACAGCAGGGATCGATAACGTGTTCAACCAGCCCTATTACATGCCCCTTGGTGGTATTCTGACATCGGACATAAAAACCGGCCGCATGCCCATGCCCGGTATGGGGCGGTCGTTTAACGTCAGCCTTGCTGCCACGTTCTGAATTTTTGGGGAATTGATACAAAAAGACCGTGCGCCACAACAGCGCACGGTCTTTTTTAAACACCCCGCAAATAGCGGTGTATTTTAGTACTCGGCAGGCCTTTGCAGGCTGGATACCAGCTTGATGATCGTGTGCGCCCGCAACGCCGCAGGACCACCCTCCGTGCCGTAGCCGGAATCCTTGACCCCACCAAACGGCACTTCTGGCACCCCAATACCGTGGTGGTTAATGGCGACCATACCCGCTTCAAGCTTTTCGCCCAGCAGGCGCTGGGTGCGCTCGCAACGCGTGTAAACATATGCTGCCAGACCATATGGCAGGCGATTAGCCTCCGCGAGCGCATCCGCCAGATGGGAAAACTCGTCCATAATGGCGATCGGGCCAAACGGCTCTTCCTGCATCACCCGCATATCCAGCGTGGGTTTGAGCACCAGCGTGGGCGGGAAGAAAAAGCCTTTGTTGGGCAGAGCCGTATCGGGCTGCCATACCTGCGCACCCTTGGCGCGGGCATCGGCCACCAGTTCGGTCAGGGCCTTGACACGACGTTCATTGATGAGCGGGCCCATAGTCACCCCCTCATCCAGACCACAGCCGATTTTGAGCGCGCTCATCTGGGCCTTGAACTTTTCAATAAACGCTGCGGCAATATCCTTGTGCAGCAAAAAGCGTGTGGGGGCTATGCACACCTGACCCGCATTGCGGAACTTGGCTGCGGCCACGCGCTCGGCTGCCTGGTCCAGATCCGCATCGCGGCACACGATAACCGGACCATGACCACCCAGTTCCATGGTGACCGGCTTCATCTGCCCACCGGCCAGCGCGGCCAGGTGCTTACCCACAGGGGTTGAGCCGGTAAAGGAAATCTTGCGCACCACGGGGTGGGCAATCAGATACTCCGAAATTTCGGCAGGTGTGCCATACACAAGGGACACAGCCCCTGCGGGAATACCCGCATCACAGAAACAACGGATCAGCTCGGCGGGGGATGCCGGTGTATCTTCCGGCGCCTTGACAATAACGCCACACCCGGCCCCAAGCGCTGCCCCAAGCTTGCGGGCAATCTGGTTGATGGGGAAGTTCCACGGCGTAAAGGCAGCCACCACGCCAATGGGCCGGTGCAGCACGCGCTGCTCAACATTGGGCACACGGGGGGGCACCAGTTCGTCGTTCAGGCGGCGGCCTTCTTCACCAAAATATTCAATAACGCCTGCGGCTGCGTTAATTTCGATCACGGCCTGCGCAAGGGGCTTGCCCTGCTCACGGCTCATGATCCGGCCGATGGATTCTGCCCGCTCACGCAGCAGTTCCGCCGCCTTGCGCATGATTGCGTAACGGTCCCATGCGCTCAGGTTGCGCCATGTTTCATACCCTTGTGCTGCTCCGGCCACTGTTTTGTCCAGATCAGCAACGGAGGCATGGGCAACCTTGCCTATGGTCTCACCACT
Source organism: Acetobacter okinawensis (assembly GCF_002153655.1). Taxonomy (GTDB): domain Bacteria; phylum Pseudomonadota; class Alphaproteobacteria; order Acetobacterales; family Acetobacteraceae; genus Acetobacter; species Acetobacter okinawensis_A. Next base: position 5,325 of record NZ_JOPJ01000022.1, read on the forward strand.
CGCGGGGTCGAGTATGGGGAGCGTGCGACCATCCGCCGCGTCCTGCCATTGTCCCGCGATCAGAAGCTGGGTGTTGATAGGTGTTTCCGACATATGCATCTCTCAACCAAAATAAACGGGTCTGCTGGCAACACAGGTCTGCCCACACAAGTATCCGCCACTCACCATCTTCCGACTGACTGCGCAAGAGGCTGGCCACATTTTACCACCTGCAAGAGCACTGTAGGCAACCCAAAGCACAGGTATGCTGTGCAAAGCATACGCCCCCGGGCAAAAGGGGTTCCCCCAACCCTGTTATACGCGCAGCACAACCCACCCGCTGGCGGGGCTTGTCATGACTGGTCTGGCATGCCTGTGTTCTTGAGCACCAGCGGCAACCCTGCGGCCACAAACACGACCTTGCCCATACAGGCTGCCAGACGTTGGTGCAGCAACCCTGCCTCATCCCTGAAGCGCCGCCCCAGCGGGCTTTGTGGCACAATACCCAGCCCGACCTCATTCCCCACCATAACGGTTGGGGCTTTACGCACATTCAGGCTGGCAAGCAGGGCCTGAACCGGCCCCTCCACATCACGCTCGGCCAGCAAAAGGTTGGTCAGCCACAAGGTCAGGCAGTCCAGCAGCACAGGAGTGGTGGCATACTGGCGGAGCACGGCTGCCACATCCAGCGGTTCCTCCACCGTTTGCCAGCCCGACTGACTGCGCTGCTGTTTGTGCCGGGCAATGCGCTCGTGCATTTCCGTATCGAACGCGCGCCCCGTGGCCAGATAGATCCATGGTCCGGGCAAGGCGGTTATTGCGCTCTCGGCAAAGCGGCTTTTGCCCGACCTTGCCCCGCCCAGCACAAGCAGGCTACCTGCCGCACCACCTGCCCCCGCACAAAGGGTTATGCCACTCATACGCCCGTCCAGCCCTGTTTCCATTTGCCTGAACCTCCATAACAGCACACAATTGCCGCCATGCCTTCTTCCTTATCACCACGCCCCAGCGCTCCCCTGTCCCTGCACGCACTGCGCGCGCTGTGCATGGACCTGCCCCCCGCCAACACGCAGGTGCAGCACGCCATTGCCCAAAGAGAGGCCACACTGACCAAACCTCCGGGCAGTCTTGGACAACTGGAGGAGATGACACGCTGGCTAGGCGGATGGCAACACAGCGCCACCCCACGGCTGGAGCATGTTCATGTGCTTATTTTTGCGGGTAATCATGGTGTTATGGCGCACCATGTCTCCCCCTGGCCGGTGGAAGTTACGGCGCAGATGGTGCAGAACTTCCAGCATGGTGGCGCTGCCATCAACCAGATTGCGCGCGTAGCACAGGCCAGACTGGCTGTAGTGGCGGTGTATGAGCTTGCCCCCACAACAGATTTTACCCTTGCCCCGGCCATGACAGAAGCGGAGTTCCTGTCCGCCATACAAGTTGGGTTTAACGCAGTGCCCCCAGACTGCGACCTGCTGTGTCTGGGCGAAATGGGCATTGGCAACACCACGGCCGCATCAGCCCTGTGCGCAGCCCTGACCCACCAGAGCGGCACAGACTGGGCAGGACAGGGCACCGGGCTGGACGCAGCAGGCACTGCGCACAAAGCAATGGTCATTGATACCGCACTGGCCCACCATGCGGCCCATCTGGACGACCCGCTGGACGTCGCACGGCGGCTGGGTGGGTATGAACTGGCAGCAACACTCGGCGCCACCCTTGCAGCACGGCTGATGCATATTCCTGTCATACTGGATGGTTTTGTCTGCACCGCAGCCGTGGCCCCTCTGGCACACCTGCACCCCAATGCGCTGGACCACACAGTGCTCTCCCACTGCCCAACCCCCACTGGTCAAACCGCCCGTCTGGCACAACACCTGCGGATGACACCAATTTTAAGCGGTCTTGGCCTGCGTCTGGGAGAGGCCTCTGGCGCCGCACTCACCATTCCTCTTTTGCGCGCAGCAGTTGCCTGCCACACCGGCATGGCAACCTTTGCGCAGGCTGCTGTCTCTGAAAAAGCATGATGCCCGCACCACCCCCACCCAAGACTCTGGCAAGCCGGTGCAGGCTGGACCTTGCCTGTGGCCTTGCCCTGCTGACCCGCCTGCCTGCCGCATGGTTAGCCCCCCTTGCCTTCAGAACAGGTGCTGCACCATGGCCAATGGCGCGCTCCATCTGGTGCTGGCCCCTGGTTGCCGCAGGAGTTGGGGCAGGCAGCGGCTGCATACTGGCCTTGTTGCGCACGGCGCATGTGCCCGCTCTTGCTGCCGCCGGTCTGGCCCTTGCCTGCCAGACCGCACTGACTGGCGCCTTACACGAGGACGGTCTGGCAGACATGGCCGACAGCTTTGGCGCTGCCACACCAGAGCGTAAACTGGCCATCATGCGTGACAGCCACGTGGGCAGTTATGGAGTTATCGCACTGAGCCTGAGCCTGCTGGTCCGCGCTGCGGCTCTGGCGGCATTGCCTGTGCATTCCGCCATTATGGCCTGCGCCATAACCGCCTGCCTTGCCAGAATGGCCATGCTCCTGCTGCCAGCATCCATTCCACCCGCCCGCCCGGACGGACTGGCCCGCATGCTGTACCCCATCCCTCGCGGCTCTTTGGGGGGAGCAGTAATTTGTGCATTGGCGGTCGTACTGGGCCTGCCTTTTGCAGGGCATACCGGGGCGCTACCCCTGTGGCCCTATTTTGCATACACCGTAGCCCCCATAGGCATAGGCTGCGCCACGGCATGGCTGGTGGCATTATGGGCAAAACGTATTCTGGGCGGTTTTACGGGGGATGTGCTAGGCGGCTGCGCAGTGCTGGTAGAATGCCTGCTGCTCAGCTTTTATGCCGCTCTGGCCTGACTGCAAGCGGCAGGCACCACATGGAGGTGTACCGCGCGCCACACCCTTACAGACGGGGCGCGCGGTGCTGCCTGCTCAGGCCTTGGGGGCCTCTTCTTCTTCGTCTTCTTCGTCCCAGTCTTCGTCATCTGCTTCAAAGACCAGTTCAACGGTAATAGTTGCGTCATCACCGTCCTGCAGGGCTTTGGCGTCGGCTTCCGCCTCCTCTACTTTTTCGTAGAGTTTGCCTTCATTGGGGTCTTCCTGCCACTCGTTCCGCGGCTCCCAGAACGACAGTTCGCCCTCCGCGTCTTCACGCTGGATGAGGTAGCCTACGACAACTTCGTCTTGGTCTTGCATGGCGTTATCCTTTTCTGCCTGTTTCCTTCTATGAAGCATGCCGCAAAAAAGGGAAGAGGAAAGCGTGACAAACAGTTTGATGAAAATATGACAAGACGGATAATTCTGGCCCAAGCGCCCTAATCCACACGTTCACCCTCACCCCAACACCCTATGCCGCGCTATGGCCTGCCTGCCATGCTGCCAGTGCGCACGCCAGTCGGGTCCATTCTGCCTCGTCTGCTGGCAGACCAATGCGCAGGCAATGTGGCTGCTCTGCAAACCGACGGGTGACAATACCGTGCTGGCATAAATGCACCCACAAAGCATAAGCCTGCGCCACATCCACCAGAGTAAACAGGGTTGACTGGCCCCGGCACGCAAGCCCCGCCTTGTGCAGCATGCCAACCAGCCGGTCATGGGCCATGCGGGCCTTGTGCGCTGCCTGCTCCAGCCACTGCGTATCCACCAGTGCCTGCTGCCCTGCGGCCAATGCCAGCGCACCGACCGGCCATGCCCCCAGCAGGTCCCGCGCGCGCTGTGCAAGGGGCGCGCAAGCCAGCAGAAAGCCCAGACGCACACCGGGGAGCCCATAGGTCTTGCCAAATGAACGCAGCACCACAAGTGCTGGATGTGGCAGCAGGGGAGCCATGCTCTGGCTCTCAAAATCCCCAAATGCCTCGTCCACCACAAGCCAGCTTTGTGCCCGCGCACATTGGTCCGCCAGAGCGAGCAGAGTTTGCCGCTCCAGCAGCCGCCCGTCAGGATTATTCGGGTTGCAGACAACACACGCCACACCCCCCTGCTGCGCGGCAAGGCTCAGTTGGTGCACATGTGTAGCCCCCTCGCACGGCACAGCGTTATGCTCCCACGCAAGCCGGTGGCCGGAATAGGTCGGCCCCAGAACACAGGCTTTTTGCACTTTCAGCAGGCGTGGCAACAACGCAATAAGGCTCTGGCTCCCAGCCCCGCTGACCACCATATCGGGTGCGGCAACACCATAAGCACTGGCCGCTGCCTGCTGGAGAGCCTGCTCCTCCCCCTCCTCGGGCAGATGGTGCAGAGCCCCGCGCTCCGGCAGAACCAGCGGATAGGCAAAGGGGCTGATTCCAGTCGACAGGTCAACAAATGGCTGCTCTGCTCCAGCAAAATACTGCATGACGGCTTTGACCTGCCCACCATGGCTAAACAGCGGCACCTGCTCCCCACTGGCGGACAAAGCATTAGGTGGCACACCCTGCGGCATGGTAGCGTCCATGACCTTTTGTGTCTGCTTAGTGTTCATACCCACCTCCCATGCTGCTTTTTCCCCTCTCCATCACCCTGCCGGTTGCTGCCCTTGCCGCTGGCATGGAGGCCCTGTGGGGCTACCCACCCCGCCTGCTGGGCCTGATCGGCCACCCCGTTATGTGGGTTGGCGCACTGATAGACAGGCTGGAGCGCGCACTGAACAAGGCAGACACTCCAGAACAGATGCGCCGTATGCTGGGCTTTGTAGCGCTGGCCCTGATTATTGCCATACCCGTTGCCCTGACAGCCGCCCTGCTGGGGGTGGGTTATACTCTTTTGCCAGCGCCTGTCATGCTGCTTGTGCAGGCTGCTCTGGCCAGCACACTTGTTGCGCAACGCTCCTTGTGGGTCCATGTGCGCGCTGTGGGCACGGCCCTGCGCCAGAATGGCCTGCCCGGTGGCCGAAAAGCCGTTAGCATGATTGTCGGGCGGGACACATCAGCACTGGATGAAGCGGGTATTGTGCGTGCAGCGCTGGAAAGTCTGGCTGAGAACTTTTCCGACGGTATTGTCGCCCCGCTCCTGTGGACCGCACTCTTTGGGCTGCCGGGGGCTGTTTTTTACAAATCCGTCAACACAGCAGACAGCATGATCGGGCATATGAGCCCCCGTTATAAGGCTTTTGGCATGGCAGCCGCCCGACTGGATGATCTGATAAACCTGCCAGCCTCCCGCCTTGCCGCCCTGTGCCTTATGCTGGCAGCCCCACGGCAGAAGTGGCCCCACATCTGGCAGACCGTCAGACGGGATGCACCACGCCACCGCTCCCCCAATGCGGGCTGGCCCGAAGCCGCCATGGCCGCAGCCCTGAACACCCTGCTGGCAGGCCCACGCTCCTACGGTGGACACATGACCAAAGACCCATGGATTGGCAGCGGTACCTCGGGGGCAAGAACCGCCGATCTGGACCGTGGGTTACACCTGTACCGGCGGGCCTGCGGCGTGCTGATTGCCGGCTTGCTGTGCACCGCACTTGGCTGCATGATAGCACAATGAACGCACCCTCCTTCTCCCCCGTTTTTCTGGCCGAGCTTGAACAGCTTTTTACGTGGCGAAGGGATGTGCGCCATTTTCGGACAGACCCGTTGCCTGACCACACCTTGCAGCATCTGCTGGAAACCGCCTGCATGGCACCCTCCGTGGGGCTGAGTGAGCCATGGCGCTTTGTAAAAGTGGACAGCCCAACCCGCCGCCATGCAATCCGCGAGAACTTTGCCTTAAGCAATGCACGCGAGTTGGCCGGGCGCGGTGGTGATGACGCCCAGCGATACGCCACACTCAAACTGGCAGGGCTGGATGAAGCCCCCCACCATATTGCCGTGTTCTGCGAAACCAACCCCCAGCAGGGGCGTGGTCTGGGCCGGGGCACCATGCCCCAGACCACCACATGGTCCGCCGTTATGGCCATTCACACCTTCTGGCTGGCAGCCACCGCACGGGGGATCGGCGTGGGCTGGGTGTCCATTCTGGACCCCAGAGAAGCCAACAGAGTGCTGGGCATCAACCCCGAGTGGCAGTTTTTAGCCTATCTGTGCGTCGGCTACCCGCAAGAGCCTGCCAGTTCACCCGAGTTGGAGCGCCGCGGCTGGGAGCACCGCAACCCCGCGCGCCGCAAATGGATAGCCCGTTAACCCCAACACCATGCTGGCTGCCGCACGGCGGAGCTTAATCAACGTAAACAGGCGGGCGGGCCAGCGCGAGCAGACTGTCCACGTCCATATACTGCTCCAGGTGGTCAGCCAGACGGTCCAATGCTGCATCCACCGTGCTGTCATGGTTGTCGGGCAGGCCCTCACCCGCACGCGCCCACACGCCATCCGGTGCAAATGCCGCCCCGCCAGCACGCGCCAGCAAGGCCAGACGTGCAGCACGGTGTGTGAAAATACCGTGCAGATATGTCCCCCAGATCAGTCCGTTACCCGCCACGCACCCTTCCGCATGCCCGTTAAGCTGTAAAAATGGTGTGGCGTCCAAAGCCCGGTCTGTCTGGCCCATATGCATTTCGTACCCGACGACAGGCTGCCCCTCCTGGGCCAGAAAACCTGTTCCGTATTCAAGTTTTTTTTGTCCCCCCAGCACAGTATGAACGGGCAATAACCCCAAGCCCTGCGCGGTGCTGGCAGTTCCCTCCGTGCCAGATGGGTCAGCAACGCTGTGGCCCAGCATCTGGTAGCCACCGCAAATACCCATAACAGCCCGACCACTTTGCGCATGCTCCACAATCTGCCCAGCCCAACCACGCCTGCGCAAACAGGCCAGATCAGCCAGAGTTGCCTTGGAGCCGGGGAGCAGAATCACGTCACCTTCTGGCAGAGGTTCCCCTTCCAGAGCAGGCACAACCTCCACCCCCGGCTCCGCACAAAGCGGGTCCAGATCATCAAAATTGGCAATCATGGGTAAAATGGGCACAACAATGCGCAAACGCGGCGTACCGCCATGCCCCCTCTTATGCCGAACCCGCAGAGTGCTCAGAAGGTCAGCGGCATCCTCTGCTGGCAGGTCATGCACATCGGGCAGATGGGGCACCAGCCCCAGAGCCTGCCACCCTGTTTTTTGGGCAACAAACTGCATGCCATCGGCAAACAGGGTGGGGTCACCACGCATACGGTTAACCACAAAACCTTTTATTTTTTCTGCATCTTCCGCCGATAAAACAACCTGTGTGCCAACAAGGCTTGCAATCACACCGCCCCGATCAATATCGCCTACAAGGACAACGGGAGCCTGTGTGGCATGGGCAAAACCCATATTGGCAATGTCATGCCGCCGCAGGTTCACTTCCGAGGCGGAGCCAGCACCTTCGACCAGAACAATATCGGCTCTGGAGACAAGGTTTTTAAAACTCTCCAGCACCTGCGGCATAAGGCGCTCTTTGCGCGTCTGGTAGGTTCTGGCCTCCACCGTATCAACCCGCTGGCCACGCACAACAAGCTGCGCCCCAGTCTCGCCCTGCGGTTTGAGCAGCACGGGGTTCATATCCGCCATGGGCGCCACACCACAGGCCCGCGCCTGCAGAGCCTGCGCCCGCCCGATTTCTCCACCATCCAGTGTGACAGCAGCATTGTTGGACATGTTCTGGGGTTTGAAGGGCAACACCCGCAGGCCGCGCCGTGTTAACGCACGGGCCAGACCCGCAACCAGCGTGGATTTTCCAACACTTGAGCCTGTGCCTTGCAACATAAGAACACGGGCACTCAAAACTCCACCCCCTCCTGCGCCTTGACCCCGGCCTTGAAGTGATGTTTGACCAGCGTCATTTCCGTCACCAGATCAGCCGCGTCCAGCAGGGGCTGGCGGGCGTTGCGGCCCGTGACCACCACATGCTGCCCCACAGGACGGGCGGCTATATCTGCCAGAACCCGCTCTATGTCCAGATACTCATACCGCAGGGCCACATTCAACTCATCGAGCACAACAAGGGCCACATCCTCCCTTGCCAGCGCCTGCACGGCCACAGCCCATGCGCGCTCGCAGGCTGCCACGTCCCGCGCGCGGTCCTGTGTTTCCCACGTAAATCCCTCGCCCATTGAGTGCCATTCGACCAGATCACCAAAGCGCTCCAGTGCGCGGCGCTCGCCTGTATGCCATGCCCCCTTGATAAACTGCACCACCACAACACGCCGCTCATACCCCAGCATGCGCAGTGCCAGACCAAAAGCTGCCGTGGACTTGCCCTTGCCCGGCCCGGTATTGACCAGCAACAGCCCTTTCCGGGTTGTTTTGCTGGCAACCTCGCGGTCCTGCACGGCTTTGCGCTTGCGCATTTTCTCCCTATGCCGTTCTGCGTCGTGCTCTGCCGTGTTGTGCTGCTGATCGCTCATACTGCCCCGTGTTCTCCACCAGTCTGTTTGGTCTGTACGTTCTGCTTAACCTGCCTGAGCACAGGGCAGAGCTGGCGTTACCGCCTGCTCGACCATAAACAGCCGTGCAAACCCCTGCGGAATGGAAGGGGCAAGCAGTTCAGGCTGTTCACCCGCTGCCAGCGCGCTGAGAATACGCAGCGGCCCCCCGTGCGAGAGCACACAGGCTGGCTCCCCCTTATGGTGCACCTCCTGCCAGAAGTCGGTTATACGGTGGCATAGTGCACGCCCGCTCTCCCCCTGTGGGGGGGCAAAGGCTGATGGGTCTTTGGCCCATTCATCCAGTTGCCTGCGCTCAATATCCTGCCAGCGCAGTCCTTCCCACTGGCCAAAATCCAGCTCGGACAGGCGCGGGTCCACGCGCAATTCCATCCCTGTGGCCTGTGCGAGCCGTTGCGCCATTTCCCGGCAACGCCGGGCGGGGGAGCTATACAGCACATGGCAGACAGCCCCTTTGGCCAGAACCGAAAGCCCGGATACAATTTTCTCCCACCCCGGACGCAGCGCCACATCCTGCCTGCCATAGCAGACACCATCGGGCAGCAGCACGGGCGCATGCCTTACCAGCAACACCGGAAAAGACTGCATGGCCTGTCTCCTCTTTAATTCTGTGTCCGTTGTTCAAATGTGCAAGACAGGTCAGACAAATCCGTTGTCTGTGTCTGCCAATCACATTGCCTGCAAGCCCGGCACACCACCACCCCCTTTTGGGTCACGGAGTAGGGATGGCTGCATCCACCCGCTCCGGTACTGTAGCCAGCACATGAAAAAAAGAACCAGACACAAACCCACGCTGCCCCCCGCAGGCCCCCAGTACTTCCCCCAGACCTGAGTTCAGGCTGGCGAGTGGTGCATCCCGCCCCGCGTCCAGCACGGTTGCATAATGGAACTCATGCCCGCGCAGGCGCGTCCCACGCGGCCCTAACACACCATCATCGAGCAAAGTGGCCTCTCGGTAACCAAGGTTCAGCTTCCGCCGTGCAAAGGACGTGGAGTGGTCCAGAAGTCCAGCCATGGTATGCCGCACGCCCTGAGCATCCTCCAGCCCCTGCCCGAGCACCATAAACCCCCCGCATTCACCATGGACCGGGCGGGTCTGGGCAAACCGGGCCAACCCGGAGCGGAATGTTGCTGCCTCCGCAAGCTGCCCGGCATGCAACTCGGGGTAACCACCGGGCAGCCAGCAGGCCGTGCAGGACGGGTCAGGCGCTTCGTCCGCTATGGGGGAGAACGGCACCAGCTCGGCCCCGGCCTGCCGCCAGAACAACGCCAGATGACCATAAAGGAACGAAAAAGCCGCATCATCCGCAACCGCAATGCGCTGGCCCGGCGGCGGGGGCAACCCGGCCAGCGCCCCCCCAGCACCCGGCTGGGCAAGCGGTGCGGCAGCAGACAAAATACCATCCAGATCAAGCTCCCGCTCCGCCTTGTCCGCAAGGTCTGCCAGCCAACCAGCCAGATTGCCGTGCTCACGGGCCTGCACAAGGCCCAGATGCCGCTCTGGCAGAACCTGCCCACCTTGCCGCATGAGCGCGCCATACACAGGCAGGCCCGCCTCCTGCACAGCCTCGCGCCCCAGACGCTCATGCCGCGCAGATGCCACCCGGTTGAGCACAACGCCACTCACCCGCACATCAGCCGACCAGCGCGCAAACCCCTGAGCAATAGGCCCCACAGATTGCCCCTGCCCCGACATATCCAGCACCAGCAGAACCGGAATGCCAAAAAACGCGGCAATATCGGACGGAGCACCCCGCTCCCCGTCAGGCAGGGACAGGCCATCAAACAGCCCCATGGCCGATTCCACGACCAGAAGATCCACATCCTCACATGCTGCGGCCATAACCCCGTGCAACAGCGGGTGAGGCATGCACCAGCTATCCAGATTAAGGCCCGGCCGCCCCGTAATGGCCGCATGAAAAGCCGGGTCTATATAATCCGGCCCGGTTTTGACCGCGCCAACCCGCAAACCCCGCCTGCCAAAGGCCGCCAGCAGGGCAAGGGTCAGTGTTGTTTTGCCCCCGCCAGAACGGGGGGCCGCAACCATAATGGCCCGTGTTGTCATGTCTTAGTCATCCCCATCGAGCACATGGGCAACACTGTTGCCACGCGGGTGCCACAGGCCGCGCCGCAGGGCCTCGGCAAAGCGCTGGCGCATGGCCTCCCGCGCGGCAGGGCTGGCATTGCGCAAAAACGCATCGCACGCTGCGTTGCCCAATGTTGCTGCGAACACAAGGTCAAACTGTCTGTCAAAACGCTGGGGCATGGTGGCTGCAAAACCATGCAGGGCATCCAGCCCGCGCGCCAGCTCGGCAGCACCTGCGTAGCCATGCCGCTGCATGCCCTCTATCCATTGCGGATTGGCAAGGCGGCCACGCACAATGCGGGCCACTTCGTCCGCTGTGGCCCGCAAGCGGGGGCTTTGCGGGCGCGAAGTATCGCCATGCAGGACCGATGGCGCTCCCCCCGCCATGTGGCTGGCTGCCGCAAGCCCGCCCTCGTGTGCGGCAATATCCGGGCTTTCCAGCAGATCGGTCTCGGCACTGTCCTGCACATGCAGCACGGTCTCGGCACGGCCCAGCAGGGTGGACAGGGCTGCCCCATCACGCGTGCCTTCACGCCCACCGCCATACATCCACGACGACCCCTCCAGCCAAGCGGCACCAAGATCTGCCTGAGTGGCCCATGTGCCGTGGAGCAGATGCTCCTCCACCCCTGTGCCATACGCCCCGGCAGCCGCACCAAAAATACGGGCACTCGCACGCTTGCGGGCAGCGCCCTCCAGCCCCCGGACCTGCGCTGCCAGCGGGTTCCACGCATCGGGCTCACGCCGCTCGGCCACGGCGCTGACAGCCTGATCAAACAGGGCAATCTGCTCGGCAAATGCATCCCGGAACAGGCCGGAAATACGGAGTGTCACATCCACCCTCGGGCGGTCGAGCACGGGCAGGGGAATAACCTCAAACCCGCATACATGCCCCGTACCAGCCGCACGCTGGACCTCCACCCCCATCAGACGCAGAGCCAGAGCCAGATCCTCCCCCCCCGTGCGCAGGCTGGCCGAGCCCCACATATCCATGACCAACCGGGTCAGGTGTTCACCATGCTCCTGCAAATGGCGGGTCAGCAGCACCTGCTCCATCCGGCCCGCCAGCACCACGGCGGAGGGTGTGGGCAAGGCCCGCGGGTCCACCGTAAATAGATTGCGCCCTGTTGGCAGCACATCAATCCGCCCACGTGTGGGCGCTCCCGCAGGCCCGGCGGCAACCGGTTGCCCGGCCAGAGCGGCAAGCAGGGCATCCATTTCCGCCTTGCCGCACAGGTTTACGCGCTGCGTTACATCGCTCACAAATGCCGGGTCCTGCCCCCGGCCACAGGCCTGCGCAATGGTCTGGACAAGTGCTGCCCCACGCGGAGCCGTTTTGCCAAAAATATGCAGCCCATCACGGATTTGCAGGTCCTTGACATCGCACAAATAGGCATCCAGCCGTGCCAGAGCCTCCGTCTCATCCAGGTTAGCGGCTCTGACGCCACTCTCGGCCAGCACACCCGTACGGGCGGCACGTTCAAGAATATCCGCCCGCAGCAGAGCCCCCCGGCGGGGGTCCAGCCCATCGGCCTCTGCATATTCATCAATCAGGCGTTCGAGTTCATGCATCTCACCCGACAGGCTGCTTTGCATGACCGGGGGCGTCATATGCCCGATGGTCACCGCCCCCAGACGCCTGCGGGCCGCCGCTGCCTCGCCCGGGTTATTGACGATGAAGGGATAAATGACCGGCAACGCCCCCGTCAGCACCGCAGGGGCGCAGGCGGGAGACAGAGCCGTAGCTTTACCCGGCAACCACTCCAATGTGCCATGCGTGCCCAGATGCACCAGCACATCCAGTTGCTGCCTGCAGCGCAGCCAGAGGTAAAACGCCACATAGGCATGGCATGGCGGCACGTCCGGGTCATGGTAGAGGGTTTTGCGGTTCTCGCTCCGGCCCCGGTCTGGCTGTATGGCAAGGGTAATGGCCCCCAGCGTGGCATAACGCAGATAAAACACCCCGTCCCTTACCGCCGCGTCCTGCTCCGGAGCACCCCATGCCCTTGTCACGGAGTCCATAAAATCCGCATCCAGCTCTGCGCACAGGGCCTTGTACGCCGCTATGGGCAAAACCGCCTGTGCAGGCTGGTTGAGCATAAGCCGGGCCATATCCTGCGCCGTTGGCACGGGCTGTTCCCCCACCCCATACCCCTGCGCGTGCATGTGCTGGACAATATTATGCAGGCTGGCAAACCCATCCAGCCCCACGGCATGGGCCACATGTGCCCCTGCCTGCTCAAGCCCCGCGCCCGGATAGTCGGAGAGCACAATGCCAACCCGCTTTTGTGCCGCAGGAATATGCCGCAACCGCGCCCACGCCATGGCACGGGCCGCAACCATGCAAATGCCCGGCTCATACGCAACACGCCGGGCTGGCAGCCCCGGTGCCGCCTCCTGACGGAAAGAAATAGGAAACGTAGCGATTGTGCCGTCCAGTTCCGGCAGCACAACCTGCATGGCAAGGTCGGAGCGGGCCAGCCCACGCGCACTCTCAGCCCACAACGCCTGCGTGCTCCCCGGCTGCAACAGTTGCAGGACAGGCGCCACGGCCCCATCCAGAGGGGAAAAACCATCCACCCCGCGCGCAGAAAAACAGGTGGCATTCAGGACCACATCAGGCCGTGTGCTGCGCAGGTGTTCCGCCACGCCCTGCGCCACCTCCGGGTCCTTGAGCGAGGTCACAAACAGCAGTTCCACCGCACAGCCCTGCCCGGCCAGCACCTCGGCCAGACGCTCCACCCCCGCCATGTCCGCTGCCTGAAGATGCGCACGGTAGAACACAATAACCGCAGAACAGGCGGCCCCTGCCCCGTTGCCCCCCTGCGTTGCAGGCACAGTGCGATAGACACCCCATGCGGCCAAGGGCCGGGGCTGTGCGCCGTCATCATCCCCTGTTCCGGCAAGGACCGCCATAAGCCGTAAGGCGGCCTGCATGTTCTGCGGCCCGCCTTGGGCAAAAAAACCGCCCAGACGCTGGCGCTGCTCCGCATGCACACCGTAAGACAGGTCTGCCAGACGGGTATCATCCTCCGTCAAAGGCTGTGCAGTGCTCCCCACACCCCCTGTGTGACCGGGCAGGAACACCACAGGCACCGACTGCTCACGCGCCCATAGCGCCAGCTCTTCCGCACCATAGCGCCAGTAGTCCACACCGCCCAGCAGACGCACCACCACGCATCTGGCTGCGGCCAGTGTGCTCTCCACATACAGGTCGATCGACATGGGGTGGCGCAGGCGGGCAAGGCTTGTCACCTGCACGGAGGGAAGACAGGCATGCCCCTGCGCGCGGAGTTGCTGCTCTGCATGGCGCAGGCCCAGCAGGTCGCTCTCCGTAAAAGACAGGACAACTATATCCGCTCCGGGCAGCCCCAGATCCTCGGCAGTGTCCTGCTCATCCAGTGTGCGGCTTTCGCGGACTAGAAGGTGCATGCCCCAGAGCCCCTTACGTGGCCAGATGGCCCGCAAGTGCGGTAGCGATTGCGCTGGCGTCCAGCCCTTTTTGACCAATGACCACAATGCGGCCCGTGCGCTCTTCCGCCGCACTCAGGGGGCGGTCAAACTCATGCCGGAAGCGGCTACCCACGCCCTGCACCGCCAGCCGCATGGGCTTGCCTGCCACGGCTGCAAAACCTTTCATACGCAGCACATCAAAGCTGCGCGCGGTATTCTGCAAAAGGGTCAGGAACTGGTCGAGCGTTGGCTGTTCAGGCACGACAACCACAAAGCTCTCAAAATCATCATGCTCATGTTCGCCATCCTCTGCATCATGGTGGGAGGGGCGGGCTGCAAGGTCACTCTCTGCCGCAGCACCAATGCCAAGCAGCACGGCGGGGTCCACCTTGCCTTCCGTCGCCCGCACAATCTGCACAGGACGGGGGGCATGGCTGCGAATATCCTGCTCCACTGCATCCAGTTGTGCAGCGTCCAGCAGGTCCGTCTTGTTCAGCACCACCAGATCGGCAGCATTGATCTGGTCTTCAAACACCTCTGCCAAAGGGTTGTCATGGTCGAGGGAGGGGTCTTCCGCCCTCTGGGCTTCCACGGCCTGCGGGTCATCAGCAAAGCGGCCTGCCGCTACGGCAGGTGCATCCACAACTGCCACCACGCCATCCACGGTCATGCGGTTGCGCACGGTGGGCCAGCCAAAAGCCTTGAGCAGCGGCTTGGGCAATGCAAGCCCCGATGTTTCGATCACCACATGTTCGGGCGGGTCAGCACGGTCCAGCAGAGCTTCCATCGTGGGTAAAAAATCATCTGCCACGGTGCAGCACAGGCACCCGTTGGTCAGCTCCACAATATCTTCATCCCGGCAGCCTTCCACCCCGCAACCACGCAGGATTTCGCCATCAATCCCGAGCGAGCCGAACTCGTTGACCACCACGGCAATGCGGTGCCCCTGTGCGCGGTTGAGCAGATGACGGAGCAGGGTTGTTTTACCCGCCCCCAGAAACCCGGTGATAATGGTGACGGGCACACGCGTTTTGGCAGCAGTCATGGTTCTTCCTGTTCAGTATAAAGGAGTGCAGGCACACGCCCGAGCACCATATGGGCCAAGGATGCGGGACGGCGGGATGGCATGACAGTGCCTTTGGCCGAAGCGGCATACAGGCGGGCATAGGCCAGAATATCTTCCGCCTTTTCGGCTCCCAGATGGCCAAGCAGCCATGTCCAGCGCTCGGGCATGGCTATGGCTGCCGTGCATCCCCGATCACATGCGGCAAGGCAGGCCACAGGACGCAGCGTGGCGGACGGCTCCTGCCCTGCCAGACGTTCCGCCTCCAGCAAGTCCTGCAAACGCTCCAGCAACTGCGCGCCCGGCGGGCAGTCCATGGCAGGGCCACCTTGCCGGCACGTCACACAGACATGCAGCACGGGGGGGCCTGCAGCAGCCGGATTACCGACCGAAGAAAGCGGGAGTGGTTGCGCGGTCATGCGTTTTTCCAGCAGGCCATGCGCCATTGAAAAAGCACGCTGGCCAGATATCGGGGGCAGTTACACCCAGCCCTCTGCCACGCATGCGGCAAAGAAAACGCACCCAGTCGTGCATCCGTGCCTGCCGGGCACCCCGCCAGCAGACAACGCCAGAACTCACCCACTCCACATAGGAATGGTTTACCAGACTTGCGATGGCAGGTCTCCTGGCTTGTACCCTGCCAGCCCCGGCCTGTGGCCCGTGCGCGGCACCGCTCCGTACCTTCCCGCCCCCGGTTGGGGAGGCAGTGGCTTACCCCCGAACTGCGTTCGGGCGGAACGTGATGGGTACTTACAGTTGCGGGGGCAGCGACGGCTTTGCACCGATCTTCCCTTTTCACCCCGGTCAAGGGGCACCATCAAGTCCGGGCATGATGCACACAAAACCGGGCCGGTTCAAGACATACGGCCACGCAGCCGCCCCGACCGGCATGCATAAGCCCCCGAACCCGGCACTGCGAAACATGGAACATGATTGACCCACAACACATGTTGCCTTATTTTGCCGCCAGATAGTTTTTATATCAACTATAATGACACTAACCTAATGGACCTGCATGACTGACCAGCGCACCATGCCCCAACTGGACGAGACCCACTTCCCCGGCATGGCGCTCACCTTCAGGGTCATGCGGCTGGCAACACTGTGGCGCACCGGGCTGGACCGGGCCCTGCGCCCGCATGGCATGACACTTGCCGTCATGCGGCCCATGGCCTACCTGCGGATGCTGCCCGAAGGCGCCACGCAGCGCGACCTTGCCCAGACCATGAACATAGACTGCTCGGCACTGGTCCGCATTCTGGACCTACTGGAAAAGCAGAAGCTGATAACCCGCAAACCCGATACCCATGACCGCCGTGCCAAACGCCTGTTCCTGACAGAGGCCGGGCAGGAGCAGTGCAGGCTCTTCCACCATATTGCCGCCGAACTTGAGCGTGACATCCGGCGCGCACTCCCCCCCGCCGAAGCCCGCACCCTCACACACTCCCTATCTACCCTGCTTGAAGCGCACCATGCCCTCACAATCTGATACGCCCAGCATGCCCACCACACTGGCACACTGGGTGAACAACCGCATTGCCCCGGCAGTTTTTGCGAATGATGCACGCTGGAATGGCCTGCTGGCGACGGCGGGCTATACCTTGCGTGTGTTTCTCTCAATCGGGATTGCTCTTTTTCTGGCGTTTGTTTTTCAGCTCCAGTCCCCCCTTAGCGCTGCAACAACGGTGCTGATCGTGGCCAACCCCACGGTGGGGGCCATGGTGTCCAAGAGTGTGTGGCGTCTTATTGGCACGCTGATTGGTGCGGGTATCAGCGTTGGGGTCATGGCCGTTTTTGTCCAATCCCCCGTGTTGTATTTTGCCACCCTGTCCGTCTTTGTGGGTCTTGCCTGCATGGTGGCCACATTCCTGCGGTTTTTCCGTGCCTATGCAGCTGTGCTGACCGGCTATACGATTGTTATTATTGCAGCCCCCTCCTTTGCAAACCCGGACGGCATCTTTTTGTCCGCCATGAGTCGCCTGTCGGTTGTCGCCACAGGTATTGTGGTGACGGCCTGCGTGTTTATGGTGACATCCCCGCGCAAGCCCAGCACAGTACTCTACAAGCTTGGGCAGGCGTTCAGGGAAACTGTGCTCCATGCAAGGACTTTTCATAAAGCGGAAAGCGAGCGTGTAACGCCGCAAACGCTGGAAAACACGGTTATCAGCACTCTGGAGCAACAGGAGCAGAAAACACAGGCCACCAACACGGCCTTTCGGGGGTTGGGCCAACCGATCTATGACAGCCGCAGCAAGCTTCTGGCCAACATGGCGGGTCTGACCCCGGCCATAGAATTTGCCGCAGCAGACGACCCGGACATGCAAAACCGCGTGCGTAACCTGCGTTTGTGCCTAAGCCGCCTGACCGGGCTGATTGTCAGCTATCATCCGTACTGGCTGACATTTTCCGCCGGGGAGGAGGAAACCAGAGCCGTGCATATTCTGGTGGCCCAAACACTGGGCCGCGTACTGGAATTAACCGAACAACCCGACTGGCTGACAAACGCCACCCCACTCTCCACCTGTTTACATGACGCGCTTAAAACACTTGAACAGCTTGCCCGCCAGACCACCAACACCACCACACTGGCAGCACTGGACAACACGCGTGACGCACTGGTGCAGATGGACCTGGCCCTGCATGACCTGACCAGCCTGCGCCCGGACCGCACCCAAGCCAACATCCAGCCTTACCTTGAATGGCCAACCGCGCTGCGCAACGGCGTGCGCGGGGGCTTTATTGCCCTGCTGGCGGGCATGTTGTGGTATGTATTGCACTGGAGTTCTGGCCCGCTGCTGATTATTTACACCGTTGCCGCATCCAGCCTTTTGTCCACCACGCCCTCCGCCGCCAAGGCCAGCCCCATGATGGCGGCTGGCACCATGCTGGCTATTCCCATGGGGTTTTTGTGCCATACGCTGGCGCTCCCCCGCATAGATGGCTACCCCCTGCTCTGGCTGAGTCTGTGCCTGTTCCTGCTACCGGGCGTGTGGTTGCAGTTCCACCCCCGCTACAGCATTGGCGCGTTTGGGTATGCGGTGTTTTTTACCATGATGCTCTCGGTAGATAACCCGATTGTTTATGATGACCTGAGCCTGACCAACAACTGGATGAGCATTCTGGTCGCCTGCGCCCTGCTGGCCGTAGTTTTTCGGGTTATTCTGCCTGCCGACCACAGGCTGGATGCAGCGCGGCTTGTCACATCCCTGACCCGCAGTATTCAAAAACTGGCACGCACCCCGTATGCCCGCACCGAACCATGGGTGGCGTGGGAAGGCATGCAACTCCAGAAAATTTCCCGCCTGATGATGCGCCTGTCCTTTATTCCCGCCAACATAGACCGCCAAGGCTATACGGATGCCGCGTTTGCATCACTCTCCCTTGGCAGGCTGATTGTCCGGCTCAAATGGAATGCGGCCCACGCAACGCTGGACCCGCAGACCCACGCAACACTGAAAAACGCCCTGAACGCCTTTGCACACCTGCGCCACAACCCGGAGCAAACGGCCCGCGCACTCCAGCAGGCAGCACTGGCCATACGGAGCATGCCCCAACAAGAGACAGGATTATCCCTGACACGCGACAGAACCCTGTCCTGTCTGGAGCAGGCGGCCAGTATTATTCTCTCGGTCCCCGGATTTTTCCATGATCATGGCCCTATTCACACCGCCGAGGACAGGCCGCAGGCCGCTGCTTCTGTTTCCGCCCACCCTGCGGCGTAGTCGGTCATTACTGGATAACAGCATGAAAAATGATAAAAATACTGTAAAAAACAAATTTTAGAGAGCATAAAACTTTACAGATTTATTTAATAAAATAGTTTTTACGGCATTAATATATTTTTTATGGGAACTCCGCCTGACAAAGCCACTTATAACCGAGCCATTACATTAATTTCCATAAGAAGAAACACCATGGCTCAAACCGATACCCCCCTCCATACACCCCTGCGCGCCAACCCCGCCCCCCTTGGTCTTATGGGCTTTGGCATGACCACCATTCTGCTGAACCTCCACAATGCCGGACTTGTACCCATGGGATCCGCCATTCTGGCCATGGGTCTTCTTTTTGGCGGAGCCGCCCAGATTATTGCGGGTATTCTGGAATATGGCGTAGGCAACACCTTTGGTATGACTGCCTTTATTTCCTACGGCGCATTCTGGCTGACACTGGTGGCCCTGATCGCCATGCCGCACACGGGCATTGTCCCCGCCAGTTCCCCCGCACTGGTTGGCAGTTACCTGCTGCTGTGGGGGCTGTTCACTTTTATCCTGTTCCTTGGCACACTGCGGGCTACACGCGCACATCAGGTTATTTTTGGCACGCTGGTCATTCTGTTTGCCCTGCTTGGACTGGCAGACCTACTGGCCCAGCCGGGGCTGACCGTTATTGCCGGTTATGAAGGACTGATCTGCGGCCTGTCCGCCGTTTACCTTGCTGCGGCTGAAATTCTGGAAGCCCAGTTCAAATGTGCTGTTCTGCCTGTAGGGCCTTACACCCCGCCCCGGGGCTGACCCTTCCCCCTCTCACAAACACCCCTACCACCTCCCCTACCCAGCATTCGGCCCGGGCAGGGGAGCGTGTGTGTTACAGGCTCCCCTACCCCCCTTACGCTCCAAGCACAGCCTGTAGTGCCGTAACATCCACATCCTCAAGGCGTGCGGGCTGCCATATGGGAGCGTTGTCACGATCAATCAGACGTGCGCGCACCCCTTCTGCAAAATCTGCACGCCCGAGCATGTAGCGCACCAGCAGCCCTTCCACAGCAAACGCATCCTGCAATGAGGGCGCACTACGGGCTGCCTGCCAGCCATACCATGCTGCTGCGATGGAGGTCGGGCAGGCGCGTGACAGGTCCTGCCTGTCAGCCTGCGCACTGTGATGGAGCGCGCGCTCCAGCCGTTCCATAATCTGGCCAAGGGGTGCTTGGGGGTCATATTCCGCCATTGCCGGGCTTTGTACGGAAGGCGGCACCGGCGGCAAAGATGCAAACACATCCTCTGCCGCAGCGGTAGCAAGCCTATTGCGGAGCGTATCCAGTTCCGCCGAGGGGAGCATATAATCGGCAAAGCCCATGGCCACGGCCTGTGCTGCCTCCATGCGGCCACCAGTCAGCGCCAGCCGCAACCCGGCACCACCTGGAGCGCGTGACAAAAGCCACGACCCACCGGCATCCGGCACCAGACCGATGGATGTTTCGGGCATGGCAACAACAGAGCGTTCTGTGACCACCCGGTACCGGGCATGCCCACCCAGCCCCACGCCGCCCCCCATGGCAATACCATCCATGAACGACACAACAGGTTTGGCGTACTGCGCAATATGCAGCATGGTCTGGTAGGCGCGGTTCATCAGGTCAAACGCCACATCAGGGCCTTGAGCCAGCAGCACACCCCGTATGGCCTTAAGGTCCCCCCCGGCGCAGAAAGCGCGGGGCGCGCTGCTCTCTATCAGCACGGACTGCACCTGCGGGTCATCCCGCCAGGCCGTAAGGGCGCGTTCAATACCTTGCGCCATTTCCAGATCAACCGCATTCAGCCGTCCGGGCTTATCCAGAATGATACGGCCCAGATGCCCAAGCCGGGCTGTTTGCACGCATGCCGTGCCGGAAAGGACATCCTCTATCATTGCTTTCCTCTTTGTTTCATGCACAAACACGTAGCCATTAACCGTTGGATGAGGACAGCAGATGTTGGCTCCGGAGACCAGTGCCTATCGTAACGCCATGGCCAGACTTGGTGCGGCTGTGAATATTGTAACAACAGGAACGCTGGATAACCCGATCGGATTTACCGCATCTGCCGTATGTTCGGTAACAGATAGCCCTCCCACAGTGCTGGTCTGCCTGAACCGCACCAGCCGCGCACGCTCCGCTTTTTGTGAAGGGGGGCCTCTGTGCGTCAATGTGCTCACATCCAGCCATCAGGACCTGTCCAACCACTTTGCAAGCCCGAACACAATGGCGGAGCGCTTTGCCACAGGTCACTGGCATACGCTGGCAACAGGGGCCCCCGTGCTACAGGAGGCCGCCGCCAGCTTTGACTGCAAGATCAGCCAGATTGTGGAAGTCGGCACCCATAGTGTTATTTTTGGCGTAGTACAGGCCCTTGTGAGCCACGATAATGCGGAAGGGCTTGTTTATTTCAACCGCAGGTACCATTCTCTTCCTTGTCATCAGGGCTGAAGGCTGCCTGACTGAGGGCATTGCCTCCCTGTTTATATGAGGAGCATGAGTGATGGTCCGTAAATCTTCCCAAAGCCGTGCCTTGGCCATTCCCGCCACGCAGAACCAGATGGTGCTGGCCCTGTATGCCGCACTGACCGCATCTGTTGTTGCAGGGACGTGCCTGAGTTGGCTGCTGAGTTAAGCCATCACTCCCCACCTGCCCGGAGTTTAACGCCCGCGCAGGTGGGCCACGCCATTGGCACTGGCAAAAACCACGCTGCCAAGCAACGCAATCCAGAATGATGCCGGGCAATCTGTCAGCCATGACAGGTAAAGCCCACCCCATGCCTCAATCAGGGCAAGGCAGAAGGCCACCCCCATGCCGGACATGGGGCCAAAGCCCAGCCGCAGGCTGGCTGCTGCGGGGGCAACCATAAGCGTAAACACCAGCAAAACGCCCGTAATCTGCGAGCACATGGCCGAGGCAATCCCCACCAGAGCCAGAAAAAGCACATCCAGCAGGCGCAGATTTACACCTCTGGCCTCCGCCACCTCTGGCTGGAGCGAGGCAAACAGCAAGGGCCTGCTGATCACCGCAAGCGCTGCCACGCAGCCAACAGCCAGAGCCGCCAGCCAGTAAAGGCTGGAGGGGGAAATGCCCAGAATATCACCAAACAGCAAAGCCGTTGCGGCTCCGGCTGAACGGGTCAGAAAATGCAGGCACAAAGCCCCGGTACCCATGGCAAGGGAGAGCACAAGCCCGATCATGACATCGCGCCCGACCACCCGGTCGCTTGCCACCCCCATACCCATACCGCTGACAACCGCACTCAGCCCAAAACCCAGCAGCGCAGGCTGCCCCCACAACAGGGCGGCCGCAGCACCGGCAAAACCAACGTGCGAGAGTGCATGGCTGGCAAAACTCTGCCCACGCAGCACCAAAAACCACCCAACAGGGCCACAGACAAACGCCGCCAGAAACGCGGCCACAAACGCCGTGCGCATAAACTCGTAGGCAAACATCAGCGCGTGTGCTCCGCACAGTCACAACAATGCAGGGTATCCCCCCCGCCGTCGGCTACAACAAACAGGCGTCCATTCGCACGCACAACCTCCACCGGCGCACCATACAGCGCGCTCAGGGCCGGAGTCGTCATGACATCATCCACACTTCCCAGCAATGCCTTGCCATGCGCCAGATACAGCACACTGTCCATAAACCCCATAAGCGGGTTAATGTCATGGGTAGAGAACAGCACCGTCAGGCCCCGCTGGCGGGCCAGATCGTAAATCCTGCGCGTTGTCTCACGCATGCGCGCGGGGTCCAGGCTGGCCAGTGGTTCATCAAGCAACAGAATACGCGGGTGGTCCAGCATGGCCTGCGCCAGCAAAAGCCGCTGCCGCTCCCCCCCGGACAGGGACATGACAGGCCTTGCAGCCAGCTCACGCGCATCCACCGCATCGAGTGCCGCATCAACTTCCGCCCGCGCATGGGCCGAACACCACGGCAGCCCCCATGCCCGCCCCTGCAAGGCGGCAGCCACCATGTGCCACCCGCTAATCTGCCCGGCCACCATACGGCGCATCTGGGGCATATACCCCACAGGCATACGCCCCCTGCCAACAGGCTGCCCCTCTACCAGAACAGACCCCCGCTCTGGCGTACTCAACCCCATAATGGCGCGGAACAGGGACGTCTTACCCGCGCCATTCCCCCCCAGCACAGCCACAAAACTGCCCGGAGGGATGGCAAAGCTGACCTGATCAAGCACGCGCCGCCCACCGTATGAAACGCTGAGCTGCTCGGCCTTGATGGCCGGTGTCATCATTGCTGCACCCCAAGCAGCTGGCCGGTCTGGACCAGAATGTCATGCACCCAGACCTGCCAGTGCTTGTGGGGGGGGAGCATTTCGGACAGCGGCAGCGTTGGTACGGAGGACTGCTGGGCCAGTTCCAGCAGGTGACGGACCGAAGGTTCTTCCACCTGCTGGTTATAGACCAGCATTTTCAGGCGGTGTTCTTTCAGGTCGCTCTCAAACTTTGCAATGGTGGATGGGGCAGGTTCCACATCGTTCATGATGGCGAGCTGGAATGCCTGCTCATCCATCTGCAAACCCAGAAGATCGGCAAGTGGGGTAAACAGGGGCTCGGTCGCAGCCACATGCATGCCCGCCACGTGGGTCTTCAACAACGCGGCATGCGCCTCGATTGCCTGAATGGCCATCTGCATTTTGGCCGCACGTCCTGAATAACCGTCCGCGTGTTCGGGGTCTATGTGCGCGCAGGCTTCGGCAAAGTGTTTAACAAACGCACTGACCGCCTCCATGTTAAACCACAGATGCGGGTTGCCCCCTTCCTCCCAACCGGGCCACGAGTCGGCACGGACATAACGGGCAGGCAGCAGGCCAGATGCCGCCACCAGCTTATCGGCCCACGAATCGTACCCGGCGCCATTGGCCACAACCAGTTCTGCTGCGGCAATCAGCCGCGCATCAGCGGGTGTGGCCTGATATTCATGCGGGTCAACGGTCGGGGAGGACAAAATAGCGACAACCCGCATATCGGGTGCGGCAATCTGGGCGGCGAGGTCCCCCCACGTATTTTCTGCCGCCACGACAAGGGGCATCTTGGCGGCAGCCTGCGCTGCCCCTGCCCCAAACCCGAGCGCACCTGCCAGACTCAATGCACAAAAAGCGGTTTTTAGCCAAAAACCCTGTTTTTTCTGAACCGGAAAAACCATGATGCTGATGCCCCAATCAATGATATGTAATAATATTACATTACTTCCGCACATCCGTCACCTCATCACGCATGACTGGCCTTCCCCTTCTGGCTCGTTTACGCTAGAAATAAGAGAGAACGGATGATGAACATGCAGACCAGAACGCCCCCTTCCACCCAACCGGATGACGGCTACGGTTTTTCGGACCGTATTCAACATCAGCTTGACCACGCAGGCCGCCTGTGTGCCGGGCAGGGTGGACGCATGACCCAGCAACGGCGGGATGTTCTGGGCCTTATTCTCAGCGCCTCTGCACCTGTTGGAGCCTATGACCTGCTGGAGCAGCTCAAAACATCCGGGCGCAAGCCAGCCCCCCCGACCATTTACCGCGCCCTCGACTTTTTGCTCGAACACGGACTGATCCATCGCATTGAGCGCCTGTCCGCCTTTGTCCCCTGCACGCATCTCCAGCATGAGCATACCCATGACCATGCACATGCCCAGACCGAACCCTGCCTGCATAGTGCCCAGTTCCTGATCTGCCGGACCTGCGGTGGTGTGACCGAAATAGCGGATGCACCCCGTGTTCTGGACGTACTGAAAACCATTTGTGGCAAAAAAAACTTTACCATGCAAAGCGCATCGGTCGAGGTGGAAGGTGTGTGCGAGGACTGCACGCAGGCCGCAACCGGCCAGAAGGGGCATGCCCCAACCCCCAACTGATGGAACGGCCACCACAGCCCGGCCCTGTTCAGCCAGACCTGCTGCCCCTGCCCAATGGCAGGGTGTGCAAACCTGTCCGGGCGGGCAGAAAAACCCCCAGAACCAGACTCAACCCGACCACGCTCCATGCACAGCAGGCAGACCTGTTTGCGCTGCCACTCCCACCTCTGCCACGCTCGCGCTTTATGCCTGATGAAATTCGGCTCAGTATTGTCCCGTCCCCCGAAAAACTCCCTACTGATGGCCAGGATGCTTTTTTGTATATGGTCGTTCCGCAACATCTCGCGCAGGACTTTATGGTCACTGGCCTCCCCCTTGACCGACGCGCGCCACTCATGCTCACGGAGCGTTCAGGGATTTCTCCGTGGCTTGCAAAAACAGCCGACACGACCACAGGCTATGATGAGGCACGGCCCGTTGTGCTCCGCCTCAAACGCGCTCTTGTCGCACAGGCTCTTGAACCGGACCCTGACCATACAGCCGAATTTGCCACCGTCTGTTATCTGTTAAGTGGCAATTAAGTTTTTTACGCAATCAAGCCAGCGCGGTAGCCGTAGAATTACCCGATATAAAAAAGGCCCTGAACAAAGCAACATCTCTGCCAAGACCTTTTGATCACCGGACATTATGGCTTCATACCATTCCATCTGGTGTTAAGCGCCCCAAAACACGGTTATGACCGAGGCATCTCACCTCAACCATAACCGTGCAATAAGCGAGTTTTTTTAAACCTTATGCTTTTGCGGCACGCGGTTTACGGGTAGCTGCAACCTTGCGCTTGCGGGCAGGGGCGGCCTTTTCTGCTGCTGCCACTTCAGCTTCAGCCGCCAGACGTTCGTAACGCTTGCGACGACGGCGCTCTTGCACAATGCGCAGCTTCTCGACCGCAGAAAGGTTTTTGGCGTTTTCTGCCTCTTCCACCTTTTCTGCCCGCTTGCGGGTTGCTTTAGCTACGGGTTTGGCAGGAGCAGGTGCTACAACCGCCGTCTTACGGGCTGGCTTGCGACCACGTGCGGGGGCGGCAACCACAACCTCTGGTTCAGCAGCCACAACCTTGGCGCGTGTTTTGGCAGGCGCTGCCTTTGTTGCCTTGGCTGCGGCACGCGGTGCTTTGGCGGGTGCTTCAGCCGCTGCTGCCTGTGCTTTTGTGCGGCGGGCAGGCTTTACAACCTCTTCCACCGGAGCGGCTGCAACCTTGGTGGTCTTTCTGGTGCTTACCGGCTTGGCTGCTTTTTCTACCTTGGTGGTCTTGCGTGCGGCGGCTGGCTGGCGAGCCTTACGTGCGGCAGGAGCCGCCACCTCCACTTCAAAAATTTCTTCTACAACGTCCTGTTTTGCACGTGGCGCACGTTTTTTGGGGGTTGCAACAACAGCGGCGCGGGCCGGTGCGCGTTTACTTGTAACAACCTTACGGCTTTTTTTGGTCTCGCTCATTCCTGCATCCTTTTTTTCATCTTCCTATAAAAATCAAAGAAGAGAAAACGGTCTTTCAAAAAATATAAAAAACAAACCCATTACCGGCACGCTCCGCAACATCAGACAACGTGCCTATTTCCCCCTCTACATAACAAAAATCACCGAAAATGCAAAAAAATACTCTTGTCTTTTCAAGAATAGACAGAACAGTTCCCTCCACCGTGCAGTATATGTTCTACTCATGTTCGCAAAACTGTCATGCCACGGAGATATTGCTCACAGGGTCAAAGAAACCTTATGATAAGCGGGAGATTTTTTGTCTTCCGCCATCAGGAACCTTTGTCATGAAAATTAACGGCACCCCCTACCGCAGTGTCTGGGTTAATGAAAAAGACGGCTGGTCCGTGCATATTTTCGACCAGACCCGCCTGCCCTTCGCACTGGACGTGCTCCAGCTCACAACACCTGAGCAGGTGGCTCATGCCATTAAAACCATGCAGGTCCGTGGTGCGCCCCTTATTGGTGCGGTTGCCGCTTACGGGCTGGCGCTGGCCCTGCGCACGGACAGTTCCGACAATGCGCTGGAACAGCAGGCCGCCATGCTGGCAGCTACTCGCCCCACCGCCATAAACCTGCGCTGGGCCATTGAAAGAATGCTGACCCACCTGCGCCCCCTTACCCCGGCAGAGCGTGTTGCAGCCGCCTATGCCGAAGCAGGCCGCATCTGCGATGAGGACGCCGCACAAAACGAAGCCATTGGCCAACATGGTCTGGAGTTGCTGCGCACACTCGCTGCCCAACGCGGCAAAAATGACAAAATCAACATCCTGACCCACTGCAACGCGGGCTGGATTGCCACAGTGGACTGGGGCACAGCGCTCGCCCCCATTTACATGGCGCATGATGAAGGGCTGAACGTACACGTCTGGGTGGATGAAACACGCCCGCGTAATCAGGGAGCAGCCCTGACTGCATGGGAACTTGGCAGCCATGGTGTGCCGCATACGGTTATTGCGGACAACGCGGGTGGCCACCTGATGCAACACGGACTGGTGGATATTGTTATTGTCGGCACCGACCGTGTTACCCGCAATGCCGATGTCGCCAACAAAATCGGCACGTACCTCAAGGCACTGGCCGCACGGGACAACGGTGTGCCGTTCTGGGTCGCCCTGCCCTCCACCACCATTGACTGGCAGGTGGCCGATGGCGTCCGTGAAATTCCCATTGAAGAGCGCTCAGGAACCGAAATTACCCATATCAGCGGGCGTGATGACAACGGGCAGATCAGCCGGGTACAGATCACCCCTGATGGCAGCACGGCTGCAAACCCGGCATTTGACGTAACCCCCGCCCGCCTTGTAACCGGGCTGATAACGGAAAAAGGCTGCTGCGCCGCCACACCCGAAGGTCTGCTCTCCCTTTTTCCCGAACAGGGCTGACCTCTTCCACCAGCAGATAAAGACACCTGATTATGTCAGACACACTCCAGACCCCAACCACCTGCTTTCTGGCCGCTCATGGGGTGGCCTTTACCATGCATGATTATGATTATGTGTCCGATCCGGGCAAAATCGGCATGCATGCCGCAGCGGGCATTGGCATTGACCCCGAAAAGGTTTTCAAAACCCTGATGGTGGAAATCGACAAAAAACAGGTCGTATGCACCGCTATTCCCGTAAACCTGAAAATGGACCTGAAAAAAGTGGCCGCTCTTATGGGCGGCCGCAACGCCCGTATGCTCGGAGCCGAAAAAGCCGAAGCCCTGACCGGCTTTCAGGTTGGTGGGATCAGCCCCTTTGGGGCGCGCACAACCGTGCCTGTTATTTTTGACAAGAGCATACTGGGTCTGGACAAGCTCTACATCAACGGCGGTGGCAGGGGGCTGGTTGTGGAACTGGCACCAAAAGACGCCATAAGCTGCGTGCAGGCTACAATTGCCAGCATTACCGTGGACGCCCCACACACCTGAACACATAAAAAAGCACAGGCAGGGCTGGAGGTGCATAAAACCCCTTCCACCCTCCTTAAAGGACGCCTATTCCTTACTACGGGACTTTGCTCGTTATGGCGGACCAGCCACCTGTTCGGCCCGATGGAAGTCTGTTCTGGTATGGAGACAAGATGCCACGCAAGCTGACTGTGGCCCTTCTGGCACCTTTGTGTCTGGCGGCCTGCACCTCCCAGCCCTCCACAGGGGGCAGTTCACCCACCCACGGAGGTGGCGGATCCTCCGGCATGTATGGCCTGAACACCCATGTGCCGGACTTTGCCACGCGCAATTTTGAGCCCTTCAACCGTCAGGACGTTGTGGCCATTGCCATGCGTGAATGGCGGATGTTCGGCAGCCCGGTCAATGACGACAACCCCGAGCAGCGGCCAGAACCACAGGTTGCCGCAATCAAACCCGAGCGTGCACCGGGGTTGTGGCAGCGTGTGGGCGAATACTGGTGGATTGGCATGGACCCGGGCATGAGCGAGGTCGCATGGACAGGCAAACACAATGCAGACGGCCAGTTGACCGATTTTGTGCATGACGGATTTTTTGCATGGTCGGCGGCATTCATCTCCTACGTCATGCGGGTTGCCGGGGCCAATGAGCGCTTCCCCTACTCCCCCAACCATTCCACCTATATTAACGCGGCCGCCTCCGGGCAGTCCCCCATCCTGCGCGCCCACGACCCTGCGTCCTATACCCCCAAAGCGGGTGATCTGGTCTGTGTTGCGCGTGGGCGTAGCCGGCAGAACATCCGCTTTGCAAGCCTGCCCACCTCATACGGCTTTCCCGCGCATTGCGGCTATGTGGTCGCCACAGGCCAGAATGGGCCACCCTTTGGCCGCCAGCTCAGCATTATTGGCGGAAATATTGACGATGCCGTAGCCCTGACCCACGTCCCCACAGATGAGCAGGGGCGGCTGGCAAGCCCCGCCGGGCAAAGCTACGACCCACGCTATCCTTGGTGTGCTGTTCTTGAAGTGCTATATGATGCCGAAGAAGAACCCGATGCAGGCCGGTAGGTTACAGGGGCCCTCCCCCCAACACTGACCAGCCCCGATCACCCAACCCGACCATAACAAGCAGGGTACACAGATGACCGAAAGCGCAACGTCCTCCCCCCATACCGGCTGGACCTCCCTCTCGCCCGACATGCCCGGCGCGGTAGGTGGAACGCCCCTTATTCTTTTGCGCAAGGCCTCTGAAGCAACGGGTTGTCAGATTTACGGCAAGGCGGAGTTCATGAACCCCGGCGGTTCTGTAAAAGACCGGGCTGCACTTGCCATTATTGATGATGCAGAACGCCGTGGTGTGCTCAAACCCGGCGGCACTCTGGTTGAAGGGACAGCGGGCAACACAGGCATCGGGCTGACCCTTGTTGCCAATGCACGCGGCTACAAATGCGTAATTGTCATGCCCGAGACCCAGAGCCGCGAAAAAATCGGGTTTTTGCGCATGATCGGCGCAGACCTGCGTCTGGTGCCTGCCAAGCCTTACCGTGACCCGGGCAACTACGTCCATGTCTCCCGCCGTCTGGCGGAAGAAAACGGCTGGGTCTGGGCCAACCAGTTTGACAATACCGCCAACCGCGAGGGCCACCGCGCCACAACAGCGCAGGAAATCTGGCAGCAGATGGGCGGCAAGGTTGATGCCTTTACCTGCGCCTGCGGCACAGGTGGCACACTGGCGGGCATAGCCCTTGGCCTGCATGACGCAGCGCGGCGTGACAACACAAAAGCCCCCCATATTGTACTGGCCGACCCCGAAGGCTCGGGCCTGTACGGCTGGGTCAAGAGCAATGACCTGTCAGTCGCCGGGTCCTCCATTACCGAAGGGATCGGCCAGTCCCGCGTGACCGGCAACCTTGAAGGCGCCCCTATTGACGATGCAGAGCGCATCCCTGACCCCGAGGCGCTGGACGTGATCTACAGCCTGCTGGGAGAGGAAGGCCTGTCCGTTGGGGGGTCATCTGGCATTAATGTTGCAGCAGCCATCCGCACGGCCCGCAAGCTTGGGCCGGGGCACAGGATTGTCACCATTCTGGCCGATGGGGGGGCGCGGTATGAATCCAAACTCTTTAACCCGACCTTCCTGCGGGAGAAGAACCTGCCCGTTGCACCGTGGCTCGACCAGTAAGTTTACCCCTCCATCTGAATTAAGCACACAAGGGAGCATGACCCGTTTTTTGGGTATGAAACAGACATGACAAAAAGCGGGCTCCCCAAAAGCTGGCCTATAGCGGTGTTCTGCTGCCTTGTTATCCTGAGTGTTTCCATTGCCGCATTTTGTATCGGCATTGTTGTCATTCAGGATTTCAATATTATTCCGGGCTGCCTGTGGCTGGTTGTCTCCGCACTCACCCTGTGGCTGTCCGATGTCTGCATAGACTGGCACAACCGCCCTACCCCATAAAAACCACTAGACCTTACACCACCCTGCAAAGCTAGAATTTCAACGCGCTTCTTGCTCGGGCCGCACGTCCATGACATCGCCACGGCTCCCGACCAGTGCGATCTCGATACCAGCCAGAGCGCAACGCGGCGCCAATCGTTTGGCCAGACGCAAAGTGCCTTCCGTAAAAGGGACGACAGCCACCTGCCGTCCCTGCGAGGGTGTTGCCATCAACATTCCCACCGTCTCGCACAGGCCTTTGTAAAGCCGGGACACCTGACCAGAATGCCGCGTGTTGATGATCCCGCCCTTGCATTCTGCGGAGATGATGTGGTTGCACACCTCTGCGACCACGTCACCCAGCCCCGATTTTGGCTGAACAGTGATCTCCTGCCCCGTAGCGTTCCGATACGTGCCGCCATAGCTGGTGGTGCCAATCGTGGAGACCTTGATAAAACCACGTCGCAGCAACCATGCTGCAAAGTCGAACTGCTTGCCGTGCTCGCCATCGGGGTGAACACGGATGTGCCGGGTGTCCTCCGTCCGCAACAGGTGCATGGCATAGGCGAGCATGACCGCGCC
Source organism: Acetobacter okinawensis (assembly GCF_002153655.1). Taxonomy (GTDB): domain Bacteria; phylum Pseudomonadota; class Alphaproteobacteria; order Acetobacterales; family Acetobacteraceae; genus Acetobacter; species Acetobacter okinawensis_A. The sequence goes on from NZ_JOPJ01000022.1 coordinate 36,227, forward strand.
TTCATAAAGATGGTGCTCTTGATCGCCATCGGATTTCCCGACCCGGTTTGGCGGCGGTGACAAGGCTATAACGAGATCTTCAAAATCCATGACAATCCTCCCCGACCGCTGGAATAAATAATGAGTCCAGACTGACTCAGTATCACGCGCTATGCCATGTGCTGCCAGACAATGCCGGACCAGAACACAAAAAAAGCCCGCATTTCTGCGGGCTTTAAGGCACTTTCATGCCGGGTGATGCCACCCTATGCCAGAGGCGGGATCATTCCCACTCAATGGTGCCGGGGGGTTTGGACGTAATGTCGTATGTCACGCGGTTGATGCCGCGCACTTCATTGACAATACGCCCGGCCACTTTGGTCAGGAAGCTCATGTCAAACGGGTAGACATCCGCAGTCATGCCATCGGTGCTGGTTACGGCGCGCAATGCGCAGGCCTGATCGTATGTACGGCCATCACCCATAACACCAACGGTACGAACCGGCAGCAGCACGGCAAAAGCCTGCCAGATAGCATCATACAGACCAGCGGCCCGGATTTCTTCCAAGAAAACCGTGTCCACTTTACGCAGCAGATCCAGCTTTTCACGCGTGATGTTGCCCGGAATACGAATAGCCAGACCCGGACCGGGGAACGGATGCCGACCGACGATCACTTCGGGAATACCCAGTTCACGCCCAAGGTCACGCACTTCATCCTTGAACAGCTCACGCAGCGGCTCAACAAGCTGCATGTTCATGCGGTCAGGCAGACCGCCCACGTTATGATGGGATTTGATGGTAACAGACGGGCCACCCGTAAAGCTTACGCTCTCGATAACATCCGGGTAGAGCGTGCCTTGTGCCAGAAACTGTGCACCACCGAGCTTGACGGCCTCTTCCTCGAACACTTCCACAAACAGCCGACCAATGGTCTTGCGTTTGATTTCGGGGTCGGTCACGCCGTCAAGCGCGGACAGGAAGATGTCCGATGCATCACGGTGGATCAGCTGAATGTTGTACTGGCCACGGAAGGTCTTGATAACCTCATCCGCCTCCCCTGCACGCAACATGCCATGATCGACAAAAATACAGGTCAGCTGCTCGCCAATGGCCTCGTGGATCAGCACGGCTGCAACTGATGAATCCACCCCGCCAGACAGACCGCAGATCACCTTGCCCGAGCCTACCTGCGCACGGATGCGGGCGATTTCCATGTCGCGGAAGCCCGCCATGGTCCATGACCCAGAGCAGCCCGCAACATTATGCGTGAAGTTTTCCAGCAGAGCAGCCCCGTGGGGCGTATGCACAACCTCGGGGTGGAACTGCACACCATAAAGGCGGCGCCCCTCATCTGCGATGACGGCAAAAGGCGCTCCCTGACTGACAGCCACCGTGCGGAACCCCGGCGGCAGAGCCACCACGCGGTCACCATGGCTCATCCAGACCTGCTCGCGCCCACCGCGTGCCCATGCGCCACGGAACAGGGCGCAGTCTTCTACAATATCCACAAAAGCACGGCCGAATTCGCGGTGCTCACCGCTTTCCACCTCACCACCGAGCTGTTTGCACATGGCCTGCTGGCCATAACAGATGCCCAGCACGGGCACTGCCATCTCAAACACCACATCCGGCACTTTAGGGGCATCCGGGCCGTTCACACTTGCCGGGCCGCCAGACAGGATAATGCCACGCGGGGAAAAGGCGCGAATTTTCTCGGCATCTGTCGTAAACGGCCAGATCTCGCAATACACGCCACTTTCACGCACACGGCGGGCAATAAGCTGCGTGACCTGACTACCAAAATCCAGAATCAGAATACGGTCATGGTGCAGGGCCTCATCCAACACAGTGGTAGAAGCGGGCTGAGCGGCATCGGACATGGGTCTGGTTTCTTTCCGGTCTGCGTCCTGGGTTGGTCTTTTGTGCAGTGCCGATACAACACACCCCAAAAGACCCACCACTTAAGTAAGTATGACAGCGGGATATAATGCCATGCGGCGGCTCCGTCACCCTATAAAACCAGAATGGTGAGGGAAACTGTTTTTCGCACAGGCTTGCAACAACCGGTTTATCATCCCAGATTCTAGCGCACACAGCACAGAAGGCTCATGCCATGAAAGACAGATACCTGCGGTTATGGACGTTTTGCTCCCTGCTAGGCATGGGCTGGGCCTGTTTTGCCCCCACCCCGGCAGCACTGGCAGCAACCTCCGCCGCCAACGACCCTTACGGAGACTGGACAGGCACACTTGTTACCGACAAAGGCCGGGACTGCCCGACCGAAGGCCCGTCCTTTATGCAGATCGAACCTGACAAAATCATTTTTGTGCCAGAAACCGGTAATCTGATCCTGCGCGGCGTGCCCAATAAAGAGCGCCAGCATTACCATGCCCAGCTTGTTTTGCAGGATGCCAGAAAACAGCCCCTACCCATGGTTTTTGAGGCCCACCCGGTAGAGGACACATTTGAGGGCGTTTATGGCACCCCCACCTGCCGCGCACATATTACGCTCCACCGCCCGGAAACCCACCCGATAGATAACTTTCTGGCACGACATTAGAAAAAATTTCAAAAAAATGAAATTTAGGGGTTGCCGACCCGCCAGAGCTCGGCTAAACACCCTCTCACGGCGCACCCGTAGCTCAACTGGATAGAGCACCAGACTACGAATCTGGGGGTTAGAGGTTCGAGTCCTCTCGGGTGCACCACATTTTCCCTACCATAAAATATGATCTGATTACAAAACTATTTTTGTAATTCTGCATTCAGTCCCCCCCCTCGTCCGCAGGCCATAAATCGCGGCGGGTCCATAGCTGTATTTCCGCTTTTTTTAAAATTGCAAAAAAGACCGCGCCCCTGTGCTGGAACGCGGTCTTTATTACCTATGGGCGTAAAATCTTACCGCGCGACGGGTTTGCACACAGCCTGCACCGGCTCGCCACTCATGACGGCTTTGGTAAACGCTGCAGAATCCTCCATGGAGGCCAGCACAGCCTGAGAATGATCCTGCCCTTTATACAGATGCGCCTGCACAAGCGTGCCTGCCTTGCAGGCATCTTTTACCAGCATCAGCTGACCCTGAGGCGCCACATCCCTGTCCGTTGTACCAATGCCCACAAACAGCGGCACATCAAGCTTGAGGGTGGGAAATTCCATAGCCTTGAACGCAGGGCTTAAAGCCTGCACCAAAGTCGGCTCAAAGGCGTTGGCGCGGGTCAGCCCTTCCGCACGGATCCGCTCCATAAGAGGACGAGCGCATATTTCTGACGCCGCATGGAACTCCGGCATGGCCCGCTCCGTAAAGGCCTGCTCCGGGTTGAATGCCGGGTTCAACCCGGCCTCGGATGCGCCAATGAGCAGGGCATATGCCACAACGGGGTCTATGCCGCTCTCACTCTTCTGCGGTTTGGCGTGCAATACGGCCTTGATTACCTCGGGGGACATGTAGGGAATACCCGTGGCCACCACACCGCGTATATGCAACGCTTGTGCATACGCTGGCGCATAGGCGGCAGAAGCAAAAGCCGCCCCCGCCCCCTGTGACTGCCCGACAACCATAATATTATTGCTCAAGTCCGGTAGCCCCGCCAGCGCCGCCCGCACACCATCAAGCACACTATAGGCTTCGGTCCGGGCATTCAGGTACGGGTGCGTACCATCACTCCCCAACCCCTGATAATCCGTGGCGACAATAGCAAAGCCACGGTGCAGCCATTCCCCCAGATATGTCTGGTCCCGAGCAGAGCGGGGGTTGCGTGAGGGGGCACAGCTATCCGCAATGCCCACGGTGCCATGGGCCCACGCAACAATCGGCCAGCCACCAGCAGGGGCAGGCCCGGCGGGGTAGATGACAACACCGGTGACAGGCACAAGGCCCGTACCCGTAACCCCGTTTGTAGAAAGATACCTGATACTGAAGGACGGACCACTCCCCTTGACCCCCAGATCGGCGGCAAGCGGCTTATACTGCGTCAACTCCCCCGCCACCTGAGCAGGCGGTGCGGCCACAGGCGGCAAGGGGGTATGGCAGGCAGTTAACGCAAGTAGGGAAACAGCGGCAACAAGGTGCTGTAAGGACTTCATGAAATACCCCTTATATGGGGCCAGTCCGCCCCATAGTGCCAAACACAGGCCCGCATGCACGCACCGGGCCAGTTTTATGCCAGAAGAGTTCCATTATCCCGCCATGGATGCAAGGACACAAAAAACCAAACACACCGTTTGCCAGCCCCCTTCCTCAGCTACTGCGCGCCACTCACGCGCCAGATGGTATTGCCCACATCATCCGCCACGAGCAGAGCGCCACTCTGGTCAATAGCAACCCCAACGGGCCGACCGTGAGCCTGCTCCTGATCGGGGGATAAAAAGCCTGTCAGCACGTCCTGCGGCATGCCTGCGGGTTTTCCTCCAACAAACGGAATGTAAATCACCTTGTACCCACTTTTGGGCCGCCGGTTCCATGACCCGTGCTGCCCCACCACAACACCGTGCTGCATGCTCTGGGGCAAAAGCCGGGCGGTGGCTGTAAAGGCCAGTCCAAGCGATGCGGTATGCGGCCCAAGCGCATAGTCCGGCACAAGAGCAGTGGCCACCAGATCAGGCCGGGGTGGTTGCACCCGCACATCCACATGCTGGCCATAATAGCTGTAAGGCCAGCCGTAAAAACCGCCTTGCCGGACCGCAGTCATATAGTCTGGCACAAGATCGCTGCCGATCTCGTCACGCTCATTCACCGCAACCCACAAGGCCCCTGTCTGCGGCTCCCAGCCCATGCCATTGGGGTTGCGCAGGCCAGTCGCATACGGCTCCAGCGTAGCAGTTTGCAGGTCCAGCCGGTCTATGCGTGCGCGGCCTTCCTCCACCGCCATGCCGTGCTCGGCCACATTGCTGTTGGACCCAACCGTAACATACAGGAACCGCCCATCCGGGCTGGCCAGAATGTTTTTGGTCCAGTGGTGATTATACCCGGCTGGCAGATCGACCACCTTTACGGGGGGTGCGGTAATATGTGTGTCCCCCGCATGGTAGGGAAATTTTACAATGGCATTGGCGTTGGCCACAAAAAGCTCATTGCCAACCAGCGCCATGCCAAAGGGAGAATGCAGATGGTCCAGCAGGACTGTCTGCAAGGTGGCATGCCCTGTGCCATGCTCATCACGCAGCAGGATGATCTTGTCCGGGCTGGGGCTCCCCGCCCCGACAGCACCCATAACAAGGCTGGCAATACGGTTTTTGACTGTCTGGATATCCGTATCTGGTGAATTGCTCTGGGCGACCAGAACATCCCCATTAGGGAGGGTATAGAGCCAGCGCGGGTGGTCCAGATGGGTAGCAAACGCCGTAACGGCCAGCCCTGCTGCAGGTGTGGGATGCTCCGCATCTTTCCAGCCTACCGGGTGGGCAATATTGACCGTGGGGAGCACCCGCCCGGCTGGGGCAGGGAGCACCGGGTCTGGCCCCATGCCCTGCGCAACACCAAGGCTCGCCCGCTCCATGCGGGAGTACTGCACCACACCACCCACCGCACCAATGCACACGGCAAGCGCGCCTACACCCAGCCAGATGCCACGATGTTTCATGACCCTACCTTCCATTTTGTTGGGAACGCACGCCATGCCTGCCCCGGAACACCACGCCCCGCATGGTGTGCGCAGCACGAGCGCTCCATAACATGAAATTTTGTTGCATCATCCCACAGAAGCACGCGTTACTTCAAACGCTCTCTACCATCACGGGAGAGGCCAACGCCTTGTTTTGAGAACAATCATGTTCATACAGCCTCTTGCTCCTGTGGGTCATAGCCTGCTGCTTTCATTTATTGTGGCCGCATGCCCCATTCTTGTTACCCTGTTCATGATGGGGGTTTTACGCCGCCCTGCCTGGCAGTCTTCCCTCGGGGGGCTGCTTGTAGGGCTGGTCATTGCTATTGGCGTATGGGGGCTGCCCCCGGCTCTGGCGGCGGCCAGCATTGCCAATGGTGTGGTTTTTTCGCTCCTGCCGGTCATGTGGATCGCACTTTGCGCGCTGCTCCTGTTCAATGTGGCCGTGCATAATGGGCGGTTTGATGCCTTCAGGGGCTGGATTATCCGGCACGTCCCCAATGACCGGCGCATTATTCTTATTGTGCTTGGCTTCTGCTTCAGCGCCGCTCTTGAAGGGGTTGCCGGGTTTGGCACACCTGTGGCCATTACCAGCGCCCTGCTGATTCTGCTTGGTTTTCCCGCACTGGACGCCCTGACCTATGTGCTCATCTTCAATTCCGCACCTGTGGCGTTCGGGGGCTTGGGTATTCCTGTCACCGTGCTGGGCTCCATTACCGGGCTGCCACCAGATGTGCTGGGGGCAACCATTGGCCGCCAGTTAACACCCTTTGCCTGCCTTATTCCCTTTTATGTCATGGCGCTGTATGGCGGCTGGCGCTCTGTACGGCAGACGTGGCCCATTCTGCTTGTGGCAGGGGGAAGTTTTGCCCTGACCTTGCTGGTTATCTCCGGCGCGGGGCTGTACAGCCTGAGCAATGTGCTCTCCTCAAGCGTGTCACTCGTGGCCAGCATTGTGTTCCTGCGCATCTGGCAGCCAGCACCTGACCCTGACTACGCCATAGACCTGAGCCAGATAGACCATAAGGATGGTGCCCAAACTGCCCCCGTACCACTCTGGCAGGGGTGGATTCCGTGGGTTACGGTCATTTGTGTGGTTATCGCGTGGGATGGGCTGCACATTGCGCGCATTGGAGCACTTCCCGTGCACTGGCCGGGGCTGGACAATGCTGTTTTCATCTCGCTGTATAAATCGGTTTATGCTGCGGTGTGGAAGTTTGAACCCCTTGGCACGGGAACGGCCATTCTGGTTTCTGCCATTCTCAGCGCCATATTCACCCGCACCTCCCTCCGCCAGTTTGGCGCGGCCATTACCACGACCATACGGCAGGCATGGCTGGCGGTTGTGACTGTAGCCCTGACCATTGGCCTTGCTTTTTTGATGAACTATTCAGGCATGACCTACACGTTGGGATATGCCGTGTCTTCCACGGGCATGCTGTTCCCACTTGTTTCGGTTTTTCTGGGCTGGATCGCCGTATTCCTTACAGGGAGCGATACATCGGGCAATGCCCTGTTTGGCAATTTACAGGTTGCCGCAGCGCATCAGCTCTCGCTCGACCCTGTTCTGTTTGCCTCGGCCAACTCCTCCGGCGGGGTCATGGGCAAGATGATCTCGCCCCAGAACATTACCACCGGCGTGTCCGTAACATCGCTCAAGGGGCAGGAGGGCGTTGTGCTGGCACGCACCTTCAAGCACAGCCTGTTCCTGACCTTCTGCATGGGTGTGCTGGTGGTGATCCAGCAGTTTGTCCTGCACTAGCCACCACACCCGCGCGCACCACCAAACAGTGTGGCGCGCGGGCTGTTTTTGCTCAGGCCCCAGCGACCGGCTGGAGAATATGGATCTGCAAGGGTGCTGCAAGCTGCCCTTCCAGAGCCGCCGCGAGCGCTTTAAAATGCGGTGTTTCCATATGGTCCGCCAGCGCCTGCCTGCTGGCCCAGCGTTCAATAAAAATCAGTGTCTGCGGGTCATCCAGATCGCGGTTGGGCACATACTGGTGGTTTGTGGCCTCTGCGCGGGACGGAGCAGTACAGGCGGCCATGGCCTTTGCCACGGTCTCCTCACAGCCTGCTTTGGTCTTGAGAATGGCAACAACCGTAATTTCATCACTCATGGGTCTGACCTTTATCTTTCACAAAAGAGGCAATATCGGGCATGATAGGAAAATGACAGCCCGCTGACTACCGGCCCGTAACCTGTTTTTACACCCCCCGACCGCCTGCTGCGCAATTGCTGGCTTGGAGGGAGCGGGTACGCCCTTTATAGTCCTCCGCAGACCCACCTTGCCGGTGGGCGGTTCCTGCCCGGATGTTCCTGAACGCAAACCGCCCTGTCCACTGGCCCCTCACGCACCGGATTGACCCCTCCATGCTTCCTGTTCTGATGTTTCCACAGTTCGACCCGGTGCTGGTGCATTTCGGGCCATTGGCTGTGCGCTGGTATGCCCTGTCCTATATTCTGGGCATTGTTCTGGGCATTATGCTGCTGCGCAAACTGCTGCTCCTGCGCCCACGCGCAGGCACAACAGAACTGGCTGACGATTTTTTGACATGGGTAACCATTGGCGTGCTTTTGGGCGGACGGCTTGGGTATGTGCTGTTCTACCAGCCGAGCTATTACCTCAGCCACCCCGTTTCCATACTGGAAGTGTGGCATGGCGGCATGTCCTTCCATGGTGGCGCGCTGGGGGTCATTACCGCCATGGTGCTGTTTACCTGGCGCTACAAGCTCAATTTTCTGGCATTTGCCGACCGTGTCACCGTGGCTGTGCCCATCGGGCTGGGTCTGGGGCGTCTGGCCAACTTCATTAACGGTGAACTCTGGGGGCGCGAGGCACCGGCAAGCCTGCCATGGGCCATGATTTTTCCCACAGGGGGGCCTGTCCCGCGCCACCCCTCCCAGCTGTATGAAAGCCTGACCGAAGGGCTTTTGCTGTTCCTGATCCTTTTTACCATCTCGCGCCGTCAATCCGTGCGTGAACGCCCGGGTTATCTGGCTGGCATATTCCTTATCGGGTATGGCTGTGCGCGGTCTTTCTGCGAGTTCTTCCGCGAGCCGGATTCCTTTCTGGGCTATCTGCCCGGCGGCATAACCATGGGGCAACTCCTGTGCCTGCCCATGCTGGCCGCGGGCCTTGTGCTGATTGTGAACGCCCGCCGCCAGCCCATTTACACCGGCCTGCCCGAGCCCCAAGATCAACCCGCTGAACAAAACTGAACGGACCTATGGCACCACACATCTACCACGCTGAGCGACTTGACCACTTCATGGCGCGGGTGAACGCCCAGTATTATGCCGAGACACCGTTCCTGTCGGACTTTATTACCGCGCCCGAAATTTCTCAGGTTTTTGGCGAACTGCTGGGTGCGTGGGCCATTACGGTCTGGCAGGGCATGGGCAGCCCGCCAAAACTGATTCTGGCCGAAGCAGGGCCGGGCCGGGGTACACTCATGGCTGATGCGCTGCGGGTCATTCTGCGGCAGGCCCCCGCAATGGCTGAGGGCCTGAGCGTACATCTGGTCGAAACATCCCCCCGGCTGCGGCAGGTGCAGGCCGAAATCTTGCAACCTTACACGCAACCCGTGTGGCACAAGCATGTGGAGGACATACCCGCAGGCCCCATGATTCTGCTGGCCAACGAGTTTTTGGACGCGCTCCCCGTCCGCCAGTTCATCCAGACCAGCACGGGCTGGCATGAACACTACGTGGCCAACAAAACACTGGAGCTGATCTCCTGCGCGCCTCCCTCCCTGCCGGACAGCCGCGTGCTTGAACCCAATACCGTTGTCGAGATTTGCGAGCAGGCACAGCATATTGTGCGCGGGCTTGCCCACCGGTTCAGCCATTCCCCCGGCGCGGCCCTGTTTATTGACTACGGGCACAGCACAGATTCAACGGGCGATTCCTTGCAGGCCCTGCGCCATGCGCGGCCGACCCCCCCCCTTCAGGCTGAGGAAGGTGAGGCGGACCTGACCACCCATGTGGACTTTACAGCCCTGCTTGCCGTAGCCCGCAAGGCGGAAGTGCCCTCCTACGGAACCGAAAATCAGGGCGACTTCCTACAGCATCTGGGGCTTATGGAACGGACGGAGCAACTGGCAGGCAAAGCCTCCGCGCAGGATGCGGCCATGCTGCGCTCTGCGGCAAACCGGCTCTCCGCCCCCGATAAAATGGGGGTGTTGTTCAAGGTCATGGCCATAACCTCCCCCACGCTGCCGGTCCCGCCCGGCTTTACAAAAGGCCCGGTTGCATGAGCAGTGCTCCCACACCCCCCTTTAGTCTGGCTCCGCTGACCAGCCCGCTGCTGGGGCAGGCACGGCACGGCTTTTTTACCCGCGAGGGGGGCGTATCCACCGGCCCCTACGCCAGCCTGAACTGCTCCACACGCTCGGGGGACACGGCAGAAAACCTTGCCCAGAACCGTGCGCGTGTTGCCAGCCACATGGGGGTGCAGGCAGGTTGCCTGCTGGGAGTAACGCAGGTGCATGGCCCAGCGGTCATAACCGCCACTACAGCCTGGGCCGCAGGTCAGGGGGCTGAGGCAGATGCGCTGGTAACCAGCAACCCCGATCTGGCAATTGGCGTTATTACGGCTGACTGCGCGCCTGTCCTGTTCAGCACCGCACAGGGTACCGTTGTTGGGGCAGCCCATGCTGGCTGGCGCGGTGCGTTAAGCGGTGTTCTGGAAGCGACAATAGAGGCCATGCTGGCACTTGGTGCCACGCGGGAGAGCCTGAGTGCCGTCGTAGGCCCCTGCATTGCGCAGGAAAGCTACGAGACAGCCGAAGACATGCACACAACCATTACCAGCACAGACAGGCAGGCCGCCCGCTTTTTTGCCCCCGGCAAACGGGCTGGCCATTACCAGTTTGATCTAGCCGGGTGGTGCGTGTTCCGCCTCCAGCGTGCTGGCATCCGGCATGCTGTTGCTCTGGGTGTGGATACACTCACGGACGAAGCACGTTTTTTCAGCCACAGGCGGCGTACTCTTGCTGGCGGTGGCCCTATCGGACACCAGATTTCTGCCATTGCTACAGGACCCCGTAACTCATGACAGGCCGCCTGAAGCCTTTACGCCTTGCCCTTCCCTGCTCTGCCCTGCTGCTGCTTAGCGGATGTCTGGATGTGCCGCATCCCTTTGCCCATTCGGGCAAAAACGGGCCGGGGCTGGCCACAAACGCCCCTCCTTCCCGGCTGGATGTGCCAACACCCCCCAATGCCCTGCTCTCCAACGCCAATGCAGAGCTATGGGCAAAAGATGTTGCACAGGCACTGCTCCAGCAGACCATTCCCGCCATAGCCCAGCCGACCCGCAAGGGGGACTGGTGGCTGAATATGCAGGCCGAACTGCGCAACGGGCAGGTGGTGCCGGTCTATACCGTCATGACCCCCCAGAACACAGTCCGCGCCACACAGGAAGGCAGCCCCGTACCCGTTGCGCAATGGTCTGCCGGAGATCAGGCATTTTTTGCACTGGTCGCGCAGGATGCGGCCAACCGCATTACCACGGCCCTGACCGGCATTCAGGCTGACGACATGGAAAAAGACCCGCACAGCCTCAAACACCGTGCCGCACGGGTTTATTTTACTGGTGTTAGTGGCGCACCGGGGGATGGAAATACATCGCTCGCGCAGGCCTTTACCGCCGCCTTCCGCGACAGTGCAGACACGCTCCAGAACTCTGCTAAAAATGCTGATTTTATTGTAACCACTACCGTAAAGCTGACCCCCGGCCCAGCAGGCACCACTGGCCACCCCCAGCAGCATATAGAGATTGTCTGGCGGGTTGTGGATGCAGGCGGCAAAGAAGCAGGAGCCGCAACGCAACTCCACGATATAGACGCCCACTCGCTCGACCAGTACTGGGGGGATGTTGCCGTGGCCGCAGCGCAGGAGGCCGCAGCCGCCACCAAGCAGATTATTGACCGCTATTCAGGCCGAGACAATGCCCCTCTGGCAGCCCCGGGCGCACCTGCCTCCGCGACAAAAACCGCGCAGCCTGCTCCGGCTGGCTGAGCCAGCGCCCCCCCACAGCCCGCCGCAGGTTATGAATTTTTAAAACCGCTCAGGGCTGGGACTGGGGGGATATAACAACACACCCACTCAACTTGCGGCAGGCCTCCACGGCATCGGTATGGGACAGGTTGATCAGACGCGCCCGATATAAGCGCCCTTTTTTGGCCTGTACCATCGCAATCTGCGCATGTGCGCCGGACAGAGCGCTACTTTGCTGCTGTGCTCGCCCCGATGCCTGCTGCGCCAGAGCGGCAGACCCAAAGGCGCCGACCTGAATAGCCCAGTTTCTGACGTCCACCCCCCGCACCTTTTTGCTCAGCAAGGGTGCAGGCTCCGCATGAACACTGGGGAAAAGCCTTAAATTCCCGCCTGTACGCCCCGTTCCCACAGCCATTCTGGCCGGTTCCGGCGCGGGCTGTACGGATTCGGCCGCAGGGGTGGCATCATCCACCGGCTCTTCCGCTGCCTGCGCCACCTGTATTGGGGTATCCGGTGTTGTCTGCGCCGTTGCCCCCAGCCGTTTAGCCCAGATTGCCCGGACATCGGCCGGGCTTTCCGTCAGCCCATCCACCTTTGTTTTACGTGAAACAGGGTGCCAGTCCTGCCCATAACTGGCCGAAGATGCTGGGGTCGTATCCGCCCCGTCATCCCCGATCGCATCAGCCACCTGCACGGGCTGCATACTCCCCTGCCCCTGCTGCCTGTTTGACCACGCTGCACGCACGGCACTGATGCCACCTTGCTGGCGAGCATACCCCCCCGCCGTTGCACTTTGTGTAAAGGTGTCATGGCTTGCGACCTGCATATCGGCCTGCGAGCGGTTGAGGGGCGAAATGCCCACAATCCGCCGCCCGATGGAGGCCACGTAGTTCCGCGTCTCCTTTGGCAAGGTGCGGTTGCGGGTGATAAAATCCTCCAGACGCCCCGGCCCTGCATTATATGCCGCCAGAAAACCCGGAGAGCCATAAACATCGTACAACTGCCGTAAATACGCCGTACCCGCCATAATGTTATCGTGTGGTTCGTAGGCATCTCCCCCCAGATTATAGGCGGCGCGCATCTCATCATACGTTGGGGGCATAAGCTGCATCAGCCCCATGGCACCGGGGCCAGAAGTGACCAGTTGACCATCGTGGAACAGCTTGCCACCCGATTCCTGCTGGATAACTGCGCGCACCCACTCCTCTGGCACATCAAAGCGCTTGGAGGCCTCGCGGATATACGGCCCCCACGGGTCGTCCGCCGGGCCGGGTGGAGCGTAATAGGAGCGGGCATGGGCGCGGTAAAATTCGGCTTCCTGCGCAATGGGCACATCCATGTCGCTGCCACCGGGCTGGCTGGCGCAGGCAGCAAGCAAAGCCAGCAGGCCAAGAGCCGCAGCCCCCTTTATGGCGCGTATGGGTTTGCGGGGCCGACTGGGGGCACAGCAGTCTTGCATCTGGGGGAGCGCCTGTGTGCCTGTCATGCTGTCCAATCCATCCTTGCCGTAGCACAGGAAATCTGGCCTGATCCACGCCCGGTCCCGCATGATCCCGCCAGAAAATACGGCCCTGTATTTATACGGACCCTACCCCACATGCAACAAAACGCTTGTGCCGCCCCACTGCGCGCATCTTGATCCAAACCGACTCTGATTTGTGCAAACACAACAGGCATGACCACTTTGCAATGACCCAAGCAGACACAAAAACCATTTGACCCGTAGCAGCAGGGCACACGCCTGTAGCGCCCAATATGGCTAATTTTATGGCAGACACATCTGTCCGCCACACACCGGCCTGCACCGCATTACCCTTGGGGCGGTTATTACAAAAAGCGGATCAGTTTAAGCAAAAACCATGTGCCCATCATGATAAGGAAGCACAACCCACCAGCATCGACCGTACCCCATGTGCCATTTGTCAGGAACATGCCGCCGGTATTCATACCAAAAAAGCCCGTCACCAGCGTTGCGGGCAGCATAAGAATGGTGCCTACGGTCAAAATATACAGACGCCGGTTGGTCTCTTCCGCCTGATTGGACGTCAGCTCGTCCTGCAAGGAGCGGGCACGGTCCTGTAGGGCCAGAAGGTCATCGAGTGCCGCATGCACCTGCCGGTGAGAGCGGTCCTTCAGGTCATCTTCCGCCCATTCGGGCAGTTCGAGTTCTTCATCACGGAAAATACGATCCACTGGGGCCAGAACACGCCGCAACTCCGTGGAGCGGCGGCGCACCATACCCAGCAGACCGCTCATACGGCCCAGGTCCGTATCCCGGTCGAGCATGAGCAGCACATCCTCCGCCCGGTCAAGCTGGTCATCCAGCCGGGCAAAGTCACGCCGCAAGGTATCGGCAAATTCCAGCAGGGCACGGTCCACCACCCTGGCAGGGGAGCGGGGCACAAGCCCCCGCTTGAGTTCGTGGAACACCACGCCAAGAGCGGGTATGGGGTGGCGGCGGGTTGTCAGCAGCAGGTCAGGCTCAAGGGCAAACCGCCATGTGCTGACATTACGGTCATCATCAGTCGACGTATCATCAAACGCGGGGAGTGCGCCAAAAACAATATCCCCCTCGTTTTCCAGACGTGTGCTGCGCTCAAGGTTGGTAAGCACCTGCCGCACTTCCTCGGGTAGGGAGGGAATGGTTTCAATCTGATGGCGGGACATGGTGTGGACGATATCAAAATGGAACCACGCCCATCCCCCTCCCTCAGCAAACTCGGGGGGAAAATTGCCCGTGGTGAGCCGATGGACCACCACATCGCGCTCCAACTCCTGCGGTTCCTGCCCGGGACGGCAGTAAATGGCCCATACCAGACCATCACGCAGGAGGGTCCCCCCCTCAGAGAGCAGGTCCGTCAGTGGAGATAAGGTGGTTCCAGCCAATTCCGCTCTCCCTGCTCTGCTCATCTCTTATAGGGGGTTTTTTCCAATGCACCGCAGCGCGGCTTATCTTGCAGCGACAATCTCGCCCAAAAAAGTTTCAACACGCACAAGCCACACAAAAAGGGGAGCGGTCAACCACCCCTCCCCTTTCTTTCCCATTATTTAAAGGGAACGTATTGTTGGCCTGCGTGGCGTGGCGGCCCGCTCCTGCCGGGGCCGTGCTGCCGTGCCGCTCCGGTTGGAAGCCTTGAGCACAGGGGCTGCTGTCAGCTCTGCTTCAAGCTGGGCAATACGTTTGCGCACGCTCTCCTTCAATGCAGGGGAGGTGTGGGACTTCATGGCAGCCAGCGTTTCCTTCAGGTCACGCAGCTGCTTCTGTTTTTCCGGCAGGGAACGCCGGATTGGCTGGTTATCAGACATCTGGCCGCGATAAGCGCGCATGAACAGATCCTCCATCAAATCAAGACCATGCGGCTGGGGCTGCGGCATGGTTTATGTCTTCAAAATTTAATACCCGACCCGGTGTACGCCTGCCGCTTTGCTATGCGGTACAGGCCCGACCAGAGCCGTGACGACTGGACGAATTGAGCAGACAGTTTTTACGAATTGCGAAGAACACTGTCGCGCAAAACATCCAGCAACGCCTGACACTGCTCTTGTGTTCCAACCGTAATGCGCAACCACGCCATTGTGCGTTCGCCTTTAAGGTGGCGGACCAGAATGGCCCGTGACCTTAGCTGCGCGGCCAGTTCTCCTGCATCACGGTCAGGGTGGCGAGTGTAAACAAAGTTTGCCGTGGACGGCAAGACTTCAAAACCAAGTGCCTCCAGCCCTTCGCTCAACAGGGTACGGTTGGTAACCACCTGCTGCACACCTTGGGCAAACCACGCCTCATCCTCCACCGAAGCCAGCGCCCCGACCTGCGCCAGACGGTCCAGAGGATAGGAATTAAAACTGTCCTTGACCCGCACAAGGGCCTCGATCAGGTCCGGCTGGCCAAAGGCAAAGCCCACCCGTGCGCCCGCCAGTGCGCGGGATTTGGAGAAAGTCTGCACAACCAGCAGGTTAGGGTATTCGCGGACCAGCTCCACAGCGCTCTGGGCGCCAAAATCCACATAGGCTTCATCCACCAGCACCACGCGCTCGGGGTGCATCTCCAGCAACCTGCGAATGGCGTCCAGCCCCAGCGCAATCCCGGTGGGCGCGTTGGGGTTTGCAATGACTACACCACTGCACGGGCCTGCATAGTCTTCCACCACAATGCGCATGTCAGCACTCAGGGGCACCATGCGGTAAGGCAGTTTGTACAGACCGCAATACACCTTGTAAAAACTGTAACTCACATCGGGGAAGAGCAGCGGCTCCCCGTGGGCGAACAGAGCCTGAAACGCATGGGCAAGCACTTCGTCCGAGCCATTGCCAACAAACACATGCTCCGCACCAAGGCCAACACGCTTGCCCAGCGCCGTGCGCAACGCCAGTGCCTCGGGGTCCGGGTACAGGCGCAGACTGTCATCTGTTGCAGCTTTTATGGCCTCCAGCGCCCTAGGGGACGGGCCATAGGGCAGCTCATTGGTGTTCAGCTTGATCAGATTGGCAATCTTGGGCTGCTCCCCCGGCACATAGGGCGTAAGGGTGTGAACAAGAGGGCTCCAGAAGCGGCTCATGCTGATCATTCCATAGACAAAAAGTTAAACGGCCTGCGCTGGCAGGCCGTTGCTCAAAAAAGGCTTCGCTCACAACGGACTGGCACGCTCCTGCGCGCCATGCCCCTGCGCTTACTATCAGGCAGAAACGCCTACCGCTTTTTTCAAATCCTGCAAGAGCGCACCATTCCCCTGCCTCTGGGCCAGATCAAGGGCACTCAGCCCCTCACCATCACGGAGCAGCACATTCGCCCCGGCACCAAGGAGCGCGCGGGCAACATCATCACGCCCGAACATGACGGCAAACATAAGCGGTGTACGGCCCACAGCGTTGGCGGCGTCCACCTCCGCCCCCGCCTCAAGCAGCATGTTTGCCAGAACGACATCGCCTTTAAAGGCGACTCCACTGAGCGCGGTAGAGCCTTTTTCATCCTGCAAATTGGTATCGGCACCGCGGTCAAGCAGCACGCGCACCGCATCCCTGTGCCCGTTATAGGCGGCCAGAATCAGCGGGGTGTAGCCCTTTTCCATCCTCTGGTTCGGGTTCATCCCCGCATCCAGAAAACGGGCAAGAAGGTCCGCATCCCCTTCTCTGGCAGCGTTAATGAACAGGGCTTCCACCTGCTCGCGCGTAAAAGCCTGCCCGCCTTCTCCGGCTGCCGGATTGGCGGGGGCCTGCCC
>NZ_JOPJ01000023.1 GCF_002153655.1 Acetobacter okinawensis
ATTCATGTCCGCAATCCACATCGCAGCAAGCGTCATCTTCTACCTCAAAGAATGAGTCCTGAGCCTAGAATATCTTTATCGTAGATTGTAACAAGGCCCTTCACGCTTGGCGTGATTTCCAGCCATTGCCCGTTATGTTCATAGCGACGAACGGACGTCTCGGGTTTTTTCGATAAGGAATAGAACGGATGCTCCATTTGCGGCATCACGTCCTTAAGCACGGCATCTGCCACGTCGCAGATGAATAAGTCATGCTGCGGATGACGCTTCGGCAGGAGGGCCTCATGGACAACAGGCAGATTCAGGGTTTCAGATACCATACCTCAAGTTCGGGGTTTTAAATACCAAATCGGAAAAAAACGCAGAAATTCCTATTCTATATCAATGCGTTAAATGGATGCCAAAATCGCTTAACACAGAATCTAACACCTCCTTTGAACATCTGGTCTGTGGATAACTTTTTATCGCTTAAAAATTTTCAGCCAAATTGAACCCAAGCACCGCCTCTTGGGGGCTACGCCCCCGCCGGCTCGCGGCCTACGGCCGCCCCGATCACGCTTCGCGCGATCTCCCACCCGGCATCCCCCTGCTCGCCCTTTCAGGGCTGCGCTAATACGGACATGCCTACGGCACGGAATCATATCGACGATGCATTCCGCATCGTCTCTCCATGCACACCTTCCTCTCCCGCGTCGGCGCCTCTGGCGCCCTACGGGGCTCCCGCTCCGCGCTCGCCCGACGCCAGCAACACCAAAAGAACCAGGCAAGACCGCAATCTGCTCAAGGCACACTGGCGTTCAGGCGATCATTCAGCGGCTCACGTGTCACAACATGTCCGTCTGACGCCACAGGAAGGCCGTACAGGCGTTATCGTGCGTGATGGCTGGTTTGTTGTCTGTAATGGGAATTGCGCCTTGTACGCCCCCCTCCAGAGAGCTTACCGCAATCATGGATGTCCTCCAGCGCGAAATTCAAGGGAGACACGATGGAGACGGAACGGGGATCATTGGATTCTAATAGTGTTGCATTTGTGTAGACAAATGTCTATCTTATCTCCATGAAGATTGCGGGTTTCGACTGGGATGACGGCAACTGGCCAAAATGTGGCAAGCATGGTGTCTCCCGTGCGGAAATCGAGCAGGTCCTGCTGGGAGAACCTGCCGTCATGGCTGATCCTCATCCAGGTGAGCCCCGGATGCGGGCCATCGGCAGGACTGAAGCCGGACGTTACGTTTTTCTGGTCTTCATGTTCAGGACGGTCAGCAGTCAGACCCGGCTACGTCCCATCAGTGCCCGTTACATGCATCAGAAGGAGATCGACCACTATGAGCAGCAAAAATAGGTCCATGCCCTCTCTGCATAGTGATGAAGCGGCCGAGGATTTCGTCGCGACCGCCGATCTGACCCGGTATGACCTGTCCGGTTTCAAGCCCATGCGCTTTGAGATCGAACCCAAGGCGGCTGCCCTCAACATGCGCCTGCCAGCGTCCCTGCTGGACGCCGTGAAAGCCAGGGCAAAGGCAAAGGGCATCCCTTACACACGCTATGTCCGGATGCTGCTGGAGACCGATGTTGCACAAATGAGGTAAAGCGTATTCCAGCCGGAACAGAAGAGATCGGGCAATGTAAATACGCCCGAAAATCACTCAGGTCATACTGACAGGCTTCAGGAACTCCACAGGCGTTGTCTCAAGCGCCTGCGCCAGTTCATACAGCGTCACGACTGTCGGGTTGCGGTGACCGCGCTCCAGACCGCTGAGATACTGCTGGCTGAACCCGGAGCGTTCTTCCACCTGCTCCTGGGTCAGCCCCTTCTCCTGCCTTAGGCGGGCAAAATTCTTTCCGACAAGCCGTTTCATGTCCATGCAGGGACCGTGACGACTTACACACTATAAGTTTATCAACTATAATATGTAACTATTCATCCCTTTGCATTTCCTCTCTCTTGCCAGGAAGAAATCCATGCCGCAGCCGCGCCAGAAAGCCGTCAATCTCAATGTGAAAGTGACTGAGACAACCATCCGGGCGTTGAGCCGGACAGCCGCTCTTCGGGATACAACCCAGAAAGAGGTGCTGATGCGCGCCCTGCTGAAAGCCGGGATTGAAATTGATCCGCACGATCTCGGAGAAAAGCGCACGCTTCCCTGGCACGAACGTCCCTGACAGAGAGCTTTTTTTCTCTCCTGCTTGTTCTGACAGGCTGTTTACTGTGTCTGCTGAGGAGAGAGCGTAGAGGCTCAGGACACTAGGGGATGTCCTGAGCCTTGGGGCAAGCGGTTGGGGCCGCTCTGAAGTCACCCGTTGAGTAGTCGTCTGTAGGCTAAGGGTGGGGAGATTGTCTTTTCCGAGGCGGTCTCTCCATCCGTTTTCCAGTATGAAAATTTCTCTGGACCATGGTCAAGTCAGATGTGCGGAAGACACGTTTTCCTCATTCGCATGAGGAACTTCCTATTATAAAGTTGCGAAGCTCATTTTTTATCGGGAATTTTTAATTTATATGATGTTGCAGAACCGTGAGTTATCATGTTTTTTCGAACATATTCGACCGTTTCCATGAGTTTTAGAGACGCCGCTGAAAACTGCGGTTTCTGGGGTTGAGTGAAGGTAAGAGATGCAGATCCCGGTGCACAAGACATCCGTCATGCAGGCCCTTCAGAATGCTGTGGCCCGTGGGTATGTCTGGCATGTCTCCGGGGTTATCGCGGCAGATAAATTTCTGGCGCTCGAAGATAAATTTGCAGAGCGCTATGACATAGGACTGTCCCGATGGCAGCGGTGCCGTCAGCGCAGGCAGGGCGCGGCCGGTGTGCGTTTCTTTGCCTATCCTGAACAGGGAACGACGCGTTTCCTGTGGTGGCTTCTGTTTACCGAGGGCGAGAGTAATGTCTTTCAGCAGGAGCATGGACGCCGGAAGGCTTCAGACAGAAAAGGTCGGCTGTTCTGGGGAACGGAGTTCGAGCTGGTGCAGCTTCCGACCCCGAACGGGAAAGTGTCCTGGTCCTGGCGGATGACCAGAGAGCGTGTGCAGGCGTGGCAGGAAGAGATCCAGGCTGCGATCCGGACCACACGGGATGACAATGCCATCAAGGCTGTCATGGCGCGTCTGGTGCGACTTCCGGGGTTCAAGGGGGTGCGGCAGCAGGTTTTTGAACTGCACCGGTTTGCAAAAGATGACTGGGGGCGGATCAGGCGGAAGGCAAAGTCTTGGGAGCCACCGGCACGGCCGGGTTACGTGCGCTTCCGGTCTGATGAGACTGCTTCTGCGGCTCAGGTTGTGCAGAGGCTGCTTATGGGGAAGGCCCCTTTTGGGAAAGAGCCTGTTGGTTCTGAACGAGAGTTGCCTGAGGAAGGAGCAATGCCTGCTGTAAACGAGAACAGTCAGACAGGATTACCCATTCCTCGGGGGCTGGATGCCTCTCGCGTGTTGCTGATCCGGGAAGCGGAGCAGATCCGGACATTCATCGCGGAGCGCTGGTCGTATGAATCGATCCGTCTCTGGCTTCTGGATCGTTATGGGGAGGCGTTCGATATTCCGCTGCCAGCCTTTCGGGAGCGGGTCAGGCGGGCGCTTCAGGCGAAGGCAGGGTCTGTTTTGAAAGGTAAGGCAGAAGCTATTCAGGCTGTTCGGGTCGTTGATCAGGCAAAAGAGAAAGAGAGCGAGCCGGTCAAAGAACACTGCCTGAGCTGGGAGGACAGGCGAACAGGGCGCTTTCCTGGAAGCGGGACGAACGTTGTTCATCGTAAAAAGCCAAACAGGGATGAACTCTACTGAAGGTGCCGTATGCCCCTTTAGTCGCGCTTAATATTTTCAGCTCTAAAACGAATTATGTATACTGTTTTCACAATCAGGAGAGCAGTGAATGAAAAATTATATCCTTCAGGCTGTGACCAATGCGGATCACGCTAAGCACCTCAACAATATTCTTGATCATTCTGATACAATAAAAGTTATTCTCAGTACCGCCTTCATGACAGAGCGTGGTTTATCTTTAATTGAGAGCACGCTGTCTGCCGTCGCATCGCAAGCGATAGTGTTTGCAGGGGTTCGGAATGGCATCACGACTGCGCAGGCATTAGAGAAGGCCTTAAGTATCGGATGTACTGTTTACGCTGTTGATACTGGATCACGCACACGCATTTTTCATCCGAAAGTCTATTTTCAGAGAAGCCATAACAAAGCGCGGCTAATCGTAGGTAGTGCAAATCTCACAGTTGGTGGCCTTCTTGCTAACATTGAAGCAAGCTTGTTGCAGGATTTTGATACGACTGTTCAGGAGGATGCTGACTTCTTGGCTAACGTGGAGCAACAGTTCCACGATATGATAGATGAGTATCCTGAGCATGTTATTAAGATTAGTGCCAGATCCGACATTGAGAAGCTTCTCGAAACTGGGCGGGTTCTCGACGAGTCTGAAACACGGGCTCCTGCGGCTTCATCATCGTCTTCTGATCGTGGGGATGACCAAGTTCCCCTTATGAAGCTGAAAACAAAGCGTGGAACATCATCGAAAATTTCAAAGTTTTCATCTGAATTTTCAAGAGTAGTTCCGACCACTTTGTCGGGAAAACCGGTGCAACCAAGCAATACAGCTCTAGAACTTTTATGGGAAAGCAAAGAACTGCGGCGCCGTGATTTAGATATACCGAAATCGGAAACAACTCATGCTACCGGATCAATGCTATGGAAGAAGGGGGCATCAGAAATAGATCAACAAACCTATTTTCGGGATAGGGTCTTTGCTAATCTTACATGGCAGCCAAGTGCGCGTACAACAGGAAAAGAAGAGGCGGAGGCAGATTTTCAGATCATTATTCGAGGCATTGACTACGGACTATATCGTTTGACTGTCACACACGATACTAGAAAAAATACTGCTGCGTACAAGCAACGGCAGCCTATGACGGACGTCCGATGGGGCGAAGCTCGCCCCCTTATAGCGCGCACGGATCTTCTGGAGCGAATTATGAGGCTTTATCGAGATCCGGCGCAACCTGATGTTTATATCATTGATATAGACTAAGTAGCCTCAGATGACACTCTGTGACGGCGATTGCGGAGGCGCTGCCAACCTGAGAGAAGTTCATCCTGTTGAGCTATGGACAAACCGACCTCGCCCAAGACCCGTTTGGTCTGAAGTGCAAGGACGTCATCCATTGACATTGTGCGTACAGCTTTATCCAGCTCGTCTATCTCGGGAGTGATTTTCGATGGAGGAGGCAATAGTAGCTTTTCGATTTCGGACGGAACAAGCTCAAGAACCCCTCCTCCATAGTGTCTGCCTTCTAGCTCTGCACTTAAGGCGGTCAAGCCATTCAGAAAGCTGTAAACCAATTGCTCAGCCGCACCCTCTTTGGCTCGAATGCGATACGCTGTATCGGTCGTGTAAGCGCCGACTTTGTTGAGAATCAGTCGCGGGGTGTCGTGACTTCGCTTCAGCATTCCGATTTCGGTCGAATATACTGAAGGAACAGCATACCATGGGCTACGAATACGGCATTTGTAGCGTGTGTGTAGACTCTCTTTTAGCCCTTGTTCGATGTACTGCTTCCCCAACTTTGTTCGTTCGACGCTGGTATCTTTGAACCATATAAAATTTGTTGGCTTTCCGCTTGATGCATTTGCTTGGTGTTGTTCGTCATCATAGATGATGCCAGGGCAATGTTCGCTACGCCCAAACATCGGATAAGCCCACTTCTGAAGGCCGAAGCGCTGAACCGTTTCGTCTTCGACCAGAAAAAATTTGTTTGCTCCTGTGACGATGCCTACATCTACGTCAGCAACTTCATCGAAGCGCCGTGCCAAATTAGTCGCGATCAATTCATCAAGCAGTTCACGAGTAGCAGGTGCTAAAAGTGCACGAGTCCACTTCCCTTCGACTGTTTTACCATTAATCGACTGCGGCGTATTGAAGACATCTTCCGGATCAAATTGAAGGAAATCTCGCCCTCGCACGGGATAAATTCCAAGCCCTTCGGCATAATCCGTTGCCTTCTTCTTCTTTTCCACAAGAAGAAGGACCGCACCTTGAAGAGTACCGTCGAACCAAAGCTCTTCAGGGTCAACCACGATCAAACGTCGCGCGTTGGCCCCTAGATACGACCGAAGAGATTGCGCATGCATGACGTGAATAATTTCAGAGGGTACAACCATTGCGAGCCGTCCACCGGGCCGCAGAAGCTCGAAAGATGCAAGCACAAAGGAGACCCATGCGTTGGTATGCTTGGTAAACTTGCAACCCAAGCGGTCAAAAATTGCTTGTGCCCGATCTTGGAAAAGAGCTGGCAAATACTGGTAACGAATAAATGGAGGGTTGCCTATTACTGCATCGAACCGCTCAGTTTTGTCATCCATGGCCTCTAATGCCCAACCTAAGAAGTCAGAGGCACGAATATTAACTCTAGATAATCCGAGGGTCTGCGCTCGTTCTTGGGATTTTTGTGCTTCGGCTTCGTCCAATTCGAAGCCGACTATCTCTCCAGATAATTTACTGTTGTTAATTGCCTCAAAGAAAATTCCATCACCACAACTTGGTTCTAAAGTGCGATTTGGAGAAATTTTTGAGACCCATCGGGCAAGGAAAGTTGCGAGATCAGCGGGAGTATAGTAGCCACCGCGAAGCTTTTCAGCCGATTCAAATTTCTTGAAGTTCATTTGTGATCGGCCTCGTTCTTATTTCCTTTGTATTCTGAAAGGTATTGCTGGATACGCTCAATCATCCAGTCTTTTAATGTTTTGTTTTCTATTGCCAAAACACTGTAGAGCTGCCTTTTTTGGAAGGGGTCTAGCTCTACAACCACACGACCTGATTCACCTTTTGCCATATAACATAACTCACATTTGTTATGTTATGTATTGAACGTGCATAATGTTATCTGTCAAGAAAAACTAGGATCAGGACCTATTAATTTATTGAACTGAGCGAGAAGTTGTGATTCACAGGCTTACCGATGGAGGGTAGG
>NZ_JOPJ01000024.1 GCF_002153655.1 Acetobacter okinawensis
ATCCGTGTTCTGCTGGAACAGGGTTTTGGCCAGAGAGGCCGTGAACGTGTCCGAGCCCAGATTGCCAAGGCTCTGGAGCATGCTCACCACCCTCTGGAAGTCCTCCGCATAGCCTGTGCCCGAGCCTTCCCACTGTTTGGACAGCGTCAGGTAGGACTGGGCATCGGACTGCATGCGCGAGAGCGCATCGTAATCCCCGCCCATGGCCTTCTGATAATCCGAGGTCAGATTATCATTGGCCACCCCATACTGAGCCTGCACGGACAGGGGCGAGGCATCGGACGTAGCCAGCCCCTGCGCATAGGTGTTGAGGCTGGAAAACACGGATGTGACGGATTGCAGCGCCGAGCTGCTGTACTGCTCAAGCTGTGCGAGAGAATCCCCCGCATAGGTCTGCTGGATTTTCAGGCGTTCGGCCGCCAGTGTTTTTTCCAGATCAGTCAGTTGCTGCTG
>NZ_JOPJ01000025.1 GCF_002153655.1 Acetobacter okinawensis
ACGGGTCTGTGGCGGGGGTTGCCTGCGGGGTGTAGGCTGCTGTGGTGGAATGGGTCGGGGCGGGGGCTTGGGGTTTGTGGCTGGCGTAGTAACGCACAAACCGCGTGCCCAGCCTGCCGGGAATGCGCACGACAAACACAAACGCCCGCCAGATGGCAAACCATTCGCTCCGGCGCAGGCCCGTACCCAGCGCCAGCAGAAGCACCGCCAGCAAGCCGCCCATAAGCCAGAGAACCATGCCCCCTGCCGGCCCGATTGCGGCCATGCCAGCAGAGATGGATGTCTGGGCGATGGAGTGGCCAACCCCCCCGCCAATGCCCGCCTGTGTCGGCCATTCAGGCGTAGGCAGTGCGGTAAAGAGCAGCGGAATGGCCGCCAGCAATGCGCCAGAAACCGGGAGCAGGCACATAATGGCGGCCACCCGCATGCCAAAGGTCATCCATGTTTCGTGGCCAAGCAGGCGGTGGCTCATAAAGCGCCACCCCCATGCCATAAGGATCAGCGCTGGCAGGGTGGCCCCAAGCCCGATTCCCTGGAGCAGTGTGTCCGCAATCAGCGCGCCCGTTGTGCCCAGCAGGTTGGTGGGGGGCTGGTTGGTGGCGGTGTTAAAGGACGGGTCGGTCGGGTTATAGGTCAGCAGGGCCGCCAGCAGGGCACAGGCCAGCAGGCAGAGTCCAATGCCCCCGCCTTCTTCCATGCGTAAACGCAGGCCGCTTTTGTGGGGAGTGGGGGAAGAGCTGGTATTTAAAGGGCTTGTGCGCGCCAAGGGTGCCGGTCCTGACTCCAGAGGCCGCGCGCTCCTCCCCGCCGTGGGCAGAGGAATCGTGCGCGGGTGGTTGTAAAGGTGACTGTTCCCTTCTTAGCAGCCCTGTCACGTATTGCGAACCGCATCCTTTGCACAAGATCGCGGGGAGGTGGAATGGCCGCGCACCAGCGGGGCAGGGCCTGTCCAGTGCGTGGTGGACATGGGGGTGTGGAGTGTGTGTCGCTTGTTCCGCTGCGGGGGATCGACAATATAAGGGGGCAGCAGGGTAGGAGCACCCGATGCGGTGGGGGCATGGACTACGGCCCCAGACGGTGGCGTACGTGGGGTGCGCGGGGGCAGGCTGGATGGGTCAGGCCGCTTTTTGTTTATTTTCCGCTCCGGAGTATGCCGAGTAGATGGATGCAAGTAATTTGACCGACGTGTTCCACTCCATGCTCTCGTCTTCTGCCCTGCGGCATATGTCCGCACCCTGCTCCGTTGTACAACATCCAGATTTTGAGCGCCCTGTCTGTGTGCAGCCCGATGGGGCGGTGCTGTGCGGGCCGCAGCGGCTGGGGTCTGCACAGGCTTGGTTTTTTGCCCGTCTGGCGCTGGAGGTATCGGCTCTTGTCCGTGTGCTGCCGCATGGTATGGCGCATGGCGCTACATGTGCGATCCCTGCTGGTGCGGATATGCAGGCCCGGCACAGGGCGCGCCTGCTGCTGGCCGCGGCACGGGTTACAGCCTGCGCATGGTCAGCACAGCCGTGGCACGCAGCCCCCCGCCCGCAGGACGCGCCCGAGGCCATGCCATGTACATGGGGGGCTGCCATGGCCGGGTCTGCCGTGCCTTCTGCCCCCCAGCTTGCGCAATGTGTGGTGGATATGGCGTGTTATGTAGCCCCCGCCTTGCGCCCGGATGCGGTGGACGCGCAGGACCTGCACAACTGGGCATGCTCGGTCTGGGCGATGGTGCAGCCAGCGGAATGGCTGGTTGTGCAAGGTGGGGATGAACGGCTGGACCCCGCGCGGCAAACCGGCCTCAACCGCTATGGTTGCCAGCCTTTCCCCCGGTATGGGGAGCTTGATTTTTCTTCCTCCACGGCATCCTCCCCCACATTGCCAGCAGCGCGGGCCATCCATCAGGCTGCGGCCCGGCTGACCCGCCTTGCGGTGGAAGGGCAGGTGGGGGTGGAGGCCGTGGAGCAGATCAAGGCGTTCTTGGCCTCTTTTTACCAGTTGGATGGGGCCGGACGGGTTGTGCTGGCCCCATCGGGGACGGACTGCGCTCTGGCGGCCACGGCGCTTATGGGCCTGGCCAGTGCCCGGTTGACCACCCTTCTGCCCGGTGTGGAGGAAACCGGTAGCGGAGTGCCGCTGGCCACATGTGGCCGCCACTTTGCCAGCCGCACCGCACGGGGGCAGGCCGTGCACAAAGGCACACTGCTGGAGGGTTTTGCCCCCGATGCGCAGCATGTCGCCCTGCCGCTGCGTGGCCGGGGTGGGGTGCGTGTCTCTGATGATGCGTTGTTTGCAGCCTGTGCACGCCAGATTACCCGCGCCATGCAGGAGGGGCGGCGTGTTCTGCTGTATGTGCTGCATGTCTCCAAAACCTGGCAGCTTGTCCTGCCCGCCAGCAGGGTACAGGCCTTGTGTGCGCTGTACCCGACGGGAGTGGATGTGCTGGTGGATGCCTGTCAGGCCCGCCTGCGCCCCGAATCCGTGCGCCAGTATGTGCAGTGGGGGTGGGCGGTTATGGTGACTGGCTCCAAGTTCTTTACCGGCCCCCCTTTTAGTGGTGCGCTGTTCCTGCCCGATGGCTGGCTGGACCGCCTGCACCATAACAGCCTGCCCGCAGGTCTTGCGGCATATGCCACACGGGCCGAATGGCCGGACCTGCCCGCAACACGCAGCCTGCCAGCGGGGCTGAACGCGGGGCTGTTCCTGCGCTGGAGCGGCGCACAGGCCGAAATGGCGGCATTTGCCGCTGTGCCAGATGCACAAAAATACACCCGTCTGCACCAGTTTGTGGTGGAGGCTAAGGCGGCCCTGCTGGCCAGCCCGCTGGTGCGGCTGCTGCCGTCTGTTCCGCCATCTGCCCAGCCGGGGGTATGGGACAGCCTGCCCAGCATTGTGGCATTTGTGGTGCTGCTGGATGGGCGCGCACTGGACCTTGGGCAGGCAAAGCGCCTGCACGGCTGGCTGCTGGCCGACCTGAGTGCCGACCTGCCCATGGGCCTGCCTGCTGCGGAGCGGGCGCTTGCGGCGCTGCCGTGCCATGTGGGGCAGCCGGTTGCCCTGACAACCGAGGACGGCGTGGAAGAGGGGCTGGGTGCTTTGCGTGTTTCGGCTTCCGCGCGGCATATCTCGGGCACGGGGGGGCTGTATGGTGCGGCGGAGGGGGGTGTGGCCACGCCAGAACACCCTGTGGTGCGGATGTTGGGCAAACTGGCGCTTATCCTGCGTTACTGGCCAGAGTTGAGTGGCGCCAGACAGGCCCCCTGCGCACAGGCGGGGGAGGCCGGTGTGGGCCATACGGTGGGGGCAGGTCAGGTAGAGGCGCGTGGGGCTGGTTCGCTCAGGCAGGTCATGGCCCGGTAAGGGGGAGCCTGCGTGTCTGCTGGTGCGTGGCGTTGGGGCATTTCTCCTCTTGCACTCGGGCAAAGCTGATTCCACAACAGGGGCATGAGCGAACATATGATTGCCGAAAAAGCCTCATCCTCCTCTCAGGAGCATTTTCTGGATGGACCAGAGCTGCCCACGGGGATCACCCGCTTCTGGCTGATCCGCCATGCATTGGTGGAAGAAAATGCCCGTATGTGCATGTACGGCAGCATGGACGTGCCGCTCTGCCCCGATAGCCTGATTGCCCAACGGCCCATGTACCGTGCGCTGGCGGCCCGCCTGCCGCAGGATGCGCAGTGGTTCATCAGCCCGCTCTCACGCACACGGCGCACGGCGCAGGCGATTGAGGAGGCAGGCTACGGTGCGCGCCCGCTTACGGTGGAACCCGACCTGATCGAACAGAATCTGGGTGCATGGCAGGGGCTGGAATACCATGCCCTGCCTGCCCACCTGACCCTGCCACCACACCCTTTCTGGCCGGTTGCCGCCAGTGACTGCCCGCCGGGGGGGGAGAGCGTGATCGAGGTCTGTAGCCGTGTTGGCCGCCTGCTGGACCGGCTGGCCAGAACCCACGCAGGGCGTAATATTGTGGCAGTCGCCCATGGTGGGGTTATTCGTGCAGCTCTGGCCCATGCGCTGCGCATCCATGCCGAGACGGCGCTGCATTTTTCGGTTCAGAATCTCTCACTCACCATTCTTGAGCGGCTGGATACGGGCTGGCGGGTGGTTACGGTCAACGAACTGCCGGGTATCTGACCCGCGCCAGCCTCGCGCATTCAGGCACAACAGGCGGCGGGCCATGCGGGCCGCCGTTATTCCCAGATGGATATTTCCCAGACGGAGGGCTTTGGTCCATGTCTTTCTCTCCCTCACACGCCGGGGCGCTGGCCGCCACAGACCAGTTGTTCTTTACCCAAGGGCAGGCCCGCCTTGACCGCGATGATGCTGAAAAGCTGACCCGCACGGCGCTGGACGGCATGGATGATGGCGAACTGTTCCTTGAATACCGTGAGAGCGAATCCATTGCTCTGGATGATGGGGTCATCCGCTCCGCCTCCTTTAACACCAGCACGGGTTTTGGCCTGCGCGCGGTTCTGGGGGAAGAGACGGGCTTTGCCCATTCGGACGAGATGAGCCGCTCCTCCCTGCTGCGTGCAGCCGGGGCGGTGAGCGCTGTGCGCGCGGGCCGCTCGGGGGTGATGGCCCCGCCGCCGCGCCCAACCAACCAGCGCCTGTACACTGACGCCAATCCGCTGGGAGATACGGATTTTGCCGCCCGCTCGGGCCTGCTCTCCAGCATAGATGCCTATGCGCGCGGCAAGGACTCGCGCGTGGTGCAGGTTATGGCCTCGCTCTCGGGCGAGTGGCAGGCCGTGCAGATCATCCGGGCCGATGGAGCACGCGTGGCCGACCTGCGTCCCCTTGTGCGGCTGAATGTGTCGGTGGTGGTGGAGCACGCGGGCAAGCGCGAGAGCGGGAGCCACGGCCTTGGTGGGCGGTATGAGATCAACCGCCTGCTGAACGTGGAAACATGGCAGGGTGCGGTGGACGAGGCCCTGCGTCAGGCCCTTGTCGCGCTGGAGGCGCAGGCCGCCCCGGCGGGGGAAATGGAAGTGGTGCTTGGCGCTGGCTGGCCCGGTATTCTGCTGCACGAGGCCGTGGGCCACGGGCTGGAGGGGGACTTCAACCGCAAGGGTACGTCCGTTTTTGCAGGCCGCATTGGCACCCGCGTAGCCTCCCCCGGTGTGACGGTTATTGATGATGGCTCCATGCCGGACCGCCGTGGCAGCCTGACCATAGATGATGAGGGCACACCCACAGGCCGCACGGTGCTGATTGAGGATGGTATTCTCAAAGGTTATTTGCAGGACCGGCTGAACGCACGGCTAATGGGGGTGGCCCCCACAGGTAATGGTCGCCGCCAGTCCTACGCGCATATGCCGCTGCCCCGCATGACCAACACCATTATGCTCGAAGGCAGTGCTACCACGGAGGAGATGATCCGCTCGGTCAAGCGCGGGCTGTATGCCGTGCATTTTGGTGGCGGGCAGGTGGATATTACCTCGGGCAAGTTCGTCTTTGCCGCATCCGAAGCCTATCTGATCGAGAACGGTCGGGTGACGGCCCCGGTCAAGGGGGCCACCCTGATTGGCAGCGGGGCAGAGGCCATGACGCAGGTATCCATGATCGGGGGTAATCTGGAGCTGGATCCGGGCATTGGCACCTGTGGCAAGGCCGGGCAGGGCGTGCCGGTGGGCGTGGGCCAGCCCACGCTCAAAATGACCGGCCTGACCGTGGGGGGCACGGCCTGAGCGCACACCTCACCCACTTGCGGTGTGCGGTCGGCTGTTCCTGTCGGGTGTGCTCTCATGCTAGAGCGTGTGCCTTGGGTTCTGCCCGCCTGATGCGGGCCGGAAGATAGGGACAGGATAAATGGTCGAGAGCGGATTTCGGAGTTCTTTCATGCGTGAGGCCGCAGCACGCGGCTTCATTTTCCAGTGCACGGATGCACAGGCACTGGACGCACTTATGGAACGGGAGTCCATCTCGGCTTATATCGGCTTTGACCCCACGGCGGACAGCCTGCATGTGGGCGGGCTGATCCAGATTATGATGCTGCGCCTGCTGCAAAAGCACGGCCACCGCCCGATTGCCCTTGTGGGGGGCGGCACGGCCCGTATTGGTGACCCCTCCTTTAGGGAGGAAGCGCGCGGGTTGATGACGGAAGACATCATCCAGACCAACCTTGCCGGGATTGAGGGGTGCCTGCGCCAGTTCCTCAGCTTTGGCACGGGCCCGTCCGATGCCATGCTGGTCAACAATGCGGACTGGCTGGACAAGCTGGCCTATATTGACCTGCTGCGTGATGTGGGGGTGCATTTTTCCATCAACCGCATGCTGGCCTTCGACTCCGTTAAAAACCGGCTTGAGCGCGAGCAGGGGCTGACGTTCCTCGAGTTCAATTACTCCATTCTCCAGTCCTATGACTTCCGCGAACTCAGCCGCAAATATGGTCTGGTGCTCCAGCTTGGTGGGTCTGATCAGTGGGGCAACATTATCTCGGGTGTGGAGCTGGTGCGCAGGACGGACCAGAAGACCGTCATGGGCCTGACCACCCCCCTGTTGACCACCGCCTCGGGTGCAAAAATGGGCAAGACCGCCAGCGGCGCGGTCTGGCTGTCACCAAAGCGTTTGCCGGTGTTTGATTACTGGCAGTTCTGGCGCAACACGGAAGATGCCGATGTGGGCCGCTTTTTGCGCCTGTTCACGGACCTGCCGCTGGAGGAATGTGCACGGCTTGAGAGCCTGCCGGGGGCAGACATTAACGAGGCCAAAAAAGTGCTGGCGACCGAGGCCACGGCCCTGTGCCACGGGCGCGAGGCCGCTCTGGCCGCAGCCGAGGCGGCCCGCCAGACGTTTGAGGAAGGTCGGGTGACTGCGGCCGACCTGCCGGTGCATGAGGTCAGCCAGCCCGAGCTTGCTGCGGGTATTCCCGTCTTTCGCCTTCTGGTGGAGGCCGGTCTTGCCAAAACCAATGGCGAGGCACGGCGTTTGGTCCGTGGGGGCGGGGCGCGCCTCAACAATGCCGTGATAGCGGATGAAAATCGCCTGATTGTGGAGCACGATAGTGTGGACGGTGCCATCAGGCTTTCTGCTGGCAAAAAACATCATGTGCTGGTGCGGGTCGGTTCCTGAGCAGGCCGTAACCAGCAGGAGGCCATTGTTATGAAACGTCTTGTGTGTGCTCTGGCGGCCTTGGGCTCTTTAACGGCGCTGGCCGGGTGTGCTGGCCCCGGTCCCGGGCCGGGGCCACGGCCCTACTACCCGTATGGATATGCTGGCCCCAGCATGCGCTATGACGATTATTACGGGTATGGTGGCGGCAGTTATGGCGGTGCATGGCTGCGACCTGCTCCCCGGCCTGTGGGTAGGCCCGGCATGGGGCCGGGTGGCCGCCCCGGTGGCAATGGTGGAGGCTGGTCCCGTCCCGGCGGTGGTCGTCCGCAGGGGGGAGATCGACCCGGTGGCGGTGGGCAGGGGGGTAGACCCGGCATACGCCCCGGTGGCGGCTCTGGCGGTGGTGGTCCCGGCGGTTTTGGTGGTGGCAAACGCCCCGGCGCAGGTCCATCCGATTCAGGCGCGTCTGGCGGTGGTGGGCGACCCGGCGGTGGTTCGGGTGGTGGTGGTCCCAAGGGGCCGCCACGTGGCTGAGTGCCCTGCCTGCGTTAGTGGGCGCGTGTAGAGTATATGCAAAAGACCCTGCCATGGTGCGGGGTCTTTTTTGTGTTGGCTATATGTGTGGCCCTACGGGGTAGAAGCCGCAGCGCATGCTGGCATGCACACCTGGAGGCGTGGCTTGTAGGCCCATATTCCCCGCCGCTAAGGCATGGGTGGAGAATAATAATGTAGAGGGGGAGTTGCTGGTGCTGCTGGACAGGATTGAACTGTCGACCTCTCCCTTACCAAGGGAGTGCTCTACCACTGAGCTACAGCAGCACTGCTTGCGGGGTTCTAGCCTTTTGGGCGCACCACCGCAAGAGTGGGGAGAACAAAAAAAGACGAAAATTAATCGTCCCGATGTGTTTTTTCCATACGCTCGTGCTGTTCCTGCGCCTCAATGGACAGGGTCGCAATCGGGCGGGCCTCCAGCCGCTTCAGGCCGATGGGTTCGCCGGTTTCCTCGCAGTAGCCGTAACTGCCGTTTTCCACGCGCTGGAGTGCAAGGTTGATCTTGCCGATCAGCTTGCGGGCACGGTCGCGGGTGCGCAGTTCCAGCGCACGATCCGTCTCCACGCTGGCGCGGTCGGTAATGTCGGCTTCATGAATGC
The DNA here is from genome assembly GCF_002153655.1 of Acetobacter okinawensis. GTDB lineage: Bacteria > Pseudomonadota > Alphaproteobacteria > Acetobacterales > Acetobacteraceae > Acetobacter > Acetobacter okinawensis_A. The sequence continues at coordinate 8,199 of NZ_JOPJ01000025.1, forward strand.
CCCCTTCGGAAAGGCTGGCAAGGGTATCCCCCGCCTCTTTCAAAAGGTCAGCGCGCCATTTGAGCAGTTTCTGCCGGAAGTATTCCGTCTGAAGAGGATTCATGAACTCTTCATCTTCTGACGGGCGATAATCTGGCGGTAAAGTAATCATGTCTATCGTCAGCCTTTGCAATGACAGGAAGCCTGCCTTGAAAGAATGACGCGGCTTATACCGGCATCATGCCCATGCGCCAAGAAATTTATGCGCAGCCTGTGTCAAGAAAAGCAGAAATTATCGCTCAGTAAGATAAAGAAAAACTGATATTTGGAAAAAGTAATAAATAGAAATAATGGGATTATTAAAATTTCAATAAAATCCCAGTGCGTGTTCCCTGCGCCATCTGTGCGTTTGGGGGACTGTATCCATGTGCTGGCATAGGGGCAAAGGCCCGGAACAGGCATGAAAAAAGGGGGCGCGCGGTTGCGGCCCCCTTGATGCGTCCTGAGCGGGAAAAAAAGGCTCAGAACGGAATTTCATCATCCAGATCGCCACTGCCCGAGGCATCCCACCCGCCAGAAGATGCGCCACCACCGCCACCGCGCTGCGGGGCAGGCAGGCGGGAGCCGCCACCATTGCCGCCAGCGCTGCCGTAGTCTGCACTGCCGCCGCCGGTGCTGTAGCCGCCGTAGCTGCTGCCACCGTTGCCGCCGCCAAAGCCACCGCCTTCGCCCTCACCGCCGTTGCGGTTGTCGAGCAGAACCAGTTCGCCACGGAAGCGGTCCACGATCACTTCGGTCGTGTACCGTTCCTGCCCGCCCTGATCGGTCCATTTGCGGGTTTGCAGTGCGCCTTCAAGGTAAACCTTGCGGCCCTTGCGCAGGAACCGTTCGGCCACATCGGCCAGCCGGTCGTTAAAAATAACAACGCGGTGCCATTCGGTGCGTTCGCGCTTTTCACCCGATGCACGGTCATTCCACGTGTCGCTGGTAGCGAGGGAGAAGGAGACAATCTTCTGCCCGCTCTGGCTGGAGCGGACTTCGGGGTCTTTGCCCAGATTGCCGACCAGAATGACCTTGTTAACGCTTCCAGCCATGTTTCTTTTCGCCTTCTGTAACCTGTAAAACCGTTTTGTTCCGGTCTGTGTAGCCCAGCAGGTGGCCGCTGCGCTACCATAGATGTCGGGTGTTTGTGACGTGGCGCCTTATGCCAGCCGCCAGATGGACAGTCGTGCAGCCCCGTGCTGGCGCTCGGCCAGCAGGTCGTGCGGACAGGGGGGGGCCTCTGCGTTTTCATCGGTAAAAGGCAGGGGTTCATCCCGCCCTGTCTCAATCACGGCTATGGCGTTGGGGGCAACCCAGCCTTTGGCGCTCAGGGCTGCCAGTGCCTTGCCGGGCAACCCCTTGTGGTAGGGCGGGTCCAGAAACAGCAGTGTTGCCGGTGCTGTGCGGGCGGCAGGCGGGTTGGTGACGTCGCGCGGGTAAATCTGGCAGTCCCCGGCCCATCCACAGGCGTGCACATTGGTGCGCAGTGCGGCAAGGGCATTGCGGTCTGTCTCAAAAAAAATGGCGTGGGCCGCCCCGCGGGACATGGCCTCCAGCCCAAGTGCTCCCGTGCCTGCAAAGGCGTCCAGCACATGCGCGCCCTCCAGCAGGGCTGCTCCACCCCATGGGGCGTGGGCCAGCACGTCAAACAGTGCCTGACGTACCCGGTCGGCTGTGGGGCGGGTGGTGCCACCACCGGGTGCTGCCAGCACCCGGCCTTTGCGCGCCCCGGCAATAATACGCACCATCAGCGGGCCTTGCTGCGGGCGGCGTTGCGCGGAGTATTGTGTGGTGTTGCGGTTTTTTCCGGCGCCTTGGGCAACTGGTCACGCAGCACACGGGGGGGAATTTCCTCCAGCTCGCCCTTTTGCAGCGTACCAAGGGGGAACGGGCCGTAGCTGGTGCGGATCAGGCGGCTGACATGCAGGTTAAGCCCCGCCATGACCTTACGGATCTCGCGGTTCTTGCCTTCCTTGAGAGAGACCGTGAGCCACGCGTTATCGCCCTTGCGCGAATCGAGGGCGGCCACAATGGGTCCGTAGCGCACGCCATCAAGCACAACCCCGTGGGCGAGCGAGGCCAGCCGTGCCTCGTCCACCACACCAAACACGCGCACACGGTAGCGGCGCAGCCAGCCGTTGGAGGGCAGTTCCAGCCTGCGGGCCAGCTCGCCATCATTGGTCAGCAGCAACAGCCCCTCGCTGTTCAGGTCAAGCCGTCCCACGCTGATCACGCGGGGCATGCCCTCTGGCATGGAGGAAAAAACGGTTGGCCGTCCTTCCGGGTCCTTGTGGGTTGTCACCAGCCCGTCGGGCTTGTGGTAGCGCCACAGCCTTGTGCGCTCGGGGGCGGACACCGGCTGGTTGTCCACCAGAACAATATCGCCATCGGTGACAAAGGTTGCCGGGTGCGTAACACTCTGGCTGTTCAGGCGTACGCGCCCTTCCTCAATCATGCGCTCTGCATCGCGCCGGCTGGCTACCCCTGAGCGTGCCAGCCACTTTGCAATGCGTTCTCCCCGCGCTTCCTGCGTCACGCCTGTTCTCCTGATGCCTGTATGAAGGCCTTGAAAAGAGTTCTGTCTGCCGGGTCTATGCCAAATTCCGGGTGCCATTGCACCCCAAGGCAAAAACGGTGGTCCGGGTCTTCAATCCCTTCTACCACGCCATCCTCGGCAATGGCATTCACCCGCCCCCGTCCGCATGTTGCCACAGCCTGATGGTGGGCCGAGTTTACGCCAATGCGTCTGGCCCCACCGGTTATGCGGGCCAGAAGGGTGTCGGGCAGAATGTCCACGCCGTGGCTTGCCTCGTCCCGCGGGTTGGGCTGCTCGTGTGGGAGGGCGGTAGGGTATGTGTGGGGGATGTGCTGGATAAGTGTGGCCCCAAGCGAGACCGCAATCAGCTGCATGCCCCCGCATATGCCAAGGATGGGAATATTGCGCTGCAATGCGGCCGCCAGCAGGGCATTTTCTGCCCGTGTGCGGCGTGGGCGCAGGGTTATGCTGGGGTGGCGCTCGGTTGCGCCATAAAGCAGGGGGTCAATATCAAACGCGCCGCCGGTTATGAGCAGCCCGTCCAGCTTGGCCACATATTCTGTTGCCAGTTGCGCAAACAGGGGGAGTGCCACAGGCAGCCCCCCTGCGGTTGCTACGGCGCTCAGATAATTCTCGCGCAGGGCGCACCACGCAAAGCGCGAATACTGGTCTGCCCCACCCTCTTCCAGGTCTAGGGTTATGCCTATAACGGGGCGTTGTGCTGCCATAAGCCTGTGATCCTGCACGAAAAGCCATGAAAAAACCGTGACGGTTCCATGTCAGGTGCCACAGGTGGCGGCGTTTTGCATCTTTTCCTGATCTCTGCCGGGGCCGGTGCCGGCCCCGGGCCAGTCCTAGCGGGTCAGGAAGGACGGAATACTCAAAGGTATCATGCGGCTGTTGGCGACCTGTGCCGCCACAGGCGTTGCGGATTCGCCGGGGAGCCTGTCTGCAACGGCAAGACCAAATCCCATTGCAGCCGCGGCCAGAATGAAAGAGAGAGAATGCATGGTTCCGACCTTTCCAGCCAGGAGTAAGGGACCAGCAGACCATGATGTGTTTGCAATCACACTTTGTTGCAAACCCGATCGTGGCAGCTTTAAGGCAGGATGGCAAAGTTACAGTTTAGATTGCAAGAAGAATGTGATGTTTGTGGCATCACATTCTTCCGCAGCACGGTGAGGGCCATAAATGACGCTGAAATGTTTTGTGATGTGGGCATGACCCGCCCCCTGCATAACAGGGGAGCGGGGAGCGGTATGGATATGGCCCTGTTACAGGCGCGTCTGGCCGCAACGCGGGGCGAGGTGCCGGTTGGCGCCGTGCTGCTGGATGCGCAGGGTGCTGTGCTGGCGCAGGCGGGCAACAGGGTGGAGGAACTGCAAGACCCCTCCGCCCATGCGGAAATGCTGGTCATGCGTGAGGCCGTGCGCCAGCGGCAGGGCCGCAGGCTGGCGGACTGCACGCTGGTTGTGTCCCTTGAGCCATGCCCCATGTGTGCTGCGGCCATGGCCCATTTTCGGGTCGGGCGTCTGGTTTTTGGGGCGTATGACCCCAAGGGCGGCGCTGTGGAGCACGGTGCCCGCCTGCCTTACCGGGCGGAGACCCTGCACCGGCCCGAAATTGTGGGCGGTGTGTGCGAGCGCGAGGCGGCGGAACTGCTCAAAAGCTTTTTCCAGACCCTGCGGGGTGAAGGGGGCGGGCGAGGTGGTTGAAAAAAAGCCTGCGATCTGGCGCGGATAAAGGCTTTTTTTTCCCTCAAAAGAAACCATGTTAGCTTACAGGACGTAAGGTGGAACAGGGGCTTGGTGGCTATCTGGCACAGGTGGCCACCACATGAGACCGGGATCACCCGCAACAAGTCCTGCTTGGGTTAAACAAGGAACAGTCAAGATCGTGATGACGGAAAAATCTGTGACAAATGTTTGCACACGTGGCAGCCGCCGCATGTGGAGCCGCGCTCTGCTTGCTGGCAGCATGCTGGTTTTTGCCGCCGGGCCGTGGGCTGGCGTTCCGTCCTGGGCGGACACGTCCAGTGTGATCAAGCCCAGTGGCCCTGCCCAGCGCATTCCCGATTTTGTGGAGCTGGTCAAACAGGTCAAACCCGCCGTGGTCTCCATTACCTCCATGATCCGCTCCGACTCCTTGGAAGGTGAGGGCGGTGGTATGGGTGGCAACGGTGGGCCTTTTCCATTCCCCTTCCCGTTCCAGATGATGCCCCAGTCCTCCAAGCAGTTGGTGGAAGCGCGCGGGTCGGGCTTTGTTATTTCCGCCGATGGTTATGTGGTGACCAATAACCACGTGGTCAAAGGTGCGACCAAGGTGAGTGTCACACTCGATGACGGGACAACCCTGCCCGCCAAGGTGGTCGGCCGCGATGGCAAAACAGACCTTGCCCTGCTCAAGGTAACCCCCACGCAGAAGCTGCCCTTTATCGAACTGGGCGAATCTGATGACGTGCAGCCGGGTGAATGGGTTATTGCCGTTGGCAACCCCTATGGGCTGGGCGGCACGGTTACAGCAGGTATTGTCTCCGCCCGCGGGCGTGACATTAACGAAGGGCCTTACGACAACTTCATTCAGGTGGACGCCCCCATCAACCGTGGCAACTCCGGTGGCCCGCTGTTTACGCAGGACGGCAAGGTGGTGGGTGTGAACACCGCCATTCTCTCCCCCTCCGGTGGTGGCTCCATTGGTATTGGCTTTGCCATTCCCTCCGATACGGTGCGCAGTGTGGTGGACCAGTTGCGCAAGACCGGCCATGTCGTGCGGGGCTACCTTGGGGTGAACGCGCAGGTCATCTCCCCCGTTATGGCCAGCGCGCTTAACCTGCCTGCTCCTGCCGTGGCCGGGGCGCCGCCAGCGGGGGCACTTGTGGCCAGTGTCAGCCCGGACAGCCCGGCAGAAAAAGCGGGCCTGAAGGCGGAAGACGTGATTACCGACTTCAATGGCCAGAAAATTACCACCCCGCATGATCTGGCTGTGCGTGTGGCCGCCGTGGCACCGGGTACGCAGGTCACCATCGGGTATGTGCGGGCAGGCAAGGCGCAGACGCTCAACCTGAAGATTGGCAACCTTGCCACAGCTACGGGTGATACGGGCAAGGCGAGCAGTGCCGTTGGCGGGCAGCATCTGGGCGTGGCCCTTGCGCCGCTCAACCGCGATATGCGCCAGCAGCTTGGTCTGCCACAGGATGCACATGGCGTTGTGGTGAGCGATGTGGAGGCGGGCTCCCCCGCAGATCAGGCCGGTATTCGTCCGGGGGATGTTATTCAGGCCGTGGGGAGCCAGCAGGTGGATACCCCCAAGGCTGCGGTCGCCCTTGTTAAAACCGCTATGGCGGCCAAAAAACCGCTGCTGCTGCGGATTCTGCGTGATGGACAGTCCCTGTTTATTGCCATCTCGTCTGATGGGAGCAGTGCTGGCGCCCCAACGGACAATACCGCAGGCGGGGATGATGACGAGAACTGAGAGGTCTCGTTTCTGAGTATTGCAACAAAAAGGGCCGACTCCACTGGAGCCGGCCCTTTTTTAATGGTGGGTTGCCACCACAGGGGCCACCCTAAAAAGGCAGGTTAATCCGGCTTCTGCCCGGATGCGATGGTGAGCAGGGTGGCAACGGATAGAATGCGAATCCGGTGGTTTTCCGCGCTGGCAATCAGATGGCTGCGGCGGAAAGCACTTATGGTCCGGCTTACGGTCTCAATGGTCAGGCCCAGATAATCAGCAATATCCACCCGCGTCATGGGGACAGAGGCTAGATTTTCCACCTCCTGCCGCGTGTGTCCCATGGTCAGGTGGTAGGCGCGCATCCGGTCAAGCAGGAAGGTCGCTACCTTCTCCCGCGCAGTTTTGCGGCCCAGCAGCAGCATCTGCTCCTGCGCTTCGGCCAGCTTGTCGGTTACGGCGGCCAGCAGGCGGCGCTCAAAGGTGGGGTAGTCGCTCAGCAGTGTTTCCAACTGCGGGCGCAGGAAGCGGCACAGGCGGACGTTGTCCACCGTTTCCGCCCCAAAGGAGTAAGTCTGCGCCGTGCTCAGGCCCAGAAACTGGCCTGCATCGGCAAAGCCGGTAATCTGTCTGCGCCCATCGGGGAGGGACTTGAACAGTTTGACCGTACCCCCCGTCACATTGAAAAACGCAAGGGCTGGCTCGCCTTCTTCAACAATCGTGGTGCCCGGTGGCAGCTGTAGCTGGCGGGAGGAATGGGCAAGGGCTGCAAGCCCCTCCTCATCCATACTGCTGCACAGGCTCCTGTTTCGGATGTCACACACAAGGCAGCGCAGGACATCTCCATCCCCTTTATGTGCGTGAGCCACTCCAGCAGAGTGCGCAAGGGCAGGAGGGGGGGAGGAAGAGGTCATACATGAAATCCAGAAAACCGTTTGGTTTGAACCTGTTACTGATTGTTATAACGGTTGGGGCGCGTGTGGGATTACAGGCCACTAAGCTTTAGGCTGTTGTTGACATAAATCAATCATGCAGTGGGATCATTTTAATTGCAGGCCAGAACTGCAAGAAAGTCGAAAGCAGGGGCTGTGGTGAAAATGACACAGCTTTAACGCATCTTTTTGCAGTATGACACGGACTTGATCTAAATCAAGGTTGCATTGGCGTGAGCGTGGTCTTTCCGGCACAGAATTACAGTGCAGTGGAAGAGACAAAACACAATGGTCAAGTTCCGTTCCTTTCTGACAGCCACAGTGGCTGGTGTAGCCGCCCTGACGGGTGCCGCTCAGGCGCAGACAGCGCAGCCCAACGCTGCCTACGTTAACGCTCCGGTCATGAACCGTATCCCTGATGCGCAGAAGCCTGCTAGCCATTGCGGTATCTTTGAAACCTGCGCCAACACCAAAATTGGTACAGGCAAAGGCGACATCATGATCCGCCTGTCTGGCGTTGGTGTTCTGCCACAGGACCGTGACAGCCGCGCATGGGTTACGGCGCCTGCCGCTGGTCTGGTTAACCACCCGCTGAACAATACACATCTGTCCACGACCAATCAGGCTATGCCGGAACTGACGGTTGAATACTTCATCACCGACAACCTGTCTGTTGACCTGATCGCAACCAGCACCCGTCATGAAGTGGCTGCTATTGGTAGCGACGTTCCGGGTCTGGGTGGCCCGCACAAGCTGGATGTCGGTTCTGCTTGGGTGCTGCCCCCTACTCTGACCTTTGCTTGGCACTTCCGTCCGCATAAGCGCTTCAACCCATATGTAGGTGTTGGTGCGACTGCTATGTGGTTCCATAACATGCATGGCGGTGAAGGCATGCAGCTGAACTCCGGCTTTACCGGTGGTCCGTCTGTTAACGTTGGCTTTGACTATCAGCTGGTTGGCAACTGGTTCTTCAATGCTGACGTCAAGCAGATGTTCGTGCGTATGCATGCTTGGGCAAAGGGTGGCGTTCTGGATCAGCTGGGTGGTGCCGGTGCATCCGTCAAAGCCCACGAATCCCTGGACCCCACCGTGGTGTCCGCCGGTATTGCATACCGCTTCTGATCCAAGCTGATGAGCGCGGACTCCGTCTCTGACCTGATTTCCCGCTACGGCGGGAATCTGCCGCGCTACACCAGTTACCCGACTGCTGCGAGTTTTTCGGATGCAGTCGGGGCGCAGGATGTGGAAAGCTGGCTGCGCACGCTGCCAGCAGACCTGCCTGTCTCGCTTTATTTTCATGTTCCATTCTGTGATGAGCTCTGCCGGTTTTGCGGGTGCAATACCTCCGTCATGCGGCATGAGGACGGGCGCGTAGCCTATGGCGACCTGCTGCGCGAGGAAATGCGCCGGGTTGTAGCCCTTACGGGCGAGCAGCGCGTTGTGCATCATCTCCAGTTTGGTGGTGGCACACCCACCACATTGCCCCCTGCGTCCCTGCGCCAGCTTATGCGGGCGGTACGCACTTTTTTCCGTTTTGCAGACCACGCCGAACTGGCGATGGAGATGGACCCGCGCCATGTGCCGCAGGGTTATCCCGCGCTGTTGGGTGATCTGGGGTTCAACCGGATCAGCCTTGGGGTGCAGGATCTGGACGAAAAGGTCCAGCAGGCCTGCGGGCGGCTTCAGTCCTTTGAGCAGACACAGAGCTGTATTGATCAGGTGCGCGCAGCCGGGATAACGGGTGTGAATATCGACCTGATTTACGGCCTGCCCTACCAGACCGTGGACAGCGTGGGGGAGACGGCACGCCGGATTGCCCTGCTACGCCCTGACCGTCTGGCCGTGTTCGGCTATGCCCATATTCCGTGGAAGCAGAAGCGCCAGAAGCTCATCCCCGAGGAGTCGCTCCCGTCTTCTCCCGAGCGGCTGGCCCAGCGCGCACAGATTGATACGGTGCTCAAGGCAGCGGGGTATCAGGCCATCGGGCTGGACCATTACGCCTTGCCGGATGACGCCATGGCAAAGGCCGCGCGTGCAGGCACCCTGCACCGCAATTTTCAGGGTTATACAACGGATTCCTGCCCGGTGCTGCTGGGTATGGGGGCCTCTGCCATTTCCATGACCCCCGCAGGGTTTGCACAGAATATTCCCACCGTTGCCACCTATGCGCGCGCACTGGCCGATTCGGCAGACCTGCCAATTTTGCGCGGTGTGGCCTGCACGGCGGAAGACCGCTGCCGTGGGGCTATTATTGAGCGGATTATGTGTGATCTGGCGGTGGACCTGAGTGCAGGCGACATCCCCGATAATCCGGGCCTGAACGGGTTTGAGGCGGAGCTGGCCAGCCTGCTCCCTTTTGAGCATGATGGGCTGGTCACACGCACAAACAGCCGCATAGAGGTTACGGAAAAAGGGCGTCCGTTCCTGCGCAATGTTGCTGCGGTTTTTGATACCAGACAAAAAGAACTGGCTGCGGCCAGCGTGGGCAAAGCCCCGGCTCCACGGTTTTCTGGCGCGCTGTAAGCGTGTTGTAAAACAGGCCGGTCAAATTGGCATTTCTGCCATGCAACTTGATCGGAGCGCTGTTTTGGCGCATGGAAGAACAGCTTATTGTTGACCAAGGCCCTGCCATAAGAGCGCGACCTCTCCGGTTTTCACACGTATTTTCTGTTTCAGCGGAAGGATCGGACACCATGCGTGCTGATGCTCCTTTGCCCGAACGGGCGGGACACCTCGCCCTGTCGGACAGGCTGGCCCAGACGCCCGCCGCCACACACCCGTTCCCGCACTGGATGCTGGAGGACGTTCTGGAGCCTGATGCGTGTGAGGCGTTGCTAGAGTGGAATCCGGGCGAGAGCGCCATTGCAGGCGATGTTGGTGGGCGGCGTGAGACGCGCAATGCCTACCGTGTATTCGTGGACCCCGCAGTCCGGGCCAAGGATGCGCGGCTCAACCGCATGGCGGAACTGCTGGATGGGGAGCCCATGCGGGCCATGTTCGAGCATGTCTGCCAGACCCCGCTGGACGAGGCGGCGCTGCGTCTGGAGTTATGTCTGGATACGGACGGATTCTGGCTTGAACCCCATACCGACATTGGCGCCAAAAAGCTGACGTTGCTGATCTCTCTCTCCACCGGGGAGGAGGCGGAGCAGTGGGGGACGGACCTGATGACCCCGCAGGGCGAGTCTGTTGCCCGCGCATCCGGCGTATTCAATTCGGCAGTCCTGTTCATTCCATCCGATCAGACGTGGCACGGTTTTGTCGCCCGGCCGATCCGGGGTACGCGGCGCACGCTGATTGTAAATTTTGTCGATAAAAACTGGCGTGCCGTGCACGAACTGGCCTTTGGGCCACGTACGACCCAGTCCTGACCTTTCCTGTTCGGCAGAAATGGAGCAAAACGGGCCGGGGAGCCCGTTTTTTGCAATTCTGTGACAAATCGGGTTTAGGAAAGCTACAGAAATTTCAACGGGGATAAAACGGGAATGAGTGAACCTGTGCGTGAGTCGATGGAGTTCGATGTTGTCATTGTTGGCGGTGGTCCCGCCGGACTGGCTGCTGCCATCCGCCTGCGCCAGCTTTCGCCCCAGACCAGTGTCTGCCTGATTGAAAAAGGGAGCGAGATCGGGGCGCACATCGTCTCTGGTGCGGTTATTGAGCCGCGCGCTCTGGCCGAGCTGCTCCCTGACTGGCGCGAGCGTGGCGCCCCGCTGGAAACGCCAGTAACAGCCGAAGATATGCTGTACCTGACCGAAACAGGCAGTATCCGTATTCCCATGCTCGACAAGGTCATGCCGCACATGGCCAACCACGGGAACTATATTGTCAGTCTGGGCGAGGTCTGCCGCTGGCTGGCCACGCAGGCCGAGGAACTGGGGGTGGAAATCTACCCCGGTTTTGCTGGAGCCGAAGTGCTGATCGAACGCAACCGCGTGGTGGGTGTGGCAACGGGCGACATGGGCGTTGGCCGTGACGGCAAACCCGGCCCCAACTACCAGCCGGGCATGGAACTGCGCGGGCGCTACACCCTGTTTGCCGAAGGGTGTCGTGGTTCCCTGACCAAGCAGGTCATGGCGCATTATGACCTGCGCAAGGACGTGGACCCGCAGACCTACGGCCTTGGCATTAAGGAAGTGTGGGAAATCCCGGCCGAGAACCACCGCCCCGGTCTGGTGCAGCACAGCTTTGGCTGGCCGCTGGATAATGGCACCTATGGTGGTGCATGGCTGTACCATTTTGGCGACAACCTTGTGTCCTACGGGTTTGTGGTCGGGCTGGATTACGCCAACACATGGCTCTCCCCGTTTGAGGAAATGCAGCGCGTCAAGCTGCACCCGGCTTTCCGTCAGCATCTGGAAGGGGGGCGGCGTATTTCCTACGGCGCGCGTGCCCTGTCCGAGGGTGGTTTGCAGTCCGTGCCGCGTCTGACCTTCCCCGGTGGTGCGCTGATCGGGGATTCGGCAGGGTTTTTGAACGTGCCCAAGATCAAGGGCACACACACAGCCATGAAGTCGGGCATGCTGGCGGCCGAAGCCGTGGTGGATGCCATAAAGACCGACCGCGTGGAGCCGGGCTCCTTTACCCAGAAGGTCCGCCAGTCCTGGCTGTGGGAGGAACTGCGCGCGGCACGGAATATCCGCCCGGCTTTTGCACGCTTTGGCGCCATGGGCGGGGCTGTGTACGCAGGGCTGGACGCCATGGTGCTGCGCGGCCGCGCCCCGTGGACGCTGCACTTCAAACATCAGGATAACGAGACCCTGCGTGCAGCCGGGCTGTGTGCAAAGCCGTTCTACCCCAAACCCGATGGCAAGCTGACGTTTGACCGCCTGTCCTCGGTGTTCCTGTCCGCCACCAATCATGAGGAGGACCAGCCGGTCCACCTGCGGTTGAAAAACCCATCCTTGTGGAAAACGGTCAACTGGGATGTGTTCCACGCACCAGAGGCGCGGTATTGCCCCGCAGGTGTGTATGAAGTGGCGGATGAACAGACAGACCCACATCTGCAAATCAATGCCCAGAACTGCGTGCATTGCAAAACATGCGATATAAAAGACCCCACCCAGAACATAGACTGGACCACGCCCGAAGGGGGTGGTGGGCCCAATTATCCGGCTGGTATGTGAATTTTGGTCAAAGTACGATAAAGAACCGTCCGAACCATCCTGCGTCTGCAAGCGAAAGAAGTCATGAAGATACTCGTACCTGTAAAGCGGGTTGTTGATTACAACATCAAACCGCGCGTCAAGGCGGATGGCAGCGGAGTGGAAACCGCTGGCGTCAAGATGTCCATGAACCCGTTTGACGAAATTGCGGTTGAAGAAGCCGTGCGCCTGCGTGAAAAAGGTGCTGCTTCGGAAGTCGTTGTCGTGTCTATTGGTGTGCAGCAGGCGCAGGATACCCTGCGTACCGCTATGGCCATGGGCGCTGACCGGGCCATTCTGGTGCTGAGCGATGAAAGCCCCGAACCCCTTGCCGTTGCCAAAGTGCTGAAAACACTGGTCGAAAAAGAAGGCCCCTCACTGGTTGTGCTGGGCAAGCAGGCCATTGATGATGACATGAACGCAACCGGCCAGATGCTGGCAGGTCTGCTGGGCTGGGGTCAGGGCACGTTTGCCAGCAAGGTGGATGTGGCCGATGGGCGCGTGGTTGTCAGCCGTGAGATTGATGGCGGCACGGAGCAGGTCTCCCTCGCCCTGCCAGCCATTGTCACGGCGGATCTGCGCCTGAACGAGCCGCGCTATGCCTCCTTGCCCAACATCATGAAGGCCAAGAAAAAGCCGCTTGAAACCATTGCCGCTGCCGATCTGGGCGTGGACATGGCACCGCGCCTGAGCATTGTCAGCGTTGCGGAACCTGCCGAACGCAAGGCGGGCATCAAGCTCGGCTCCGCAACGGAGCTGGTGGAAAAACTGCGTAACGAAGCAAAGGTGATCTGAACATGACCGCTCTTGTTCTTCTGGATCATGAAGGTGGTCAGATCAGAAAGGCAGCCCTTTCTGCTGTAACCGCCGCCGCCCGTCTGGGTGATGTGCATGTGCTGGTTACGGGTGATGCCGCTCTGGCGCAGGCTGCAAGCCGTATTGCGGGTGTGTCCAAGGTGCTGCACGCGGCAGATGCACGCTATGCCCACGAACTGGCTGAGCCTCTGGCTGCCCTTCTTGTCTCGCTCGCAGGTGGGTACGACCACATTGTGGCGGCTGCTGGTGCCACGGGCAAAAACGTGCTGCCCCGCGCTGCCGCCCTGCTGGACGTGCAGCCGATCCCCGATGTGGTGAGCATTGTGGACGCGCAGACCTTTGTCCGCCCGATTTATGCTGGCAATGCGCTGGCGACCGTGCGGTCTGCGGACAGCAAAAAAGTCCTGACCGTGCGCAGCGCGTCCTTTGATGCGGCACCGGCTGAGGGCGGTAGCGCTCCGGTTGAAGTTGTGGCGGTCGTGGACAGCCCCGATGTATCGCGGTTTGAGGCCGTTCAGCTTTCGGACTCCGCTCGCCCCGATCTGGAATCGGCCCGCGTGGTGGTTTCTGGCGGTCGTGGCATGGGCAGCGAGGAAAAATTCCACGCTCTGGACCCCTTGGCCGATGCTCTGGGTGCTGCTGTTGGCGCATCCCGCGCGGCTGTGGATTCCGGTTTTGTGCCGAACGAGTTGCAGGTCGGCCAGACTGGCAAGATCGTGGCACCAGAGCTGTACATGGCGTTTGGTATTTCCGGCGCAATCCAGCATCTGGCGGGCATGAAGGACAGCCGCGTGATCGTGGCGGTCAACAAAGACCCCGAAGCCCCGATTTTTCAGGTTGCAGATTACGGGATTGTGGGCGACCTGTTCGAGGTTGTGCCGCAGTTGGTGGAAGAGCTTAAAAAGTAAGCGTTCTCCACCTCCCGCTCTTCAAAAAGCCCGTATGCCCCTGTGGCACACGGGCTTTTTTTATGGCGCGCTTGGTGTGCCGTAAGCAGCCATGAACACCTTGACCGCGGCATGAATGACCTTTTCCTCATCTGCCTCACTGTTCTCGGGGTTCAGGTTAAAGCGCCGGAGATGGGCTATGCGCGTCTGGCAGAGGGCAAAAAACTGCTCGGCGGCAAAAACCGGGTCTTCCGTTGTCAGTGTGCCCCGTGCCTCCTGCTCGCGTATCCAGTTGGCCAGTGTGGCAATGCCGACTCGGGGGCCGTTCTCCCAGAATATGGCCCCAAGCTGGGGAAAGCGCGGCGCTTCGGAGACAATGATCCGGTACAGCATCAGGCTCTCGGGCTGGGTAATCAGGCGGACCATGGCGCGGGCCACGGCGGTCAGTGTCTCCCGCGGGGGCGAATCCTCGCGCACGGGGGCAAGGGCTACGGGCAGTTTTTCCCGGCAGCGCTGCTCCACAAAGGCGGCAAACAGGTCTGCCTTGTTGGCAAAGTAGTTATACAGCGTCCCCTTGGAGACAGCAGCCTGCCGCGCAATGGCGGACATGCTTGCGCCCTCGTAGCCATGCTCGGCAAAAACCGCGCTGGCACCTGTTAGAATCTGTTGTCGTTTGGTCTCGGACTCCCCCATGCAGGAGGAACTGGAGGGGGCGGGAACTGGGGAGGATGCGGGCATGGATCTTCGGGCTTTGGAGACTTGTGATTGACGCGGTAGGGAAAGACGATAGGGTATGCCCTGACCGAACTGGTCGGTCAGCGTAGCGGTTATAACGCATATTAAAGCAGGCGCATAATTTCGACGAGGGTAAGCGGGTGGCAAGAAGGAATGCACGGCGGGCAGGCGCATTGGCGGCCGGTTTTATTCTGGCAGGGTGCGCTGTGGGGCCAGATTACAAAAAGCCCCAGACGTGGTCGCCCGCCCAATGGCAGCAGGCCGCAACGCAGCAGCGTACCAACGCACTGAGCGTTCCCACGGAGCTGGCGCCAGATGTGCAGTGGTGGTCTGTGTTCCATGACCCGGAGCTAACATCGCTTGAGCAGCGTCTGGCTGCGCAGAACCTGGATGTGTTGCAGGCATCCGAGCAGCTTGCTGTCAGCCGTGGGCAGTTGCTGCTGGCGGGGGCTGAGCGTTTTCCCGATCTGTCAGCCTCCGGCTCGTATAGCCGCGTGCAGCATAGCAGCAAGCAGTTGCAGCGGATTGTGGAGCGCATTGGCCAGAGTTCCGCAGGCACTCAATTGGGAGACATGCTGACCAGCCAGTCCTCCGAGGCAACCATTCCGTTGCTGAACAACTGGCAGGACGGTGTGCAGGCCAGTTGGGAGGTTGATCTGTGGGGGCGTGTGCGCAGGCAGTACGAGGCCGCCAAGTCCTACACGGATGCCTCCATGGAGGAACGTCGTGGAATCCTGATTGCTCGCCAGTCCGAGCTGGCATCGGATTATATGCAGCTGCGTAGTCTGCAGGAACAGTTGCGCATTACCCTTGCCAACCGCGACGCAGCGGAAAAACTGCTCCAGCTCAGCCAGTCGCGGTACAAAAGTGGGCTGGTGAGCGAACTGGATGTGGATAGCGCACAGTCCGAACTGCAACGCACCAGCGCGCTGGTGCCGCAGTATGAGCAGCGCATTGCCATGCAGGTCAACGCCATCAATCTGCTTATGGGGGCACCGCCGGGAGGGTTGAATACCGAGCTGGTGCAAACTGCGGGTATTCCGCTGGTGCCCCCCGCCGTGCCCATTGGCCTGCCATCCGAGCTGGCGCACCGCCGCCCCGACATCCGCGAGGCAGAGGCCGAACTGCATGCGGCCACAGCCGAAGTGGGGCAGGCTATGGCCGACTTTTACCCCAAGGTCACGATTGATGCAGGCTTTGGCCTTCAGTCCTTCTCCTTCCGTGACATGGGGATGTGGAGCTCGCGGATGTGGAATGTCGGGCCGTCCATCACCATTCCCATTTTTCAGGGGGGACGACTGACAGGTCAGTTACAGATGAAAAAAGCCTCCCAGAAGGCGGCAGCCCTGCGCTACCGCAAAACGGTGCTGAATGCATGGCGCGAGGTGGACAATGCGCTCACGGCCTACCAGGCAGAGCAGAAGAAAAACCAGCGGCTCAGTGCTCAGGTCGTAGCAGACCAGCGCTCCATGGCGCTGGCACAGAGCCAGTACACACATGGGTTGCAGAGCTACCTACAGGTGCTGGACGCCCAGCGCAGGCTTTTGTCCTCACAGACCAGTCTGGCCGAAAGCACGGCGACAATCTCGGACGATCTGGTGCGCCTGTATAACGCACTGGGTGGTGGGTGGGAGACAACCTTCCCACAAGCGCAGCCAAAACACGCATAAAAGTCTGAGCACAGAGGATATTTCAGACGGTGAACAGGCCTTCGGGCCTGTTTTTATTTTGGGGTGGGAATGTTTAGATTAGATTATGGCGGTTTTCTGGGATTTTTTGATTAGGTTATGATTTTGTTTCATTT
>NZ_JOPJ01000026.1 GCF_002153655.1 Acetobacter okinawensis
CGCACACCGCTCATGATCTATAATTTTGGTGCTTACGCCCATCTGCTGCTCTCGGAGTTCCATCAGGCCGGGGGACGCATTGTTATCCGCGCCTTCCATAGCCCGGCTGATCTGGCGGACCTGCCCGAGCGTGTGGTTATCAACTGCCCCGGCTACGCTGCGCGGGATTGGTGGAATGACAAATCCCTCATTCCCATTCGCGGGCAGACAAGCTGGCTCCCTCCCCAGCCCGATGCCCCTTATGCTCTGGAATACAAAGGGGTCGCCATGATCTCCAAATCCGATGGGGTGATGATCCAAGGATACGACATGTATGGCCTTGGAGACATGGACGGGGTCGGGAACAGTTTTGAACATGCCGACCGTGCAGAGGCGGAAAAAGCCATTACCGTTATGGGTGATCTTTTCTCCCGTTTTCAGTCACGCAATGGATAAGGACGGTATGATGTTTTTTTACCCCCTTGCCCTCCGGCATTCATTCCTTGCAGCATGGGCTGTGGTGTGCCTTCACCTTGCTGGAACGGCGTGGGCTGATACGCAACAGCACGCAGCCGCACATCACCAAAACAGCACCGGAACAGCTATTCCCTTTTCTGCCGAGCAGGTCACCTATGGCGCGCAGATTTACGCGGGAACCTGCGCCATTTGCCATGGCATAAACCTTGAAGGCGGGCATGATGTGCCTGATCTGGGGGACTATTTTACAGCCCGCTGGGCCAATACGCCATTAGACCAACTAGCCGGATACATCGCCCGCGCCATGCCCCTTATGGCTCCCGGCACTCTATCCCCAGGCAATACAGTGGCACTTGTTGCATTTCTGTTGCACCAAAATGGTGTTCGCCCCTCCAGCAATACACCACTACCTGTGGATGAGCACCAGTTAGCCAAACTTCATTTTCCGGCAGCGGGACGCGCTGCAACTGCCCGGCCGGCGTTAAATACCAGAAAAAACGCAGGAAATGCTCAATGAGACGATAAGTGTCTGCTCATGAACAGACACTCAAAGACCTTCGCCTGATTTTTCCTGACACGGTGGTAGGCAGATGCCTGACAAAGCGGACCTCCCGCAGGCCAACCCATCTACCCAACGCGTGACTGACCTGTCCGGTAATCTCCTCGCACGACGGGGGGGAGGCCGCATCGAGGGGAACCACATACGCAACAGGTCGCTGCCCTCGTAGATCATCAGGAACAGCAACAACAGCGCAGGCATGGACTGCCGGGTGGGAGGCAATGATCTTTTCAATCTGCACGCCCGAAATCCGTCGCCCGGCAACTTTGATCACATCATCAGAGCGTCCAAGCATATGAACAGCGCGAGCAGCATCAATCATCCCCTCATCAAAGGTGCGATAGTACTGACCTGTTTCATCAAGATATACTGTAGGTGCACGGATAGCCCCCTCCTTCCACACCCCAGCCAGACAACCGGGGGGTAGTGGCAGGGACAAGACAATTTCGCCACAGGGTTCGTGAGGAAGATTGGGCCCAATAACCGGGTTAAACCCCGGTGCGGGGCGCCCGATGTCGTTCTGGAGTGCGGCTGGTTCTTGCTCCTCCAGACCAAAGAAATGCGCAGTAATGCTCCACCCGGTTTCCGTCTGCCACCAGTGATTGACCACAGGTTTGCGGAAATAGGAGCGCGCCCAGCCCAGCAATGTGGGGTCTGCATATTCCCCGGCGACAAAAATATGGGCAAGTGCGGGCAGAATAACTCCTGACAGATGGCGACTTTCCTGTCGCATAAGCCGCATTTGTGTGGGCGTGGTAAACAGACACCTGACCTTGTAATCAGAACAGAGCGCACGGATGGCAGAAGCTGAGGCACCACCTTCCACGATCACGCTGGTACAACCGCTGATCAACGGTGCATAAACGCCGTAGGAGTGACCGACAACCCACCCCAGATCCGATGTGGTTAAAAACGTATCACCGGGTTTGCAGTCGTAGATCAGTGCCATAGACAAGGCCAGCGCTACAGCATGGCCACCATTGTCGCGCACAATCCCTTTTGCTGTGCCCGTCGTCCCGGATGTATGCAGGATATATAATGGGTCTTCAGAACGCAGACTGACCGGATCAACCGCAGCGGAGTGCTCCAGCGTATGGAAATCATAATCCCGCGCAGGCATAAGAGCTGCCGGGCAGGCCGGGCGCTGCACAACCACGCAGGCCAGTGGCCTGTGCTTTGCTGTGGCAAGGGCTGCATCCAGAACAGGTGCAGATGGAACAACCTTGCGCCCCTGAAAGCTGCAACTGGCGCTAATAATGACCTTTGGCGCCACATCATCAATCCGCTGGGCAAGTTCCGCCCCTGCGTAACCGGCAAAAACCACCACATGCACCGCCCCGATCCGTGCACAGGCCAGCATGGCAATGACCGTTTCAACCATTGTGGGCATAACGATCAGAACATGATCCCCCTGCCCCACCCCGAGTGAGCGCAAGCCACCGGCAAACCCGGAGACCCTACCCAGCAACTCCTGATAGGTGATGATATGACGCTCGTTTGTTGCGCATGAATGCCATATCAGGGCAGCCTGCATGCCGCGCCCACTCTGCACATGTCGGTCCAACGCGTTATGGCAGGTGTTGAGCGTGGCACCGGCAAACCAGTCATGCCATCCGTCTGCCCGCGCGTGGCACGCAGTCACGGGTGGCTGCTCCCATGTTACGCGCCGGGCCGCATCCAGCCAGAATTGCTCTGGCTGGTTTATGGCTGCGTTGTACATGGCTTCATACGTAGTCCATGGAAGCATGGTTTTGAACTCCGCTCAGGCTACTGGCACAGTTTTGCCGGTAATCTGACCTGCAAGCCACGCCGCATCACGCGAGATACCGGAAAATCGCCCCGAACCCCATGTATGCAGCCACGGCAGGCCAAGGAAGTAAAAGCCCGGTGCATTGGTTACCCCACGGTTCCAGAGTGGTTTGTTCGCTCCGTTGAAAACAGGCACATCAATCCAGCGATAGTCGGGACGAAAACCAATGCACCAGATGATCGAGGTAATGCCCGCGGCTTTGAGGTCAAGCGGGATGTTTTTGCCATCGGGTTCCCATACCGGCACATAAGGCGCTTCGGTCGGGGCACTCATCCCTTCGCGGGCAATGTAGGCATCAATGGATTTTTTGATGTCGGCATTGGTCTTGTCCGCGTCGTCAAGATTATCTTTCAGGTCTGGCGCAAAATGGGCCACTTCATCACGAATGTTTTCCAACGTGCCATGCAGGCCAACACCTTTTTGGGCAAAAAGACGCAGATCAAGATCATGGCCACCATTCCGGCCCGTGACATAATGGTTCGTCTTGTCCCGCGCGCCGTCACGCAACGGGTGGTTATCCACCGTCAGGTCATAAAAGTGCATGTCCGCGAGCCAGTCCACAACATCACGACCACGATAGAAGCGTGAAACACGCGGAGCAGAACCAACGCACAGGTGGAGCTTGCGCTTTTCAAGGAACAGATCCTCAACGATCTGCGCACCGGACTGGCCACTCCCCACCACCAGCACAGCCCCTTCTGGCAGTTCGGCCGCATTGCGATAGTCCTGCGAATGAACCTGATAGATGGCGGGGTCAATTGCACTGGCGTAGCCGGGAATGACGGCATCCTGATACGCGCCTGATGCAATGACGACGTGCTGTGCGTGCCATACTTCCTGACCAGCCACCACGCGATAACCACCGGATTCATGCCGTGTGATGGAGGTAACAGCGGTGTGCTCCCGCAAGGGTGGCGTAAAAGAGTCCACAAATCCTTTTACGTAATCAATAATTTCCTGCTTAACCATAAAACCGTGCGGGTCACTCCCTTTGTACGGGTGGCCGGGGAGTTCGCACTGCCAGTTTGGCGTCACCAGACAGAAATTATCCCAACGCTCATCATCCCACGAGTGGCAGGCTGTTTTTGCCTCAAAGACGATATGTTCCACCTTCTCGCGGCAAAGGTACCAACTCATGGACAAACCAGCCTGTCCGCCACCCACGATAATGACGGGGATGCTTTTTTCGTTCTGGGTCATGGTCGTTCTTTCGTCTCAGGATTTGAATGACAGGACGCGCACCTGCGCATCGGGTTGATTAAGAAAAGGCGTGCAGGTCTGACGGATAGCCTGAAGCTGCCCAAGCGCGCGGCTGCACGCAAAGCCATAGCGCGCGAGAACCCGGTCACTGGCCTGTGTCAGGGCCGTTTCTGCCTTTTGCAAAAAGTCCCGGACCGGGTAATCCTGACCGGGTGTGAAGTGGTCTTGAATAACGAGCGATGGGGAGTAGCACTCACTCTCCTTTCCATCGGGCCAACGCACGCGAAAGGTCATTTCAGGCATGGTGACAAAGCTCCTGAAGCAGGGACACCAGCATGCGGCAGAGCCGCCAGACGCCGGTATGCAGGAAGGTGCCGACTGGCCACGCTATGCCAGTCGAAACGGCGAGCCGTTGCAGGGCCGCTGATCTCAAAACGGGTCTGGCTTTGAGCGCTCAGGGCATGACGCAACGCGCAAACAAGTGTCTCGGGGTAGTCTGGCTGACACCAGAGTGCCTCATAAGACTGAAGATGTTCCGTGAAGGGCGGTACGGAAGGCACGACCACAGGCATACCGCAGGCCAATGCCTCAAGCGGACACAGACCAAACCCCTCCGTCTGCGACGGATAGGCCAGCACGGACGACTGCCGGTAGAGCGCGGGCATGTCCTCATCCGCGACGGTTCCCGTTATGGTTATGGCCGCCGCCAGACCGCTCTGCCTTATCCGCTCGTCACACAGATGACGATAACCGGAGTGGTC
Source organism: Acetobacter okinawensis (assembly GCF_002153655.1). Lineage (GTDB taxonomy): Bacteria > Pseudomonadota > Alphaproteobacteria > Acetobacterales > Acetobacteraceae > Acetobacter > Acetobacter okinawensis_A. The sequence goes on from NZ_JOPJ01000026.1 coordinate 4,787, forward strand.
CAGCAAAGAGGCTCCCCCGGCAATAACAAGATGCAGGTCCGGGTGCTCCCGGTGCAGTACCTCAAATGCGTCAAGCAGACCCAGCGTGTTTTTACGGCGCTCGACCCCGCCGACTGACAGAACAAGGCGTGCGTTCTGCGCAAGCGTATAACGGGCACGCAAGGCATGGTCACGCAGCTCCGGTTCTGGAGAAAATCTGGCCAGATCAACACCATTGCCCACAACAGGCGCATGCCGCCCGTAGTCGTTCAGAATCCTGCCCTGCCAGAGTTGGCTGACCGTAAAAAGCTCGGTTGCAGTTGTCAGGCCCTGTATCTGGCGGGCAGCGACACCGGGGTCCGCAAAGCAGTCCAGATGATGAACCGTGCGCGCAAAGCCCCCAAGCCTGCCTTCACGCACCAGTTGTGCAAGAGCGTTAGCACTAATCGGGTCCTGAGCATGCAGCACATCAAAGGACGCCGTATGCCGCAGGGCATTTGCAATTTCACCGATACGACATTCCACCAATGCTGGCAGGTCTGGCACCTGTGCTGCCGGAATGTAGTGGGTTGCACAGCGGGGCTTACGGAAAAACCCCGCTCCCGTTACATCCGGGGCAATCAGGGTTGCATCATGCCCGGCATCACACAGGGCTTCCGCCAATGCCATACCATGCACCACCCCACCCCGCGGGTTGGTCGAATGGGTAAGAATGCCTATGGACAGGCTCATGGCGCAAACCCCATAAGCGGTGCTTGTGCAAGGTCCCAGAATATTTCCGTCCTGTCGGCCCATGTCACATCAAGCTGCCGGGAGCCGTTACATTGACCGATAACAGCCGCAGCAATCCCCCGTTCGTGAAAACGGGCCATAATGATGGGTGCATCCTCTGGGCGGGCCGTCAGCAGGTAGCCATAGCTGGGGAATGCGGATAGCCAGCGCTCCATTGGGGCATGCTCAGGGCGTGGAATGTTCTCAAGTGCGATGGTCATGCCGACACCAGAACACTCTGCCAGCATCAGGGCGGTTCCCAGCACCCCGGCCATGCTGATATCCTTGGCGGCACGGCTCAGACCGTCCTCGGCTATGCGTGGCAGCAGTTCCATATCCTCGCGCAGTCGGGCTCCCTGTTGGGTGCTGCACAATGCGGAGCTGGCATCCCAGAACGGGTGCGGATCATGCCAGCGACCACGCAGGTCAATTGCTGCGATCAACACCTCGCCCGGGCGGGCATCAAAACTGGTGAGCAGACGCCGCGCACGTCCGAGAATAGCGACAGAAAGCGAGTTGTGAGTACTGCGCATGTTGGTATGCCCGCCAACAACGGGCACGCCATAGGTGCGTGCGCCATCATGCAGCCCCGTCAGGATAGACGCCGCAGCCTCAGACGTATCGCTCCATAACGCATCCACCACAGCCACCGGACGGCCACCCATTGCGGCAATGTCGCTCACATTCACCATGACGCCGCAATATCCGGCAAACCACGGCATGGAGCGGACAAAGCTATCCTGAAAACCCTCACTGGCCAGAAGGAGGTAACCGTCCCCATCGGGTATGGCCGCGCAGTCATCCCCCAGACGGATGGCTGCGGGGTTGTCGGGCTTAAGGATTGCCGCCGCCTGCGCAATATCCTGCTTGCCCGCAAGAGCGCGGGCGTTGCGGAGCGTATGCAGCAACGAGGTTAACATGTGCGCCATCACGCGACCTGCCGTATCCGGGGTTGTGGGCGCAACAGCCATGTCTGGTCCTGCCCGTGTGCAGGGTAGCGGGATAAATCTGCCTGCATGTCGTGATGCAGCAGGCCATGCAGAATCACGCTCCCAAGGCTTTTCCAGTGCAGGCGACGGAAGAACAGTACATTCTGTTCCTGCACCTGTGCGAGGAAGCGTGTGGCTCCAAGACCATGCGCCGTACTGACAGCCATACGGATGAGTTCCGCCCCAATACGCCCAAGCTTGCGGTGCTCTGCGTGCACAGCCAGACGGGAACCGCGCCACAGGCCGGGTTCGGCCTGATGAATACGCACAGCCCCTACAATCCGGTCTGGTATCCCCGCCATGCAGCAGGCTGCGATAATAGGAATGGCAACCTGATCAATAGCGTCCCGGTCATCATTGATGAAAACCTTCTGCTCGGTGCAGAACACGTCACGGCGCAGGGCATGGTAGCCGGCACGCTCCCATGGTGTGCGCGCAAGGCGCACCACATATTCCGTGGGAATAAATGGCCTGTCTGCTACATCATCCAGGAACGTGCTCATTGTTCGTAAGCCGACAGCGAGGAACAGGCACCACACCGGCCACAACCAGCCCGGATGTCTGTCGACTTCATACCGGCTTCTCGCAGCATCCGACCCAGTGGGGCCAGAACGGACTTCATGAACTCGGCAGACGGCGGCGCATGGTTTTCAAGCGGGGTGCCGGAAATGGGCACAAATGGCACCACAAAAGGATACACCCCGAGGGCAATCAACCGTTCAGCCAGAGCCAGAATATCCGTGGCGCTGTCACCAAGACCAGCCAGAATATAGGTATTGACCTGCCCGCGCCCAAAAACAGGTACAGCCTGCGCAAAAGCCTCCATGTAACGGGTCACGCTAACCGTAGCCTTGCCGGGCATAATCCGCTCCCGCACGGCTTGCGTTGCGGCCTCAAGATGCATGCCCAGGCTGTCGGCGCCTGCATCACGCAGTCTCTGAAACCACGAATGATCGCGTGGTGGCTCGCACTGGACCTGAAGCGGCAGGTCAACCGCAGCCCGGATGGCACGTGCGGACTCTGCCAGCACGGCGGCTCCCCGATCAACCATGTTTGGCGTGCCGGTTGTCAGCACCATGTCTCGCACACCGTCTAATTCCACGGCGGCTTTTGCCACCTCTGCCAATTGTGCTGGTGTTTTATAGGCGATGGTCCGCCCGGCTTCCAACGATTGACCGATGGCGCAAAACTGGCAGGAGGTGCGCCGGTCCGCATACCGGATGCAGGTCTGGTGCACCGTGGTTGCCAATGTGTCGCGCCCATGCAGCAAGGCAATTTTCCAATAAGGAATACCATCTGCCGTAGTAAGCCCATAAAAACGCGGAGCGGCCGGAAAATGGATGGTGCCGAGCAATTGCCCATCGCGCACCAGCATGCTGGCACCATTCTGGTCCGGCTGACTGGCCTGAAACGGGGAGCGCCGGGCTCCAGACGTAAAGACCGGGACCATGATCGTCTGCCCCGCAATGGTGATTGTCTTGTGATCCGATGGACCTGCACCACCTTTACGGGTCATGCCGCCTGTGTACTCGCCAATCTGCAGGCCAAAGGACTGTAGGTCCGTAACCAGCTTGCGGCCAAAAACCGTGCCCAGTGCTGGAATGGTCATGGCGCCACCTCCGCAGCATCTGCCAGCGTCGGGTCTTGAGCACCTTCTCCAGTGTAATGAACGGTTTGCGCTGGCCGCCGATCCTGTAGCAGGCTGAGCAGCTCGGGGCGTGCATAATGACCCACACAATCCATCATGCGCTTCCGTTTGGTAATAAGTGCAAAGTCAAGGTCGGCGATCACCATACCTTCACCCTGTGTCAGGGGTGTTCCCAGCAGCTTGCCTTCGGGCGAGACAATGGCAGTAAAGCAGCCACCACGCAGTGGCCCTTCCAGCGCTGGATTGCCTGCTATTTCGGCAATCTGCTCATCCGTAAGCCATCCGGTGGCATTGACGACAAAACAGCCTGCTTCCAACGCATGGTGGCGAATGGTTACTTCCATCTGATCAGCAAAAACCTGACCAACCAGTGAACCGGGGAACTGGGCGCAGTGAATTTCCTCATGCTGGGTCATCAACGCATACCGGGCCAGTGGATTGTAATGCTCCCAGCACGCCAGAGCCCCGATACGACCCACCGCACTTTCTACAACTTTCAGGCCTGAACCATCCCCCTGCCCCCAGACCATGCGCTCATGGTACGTGGGGGTAATCTTACGGCGTTTGAGCAGGATCTGGCCCGTTGCATCAAAAATGATCTGCGTGTTGTAGAGTGTACCAAAATCGCGTTCATTCACGCCTAACACCACAACCATTCCGGTATCACGGGCAGCTTCGGCCACCATATCCGTTACGGGACCGGGAATGACAACAGCGCGTTCGTATAGTTCCAGATGTTCGCCCCCAAAACGAAAAGCGGGCTGAATAAACGAAAAATAAGGGTAATACGGCACAAAGGTTTCAGGAAAGACCGCGAGCTTTACACCTTTTTCGGCAGCATCGCGGATGGCCTGACAGACTTTCCGGGCTGTACCCAGACCATCATCACCAAAGACGGGAGTGATCTGGATGGCAGCAGCGCGAACAATACGGGACATGGCTTGCGGTCCTCCCTTTGACCTATCAGAGAGTCCAGGTGTTCAGAATGAAAGCGTTGTCACGGCGGGCAAGCAGGATAATATCGAGCACGTCCTGCGGGTTGATGGGTGTAATACCGGGGATCAGGTTCTGCTCGCCGTAACCGTAAAGGGCCTGAAGCGCAAAGCGGCATGCATAAACTTTTCCACCTTCTTCAAGGATTTTTGCAATCTGCTTGTTGCAGTTCATATGCCCCGGAAAAGCCTCGTCTCCCAGACGGGGAAAGCCGCGCTGCACACCAAGGGTCACACCCGGCCCATACAGCAGAACCGATGTTTCAAAACCTTTACGGATCAGGCGTGTCGCCTGAAGAAGATTGACAAAACCAACTGAGCCTTCATTGGCAACAGTGTGAAAGGTGATAAGAGCTTTTTCGCCGGGGTTTGCTTTGACGTCTTCAAAAACCTTGTTTTCATAATTAACAAAGCAATCGCCATCTTTGTGCGGAGCATGTTCGACGTTTGGCATGGTATTTCTCCCATATGTTGCGGTCCGTGGCAAAACGCCGGGACTGACCGCGTTGCGTGGGAAAACGTGGCACGGGATAGGGGAGAGGTAAAATATTGTATGCTTAGAAAATTAGGTACAATCGAAACAAACAAAGGCATACGCTCAGTTTTGATCAAGACAGGAGCATACAAAAAATACAACACCTGCATACAAACAGAAAAATTTCTCGTAACCCCATGTTTTAATTATATTTATAAATCACGCATTCGTGAATTAAGGTTTTTTTGTTTTCTATAGCCTGATGGGTTGCGGCCCGAAAACTGATACGATCAGCGATTCCGGGCGCGCAAGCAGGTTACACAATATCCGCAAAACCTGGCGAGCGTTTATGCTGTAGCACAGACAAAACACCATGGAGGGATTCTTCAAGGCTTGCGACATCTGGTGCGCTACCTAGCGCAATCCGTGCACGCTGAGGAGGTTCGCCACTAATAGTGAAAACCGTGCTGGGCACCAGCGCCAGACCACGCCTGCGCGCATATGCGACAAAATCCGCACTCCCCCACCAGTCAGGCAGTTTTAACCAGACATGAGGGCCATCGGGGTTCATGCAATGCTCCTCCCCCAGTACCTTGCGGGCAATAGCCTGACGCACGCGCAGTTCTTTACGGATGGCATGCAGGATTGTGTGAGCCTGCTCTGTCTGCATCCACCGCTCAGTCAGCGCACTCAGCAGGCCAGCGTTGGTCAAGGCAATGGCACGGATAGCCGCCGCAACACGCCGGGTCATGTCGGCACTGGGGAGTGCAATATATGCCGTACGCAAGCCCGGACTGAGTGTTTTGGCCAATGTTGCCACGTAGCTAACACGACCATGATCAAGGGATGCCAAAGCTGGGAGTGGACTATCCATTAGCAGGCTATAGGGGTCATCTTCGATAATATGGAGGTGATGGTGCTGGGCGATCTTGAGAATATCCATGCGCCTTTGCAAAGGCATGGTTGCTGTCGTGGGGTTGTGGATGGTTGGAATGCAATAGAGCAACCGGGGGTGATGTTCTGCGCAGATCTGGTCGAGTTGGCCGGGCATCATGCCATCTTTGTCGCTATCAACACCGACCAGAATAAGGTCAAGCTGTGCGGCTATGGTCCTAATACCGGGGTAGGCAATGCGATCTGTTACAATGACATCGCCGGGTTGTGTATGTGTGCTGACAATTGCCGCCAAAGCACTTTGCGCACCGGGGGCTACAAGAATTTCGTCCGTGCGCCGATGCCCGATAACAGGGGCAATCCATTTTGCGCCAAGTTGCCGCTCCTCAAGCGTGCCGCCGGTGACGCGGTAAGACATGAGAGTATTCAGGTCCTGCTGCTTTAGAATAGCGGCAATGTCACTCTGGATTATCCGTTGTAATGGTGGGTCTTGTGGAATGGGAGGCAGGTTCATGGTCAGGTCGACCACGGCTGGCCCTGTATGTCGCCAGTGGCTCTCGCCCGCCCCGACACGCACAAAGGTGCCCCGACCAACTGTTGCGTCAATCAGGCCGCGTCGGCGCGCCTCGGCAAATGCTCGGGTGACAGTCGTCAGATTGGCCCCAAGATACTCTGCAATTGTACGCTGAGGAGGAAGTCTGTCCCCTTCCCTCAGGTCACCTTTACGGATGGAAAGGGCCAGAGCATCCGCAATTGTCAGGTAAACGGCACCCGGGCCACGGTTGATCTCCTCTTTCCACTGCGCAAGGTAAGCATATTGCGACACAGAATATCTCCATACATTTTTAGCCACCAACTCTATTGTAAGCATACAATCAGATTTCAGAAATATTTCTGTGCATTTTTTTACAATTTTTACGTCGTATTCACTTGAGAATTATGGCGCGGCGAGCTTCCATCCACACGGATCAGGCCCCGTTTATCCGCTAACTGGTCTGCGCAATGATGCATAAGTGAATATGCACATGCCCTATCAACAATATAGAATTAATTAAGCAGAGGTTTTAAGGTGTTTTAAGTGTTTAATGCCTCGGAAAAGGAAATCATCGTGCAATCAGATACCTTTAAAGTCGGCGATATTGTCTCCTGGAATTCTGAAGCCGGTTATGTCAGTGGCCGTATCAGCAACGTGCATATTGCGCCTTTTATGGTCAACGGATACCAACATCATGCAACACCAACAACCCCACAATATGAAATTGTTAGTCTCAAAACCGGTCACGTTGCATTCCATAAAGGTTCGGCTTTAACCCATATTGACTAAAATCATGGCGCATTCTGTTAAGATGATATTCTGAAATTTGCTGCGATGTGAGTTGCTGGCGTCATTATATAAACCCGGATGTCACCTCTGGTGGCGTTTTTTGTCTCATCTGACGGGTCCGCAAACGAACAGAACGACTTATGCCAGCACACACGACATGTCACTTTGAGCCCCCCTCCCCTGCTGCACCCAATATATCAAGGAAAAACCGGTCAAAGACACATAAGTCAGGCTGCACTTTACAGAATTCTGCTCGCGTCAATACATCAACAAATCTGAAACCTGATCGGATTTTCAAACAGTCTCCTAAAATATACGTGAAAATATATACAAATTATTTTCTTTCATTCACATACAAGATCGATAAAAAACTAACAACAGATACTATCAGAAGAAAAAGAGATGGAATAAGTATATTATTATAATATTGTATTAGCGTAGATAAAACCATAGGCGTCAGCCCCCCAAAAAGAAGCTGAGCAAAAGAATAACTCACGGAAATAGCACTGGTACGATTACGGGCTGAAAACCAAGAATATAAAATGCCACTCAAATTTGCATAATAAGCCCCCTCAACCAAAACAGTAATGAGTGATTCAACAACAACAATATTCACGACCGTTGGGTAATTTTTTAAAAAAATAAAAGCCGGATACGCCGCAATTGCAAGCAGAGCTGCGCCAGATATCATCAATATATTCCGGTTTTTTATTTTATCTCCCCAATATCCAAATATCGGCGGAGCAATCATTGTGACTATTCCCGCAGCAATTGTACCCACCATCGCGTTTGATCGGTCAAACCCTAAATATAACTGAGCATAGGTCGGCAAATAGAGAATAAGATAAACCCCATAAGCGCCCAGAGCAGTCAAACAGGTTGCTACAAGAATTTTTCTTCGTTCATAAAAAAGGATTTCCCGAGTAGGACTGTGGTTTTCGTATTTTCTAAACTCGGGGGATTCATCCATTCTCAAACGGCTCCATGTTGCAACTGGGCCTATAAGAAAACCAAACAAAAATGGCAGCCGCCAAGCCCACTGCGCAATTTCCGCATCACTAAAAAAATGAACCAGCAACCAGCCCCCACTGGATGCTACAACAAAGGAAAGCCCTGACGCGGAGAGTTGCAAACTGGAATAAAAACCACGCAATTCTGGGTTTCGTTCGGCCAGCATAGTAGCGGCACTGCCAAATTCGCCCCCTGCCGCAATACCCTGTAAAACCCGTGAAAAAACAACAAGCAAAGGTGCTGCAACACCCAACGTGGCATATGTGGGTGCAACAGCAAGAAGACCTGTTCCAAGCATCATTAAAAAAGAAGACAGAGCCAGAGCGCGGCGGCGACCATACTTGTCTGAATATGCGCCCAGAAATACGGCCCCCATAGGCCGTATAATAAAAGACACGCCAAAGGTCGCAAAGCTCAGAATAATAGACAGGCCACCATGCGTGGTCGGGAAAAATAGTTTTGAAAAAAGCACAGCATACAGAGTGTATAATATGAGATCATACCACTCCACAGCGCCCCCTATAACCGTTGCATAGACGGCAAAGGAGCGAGAAGGTTGCCCGCGCTTTCTTTCTAAATGCTGCATAAGTTCTGGCTCTGTCTTGTTGGCACGAAAATGTCAGATCAACGCAAAAACCGGCAAATTAGGAAAACTCTTCTGCAGGTCATTGTAAGCGTTGATAACATCAACAACGCCAGACTCAGCTGAAATCGGATGTGTTTTGATCACGTCAAACAATTTATTTTTTATAAAATGACGCCAAGAAATATCTATTCTCGCAAGTATTTGCGTTAAAATATTATATCGTTCAGGTGTCCATATTTGCTCAAAAACTGTTCGTCCTTCCCCATGCCCGAACAAAGACAACTCAGATTGGTTTTTAGAAGCACGCACCTGAGTTGTTGCCGCCTGATCAATATCGAGTTTGTCAGTCAGAACGACCCCATAATCATCCAGCGCCGCTTTGGGGGTGATAAAACCACGTAGCACGTCAGTACGCACTTTATCTTCTGGTCGAGCAAACGGGTTACCATATCCTCCCCCTCCTGGACCAATAATGGTCAGGATATCACCGGGGTCACATTTCACAACATCTGTTGACCCAAGCTCTTGTGTTTGGTGCGCCGTAGATACTTTGGAAAAACGTGAAGCACCACCAGCACGCCCACCTAAAAGCCCCCAGGCTGTAAAAACGCATCGATCTCGGTTGCGGGCCGTAACAATGGCCTCTGGTGTAAAAACCTGAATAGACATCTCTACCGCTGACCCGCCACGATAAAAACCTGCGCCACCAGAATCTGGCACCAGACCATACCGTAACATCCGGATTGGTACTTCTGCCTCATTGATCTCCACTGGAGTGTTTTTGAGGAAAGACATATTGGCCCCACAACCTTCCGACCCATCATTGTTCGGACCAGCGCCTGCACCGCCGCCAACAGGCCCAAGAGACGCCATAATCATCCGGCCTGATGCAGACTGGGTTTTCACATTCAGCAGGCTAACACCATTGCTGGGAGAGGCAGGGAACTTATCTGGCAGAACTTGTGCAAATGCGCCAAATATTGCAGTCTGAATAACATTACAGGTCAAACTGCGCATGCCTACGGCTGCAGGTTCTACAGCGTGCACCACGCTACCACGCGGCAAAATGGCCCTTAACGGACGGGTCAAGCCGTGATTGAGCGTTATACTCGGATCAAGCGTGTAGAGTGCATAAATAACAGCAATCAGAGCCAGAGAATGTTTTTCTTTCCCCCCCGTTGGAACATTCAGGGAAGACGAAAGCTGTGGGTCACTACCAGTAAAGTCGAGTTCGATCTGATCATCACGGATGCGCAGAGTTACATGAATACGCATTGGATAACCATTAACCGAATCTTCGTCAGTATAATCAGAAAAAGAGTAATCACCATCAGGCAGGGTTCTAATAATTGCCCTTGCCTGTTTTTCGGCATAACTCTGGAGATCTTCCAAACCTGATAGAAAATGGGTTGGTCCAAATCGCTCTATAATTTCATATATTTTACGCTCACCTGTCATAACACATGCTAGTTGTGCATTCAGGTCTCCGAGATTCTGTTCAGGCAGGCGTACATTTCTACGAATGATGTTCAACAGATCTTCATTCATCTGCCCATTTCGTACAAGACGCATGGGTGGCAAGCGCAACCCTTCTTGCTGTATTTCAGTCAGACTGCGCGAAAGAGATGCAGGAACAGCACCCCCAACATCTGTATTATGCACATGACAGCCCACAAAGCACATAAGCTGACCGTCGTAAAAAATTGGCTTCCATAAATGAACATCAGGTGTGTGCGTTGCAAGACTGCCTGAGTATGGGTCGCTTGTCAGATAGATATCGCCATCTTCATAATCGAGACCACGAAGTACTTCTCCGTAATCCAGCCCCGTATACCACGTTGCACCCATGGTCTTGGGGGATGCGACTGTTCTACCTTCCACATCTAATATCTGGCAGGAAAAATCCTCAGTTTCCTTGATGAACGTGGAGTGTGCCGTACGCATGAGCGTCCAGCCCATACTTTCCGCCGCCGCCGCGCAATAATTGGCGAGTATCTGGAGGTTTGTCTGGTCCATGCTCATTAAATCAACTCCGGAACAACGCGGATATTTGCATATTTATCTATCGTCACACGTGTTTTATCAGGCACAATTGTAGTGCAGTCATCCTGCGCAATAATAGCTGGACCATAAAAAACATGACCCGGCCGTAGAGCACTGCGATGATAAAGGGCGAGACTCTGATATCGCCCATCCAACCACGCAGAAACACGAGTTTCTGCGCTAGGGGCGCCATGCGTCAGCTCAAAAACAGGCAGCTCAAATTTGGGAGTTTGGCCAACAATGATCAACCGCAACGCAATGAGCTGTAAATCTGCTCCCGTATCCGCATGACCATAAACCTTCTTATGTTCATGATGAAAGGCTCTGGCGAGTTCAGTTATATCTCCTCGGCGAAGGGCTTGAATATCAACCGGGGTTTCAAGTTCAAAAGATTGTCCACGATAACGCATATCCGCAGAGAAAATAATCTCGTATTCCCCATCATGCGCCTGTTCGTTACGTAACCAGTCAAGCGCCTGCACTTCCAGTCTGTTGAAATGATCGTTTATTTCGGGCAGGCAGTTTTCATCCAAATCACGGTACAGGATAGAGACAAAATCGTTCTTCAAATCCGCAATAAGACCGCCTAATGCGCTTAACACCCCCGGAGTGGGAGGAATGAGCGTTTCTTTCATCTTCAGGTCGCGTGCTAACAAGCAGCCCATCATGGGCCCTGCGCCACCAAAAGCGAGGCACGCAAAAGCTCCGAGATCAATCCCAAAACGCGAGACAAGTGCGCTAATACCAGAATACATGCTGGACAGCGCAATATGAATAATGGCTTCAGCTGTCTGCTCAATAGAACGGTCTAGTTGTTTTGCCAAAGGTTCTATGGCCTGTCTGGCCAATTCTCTGTCAATTGTCACCGCAGAATACCCAAGGGTTGCATTGCCCAGAAAACCACAAACAGCAAATGCATCTGTTATGGTCGGCTTTTTCCCTCCAAGACCATAACAGGCAGGCCCCGGAGATGAGCCCGCACTGGTAGGGCCAACCTTAAGCACACCAAAACGGTCTACCCAAGCAATAGAGCCCCCTCCCTCTCCGATGGAGCTGACAGAAACAGAGGGAACAAAAATCTGGAATTCACCAATATATTCCCCAACATCATAATGCGGTTGCCCATTCAGAATAATGGCCACATCCGCACTGGTCCCTCCTATGTCTAAGGAAAGACATTTCTCAACGCCAGAAGTCTTGGCAACATAACCAGCACCGATCACACCTGAAGCCGTCCCAGATAAAATCATCTGTGCACACTGCTCCTTGCCCAACTCGGCAGTCATAATACCGCCATTTGACTTCGTTAAATGTAATTCTGGACGAATCCCGGTATTTTTAAGAGCTTTTTGCAAACTGCTCAAATAATACTTTACACGTGGCTGTACGTACGCAGCGATAACCGCAGTAATTGTACGTTCATACTCACGTATAATAGGCCATGTTGCGCTGGAACAAATAACTGGCAGTTCAGGAGCAATCTCACGAATAATAGCACTGACCTGCTGTTCATGCGCGGCATTACGGTACGCATGCAGGAAGGAAATAACAATAGCTTCGGCGCCCTGTTGAAGAGCGGCATTGAGTGCCTGAATAACGGATGCATGTTCGAGCGGTGTTACAACTGTCCCTAAAGCATCCACACGCTCCCGTATACCAAACACCATATCCCGGCTAACAAGAGGTTCTGGCCTGCGAGAAAGAAGATTGTACATATCGGGAGATTTCAGGCGCGCGAGCTCCAGAACATCTGTAAAATTTTCTGTTGTAAATAACGCCAGTTTTAGACCATTGCGCTGTATAACCGTGTTAATGCCGACTGTTGTGCCATGTGTAAAATATGTTATTTTTTCTGGATCAATACCGTATTTTTCACGCAGCAGTTTGACACCATCGAGAACCTCTGATCCTGGACTATCCGGTCTGGAAAAAACCTTTAGTGTATGAATTGTCTTTCTGTTCTCATCAAACACTGCAAAATCAGCAAATGAACCACCAATATCAACACCAACACGATAAGACATTATGTCTATTCCCTTTTTTATATCTTTTAAAAATCACACCCAACGCGTCCACCAACAAAACGCGGTGCCCCAGGAATCCAGTATTCAGAAACTGTGGAAACACCACCACTTGTGTAGTATTTGCGCCCCAAAAGATTGCTGGCATAAACCGAAACATTCCATCGGCCATTATTGGGACGGAATGATGCATGCAGACCCATAAGAAAATAAGCAGGCAGATGATAGCCATAAGTCTGCATCCCCCCCGGCACAAGGGCCTGTGCCCCACGGTAGGACCAATCGGTACCCAAAGTCATTTCATACGAATGAATGGGATTAAAACGATAATCTGCTGTACCATTCATTGTTAATTTGGGAATTCCTGAGTCTGTATTATTATAGTTATTATAAACAGGAGCCCAGACACCTGTCTGCTGAAAGTGTGCATAAACAGCAGAACTGTTGATACCCTGATAATTTTTATACACCCCACGTTCATAACCAATATTGCCTGTTAAATAGACATGTGCAATCGGATGAATCTGAGTGGATACTTCTATACCCCAGATTTGCGAGTGCGGTGCATTGGTATAACGCCCCAGAGCGCCATAACCGGGCACAACAAATGTGTTTAGTATTTGCTGGTTGTGATAATCATAATAAAATGCCGATGCATTGATCCGAAATTTGTTAGGTATTGGGTCCGCTTTAACGCCAACCTCATACGCCATTAGCGTTTCAGGCTTGGTGGGATTGAGCTGTGCCTGCACAACAGTATTATTTGCCGTAAAGCCCCCCGGTTTAAAACCTTTACTAACCTTGACATAAGTCATGACCTGCTGGATAGGGCGCCACTGAACACCAACCTCACCTGAAAACTGGTTAGCATTCGCATTGGAATCTGCAAAAGACAGGGTCGTTGTATTTGGGTGGCACAGTGATGTACCGCACACATAAGATCCACCAAAATTTGTCGTGCTTAAATTGCGCAATTGCCTGTCATCAGCTTCATGATTTATGCCACCAAAAATTGTGACATTGTGTGGCAAACGATAGGATACATGCGCATACTGTGAAAAAGTCTGCTGGTTATCATTATATGGTGTTTCTGACAGATACCCTCGTGTTGGTGTCATCTGTGAAAAATCCCAGTATGTTTCCTGCGCAGAACGCATCCGGTTATAATGCGCACCCACCAGCCATTGAAAACGCTTGTTTGGATCGGTAACCCTCAGACGCAATTCCTGAGTAAATGAATTGGCAACGATATTACGGTAAGCGCCATTTGTACCCCATATACTGGAATCCATATCTGTATATTCGTGCTCTCTCTCACTCTCGTATGCACTAATACTTTCGCCGGTCACGTAACCAAAGTTATGTGATGCATGAACATCCATACCCCACATAAGATTATGTTCACTTGGCTTCATGGACGCATTACGGCCAACAAGTGCGGCAAAATCAGGGTTTGTTGTCCACGCAGTCTGTTTGTAAGGCAAAACAAAACTACCGGCAGGAGAAGATGGAGACAACGACACAAGGTTAATAGGATGACTTGCCAGCGAATTGGTTGCCGATGTGCCGTTAATCAGCTCCGAATCATCCTGCATCCAGTGTCCACTCACTTTAATTTCTGTGTTTTCGTCTGGATTCCATTTTAATTTGCCTCGCAATGCACCTTCATTAGCATTGCCGAGGTGACGGTTATCATAAGGGTTATATTGCCATCCGCCCCCGTGCATTGTCTGCCCAGCCAGCCGAAAACTCAGAGTGCGAGAGATGGGACCTGATATATACCCTTCAGTTATACTACGGTTATAACTCGCAATATCTTCGGAAATGCCACCATGCCATGTGCTGGTCGGGTCATTGGTATGAATGACAACCTCCCCCCCGGTATCTGCTTGCCCATGTGTAAAACCAACCGGCCCAGCCTTTATATCTACAGCCGAAACATCAAACATGGACCCTGACGCCATAGTAGAATATGGGAACAGAACATCATCAACATAAGTCATAACTGATTGCGTGTTATTCTGCGTAAGGTCAGTCATACCGACGCCACGAATATAAAAATTTGTACTTGCTCCGCCACTTTGCTGCTGAATACTGACATTTGGAGCCAAATTCTGGAGACCCGTAAAACTGGTAACAACCTGTTGCTTCAAAATCTCGGAACTCAGATGCGTATCACTATTGGCCTCATTCTGCTGCGCAGCAAACTTGAATGCATGCCTTGCCGTAGAAACACTAATCTGTTCTGGAGATGTATTATTCTGAACCGGTTTAACTGAAAGCACAGAACGGTGAACATTCTTATTACCTGACAATAACTTCGAC
Source organism: Acetobacter okinawensis (assembly GCF_002153655.1). Classification (GTDB taxonomy): domain Bacteria; phylum Pseudomonadota; class Alphaproteobacteria; order Acetobacterales; family Acetobacteraceae; genus Acetobacter; species Acetobacter okinawensis_A. The sequence continues at coordinate 19,845 of NZ_JOPJ01000026.1, forward strand.
TGTTCTTTGGTTTTCAGAGTATGCTGCTTAGGGCTTGCAGCTTCCACCACGACAGGACGAGACAAGCACAAAGAGCTCATAGCCATAACGATATGTATGGGCGTGAAAACTCTTGTAAATGCGCTGCTAGAAAAAAGATCTCTGACATAGAACATAGTAAAAACTCACCATTAGGGCTTGATCTTACTGATCAATTCCCGGTATTTTCGTTTATTCTGATATCCAGAATTATGAGATAATATTGAGGAGGTATTAGATAATTTATACCTCCATTTTGTCCCTACATCGATAATACGGCATTAACATTCGGGCTGAACGGCGGATTACTCCGTGCAAATGAATGGGAGAGAGAGGGGTCAGCGGAAGAGCTAGTTCCGTGCTTTTCTTTTCCAGCACAACATCACGCACAACAGCCCCCATGCCCATGGAAAGAGCCAGTCCTCTGCCATTGCAGCCAATCCATGCAACCAACCCATCTCCACTGCTATGCAGATGCGGCAGACGGTCTGGGGTCATGGCAATGCGCCCTTCCCAAAAATACGACAGGTCAAAAGTAGTTAAACGGGGGAAAGTTTTTGCTATCAAACCTCTCACTTTCCGCCCAAGCCGCTTATGAGCCAATGCCTGTATGGCAAGCGCGCCCCCAGTTATCAGACGCCCTTCGCGGTCTTTGCGAAAATACCGTAGATCATTGCGCGTGTCTGAGCATGCCTCATTATACGGAAGAATATCCGCCCCCGATGATCCCAAAGAAGACGTCGAAAACTGATAACTTGTTACAGGAACAATTGTTTTAGATAATCCCTTCCACAACGAAGATGTGTAGGCACCTGTTGTGCAAACAATTTTCTTGCAAACAATTTTTCCATTCTTTGAATGAACAATCCAGTTTTTTCCGTAACGCTGAAAGGTAAGTGCCGGAGAGTGTTCATAAATACGCACGCCTGTTTCTACCAGATTTCTGGCAAAGCCCCGGACAAATGCTAAAGGGTTAAAATGTCCACCTCGCGAATGCCACCAGCCCCCAGCATAATCCCCTCCCCCCAAATGTTGCAAAACATCCTGACGGGATAAAACTGCAGCATCCACACCACGGCGCTGCCACTGCTCAGCACGCAACGCAACAGCACGAACACGCCCAGGACTATGCGCAGGCTGGAACCAGCCGCGCTGAACTAAATCACAATCAATGTTGTAACGGTTAACAACATCATATAGCAGATCGGCAGATTTTTCGAGCATCAGTAAAAAATGCTCTCCTGTTTCCTCTCCCCATATCGCTTTGATCGCCATAGGGTCATGGCGTGTCAGGGTTGGAATAATCTGCCCGTTATTGCGCCCGGATGCGCCACAACCAACCGTCCCTGCCTCCAAAAGCGCCACATTCTGCCCAGCCTCATGGAGATGCCATGCAGCGGACAAGCCAGCCACGCCTCCCCCGATTACGACGACATCAGCAGAATCTGTTCCCATTAAAGGCAATGCCGTAAACACTTCGCGCGATAGAACTTCATAAAGCGGCGAAGGAGGCGTGACTGGCCAGACAGTCATAACAGCGCACTCAAAGCTATATGGAACTGTAAAGGGCACGAAGATACCCCTGCGAGCATGACACCACCTTTCACATTCCGTGCAATCATTCCGAGCTTACGGGACTTTTCAATAAATTTATGTGCATGGTGTAATGTAGAAAAAGACAAAGAAATAAAAGACTTACTTTTACTGGCATACACTGTCGGATTTTTGGTGCTGTGCGGAGCACCCCCGGCCAGTTTTTGCAGTATTTTTTGTACAATATGCGGTGCTTCTGTGTGCATACCTAAGGCGCGCACCGCAGCAACAGAGTTCGCATGCTCATATTGCCCCCTCCCCCACATCAGGTGAGGTGTTAGGTGCTTGCAATAAAGAATCTGTATATCGGTCGGATTATCCTGCTTAAGTCGCACAACAGAAAATGCAAGATTTCCACCCGAAATTGCATCCTCACGGGTAAAACTCAATGCTTGGGTGTGCGCTATCCCCAACCCATCCAAGACTTGCATAGTTTGCGGCACGCCCTGCATTTGCAAAGCAAGCCCGCGCAAGCCCCCTCCTTGCGCAAGGCTACGTTGCCAGCCCACGTTAAGGGGCGTTTCATTTTCTATAGAGAGGAACTCAAGATAGAAACCCGCAAACATAACGCAAAAGTTCCACGTGCCCATTTGCGCACTGTGTCGAGCTGGAGCCGTAACAGAAAACCCCAGTTCAGACATCAACGTAGACGCCGCGATAAGGTCACGGACAACTATAACTGCATGATCCACAGGCAAAAGTGCAGCTATGGACTGACCAGACATCAACACCTCCCCCCCCTATAGAACCGCAAGCTCAACGAGTGTCGCCACGCATAAACAACAAAGAAAAATCGTTTAAAATTTTTCAACCCATTTTCATTCCTTTCTAATTGTATAATATGAAAGATATACACGTTCAATATGTTATTATAATGCGGCATAAAGAATATCACTATGTGGGAAAGTTTTAAACTATGACTAATGTGCAATCTCTTAAAGCACGCCCTGTAACACCCCGAAAAAGCGAGGGAACTCAAGCCATTACACGTGCATTTCAGATTTTGAGATTTGTGGCGGAACAACCCGAGCAAGGCGTTCGCTTAAGAGATATTACGGCGATGATCGACCTGCCCTCGGCGACTATTCACCGTATTTTGCAGGCATTGTGCCGTGAAGGTGCATTGGACCAAAACCCAGTGACACGGCGTTATAAGATCGGCACCAGCTATATTGCCATGCTTGAAGAGATATTTAAAAACTCGTTCCGTGACCGTATGCGCCACATTATGCAAGAAATAGCTGTGGAATTAAAATGTAGCGTCTATCTCTCTCTGAGCAAAGGGAGTCAGATGCTCTGCATTGACCGTGTCGCAACGGAAAAGTCCGTATTGGTAATTCCTTACGACATAGGAGAAACGCGCAGCCTTGGCATTGGCGCTGCAGGTATAGCTTTGCTTGCTATGGAATCAGAAAGTTTTGTTGAAACAATTTTGCACAAAAATAAAGAAGTGTACAAAAAATATAACTTAAACCCAGACACCGTAAAAAATATGGTCAAAAACTGCGCATTAAATGGCTATAGCTATAATCCTGGATATTTTATTATGGGTATATCTGGCTTAGGGGTCGCATTTAAAGATTCTGAAACACAGAGAAACGTTGCAATTAACGTAGCTCTTTTAAATCATGAGGTTTCTGACCTTAAAAAAAGAACAAAAATTGCAAATGTTATTATGAAATATACAAAACTGGCATCTCTAAAATAAACCATCTGACATATCTATGTAATTTTTTAAATGTGGAGCAGCTAATACTCTGTTCAGTGATATACTTTAAATAGATAGACAATAGTATAAAAATAACTCCCATACTATCGCAACCCAAATTTACGCACCCTTATTGATAAAAAGATGGCTGTAATTCGCCATCTTTTTATCAATATAAATTTTGATTATTACTGTGCAGGGACCAAAGACTGAACTTTCGTATAATCCCCATTGGCATCACGACATGTGAGTTCAACCTGGCTGGTAGCCTGATGGTCTTTCAAGGTCGTATCCTGACGCACTTTTCGGCAAAGCTGTCCGTTCGGCATTGATGTTTCACTCGTAAGCGGAGTGTAAGACCCATAACTTCCTGTCTCTGGGTTTGTCCAACTTACTTCCTGCCCAACGGACTTATAACGGATTTGCTGCAGAGCGAGCTGAGCCTGATAGCAATCCTGTTTGTCGAGTTGGTTGCCAACGATCATACCACCCAGAAGCCCGGCGAACGCGCCAACGCCTGCCCCTATCGCGGCTCCTTTTCCGCCACCTGCTAAAGCGCCGATACCTGCCCCCCCAGCAGCACCACCAAGGCCACCAATCAGACCTCCTGAAAGAGTTTTAGGGCCAAATGCTTGGCAAGCATTTTGCGCCTGCTCCTGAGGAGAGGAATACGGCCGCTCAGTGCACCCTGTGAGAGAGGTAAGAGCAATTACAGACAGACCTGCTGCCAGCGTAGGCATACGAACTATTTTACGCATAAATATTTCATTTCCAGTTAGATATTAATTATTATTCGACAAATGTAGGCAACACTTGCACAGGGAAAAATCTATTCGTCAGTCATCGTTGTTGCACTAATTGGCAAATCAACACTTGAACCGGGAACTCCCAAGGTGCCCTGCATTGAGCTGCCACCACTGAAGAGTGATGCAGAGCCACTCTGTTTCATACTCAGTGTTTCAGAGTTTCTACCTTCAGTGACAAGAGGACTACCTGTATTGGCGGTCAGAGAGCATTGGGACGTATCAGACGCACAATGCAGGTTGCCATTAATGACGACCGTTCTCAGGCGCGTGATGCCTATCCAGCTATCTATCAGTTGTCCATCACGGTCCGTTAAAAGAAACATATGGCCATGGAGATCCTGAGCGCCTTCCTTAAGAGTAACCTCAAACGTTGCTCCGTGGACAGGGATCGCATTAGTTATGCCAAGGTCTGAACCAAAACCACCAATATTGACAGCCATTGACTGAAACGCTTCGTTCCAGAACTTGCGAATATCGTCGCTCGTTTTGCCATCATCTTTGATCGTATTACCGACACCGAACACGTAAAAAACACTACGGTGCAAGAGCGCGCCCAGTTTTTCGCCAAAATCAAGCGTATTGGGGATTGGTGTGACGAAAACGTCTCCAAGCTCACTATTTTCTGCCATATCAGAATACAAGATGGCACGAATACTACCGCGCGCACTCGAATAGCGAGCTCCATCGGACGCCAAAGACCGAACGATGGATTTTTTAGGGGGTTTTGCCGGATCTATCTCTACGTCTGCAGGCGTACGAGCGCTCGTATTATAGATAGTCGTGATCGCTTTACCGAAGTCTCGCGAAAAAAATCCCTGCTGCTCTTTAAGGGAATCCATAGGATTGCCCGAGAAAAAATGGCTTTCCGATGCGAGCTTTTTTGCCTGATCTGTCGTGACATTTGGCCAGCAACCAGACCAGATTTCCTTACTTTGGCCGTGCGCGGGCGACAACTGAACAACTGTTGTCCTCTCTCCTGGCATTAACGTCTGCTGCAATTTAGCGAGAAGAGTTTTCACCCATTCAACATTATTCCTGACCACATCGGTATCATCCACATAGACGACGGTCTGACGAGGCGGATTAAATCTGCAGTAGGACGTATCAAGCGCCGTACCACCCCCGAACATTCCCCCTGCCCTGGCAACGGGTACAGACGCAGCCGAAAATGCAAGCGCACAGAGAGAAACACGAAAAAGAGGTTTCATTTTCATTGGATTATACTGCTGCCCTGAGGTTCAAATTCATGTTTTTATAGTCAAATGGGGTTATATTCCGCCCTGTTTCCTTATCAACCAGTGTAACCTGCCCCTTATTCGCGACGGATGCTTTTACGATATTGTCCCGATAGACTTCTCCCGCAACCTGCACTGACTGCCGCCAATCATGCATGATAGATTCATTACGGATCTCAACCTGTGTAGACATATCCATCTGTGTTTTTACTGACCCAAGGCGGGTTTTGACGGCATTATCTTTATCTTCAATTTCTTTGTCAGCAGCTGCAATAACCTGTTGACGCCGGCTTTTCATGACTGCCTGCATCTTCTCCCAAGCTTTTTGATGCCCCTGAAACTGTTTGGTAATAACCATGTATTCTGGATCGGGATCATGCCCTGCATAAGATATGATAACGCCTACCATCCATGCGCCCACGTTTGCGATAAGGCTGATAAAGACGTCTCTCATCGGGTTGACCTGTACAATGCCAATGTCCCCCAACACGCTGCCAACATCCTGCCCGTGTATTGATTCAATTGCAGCTGCCCAACGAGCCCATCCGGTAAACCCGAGAACAATAGCAAGCGCTGCAGTTGAAATACCAAACATGCGCCATGCCCCCCATCGCTCTGCTGATGAACGAGACGGAGCAAAAAGATTTGACCATTGCTTGATCAGTTCACCATGTAGATGAGCGGCCAAGGCAAGAAGAATACCGAGGATAATGGTTGTTCCCAATGCGACAGCCGGAACACCCCAGAACATATTGAACGAGTGATAGTTAACAAAACACTCAGTCAGAAGAACCAGAAAAAGAAGAATAGGATAAGGCCAGGTCTTGCAGAACATCGTTGCGCTGCGATTTTTATACTTATCTCGGAAATCATTATATCGCTGTCGCGATCTCTGATAATTTTCATCTATATTATGGTACTTAGGGTCCCCCCGCAGCTCTTCTTCAATGGCCGCAAGGCGATCTTCCTTCTTCGTTTTTACTTCAACCACCTCATTCTGAAGGTTCTTTACACCATCGAGGGCATCTTTAAAGGGTTGAAGTGCAACATAAAAGCGGTTCAGCAAGTCACGCCAGCGAGAGATCTCTTCCTCTGCGGGTGAGATAACTGCAACCCTCATCCCGCTCGTGACACCATAACTGTCTACAGTAACCTGACCGAAAGATGTTTCTTCATAAGCGCTTTTTGCAAGCTGCTCCGGATTCAGGTTGCCATTACGTAAAGAGGTTAAGCTATATGCCATAACCTGCGCATATGCTTCATTCAGCGGTATTAGCGCTTCGGGGTTACTTGTTTCAATAGCGGCAGACATCTGCGACAATCCTTAGAATTCAATTACGCCTGAACCGAGTGCACGTGGCTTTACTTCGGCTGGGGGAATGAGATGAACCGGTGCGATTGGCATTGTCGCAGCGAGTTTTACATTTTCTGGCGCTATAGTTTTGACATTGAGATTGGATGGCGTGCTCAACGCAGCATTGTCCTGAGTCGGGCTAAGCGCTAAGCCACCTATTGGCGCCAATGATGTGTTTTTCGTATTTTTAGCCGTTGCGCGATAAACCATTGCAACCTGCGCAGGCTTGACATCCGCATCTGGCTGACGAAGACGAACATCGTCGGCTTTAGCAAGGCTAAGGTAAGATTTGGGTACTACGTATTGCTGTACTGCAGCCAGATTTGCTGACATGGCCGGAGAAATCAGAAATTCGACGCGGCGATTGAGAGCCCTGCCATCGGTCGTTGCGTTGGAGGCAATGGGCTGCCGCTTGCCAATCGCCACTTCCGTCAACTGATCCGGATTTACTCCTCGCTCAATAAGAGCCCGGATAACAACGCGTGCTCTTCGGCGGGATAAGTCAATATTGTACCCATCAGTGCCGACTGCGTCTGTATGCCCCAAAATTGTTAATGCTGCATCGGGGACGTCATGCTTCATATTATCCGCAATGACGTCCAGAATACCCTGTGACTGCGGGAGCGGAACATCGCTATCAAAGGCGAAAAAAGCACGTTCGGGGAAGACCACCCTGACAACAGGAACAGAGCCTTGCATAAAGTCAACCGACCCCGGAGGCAGGCTGATTTCCTTAATAGTCGGTCTGGCGACGTCGTTTGCGTCAGCAAGACGATTAAATCTTGCTACTCTATCTTGTTCTTCAGTCGATGCCATTTGGTCTTGCGTTGAAATGCCGATACCAGAACCCATGGGGCCCGCTGAGTACGGTTGCACGCAACCAGACAAAACCAAAGAAACGCCACTCAATATTATTAATCTCTTCAAATTTACCTCCGGTAGCCGCAGTCTAATTTGCGGCATAACTGTGGCATAAGATGTAGTTTTTCGCAATAATCTAAAGTTTCTACTTCTTACCTTTAGATGAAATCTCAAAAGTCAATTTTTATGCTATGCAAAATATAAGCAGTCATATAGTTAGCCTGCATTATATTAATGCTTTCTTTAGATATAGGGGAAATGCATACTTCAGATTACTTACATACGCAAATTGAATGTATCGTATAGATACAGATCGCCAGTCTTTCAGTTTTACGAACATGTGTTCAATCAAGCGGTCATTTTATACGAACACTAAATGTAAGAAAATTTTGATGATCAGTCTTCCGGGGCTACCCTCGCAGAAAATCTGTCTCCTCCTTACTGACGTTGTAGTGCTTTAAAGTTGTTAAACCGCTCGTGGTTAAATCCATCACGCAATAAGAATGTGTCAAACAACATATGATGGATACTGCCGTATTAATTTTATTTTTATATCAATAAAATTTTTTCTAAAAGATTTTCAAATAAAAAATTTATAGCCTCTGGCCAATCCCAACCACATTCCATTGAGCACTGGGAAGGCATGAATGCTATTGTCATAACCGCATTGAAACGACCCTACACTTTTGTAGTCCTTTCATTGCTCATTCTCGCGTTTGGTGTGCTGTCAGTCATGCGCGCACCGACCGACGTATTTCCCAACATCAAACTGCCTGTCGTGTCCGTTGTGTGGACCTATGGCGGCATGCTGCCGGAGGAGTTTGCAGGACGCATAACCTATAATTACGAACTGGCCGTGACCTCGACCGTTGAGGGTATCGAGCATATGGAAAGCAGCTCGTATTATGGCCGCAGTATCGTCAATATCTACTTCCAGCCCGGAACGGACATTGGCGAAGCAGAGGCCGAAGTTACGGCTATTTCCCAAACTGTCATCAAGCAGTTGCCCGACAATATTCCTGCCCCCATGGTCATGCGTCTCGATGCATCTTCCGTGCCGGTGCTGGCTTTGCAGGTCACATCAGACAAGCAAACTCCATCTGATCTGTTCAAGATCGCGATGACACGCATACGGCCCATTCTTGTGACCGTACCCGGCTCTGTTCTGCCGCAGGCTTACGGTGGCATGGACAGCTTTATTATGGTCGCACTGAACCAGACGCAGCTTCAGGCCCACCACCTCTCAGCCATGGATGTGCAGAATGCTTTGCGCAAGCAGAACATTGTCCTGCCCGCTGGAGACCAGAAAATCGACCGTACGGACTGGATGGTTCAGACCAATGCCACGCCACGCTCCATGCAGGAACTGGGTGATATTCCTGTTAAACGCGTGGGGAACTCCGTTATTTATGTGCATGACGTCGCCAATGTGTACCGTGGCGGACACCCGCAAACCAACCTTGTGCTTGTAAAAGGCAAACAGGGGGTTGAAGTCATTGTGATGAAAAGCGGTGATGCCTCAACCCTTGATGTTGTGGCCAGAACCAAGGCGTTACTGCCGCGCATCCAGCAGCTTGTGCCACCGGACGTGCATATTTCGGTCATGAGCGATGCCTCGGTTTTTGTTAAGGACGCCATCCGCGACGTAGTGCGCGAAATGCTGACCGCCGCAGTGCTGACCGGCCTAGTCGTGCTGTTGTTTCTGGGGTCGTGGCGCTCCACCATCATCATCGCCACATCCATTCCCCTGTGCATTCTGGCGGCTATTATCTGCCTGTTGTGGTCGGGGCAGACCATCAATGTCATGACATTGGGAGGGCTTGCGCTGGCTGTCGGCATTCTGGTGGATGACGCAACGGTCATGATCGAGAATATCGATACGCATCTTGAGATGGGAAAAGACCTTGAAAATGCCATCATAGACGCCGCCAATCAGATCGTCATTCCCACACTCGTTGCCACTTTGTGCATCTGCATTGTGTGGACCCCGCTCTTCCGCCTGAGCGGGGTAGCGGGCTGGCTGTTTATGCCCATGGCCGAAGCCATTGTGTACGCCATGCTGGCATCATTCATCCTGTCACGCACACTGGTGCCGACCATGGCCAAATACCTGCTTGCGGGGCAAGTCCACCCCGGCCTGCATGGAGATGAACACGAAGCACTACCCAAAGGGGTTTTCGGACGGTTCCAGAACAGGTTTGAACACGCCTTCCACGCTTTCAAACTCCGTTACGGACGGGTCTTGGAACGTGTGGTCAACCAGAGGCGCAAGTTTGTTCCGCTCTTTCTGGGGCTGTCTGTCATATCCACGGTGCTGTTTACTGTGGTGGGCCAAGACTTCTTCCCCGAGATCAAATCCGGCGCGTTGCAGATGCACATGCGTGTGCCCCTTGGCACCCGGATAGAAACCACAGGGCGGATCGCCAGTCTGGTGGATGACCGTATTGAGCAGATTCTGCCCGGCAAGGTGGAAGGGGTTATCAACAACTGCGGCTTACCTGAAGGCCCGCATAATCAAGCCTTTATTCCCACGCCTTCCATCGGCACGCAGGATTGCGACCTGAGCATTACGCTCAAGGATGAAGTCTCCCCCGTATGGGATTACCGAGCCCTGTTACGACGCAAGCTTTCGGCCAGCTTTCCCGGCACGGTCTTTACGTTCCAACCTGCTGACCTGACCGAAAAAATTCTTAACTTTGGCTCGCCTGCACCGGTTGATATCCAGATTTCCGGTCCCGATATCCGAGACAACTACCGCTATGCCCGCCTGCTTGTTAACCGCCTGAGGCACATACCCGGGGCGGTGGATACGGTCATCCAGCAGACCATGCGCACGCCAACACTGTTTGTGCAGGGTAATCGCACATTCGGTCAGGCTACCGGCATGACGGAAGGCGACATAGCCAGCAACGAACTGATGACCCTGTCTGGCAGTCAGACGGTGGACCCACAATACTGGTTGGACCCCAAAACCGGCATAACATTCCCGCTGAATGTCTATGTCTCGCAGGACCAACTGACACACTACAACAACCTGCTGACCATTCCGGTTGATAAAGGTGATAACGACCCCGAAGGCAAGGACATGCAACTTCTGGGGAGCATCAGCACCATTACCCCTGTCGGCACTCCGGGTCAGGTGTCCCATTACAACTCCATGCCCGATATAGATATTTATGTTTCCACCGAGTTTACGGACCTCGGGTCTGTTCTGGCACAGGTCAAGCGGGACATTGCTGCGACAAAGGGCGACCTGCCACGCGGTGTTGCCGTGGACATTCGAGGGCAGGCTACCACCATGCATGGCGCATATGTAGAACTGATAGCCGGTCTTATAGTGTCAGTCGCGCTGATTTATATGCTGATTGTGATCAACTTCCAGTCCTGGATTGATCCTTTCATTATTATCTCGGCCCTGCCCGGAGCTCTCGCAGGTATTGCGTGGAGCCTGTTCCTGACCCAGACGCGCCTTTCCGTTCCTGCCCTAACGGGCGCGATCATGTGCATGGGAACGGCCACTGCCAATTCCATTCTGGTCGTCTCCTTTGCCAAGGAGCGTTTTGCCCTACACCGCAGTGCTGTGGTTGCAGCAATAGAAGCGGGAATAGGCCGTATCCGTCCGGTCATCATGACAGCTTCAGCCATGATTATTGGCATGGTGCCAATGGCGATCAGTAATTCGCAAAACGCTCCGTTGGGCAAGGCTGTTATTGGCGGGCTTATAGTCGCTACCTTTTCCACCCTGCTTTTTGTTCCCTGTGTTTATGCAATTTTCCATCATCGTCCGGAAAAGCCATCCAGCGCGGATGTGACCGACCGGCAGGAGGCTGTCTGATGTCTGTTCCTAGCAAAGGCAGAATTTTTGTTATTCTTCTTCTGGCTGTCATGGTGACAGATATTGGATATCTGCTTGTCCAGCGCGCCCGAAATGCCGTGCGTATCCAAAACGACGCAACCTACGACCGGATACCCGATGTGGCCTTGGTACACCCCAAGCCTGCACCGCCGACCTTGACCATGACTTTACCCGGCACAGTCAGTGCATGGTACGAAGCACCCATTTATGCACAGGTCTCTGGCTATGTGAAAATGTGGTACCGCGATTACGGCGCAGTCGTTAAAAAAGGTGACCTTCTGGCCGAAATCAATACCCCTAAGCTTGATGCGGAATATGCTCAGGCGCAGGCGGACCTCAAAGTTGCACAGGCCAAGTATGGTCTGGCAACCATAACCGCCACTCGCTGGCGGGCCATGGGGCAATCGCAGGCGGTGTCCGGTCAGTCTGTATCCGTGCAGAATGCGAACGAACAGTCTGCCAAAGCTGAGCTGGAAGCAGCCGAACACAAAGTGGCCCAGTATCAGGCCATGATCCACTTCAAAAATATTGAGGCTCCATTTGATGGTGTGGTCATCGCCCGTAATATCAATGTCGGTGATTATGTAGGGGCTGGCAGTGGCAGCATGAACGCAAACGGCACCGCCAGTGAGCTGTTTACCGTAGCGGATACCCATGCCATGCGTCTGTTTGTGTCCGTGCCGGAAACATTTTCTTCCCTCCTGCGGCCGGGACTGGTGGCAAAGGTTACGGTACCCCAGTTCCCCAATACCGTGTTTGAAGCCAAGTTCCTGACCATTGCCAAAGGTTTTGATCCCAACACGCGCACGGTGATTACCGAATTCTCCATCGACAATGCGGGGCAAAAACTGTGGCCGGGCAGTTTTGCCTCCGTCACCCTGAGCGCTCCAGCCTACAAAGGGGTTTATACCATCCCCACTGGCGCACTTGTATTCCAAGAGCACGGCATGCAGGTCGCCACAGTCGATGCACAGGATACGACGCATTTCCACAACATAACCGTAGGGCGGATGTCGGACGCTTACACGGAAGTCAGTGCCGGGCTATCCGTGGATGACAGGATCATCAACAACCCACCAGCAGATCTGATGGAAGGCGGCAAAGTCCGGTCTGTAGAACCGGAAAAAGGGTATCTCAGCACACCAGCAGCAGAAAAAGAGGAAGATGACGAATGAAACAGATTCTCTCGCATTTCCGCACATTGTCCACGCGTCGTCTCACGGCGCGGGCTGGTCTGTTGCTCTCCCTAACAGCGCTCAGTGCGTGTGATCTTGCACCAGACTATAACCCGCCACACTACGTTGTGCCTGTATCCTGGCATGGTCAGGGGCTTTTCAAAGATGCAACTCCCAGTGCTGTTGCGCTTAAACCCGACTGGTGGACGCTGTTTGATGATACCACGCTCAACGGGCTGGAGCAGCAGGCACTTGCCAACAATGCGGACCTTCAGGCTGCGGCAGAGCGCTTCTCGCAGTCTCGCGCCATTGTCATGGAAGCACGTTCCGAATTGTTGCCGCATTTTGGCATGGCGTTTGGTGCCAGTGACAACAAAAGCTCTACCGACCGGTTGTTCCGCTTCAAAGGCCCTATAACAGCAACAGACGAGTTTTATTCTGGTCTTGCAAGCTGGGAGCCGGACATCTGGTCAGGTATTCGTAACAGGGTCAGGGTACAGAAATATTACGCGCAGGAACAGGCCGCAGATTATGCGGCTGCACGGCTGAGTTTGCAAGCGGAACTGGCAACGGACTACTTTGCCCTGCGCGGGCTGGATGCACAGCATGCCATTTATACGCAGTCCATCGCCTATTATCAGCAGGCGTTGCACGTCACTCAAACACGGCTTGATAATCAAGACGCAACCGGCATTGACGTAGCGAGGGCCCAAAACCAGCTTTATATGACACAGGCACATCTGCTGGATGTGCAGGCCCAGCGTGAGGTGCTCGAACATGGTATTGCTGTGTTGGTTAATGAACAGCCCTCCACTTTTCATATTGCTCCAGTCGATATTCTGACAAATGTGGAACCTATTGTACCGACAGGCCTGCCATCGGACCTGCTGGAACGCAGGCCCGACATTGCCGCAGCAGAACGGCGTATGGCACAGGCCAACCGGGCTATTGGTATTGCCCGGGCAGCTTTTTATCCGCATGTGTTTTTTAGTGCCAATGGTGGCTTTGATTCCAATGGATTCAATCTGGCTAATCTGGCCAATAGCATGTGGTCTTATGGTGCATCGGTTTCCATGCCTTTGTTTGAAGGTGGATTACGCCGCGCCCAGTTGCAGCATTCATGGTCCGTCTACCGTGAAACGCTGGATACTTACCGCAAAACAGTTCTCTCCGCTTTTGGAGATGTCGAGAACGGGCTTTCTCTCACCAATCGTCTACGTGCGGAAACTGAACGCTTGGAGCGGGGTGTGGAAACAGCACAAAAAGCACAGACTTTGACAATGACCCTATATAAAGGTGGAGCGGATAATTATTTGGATGCGCTGATCGCGCAGGTGAATACACTGGATGCTCGCATTGACCGCGTACAGGTGCAGGCCCGTACCTTGCAAAGCACGGTTGGCCTCATTCGTGCTTTAGGTGGAGGATGGCGCCAAAATGACCTGCCCACCCCGGATGCGACCATGACATTTGGAATTATGCAGTATTCCGGCATAACAACACCTCAAGATACCCTTCAAAAACTCAGTGAACATTAAGTCAGGACTCATTCTTTGAGGTAGAAGATGACGCTTGCTGCGATTTGGATTGCGGACATGAATGTATGA
>NZ_JOPJ01000027.1 GCF_002153655.1 Acetobacter okinawensis
CCTTTTTGAGCAGGGACGCCGATGTCCGGTGTGCCTTGAGATGTGTTGCATCGATCATCAGACGCTTCGAACGGCCAGCCTGTTCTGTCAGGGCGACAAAGATCCTGTCAAAAACACCCAGGCGGCTCCACCGGATAAAGCGGTTGTATAAAGTCTTGTGTGGACCATACGCTTTCGGAGCATCTTTCCACTGAAGGCCGTTGCGGATGACATAAACGATCCCGCTCAGAACACGCCGGTCATCCACGCGTGGCACTCCGTGCGCCAGAGGAAAAAACGGCTCAATCCGCTCCATCTGGCGCTCAGACAGCAAAAATACCTCACTCACAGCCCTCCCCCTCCATCGGTAAGCCTGTGAATCACAACTCCTCGCTCAGTTCAATAAATTAATAGGTCCTGAGCCTAGCGATTTTATGGTAGGGACGGTCTGATATCAGGGTTTTTCTGAGACTGCCGCTTTCACCTGTCATCCATGTATGGATTTGGTCAGGCGGCAGTTGTCGGAAGGTGCGTTTTTGAGCCGTGACCCCACAACATAGACGCAGGCGCAGACAAAAGTGATGATGCTTCCTGCTTCCATGGCCAGTGTGAATGAGCCGGTGTGCTGGATGATAAAACCTGTCAGTAAAGGTGAGAGTGCTCCTCCGAGCGATCCACCGACATTCTGGATGGCTTCCATGGTGGCAATAGAGTCTTCAGCAACAACGATTGTGCCGAGTGTCCAGCTTCCCGTCATGGCAATACCGGTGGCGAACAGGGCTATTGCCATACTGACCAAGGACAGGAATGTAGTTGGGCACAATGGTACCACGGCTGTTGCCATGGCGGCAATCAGCAGACTGATGATGAGAGGCTGATAGCATGCGTGTGAGGGCGTATAACCAGTTTTTCCAAGGAATTTGATAATAACACCGCCACTGAGACTGCCAAAAAAACCTGCCAGTTGTGGAATGGAGGAAAGAAAACCAGCCTGTGCAGCATTCAGGTGCCGGACAGTCTGGAAGTATGTTGGCAACCATGCGGAATAAAGCCATTGCAGATAAATAATACTGGCACAACCGATAGCCAGTACCCAGCTGACACGCTGAGCAAGAAGAAAGGTCAGTTCCTGTCTGGCGGTTTGTTTGGGCTTGGCAACGGGCTCATATTTTGGTGCGGGGGGCTTTTGGTAGAAAATACCCCATGCCAGACCGAGAACAATACAAAGCCCACCCAGAGTGCAAAACATGGAGCGCCAACCAAACTGGTGCGCAATAAGGCCGAGCAACGCTGGGGCGAGCACTTGCCCCAGAGAAGAAGATGCATTGAAAAGACCAATAGGGACAGCGCGCTCTGCATTGTTGTACCAAGCGGTTATGATTTTGGTCCCGACCAGAAACAGCGGTGCTTCACCTAATGCCAGCAGGCCACGCGCCCCGACCAGCATGCCAGCACTGCTTGCCCAAGCTGTAAGAAGCTGCGCTACGCCCCAGACGACAAGGCAGCCTGTCAGCAGAGTGCGCGCTTTTATGCGGTCGGCCGCCAGTCCCGCAGGGATCTGACAGACCATGTAAATGGTCGCAAAGGATGATAAAACAAGCCCCAGGGATGTGTAGGAAAGCCCGAATTCCTTTGCGATGTCAGTATTGACGATGGCCAGAGCTGTTCTGTCCATGTAGCTGACACATCCCGCTATAATCAGAAAAAACAGGACAATGTGCCGTGCCCATCCGTGTTTTTTTTGTACGGTTTTACCTGTTGTAATGGACATGCACACCTTACGGATGACAGGGGTTTAAAAACGATCACTATGTGTAAAAAGCAGCCTGAGTTAGAGGTTCGGGTGGGTCTATAAGCTTGGCATGGCGGAAAGAACCTGTTGCAGCCAGTTGGATATTTCATGCGGTTGCACACTCGCTTTGCGGATGAGCCCATCAAAATGGGTCTGCATTTGCAAAACAGTGTTCTGATCATTGAAGACAATGTACTGACTACCTGCGTAAATTGCCGCACGCAGGCTGCCAAAAATCGTATACGGCACAGAATGGTAAAGGCGCTCATCAAACAGAAATATGCGTAGTGAGGGATAGAGTTCTGCCACGCGTGTTATCATATGTTCGATCTGGGCCCGTCGCATGGCCAGTGATAATCCATTCCATGGAAATGTGCCTTCGCTCAGGCTGAGAATAGCCTGCGTTGGCAGGCATATTTCCATATCGGAGCTTGTTCTGCGGTTATAGCCAAGGTTGCTGGTAATGTTCTGGATTGTCGTCTGGTCGTAATGGCGGGCTCCCAGTTCCCACGCCACGACATCCTGAAGGCAAAGGATGTCGGGTAAATGGTGGGGTATATAACGTATTTTTAGTTCACGTGCCTCATCATGCCATTGTGTCAGCAGTGGAATATTATAATATTCCGAGTTCTCCGCCATTTCCGTACGACCGGAGTGGCTTGGAGCAGCTGTTTCCGCAATGCCCAGCAGCCAGTCAACCGAAACGCCATACTGCAACGCAATGCGTGCAAGAGTGTCGGCGCGTGGCAGGCGTACTGCATCAGTTGTCAGCAATTGGCTCAGTGCTGAGCGGTCAATGCCAATACCTTCTGCAAATGCCGAGCGACTTTTGCCAGACGCCTGAATAAGGGACAGCACGCGCTGCTGGAAGGTGACGGATATCAGACGTTTATCCATGCCAATTAAACCATTTTAAATCGTATATAACGTGACATTTGTAAACATATTTTACATAACACTCATTGAAAAGATATTTTTTGCGTAAGAATATGTATTTTATGGAACGCAAGATAAATACACATGAAAATATGTGCAATTCGGGCTGGCAGGCTTTTGTTCTGGCATCTGTGCCAGAATGGCCAACATGGCTTGCTATTGTGTTCTGTTACGGCAGTTGGTGGTCCTTGGGGTATTGGCTTTACCCCGTGGCGCCATGGGTTGCATTGGTTGGGCTGGCGATTGTTGTCGCATTCCATTCGTCTTTGCAGCATGAGGCCATTCATAGGCACCCAACCCCATCAGCTCTATGCAATGAGCTGCTGCTCGGGTTGCCGCTGGGGCTGGCATACCCTTACCGGCGCTACCGCGAAACCCATTTGCAGCATCATGATGATGACCATCTGACAGACCCTCATGCTGACCCCGAAAGCTATTATTGGGACAGAAATGACTGGGTAAGGCTGGGGCATGCCTATCGGTTTTTGCTCCGTATCAACCAGACTCTTCTGGGGCGTCTGCTGCTTGGGCCGTTATTGGGGAGTGTGCGGTTTTTTATCACGGATATGCGCCGCATTGCTGCGGGCAACCGGGATGTGGCGCTCGCATGGGTTATTCATGCTGTGTCAATTCTGATCGTTGCGATCATTGTTACGCGTGGCTTCCATATGCCGTTCTGGCTTTACGCTCTTGGCCCCGCATACATGGGCACATCTCTTATTGGTATGCGCTCCTATTGTGAGCATCGGTGGCATGACGCAGCAGGTGGAAGAACCATTATTGTAGAGGGCTCACTGCTTTCTTTTTTATTCCTCTTTAACAACCTGCACAGTGTTCATCATCGTTACCCTGGTCAGCCGTGGTTTCGGATGCGCAAGCTCTATTATGCAGACCGGACTGCATGGCTGACTTTGAACCATGGTTATGTTTTTAAGGGGTATCGCGCAATTCTTCGGCAGTATCTGCTGCATGCCAAAGAACCGCTGCTACACCCCGTGCAACAAACAGCTGGGGAAAAACAACAGTCATGATGTTTGTTGCCAGTATGCCAATGTATGACCAGCCGCAGGAGCGTGGTGCGCTGGATGCGACATGGATTCAGTTGCGCGATGCTTTGCGCCATAACGGCGTGCCTGCACCGGATGCACTTGTCCGCCGCAATGCCGACCTTCCGCCCGTGCCGGGAGGGATACGGGATGCTGCGGGGAGCCTGATTGCACCAGACCCCGCCTCCTTACCCCCGGACGAACTGGACCTTTCGGTTTTGTGGCGGCATCCGGCCTTGTTGTTTGGAGAAACATGCTGGGGACCATTGCAGCATGGGCTGGACGAATTTGTGCATGTTGTTGCGCAGAACAGCTACGAAGGGCTGACAGGTGGGCAGGGGTATTTTTATCGCAGCGCCCTTGTGGTCGCGCGCGAGCACCACACGACGTGTGATGCCTTGCCGACGTCTTCCTTCAAAAGTGTTCAGGCCATGACCGGGCGGCACTTTGTGTTTAATGATTCTGTGTCGCAGTCCGGTTATCTGTCTGTTGTTCGCGATTTGCAGGGGCAGGGTGCTGCTCTGGATGTCTGTTCCAGAACAACTGTGACGGGGAGTCACCTTGCCTCCATCTTGCATGTGGCTAACGGGGAAGCAGATATTGCTGCCATTGATTGCCGGACATGGGCCATGTTCCGCCGGGCAGACCCGGTAACGGCTGAGCGTCTGCGGGTTATAGGCTGGACAATGCCGTCTATGGGCCTGCCCTTTGTTTGCTCACGCCATGTGCAGAGCGCGCTCCGCCAAACGGTTGCTACGGTAGCGCAGGCAATCATGCTGCCCATTCGGTATGATTATTATGTGTAGCGTTTGTGCGCCCTGAACTGTGGCCCGCGGCCATGCTTTATCGGGCATGCGGTATGCTTTCTTTGATTTTTTATTATCAATGAAAAGCGTAGTTTGGTTTAATAACCAAGAATTAAGTGTTGTTAAATAAATAACACAAAAAACGAGTGATACTGGTATGTATGGCGCATGCCGCCACAACCGCCATCTCTTACACGTAAGTACGTCGCTGGAACCGAGGCAGGTATGGAAGTATCGACCCTGATCTATTTTGTAAGCCTCGTTCGTAATCATTCCGTACATGATGCGGCTATGGAGTTGAACGTCAGCCCAACAACCATAAACCATGCCGTCTATGCGCTGGAGCAGAGTGCCGGAGTACCCTTGTTGCTGCGGAATGCTCATGGCCGGGAGGCTGTACCCGTAACGACAGCCTATGGCGAAAGTTTTCATCGCACATCTGTTCTTTTTCTCCAGTCATGCCTGAGCCTTATCTCTCCTGCTGAAAGGGGAGGAGAGGTCAGTGCGCAGTTAAGCGAACAGGACCTGCATACAATAAGGCAGTCGGGCATAACCTTTAGAATGATCTCGTATTTTCTGCGTGTGTGTGATGCGGGCAGTATTTCCGCTGCTGCAAAAGGGCTTGCGGTTACCCAGCCTGCGCTGTCGCGCCAGATTGGCAAGTTTGAGACTGTTCTGGGTTTTCAGCTTTTTGAGCGAACGCATACGGGCATGCAACTGACTGCTGCTGCGCGGCCACTCAAGGACATATGCCAGACTATGGCGCTTCTTTTTGATCGTCTGAGACGGAGCCTTAGCCTTGGGTATTCCCGTGCGGTAAAAGACCTTAAATTTGCAGCAATGATTCCATCCAGCAGTAAAAGTGCTTTGGCCTCCCTGCTGGCCGGGCTTATTCCGCTCTGGCACAACCGGGCTTATCAGCCGTCCCTGAGCATTACAACCATTGTGGTGCCAGCCATTGTTGCGGGCCTGCTTGATAAAACCTACGATGTTGGCCTGGCAGATGTTATTGATGTGCCTGCGACATTGGATTTTCTGGATTTTGAAACATCCCCGATTTTTCTAGTGTTTGGAAAAACAGATCAGAAACTGTCCCTAGATGATCACCCAGAAAGCATTATAGCTGCGAGCACTATGGCGTTGCCAAGCCTTGGTACCGGCATGCGTTCTCTGACAGATGCGTATCTGGAGAGTGCAGCCGTGCGCCCACGCGCCGTGCTGGAAACACAGTCCATGTCTCTTATGCTCCGGCTTGTGGAAGACAACATCTGCTGCGCCATTCTGCCAGCAGGGGCGTTTGAATACCACAATGTTTTTTCCAAACAGTTGCCAAGGCGATTTGCGCGTACAACCCGCCTGCTATGGCGGCGCGACTATCGCAATATGGATGTTATTGGCCGCCTGACATCGGCATTGCAGGAAGTCCGCTCGGGTTCGCGATGTTGTTAAGAGTGCATGCCGTCCATTGAATTCCGGAACTCATCTATGCCCACGAAAGAAAAAGACTATGGTAAAGACACGTATTTTTTTAACGGTATCAACCCTCCTGAGCGGTATTGGCTATCCGTTGTTCGTCTATGCTCAAAATGATACGGCGCCTGCGGTTATTAAAAGTGACCCGGAAAAGCAAGCTGCAAAAAAAGACGGGAAAAAGAAAAATGCCGCAGACAATGTAGAATCCATTGCCGTTTTTGGGCATGGGTCTACCCGGCAAACCATGTCCATAAGCCGTGCCAGCATGCAGCAGAGTGTTCCCGGAACATCTGCGCTTAAAGTGCTGAACGAACTGCCGGGCGTTTTATACCAGTCCGCAGACCCCTTTGGTGTGTATGAATATTCCAGCCAGATATTCATGCGTGGCTTCAGCCAGTCCCAGCTTGGGTTTACACTGGACGATGTGCCTCTGGGTGATCAGCAGTTCAATAACTACAATGGGCTTGGCGTCACGCGCGCTATTATTTCGGACAATATTGGCAGTGTGAATGTCTCTCAGGGAGCAGGGGGGATTGATGTTGCCTCAACGAGTAATCTGGGTGGCGCGGTGGAAATCCATTCCATGGACCCGTCACACAAACGCGGGGGTGCTGTATCCCAGACATTTGGGAGCAATGCGACATTCCGGACCTATGCGCGGTTGGATAGTGGAGATCTTAACGAATCTGGCACGCGTTTTTCCGTTTCCTATGCCCGTCTGAACGGGGATTTGTGGAAAGGGCATGGTTACGATCACTCCGATCAGGTCAACGCCAAACTCGTTCAGCCTCTGGCGCGGGAGTCATCGCTCAAGGTCTTTTTTGACTGGAGTTCGACCCAGCAGTTTGACTATCAGGACATGACCAAAAACTGGCTTTCTACCGCAGGGTCAAACCTGTCCAATTATTATCCTGATTATACTGCGGCCTATCAGGCAGCGCAGGGGACCTACCCTGCGCAGATCAGCAAGACAAACGACCCCAAGGATGCTGCCTATTATGCCGGGACAGCCAACAGGGTGGATTATCTGGGCGGGATTACGCTGGATGAAAACCTGACGTCAAACCTGAACTGGAAAACCACCCTTTATGGGCATGCGGATACAGGGTACAGCACATGGACAACACCCTACAAAGCCTCGCCCAACGGAGCACCTTTGTCGCAGCGGGTGCAGCAGCCACAGGTTGCGCGTGGTGGGTTTGAAAGTGCTGTAACATGGAAAGTCGCACGGCATACGCTGAATGCGGGTGTGTGGTACGAATACGGAAACTTTGAAACCGGCCGTTATTTTTCGCAAGCACCGCTTCTGGGGCAGGGGACACTTGGCAACCCCACAAACGGTTTTCCGGGGGACAAGATCTTCGCAACCGCGTGGCATGAAGCGTTTTCGTCCAACACATTTGTTTTTCACATGCAAGATACTTACCGTGTGACAGATACGCTCAAAATCAATGCCGGTTTTAAATCCATGATTGTCAATGCGGGTAACAGCGTTCTGGCGCAGGACCAGACAATTAACGGTAAACCCATTGCCCAAGGACACCTTGAGGCATCCAATGCCTTTTTGCCCCAGATTTCGGCTAACTGGCGTTTTCTGCCACATCATGAGCTGTTTTTTGATGTGTCACACAATATGCGTTCTTTCCCGGAGGACGGGTTTGCCACCAATATTTCGGCAAGTCCGTGGACAGCCTCTCAGGCATCGTTTCAGGAAACCAAGAAAAACCTGAAGCCAGAGACAGACTGGGTTTATGAGGGCGGGTATCGCTTCAGTTCACAGTATATCAGTGCGCTTGCGTCGCTTTACCGGATCAATTTTTCCAACCGTTTACAGCTGATTTCCAGCTCGCGCGGTATCGACCCGGTTACCGCAGTGCAGAATGTTGGTGGCGTTACAACCAACGGAGCCGAGGCCAGCATTACGCTACGGCCCGTGCATGGGCTATCAATCTATAATTCGTTTTCGTATGCCCACTCGACTTACGACCAGAATGTTGTCACCTCCAATGGTTTGCAGGCAATCCGTGGCAAGCTGGTCCCCAATTATCCGCAGTTCATGTACAAAGCCAATATTGCCTACCAGTTGGGTGACCTTAACCTGCATGTAGACGGGTCCTATATTTCGCGGCGGGAACTGACGTACACAAATGACCTGCATGTGCCGGGATATTTTTTGATGAATTTTGGCGCACGGTATAATTTTGGTGATGCAGGGCCGTTTAAAGGCATCAATGCCAGCTTCAATATCTATAATCTGGCGAACAAGACGTATATTGCGACCACCAATGAGCTTGGGAATAATTTTGCCAACACAGGCTATAATTACTTCCTTATGGGAGCACCCAGGCAGTTCTTTGGCACAATTAGCACGGCGTTCTAATGGCAGAGTATTCTGACAGCCCGAGTGTTCTTCTGGTACCCGGCCAAACAGCTATTGCTGATATCGAGCGTATTGCGCTGGCCGGGCACAAGGTTCTGCTATCACCTCAGGCACTGGCGCATATCGCGTCAGGTCATGCCTGCCTGTTGCGGCATATTGCTGCGGGTACAACGATTTATGGTGTAAGTACCGGGCTTGGCGCCAATGTGGACATAGCGCGCCAGCCAAGCACGGCGCATGCACAGCAGAACGCTGTAATCTGGGCTCGTGCAAGTGGCACAGGACCTGCTGCGACTGATGCACAGGTCCGTGCCATGGTGGCTGTAAGGCTGGCGCGGCTGGCACTGGGGCGCTCGGGTATGTCTCCTGCCGCGGCAATGGCGCTGGTTGATATGCTTAATAACCACATTACGCCAGTTGTCCCGCTTGTTGGTGCTTTGAGTGAAGGAGACTTGGCGCCAATGGCCCATATTGCCAGTATTCTTACAGGCAAGGGCCATGCCAGTGTAGCAGGGAGGGCTTCGGTCTCGGGGGCTGAGGCGTTTGCGCAGGCAGGGCTGTCGTTGCCTGCTCTGGGCCCCAAAGACGGGCTTGCCCTTATCTCCTCTAATTCTGCGTCTATTGGGCTGGCCTGCCTTAACCTTGGCAGTATCCGCAGGTTCATGCGCGCGCATATTGCTGCGTTTGCTTTGTCGTGCGAGGGGTTTTGCGCAAACCTCTCTCCTTTTCAGCCGCAGAGTGTGCAGTTGCGCCCCGCTGCAGGGCAGGCGGAAGTCAGTCATGCCCTCCTTGGTTTGCTGGATGGGGGGACATTGCATCAGAGCGGACATGCGCGCCGGTTGCAGGACCCGATCAGCTTCCGGAGTGCGGCATCCATCGCAGGGGGTGCACTAAAAAGTCTGCAACAGGTGCAGCGTGCCGTTGAGCTCGAACTCTCTTCCAGCGATGACAACCCGGCCGTTGTGGCGGAAACAGACAGCATTATCCCGAACGGGAACTTTGACCCGACGCATGTTGCAGTTACGGTTGATGCCCTGCATCTGGCCCTTGCAAAAATGGCGGCTGCAACAGGTGAGCGGGTTATCAAAATGATGTCTCCTTCAGTGTCTGGTCTGCCACGCTTTCTGGCTGAAGCAGAGGGAGATGGAACAGGCTTTGCCCCCGTGCAAAAAACGGTTGCAGCACTGGTGGCAGAGATTGTGCATGATGCAACGCCCCTGCCGCCCGTGGTTATACCTGTGGCTGAGCGGGTGGAGGATTATGCCTCTCTGCTCTTTCCTGCCCTATGTCGTGGGCAGCGCCTGATTGCGCGCATGTATGAATTGACTGCCATAGAAATCATAGTGGCAGCGCGGGCCATTGCCCTGCGCCCACCTGTGCGTCTGGGGCGTGGCACGCAGGCGTTAATAGACAGGCTGGCCCCCTTATGCCCCCGGTTGCCGCTGGAGCAGCCGGTGGCGGATAACATCGCTCTTCTTACACAGGCCATAGAACGCCCGGATTTTTTGGCAGATTTCAGAATTCTGGCTGATGATGCCTAGGGAGTTCTGCTTCCTGCTTGTGCAGCATGGCAAAAAGTTTTTCAGGAAAATAAAAACATGACCGATGTCCAGATCAACTATCTTAATGGTGCAGATGTTGCCCGTCTCGCCCTCACGGACCATGAGATTATGGAGGCTGTGTCTGGCGCTCTTGCCGCGCAGTCTCATGGGCAAACGGTGGTTGAACCACGTGTGCATCTTGTGCCCGAGAGTTCGGATAAAGGTCATTTTAATGTCCTGCGTGGCGTTATTCAGCCACTTGGTCTGGCAGGTGTTAAAATTGTTGGTGATTTTGTAGATAATTACAAACAGAACCTGCCGTCCGAGATGGCGGTGCTCAATCTGTTTGACCCCGTGACCGGTATGCCCAAAGCCATTATTGACGCAACACGGATTACAGACATGCGCACAGGCGCGATGACCGCACTGGGCGCGCGTTTTCTGGCTCCCAGAAATAGCCGCATACTTGGCCATATTGGCACGCGTGGAACTGCTTACTGGAATATCAGACTCCTTGATCATCTCTTTGATTTTGAGGAAATCCGCGTGCATTCCCGCAGGGCAGAAAGTCGGCAGGCTTTTGCCCAGCGTCTGGAGCAGGATCTGGGTAAAAAGGTGACCGTTACAACAACATGGGAGGCTTGTCTGGACGGGGCGGATATTCTGGTCGAGGCCAGTCGGCTGCCAGAGCCAGCACCACTCCTGAAAACCGAATGGGTTCGCAAAGGTGCATTGATTATTCCCTACGGCACTATGAGCGCGCTGGAACTCAGCCTAACAGATGTGGTCGATAAAGTCGTGGTGGATGACTGGGGGCAGTGTGGTCCGGGCCGTCCCTATGGTGCTTTGCGTCAGCACGTGGATCAGGGAAAGATCACGCGTGAAACTCTTTACGCAGAATTGTGTGATATTGTCGGGGGGAAGTTACCAGGGCGGGAAAATGATGACGAGACCATTCTGTTCTGGCACCGCGGGTTGAGTATTACCGATATTGCACTGGGTGCCGCTCTGTTGAGCAAGGCAGACAGACTTGGTGTTGGCCAGAAGCTACAGTTTTAAAAAACGCAGCACGCGCACAAACAACAGTTTGGTCATCGTTTGCCCAGCAGGTTGGGTTGCCGCCATGCGGGGTTGAAAAAACAAGTGTGGTTGGTCCTTGTTTGTTGATTGGGCGCGCGCTGTGCCCGCATGCTTTTGTAGGGAGTAGAGAGTGTGCGCAACCAATGATTGAAAAATTCGTTTTACAATCATTCAGGTCAACTACAGGAATATCCAATGCCTCTACTTCATTTCCATGTCATCAAAGGGCGCAAGCCAGAAGCACTCCGTAAGTTGCTGGATACAGCGCATGACGCCATGCTTGAGGCTTTCAAGGTGCCTGCGCGTGATCGTTACCAGATTGTCTCTGAGCATGATCCTGCACATATGGTGATAGAAGATACAGGGCTTGGCATTCCCCGGACAGATCAGGTCGTGCTGTTGCAGATCACCTCCCGCCCACGCTCCAAGGAGCAGATAACCGCATTTTACAAACTTCTGGCTGAACGTTTGCAGGAGCATTGCGGTCTGGCGCCGTCCGACCTTGTCGTGTCTATCGTGCAGAATTCGGATGAACACTGGAGTTTTGGGCTGGGCCGTGCCCAGTTTGTTACGGGCGAATTGTAAGGTTCTGCTGTCGGGTGGGGTATCGGAACAGCTCTCATGTATCTGTCAGAGACAGATATGGTCAGGGATTATCCCACCCGGCACGGAAGGCGGGGCTTATGGCAAGCTGTGTTTCAATGCTGCTCATGTGGCGATGGGCATCAAAACAGCCAAGTGCGAACTCCACCGTGCCATCGCACTGTTTTGCATGCTGGCCCGCCACGGCATTTAGCCAGTAAAGAGCACCTTTACGCCGCTCCGCGTGCTGCCCACTCAGCCAACGGTTCCATTGCGTGCGTGCAAGCTGGCCTGCTTTGTAGGGAGCGCTCCCCTCGTCCGCAGTAGGGGAGGCGGTGAGTTGCGGCAGGTCAGGTGTCTCTGGTGGTGGCGGAGACCCTGCAAGAATACGCAAACTCAGCGTGAGCGTTATAAAGGCTACAAGGCTGACAAGCGTGCTACGGATAATGCGTGTTTCGCGCTGTAGGGCGGTTTGTGGTGCGTTGATTGCTGCCAGTGCCTTACTGGCTTTTTTTTCGCAACGAGCGGAGCAGTAAGGGGCATGGGCCTTGTCGTGTATGTCCCGTTCGCACCATGCGCAGTGTATGTTCATCCATGTCCCCGGCAGTATGCGCCGCTTGTCCGCAGGAATTGCTCGCGTGTTCGCTATAGAGCAGGGGGTAGCCTGTTGGCTAGCCCTTTAACAGGCCCTACAGACCCTGCCTTGGTGGCAGGGCATAAAAGGCAGCATGCTGCGGGTTTGGATTTAGTCTTGCAGGCGGTCCAGAACATTCTGGCGCAGGGTCTGCTGGCGCTGGACTTCTTCTTCACGCAGTTTGCGTTTGCGTGCGCGTTCTTGCGCCATATTCATGCCCAGATGGGCTTCTCCCCTTTGTGCAGCCAGTTGTGTCTGGCGTTCACGCTCGGCATGGCGCGCGCGGTTGACTGCATTTTGCGTGCCGTGGCAGTGGGGGCAACTGACGCCTGCCTCGTATTGGGGAGACGCCTTGTCCTCAGCAGACAGGGGGGCGCGGCAGGCGTGGCATAGTTCCAAATTGCCGGGTTTGAGGCCATGACCTACCGTAACACGCTGGTCGAAGACAAAGCATTCACCACGCCACAGACTTTCCTCCTGTGGAATGGTTTCCAGATATTTCAGAATACCGCCTTCAAGGTGGTAAACATCATCCAACCCTTCGGCTTTGGCAAAAGCTGTTGATTTTTCACAACGTATGCCGCCGGTGCAGAACATGGCCACACGGGGTGTGCGCCCCTGTGCCAGCAGGTGGTCGCGTTGCTGGCGGAACCAGTCGGGGAATTCGCGGAAGGTTTTTATTTTCGGGTCCACAGCCCCTTCAAACGTACCAACGGCAACTTCGTAATCATTGCGGGTGTCGATCAGAATAGTATCGGGGTGCTGGAGCAGGGCGTTCCAGTCCTTGGGGGCAACATAGGTGCCAACAATATGGTTGGGGTTTGTGCCTTCCACCCCCATGGTGACAATTTCTTTTTTCAGGCGGACCTTCATGCGCAGGAATGGCATGGAAGGCGCGCGGGAAAACTTGACAACAATGCCCGCACAACCGGGAAGCTGGCGTATGTGGGCCAGTACGGCCTGTATACCTGCATCCGTGCCTGCAATAGTGCCGTTAATGCCTTCTCCCGCCAGCAGAAGAATACCTTTAACGCCGTTTTCGTCACATGTGGCCAGCAATGGCGCGCGCAGGTCGGAGGGATTTTCAAAACCGGTAAAACGGTAAAGAGCGGCCACACAGATAGGCATATCGGCGGGGGTGTCAGCAGTATGCGGGGCAGCAGAACGGGCAGTCACGGTATATTCCTTGCAAGGATGAAGGCGGTCCGGGCTCTGCCAGTGCACTGTGCTGATAAAATGCAGCAAACCGCCTGACAGGCAGGCCCCTGCTTTAGCTGGCGAACTCCCTTCCCGACAAGTATTTTCAAGTATTTTTCGCGACGTTTTTTACGACTTTGGTGCGGGTGGATTGGCGGTAGAAAGCGATTTTTTTTCGTATTTCAGGTAAATAAAGTGTAATCTTTCATAATATGGCACGACTCAACATATAACGGATGCGGAATGATGTTGACAGGCTTCAAACCCTGTCCTTATTCTGAAAATGGAACGAGTGATTCAATCCATTCAATATGCACCGCTTTTAACGGCAACAGTCAGGTTTGTAAGGAAAGGGCAGGAACACAGAGCAATCTGTTATCTTTTTATTCCATTCTGGAATGAAATAAATACAGATTTGGTGTTTGGCAAACATTGGTTGATCCGGGTTTTGTAAGGTTCTGGAAGGATACGTGTTTATGAAAAAGATACCCTGTTTTCCTGCTTTTTTGTTTTTTGAACGTAATCCTGCTCGGGCAAGCTCCCTGTTTCCTGCGGGTTTTTAAGATAGCGAGAGGCAGAAGATGCTTGTGGCTGGTTATGATAAAGAAGAACTGACATGACAAA
>NZ_JOPJ01000028.1 GCF_002153655.1 Acetobacter okinawensis
ACGGAAACCGCCCAGAACCTTTTTGGGCAGTTCCAGCTTGGCTTTGGTCCATTGACCACCGTGCTGGCCGAGCCACGTCTGGTGGACAGCAACACAGCGGCCTTCCAGATTGGTGATGGCGGCCAGCATGGCAGGCAATGGAGCGTCAATTTCCGTGCAGTACTGCGCAGGTGCAAACCGTATTGCACCTGGAGCATGACCAAGCTTTTGCAGGTCTATGCCACGTCCATGCAAATAGGCCGCCACAGGTGTGCCGGTAATATCTGACTGTGCCGCCATCCAGAAATCACGGGCGCGCATGACGCGCCTTTGCGCCTGCTGTTCCGCTTCGACCTTGCAAATCTCGGCCTTCTGCTGGATTTCCGCGCGGCGGATTTCGACCGTCTCATTGCTGATACCCAGCCAGTTACAGGCCCACTTGAAGGCATCCTTGAGGTCGCCACCCGTCAGGCACGCAGCAATCAGGTCTAGCGGATCACCGCCAATACCTGCCGCAAAATCTTTCCAGCGGCCTTTCTTGGCGCCACTCAGGCAGACCGAGAGGGAATTTCCGACTTCGCCAGCTATAGAGCCAGCTTTCCATTCGTTCCCATGCTTTTGCCCACCTCGCAGTAACTCACTTGCAAGCGATTGCATCTGGTCCGCCAGCATGGCGGAAATTTCGGAGGCAGAAAGCTTCCGGCTCATGGCAGCACCACGAAACGGGTAACAGGGAGATCAAACCCCAGAGCAGACAGCACGGGAGTAAACCCGCGCCGGGCATTCTGGATGTTGGAGAGGGAGCCTTCTGAAATACCAAGCGCCATTGCCGCAGCACGCTGCGTGGTATGTCGAGTGACAAAACTATTCAGTTTTTCTTGAACTTCACCAAGGGTGGCAAGGCGACCCGCTTGTGCTTTGACTGGATAACGCAAAACAGGCACAAGGCCAACAGCCTTTGTGACATCAGCCGAAATGGACTTGAGGCTTTGCGTATCCCGCACAAGCTGCACTTTGAGCCCATGCAGGCGCGCAAACTGTGGGACGCCACCCGCCAAACGAATGGCAGCATTTAAACGACCGCACAGATCAATGGGTTTAAGAAGCAGCTTACCCATGGCTGTTGCCTTTCAGGTATGACCATTTCAGTGAAAAGCCACCGGATGTGCGAACCTGCCGTGACAGATCAGGCTGAACCCGACCGACCTTGAGCGCTTTAACATCCAGCGGGCATCTCCACTGGATGCGGCGGGAAGGCTGCTTTGTGCTTTTTTCTACCTTACGAAGCATGACAGGTTCTTTCCTGCGCTACAGGTTTCTTTGTTAAGCCAAGAACAGAGCGGCGCTTTTTTATGGTAATCGCAGCTATGCCGAGCTTTCTGGCCTGCCGTTTGATGCTGAACCCGCAGCGGGCCATGTGCCGCAGGTCCGGGTCCAGCCGCGTCCAGTCTATGGCGGTGCGGGCCATCAGGCGGCACCTTCGCCACGGTGGGGAAAAACAACGTGCGGCTGGTTATCATCAATAATCTTCCGCATGATGGCCTCAATATGAGCCGAGGCAATGTTGGCTTCCTGAATGTATTTCAGAACCTCAACGGCCTCAGATACATCCACAAGGCCATCCTCTATGCTTTCCAGTCCCGCCTGCAGAACCTCACTGGTTTTTTCGGCAAAACTCTTGAGGTCACGTGGGATGTGGCCCTTGCCGAAGTGCATGGGCACAAGCCGGTAGCCTTCGGCATTGGCCATAGCCCCCAGAATGAATGGTGCCTGGGCATCCATGTCCAGATCCACAGCAACATCGACCGGCACAAACTGGGGGGATTGCCGTAGGCCATATTCGGAGAGCTGCGACTTGCCAACGCGGGTGCAGTCCTTGGCATAGTCTGCCCCACCACAGCGGGAAACCGCATTGCGGGTGGCAGTTTTGAGCGATTGACGCACCTCATCATGCAGTTTGCTGCTCATGGGATACGCCTTGCGCCTTGAACGCGAAGGAAATCAGCCATGGAAGTGCTGATTGTTTTCTCCATATTTCCTATGGCGCGAGAGACTTTAAGAGCCGCATCAAAATCCTCTTTATAGAGGCTTTCCGTCAGACCATCGAAGGAGCTGGCAGCAGCGTTGCTACCGCTGCCAGCCATGTCCATCATGCACTTGGAGCAAACATGAAAGGACGATTCCTGTGAAGTATTTTGCGAAGCTGAAGAGGCTCCATATCCATCATGAGGATTCTGGTTTTGCGATAAAGGCCGAGATTCTTCTGGATATGACAGATCCGCTTTCGGAGTAGCCAAAAGGAGACGGAAGTTCCACGGAGATGATTGGCCCATCTGCCATCCGGGTTGAGACTGTTCTAGAAAGCCTGCCCGCCAAGACAGAAGATCAATGGGTTGAGTGGTGTCTCGTTTTTCTAAAAGATCGCCTGCCAGAAACTGCAATAAAACAATCATCTGTCGTTCGCTGATTAGGTATTTGCGGTCTTCATCAGCGTTTTCCACATACAGCGGCTCATTTTTCCTTATTTCTGCAAAGAGAAACCCGGCGCGCTCAATGTGTGGACCATTTAACAAAGTCATCCGGACAGCTTCCGGGTGACTGGCTGACGATGCGGGCGTACTGATGGGTTCATGAGGTTTCATGCGAGTTCACCATTTGTTGCGGGACGAACATCCTCAGCAAAAAATTCGGGGCATAATTCAGAAATTTTTATGCCTGTTGCTTTTGATACATCTGGGATTCGATTAAATGGAATTCTTCCACGCCTCCTCCATCCGCAAATGCTGGCTGGAGAGACCTCTACCGCTCGGGCTAAGGCAGTAACTCCGCCCGCAGCACAGATGACCTTATCGAGAAGTATGCTCATAAGAGAATATTAGCCACAAGCTAATATCGTTGGCAAGCCCAATATTAGCCTTGGGATAATCGTATTCCACAAAAGTGTGTCACATTATAAAAATGTCGATCGGATCCCGCTTGAGAACATTACGAGAACGTGCAACCATGGGTCAAGCTGAGGTTGCCGCAGTTCTTGACGTGTCGATACCAACGATCAGTGAATGGGAAAACGGCAAGAAGCGGCCTAGACGAGATAGGGTTATCGCATTGGCACGACTTTTCGACGTTTCAACCGATTTTCTGCTGCACGGAACTGTTTTGACGCGCCCAGATCAGGGTGAGAATGAAGAAGAAGACTCTCTGATTTCTTTATACAGAAGCGCAGACCCTCAGGTGAGAATTGCAGTGATGACGCTGCTGCGTGCGGCGTCATCTTCCAATCAGTAAATATTGAACATTTTCAGTATTCATTCACATTTTGCGGCCTGTTCTGTCTCATATTCGGTTCCTAGAGAGAGGCCATAAGCTTGAAGAACTTTTGCACGGTTATTAATTATTTTCACGACGAAAATTTTATACCCGTTATAAGCTCCGTAACTATTTTTCGCATTAACGAAACCAGTTACATATTGAGAGTCATCGCACTTCTTGCTTAGTTTTATTTCTTTGAACTTTGTACTATCTGGGTCCTTTGCCATATCTTTCACTGCATCTTCTGCTAGCCGAATGGAAGATTTTGAGGCCGCGTTTGCGGGCAATGCAAATAGGGCCATACATAGTACCCCCAAAATTTTGAGTTTCATTATGTTCCTCTGAATGCTGACTAAACGCATTTTAATCGGAAAAGAGAGATCGTAATTAGCCCATAGCTAAAAACCCCTTGCAAGAAACATTAGCCCGAGGCTAATGTTTCTTTTATCGCCACCCCGCGATGGAGGAATGAATGTCGCACACTGCACGAGAAGGCCGCCCAGAGCAGGCCGCGTTAGCAGACGCCGCCGCCAGCAACATCCGCGTAGTCAATCAGGACGAACGCCTGCTGGAGATAGTAAAAGAACTTCGGAATACCTCTAACCAGTTTGGTCAGGCTGCGTTTGGCTACAGGCCAGAGTTGTTTATGCCGGTAGCCAAGGCGATGGAAAATATTGCCACCTGTTTTCAGGATCAGGCAGACGAACTGGCTAAGCACATCAGGCGCACAGTTGTTGCAGAGGATCATGCCCAATGACCTGCGCATCAGCCCGCACCTATGGAATGCTCTCCAAAGCCGCAGACCGGGACGTGATTGTGCGTGATCCATCCGGCAAAGGCCCGATGGCATATCCCACCATTGCCCGCGAAGTGCGAACCATACTCATGGGTGAAACGCCTGTGAAGCACACTATTATTTTTGCAGATGGTAAAGCCTTCAACTTTCCACCCTCATGGGTCAGCCCAGTGCCAGACGTGCCGGGTATGCCTCTGGTTTATGACAATCTGGTGGAGTGCCTGCCATGCCCCGATACCAGATCACACTGATAAACCATTCAGCAGGCCGGTACCGTGGCGTTCTGGCTGATCTGGAAAGCCGTAGTCAGATCGACTTTCCAGAATGCAGCAAGCACCGCCAGAACGGACGCTCGGTCATTACTGGCAACAGCAGTTCTGATCTGCCCGGATGGTTTTTGGAAATGTCCTTTGTAGGCGATGGAGTGTTCAACATCACTCTGTCAGACCCGTACTTCCGCATCGCATTTCCAGAGTGCGAACTGGACGAAGCAGATAACGGGCCCCGCCTTGTCGGCTGGACAGATGATGTGCAGGTGCTACGCGAAAAGAACAAGGTGAATGCAGCATGAATGACGATTTGCGCGAAGCCGTAAACATGACGCAGCGCGATGCTTACGAAACAGTCTCGATAGATCGCGCCAGACACACACTGCAATTCTTGCAGGAAGTCGTGGAGAGCGATGCCAGGGCCGCCCAGGCAACGGTTGAGGATATGATTGCCGTTTTGGAGGACTTGGTAGGATGAGCCTCACCCACCAGAAACCCACCGGCGTTTTCGTGCGGTTGCCCATAACCGATGAGCAAGCACAGGAGATGTACAAGGCATACTGTGCAGATTATGCCAGCAGTTCCCCTACAACACACGGAACCGCAACACAGGCTGCGATACTTGCTATCGGCACGCCTATACAGGGCATGGAGTTGGAAGTTGTTGGATGGAACCATCCTCAGCATCTAGCCGATCTGCATATTGATAACGGCAGTCCTGATGATGAACGATTTGTTGTTATGTCTCTCGTCCAAATTGGTTCACGTGACATTCCCCTCGTCCGCCAATCCGATGCCCAAGCCCAGATAGCCGCGCGTGATGCGGAGATTTTGCGGTTGCGAGAGTATTATAAGGCAAGCGAGGAAATCTATGAAGTTGGCCTCATAAATGCCAGCCCTGAAATGTTTCGCCGACAGAAACGCGCGCGTGAAGACCTGAACGGCGGTGCATAATGGCACATTTAAAAACTACCAGTAATGAATACGCCATTGCCTTAGGCGCTCTGTTTGATGAGATGCCGAAATCTGTCATCGCGGCAATAGCCGTATCGGCAATGACAAGCGGGGGCGACCATCTTTCAGACGCTATTGCGTTAGTTGCAGGCGAATGGCGCACACTGCATGAAAACAGAATAGTACCGCAGAAACCGGGTAAGCACGCTAGAAACGCCCTGAAAGGCGGTGCGGCATGATTTCGGCATCAGAAAAGCCAATACTTGACCCATGCTGTGGCAGCCGGATGTTCTATTTCGATAAAGAGGACAGCCGGGTTCTATTCGGTGACATCCGGCATGAGGATTTTATCCTTGCAGATGCATCCAGCAAGGGCGGGCAGAGACGCCTGCATGTTCATCCCGACCGCATTCTCGACTTCAGAAACCTGCCTTTTGCGGATGAGACATTCCACCTTGTTGTGTTTGACCCGCCACATTTGATCCGGAACGGAAACTCTGGATGGCTGGCAAAGAAATATGGAAAGCTGTCTCAACGCTGGCAGGATGATATTTCCGCAGGTTTTGCAGAGTGCTTTCGCGTTCTCAGGGAAAATGGAACTCTCATTTTCAAATGGAACGAGCAGGACATCAAAGTATCTGAGGTTCTATCCTTAACAGATCAAGCGCCAGTATTTGGAAACAAATGCGGGAAAACTGCCAAATCTCATTGGCTGGTATTTCTGAAAGGCGGTGCGGCATGAGCGCGCCCCGTACCCGCAAGGCATGGCGCGTCACAGTGCGCGGCTATGACCATGAAAGCACGGTGTATGCCAACTCCGCCGGGAAGGCGCGCTACTCTGTGTTTCTGGATGTGTCTGACGTGAATGACCGCATATCGTTCCCTGACATTCGGGTGTTGCGCCAGCCGGGTGCCGATATGGAGATGCCGGGGCTGCCACCGGAAGCCGCAGGCGTCTCTAAAATGGCGCTGGCAAAGCTTCTGCATGCGTGCGGGGCAACCCGTGAGCAGCCGGAGAAATGCGGGAGCCGGGATCATTTCTATTGCTCTACTGGCGATGCAGGAATGGCCGAGCTTGTAAGTGCGGGGCTGATGCGGCCCAAGGGCACTGGCTGGGCAAAGGGTGAGTGCTATTTTCAGGCCACACAACTTGGACAGATAGCGGCACGCGCCCTTTGCCCGCTCTACCAGGGCGACGACTTCGCATGGCCAGAGGTGGCGGCATGAGCGAGGAACTGAGGTCACAACACAAATACAAGGCCACAATGCCAGACTGGCCCCGCATCATGCGCAGAGAAAATGCGGCTCAGTATCTAGGCATCTCCCCCGGCATTTTAGACCGTGAGGTAGCTGCTGGGTCATTGCCTAAGCCCATTCCAATTGCCGGAAGCATACATGGCTGGGTGCGCGATGATCTGGATGCGTGGATAGATGA
Organism: Acetobacter okinawensis; assembly: GCF_002153655.1. Taxonomy (GTDB): domain Bacteria; phylum Pseudomonadota; class Alphaproteobacteria; order Acetobacterales; family Acetobacteraceae; genus Acetobacter; species Acetobacter okinawensis_A. The sequence goes on from NZ_JOPJ01000028.1 coordinate 6,743, forward strand.
CCGGCGCAATAGCCAGAACATGGCGAATGAGTGGGATTGATGGCAGTTTTTCGTTTGCGTTACGTACAGACGGTCATGAAAAACGGTCGGCCGCATTACTATTTCAGGCGCCCCGGATACCCACGCAAGGTGCTGCCAGGATATGCCGGGTCGGCAGAGTTTATGAAAGCTTATGCCGAGGCCATGGCTGGCGAGACGATAGAGGTCGGTTCTGCAAGCACCATATCAGGCAGCATGAAGGCTCTGGCTATTGCATGGCGCGCATCAAGCCAGTTCAAGGGGCTGCGTCCAGAGTCACGAAAAACCTATATCAGACTGATGGATGGATTTTTGGCTATCCATGGCGATAAGTCTGTCAAGAACGCTCAGCCCAAGCACATTCTGGCTATTCTGGAAGGCATGAGTGATACGCCCGCTCAGGCTAATGCTTTGCGCAACGTGTTACGGCAGATGTTCCAGTTCGCCTTCAACCATGGGTGGAGAGCAGACAACCCCGTCCGGGACGTGCAGAAGCTGCGCTACAAGAAAAAACCATTCCCGACATGGACGGAAGAGGATATTGCCGCCTTTGAGGCGCACTGGCCAGCTAATACCCGTGCGAGGCTTGGCTTGGCACTCCTGCTCTATACAGGGCAGCGTCGTAGCGATGTTATCCGCATGGGGCCACAGCATGCTTCTGGTGACGGGATAGATGTTGTCCAGGTCAAAACAGGCACGCAGCTCCATATTCCCATGCACCCGGAGCTAAAAGAGGTTCTGGAGCAGCATCCATCTGATAGGGAAGCATTCCTCATGACGCAGCAGGGAAAGCCCTTCGCCAGCGGGAATGCATTTTATAACTGGTTCAAGGAATGCGCCGTTAAGGCAGGCATCCAAGCCAAGCTCGGCCCGCATGGGCTGCGAAAGGCCGCAGCGCGTCGGTTGGCAGAGGCTGGATGCACGACACATCAGATCGCGGCCATCACAGGCCATAAGTCTTTGGTTGAGATTGAGCGCTACACCAAAGAGGTCAGCCAGAAGCTAGTTGCTGCTGAGGCCGTATTGAGGCTAGGGAGACCATCTAGGAAAGACTAAAGACGTCAGTACTTATCGCACACTGTGCAACTTCCCTATGGAGGCATGCGAAGGTACGCAGGATATTCCTAGAATTGTTTCAGCTTTTTCTAGTGCATCGTCGGCGTGACCTGCAGTAATACATTCGGAGAGATTATAGTCTGCTTTAATGCGAAGGGCGAGTAACCCATCATATTTTTTGGAGGCATTTTTTAATACGGAATTGGTATGTTCTTTACCAGAAAGTTCGGAAGCCAAACCACGATGAGTTATACGCTGGCAACTTTTCCCTTCCTGTACTTCCTTTTGCAAAAGCTGAGCACAAGTATGATATACAGCATAATAAGCCATATGAATAATACCTCTACATTTTGCTTCCGTTAGGTCACCATTGTCGAAGCAAGCCTGTGCGGCGATATAAAAATCTTTGCTGTCCATTGTTTTAAGCGGCTTCCAGCTTTTTGTCAGTCCAATTTATACCAATTTGTCCAACAGATTTATTTGAGGATTGGGAGACGGTGTCATGTATTTTTTCTTCCAACTCTCGTTTGTATTTTCTATCAAATCGCCTTTCTTTTGGGAGGGGGATTTCAAAATTTAAAATGGTTCCAATCTCTCCATCTTCGGATACTTTAATGGGTTCTAGATTAAGTCCTGTGACATGTTTGATCGCGATTTTATAATGAGCGGCTGCTTGTGAGATGTAACCTTCACCATGGATGGATTTGATATTATTTTTGATATAAGTAATCTCGTCTTTTTTATCTTCTAATAGAATTTTACATTTTTCAAGTTGCTTAATGTAAGCGGCTTTTTCTTTGGAGAATTCGCTCAGCATATTTCTCGAAAAACGAGCAAATTTCTTGTAAGATACAGTCACTTCTTGAATATTGTGATTAATAATAGATAAATTTCTTATGCAAGCAGATTCCATCATAGTGTACAGGTCTTTAGCAGTATTGGCCTCACCGCTTAGCATAAGATCAATGAGCTTGGCACTTGCTAGATTTAAAGAAAGAAGAAGGTGCGACGAAACTTGATATAATTCGGCATTATTTTTCTTGAAATCGGATGTTAAATATACAACAATATCATAAGGGTTATCAAATTTTTCATTGTCTTGTTTTTTTATTTCTTCTGTTGGGGGAGACCATTGTTCATCTAATCGTGGTAATACAGCGGTCTCTAGGTCCATAACAGCTGTGATGATCGACATAGGTAAGAATCTTTTCTAAGAATTTATCGTCTGTTTCTGTAATAAAGTAGATATTGTTTAGATTGTCAAATTCATACAATATTTGAATAGGTATGCATGAAAATATGCGCGTCACATTTATGGAAATTTAATATCAGCACTCATGATTAAGAGTTTTATTGAAGGTCATCCCATTCTTGAATTTACTCAAAAATTCTGGGGAAGGATGAATGAAATGATACAATTGCCCTAACTGCTGATGATAGAGCGAGGATAGCATCATGATTAAATGTAAAATCGTAAACCCGGTATTAAACAGTTTACAAAAATATCAATTTTCTTAATGGAAGCAATGACATAACAAGGCGGTTGGTGGAGCTGAGGGGAATCGAACCCCTGACCTCCTCATTGCGAACGAGGCGCTCTCCCATCTGAGCTACAGCCCCGCCTGTTTGTCAGGCAGTGGTTTACAGGGCTTACGATTTTTCTGTCAAGCTGTATTGTAGGGCGTATAACCAAGGGTGGTATGCCTCTGGGCTGATCGTAAGGAGCTGGTTTTATATCGTGTTTGTGTTTTCGCTTTTCATGGTGCTGACGCGGATACTGGAGATTTACTGCTGGATTCTCCTTATATCCTGTATTTTTGTTAACCTGTATGCGTTTGGCATACTCGATAGCCGCAACCAGCTTGTCTGGAAGATTGGTATGTTTCTGGAGCGGCTGACCGAGCCTGTTCTGGCGCCGGTCAGGCGGGTGCTGCCAACACCCGGTGGGGTGGATTTTAGCCCCATGGTGGTGCTGCTGGGTATTCAGTACGTCATTCAGCCGTTACTGGCCGATGTGTTCCGGGCATTGATCCTGCATTAACCGGCAGGCCATAAAAAAACCGCCAGACCTTACGGGCTGGCGGTTTTTTTAACGGATAATCCGTAAAAGCTCAGTGGTGAGCGTCCGGCGTGCCGTCTTTTTCAATGTGAGCCAGCGTGTAGCTGCTCATGATGATAACCGGAACCAGGAACGCGATAACCGCAACGCCCAGAGCGGCGGTGTTGCCACCCAGCAGGTAAGCGATCAGGTCAAGACCCAGAAGTGTTACGCACAGATAAATGCCCATTCCAAAAACCCTTTTGTAGCCTGTAAGGCAGGAGCTGCTGGTGTTCTGGCGGGGAATGCCTACTGTGCAGGACCTGCCGGATTCATTCACAAATCTGACAGCGTCACACTACTCCTTTGGTTTTGAGGGTCAACAGCTATCTGTTGCATGGCATTGTGGCATTTTCGGGCGGTGTAGGGCCTAGCCCGTGCTTTTTGCCCTGCGTATGTCAACGTACAGAATGGTCAGCCACGGCAGGGGCCACAAAAAGGGCAGGGGGGCGTGCCATAGCAGGGCCAGCGCACCCAGCATGGCCCCGCAGGCAAACCCACCCCACGAGAGTGCGGGCAACACAATGCTCCCCGCAGGAGGTGGGGCAACATTGCTCGCCCCGCAGCGTATGGCCAGAGCCGCAGCCAGTGCGGATGCACATTTGAGCATGTTGCTGGTGATCACCACGGTCTGGATGGCATTGCCCGAAAAACGCGACATGCCCTCGCCCTGCACCGCCATAAGGGCGGGTAGCAGCACCAGTTCGGTCAGGTGGGCGTGGCTGCCTGACTGTGCGGCCTGCACCACAAGCAGCAGGCAGGCCATAAGCCCGATGCCATAGGCACTCCCCCACCGCAGGCGGGCAAGGCTTGCCACAAAAGCCGCACCAAAAAAAATGGCCAGCACACAGACCAGCAGCACCGCATGGTGGGCATTGGCATGGGCTATGGCAGCAGAAAGATGTGTGGTGTTGCCCGTCATGGCGGAGGCGAACAGCCCGCCCAGATGGGCAAAACTCAGCGCATCAACATACCCCGCCAGAATACCCAGCACCAGAATGCGGCGGGCAGAAACAGCTACGGCAGGTAAGGCAGGGGGCATGTCGGGCATGGTGTGTTCTGTGGTAGGCGCGCCATACCGGGTGGGCAAGGCAAAAACAGGTGCCCTCACGCCCTTTTTCCGGCCATGGGGGCAGGGGTGCTTTAAAAACCATAATCCTGCCACCAGATAGGGGTATGCAAAACAGCCTGCCCTTAATATCGGGCGGGTTCGGGAAGGGAAAAGAGAGAGCGTATGACACTGCACCGCATGATAACTCTGGGGCTGGCGGGCGTTATGGCCGCAACAGTTGGAGCCACTGTTGTACAGGCCGAGCCGGGTGGCTGCCTTAAATATGGCGCGGCGGGCGCGGTTGGCGGGCATCTGGCCAACCACACCATGCTTGGTGCAACTGCCGGGTGTGTAACCGGCATGTACCGCAGGCACGAATACCGTAAGGAAGCCCGGATCAAGGCCAAGCTCTATGATCAGGAGCACCCCGGAGCCAAAGGGACATATGAGCAGAAAGCCACAGCCTATGATGTGGAACACTCCACAACGCCGGGGAGTGCGGCAGGTGCTCCGCCAGCCGGTTCTGGCGCACCTACGGCGCAGGCTCAGCACGGCCAGCCAGCCACACAGGGTGCGGAGCACCTGTAAGCCGGTAATGAGTGCCTGAGCATGATCCGCGGCGGGGTGGTGGCGACCTACTCCGTCTGCGGGTCTGGGGTGTGGGTTGGCCCCCCGGCGGTGGAGAGTGTGCGCACCGTGTCAAACACAAAAGCCGTGACGTAGAGCATAATACGCTCGAACTCCTCCTGCACGTCTTCAAAACTGAGCAGGGCGTGGCGGAGGAGGCTGTGCATGATATGCGTGTGGCAATCCATGTCTGGCGTTACGTCCAGCCATTCTGTTTCATTCAGGCGTCGGGCATTGGCCTGGCAGATGCTCAGCAGAACAGTTTCCAGCGCAATATGCCCACCCAGAACCCGGCCTAGCGGCTGGGTCGGGCTGTAAATGGTGGGGATGAGCGTCTCGGCGTTATAGGTTTCCTTGCATTGTTCATAGTGGATTGAATAGAGCAGATACTCTGCAAACGTCACCTTGGTGTAAATGCCGGTATCGCGCGATGTGGCTTTGAGAAAGTTCTTGTAAAGGCTGGATGTCACTTCAAACGGCAGTGTGTCGTTCAGGTCGGCAAGGCGTTTTGCCACACTTAAAATGCCCGAAACACGCAGTTGCGCCCCCTTGAAGGCGCGCAGGGTGACGGCCAGAAGCTCATCATGGTTGATGCTGTACATAATTGTGCGGAATTTTTGGCTTTTGTCGTGGGTTAATTCCACAAATTTATCGTAAAATCTGGCTTTGGTAAGAATATACGGCCCTGAAAGCTGGGTGTTGGGCATGATGGCGCTTTTAAAAAATGGTTGAAACAGACAGGTTTTAAAAAAACCATGCGGGGCCAGAGCGCGCGACAAGAACCTTTTGCGCAGGTTATGCTGAAAATACGCTCACGCATTTTGCACAAAAAATGTAAAATTATCGTTAACAATAAACCTTGGTTACGTCATGGAAACTTTTTTAAAATATAGTTAAAAGTTGCCTTTTCCCCGCGCGCACACAAGGGGCTGGCTTGTGTGAATTTTATGCAATGCATGTGCCGCAGGCCCGGCCTGCGGTGGCCCATAACCGTGCCAGCCTGCCCCTTGCACACCTATGTGGCGGGCAGGCCCGTGGTGGTTAGAATGTCTGGCGTAGACGCATGGTTCTGCCGTCTGGCGTGTGCAGCACAAGGCTGGTGTCCTCAATGGTCCATGTGCGCGTGTTGTGCAGCAGGTTGAGGAATGTGCCAGAGGTGCTGGCGTGTGCGCCCGGGCAGGCCATGAGTGTGCTTATGCCCACCTGTGGGGCGGCCTCCACACGGCCATGCTCACCAAACACCAGCCCGCCCGCATAGCGGTTGCAGCCATCGGAGCCGGAGACCTTGCCGCTCTCGTTAATATCAAGCGTGGGGGTAAACATATCTGCCGCCGGGTTGGGGTTTTCGTCTGTTGCGCTGTCATGCGCATCGGCTGGCAATGTGCCGTTTTTCAGCTTGTGGCCGTCCAGTTCGGTGGCAACCCAGCGTGTGGCGTTCAGGCGTGTGGGGGCGACAAGCGCACCGCCGCACCCGTGCAGTGTGCGCCCGCCCGTGGTGGCACGCACAGTCTGCGTAAACATCTGCCCGCTCATGCTGTCCTGGCAGGGGGTGGTGGTCATGGCCACGTTCAGGTCTGGGGCCTCGTAATAACGGGTGTGAGCGCGCGCGTAGGCGCGGCTTATGGTGCGTGTCAGCCGGGGGCCATCGGGTGTGCTCAGGACCAGTGTGCCAGCCGCCATGCTCAGGTTCCAGAATGGCTCGTTCCCGCGTGCCTCATACACCGTGTTGTCCGCGGGGTTTATGGGCAGGGTCTGTGTCGCGCATCCCGCTACAAACAGCAGCGCGCCGGGAGCCATAAAAGAACAAATGCGTGGCAGGGCCATGGTGTGGCTCCTCATTTTTGTTGCGGACCGCGTGCAGTATGGCTGTTTGGCGTGCGCGCACAACGGCTTTCTTGCTCCCATGGGGGTGGGGTCTGGCAAAAAGCGGAGGCAAGCGCGCAGGGTGGGCTGTTCCTTGGCGCGTCGGGTGCTTAAAAGTGGGGTATGATTATTCAGGGCTACAATTTTTTTTGCGACATGCCGGAGGATACGCGCTACCTCCGCCGCGCTCAGCCGGATGAACGGTTTATTGAGGAGAACATGGTGTTCATCCTGCCCGACCGGCTGCGCAAGTTCCGCAGGCATCTGTGGCATGTGCGGCGCAACCCCGGACCTGTGCATGTTTATGTGCCGCTATTCCGGGTCAATACACGTGTTGCGTCCGAGCCACTCCCCACGGAGTATGGAGCGGTGCAGGATGTGTACCCTTTTTACACGCACACCACCCACAGGCGCGGGCGCGCGCTGGATTATTATGTGCTGTTCATTTTTAGGGACAAGGATTCCTACGTCCGCTGTAACGCAGCCCTTGCCGCGGGGGCGTAAGGGGCGGGGTTACAGGCCCGCCCACACCCTTACGGCCTGCCTGACGGGGTGGGGAGTGCCGGGGCAGGAAAGCGGATTTTGGCCAGACGCGCCTCTTCCATGGGGAGAGGGGCGTTGGTGGCAGAGGTCACACCATTCTGGTGCAGGATAAATGCCACAAGGGCGGCAGTATCCTGCGGTGGCATAAGAGGGGCTGCGTGGGACACGGCGCTGGCCAGCCGGTCCAGTGGTGTGCTGGCCCAGCGGGTGGTAAAATAGAGGCCCAGATCGGGTACGTCATGCCCCCCGGCAAGGTCGGGGCCATGGCAGGCAGCGCAGGTTGTCGCGTAAATCTGCGCGCCATGCGCCACCTGCTCGGCCGAGAACGAGACAGGCTGCCCGGTGTTGCCACGGTTGCCCGTATGCGTTGCGTGGTGCGGCTCCGCCCATGCGCCATGGTGCAGGCTCAGGCTGCCCAGCACGCAGGCCATAAGGGAGGTGCGCAGCAGAGAGTTGAAAACCATAAGCCTTTATCCGTTGCGTGGCTGAAAGCGGGCGAACAGGTCTTCAACCACCGCAATGGCCTTTTGCGCCTCTGCCCTGTCCGGACGTTCGGAGATATTGCCGACCCCATCCATCAGCCCCAGACCGTTCTGATCATAACCTGAGATCATCACCCCATCGGATTTGGAGATCATGGCGACCCCTTTGTAGTCCAGAGCATAAGGAGCATCGGGCTGGGGAGGGAGCCAGCTTGTCTGCCCGCGAATGGGAATGAGGGATTTGTCATTCCACCACTCCCGCGCAGCGTAGCCGGGGCAGTTGATAACCACACGTTCGGGCAGGTCTGCCAGATCAGCCGGGCTATGGAAAGCACGGATAACAATGCGTCCCCCTGCCTGATGGAACTCCGAGAGCAGCAGATGGGCGTAAGCACCAAAATTATAGATCATGAGCGGTGTGCG
>NZ_JOPJ01000003.1 GCF_002153655.1 Acetobacter okinawensis
GCTCCTGCTCCTGCTCCTGCTCCTGCTCCTGCTCCTGCTCCTGCTCCTGCTCCTGCTCCTGCTCCTGCGGGTGGGGCCGCTCCCGCACAGGGTCAAGGGGCCAATGCAGTTCCGGGTGCGCCCGCCGCCGCCACACCAACCCGGCCACCACCGGAAGCCACCATACCCAATGCGCCACCGCCCCTGCCACAACTGACCCCCGCACCATCGGATGTGGAGATTCACCCCTTCCCCATTCCGCCACAGCCCACGGTGCAGGTGCAGGCAAAGGGCGTTGTCACCCCCATTCCCAGCGGTATCCGCCTGACATTTGCCCCCGGCTCAGCCGACCTGAACCCCGAGACACATCAGGCCATTCTGGCATTTGGGCAGAATCTTGCTTACAAGCCGCATGTGCGCGTACTGGTAAACGCCTATAGCTCGGGTGCGGCGGATGATATCTCCCTTCCCCGCCGCATGGCACTGGCCCGTGGGCTTGCCGCCCGCAGCGTGCTCATGAACGGGGGCACACCGTCCACCAGAATTTATGTGCGGGTCATCGGCCAGCCCAAAAATGCCAAACCCGGCGACCCACAGGACTACATCGACCTCTACCAGTCAGACATGGAGCAATAAGGGCCGCATCAGCGGGGGGCGTGTCATACGCCTCATTCCTGTGGCAGGGCGTCCACAGGCGGCTGCGCGTGGGGGGAACATGCCCCGCACGGTTTACAAAACAGAGACTTAACAATGTGAAAATATGCAGGCAGGCGCTGTTACGCGCCCGCTTTCTGCTCTTCCATGCGTATACGCGCTTCAGTCGCCAACTGGTCTACCTGCTCATTCTCCGGCACACCGGAATGCCCTTTAACCCAATGCCAAGAGACATCATGCGGCTTGGCGGCATCCAGCAGGCGACGCCACAAATCCATATTGGCCACCGGGTCACCCGCGGCATTGCGCCAGTTGCGGCGCACCCAGCCTGTATGCCAGCGCGTAATGCCGTTACGCACATATTCGCTATCAGTATGCAGGTTTACGGTGCAGGGTTTTTTCAGCGCTTCCAGCGCTTCGGCAGCAGCAGTCAGCTCCATGCGGTTGTTGGTCGTGGCAAGCTCCCCGCCAGAAAGCTCGCGCTCAACGCCTTTGCAGCGCAGCAGCACACCCCAGCCACCCGGACCGGGGTTGGGCTTGCACCCCCCATCGGTCCAGATTTCAACCTGCATCCGGTTTTCCGCCCCTGCGGATGACGTCTCAGAGTCCATAACCACCCACACTTTGCGTTGCCAGATGGAACCGTAGCCGCCGGAGGTAATCCAGCGGATTTTTGGGTGTTACCAGCGCATCGGCCGGGGTGTTGATCCAGTCATACAGCCGGGTGAGCAAAAAGCGCATGGCCGCCCCCTGCGCCAGAACCGGCATGGCCGCACGCTCCACATCCTCAAGCACGCGCACATCCTCGTACCCTAGCAACAGCTGCCGGGCGAAGGTGACGTTGAACGCACCATCGGGCTGGAAGCACCATGCGTTCAGGCAGATGGCCACGTCAAAGGCCAGATAATCCGTGCAGGCAAAGTAAAAGTCGATCAGGCCCGACAGGGTGTTGTGGAGAAAAAACACATTATCGGGGAACAGATCGGCATGGATCTGCCCACGCGGCAGGGGGGCGTTCTGCCCATGTCCCGGCCATGCGGGCACAATGTGGGCAAGAGCCTGTTCCAGCTCCGCCTGTAAACCCGGCTGCACCGCATCCGCCCCATTGGCGCAGCTTTGCAGCAAGGGCGCCCATGCCTGTGGCCCCAGCGCATTGGGGCGCTCTGGCGCGTAGGAGCGACCTGCCGCATGCAGCTGGGCCAGAGCGCGCCCAAGGGGGCGGCAATGCTCAAGCCGCACGGTACGGGGCCACACACCGGGCAAAAAGGTGGTAATGGCCGCAGGACGGCCTGCAAGGGTTTTGAGCGTAATGCCCTGCCTGTCAGCCACAGGCTGCGGGCAGGTCACCCCCTCGCGCGCGAGGTGCTGCATAAGGCCCAAAAACCAAGGGAGCTCACGCGCATTCACCCGCTTTTCGTACAGGGTGAGGATATAGTCCCCCTCCGTTGTACGAAGCTGGAAGTTGCTGTTCTCAACCCCTTCGGCAATGCCACGGAACGCCACAAGGGAGCCAATGGCAAAATCTGCCAGAAACTCCTGCAGCGCCTCGTCGCTAACGTCCGTATAAACGGCCATGAACCACCTTTAGCCCAACGGTGCGGGAAGGCGGAATGTGACGTTTTCTTCCTTCACAATCCGTTCTTCAATGCACAGGGTGTAACGCTTGGCCATTTCGGCCAGCATTTCCTGCACCAGCGCTTCCGGGGCAGAGGCACCGGCTGTAATGCCCAGCGTGCCCACACCGTCCAGCACCGACCAGTCCAGCGCGTCCAGCCGGGGGACCAGCAGGGCGCGGGCCGCACCGGAGCGCTCGGCCACTTCGCGCAGGCGCTGGGAGTTGGAGGAGTTGGGCGAGCCAATCACAATCACCAGATCGCACTCGGGAGCAATGGTCTTGACCGCTTCCTGCCGGTTGGTGGTGGCGTAGCAGATATCCTCCCGCTTGGGCCCTTCAATCAGGGGGAAGCGCTCACGCAGGATGTCCACAATTTCTGCCGTATCATCAACAGAGAGCGTGGTCTGGGTGATAAACGCCAGCATGGAGGGGTCAGCGGGCTGCACGCTGCGGGCTTCGTCCGCATCGTTAATCAGGGTTACGGCTCCGGCGGGGAGCTGGCCCATGGTCCCGACGACCTCAGGGTGACCGGCATGGCCGATCATCAGAATATGGCGGCTGTCCGGGCCACCTGCTGCATAATGGCGCTCGGCCTCGCGGTGGACCTTGGAGACCAGCGGGCATGTGGCATCCAGGTACAGCAGGTTGCGGCGCTCGGCCTCGGCTGGCACGGTTTTGGGCACACCGTGGGCGGAAAAAACAACATGACCATCTGCGGGGACCTCATCAAGTTCCTCCACAAAAATGGCACCCTGTGCCTCCAGTTCCTCTACAACGGTGCGGTTGTGAACAATCTCGTGCCGGACGTAAACCGGCGCGCCGTAGCGGCGGATGGCCTCCTCCACAACGCGGATGGCGCGGTCCACCCCGGCGCAAAAGCCGCGCGGGCCAGCCAGAAGGACCTTGAGCGAGCGGCCATGCCGGGCGTCCGTGCTCTGGGTGGTCGTGTGGGTGTCAGTTTGATCGGGCATGGTGTTCCCCAAAGTTGCAGCGGGCTGTATAGAAGAAAACTGGCTATGAAGAAGCATATTGAAAACAGGCTACGCCCGAAACCCGGTAAAGGCCGTGGCAGTTGTGGCCTACGCAAAGGACGCATGTGATGCAACCCGTTTTGCAGCATTCAAGACGTGAAACACACGCCCGCAGGGGTGTAACGGGTTGGTGCGTCACCCATTTTTGTTCCTCCACCCCATCAATGCCGGATTCCTCCATGCCTTATGTTTTTACCCGCCTGCGCAGCCTGCTCCCCCGCGTAACCGCTTCTGGCGCACTGGCCATGGGCCTGATAACGGCGCTGACAGGGTGCGGAGGGGGGGAAACCACCTCAACCGAATTTGCGCCCGCCTGCCCCGTGACACATATTCCGTCCGAAGCGGCGGACTATTACCTTTACAACGGAAAGGGCACCAGTTTTGGTGATCTGATAGCGCGGGCCAGCATTGTCAAGCTGGAGGGCGAGTGCTCGGCCGGTGGCCCCAAGGACCTGAAAACCCGAGTCGCACTCCACATTACGGTAGAACGCGGCCCCGCCTCCAGCACAGAAAAACTGAACATACCGTGGTTTATTGCCGTGCTGCACGGGGACCGGATTGTGAACAAGCACATCTTCCGCCACACGGTCACATTCCCCGCCAACCTTGCGACTTTTGATACAACCAGCAAGGTCATCACGATCGACCTGCCGATCCCTCCCCGCAATGTTGATTCCGATTATCGGTTTGAGGTGGGCTTCCAGCTCAGCCCCGGCCAGCTTGAATACAACCAGCTCCACCTCAAACGCGCGACCTATCAGGCGTACTAAACACCGCAAACGTGGGCGTGGGGCCTGCGCCCAAAGGCGCAGCCCGCCCGCTCAGGTGGCCGGAGGAGCATCCGGCGGAAAGCGGGCTTCCCTGATGGCGGCATTCTGCCGTTCGGTCAGGGCCTGCACGTCAAACCCTTCCACAATCTCGTGGAACAGTTCGCTCCAGTTCATCTTGACCTTGAGCCGCATAAAGACCGAGCCAAGACCAATGGCGGAGCGGTCCACCAGCACAAATTCGCGCGGCAGGCGCACACCCCCCGTTTTTTGCAGCCCTTCATGCACGCGGCTCAACACCTCGCGCCCATGTTCAGGGGTGTTCTCTTCCTGAATATAGCGCTCGCGGTCGTCCATCAGCGGAGCGTAGAGCAGGCTGGCCCATTCGTTCAGCACACGCACCTTCTCGCGCGACAGGTCGCGGAAGCCCCATGCCTCATACGCATGGGCGGCCAGGTCCTCGTCCTTTGTGCGCAGGGCGTTGTACAGATCGATGTTCCCCTGAATGAACGAGGGCCGAAAAATACGGATCGCCCCAAAGTCCAGCAGATTCAGCCCGCCATCCTCACGCAGGGTAAAATTGCCCATATGCGGGTCGCCATGCACCACACCGTACTGGTAGAGCGGCACATACCAGCCACGGAACAGGGCACGGGCGATCTTTTTTTTCTGCTCTTCGCTTAACCCGGCCTTGATGGCGGTATTCAGGTTCTGGCCCGCCACCCATTCCATTGTCAGCAGGCGGCGCGTGCTCAGCGCGTCCACGGGGAGTGGCACCGTTACATCCGGGCAGCCCTGCACAATATTGTGGTAGAGCCGCATATTCGCGGCCTCGCGCCGGTAGTCCAGCTCCTCACGCAGGCGTTCGGCCAGTTCCTCCACCACATCATCCTGACGGATGGCGTTGTCGAGCTTGTGGTACACCCCAATGGCCATGCGGAACTGCTTGAGGTCCGCCTCCACTGCCGAGTTCATGTCCGGGTACTGGAGCTTGCAGGCCACCTTGCGGCCATCGGCCAGAATAGCCTGATGCACCTGCCCAAGGCTTGCCGCAGCAGCGGCCTCCTTGCCAAAGGCGCGGAAGTTCTTCTCCCACCCCGCCCCCAGCTCCGCTGTCATACGGCGGCGCACAAAGTTCCAGCCCATGGGTGGCGCGTTGGACTGGAGCTGGGCCAGTTCCTCCGCATATTCTTCGGGCAGAGCGCCGGGAATGGTGGCCAGAAGCTGGGCAGCCTTCATCAACGGGCCTTTAAGCCCGCCCAGAACGGACTTAAGGTCCTCCGCATGGGTTGCACCACCCGAGCGGATGCCCATTTTATGCCCGGCCAGACGTGCGGCAATGCCCCCCACCGTGCCGGTGGTCTGCACCATACGCCGCAACTCCCCGAACATGCCGGAGTTATCCAGATCGCGCGCCATGCTCAGTCCTGCTCCAGCTGGTCAATAAAGCCGGAAATCACGTCCAGCCCCTTGCGCCAGAAACCGGGGTCCGATGCATCCAGCCCGAACGGGGCCAGCAATTCCTTATGCCGCAGCGTCCCCCCTGCCTGAAGCATGGTGATGTATTTGTCCTGAAACCCCGGAGCCCCTTCGCTGAACACCTTGTACAGCGCGTTGACCAGACAATCCCCGAATGCGTAGGCGTATACATAGAAGGGTGAATGGATGAAGTGGGGAATATACGCCCAGAACACATCGTATTCGGGTGTAAAGTTAAAGGCCGGGCCAAGGCTCTCGGTCTGCACCGCACGCCAGATTGCGCCAATCTGCTCTGGCAGGAGCTCGCCCTTTTTGCGCTCGTCATGCACGCGGGTCTCAAACTCGTAGAACGCAATCTGGCGCACCACGGTGTTGAGCATGTCCTCCACCTTGCCAGCCAGCAGCAGACGGCGGCGGGTGGGGTCTTTTTCCCCGTCCAGCAGGGACTGGAAGGTCAGCATCTCGCCAAACACACTGGCGGTCTCAGCCAGTGTGAGGGGCGTATCGGACATAAGATAACCCTGCTTTGCCGCCAGCACCTGATGCACGCCGTGGCCAAGCTCGTGCGCCAGTGTCATCACATCACGGATGCGGCCGTGGTAGTTGAGCAGGATATAGGGGTGGGCCGATGGCACGGTGGGGTGTGCAAACGCACCGGGGGATTTGCCCGGTGCAGGCGGCACATCAATCCACGGGCTGGTCAGGAAGGTGTTGATAACCTTGCCCATGCGCGGGTCAAACCCGTCATACGCCTTTTGCACAATGGATTTGGCCTCGGTCCACGGAATCTGGCGGTCCTCACACCCTGGCAGGGGGGCGTTACGGTCCCAGTGTTCCAGCTTGTCCAGCCCCATCCATTTGGCTTTGAGGCTGTAATAGCGGTGGGACAGGCGCGGGTAGTCCGTACGCACGGCGGAGACCAGCGCATCCACCACCTCGTCCTCCACCATGTTGGACAGATTGCGCGAAGAGGTCGGGCGGGCAAAATGCCGCAGCCCATCGGAGATGGATTTATCCTTGGCCAGCGTGTTGGTAATGAGTGCAAACAGGCGGACATTGCCCTCAAACACCGCCCCTACCGCCTTGCCTGCCCGCTCACGCACGGCGCGGTCCGTATCGGACAGGCGGTTGAGCGCATCGCCCACCGGCATGGTCTGCCCATCCACCGTGACCCGCAGGGCGGCTATGGTCTCATCAAACAGGCGGCACCATGCCTGCGCACCGGTGACCGATTTTTCCAGCAGTACCTTTTCCACGTCATCGCCAAGCTGGTGGGGGCGGTACATGCGTACGTCACGCAGGTACGGCTGCCAGCGGGCAAGGGCCGGGTCCTGCACCTTGGTCTGAAGGTCGGCCTCCTCCAGCCGGTTGAGTTCCAGCCCGAAGAACAGAAGGTCGGTGGAAATATCGGTCAGCCGTTCGTTAATGGACTGGCTGAAGCGGCTGATGGCCGCATCGGACGAATCCGCAGCAAACAGCAAAGAGGCATAGGAGCCAGCACGGCCCAGTTTTTCCTCTATCTCTTCAAATTCGCTCAGGGCCTGCGCCAGTTGCGCGCCACTCAGGCTGCCCAGCTTACCTTGGTAGAGGCGGGCAAAGCTCTTGGCCGCAGCGGTGGCCGCTGCAAGATCGGCCTGTAGTGCCGGGTCATCCATACCCGCGTACAGGGCCGAGAGGTCCCAGCGCGGCAGGGTGCTGGCCCCTTGGGCGGAGGAGGAGGCAGGTCCGGCTTCCGCCGCCATGAGCGGAAGTGACAGCGAACGGGAAAAATGCGCGGTATGTTCCATGCCCTCACTCTACCGCGCAAATCCACCAGAGGCGAGAGCCCTTGCATGCAAAGACAAAGCACCAGAACGGCAAAACGGGCGGGAGCCATAAGCCCCCGCCCGTTCTGTCTGTTCACAGCGACTAAAGGCTGGCTGGCTCAGGCCGATATGGCCTGCTCCGCGCCGTCCACACTAAAGCCGATGATTTTGGCATAGTCCTTGGGCACAATCTGCCAGAACTGGGGCAGAACCTCGTCCCACTTATGCAGCAGCATGGAGGCATAGGCCGAGCCTGTTTCCTCCACATGCCGCTCGACCAGAGCGCGCAGTTTTTCCGCCCATTTGGGGTCGCTCACACGCGACCACAAAAGAGCCTCGGGGTTGATCCGCTTGGTAAAGCCCCCGTTGCTGTCCAGCACAAAGGCCATGCCGCCGGTAAAGCCTGCGCCAAAGTTGTCGCCCACTTCCCCCAGCACCACAACGGTGCCGCCGGTCATGTATTCACAACAGTTGGAGCCGCAGCCCTCAATCACCGCTGTGGCACCCGAGTTACGCACGGCAAAGCGCTCGCCCGCCTGCCCTGCCGCATACAGCTCACCCGCTGTGGCACCATACAGCACGGTGTTGCCAATAATGGCGTTCTGGTTGGACACCAGCGTGGAGGAGGGAGAAGGACGAACCGTAATGGTCGCCCCCGACAGGCCCTTGCCCACGTAGTCGTTGGCGTCACCCAGCACTTCCAGCTTGAGCCCCTGCACGGCAAACGCACCAAGGGATTGCCCGGCAGACCCACGCAGGCGCACGGTCAGGTGGCCGGGTGCCAGTGTTTTCATGCCGAACTGGCGCACGATCAGCGAGGAAATGCGCGTGCCAATGGCGCGCTGGGTGTTCTGCACATTGTAGTGCAGCTGCATTTTCTCGCCATGGTCGAACAGCGGGCGGGCATCGTTGATCATCTGCGCATCCAGCGTGTCGGGCACCTCGTTCCGGCCCTCCAGCGTGCAGTAGCGCGCATACGGCCCCGGATCCGCCTGCGAGAGCAGGGAGTTCAGGTCCAGATCGTCCAGATAATCTGCCCCGCGTGAGACCTGACGCAGCAGGTCCGTACGGCCAATAACCTCGTTAAGCGTGCGGAAGCCAAGGGAGGCCAGAATGTTGCGCACATCCTCCGCAATGAACGAGAACAGGTTGATCACCTTCTCGGGCGTGCCTTCAAACTTGGCGCGCATGGCCGGGTCCTGCGAGCACACGCCAACCGGGCAGGTGTTGGAGTGGCACTGGCGCACCATAATGCAGCCCATGGCCACAAGGCTGGCCGTGCCAATGCCAAACTCTTCCGCACCCAGCATGGCGGCAATCACCACGTCACGCCCGGTTTTGATGCCACCATCGGCGCGCAGGCGCACACGGTGGCGCAAGCGGTTGAGCATGAGCACCTGATGCGTTTCCGCCAGCCCCAGCTCCCACGGCAGACCCGCGTATTTAATGGAGCTGACCGGGCTTGCCCCCGTACCACCCGAATGGCCGGAAATGAGAATGGCGTCGGCCTTGGCCTTGGCCACCCCAGCGGCAATGGTGCCAATGCCCGAACGTGCGACCAGTTTGACGGTCACGCTGGCATCCGGGTTGATCTGCTTGAGGTCGTAAATAAGCTGGGCCAGATCCTCGATGGAGTAAATATCGTGGTGCGGCGGGGGCGAGATCAGCGTGACCCCCGGTGTGGCATGGCGCAGCTTGGCAATCAGCTCGGTCACCTTGAAGCCGGGCAACTGCCCGCCCTCACCCGGCTTGGCACCCTGAGCCACCTTGATTTCCAGCTCACGGCAGTCATTGAGGTACTGCGCGGTCACCCCGAAGCGGCCCGATGCCACCTGCTTGATGGCCGAAGACGCGTTATCCCCATTGGGGCGCGGCTTTGCGCGTGCCGGGTCTTCCCCCCCTTCCCCGGAATCGGACTTGGCGCCAATCCGGTTCATGGCGATGGAGAGCGTTTCATGCGCTTCGGGGCTGAGTGCGCCGAGCGAAATAGCGGGGGAAATCAGGCGTTTGCGCAGCTGCGTAATGCTTTCCACCTCTTCCACCGGAATAGGCGTACGCCCATCACGGAAGTCGAGCAGGTCGCGCAGCGCCACGGGGGGCTGGGCGCGCACCGCATCGGCATAGCGCTGGTAGATGGTAAAGCTGTCTGTGGCCACGGCGGTCTGGAGCATATGGATCAGCCCGCCATCAAATGCGTGCTGCTCCCCACTGCGGCGCAGCTTGTACAGCCCGCCCACAGGCAGGGTCAGGGCCGAGGCCGAACCCCATGCCTGCTCGTGGAAGCTCAGCGCATTGCGTGCAATGCCCGACAGACCAATACCGGAAATGCGCGAGGGCATACCGGGGAAGAATTCCGCCGTCAGGGCGCGCGACAGGCCCACTGCCTCAAAATTGCAGCCACCACGGTAAGACGCCACAATGGAAATACCCATTTTGGACATGATCTTAAGCAGACCCTTGTCCACCGCCTTGCGGTAACGCTCCATGCACTCACGCAGGCTGCGGCTGCCAAACAGGCCACGGCGGTGGCGGTCAGCAATGCTTTCCTGCGCCAGATACGGGTTAACCGTTGTGGCGCCCACACCAATGGTTACGGCAATGGCATGCACATCCAGTGCTGTGGACGTACGCACGTTAAGCGAGGTGAACGTACGCAGGGACGTGCGGACCAGATGGGTATGCACAGCCCCCGTAGCCAGAATCATGGGGATGGAAGCGCGGTCGGGGGACTGGGCCTCATCCGTGAGGAACACATGGGTACAGCCGCCCCGCACACTTTCCTCCGCCTCACGGCGGATGCGGGCAATGGCCTCACGCAGGCCAGCCTCACCATCCGCTGCGGGGAAGGTGCAGTCGATGACGCTGGCAGATGCACCGCAGAAGCCACGCAGGGCCTCGTACTCGCCCGATGTCAGCACAGGGCTGGGCAGTTGCAGCATGTCGCACTGCTCGGCCGACTGGTCCAGAATGTTGCCAAGGTTGCCAAGCCGTGTGGCAAGGCTCATCACCCCCGCTTCACGCAGGCTGTCGATGGGCGGGTTGGTCACCTGGCTGAACATCTGGCGGAAGTAGTGCGACAGGCCACGATAACGCGGAGACAGCACAGCCAGAGGCGTGTCATCCCCCATGGAGCCAATGGCCTCGCTCGCGTCTTCCACCATCGGGTGGAGCAGGGTTTCCAGCTCTTCGAGTGTGGTGCCAACAGCCAGCTGGCGGCGGCGCAGTTCATCCCCCTTGTAATAGACCGGCTCGGTCACATCCGAGCGGACAAGGTGGCCGATCTTCTGGGTCCGCTTGATCCAGTCCGAAAAATCCTGACGGGAGGACAGCACATCCAACAGCGCGCTGTTACCGTACAGTCTGGCTTCGTCCAGGTCCACGCCAATCATCTCACCCGGGCCAAGGCGGCCACGGCTGACAATGGCGTTTTCTGGCACGCGGACCATGCCGGTTTCGGAGCCAACAATCAGCAGGTTGTCGGTGGTCACAGTGTAACGCAGCGGGCGCAGACCGGAGCGGTCCAGACCAGCCACAACCCAGCGGCCATCGGTCGCACACAGGGCTGCGGGGCCATCCCACGGTTCCATCACCGCATTGCAGTAGGTGAACATGTCGCGGTGGGCGGGCTTCATGGCCGCATTGCCGCCGACACTGGCCGGGATCATCAGCGCCTTGGCCGACGGGGCATCGCGCCCGGCAAAGGTCAGCAGTTCAAACACGTTGTCCAGCGTGGCCGTATCCGACCCACCAGCCTGCACCAGCGGCTTGATGTCGGCCATCCACGGGTCAAGGTCGGGGTGGGACAGGCGCGTTTCGTGGCTTTTCATCCAGTTGATGTTGCCCGAGATGGTGTTGATCTCACCATTATGGGCAAGGCGACGGAACGGCTGCGCCAGCTTCCATGTGGGGAAGGTGTTGGTCGAATAGCGCTGGTGGTAAATGGCAAAGCGGCTGACAAAGCGCTCGTCCAGCAGGTCTGGGTAGAACTCGGTCAGATGCTCGGCAAGGAACATACCCTTATAGATAAGCGAGCGGCATGACAGCGAGCAGATATACAGGTCCACCTGCGCTGCAATGGCGGCTTTTTCTATCCGGCGGCGGATAACGTACAGATCGCGCTCAAATGCCTCCTCCGTTTTACCCGGCAGGTTGCGGATGAGAATCTGCTCGATTTCGGGGCGGGTGGCATTGGCTTTTTCCCCAATGCAGGAGGTGTCGATCGGCACCTGCCGCCAGCCGTAAATGCCATAGCCAAAGGCCAGAATCTGGGTTTCGATAATCTGGCGGCACTGTTCCTGCGCCACAAAATCGGTCTTGGGCAGGAACACCTGCCCCACAGCAATGGGGCCATCGCTGGGGCGGTCACCCGTGCTGGTAATGGCGTCGGCAAAAAATTCCTGCGGAATTTCCACATGAATACCCGCGCCATCGCCTGTTTTGCCGTCAGCATCAACCGCACCACGGTGCCAGATGGCCTTCAGGGCTGCAATGCCAGCCTCCACCACCTCGCGGCGGCGCTTGCCATCGAGGGCCGCCACAAGGCCCACACCGCAGGAATCGCGCTCATCCGCCGGGTCATACAGCCCGTCGAGGGCTTGCACGTTGGCGTCCCATGCCTTGAGAAACTCTTCACCGCTTTCAGCGGAAACAGTGTGCGAAAACTGTTCCATATCCATTATCCCTGCTCCGCCGTACGAGCCGTTGCATCGGCCCTGATCCACTCATGGATGCTCTGGGCAGCTTCCCGCCCGTCCTTGATCGCCCACACGACCAGACTGGCCCCACGTACAATATCCCCTGCTGCAAACACACCGGGCAGCGAGGTCATGAAGCTCTTCTGGTCCACCTTGAGCGTTCCCCAGCGCGAGGCCGCGAGTGCGGGCTCATCCCACAACTGCGGCAGGGGTTCGGGGTCAAAGCCGAGGGCTGCGATCACCAGATCGGCCTCAAGCGTAAAGGAAGACCCTTCCAGCGGTTCGACCGACTGGCGGCCCGAGGCATCGGGCAGGCCCAGCTTCATGCGGGATGCGCGCACGCCTGTGACGTGTGTGTCACCAAGGAATGCCTCAGGGGCGGCCAGCCATTCAAACTGCACGCCTTCCTCCTCCGCATTTTTTACCTCCCGCGTGGAGCCGGGCATGTTCGCGCGGTCACGGCGGTAGAGGCAGCGTACGGATTTGGCACCCTGACGAATGGCCGTGCGCACGCAGTCCATGGCTGTATCGCCACCGCCGAGCACCACCACATTTTTACCTGCTGCATCCAGCGCCTGCGCGTCTTCAGGCAACACATCGCCCAAAGAGCGGCGGTTGGAGGCCGTCAGGTAGTCCAGCGCCTTCTCAATCCCTGCAAGGCCGGCACCGGGGCCGCCAATTGCGCGGGATTTGTACACGCCGGTTGCAATCAGCACCGCATTATGCCGCCCACGCAGCTCGGCAAAGGACAACTCGCCCGCGCCAGAGCCAATGCCCTGACCAAGGTGGAACACAACCCCACCGTCCACCAGCAGTTCGTGCCTGCGTGCGACAATATGCTTTTCAAGCTTGAAGCCGGGAATACCGTAAACCAGCAGCCCGCCCACGCGGTCATACCGGTCATACACATGGACCTGATAGCCCTGCGCGCGTAGCTGGTCGGCAGCCGCAAGCCCGGCGGGGCCAGCCCCCACAATACCCACGGATTCGGAGCGCTCACGCACGGGGGCAACCGGCTTGACCCAGCCGTTCTCAAACGCCGTATCGGTTACAAAGCGTTCAACCGCACCAATGGTGACGCTCTCAAACCCCGGCTCGATCACGCAGCTCCCTTCGCACAGGCGATCCTGCGGGCAGATGCGGCCACAGATTTCGGGGAAGGTGTTTGTGGCGGAGGACACGCCATAGGCTTCCTCCAGCCGCCCCTGCGCCGTGAGCATCAGCCAGTCGGGGATGTTGTTCCCCAACGGGCAGTGCACGGAGCAGAACGGCACACCACACTGCGAGCAGCGGCTGGCCTGCTCGGTCGCCTGCTCGGGTTTGAAGTCATTGTAAATTTCGTCAAAATCCGTCCGCCGCTCAGCCGCCGTGCGTTTTTGTGGCTGCTTTTGCGGAACGGAGACAAATTTCAGCATCTTGGTTGTCATACGCCATCCCCGGCTACAAAGGGCGCGGCAGACAAACCTCGCCCCCTAAAATCAAGCAGGAGGGAACGTGCCTGTTATCGTTCAGGATAAAAAGACAGCATTGCTTACCTATTTTAAATTTAAGTCCGGAATGACCTCAAAATACGCATTTTTTACAATTTAAAGCGTCTCATTCCGGACCTTTTTTGCTCCAACCTACCGTTGTGGAACAAAAACCCCAGAGCGGCCACCGCCAACCCTGTAACGCTCCAGATAAAACGGCACACAGGCCTGCACGCTGCGCGGCACAAGCCCCAGCACCTCAAACCCCGATTCCGTGGGGGGCACAACATTATCCTGCGCAAGCATAAGCAACTGGTCCCGCGTAAGAACCTTACCCGGCAAACGCTCCAGCACCGCCGCCTGCAAACGGGCCAGCGCCATGGGTACACGCACCACCGGCCTGTCGCGCTGCGTCTGGCGCAAGACAAAGGTCGCAATATCCTGCATGGTCATAACGTCAGGCCCGCCAAGCTGCCATACACGCCCCGAGAGTTCGGGCGTATCCGCCACCTGCGCCACAACCTGCGCCACATCCCCCACATAAACGGGCTGCACGCGCGTGGTTGCCCCGTAAACCGGCATAAACGGCAGATAGCGCGCCAGCGCACCAAACAGGTTAAAGAACCTGTCCTCCGGCCCAAAAATAACCGAGGGGCGCACAATGGAGGCATCGGGGCGGTACTGCCGCACCAGCGCCTCGCCCGCCGCCCGGCTGCGCCCATAGGCGGATGGCGCATGCTCCGACACACCAAGGGCGGACATATGCACGTAACGTGCCACCCCAGCCTCCGCCGCCAGCCGCGCCACACGCCCTGCCCCATCTACATTGACCGCATGCAGGCTCTGCGCAGAGGAGGAAGACAGGATAGCCGCAAGATTAACCACCACATCGGCACCACGCACCACGCAAGCCACCGTACTCTCATCAAGCACGGATGCGTAAAAAGGGGCCACCTGCCCCACACGCCCCATGGGGCGTAGCAAAGCCCCCCGGTCGGGCCGCCTGCTGGCCACACGGACCGTGTACCCGGCCCGCGCCAGACACTGCACAACATACTGGCCGACAAAACCGTTACCGCCCAGCACCGCCGCAGTTCTGTTCCCATTCATGCCCGTATTCCCTCTGCTTTAACGCCATGCGCCTATGCCAATACCCCACTGTGTGGCATTCGCCCCCAGCACGCCAGAGCGGGGGCTGACACAAATTCGTCAAAAAAAATCATTTTACCTGTTGACGCTAACATGTGTGCGGGGTAAATGCCTCTTCACCAGCCCGGAACACTCCGGGTTGCCATTTGAGCCCAGATGGCGGAATTGGTAGACGCGCAGGTTTCAGGTACCTGTGACCGAAAGGTTGTGGAAGTTCGAGTCTTCTTCTGGGCACCAAATTCTCTCTGAGAATTGGTAAGCATAGTAGCCCCCGCAAGGGGGCTTCTGCTTTTCTACCCCCTGCTTTCATGCAAATCCCACGCTCAGCACAACGCCTCAGGCGGCGCACCATAATGTTGCGCCACACGGCGTTACCGACCAATACCACGCGAGCACAAGCTTACCCCGCCAGACCAGCCCCGGCAGAGGCAAAATAACGGTTTACGGCATTACACATAGCCCCCGCCACCATGGCCCTGTGCCCCGCCTGCCGCAGTGCGGCCTCATCCAGCCTGTTGGACATGAACCCCATTTCCACCAGAACAGAGGGAATCTGGGCAGATTTGAGAACCGCAAACGCGGCATGGCGGTGCGGATGGGTCAAAAGCTGCACACGGGACTGAAAGGCCGAAACCACGGCCTGCGCCATGTGGGAGGACCCCTTGCGGGTTTCCTCCGTAACCAGACTGGCCAAAATCTGCTGCACCTCGGGCGATGCACCATGCACCATAGGCCCGCCAAAACGGTCCGCGCTGTTTTCCGTACGTGCCAAATCGGCTGTCTGGCTATCGGATGCACCGTGCGCATGGGTGTATACACTGGCCCCACGCACACTTGCATTGTGCAGCGCATCCGCATGCATGGAAATAAAGAGTGCCGCCCCATGCTGCTGGGCCATATCCACCCGGCTATCAAGGGGGATAAAATGATCGCTCGCCCGCGTCAGCGCCACACGGTAACGCCCCGTGGCCAGCAACTGGCGCGAAAGTTCCTGCGCCGCCGCCTCGGCCACATGCTTTTCATATGTACCGGAAAAACCGATGGCACCGGGGTCCTTGCCTCCGTGCCCCGGGTCCAGCATGACCAGCGGCTTGGATGGTGCCGCACGCCCGACCACGGCAGGGGCATGCAACACGCCCCCATGCCCTGCCCGCGCCAGAGCAGGCAGCGCCGCCCCCGCCAGAACCGCACCGCCAGCAACACCCCCCGCAACATGACCGAGAAAAGTCCTGCGCGGCACAGACAGGCTGGAAGAGGGGGAGAGCAGCAGGTGTGGCCTGTGCGGTGCCATTAGAGCGCGCCTTCATCCTTGAGGTTGCAAGCCCGACAATGTGCCCGAAAAATGGCAAAAAAATAACCACCCTTTTGCAGCCCCAAGCCTTTATTACGAAGAGCTTGCAGTCTGGCGGCATTTGGGTCATGCTTAATGTGCATGGCATCTGGGCATTAGTGTACCTGCCGTGCACTCTGCCTGCTGTCTTCCGGGCGTTGTGTCTGCGCGGCATTATCCGCCAGCACCATGCGACCGGGGACCGCGCAAAGCGACGACCGAAGGATAAACGACCATAGCTCGCCCCATCGCCCTGAGTATCTCCGCCAGACCACAGGCACAGGCATGCCTGCGGGGTACTGGCGCGCGGCTGCCAGCGGGCTTTGCAGGCACCTTCGGTTTTCCAGTTCACGCCTGTTTATACCCGCTGGAAGCGCCCCTGCTCCGTGCTGCGCCATGTTGGCAAAAGCACCGCGCAGGCTGGCCACCAACGCACCGGAGTTTTTCTTTTTATGTCAAAGCGGATGCTGATCGACGCAACACACGCAGAAGAAACGCGTGTTGTTGTGATGGACGGAAATAGACTCGAAGATTATGATGTTGAATCTGCTGCAAAAAAGCAGCTCAAAGGCAATATCTACCTCGCCCGCGTTATTCGCGTAGAACCCAGCCTGCAGGCCGCCTTTGTTGAATACGGCGGCAACCGGCACGGCTTTCTTGCCTTTAGCGAAATTCACCCGGATTATTACCAGATTCCGGTTGCCGACCGCGAAAAACTGCTCGCCCTTCAGGCCGAAGAAGAAACCCTGATGGACGATGCCGCCGCTGACTCCGATGAGGACGATGCAGCCGAGCACGATACGGACAGCGAAGCGGAAGACACACGCGCCGCCGCCGATGCCGACACGCGTGAAGACGGTGAGGAACGGCAGGACGCACCGGAATACGTCAGTGGTGAGACCGACACGGGTGAAGAAGCGCTGATACAGAAGCGCATTGCCCGCTTCTTGCGCAATTACCGTATTCAGGAAGTTATCCGCCGCCGTCAGGTCCTGCTGGTGCAGGTGGTCAAGGAAGAACGCGGCAACAAGGGTGCGGCGCTGACCACTTACGTCTCGCTGGCTGGCCGTTACTGCGTGCTCATGCCCAACGCACTGCGTGGCGGTGGCGTGTCCCGCAAGATTACCTCCGTTGCCGACCGCCGCCGCCTACGTGATATTGTCAGCAGCCTGAACCTGCCGCGCGGCATGGCCATGATCGTGCGCACCGCAGGTGCCCAGCGCCCCGGCCCCGAAATTACGCGTGACTGCGAATACCTGCTCCATCTGTGGGACGACATTCGCGAACATACGCTCCAGTCCATGGCCCCGGCTCTGATTTACGAGGAAGCCAGTCTGGTCAAACGCGCCATCCGCGATGTGTACACGCGTGATGTGAGCGAGATCGTGGTGGATGGTGAGAGCGGGTGGAAAGCCGCGCGCGACTTCATGCGCATGCTCATGCCTCAGCATGCCGAAAAAGTGCGCCTGTGGAGCAAGGAGCACCAGCCGCTCTTTACCCATTACAACGTGGAAGGGCATCTGGACGCCATGTTCTCCCCCGTGGTGTCTCTGCGCTCGGGTGGGTATCTGGTCATCAACCAGACCGAAGCACTGGTCGCTATTGACGTGAACTCCGGCAAGGCCACCAGCCAGCGTAATATTGAAGAAACCGCCTTCCGCACCAATCAGGAAGCTGCGGACGAAGTGGCACGCCAGCTGCGCCTGCGCGATCTGGCCGGGTTGATTGTCATTGACTTTATTGACATGGAATCCCGCCGCCACAACGCCACAATCGAACGCCGCCTCAAGGACGCGCTGCGCCATGACCGCGCCCGTATCCAGATCGGCTCCATCTCGCATTTCGGCCTGCTGGAAATGTCACGCCAGCGGCTCCGCCCCTCGGTGGCGGAAGCAGCCTTTACGGTCTGCCCGCACTGCAATGGCACCGGCATGACCCGCAGCGTGGAAAGCTCGGCCCTGCACGTCCTGCGCTCGGTGGAAGAGGAAGGCGCACGCCGCCGGGCCTCCGCCATTACCGTGCATGTTGCAGCAGAGATTGCGTTCTACATTCTCAACAACAAGCGTGACTGGCTGGCCAACATCGAACAGCGCCACCAGATGGAAGTGCTGTTCTCCCCCGACAACACACTGCCTGCGCCGGAAATCCGCATCGAACGGCGTGCCCACGCCCATGCCCGTCCGGCGCATACAGCGCAGCAGCAGTTGCCGCCGGTCGAAAACGTGGATGCGGACCCCACTCCGGTTGCCGCTCTGCCAGCCCCCGCAAACGCCGCACCCACTGCCCTGCCCGAAACGGCGGAAACCGCTACGGGGGATGAGGAACCACGCCGCCGCCGTCGCCGCCGCCGCCGCCGTGGGGGTGGTAATGGCAACGCACAGGGCCAGAACGGGACCCAAGCCGTAGCCGACACCGGTGGTGAAGACGCAGACGAGCCCGAAAACACCCGCGTGGCGGAAGAAGCAGCCCCAACTGCACCTGCCGCCCCACAGGGTACGGACGGGCACCTTGTCCCGGGCCGCCGCCGTACACGCCACTCACGCGTACAGCGCCAGCCTTCCGACTCGGCACAGGAGCAGCGCGTTGCCATTGCCGAAGGGCCAGCCCCCCGTCCGCAGCGTGCGGTCTGGACCGGGCCAACCCCCGCCAACCCGTTTGGTGACGGACCGGATATTTTTGAACTGCTGGAAAACAGTGCGCAGGCCAAGCCCGCCCCTGCCCCCGCAGCCAAAGAACCTGCCCGCCCGGCTGTGGTGGCCGAGCCTGCAACTCCCGCTCCGGCCCCACAGGTGCCGGACGAACAGCCCGAGGCGCAGGCCGCACCACCCGCCAAGCCCACACGCCGCCGCGCCACACGCAAACCGGCAGCCGCCAAAACGGCTACCGCCAGCGTAGACGCCCCGGCGGCTGATGCGCCGGAAGCGGGTGAGGCAGAAACCGTAGCGGGTGAGGCAACACAGGCCGCGCCCAAAAAACCTGCCCGTCGCCGCGCACCGCGCAGCAAGGCAGCAGCGGCTACGGCAGAAGCGACAGCCGACACCACCGCAACACCGGATGCGGAGCAGGATGCGCCCAAAAAGCCCACCCGCCGCCGCACGACCCGCAAAGCCAGCACAGAAGCGGCACCTGCTGCAGACGCCACACCGGCCCCCGCGCAGGAAAAGGCAGAGCCGCTGGTGCAGCCGATCGTGATTGAGGATAGCCCGCCAACAACCCGCCGTCGTACGGGGTGGTGGAAGCGCTAAAACCTACCCTGACTGTCCGGGTGGAGGCATTTCTTCCACCCGGACAACAGGCTGCCGGTTTTTCTTCCCGGCGACCTTGTGCTAGGAGAGCAGGCCGCATTCCAACGCCCTGCCTGCCGGAGTTTACATGAACCAGTCCCTTACAGACCCCCAGACCGCCAACGCGCTTGGTGCGGGCCATAATGGACAAATGGTTCTGGCCCTGCCCAAGGGCCGTATTCTCAAGGCTGTCACCCCTCTTATGGCGGGTACGGGCATGGCCCCTTCCGCCGACTGTCTGGGCGACAGCAGCCGCAAGCTGCGTTTTTCCACCGAAGACCCCCGCGTGGACATTGTACGTGTCCGCTCGTTTGACGTTGCCACCTTTGTGGCTGCTGGCGGTGCGCAGGTTGGCATTTGCGGCTCTGACGTTCTGATGGAATTTGACTACCCCGAAATTTATGCCCCCCTTGATCTGGGCATTGGCTCATGCCGCATTGCGGTGGCCCAGCCAGCCCACCTGCCGCATGACCCACAGGAATGGTCGCGCTGGTCAGAGGTGCGGGTCGCCACCAAATACCCTGCCATTACCCGCCGCTTTTTTGCCGCGCGCGGTATTAACGCCACCATTGTGCACCTGCACGGCGCCATGGAACTAGCACCCATGCTCGGCCTGTCACGCCTGATTGTGGATCTGGTAGACACAGGCTCCACCCTGCGCGCAAACGGATTGAAGGAGGTGGAAACCATTGCTCAGGTTTCCAGCCGCCTGATTATCAACCGCACGGCGCTCAAAACCCGCCCCGACCAGATTGACGGCATTCTCTCACGCTTCCGCACGGCGCTTGCGCAAAGCGCGCCCGCCGCAAAATAATGTGTAAGGCAGACCAGACTCCATGAAACGGCTTGATACGCGCGATGCCGGTTTTGAAAGCGCCTTCAGCGCGCTGCTGACCAACCGGGAAGAACAGGGGCAGGAAGTCACCGGCCCCGTAGCCAACATTCTGGCCTCCGTGCGCAAGGAGGGCGATGCCGCCCTGTGCGCCCTGACCGAACGCTTTGACCGCCTGCCCGTAACACCGGAAAAACTGGCCTTTACCGCTGAAGAAGTGGCCAAGGCCAAGGCGCAGGTCAGCCCCGAACTGCTGGACGCACTGGACGTTGCTGCCCGGCGGATTGAGAGCTTCCACCAAAAGCAACTCCCCGCAGACATGCGCTACACTGATGACGCGGGCATGACCCTTGGCATGCGCTGGATTCCGCTGGACGCCGTTGGCCTGTATGTTCCCGGTGGCAAGGCGGCTTATCCGTCCTCCGTGCTTATGAACGCCATTCCCGCCAAAGTAGCCGGGGTTGGGCGGCTGGCCATGTGCGTGCCCACGCCCGATGGTGTGATCAACCCGCTGGTGCTGGCCGCCGCCGACCGCGCAGGCGTAACCGAAATCTACCGCGTAGGGGGTGCGCAGGCTGTAGGTGCCATGGCCTATGGTACGCAGAGCATCCAGCCCGTTGACCGTATTGTCGGCCCCGGCAACGCCTATGTGGCCGAAGCCAAACGGCAGGTCTTTGGGCATGTGGGGATTGATAGCATTGCAGGCCCGTCCGATGTGGTGGTCATTGCCGATTCGGGCTCCGACCCGCGCGTGATCGCACTCGACCTGCTGGCCCAAGCCGAGCATGACGAACTGGCACAGGCCACACTGATTACCCCCGACGCCACCTTTGCCGACAGGGTCATTGCAGCAGTGGACGCGGAGCTGAAAGTCCTGACCCGCACCGCCATTGCCAGTGCAAGCTGGGCGCGCAATGGGGCTGTGCTCATTACCCGTGATCTGCTTGAGGCTGTGGAACTGGCCAACCGTCTGGCACCCGAACATCTGGAACTGATGGTGGATGACCCAGAGGCCCTTTTTGTGCATGTCCGGCACGCGGGAGCGGCGTTTCTGGGCCGTTTCTGCCCCGAAGCGGTGGGGGATTACGTGGGGGGGCCAAACCATGTCCTGCCCACATCGCGCACCGCGCGCTTTGCCTCCGGCTTGTCTGTTTACGACTTTATGAAGCGCACGACATTCCTGTCCGGCGGGCCGGACGCCCTGCGCCGAATTGGTCCTTCCGCCGTGGCTCTGGCCCATGCCGAAGGGCTGCAAGCCCACGCCCTTAGCGTTTCTGCCCGGCTGGATGCCCTGGCCGAGCAAACACCTAACGCTTGACCGCCAAGCGCCCCTCAACCATACCTGCTGACCAGAACTTCCGTCAGTTTTAACATACACGAAGGATGCAATGTCTAAAGAAGACATGATCGAATTTAGCGGCACAGTAACCGAACTGCTGCCTAATGCCATGTTCCGCGTAAAGCTGGACAACGAACACGTTATTCTCGCCCATACCAGTGGCAAGATGCGCAAGAACCGTATTCGCGTTCTGGCAGGTGACCGGGTGAATGTGGAAATGACCCCCTATGACCTGTCCAAGGGTCGTATCACCTTCCGCTTCAAGTAAGCATGACACTCTCCTGCCAGACACAGGCGGGGCAGAACGTGGCCCCCCTTCTGGTTCTGGCATCTGCCTCCCCCCGCCGTATTGCGCTGCTGGAACAGATCGGGCTTACGCCCGACCGTGTTCTGCCTGCCAATATTGATGAAACACCGGCCAAAGGCGAGGTGCCACGGGTTTACGCCCAGCGCATGGCAGCCGAAAAAGCCAGAACAGTCGCCAGCACGCTTGGCGAACCCGCCCTTGTGCTGGCAGCAGATACCGTTGTGGCCCTTGGCCGCCGCATTCTGCCCAAAGCAGAGGACCGGGATACAGCGCGCTTCTGCCTTGAGCGCCTGTCTGGTCGGCGGCATACGGTGCTGACATCCGTTGTGGTGGCCCCGACCGCCAGTTGGGTGTCTGGGCGATATGGCGCACGGCTGGTGGAAACGGCTGTCACCTTCTCCCGCCTAACACCTTACCAGATTGACGCCCTGCTGGACGCGGGTGACTGGTCTGGCAAGGCTGGCGGGTACGCCCTTCAGGGCCATGCTGCTGGTTTTATCCGCGCGCTGTCTGGAAGCGCCTCAGCCGTGATTGGCCTGCCATTGTTTGAGACAGCGCAGCTCCTGCGTGGGCAACCCGGTGGCTGGCTAGCGTGAGCCTGTTCCTGCGCATTGCCACATTTCCGGGCGAAATGCGCATTGCGGTTACCAAAAACGATAGCTTGCTGGATTTTGCGCTCTGGCGCCCTGCTGCCCCCGATATGGTGGGCAGCATCTTCCATGCCCGCATAGAAGCCCTTACCCCCGGCATGGGGGGGGCTTTTGTGGCACTTGCTCCCAACCTGAGCGGCTTTCTGCCCTTACAAAATGGTGCGCCCAAGCTGACCGAGGGGCAGAGCATTACGGTAGAAGTCAGCCGTGCAGCACAGGGGGGCAAAGGCGTACGCCTGCGCCTGCTGGCGGCAGATGTCGGCTCGGAGCAAAGGGGGCTTATAACCCCCGGCCCCACACCGCTGGCACGACTTGCCGCCTTATGGCCCACCGCAACGCTGGTAGCGGACAGCCCGGCAGCGGCAGCCCACATCCCCCCTTCCCTCCGTGAGCGGCGTGAGCCCGGCTTTACCCCCTACCCCGATGCCATAGCTGCCGCCTGCGATGCTCTTGAGGAGCCCGTGGTGCACCTGCCCGGCGGGATGGAAGCAACCATTACCCCCACCCCGGCCCTGATTGCGATTGACATGGACGCCCCCCCCGCACAAACGGGCAGGCCCAAACAAACCGCACAATTTGCCGCCAACCGCGATGCGCTGCCCGCACTCATGCGCCAGATCCGCCTGCGCAACCTGTCTGGCGCTATTCTTATTGATCCGGCGGGGCTGGCAACACGCAAACGTCAGGCCCTGCTGGAGCCTGTAACCGAAGCGCTCAAGCCTGACCCACTCAACCCCCGCTGCCTGGGCGTAACGGCTCTGGGGTTGATAGAAATTGTGCGCGCACGGATTTATCCCTCCCTACCAGAACTGCTGAACAGCCCGCATGGGCGCGCACTGCGGGCACTACGGCACATTCTGGCCCATGCCCCCCATACACGCCGCCTGTGCGGTGGGGCGGGCCTTATGCGCGCACTGGAGCAGGACCCCGAAGCCGTGGCCGAATGCGCACGCCAGCTTGGCAGGCCCCTGAGCCTGCACATGGACCCCGCCCTGCCCGATTTGACATGGACGGTTCAGGATTAACAATGACCCACTCAGCCAAATGCCCGATTTGCGGGCAGCCTTCCGCCACAGCCTATCGCCCCTTTTGCTCCCGCCGCTGTGCGGATGTGGACCTTGGGCGCTGGTTTGGTGGCACCTACCGCATTCCGGGTGAACAGCTCCCCGACGCGGAAAGCGAAAAAGCTGAAATAAATGACAAAACATGACTTGATCTCGGAAGCCAGCTGAGATAAATCCTCTCTCACGCCGCAAGGCTTGCGGTGCCCAAGTAGCTCAGTTGGTAGAGCATGCGACTGAAAATCGCAGTGTCACTGGTTCGATCCCGGTCTTGGGCACCATTCTCGCA
Source organism: Acetobacter okinawensis (assembly GCF_002153655.1). GTDB lineage: Bacteria > Pseudomonadota > Alphaproteobacteria > Acetobacterales > Acetobacteraceae > Acetobacter > Acetobacter okinawensis_A. Next base: position 23,735 of record NZ_JOPJ01000003.1, read on the forward strand.
TTCCCCCAAATGCTCCCTCTTAAAATACAATAATGCTGTTTGCCACTGGTAGGCATGATGCGCTTACAGTGCACCCCACTCGGCTGTACACCATTACGTGTTCGCGGCATGTATTCTTGCATCCTTGCAGCAATATGACTGCCCTGTTTTGCCTGCGTGTTTTGTCAGCCCCCCTCCGCCTGACCTGCCTGCACGGGCTATGCATGCCCCTCTGCGCCAGTTTTTACCGGAACATCTGATCCAAGTTAGTAAAAACCACACAAAAATACCCATTATGTAAATAAAAATCCAACACAATAAGAATATACTTTGTATTTATTATGGGTTAGGAAAATATTATCAAGTAAATCCGCAAAAATAATTATAATATTGTTAATGAATTATCGTTAACCATCGCTCCTGAGACTTTATAGCCACATGCGCTTCAGGAGACAGCATTATGCTGGAAGATTTGGTGATGGTTCTCCAGAAAACGAGATACAATGGTCTTAAATTTTATCTTTTTACAAGCTCGCTCCTGGTCTCTATCCCGTCTTTTGCATCAGGCAGTTCAGCGGGATACACCGTAAACAGTGGCCAGACCTATGAGATTTCCGGCAGCCAGAATTCAGACCTTACCAACAATGGCACGGTTACGGTCACCTCTAGCGGGACTGTTACGGGTACAACAACCAACAACAGTATTTTCAGTAACGCCGGGTCACTGAACACGCTGAATAATTCTGGTCAGTTTTCCAGTACAAAAGGCATGATTTCCGACATAAACAACGCAACATCTGGCACAATTACTGGCTCATCCAGCACCGCTGGAAATATTGTCAATTATGGCACAATCAATGTTTCGGGGTTCAATATACAGGGTGTTACCAATGAGCAGGGAGCATCTTTTACAAATAACAACGGAACATCCAATAGTAATTTTGACAACGCAGGAACTGCAAACCTGAACTCAGGCATGGTGATTGGCAACGTAACCAACCAGAGCACAGGCAACCTGACAACAAGTGCCACCATAGCCGGCAGCATTGATAACTATGGTACATTAGAGCTGACTGGCATGGGCATGGTGCAGGGCAATGTGACCAACCATAGCGGCACGCTCACCCTGTCTGGGCAGTACTCCAATATTTTTGGCACGTTGAATGCGGTGGGTGGCACGTTCACTGTTATTGCGGGCAACATTAACGCCCTGTCCGGCTCGGCCAATGGGACACTTAAAAGTACGTTACTGATCAACCGCGCCAATAATGCTGTATATTCTGGCAGCATGTCCGGGAACGGGGCAATTTCCATCGTCAGTGGAACACAAACCATCTCTGGGGCCAATACCTATACTGGCAACACCAGCGTCAGTAGCAATGGGCAGCTTATTCTTACGGGGTCATTGGCAGGCGCACTCTCCAACACCTCCAATGCCTCCCATCCAAGCCTTATTGCCAGCGGGGCCAAGGTAAGGGGGAACATCATCAATACGGGTGGTCTTGTCGTAAACGGCACAATTGGCGGACTGACAGTCAACACCAAGCAGGGCACTATTAAAATATTCAAAAATGCCGTGCTGAATCTGGGGGTCATCAACTCCGGCACCATCAACATGAGTGGCGCATCCACCATAAAACAGGATGTGACAAACACCTCCGGCGCAACATTCAACCTGACAGATTCTTCAGAAATACAGAGGCAGGTGAACAATGCCGGCACCTTCATCATCAATACAAATGCTAAAGTTTCAGGAAATTTCACCAACTCAACTGTTCTGAACATGGATTCAGGCACCATTTCGGGTGCGCTGAGCAACACCGGGGTTATGACCATTCAGGATGGATCACAGGTTGGCAGTATAGAAAATAAAAGTGGTACAGCCACCCTTTCCAGCAGCACCGTGCTTGGGGCCGTTGCCAACGATGCCAATGGCACACTGACCATGACCGGCGGCAGTGCAGCAAGTGCGACCAATGCCGGGATTATGACATTAGGAAAAAACAATAAAATTTCAGGTAATGTGACCAACACAGCAGGAACACTGACACTGGACGGGAACACCATAAACGGCATACTGGCTGCAAATGGCGGCAGTTTTTCTGTCACGGCAAATGGTGCAAGCCTTGGCGCCCTGAGCGGCACGGCCAATGGCACACTCAATGGCCAGTTGGCTCTGGCATCCACCGACAACACCTATTCGGGCATACTCTCCGGTTCCGGCGGTGTTACAATCGCGGCAGCGGGGCAGCAGGTCTTCAATGGTGCCAACAGCTACACCGGCACAACCGAAGTCGATGGGGGCACACTGGTCGTAAATGGCGACCAGAGCACCGCAGACGGTCATGTGCTGGTTGGCAATACGGGCAATCTGTCCGGCACGGGCACATTGGGTGGTGCAACAACAATTGCACAAGGGGGCACACTGACCCCGGGGGATGTCTCAACCCGAGTGGGAACGCTGAGCATTACCAATAGTCTGGCACTGGCACAGGGATCATCCCAGCAGTTCTATATGGGGCAGACCAATGCTTCAGGCGGGGCTTATAACTCCCTTATGGCTGTAGGAGGGGACCTGACCCTTGGCGGCACACTCAACATTACCGCCAACCCGGACGGACCAAGCGTGTCTAAAGGCCACCTCGATGCCGGGCTTTACCGCCTGTACACATATGGAGGCACGTTATCCGGCGTTGCAGACCAGACCCTTGGCACAACCAATGTGGCCACGGGTGGCACTGTCTCCCTACAGACATCCATAGCCCACCAGATCAACCTGATTGTAGATTATAACAGCCTGACCTTCTGGGACGGGGGAAAGACAAGCAACCGCAGCAACTCCACCGTTGATGGTGGCTCAGGCACATGGAACACGGACCCGAAGGGGCTGAACTGGACCGACAAGACAGGCACCACAAACGGAGCATGGGCCAATAACAACTTTGTTGTCTATGCAGGCAATGCCGGAACCGTAACCGTGCAGGACACGCTCAATGGCCAGCAGTCCAACGTCATTACAAGCGGCATGCAGTTTGCCAATAATGATGGAAAAATCTACACCATAACCGGGGACAACCTGTACGCAGCAAACAGCACCACCACCGTACGCGTGGGGGATGGCACCACGGCAGGCGCGTCCATTACCGCAATACTGGATACTGTGCTGAACGACAAATCAGTCTCCGGCGGAACCACGCTTGTAAAAAGCGATATGGGTACACTGATTATTACAAAAGATCAGACCTATACGGGCGGCACCACCATTGCTGGCGGTGTTCTGCAACTGGGCAATGGCGGCACCACCGGCGCGCTTGCCGCAGGCACGGCCATACAGAACAATGGCAGGCTGGCCATCAATCACAGCGGCACATTCACGCTTGCCCAGAACATTGCAGGCACAGGGGGGCTTGAGCAGAACGGCGCTGGCACCACGGTGCTAAGTGGCACCAACACCTACACGGGTGACACCACAGTGACACAAGGAACTCTGGAGGTGGATGGCTCCATTGCCTCATCCCGCACCACAACAGTGCAGAATGGCGGAGTGCTGAGTGGCACAGGCACGGTTGGCAATACGGTTATCACACAGGGGGGGACCCTTGCCCCGCAGGGAGTGCAGGGGAACATGACCGTGCAGGGCACGTTGCAGGCGGACAGCAACTCCACCCTTGCCCTAAGTGGGGGGAGCCAGCTCTCGGGCAAGACCATGACCTTGCAGGGCGTACAATACCAGCAGCTCCAGTCTGGCACTGTTACGGTTACGGACAGTGCAGCCCTGTCTGGCAACGTAGTGCTGAATGTCGCGCCCTCCACCCGGTTCAAGCTGAATGATTATTACACCCTGCTCACAACCGGCAGCGGCTTTACCCAGAAAAGCTACGCATTGCAGACCAACCTGACCAGTCTTTACACCTTTATCTCCCCTTCCCTGTTTTACAACGGCAATGATCTGGACGTGCTGCTTGCGCGCAACGCCGTGCGCTTTGTAAGCGTTGCCAACAGCCGCAATGAGCACGAGGCGGCACAAGCACTCGACCACATGCCCGCAGACAACGCCATGGTGCAGGCAGCCGAGTTGCTGACACCTGAAGAGGCACGCCGGGGTATGAACGCCCTCTCGGGCGAAGTGCATGCCTCCGCCCGCACGGCGCTCATTCAGGACAGTCTGTTTGTCCGGCAAGCCGCCATGGACCGGCTGGATACAGCCGAGTGCGGCAATGGGCATGTTGATGCCACCTTGCACACTGCATCCCTTAAAACCGGGCGCAAGGATGAAGGCTGCCTTGCCGGGCAGGCCGTGCTGTGGGGGCAGGCCTATGGCAGCCTTGGCCATAATGGGGGGGACGGCAATGCCGCATCCATGCACCACTCCACCACCGGCTTTATTATGGGGGTGGACGCCCCGTTCATGGATGGTGCGTGGCGTATTGGCGCATTGCTCAGCTATGGCCGCTCCATGTTTGACATCAACAGCGGGCGCGGCTCATCGGGTCATGGCAACAATGTGAGCATCGGCGGTTACGCAGGCACGCACTGGGGAGCATTCAACCTGAAGCTGGGTGCGGCCTATACGTGGAATATGCTGAGCATGCAGCGCAATGTTGCTTTTCCCGGCTATGCGGACCGCCTCTCCAGCAACTATCTGGCAGGGACGGCGCAAGGCTTTGGCGAGGTGGGCTACCGGCTCCATACACGCTATGGTCTGGCAGAACCTTTTGCCAATGTGGCGTATGTAAACCTGCACACCAATGGCTACCATGAACATGGAGGCGCTGCAGCCCTTCAGGGCCGCAGCATGGATACGGGGGTGACCTTCTCCACCTTCGGTATCAAGGCGTCCTCCACCCTGCATGCGGGAAAAATGCTGTTGATCCCACATGCGTCACTCGCATACCGGCATGCCTTTGGGCTGAGCACGCCAACCGCCCACACCCTGTTTGCCGCAGGTGGCAGCGGGTCCATGGATATTGCCGGGGTTCCGCTCTCGGTTGATTCAGCGGTGATTGATGCAGGGCTGACAGCCAGACTGAGCGAGCGGATCAAAATCGGGCTGTCGTATCTGGGGCAGTATGGCAACCAGTCTGTGGAAAGCGGCGTCAAAGCCAGCGTGCTGCTGAAGTTCTAGCCCAGCTCTCTGGCACAGCCATAAAGCCCCTGCCGCAGGTGTTGCGGCAGGGGCGCACTACAGATGCAGGCGCATATGGGTGCGCAGGTCATTGCACCGCTTGGCATACTGGGACGCCTTGGAGGCGGTAAAGTAGTTGATCAAAAACGCCCCCAGCAGCGAGCCAAAGGAGATGACGGTCAGCAACTCCCCCGTAAACAGGATCGGTGCATCATAATGCATGGCGGAATACCACAGCAGGCCAATGCTCAGCACAGCACCAAAAAAACCCAGTACGCCGGTGGATTTGAGCAAGGAGTCCTCGACACTTTCAAAGGCTGATGTCTCCCGCCACAGGTCAAACAGCTTGCGGTCCACATCATCCACCGCGTCCTTATGTTCCTTTATTTCCACATCGGTGCGCTTGTGCGGGTTCTTGCGATGGATATCGAGTTCCTGCCGGGCTTTGGCAAACACCCGCCGCCGCTCCTTGATGGCGGGCAGGCTGATGTCCACAAAGCTGAGAATGGCCACATTGAGCCCGGCGGAAAGCTGCACAACCGCCTGAAAGTCACCCCATGTCACGCTCATTGCCTTGGCACCCCCACCTGAACATACCTGCTGGTCTGCCCTTCTCTTATAAAGCAGACCGGGTGAAATAAAGGGGGATAGGGGCATGTCCGTCATGCCGCCCTACCTGCGGCATGCGGCACAGCCCCCACTCAAGCCTCGGGCAGTGGCGCCGTCTGGTAGAGGCTGACACGCAGCCCGCCGTGGGGTACGGGGGCCTGTGGGGGCAAAAACGGCAGGCCGGTTGCGTGGGCAAGCCTGGCCTCGGTGGTGACAATCCCCACCCGCCAGCCAGCAAAATGGGTCAGCAAGGTCTGCCCCAACGCACGGTACAGGGGGAGCAGGCTCTGCTTGTCCCCTATGCGTGTGCCATAGGGCGGGTTGGCAATAACCAGCCCCGCAGGCCCCGGTGGGGGCCGTAGGGTGCTGATGGTCGCCTGTGTAAAGGTTGCATAATCCTGCACGCCTGCACGCTCGGCATTGGCGCGGCTCATGGTTATGGCCCCTGCATCACGGTCGCTGCCATAAAAATGGAAGGCGGGGGTGCGTGCACTTTTGACCGCACGCATGGTCTGCCATGCCTGCGCATCAAACGTGGCCAGCAGTTCAAACGCAAACTGGCGGGCACGACCGGGGTTAAGGCGGGCTGCTATTTCTGCCGCCTCGATAACAAATGTACCCGAACCACACATGGGGTCGAGCACAGGCTCCTGCCCGTTATAGCCGCACTGGCGCAGGAACAGGGCAGCCATTGTCTCACGCAGGGGGGCGCGGTTGATCGCCTGCTTGTAGCCACGCCTGTGCAGCAGTTCGCCCGATGTATCCACGCTGAGCGTGCAGATATTCTGCTCAATACGCGCACGGACCAGCACGGGAGCATCCTCGGCCTGTGTCGCACCCAGTGTCCGGGTAATGGCCTTGCCAATACGCTCGGCGGCAGCACCAGCGTGGTACACGCGCGAGGCGGTGCAGCTTGCCTCCACCCGGAAGGCAATATCGGGGCGCAGGATGGTCTGCCACGGCACACGCCCCGCACTTTTATCAAGCTGGGACAGATGCACTACGGGGAAGGACGCAATACGCGCAAGAACCCGGCTGGTGCCACGCACCCACAAATTGGCGCGCCAGACCTCTGGCCAGCCCCCGCGAATGACCACCCCACCCGGCACGGCCACAGGCTGGCAGAAGCCCTTGAGCCGCACCTCTGCGCACAGCACGGATTCCAGCCCCGGCACAGTGGCCAGAAAGATCTCAAAGTCCTTGTCTTTTGTCATGACGCCTGAATGACAGGAAGCCAGCCTGACGGCAACTCTATCCTCATTCCGCCATCTGACAGCACGGTGTGCGGGGGGAGTTGAGGTAATGCCAAAGCCGTGTATAATTGTTGCACAACCGAACGATCTAAGCAGGAGCTGTTCATGAAAAAAACCATTCTGGCTGCATTGGCGGCAACTGTGGGCCTTTCCGGCCTGGCAGGCAATGCACACGCCGCAGCCGATGGTGCGCAACTGTTTGCGACACACTGCGCCATGTGCCACCAGAGCACCGGCAGCGGCGTACCCGGGCAGTTCCCTCCGCTTAAAGGCCGCGTGAACCTGATTGCCGCCACCCCCGAGGGCAAAACCTACGTCATGCACGTGCTGCTCAACGGTCTGGCGGGCAGCCTCAAGGCTGGCGGGGCATCTTACATGGGGTACATGCCCTCCATGGCCGCCATGTCCGATGATGACCTTGCCGCCCTGCTGACCTATGTCTCCACCCTGTCGGGTGATGCCTCGGCCCCCACCTTTACAGCGAGTGACGTTAAAACCGCACGCGCAACCCCCATGCAGCCGGGCCAGATTCTGGAAGAGCGCAACACGCTCAACGCCGCACACCCGCTGCCATAAGCCCACGGGCAAAGCCGCTCCGGCACCACGCCGGAGCCAAACAGCAAAAAAGCCTCCCGCACAACCATGCGGGAGGCTTTTTTGTATCCCCCGGCGTAACCTATGCCGAGGGACGCAAAGGCACGATTACTGCGCGGTGTAACCACCATCAATCACAAGTTCACTTCCCGTCATGAACTTGGATTCATCAGATGCCAGATACAGAATACCGTAGGCAATATCATCAGGTTCCCCCAGATGGCCCAGCGGGTGCAGGTCCACCAGCTTTTGCCGTGCCTCTGCTGCATCCTTGGTCAGACCCTGCACCATGGGGGTCCAGATGTAGCCCGGATGCACCGAGTTAACCCGAATTTTGTAGCCCGATTTGGCACAGTGCAGCGCCGCAGACTTGGTAAACAGGCGTACCCCGCCCTTGCTGGCGTTATAGGCTGCCAATGTCGGGTCACCCACCAGCCCCTCAATGGAGGACAGGTTGATAATGGAGCCGCTGCCCACCTTCTTCATCGCTTCAACAGCATATTTGGTGCCAAGGAACACACTGTTGAGGTTAATGGACTGCACACGCTGCCAGTCTTCCAGGCTCGTGCTTTCCACCGTGCCATTATAGGCAATACCGGCATTGTTGACCGCAACGTCAAGCTTGCCAAAGGTCTGCTCGGCTGTGGCTATGGCATTCTGCCACTCCGCCTCCTGCGTCACATTGAGTTTGACAAACACAGCCTCTCCACCAGCCGCCTTGATCTCGGCGACCGTGTTATGCCCGGCCTCTTCCTGCAAATCGGCCACGACCACCTTGGCCCCTTCTTTGGCCAGCAGAACTGCCGTGGCTTTGCCAATACCATTGGCAGCCCCTGTAACAATGGCCACTTTTCCTGCAACGCGAGACATGTTTTTGCTCCATGGTTTGTTCTGTTCCGTGATTACAAACGCAAACCAGAGGCTTTGGCCTTGATACCCGTCAAAAAAATCGTTTTCTTTGCGTATCTGGTCAAAAAAACAGTGCCCATGCCTGTTTTTTCAGGCGCTGTCTTTTTGCGCTTTCCATGCTGCCAGTGCGCGCGCGCGGGCCACCGTATGCTCCACCATGGGGCTGGGGTAGCCAGTCGGCTGCAAAAGGCTTGCCTGCCAAGGGGTATGGATATCCGTGCCCGACAGGCCTGCAAGCTCTGGCACCCATGTGCGGATATACGCCCCATCCGGGTCGAACTTCTGTGATTGCAGGATCGGGTTCATGATCCTGAAGAATGGCGCGGATTCGACCCCCGTCCCGGCATTCCACTGCCAGTTCATGGGGTTGCTGGCCGGGTCATAATCCACCAGCGTATGGGCAAACCAGCGCTCGCCCTCGCGCCAGTCGATCAGCAGGTGCTTGACCAGAAAAGACGCCACCACCATGCGCACACGGTTATGCATCAGCCCCGTCTGCCAAAGCTGGCGCATGCCCGCATCAACCAGCGGGTAGCCCGTACGCCCCTGCTGCCACCGGGCCAGCCCTTTGGGGTCCACCCGCCATGGCATGGTATCAAACTCGGCCTTGAGGTTGCGCGTGCTCAGGTCCGGGTGTTCCCATAGCAGCGACCACGCAAACTCCCGCCACCCGATCTCGGACAGGAACTTGCTGGCCCCTTCCATCGCCCCCTGCGCGCTAACCGCGTGCCATATCTGCCCCGGCGTTATCTGCCCCGTGCGCAGGAAGGGGGACAGGTCGGACGTTGCATCCCGGTCCGGAAAATCGCGCTCCTGCGCATAGGTTTGCAGGGCGTGGGCTATAAAGTCCTGCAAGCACGCATGCGCATCCTGTTCCGAAAAAACATGGTGGGGCTGCATGGCTCTGGCCCATGCGGGCAGCCTGCCCAGTGCATACTCCAGCGCCACCCGCTGGTCGGGAAAAGCCGCGCAGGGGGCAAACACCATGCCCGTGGGCGCAGGCAGGGGGGCCGGGTAATGGGCCATGCTGCTGGCCGCACGCCAGAACGCCCCAAAAACCTGAAAAGCCTGCCCGGCCTTGCTCCGCACTGTCCATGGCTCATGCAGCAGGCTGCCTGGCGTGCTGTGGACTGTAACCCCCATCTGCCTGAGCTGCGCCTTGAGCTGGGTATCCGTGGTCTTGCCTGCCGGGTCGTAACGGCGGTTCCAGAACACCTGCGTGCACCCGCTCTGGCGGACCAGTTCTGGCAGGAACCGCTCTTCCTGCGCGGCAAAAACATGCAACTGGCCACCACGGGCACGTAGCGCATGGTCCAGTGCCTGCACACCCTGCATCCGCCACCAGTCAAGAGCACTGGCACACGTCTGCGCAGTGGAGCGCACCACCACGCACAGCAGGGGCTGCCCACTTTGCACGGCACGGCTTAGTGCCAGATTGTCTGCCAGACGCAGGTCGTCACGGAACCAGACCAGAACAGGGGGGTGGTCGGTCATGTCTGCTCCCGTGCTGTCCGGGCCATGGGACGGGCCACTCGGCTGGCAGTGCTAGTTGACTGGACCATCGGACAGGCGGACGAGCACCTTGACCGGGTCTCCGTTATCATCGGGGCCTACGTAAAAGTCACGCCATGTATTGCGTGAGAAAATCCATGTTTTTGCAAGGTTCACCCCAAGAGAGGTGCTTTTGCACGGAACACTGCCATCTCCGGGCTGGCCGTTGGCGCACTGGGCGGAGTTGCCCCCTTTGGTGGGCAGATAAACATTGGTCTCCAGCACGGCGGTGCGACCATTCAGGCGAATTGTGCCTTCCACCCCTACTTTTTTGCTGACTTCAAGCGGGGCGCCAGCCTGCGGGGGTGGCCCCTGCACCACCACGTCGGAAAAATTGGCCGGGTTGACCGAACATACTTCCGAGGAGGCCGAGCTGATCGTGCGATCCACACCGTTTATGGTCACGACCACATGCACATCAATAATATATACCGGGCCGGACACGCACAGCGTGCTCTCACCATCGCTGGCAGAATAGGGCGAACGCGGCGAGGACGCAGCCTGCGCTCCGGCGGACACCAAAGGCAACGCAAGAACGGCGAGCAAAAGACAGGATGCCACAACCAAAAGTCTATGCTTCATCACTACTGCCGCGCCCTTTATCCATCGCCTGTAAACAGCCATCTTCAATACCGCGCATAATCTGGCATGAATGGCCAAAAATAAACAGCCTGTGTCAGCACCGCGCAAACAGGGCGGAAAAAAACACCAGACGTTACAGCGCCATCCAGACCCCGCAGGCCACGGCCAGCACGGACGCAAGCAGCGGTGTGAGCGCCAGCGCCACACAGGCCGCCCTAAACCAGCGTGTATGCCGGGCCAGAGTGCGCCCGTTTTCCGCCGTGATGAAGGATACGGTATAGGCCAGCCACAGGCTTGCATGTTCCTCATCGCGCTGCGGCACATCGGACAGAATGCCATCGACCCGCTCCGGCCCGAAATTTTTGGAGATCAGAGTCGAGGAATACAGACCCGCAGCGCATAACCCGCCAGCAACGCCAAACCCAAGAGCCAGAAACGCACAGATCGGGGAATATTCACGCTGGGAAAAAGCCCCAACCAAAGACACCGCCGCAAACATGACGGACAGCACAAGACCCACGCCCAGACGGGCCTTGAGTGCTGCGAATGCGCTTTGTGTCTCCTGGTACCCGGCGTCGGCCAGCATTCTTTTTTCCCGCGCCAGCCACAGGGCAAAATCTTGATGATCTGTCATTCTTGCGTTCTCCACGGCGGCGGTATGGGGCTGGACATTACAAAATGCAATCCACCCGGCCCGAGCGGGAATGCAAAAAAAAGCTGGGCGAGGACGTGCAGCAGCACACGTGCGCACGTGGATATGCAGCACAACGCCGCATAAACGGCAACAAACAGCAGTTTTTACTGGAGGATGGTGGACCCGACGCGATTCGAACGCGTGACCTTTGCCTTCGGAGGGCAACGCTCTATCCAGCTGAGCTACGGGTCCGTTGGCCCTTCTCCTAACCTAAAGCGGGGGGGATTGCCAAGCCTTTATCTTGCAGGTGCCGCTCAGGGTGGCACAACGCCATCCAGCCGGGCGGGCAGGAACCATGCCGGGGCGTACCGGCCCGGACCAGACTGGCCACTCCCCTGCGCCAGCCAGACAGCAGATGCCACATCGCCCCCCGATGGCACAAACTGCCCGGGCTGGCTGATCCAGCTTGCAATATCCCTTAACGCCAGAGCACCACGCAGGTCACGCAGCAACAGATGGTGCCCACCCGTAACAAGGTCCAGCCGGGTGCCGGGGGGCAAGGTCCGCCAGACCTGTGCCATAGCCTGTGGCGGTACAAGCTGGTCCCTATCGCCATAAAGGCACAGAACCGGGCCACGCAGGTGCGGGGCTGCACGCGCGGCTTTGCGCATGAGCAGCACCAGCCCACGCAGGGCCTCCAGCCGTGTCTGGCGCAGGGTCAGCGGGTTATAATACAGGCGGATAAGCGCTGCGGGGTTATCACTCGCCACCACATGCACGGGCAGTTCACGCCCGCTGACCAGACTGTGGGGGAACAGTGTTGCCAGTATATCCAGCGGAATATCCGCCCCCACCCCAAGGTTCCACACGGCGGGCGCGAGCAGGATGGTCCCCGCAACATCCGGTGCATCAGGCATGGACATAAGCAGCATAAGCACAGCGCCCCCCATGCTCTCACCCATAAGGTAGAGGGGAACACCGGGGTACTCCTGCCTGAGCAGGGCGACCTCCTCACGCACGTCGGCCAGCAGTCGGGGCGTGCCAGCCCAGCCACCGCGCATGGGCGCACCACCAAACCCCCGTATGTCTGGCGCTACAAGGGTCACCCCCTGCCCCGCCAGAGCGGGGGCGGAATACTCCCATGCGTCCCGGCTGTCATTAAAGCCGTGCAGGGCCAGCACCAGAGCCTGCTCCCGCCCGTGGGCAGGCCAGACACGCGCAGGCATGGCCGCACCATCGCTCAGGCTGAACACCCTGTCTGGCGGCACAAGGCGGGCTGCGGCGGCATAGCGCGCGGGAGGCACAGGTGCGGGCTCGGGTGTTGAACCCGCACACCCCCCAAGCAGGGGCAGCATGCCAACAAGCAGCACTGCTGCCGCACACCACCGGCGGGTGCGGCTCCTGCTCACGCTTATGGGAAAAGATGCCTGCTGCACAATCACGGTCAGAATGCGTATCATCTACCCAGACTTTGCGCCACATCCGGGCGCGCCACCCTGATACAAGGCCACCAACCATGCTTATTCAACCGGCAAACCCCATACCGCGCCCGCGTCTGGGCCATGTGGAAACCATTGTGGTGGACCAGCGCAAAATTGCCTGCGACGGCGGTCTGGGCCAGTTGGGCCACCCACGCGTATGGCTTAAAATTGGCGACCACCAGACAGTCTGCCCCTACTGCTCGCGCCTGTTTGTGCTCCAGCCCGGAGCTCAGGCCGACTCGGGGCATTAAAACGGACTGTGCCGCACGATCCATTTCCCACACACGCGGGCTTTGCGTATGCTGCCACCCCAAGCCCGTACCTGTGTTGAAAGCTGACGTTGATGCGCCGCCCAGCCCGCTCTACCCCCTGCCCCTCCGGCCCCACAGGCCTGCGTGCCACCAGATGGACTGCCGCCAGCGCGCTGCGGGCCAAGCACGCACGCGGGCTGCTGGCCGGGTTAACAGCAGGGCTGCTGGCCTGCGCGGGCATGCAACCGCACGTTGCACAGGCGGCGGAAAGTGCCCCCGTGGTCAGCCCCTACAGCACAGCCAGCCTGATTACGGACACCAGCACCGCCAGCGCAGGCACACCCCTGCATGTGGCCCTGCGCCTGCAACTCAAGCCCGGTTGGCATACCTACTGGATCAACCCCGGAGATGCAGGTGACCCTGCCACCATAAGCGTAACCGCATCGGGCGCATTGCAAGGACATGCCCAGACCATTACATGGCCCACGCCACAGCGCATAAGGGATGCCTCCCTTATGTCCTACGCCTACACGGGCGATGTTGTGCTGCCACTTACACTGCAACTGCGCCCCGGCACGCCAGAGGATGCACACAGGCTGACAACCCTGAGCGCACAGGCAAGCTGGCTTGTGTGCGAGCAGTCCTGCATCCCCGAGGACGCGACCTTCAGCCTGACACTGCCTACCGGCGCACCTCTAGCCTCCGCACAGGCAGACCTGTTTGTACAGGCGGCACGCAATACCCCCCAGCCCTCCCCCTACCCGGTCACCTTAAGCCCCCCGGCAGTGCTGCATGTGCAGGCCCCCGAACTGACCAGCCAGTCCGTAGCGGAGGCATGGTTCATGCCCACCGAGCGCGGGCAGATTGCCGAAGCCGAACCCCAGAAACTGGAGTTTGATGCAACAGGCATGTCCCTGCGCCTGCCCCCGACCTCCGGCTTTGCCAGCACCAGACCACTCGCGGGTATTCTGGTCCTGCGCAGCGCCAGCGGGAGCGAACGGGCACTCAGCATACAGGCCACGCCACAACCAGACGGCCCGCTCCACGCCCCCACCACGGCACAGAGCGAAGTATCGCACACAGCATTAAACGGACCCTCCGCTCCGAGCGGTGCAACACAGGGCGGGACTATAGGGGCTGACAAAGCGGCTGATCCGGGCGCAAACACCATGCAAGGTAGCGCCATAACCTCTGGCGCCAGTGCTACGGCTGATCTGCTACACCTGATTATTCTGGGCCTGCTGGGCGGGCTGGTGCTGAACCTGATGCCCTGCGTTTTTCCCATACTGGCCATGAAGGCGCTGGCCGTGGCCCGCATGGGCCAAAGTGAGCGCAGGCACCAAAAGCACAGTGCGCTGGCCTATGCTGCGGGCGTACTTGTCGGGTTTACGGCCCTTGGTGCACTGGTCATGGGCCTACGCCTTGGTGGCAGCGCCACGGGCTGGGGGTTCCAGTTCCAGTCCACCGTGTTTGTGGGCATGATGACATGGCTGCTTTTTGCCATGGCGCTGAACCTGCTGGATGTTTTTGCTTTTCTGCCCCCTGCCATGGCGGCATCCACCCCCCGCAGGCACGGGCTTGCGCATGATGTGCTCACCGGCCTTCTGGCAGTAGCTGTGGCCTCCCCCTGCACGGCACCGTTTATGGGGGTGGCCATTGCTGGCGCACTGGCTGGCCCTCCTCTGGGCGGGCTGGTGGTTTTTGCTGCTCTTGGCATAGGGCTGGCGGCCCCTTACGTGCTGCTTGCCTTTAGCCCCGCACTGGCCAGCCGCCTGCCACGCCCGGGGGCATGGATGGATTATTTACGCCAGTTTCTGGCTTTTCCCCTTCTGGGCACCTGCGTGTGGCTGCTCTGGGTCGCCACGGTGGAAGGGGGGGCCACAACCACGCTGCTGCTGTGCGCGGGCATGGTCTGTCTGGCATTTGCCGCATGGGTTTATGGCATTGCCCAAAAGCGCCAGCTCCGTGCAGGCCATAGCCGGGGCTGCACGGCCCTGTATGGCGTCGCACTGCTCGGGTTGCTGGGAGCCATGGCGTTACTGCCCATTCTGCAACAGCAAGGTGGCGCACGCGCGGACACAACCGCTCCCCTGCCTGCCGGGGTCGAGGCGTTCTCGCCTGCGCGCCTGAACGCCCTGCACGCGGCGGGCAAACCCGTGTTTGTGGATATGACAGCCGCGTGGTGCATTACCTGTCTGGTAAACGAACGGGTCGCACTCAACACCCAGACCACGCAGGCCGCCATGGCCCGCTACGGCGTAACCCTGCTACGGGGTGACTGGACCCGGCGCGACCCCACAATAACCGCTTTTTTGCACGCCCACGGGCGCGATGGGGTACCGTTCTATCTGTTTGTACCCGCACACGGTGATGCGGTCATACTCCCCCAGATTCTTACACCGGCTCTGGTGCTCAGCACCATAACCCCCAAACCCTGACACGGCAGGGAGCGGGGGCTGCCACCCTTTAATGGGTGGTGGTTGAGAACAGCTTGATAACCAACACCCCGGCCAGAATAAGGGCAATGCCCGCAATGGCCGGGGCATCCAGCGTCTGTTTTAAAAACACCGCCCCGATCAGGCAGATCAGCACAATGCCAACCCCCGACCACAGGGCATACACCACACCTGCGGGCATGGTGCGCAGCGGGATGGACAAAAAGTAAAAGGCACACCCATAAGCCAGCAGGCTGATGGCCGCAGGCAGCCAGCGTGCAAACCCCTGCGATGCCGCAAGACAGGCCGTGCCAATAACCTCCGCCACAATAGCAACGCCCAGCAGCAGCAACGGCTTGTGGATCATGCGCTTACCCCCTGCCATAAAAAGCAGGCACGGCAGGGAGCCATGCGTGCACCGTTACGCAATAACGCCAAGACCACTCATATAGGGGCGCAGCACATCGGGGACGACAATAGTCCCCTCCTCGGTCTGGTAGTTTTCCATCACCGCGATCAGGGTCCGCCCCACGGCAAGGCCTGAGCCGTTGAGGGTGTGCACAAAAGCCGGTGCTCCCCCGGCCTGCGCCCGGTAACGGGCGTTCATGCGGCGGGCCTGAAAGTCCCGCGTGTTGGAGCATGACGAAATTTCGCGCCATGCATCCTGCCCCGGCAGCCATGCCTCCAGATCAAACGTCTTGGCAGCACCAAAGCCTGTATCCCCCGCACACAGCAGCATACGGCGGTACGGAATGTTCAGTTTTTCCAGCACCACCTCGGCACAACGGGTCATGCGTTCGTGCTCGGCCTCGCTCTCTTCGGGGGTGGTCACACTCACCATTTCCACTTTTTCAAACTGGTGCTGGCGCAACATGCCCCGCACGTCCCGCCCGGATGCCCCGGCCTCGCTACGGAAGCACTGACTGAGCGCGGTCATACGCAGGGGCAGAACTGCGCCGTCCACAATGTCCCCCGCCACAGAGGCAGTCAGCGGCACCTCGGCTGTAGGCACAAGCCAGCGCCCATCCTCGGTTCTGAACGACTGGTCGGCAAACTTGGGCAGCTTGTCCGTGCCGTACATGGCATCATCATTCACCAGAACAGGCACCTGTGTTTCCACATAGCCATGGTCGTTGCCATGCAGGTCGAGCATGAACTGCCCCAAAGCACGCGCCAGCCGGGCCACACCGCCGCGCAGCACCACAAACCGCGAGCCGGACAGTTTGGCCGCCGTGGCAAAATCCATCTGCCCCAGCGCCTCACCCAGCTCAAAATGCTGTTTGGGGGCAAAGGTAAAGCTGGGCTGGGTGCCCCACGTATGCACCACCACATTGGCGCTCTCGTCCGCACCATCTGGCACTGTGGGGTCCAGCCGGTTGGGCAGGGTTGCCAGCAGGGCCGTGGCCTGCCCGCCCAGCGCATCCACCTGCTCCTTCAGCCCTTCCATATCCGCGCGCAGGCTGGCGCCCTCGGCTTCCAGCACCGCGGTATCACCCCCTGAGCGTTTGAGTGTCCCTATCTCACGCGCAAGGGTTTTGCTGCGGGTCTGCTTGTCCTGCAACAGGGTCTGGGCCTGACGCTTTTCCTCGTCCCATGCGAGCAGTTGCGCAGAGACAGGGGGCAGCCCCCGGCGGGCCAGATCCGCATCAAACGCGGTGGGGTCGGCTCTTAGGGCGCGGATGTCATGCATGGATCAGGGAACCTCCTGCTCGGGGTTGGTATTGGGCTCGGACGCTGCTGGCCTTTTGGGCTCGATCACGCGGGCGCACAGAATGGAAATTTCGTAAAGCAGCACAAGGGGTACCGCCAGACCGAACTGGGTAATGGGGTCGGGCGGCATAAAAATAGCCCCCAGCACAAACGCCCCCACAATGGCGTAGCGGCGGAACTTGCGCAGCATGGCGGAGGTCACAATGCCCACACGCGCCAGCAGGCTCAGCACCACAGGCAGCTCAAAGGCTATGCCAAAGGCCATGATCATCTTCATGACCAGAGACAGATATTCCGACACCTTGGCTTGAAGCTCGATCTGTACCTGATCGCCCCCCGCACCCGGCGTCTGGAACGAGACAAAAAACCGCCATGCCACGGGAAAAATAAAGTAATAGGCCAGCGCCGCCCCGGCCACAAACAGCACAGGCGTTGCAATCAGAAACGGCGCAAAGGCCCGTTTTTCCGACCGGTAAAGCCCCGGCGCAATAAACATCCACGCCTGTATGGCCACAATGGGAAAAGACAGAAAAGCCGCCCCGAACAACGCCACGCGGATGTACGTAAAAAACGCCTCGTACAGTGCGGTGTAAATCAGGTGTGGCTGCTCGCCGCGCTGGCGCATGATCTCGCCCAGAGGGCGGGCCAGAAACAGGTAAATATCGCCCGCATAATGGTAGCACAGGCCAAAGCACACAATAAACGCAGCCCCTGACCACAGCAGGCGGCGGCGTAGTTCCAGCAGATGCTCCAGCAGCGGCATGGGCTGGTCGTGGATGGGGTCTTCCGTCTGATAGGGTCCGTTATCGCTCATGCCTGCTGGTCCGCTGCCGTGCTGCCTGTTGCGTTCTGTGCTGGTGGTGTCTGTTCCGGCTCCTGCACATCTGCACGCGCGGTGGCGGGCAGGCCCGTTGCAGGCGGAACAGGCGGCAGCACACCGGGGGCCACACTGCGGCCTGCATGCATAACCCGCACAGGGGGTACAATAGCCGGTGGGTGCAGCCGGTCCTGCTCACGCAGGATGCGCCGCACAATAAGGGGGGGCAGTTCGGGGGGGGCATGGTCCACCTGCCGCTCCCATGTGCTCTCCTCCCATACCGGGGCGGAGCCGTAGCTACCCAAATGCCCGGCGGCATAGTCCGCGCTGTTCTGGGGCGGGGCTGCCGATGTGGTGCTGGCGGGGGCCGGACTGGCCGAACGGGGCATGGCGTCCAGCGCTCTGGGGCCGGAGGGTATGGAGCGTTCGTTCAGCGGTGGAGCGGTTACGGCCCTGTTCAGGCTGCCATCACTGTCCAGCGCCTTCATGATCCGGCCGCGCACGTTCAGGTTTTTGAGGTCCCGCACCTGCTCGTGCACGTCCGACAGGTCTGCCTCGCGCACCACCTCATCTAGGTGGGACTGGAACTCGCTGGCCAGTGCCCTTGCTTTTTTTATGCCTTTGGCCAACCCGCGAATGGCCACGGGCAGGTCCTTGGGGCCAATAACAACAAGAGCCACAGCGCCGATCAGGGCGAATTCCGACCATGCAAAATCAAACATAAACAGCCCCGTTCACGCCCGCTCCATGCAGCCTGCACCATAATCGGGCAACACAGGCGGGGCGTGCATCTCTATCACGGACCATCGGGAGCGGGAACCGCAACCTGTGCATCCGGCCCATCTGCCTGCGGGTCGGGGGGGCTTTGCCCCTCCGGCGCATCCGGCTCTTCTGCCCCGGCCTGAAAAGCGATGGCCGACTGGGTCGCCCCCATCTCGGCCCCGTTCTGGGGGAGGTCGGTCATAAGCTCTTCGCGGCGCGGCATGTCGGAGAGGCTGCGCAGGCCAAAATGGCGTAAAAAATCGGGCGTGGTCCCCCACAGGACCGGCCTGCCCGGCACCTCCTTGCGCCCACGTGGGGCAATCAGCCCGGCCTCGATCAGGGTATCAAGCACGGTCTGGCCAAGGCTTACGCCGCGAATTTCCTCTATTTCCACACGGGTACAGGGCTGGTGGTAGGCAATAATGGCCAGTGTTTCCATCACCGCGCGGGGGAGCCGCCTTGGCCGCTCCAGCACGCGGGTCAGCATAGGTGCCAGATCAGGGGCCGTGCGGAACTGCCAGCCCCCGGCCACCTCAACGGGGAACACGCCGCGCCCCTCGTAGCGGCACACCAGTGCGGCCAGAACCGCCGCCACAAACGCGCCCAGGTCCTCCTCCCCCGTAGGCATGATCTGCCGGTCCTCCAGCAGGTCTGCAAGGCGGCGGGGGCTGACCGGCTCGGTCGAGGCAAAAATCAGGGCTTCGGCCAGTCTTACCGCCTCGTCCGGTACGGGTATGGGTGCGGGGGTGGCGGTCATGCGTCCTGCCTCTCTTCTCCGGTCTGTTGGGTCGTGCGGTCCTGTGGGGGGGTGTCCTCCCCTTCCTCGGGCGACAGCGCATCATCCTGCGTCTGCTCATGCGGGCGGAGCATGATCTGGCCGAAGGTTTCGTCCTGCCGCAGTTCCAGCCGCCCGGTTTTGGCCAGCTCCAGCCCTGCGATCAGGGTGCCCGCCATGGCGGCGCGGCGCTGGCGCAGGGCATCCTCGCCCTCCATCTGTTCGGGCAGGCTTTCGGGGAGGAAGGCGTCCAGCGTGCTCCAGCCCGGTGGGGTCTGGCCCAGCAGGCGTGTCAGTCTGCTCAGCGCGTCCTGCACGGTCCAGAATCTTATGGTGCGGGGGGCGTAAATGCGCCTGCGCGCCGTGCGGCGAATGGCGGCAAGGTAGGCCCGCAGGAGTTGGGGCATATCCAGCGCCAGCCCCGAGCGGTCCACCTCCACCAGATTTTCTGGCAGGCCACGGGCAAACACATCACGCCCAAGGCGGGGCCGTGCCTCCAGCCAGCGGGCAAGCTCGCCCATGCAGGCCAGCTCCATCAGCCGCTCTTGCAACAGCTCGGCGGCTTCCTCCCCCTCCATGGCCAGTTCATCATCAGGGGGGAGCAGCAGGCGGGATTTGAGCCACGCCAGCCATGCCGCCATAACCAGCCAGTCCGCCGCCAGCTCCAGCCGAACACGGCGGGCGCGCTCGACCACCGCCAGATACTGCTCCACCAGTTGCAGGATGGAAATACGCGCCAGATCGACCTTTTGTGCCCGCGCAAGGTCGAGCAGAAGGTCCATTGGCCCTTCAAACCCCTCCAGCCGCAACAGCGGCACACGCGGGACGTGGTCGTGCGCCGCCTCCGCCTGAGCGGAGGCGGGCTGGTCTGCGGGTGTGGGGGCTGGTTGCGCCCCCTGCCCCGCGGGGTCTGCTGTCTTGGCTTGCATCACGCGTTTTGCCGGGCTGTGCGCTAGGGGCGCACCACCATGCAGGCCATGCCGCGCTCACGCACGGAGGAGCAGAAGTCCTTGGCATCCGCAACCGCGCCAAAACCCTGCACGCGCAGGCGGTAGAACGTGGCGTTGTTCTGCTCGGTACGGACAAAAGCTGGCGTCACATCACCAAACAGGGTGGGGTAGCGGGTCTTCAGCCGTGTCCATTCCTTCTGGGCATCAGCTTCTGTCTGCAAGGCCGCAAGCTGGACCTGATACTTGCCAGTAGCGCCACGCACCGCCGGAGCCGCTTTTTTGGCTGCGGGCCGGGGGGCTGCTTCCTCCTCCCCATCGGAGACCTCATCCGTGGGGGGGGGGGCTTCCTTCAACGGTTCGGGGGCTGGCTCGGCTGGCGTGGCCGTACCCTGCGCAGGCAGGGGCGTGGTGGGCACAGGTTTGAGTGCCGCCCCACCAGACTGGGCAGCGACATCGGGCACGGGGGCCGGTTCTGGCGTTGGGGTCGCATTAGCCGCAGCGGCCGGAGCAGCACTGCCCTCCGCCCCTGCTGGGGCGGGAGCCGCAGGGCTTGCCGCATTGGGGGCCGCAGCACCGGGTGCTGCGGCGGGCTGCCCACCATACTGCGCGGCCAAAGCAGCGGGGTTTGGTTTTTCCGGCGCGGGCACAGGGTGACCCTGCTGGGTTGCATCCGCATCGGGCAGGGCCAGCGTATCCAGCTGCATACCGCCCGGATCAACCGGTTTGGTGCGCATGGCAACCGGGGGCGGCCCCATAACGGGAATACCGCTCTGGTGGTGCCCGAGCACCGCCCAGCCGCCAATGCCCAGCACCAGCAGCCCGCCCAGCCCGGCAGCGCCATAGGCCAGCCGCCGCGTGCCGGACTCGCTCCCCAAAAAGCCGGTCATCAGCTCTGTCAGCCTGTTGCCGCCTGCCATCCGGCTCCCCACCGTGGAGCGGGGGGCGGGTTTGTCATCATAATCCATGCTCATGCGCTCACGCGCGCGGCTGATCCGCTCTTCTACGGTGGAGCCCTGTGTGGTGCCCTGCCGGTCTTCATCAGTATTCATCAGCGCATTTCCTCCACCGGGTCCACACCCATGACCGCAAGGCCGGAGCGGATAACTGCCGCCGTAGCCGCGACAAGAGCCAGACGCGCACGTGTGGCCTCCACCGCACCCGACTGCAAGAATCTCAGGGACGCATCATCACGCCCACGGTTCCACAGGGCATGAAAATCCCCCGCCAGTTCGGCCAGATAGAACGCAACGCGGTGCGGCTCACGCGCAAGGGCTGCGGCTTCCACCATACGTGGCCACTCGGCCAGACGGCGCACCAGAGCCATTTCCGCATCCGAAGTCAGGCTGTCCAGCGTGGCGGTGGCAAGGGCTGCATCATCCACGGCGCCGTAAGCGCCCTCCTCCGCTGCACTGCGCAGCACGGAGCGGCAGCGGGCGTGGGCGTACTGCACGTAAAACACGGGGTTGTCGCGCTGCTGGGCCACAACAAGGTCCAGATCAAACTCCATCTGGGCATCGCTCTTGCGGGTGAGCATGGTAAAGCGCACCGCGTCACGCCCGACCTCATCAATCAGGTCACGCAGGGTGACAAATGTACCCGCACGCTTGGACATTTTGACCGGCTGGCCGTCGCGCAGGATATGCACGATCTGGCACAGCAGCACTTCCAGCGGCACGGTATCCCCCGTAAGGGCCTTGACTGCGGCCTTCATGCGCTTGACGTAGCCGCCGTGGTCAGCGCCCCACACATCAATCATGACCTGCGCGCCACGGGCCACCTTGTCCATGTGGTAGCCAATGTCGTTGGCAAAGTAGGTGTTCGTGCCATCGGACTTGCGCAGCGGGCGGTCCACGTCATCCCCAAAGCCTGTGGAGCGGAACAGGAGCTGCTCGCGCTCCTCCCAGTCGTCCGGCAGTTTGCCTTTGGGGGGCTCCAGCACGCCGTTGTACAGCAGGTCCGCCTTGGCAAGCTGGTCTATGGCGGCATCGGTCACGCCACGGGCCAGCACATCCGCCTCGGACGAAAACACATCATGGTGCACACCAAGGGCTGCGAGGTCTTCCTTTATGGCGCTCAGCATGTGCGCCACGGCAAAGCCACGCACGGTCTCCAGCCATGTTGCCTCGGGGGCCGGGCGGGGGGTGCCGTCCACATCCACCTCGGCCAGCTTGTTGCCGAATTCGGCGGCCAGTGCCTCCCCTACGGGAATAAGGTATTCACCCTGATATTGCAGGCCACCGGGGGCAAGGGCCGAAAAATCATCCTGCGCCATGGTGGTGCCCAGCACCTGCAGATAACGCCAGTAAGCCGCCCATGCCAGCGCCTTGACCTGATTACCCGCGTCGTTGATGTAGAATTCCTTGGTGACGTCAAACCCGGCCTTGGCCATAAGGTTGGCCAGCGCATCACCCACCACGGCGCCACGGCAATGGCCGACATGCATGGGGCCTGTGGGGTTGGCGGACACGTATTCCACATTCACCCGCACACCGCGCCCGACCTGCGACTGGCCATAGACCTCGCCCGCACCCAGCACCACAGGCAGCACGGCGCGCAGCACGCCGGGGTGCAGGGTAATGTTGACAAACCCCGGCCCGGCTGCGGCTACGGCGGCTACGCCGTCCACCTTGAGCAGGGCGGCTACAAGATCGGCTGCAATATCTGCCGGTTTGCGGCGTGCGGCCTTGGCCAGCAGCAGGGCCGCGTTTGTAGCCATATCCCCGTGCGCCGGGTCACGCGTGGGGGTCAGTTCCACACGGGCCAGCGTTTCCTCCGCCACGTCGGGCAACAGTTCACGCACAATGGCCAGAACATGATGACGGTAACGTTGGAAAACACACTCGGACATGGACAACTCAACCCCGTAATTGGTGCAGCAAACGCGTTTATCAGCCTGCAACGGACAGGTCCGTCAACCGCCTATGTTCTTCCATGGCGTAGCGATCGGTCATGGAAGCCACGTAATCCGCCACGGTGCGGTGTACGGCCCCCTCATCTTTGCCCCCTGCGCGCTGCTGCCACTCGGCTGGCAGCAGGTTGGGCGACTCCGTAAGTGTGGTGAACAGCTCCCCCGTAACCCGCCGGGCCTTATGGGTCATCCGGTTGACCTTCCAGTGCCTGTACAGCTTTGCGAACAGGAACTTGCGGATCCCCTTGTTTGCTTCCTCCATAGCCTCGCCAAAGGCCACAACCGGGGCATTGGCTGCGCGGATGTCCTCCACACTGCGTGGCGCCAGATCGGCCAGCCGTGCGCGGGTGCAGACCAGCACATCGCTGACCAGCGCATGAATGACGCGGCGCACCATTTCGTGCCGGATGCGCTGGGGGGTCCGGGTATCGGAGCGCGGCAGGTCTGCTGCCAGTGCGCGGGCCTCGGCCAGTGCCTGCCCCACCAGTGGCACGTCCACCAGATCATCCAGCGCAAGCAGGCCGGATTTTACGCCATCGTCCAGATCATGTCCGTGGTAGGCAATATCATCCGCCAGGGCGGCCACCTGCGCCTCGGCCGAGGCATAGCCCCCCAGATCCAGCGGGAACAGCGCATCCAGCTCCGCCAGACGGGCAGAGGGCCTGCGCACGGGGCCATTGTGCTTGGCCAGCCCTTCCAGCGTCTCCCACGTCAGGTTCAGCCCATCAAACGCAAGGTAACGCCGCTCCAGCAGCATGACCTGCCGCAGGGCCTGTGCGTTGTGGTCAAACCCGCCATGGGGCAACATGTGTTTGGCAAGGGCGTCCTCCCCCGCATGGCCAAAGGGGGTGTGGCCAAGGTCATGCGCCAGTGCAACGGCCTCGGTCAGGTCCTCATCCAGCCGCAGGTAGCGGGCCATGGAGCGGGCCACCTGTGCGACCTCAAGCGAATGGGTCAGCCGTGTGCGAAAAAAATCGCCCTCGTGGTTGATGAACACCTGCGTTTTATACTGCAAGCGCCTGAAGCCCGAGGAATGGACAACACGGTCCCGGTCACGCTGCCAGGGGGAGCGGGTCAGGGATTCGGGCTCTACATGCAGCCGCCTGCCCCGTCCTTCGGCAGGTTGTACGGCATAGGGCATCAGCTCATCGCGTTGTGTGGCCTGCGGCATTATGCACCTCCTGGCAGGTCCGGGCGGCACAATGCCCACGGACCATGCCCCCCGATCCTAGGCTATTGGAGGAAAGTTGACCATTGGAGGTGTCTTTCCCCTTCAAACCGGCGCGTGGGCGGATTATCTATGGAGCATGACACAGCCAGCTCCCATTTTTTCCGTCTCCGATTCTGCGGCCAGCCGCATTGCCAGCGTGGTTGCCAAAAAGCAGGCCAGCGCTACCAGTGCGCAGGAAGCCCCCGTGGCCCTGCGCGTGGCGGTAGAAGCCGGAGGGTGCAACGGATTCCAGTATCAGTTCATCCTCACGCCCCCGGACGGACTGGCCGCCGATGACGTGCGGATAGAAAAAAACGGCGCCCTTGTGGTGGTGGACCCCACAAGCCTTGACCTGCTGGCCGGTGCGGAGCTGACGTTTGAGGACAAGCTGATGGGCGCGCATTTTGGTGTTTCCAACCCCAATGCGGCCTCCTCCTGCGGTTGCGGCACGAGCTTTTCCCTCGCATGAAGCTCGCAACATGGAACGTAAACTCGGTTCGCCTGCGGCAGGACCTGGTGCTGGACTGGCTGGCGCGCGAACAGCCCGATGTGCTGATGATGCAGGAAATCAAGTGCGAGGCGCATCTGTTCCCCACCGCCGCGTTTGAGCAGGCTGGCTACGGCTGCGCCGTGGTCGGGCAGAAGTCGTATAACGGGGTTGCCACTCTGGTGCGCGGGGACTTTACGGTCACCACCGAGCACCTGCCCGGCTTTACCGACCCCGCCGCACGCTATGTGGAGGTGCAGACCCAAGGGCTGGTGCTGGGCAACCTGTACCTGCCCAACGGCAACTCCGGTGCGGAGCAGGGATATGCCACCAAGCTGGAGTTTCTGTCCGCGCTCACTACGCGCGCTCAGGCGTTTTTGGGGCAGGATACGGACTTTGT
Source organism: Acetobacter okinawensis (assembly GCF_002153655.1). Taxonomy (GTDB): domain Bacteria; phylum Pseudomonadota; class Alphaproteobacteria; order Acetobacterales; family Acetobacteraceae; genus Acetobacter; species Acetobacter okinawensis_A. Next base: position 49,157 of record NZ_JOPJ01000003.1, read on the forward strand.
GCTGGCGGGGGACTATAACATCTGCCCCACAGCCGAGGACTGCGCCCCCGGCGCTCTTGGCCCGGATGATGCGCTGGTGCGCCCACAAAGCCGGGCCGCATGGCGGCGTCTGCGCTGGCTGGGCCTGACCGACGCGCTGCGCGCCCTCCACCCCAGCGGGGCGGCCTACACCTTCTGGGATTATCAGGCCGGGGCATGGCCGCGTGACAGCGGGTTGCGGATCGACCACATGCTCCTCTCCCCCCGCGTGGCCGAACGCCTGCAAACAGCACAACCAGACAGGGACGAACGCGCCAAGGAGCGCCCGTCCGACCATGTGCCGCTCATTGTCACCCTTGCCGATGGCGCGCCTTCCCCTGCCTGAGCGGACCAACGGCGCGGGGTTTACGCCCCACACGCAAGCCCGCCATGCAGCAGGGCCACGCTCCTGCACAGTCCGCCTTGCCACTCTGGCGGAGTGTGCCCACCTGCCCGCACTGGAGCAGGACGCGGCACGAGCTTTTGCCAACATACCGGAGCTGGCATGGCTGGTCGGGAGCGCAACCATGCCCGCAACCGCCCACCAGAACTGCGTTGCAACACAGACCTGCTGGGTCGGGGTAGAGGCAACGGGCCAGTTACGCGGCTTTTTAAGCGCCACCCCTTGCGGGCAGACACTGCATATACAGGAAATGTCGGTCGCACAGGCTGCACAGGGCCACGGGCTGGGCCGCCGCCTGCTGCGTAGCGCGTGCCAAGCGGCACAGGAGCGGGGTATGCGCCACGTCACGCTTACAACCTTTCGGGCCGTGCCGTGGAACGCGCGGTTTTATGCCTCCGCCGGGTTTTACGTTGTACCCGCCAATGCGCTGGATGCACGGCTGAGCCATATACTGGAACAGGAGGTGGCGCATGGCTTTGACGCCACCACCCGCTGCGCCATGCGGCTGGACCTGCACCCGACCGTTCAATGTGTTTCAGAATGAAACACCTGCACCAGCCCTGAAGGGGGCGGTCAATCACACTCCCGTGAGAAAGCCGTGCACAACCCCCTTATGCAGGCGCAAACCCTTGCACGTTTGTTATTTTTCATCACACTGACCCCCGCTCTGACGCACCGCATGTTCTTGCGATGTGTGGCTGCGTTTTGTGCACACCACACCCAATGCCAAGGAGGCACATCATGGCCTGGAACGCACCAAAAGTGACGGAAATCCCGTTGGGCGCAGAAATCAACAGCTATGTCTGCGGTCAAAAAAAATAAGGGAGGGCTCCCCCTCCTCAGCCGTCAGGTGGGTTGTGCCTAACCGGCTTGCCCCCTGACGGCTTTTTTGTTCAGAAAGCCTCTTATGCTTGATATTGTTGTCCTTGGCGCTGCCGCCGGTGGCGGTTTTCCGCAATGGAACTCCAACGCCCCCGCCTGCCGCCGCGCCCGCGCGGGCGACCCCGCAGCCCCTGCCCGCACACAGGCCTCCATTGCTGTCAGCGGGGATGGCACATCATGGTATGTGCTCAATGCCTCCCCCGACCTGCGGACCCAGATCAACCAGACCCCCGACCTGCACCCCCGCACCGGCCTGCGCTCCACCCCCATTGCCGGAGTTGTGCTGACCAGTGGCGAAATTGACGCCATTACCGGCCTGCTGACCCTGCGTGAGCGGCAGGCGTTTGGGCTGTATGCAACCCAAGCCGTGCTGGACCAGCTGGACGCCAACCCCATATTTACCGCGCTCGACCGCACTCTTGTGCCGCGCCTGCCCATGATGCTGGACCGCCCGATAGCCCTTGAACCACCGGGCTTTTGCATTACCCCGTTTTCGGTCCCCGGCAAGGTGCCACTCTATGCCGAAAAAACCGAAAACCCGGCCGAGATCATGAATAATGGTGAGACAATCGGGCTGGACATAACCGATGGCACGTCCCACGCCCTGTTCATTCCCGGTTGCGCCATGATGACAGACGCCCTGCGCACGCGCATAAACGGTGCGGACGCCGTGTTCTTTGACGGCACCCTGTGGACTGATGATGAAATGGTGCGCGCAGGCCTTGGCAGCAAAACCGGCCACCGCATGGGCCATATGTCTCTGGCTGACCAGCCCGATGGCACCTTTGCCGCCTTTGCCGGGATGGATGTCAAACGCAAGATTCTCATCCACATCAACAATTCCAACCCCGTTCTGCTCGCAGACAGCCCCGAGCGCAAACAGGCCGAAGCCGCAGGCTGGGACGTGGCCTTTGATGGCATGAAGGTAAGACTATGACAGACCGTATTCTCACCCCCGATGCGCTGGAAGCCGCCCTGCGCGCCATTGGGGCGGAGCGTTACCACAACCTGCACCCCTTCCACCGCGCCCTGCATGACGGCAAGCTCAACAAGGGGCAGGTGCAGGCATGGGCGCTGAACCGCTACTATTATCAGGCCAGCATTCCCGCAAAAGATGCCTCCCTGCTGGCCCGCCTGCCCACCACGGAACTGCGGCGTGAATGGCGGCGCAGGCTGGAGGACCATGACGGCACACAGCCCGGCACGGGGGGCGTGGCCCGCTGGCTCAAGCTGACCGATGGGCTGGGGCTGGACCGCGCGTATGTGCAATCACTCGACGGGTTGCTACCGGGCACACGCTTTGCCGTGGAGGCCTATGTACAGTTCGTACGCGAACGCTCCATTCTGGAGGCCATAGCCTCCTCCCTGACGGAGCTTTTCTCCCCCACCATCATCAGCGAACGTGTGGCGGGCATGCTCGGCAACTATGACTTTGTGACCGAGGAAACACTTGCCTACTTCAAACCCCGGCTGACGCAGGCCCCGCAGGATTCCGCCTTTGCACTAGCCTATGTGCGCGAACACGCCCGCACGGCGGAACAGCAGAAAGCCGTGCTCGACGCGCTGAAGTTCAAATGTAACGTGCTGTGGTCCATGCTGGATGCGCTGGATTACGCCTATGTGGTGCCTGCTCGCATTCCCCCCGGCGCATTCCGCCCGGACACGCAGGCATGACCGGGGCTCCGGCCCACAGCATAACCGAGACCACCGTGCCACGCTTTGCGCGTGGCACGCGCCTGCAATACGACCGCGTGCGCGAGATGTGGTTTATTCAGGCCCCCGAACGCGCCTTCCATGCCGACCCGGTAGCAGCAGAAATTCTGCAACTGGTGGATGGCACACGCACGCTTGGCGCAGTCATAGACCTGCTGGCACAGAAGTTTGACGCGCCCCGCCCCGTTATTGCGCAGGACGTGCTGGCCATGGTGGCCGAACTGGCCGAAAAGCAGGTTCTGCTGCACGCATGACCGCCCCACCACCCCCCATGAGCCTGCTGGCGGAGCTAACCCACCGCTGCCCCCTGCAATGCCCCTACTGCTCCAACCCGCTTATGCTCGACCCCAGAACGCAGGAACTGGGTACGGCGGAATGGCAGCGCGTGCTGGACGAGGCCGCGCAGATGGGCGTGCTACAGGTGCATTTTTCCGGCGGGGAGCCAATGGCCCGCCCCGACCTGCCCGAGCTTGTACGCCATGCGGCCAAGGCGGGCCTGTATTCCAACCTCATTACGTCAGGCGTGCTTATCCGCCCCGATAGCCTGCGCGCACTGGCTGATGCGGGTCTGGACCATATCCAGCTCTCCTTCCAAGACGCGCAGGCCACAACAGCAGACCGTATTGCCAACATGGCTGGCGCCCATGCCAAAAAGCTGGAAGCCGCCCGTCTGATTACGGACGAAGGCCTGCCGCTGACACTCAACTTTGTTATCCACCGCCAGAATGCAGAGCGGGTACCCGCCATGCTGGAACTGGCCGAGCAACTGGGGGCAAGGCGGGTGGAAATTGCGCATACCCAGTATTATGGCTGGGGCCTGCTCAACCGCGATGCACTCCTGCCCGACCGCGCCCAGATTGACGCCACGACCGAGGCCGTTAACGCTGCACGCACAAGGCTTGCGGGGCGCATGAGCATAGATTTTGTAACCCCCGATTATTATGAGGACCGACCCAAACCCTGCATGGGCGGGTGGGGCCAGCGTTTTTTAAACGTCACCCCCACCGGCAAAGTTCTGCCCTGCCATGCGGCGGAAACCATACCCAACATCACCTTCCCCAATGTGCGCGATGCAGGACTGGCCGCCATATGGGAGGAAGCTCCCATTTTTACCCTCTTCCGTGGCACACAGTGGATGCCCGAACCCTGCCAGTCCTGCGCCTTCAAGGAGGAGGACTGGGGGGGCTGCCGCTGTCAGGCGCTGGCCCTTGCAGGCAACGCCAGCGCTGCCGACCCGGTGTGCCATAAATCCCCCGACCACCAGCAGGTCACGCAGGCCATTGCCAGCCGCCCGCAAACACCCCCTCCGTTCCGTTACAGACGTTTTGGGAACGCCTGATCCAAAACGGCTTTTATAGGTGCGTGGCATCACAACCACCTGTGCACCAAGCACCCACCGACATACCAAATTGCGCTGGACCTGCACTTGTGGCTAAGAGGCATACACATACACTCCCCCCGCAGTTCCGCCTTCGGGTTTTGCCCACCCGGTAGAACAGCGGGCCCCATCATTCCGATTAAGGCGGCATAAACCATGCACCATCCGGCCGAGCACCATAACCTTGGTAAAGGTATTGCCTGTGGCATGGGGGCCGGTGCTCTGTGGGGGCTGGTCTTTTTGGCGCCCGAGCTCATCCGCAGTTTTACACCGCTGGAAATGGCCTGTGGCCGCTACGTCCTGTATGGCCTGTTTGCTGCCGCCATGGTTGCCCCACGCTGGCGGGTTTTAAGCCACACCGTGCCACTCCGCACGTGGTGGACCCTTAACTGGCTCTCCTTTGCGGGGAATACGGCTTACTATGTTCTGCTCTCCAGCGCGGTCAAAAACGGGGGCATAACCACCACTACTCTTGTCATCGGGTTTTTGCCCGTGCTGGTCACGCTGGTTGGCAGCCGCGACAAGGACGCGCTGCCCCTGCGCCAGCTGCTGCCTTCCATCACACTTTGTGTGGCGGGGGCAATCTGTATTGGCTGGCAGGCCATGCACACGCACTCCGTCGCACGCGCGCCTTTTTTTGGGCTGCTCTGTGCCGTAGCCGCCCTTGGGTCATGGACGCTGTATGCCGTGGGCAACAGCCGCGCCCTTGTGCGCCAGCGCCATTTTTCCGCCCATGACTGGAACCTGCTGACCGGGCTTGCAACAGGTGCGCAGAATCTGGCCCTGCTCCCCCTTGCCCTGCTGCTGGACCCCACAACCCACGGGCTGGCGCAATGGAGCAATTTTGCACTGGTCAGCGCCGGGGTGGCCCTGCTGGCCTCCATTGCGGGCAATGCGTTGTGGAACAGGATGAACCAGCTCCTCCCGCTGACACTGGTCGGGCAGATGATCCTGTTCGAAACCCTATTCTCGCTCTGCTACGGGTTTATATGGGAGCAGCGCATGCCTACAGGCACACAGGCCGTGGCTTTTGGCTGTGTCGTGTTCAGCGTGCTGCTGTGTGTACGCGCCCATCGCAAACCGGTGGCACAGGCCACAAACGCCTCCACCGCATAAGCCACGCTGAACTAATGCACTGCGCTGCCGCTATTTCTATTGGCCGGCGCATGTATTAGGTTGCCCCCGATTGTAACACGGGGGGATGCACATGAGCGACCAACACAACTGTCCGCAATGCGGGTGTGAGCATATTTATCAGGACGGTGGGCTGTGGGTCTGCCCCGAATGTGCGCATGAATGGAACGAACTCTCCACCAGCGCGGAGACGGATGCGGGGGACACCGGCGTTATCCACGATGCCAACGGCAATGTGCTGGCTGATGGTGACACCATTACCGTAACCAAGGACCTTAAGGTCAAAGGGTCATCGCTGGTGGTCAAAAGTGGCACCAAGGTCAAGAACATCAAACTGGTTGATGGCTCGGACGGACACAACATTGCCTGCAAGATCAGCGGCATTGGTGCAATGAACCTGAAGTCCGAATTTGTAAAAAAATCCTGACCAGCCCCACATTATGGCGCGGGCAGACACCCGCACCATAAACAGAGGGTAAACAGCAAACCCTGCGCGGCAGGCAGAGCCCTTACTGGAGCGGGCCTGCCGTGTGGCCATTCTTCAGGGCTTTGTGGCGTTCAGGCGGTCTTCTGTTCTGGTTGCAAAATCGCTGGCATCGTGGCGCTCATGCAACTGGCTGGCGGGGTCGCCAAAAGTGCGGTTGACCATGCGCCCGCGCTGCACGGCGGGGCGGGCAAGCAGTTCGGTTGCCCAGCGTTGCACATGCGGGTAGTCCTGCACGCTCAAAAACTCTGCCGCATTATACAGCCAGCCTTCCACCAGCCAGCCATACCACGGCAAAATGGCCATATCGGCAATGGTATAGTCATCGCCCGCAATATATGCGCTCTGGGCCAGCCTGCGGTTGAGCACATCAAGCTGCCGCTTGGTCTCCATGGCAAAACGGTCGATCGCATATTCTATCTTGTGGGGGGCATAGGCGTAAAAATGCCCAAACCCGCCACCCACATAGGGTGCGCTACCCATTTGCCAGAACAGCCAGTTCAGGCACTCGGTACGGCCCTGATGATCGGCAGGCAGGAACGCCCCAAATTTTTCGGCCAGATAGAGCAGAATGGAGCCGGATTCAAACACCCGGACCGGGTGTTCCCCGCTCTGGTCCACCATAGCCGGAATTTTTGAATTCGGGTTGATCTGCACAAACCCGCTGCCAAACTGATCCCCCTCCCCAATACGGATCAGCCACGCATCGTATTCCGCCCCCTTGTGGCCCAGCGCCAGCAGTTCCTCCAGCATGGTCGTAACCTTGACGCCGTTCGGGGTCGCCAGAGAATAAAGTTGCAGCGGATGTTTGCCGACTGGCAGCGCCTGCTCATGCGTGGGGCCAGCCACCGGACGGTTGGTGCTGGCAAACGCACCCCCATTACCCTTGTTCCAGACCCATACCCGTGGGGGAGAATACTCGGTCATGACACTACCCTGTTCCTGATCATCTGTACCAAAACCGTGCGTCCCAAGCCGGTCTGGGCCGCACAGCATGCGTATTAGGTAAGGAGCATGCGCCGTGTTTTACACCCCGGCCTGCATGAAGCCGCACATACCGCTCCAAACAAAAACAGCCTGCCCCAGATCGGGGCAGGCTGCCAGCGCATGCACAACTGCCAAAAAACTCAGGCAGCCTTTTTGGCATTGGCTTTGAAAATGCCAGAAGCAAACTCCCACGCACGCCCCACATCGCGGATAACGCGGGCAATGGCGGGGGTTGTGGTCGGACGGAGCAGACGGGGGTCATACCCGGCAAAACGCCGGTCGTCCTCTTCCAGGCACAGGTCCATGAACTCGGGCAGGGTGATCTGGATGTTGGTCACTTCCTTGGTGCCGGTCACGGTAAAGTTGTTATCCTGCGTGTGGACCTGCCCGCTGTCATCCACCGTGCGGGCAAGGCTCATGCGTTCGTAGGCCAAAAAGCCCCAGACAGCCCATACCTTGGCCTCAAAGAACGGGCGGCGCCACCACGGCATGACCGCGCGGTACCATGCCAGCCAGTTGGCAAACAGCAGGATGTGGCGGCATTCTTCCTGCATGATCGGCTCGAACGTGTCTGTCAGCGCTTCGGGGAAGTAGCCCGAACGCTTGGCCAGTTCGAACATGCCAAAAGCAAAAAAACTGTCCACACATTCCGAAAACCCGGTGACCAGATACGCCCACTCAACGTCTTTTGGCTCAACATACGGGGGCTCGGGGGCCATGGGAATGTTGTAGGCCGCCACCATCTTGGACAGCACTTCCTTGTGCCGGTTTTCTTCCCACGCATTGCGCGAGATGGCGTCCTTGACATCGGGGTCCGTGACCAGATTGGCATAGGCGGCCATGCGCAGGCGGGCCTTGCCCTCGGTCTGCACGGCAATGTCCCAGATCGGCAGGGAGGTCACGCGGTGCAGGGTCTCGGGGTCCAGTTTGGGCCAGTCGATGACGGATGGCTTGTAGGGATTAAACGTATCGCGGAACATTTCCGCCAGTGCACGCTTGTGTGCGTCCGACCCGGGCTTGAGCGGCCCACGGACGGGGCTCAGCCAGTGGCGTGCACGAAAATCCGCCTCAACCACAGCCTCTGCATTGGGCGGAGCCGGAAGGTCGTCCATGCTTTCGGGCAGACGGGAATAAATATCGCTCAGAGAACCCATGTGAGGAACCCGTTATCTGGGGACCTCCCCTTTGTGCAACCGGCCCTGAGTGGCTGGAACGCCGGAAGGTCCAATAAACCTGAAACATGCCGCCACTCCCCAATGAAGAATGGCGGCGATGCCCCCGTGTTAGTGCAGATCACCCAGCTTAGAAATGATCTTGGTCACTAAACCGTAATCAATCGCCTCTTTTGCGGACATCCAGTAGTTACGGTCCGTGTCCTTGACGATTTTTTCGTAGGCCTGTCCGGTTTCTCGCGCGAACAGGTGGTTCAGGCGTTCACGCATTTTAATAATTTCACGCGCTTCGATATCAATATCAGTCGCGGGGCCGCGCACACCGCCCATGGGCTGGTGGAGCAGGAAGCGCGTGTTGGGCAGGCAGAATCGACGGTCCTTGTGACCGGCGGCAAAAATAAGCGCACCAGCAGATGCCACCCAACCCGTGCCGATCATGTTGACCGGAGCAACCGAATCGACAAAGCGGATCATGTCATGGATTGTGTCGCCACTTTCCACATGCCCGCCGGGGGAGTTGACGTACACATCAATCGGCTTGTCGGACTCACCGGCCAGAGCCAGCAGGCGGCCGGTTACGTCACGCGCGACCTTGTCGTTTATGCCACCAAAAATAAGCACCTTCCGCTGCTTGAACAGCTTGTGCTCAAGCTCACCCTGCGGGGCACCAGAGGCTTTGCCTTCCTCTTTTTCCGGGGTTTCGGGGGTTTCCGGTTCATCGTCCAGCCTGATGGCGTTACGGGAGAAGAGGCCCGTCATTGCTGTCTCCGCACATTGTTCCGTATCAGTGTTCATGTCCTTATCCTGCGCTGCCCGAACGTGCCTGCCAAGGGGCAATCATGCGCTCTCTCGCCACGGAGGAGGGAAAAGGGTAAGGTAGGGTGCAAATTGTATCAGGTTTTGGAGCAGTCACCTCGCCATGCAGCAGCCCCCCTTGGAGCGTAAGCCGACAGGCCGGACCCATACCCCCCGGCACGCCCGCTTTACGCAGGCTGCCCGCGTGGTCGCTCTTATGGCCTGCGGCAGCGCCATAACAGGCTGCGAACACCGCGATGCAGTGGACGCAACGCTGGAGTGGACGCGCACCCTGCGTGGCGGGGTTATTGCCACACAGCGCCCACCACCACCGGGGCAGTATGACCCCTACCCCATAGTGGGCCTGACCCCCACACAAGCCCCCGACTTACCCTCCCCGCAGGCCCGCGTGCTGCTGAGCGAGCAACTGGCCCGCGAGCGCAACCTTGCCTACCGGACCGTAGCCGCCAACGGCACGATCATTCCTGATATTCCGCCCCCACCCGGCCCGACTGGCACTGGCACTGGCACTGGCACTGGCACTGGCACTGGCACTGGCACTGGCCAAAAAACCACCCAGCCGACCCTGCCTGAAGGGGTGAACGGCGCAATCATGGATGCGGCGGACACACCACCCCCACCGGCCCCCACGGCGCTGCCCACACCGCCAAAGCTGCCAAAGCCGAGCCTTCCGGGCATAACCGGGCTGAGCAGCGCCACCACGGCAAAAACGCAAGCACAAGCCGAGGTGGCCATGCCCGAGGTGCATGAAAAAGCAGACATTCCCGACCTGCGCCCCGACCAGATTCCACAAATACCGCAAAGCCCGCCTACGGCGCCCACCTTCCCCGGTTTTGACGTCCCAACGGATGCCAACATCCCCGACGCCAAACGCCCCAACTATGACCTGACAGATATCCGGGGTACGGCCTTCCACTTCCTGCCCCAGTCCGACCAGCTCTCCAGCGGGCAGGAGCAGACGCTGGACAAGGTGATACAGAAAAGCCCTCACGGCCCGCTGAGCATTCGCGGGTTTGGCGATGCCGCCTCCATGAGCGCTCAGGATCAGGCCGATGCCGTGCGCCTTGGCCTGCTGCGCGCCAACCGCCTTGCCACGGAACTTGCCAAACGAGGTGTTCCCCCCAGCGCCATAACCGTGCGCGGAGATGCGTTTGGAACCGGGGCAAAAGTGCTGACACCCCCATAAAACACCCCACCACCACCCGGCAGCGGCCTGCCAGCGGACGGTAAAAACACACCCGCACGGCGGTTTTGCATCCACAGGAGTTGCCTGTTCCGTTTTGGCGATTACTATGCCCTCTCCCTACCATCCAACAGGGGCCATGCCCCCTGTCCTTTCAGAGCACCCAAAGTCCATGACCGAAGAGTTCCATCGCATCCGCCGCCTGCCGCCTTACGTGTTTGCCTCTGTCAATCAGGCCAAGGCAGCAGCGCGCGCACGGGGCGAGGATATTATTGACCTTGGCATGGGCAACCCGGACACCCCCACCCCGCCCCACATCGTCAACAAGCTGATTGAAACGGTAAACGACCCGCGCTCGCACCGCTATTCGGTCAGCCGGGGTATTCCCGGCCTGCGCAAGGCCGTGGCGGGGTATTATGACCGGCGCTTTAACGTAAAGCTCAACCCCGACAGCGAAGTGATTGTGACCCTTGGCTCCAAGGAAGGGCTGGCCAATCTGGCCTCCGCCATTACCAGCCCGGGGGACACCATTCTGGTGCCTAACCCGTCCTACCCCATTCACCAGTTCGGGTTTATTATTGCCGGGGCGTCCGTGCGCTCCATCCCCGCCACCCCGAACGAGGACATGCTGCGCGCACTCGAACGCGCTGTCCGCCACTCCGTGCCCAAGCCCACGGCGCTGATTGTCAACTTTCCGTCCAACCCCACGTCGTATCTGGCTGATCTGGATTTTTACAAGGAGCTGGTCGCCTTTGCCCGGCGTGAGGAAATCTGGATTCTGTCTGATCTGGCTTACGCGGAAATCTATTTTGGCGATCTGGTGCCCCCATCCATTCTGGCCGTACCCGGCGCGCGTGACATTGCGGTGGAATTTACCTCACTCTCCAAGACCTACTCCATGGCAGGCTGGCGCGTGGGCTTTGCCGCAGGTAATGAACGGCTGATTTCTGCCCTGACGCGCATCAAATCCTATCTGGATTACGGGGCGTTCACCCCCATTCAGGTTGCGGCGGTCACGGCACTGAACGGGCCGCAGGACTGCGTGGCCGACCTGCGCAACCTGTACAAGGAGCGCCGCGACGTGCTGATAAAGGGCCTGCATTCGGCCGGGTGGGATGTTCCCTCCCCCGAAGGGTCCATGTTTGCATGGGCGCCCATTCCCGAACACTTCCGCGAGATGGGGAGTGTTGCCTTCTCCAAACTCCTGCTTGAGGAGGCAGGCGTTGCCGTGGCTCCGGGCCTTGGCTTTGGTGAATACGGCGATGACCACGTCCGCATCGGGCTGGTGGAGAACACTCACCGCCTGCGTCAGGCCCTGCGTTCGATCAAGGGCTTTATGGCGGCCCACGGCGTCAAAGCCCCTCCCTCTTCCAACCCAGCCCAAAAACCGGAGTCTGTTGTACCGTGACATCCTCTCCCTCTTCTTCTCCTCTTCGTCTTGGCATTGCCGGGCTCGGCACGGTTGGCGCGGGCGTTATTACACTGTTGCGCGCCAATGCGGACCTGCTGAGCGCACGCGCTGGCCGTCCTTTGGAGGTTGTGGCCGTCAGCGCGCGTGAGCGCACGCGCGACCGTGGGGTGGATGTGTCCGCCCTGCGCTGGTACGACAACGCAACCGATCTGGTAAACGACCCGGACGTGGACGTGGTGGTGGAGCTGATTGGCGGGGCAGAAGGCACGGCCCGCGCACTGGTGGAAGCCGCCCTTGCCGCAGGCAAGCCGGTGGTTACGGCCAACAAGGCGCTGTTGGCCCTGCATGGTTCCACCCTTGCCCGCCTGAGTGCGGACAACAACGCCCCCCTGCTGTTTGAAGCAGCGGTTGCTGGCGGCATTCCCGCCATTAAAACCGTGCGAGAAGGGCTGGCGGCAGACCGTCTGCTGCGCGTTGGCGGTATTCTCAACGGCACCTGCAACTACATCCTCACCGTCATGCGCGAGACGGGCAAGGACTTTGCAACCGTGCTCAAGGACGCGCAGGACCTTGGCTATGCAGAGGCCGACCCCTCCACCGATGTGGACGGGCTGGACGCCGCCCACAAGCTGACCATTCTGGCAGGTCTTGCCTTTGGCCAGCCCGTGGCGTTTGACAGCGTGCATGTGGAAGGCATCCGCAGCATTGGCGCTGTGGACCAGAGCTTTGCCCGCGCTCTTGGCTACCGCATCAAACTGCTCGGCCTTGCCAGCATGACTGACGCCGGGCTGCATGCCCGCGTAACCCCCTGCCTTGTACCCCAGCATGCCCCCCTTGCGCAGGTGGATGGCGTGTTCAACGCCGTGGTGGCGGAAGGCGAATTTGTCGGCCGGATCATGATCGAGGGACGCGGAGCCGGTGCAGGCCCCACGGCCAGTGCGGTCACGGCGGATCTGGTGGATATTGCGCGTGGCAACACCATTGCCGTATGGGGCGTGCAGAGCAGCAGCCAGCCCCCGCTGCGGGCCTGCCCCATCTCCAGTGGTGAAGGGGCATTCTACCTGCGCCTGATGGTGGAGGACCGCCCCGGCGTTATTGCCGACATTACCGCCATATTGCGTGACTGTGGTGTCTCGCTACGCAGCATGCTCCAGCATCCGGCGGAAAATGACAGCACGCCTTATGTTCCCCTTGTTCTGGTCACACATCGGACATCCGAGGCGGCCATGCAGGACGCTATCACCCGGATTGACGCCCTGAGTGTTGTGACAGACTCCACAGTCGTGATCCGGATCGAGGCTGCCTGAGACCCCTTGGCCAGCCCCGCTCCACCCTCTGACCGATTGTGCAATTAAGGATCCCGCTTTCTCATGTCTGATTCCATTGGCCCCTCCCCTTTTGTTGTTTCCGACCGCAATCTGGCTCTTGAGCTGGTACGCGTAACCGAAGCAGCGGCCCTTGCCTCTGCCCGCTGGACGGGCCGTGGCCGCAAGAACGATGCAGATGGCGCTGCGGTGGAAGCCATGCGCATTGCCTTTGACACCGTGGCCATTGACGGCACCGTGGTCATTGGTGAGGGCGAAATGGACGAAGCGCCCATGCTCTATATTGGTGAAAAAGTGGGCTCCGGCGGCCCCGCCATGGACATTGCCGTGGACCCGCTTGAAGGCACAAACCTGTGCGCCAAGGACATGCCAAACGCCATTACCGTGGTGGCACTGGCTGAGCGCGGCAATTTTTTGCACGCACCGGACGTGTACATGGACAAGATCGTGGTTGGCCCCAACCTGCCCGCAGGCGTTGTGGACCTTGAAAACACAATTGAAACCAACCTGAAGAACCTTGCCAAGGCCCGTGGCAAAAGCGTGCAGGACCTCCTGCTCTGCACACTCGACCGCGAACGGCACGAGGAAATGATCGCCCGCGCCCGCGCCGCAGGTGCGCGCGTACGCCTGCTGAGCGATGGTGACGTAGCCGGCGGCATTGCCGCCTGCCTGGACAGCAGTCAGGTTGATATTTACGTAGGCTCCGGCGGCGCGCCTGAAGGGGTGCTGACGGCTGCTGCCGTACGCTGCGTAGAAGGCCAGATGCAGGGCCGCCTGCTGTTCGAGGACGACGCACAGCGTGCGCGCGCACAGAAGATGAACCCCGGCAAAAACCCCGACCGCAAGCTGGACCTGCACGACATGGCCGCAGGCTCCGTGCTGTTCTCCGCAACAGGCGTAACCACAGGTGCGCTACTGCGCGGCGTGCGGCAGTACCCGCATCAGGCCGTCACGCACTCGCTGGTCATGCGCTCCAAATCCGGGACCTCCCGCTTTATCGAGGGGCACCACAACTTCAAAACCAAAACATGGACGCCCCAATAACAGGCGTTTTTTAACCCCATGCTCCCCACCGCCACACCGCCCGATGCGCAAACACCCAGCCCCGTCCCAACACCCGCTGTGCTCAATGTGGAGCACAGCGTAAACGGGCGGCGCTGGTCATGGCGGGAGGGAGCAGACAACCCCGCGACCAACCGGCTGGGGGCCGCACTGGCCCAGCAGCTTGGCATACCCGAAATTGTGGGCCGTCTGCTGGCCATGCGCGGGGTCAGCCCCGAGCATGCTCCCCACTTTCTGGCGCCATCGCTCCGCGCGCTTATGCCCGACCCCTCCTGCCTGACCGATATGGACAAGGCTGCGGCCCGCATGGCGCAGGCCGTACAGGCGGGGGAGACCATAGGTGTTTTTGGTGACTATGACGTGGACGGGGCCTGCGCCAGTGCCGTGCTGGCCGCTTTTTTTGAGCAGCTCGGCTGTTCTGTTCTAACCCATATTCCCGACCGCATGACCGAGGGCTACGGCCCCAACCTGCCCGCACTCGAGGCTCTGGTGGCACAAGGGGCCACACTGCTGGTCTGCGTGGACTGTGGCACGGCATCCGCCCCCATTCTCAACCAGTTGGCAGGCAAGGCCGATGTGGTGGTGCTCGACCACCATAAGTCCGAGGATGCGCTGCCCGACATTCTGGCAACCGTAAACCCCAACCGGGTGGACTGTACCTCCGGGCTTGGGCATATCTGCGCTGCGGCACTGAGCTTTCTGGCAACTGTGGCTACCAGACGCACCTTGCGCCAGAACGGCTTTTTTACCGCCGAACACCCCCAGCCCGACCTGCGCCCACTGCTGGACCTTGTAGCACTGGCCACGGTGTGTGACGTCATGCCCTTACAGGGGGTCAACCGCCTGTTTGTGGCTGAGGGGCTTAAAATCATGGCGGCGCGCCAGCGCGTGGGCATTGCCGCCCTGCTGGAAGTTGCAGGGGTGAGCAAGGCGCCGGATGCGTTTTCGTGCGGGTTTGCACTGGGGCCACGCATCAACGCCGGTGGCCGCATAGCCGAAGCAGCCCTTGGCCTACGCCTGCTCCGCTGCCCCGATGTGCATGACGCAAAGCAGATGGCTGAGCGGCTGGATGCGGTCAACCGCCGCAGGCAGGACGTGGAAGCCGATATTCTGAACCGCGCCATGGAGCAGGCCGCAGAACAGAGGGACGCTGGCCACGGCGTTATTCTGCTGGCCGGGCAGGACTGGCACCCCGGTGTTGTCGGCATTGTGGCCGGGCGCATAAAAGAACGCTTTAACCGCCCCGCTCTTGTTGGCGCACAGCAGGAGGACGGCAGCATAAAAGGCTCCGGTCGCTCGGTACCCGGGCTGGACCTTGGCACCGTCATTATTGCCGCACGTCAGGCAGGTATGCTCAAGACCGGGGGCGGGCACGCCATGGCGGCCGGGTTCTCGCTGGATGCGGGCAGGCTGGCCGAGTTCCACACCTTTCTCAACACCCGCCTGCCACAGGCTGCCGCGTTGCCCCCTACCGTGGACCTGACCATAGATGCGGTTGTGGCAGTCAGTGGCGCTACGGCGGAACTGGCGGGGGATATGGCCGCCCTTGCACCCTTTGGCGCGGGCAACCCCGAACCGCTGCTTGCCCTGCCCAATGCCACTATTGTACGCACAGACCGCATCGGGCGTGATGGCAACACCCTGCGGGTGCTGATCCGCGCCAGCAATGGCAGCAGGCTCAAAGCTCTTTTATTCAAAGCGGAAGGGAACCCTCTGGCACAGGTGCTGGAGGACGCAACGCGCCCTTCCCTCCATCTGGCGGGGTACCTGCGGGCGGAAAGCTGGAACGGGCGCACGGACGCCACGTTTTTTGTGCAGGACGTCGCCCACGCCTGACCCCACAACCCTGTGGGCGAAGTGCTGCATGCACCGGCACATCGGTTTTATCACCACCGGATAGCCGTTACAGCACGCAACCGCTGCCCCTTGCAGCCCACACCAGGGGGAACTTAGTCCCCCGATGTAGCGCTACGGCGGGCCGCGACTTCCTTCTTCATCGCTTCCTGCACTTTTTCAAACGCCCGCACTTCAATCTGGCGTACCCGCTCGCGGGATATGCCGTAGTCGTGGGCCAGCTCTTCCAGCGTTGCCGGGTCATCTTTGAGCCTGCGTTCGGAAAAAATACGGCGTTCACGCTCATTCAGCGTCTCAAGCGCTGTGGTCAGCAGGGCTTTGCGGCCCGACATTTCCTCGTTCTCGGCGTAAACTTCTTCCTGATTGACCTGATCGTCCACCAGACGGTCCTGCCACTCGCTCTCCTGATCAGCCTTGAGCGGCGCGTTCAGGCTATGGTCGGGGGCAGCCATGCGGCGGTTCATGTCCACCACATCCTGCTCGGACACACCAAGGGTTGTGGCGATCTTGTTGACCTGTTCGGGTTTGAGATCGCCATCATCAATCGCCTGCATCTGGCCCTTGAGGCGGCGCAGGTTGAAGAACAGCTTTTTCTGGGCGGCGGTAGTCCCCATTTTGACCAGCGACCAGCTATGCAGGATGTATTCCTGAATGGCCGCACGGATCCACCACATGGCATAGGTTGCCAGACGGAAGCCTTTTTCGGGGTCGAAGCGGCGCACGGCCTGCATCATACCCACGTTGCCTTCGCTGATCAGTTCGTTAATTGGCAGGCCGTAGCCCCGGTACCCCATGGCAATCTTGGCAACCAGCCGCAGATGGGAGGTGACCAGCCGGTGGGCGGCCTTGACGTCCCCCTTGTCGCGCCATTTGCGCGAGAGGGAGAGTTCCTCTTCCGGCGTAAGCAGGGGGTATTTACGAATTTCCTGAAGGTACCTTGAAAGATTGCCTTCAGGCCCAACATCAATGACGGAGGCCATGATTTGAGTACTCCTTCCTGAGCTGGAAACTCCCACGGGTGCGTTTGGTTCCTGTCCCGTCAACAGGCGCACCCAATAAGTAGCGGCAAGTTCCAGTACCCGATGGAAAATAGTGGCAGCCCCAGCACCTGCCCTCTGCATGAGCAACAGACACCCAAGGCCCCTTCCCGCCGTACGGTACACAAAGCGGTATGGAGCAAGAGGGTGCGCCCGAAAAATACACCCTGTCAAGAAAACAGCTACGCATGGTAGCAAAACCGCCACAGTTAGTGGACCTGTGCGGTCCTCTTTAAACGGGACTCGGGGTCAGTCCCGCCCGGTTACGAGTCGCTCAGGCTTTGTTCGAGTTCGTGCATGTCGGGCGGCATTGGGGTTTCAAACAGCAGTTTTTCCCCTGTTCTGGGGTGGGTAAAGCCCAGCCGCGCCGCATGGAGTGCCTGACGGGGGAAGTCCAGCCCCGCCCCCCGTGCCGCAGGGGACAGGCCACGGGCCGCCGCAGGCACGCGCCGCAGGTAAAGCGGGTCCCCCATGAGCGGGTGAGCATTGGCCGAAAAATGCACCCGGATCTGGTGCGTGCGCCCGGTAGCCAGCTTGCAGGCCACGAGTGCTGCCGATGCGCTGAACACCTTGAGCGTGCGGTAATGGGTTAGCGCCCATTTGCCACCATGCGTCACCAGCGCCATGCGTTTGCGGTCACGCTTGTCACGGCCTATCGCGCCTTCAAAATCCCCTTCTGCCGGGGTAGGCACACCCCAGCAGAACGCCAGATAGGCACGGTCTATACGGCGGGCGGCAAAATCCTCGGAGAGGGCGAGATGCGCCTTTTCCGTCTTGGCCACCACCATCACGCCCGATGTATCCTTATCCAGCCGGTGCACAATGCCGGGGCGGCGCTCGCCCCCAATGCCCTGCAGGCTGTCCCCGCAATGGGCGATCAGTCCGTTGACCAGCGTGCCGGTCTCGTTCCCCGGTGCGGGGTGGACCACCAGACCGGCTGGCTTGTCCAGCACGATCAGGTCGTCATCCTCATACAGGATGGCAAACTCCATGGACTCGCCCTGCGGGGTAGCCGGGGCTGCGGCAGGGAGGTCCAGCACCACCACCATACCGGGTTTGACCGGCATGGCGGGCTCACGCAGCACCACACCATTGCACAGCAGATGCCCGCCCTCGATCAACCCCTTGATGCGTGAGCGCGAGGGCGCTCCGGGGCAGGTGGACAGGAACCTGTCTACCCGCTCGCCCGCCTGCTGCGCGTCCACGGTAAAAGCAAGGGTGGTGCCGTGGGTGGGGGCAAAGCCGGGTTCGGCCCCGCCCTGTGCTGGAACTGTCTGTGCCAAAGCCCGTCTGTCTCACTCACGTTGCTAGGGTGGATGGGTGCGCGTACAAAGCCCGCTCACGCACCCTGCGTCAAGCCGGGAGAGCCACAGGGGGAACACCGCAGCATTTTGGCCCGGCGGGGACCAAGCCCCCTTGCCCTGCGCTATATAGCGCGGGATAGTGTGCGCCCATGCAGCACCACCCCAACGCCACAATTGTACAGACCTACCGCACCACCATGCGCCGCCACAGCCTTGTGCTGGCAGGGCTTGTGGCGGCACTGGCCTTGTCCGTGCTGGTGGATTGCGCGGTGGGGCCTGCCGCACTCTCCCCCGCCACGCTGCTGCACGCCATACTCGCCCCCTCCGGGGTGGAGGAGCAGACCCGCCTGATCGTATGGCAGATCCGCCTGCCCTATGCGCTTATGGCTGCGTGTGTAGGTGCCGCACTGGGGCTGGCCGGGGCGGAAATGCAGACCATTCTGGCCAACCCGCTGGCCAGCCCGTTTACGCTGGGCCTGTCTGCCGCGGGGGCATTTGGCGCATCGCTTGCCATTGTTCTGGGCTGGCACATCAGCCACGTGCCCGACATGTGGCTGACAGCAGGGAGCGCGTTTGTCTGCTCGGCACTTTCCGTCTGGCTGCTGGACATACTGGTGCGGCTGCGCCGGGGCGGGACAGGTACGGTCATTCTGTGCGGCGTTGCACTTGTATTTTCGTTTCAGGCGCTGGTGGCACTCATGCAGTTTGTGGCGAGCGAGGACGCACTGCAAAATCTGGTGTTCTGGACCCTTGGCAGCCTGACACGCGCCACATGGGGCACACTGGCCCTGCTGGCAGGAACACTGGGGTGTGTTTTTCCGTTTTCCATGCGCGCGGCATGGCCGCTGACCACACTGCGCATGGGCGAGGACAGAGCCGCAAGCCTTGGGGTGGACGTGCAGCACCTGCGCCGCATGTGCCTGCTACGCATAAGCCTGTTATGCGCGTTAGCGGTCGCCTTTGTTGGCGTTATTGGCTTTATCGGGCTGGTAGCCCCCCATATTGCCCGCCGCATGGTGGGGGAGGACCACCGCTTTTACCTGCCTGCCAGCATGCTGAGCGGGGCGTTTATTCTCTCCCTCTCCGCCCTTGTGGCGCGGCTTCTGGTGCCGGGGGTGGTGGTGCCGACCGGCATTGTCACGGCACTGGTGGGCATACCGTTCTTTCTGGCCATTGTTCTGCGCCGCGGGGGAGATACGCCATGACCCATACCCCGCCACAGGGGCTACACGTCCGCGCGCTGGGGGTGCGTTATGGCCGCAGGCCGGTGCTGGAGCATGTGGATGCAGGGCCATTCCCCCACGGAGCTGTAAGCGCCGTGCTTGGCCCCAATGGCAGCGGCAAGTCCACCCTGCTGCGCGCCATGGGCGGGCTGCTCCGCGCGACCGGCACCGTTCTGCTGGACGGGGTGGACCTGACCCCGCTGCCATTGGCCCAGCGCACGCAGCACTGCCTATACCTGCCGCAGGCCCTGCCCGAACCCGTGCGCCTGAGCGTGCTGGACGCCATGCTGGCCGCACGCCACGCCACGGGTCGGCAAAATGGTGCGGACACAACCAAAGACATAGACGCCGCGATGGCCTGCCTGCACGACGTAGGCATTGCCCACCTTGCCACACGGAGCCTGCATGAACTCTCTGGCGGGCAACGCCAGCTTGCGGGGCTTGCGCAGGCCCTTGGCCGCAAACCGCGCGCCCTGCTGCTGGACGAGCCACTCAGCGCGCTTGACCCTTACTACCAGCAGACCATCATGGCCCTGCTCCGGCGCGAGACGGCACAGCGCGGGCTGGTCACCATTATGGTGCTGCATGACCTGAACATGGCGCTCAACCAGTGCGATCTGGCCTGCCTTTTGCACGGCGGGCGTATTCTGGCCAGCGGGGAGCCTGCACATGTGCTGACCCCGGAGCACCTGCGCACCGTCTACCGTATTGCAGCACGGGTGGATGAGGGGGCCAACGGGCAACGCTTCATCAGCACCACGGGTGTGGTGTAAGCCGCCCTTACGTGCCGCAATAGGTGTAGGGGACAACTTCCTCCGCACGCGGGGGAGTGGCGTACCGCTCCATGCCCGGCTGCTCCACATAGGGGGTGGCCAGCAGGTGCAGCATCTCATGGAACATTGTGTAGTCCCGCTCCTGCACGGCGGCCTTTATCATGGCCTCCACCTTGTGGTTGCGCGGAATATAGCACGGGTTGACCTGCCGCATGCCCTGCGCACGGGCCGCCCAGTCCGCACCACCGGCGCTGGCCACACGCGCCCGCCATGCCTCCAGCCATGGGGCCAGCCCCGCTGCCATACCGGCAGGCAGACCCGCAGGAGCCTGCTGCCCCGACAGCACCCCGGCGTGGCTGAACGCGCGGAAGCTGTTGGTCATGTCCGCCCCGTGATCGGCCATCTGGTCCAGCAGGGTTTTGAACAGGGCTTCATCCTCGTCCTGTTCGCCCACAAGCCCCAGCTTGGCCCGCATGCCCGCAAAATAGACCGCATGAAAACGCGGATGGAACTCGGCCAGAGCCTGCTGGGCAAGCTCTATGGCCTGTGTGTCCTCCTCCGCCAGCAAAGGCAGCAGGGCCTCGGCAAAACGGGTCAGGTTCCATAACGCCATGGTGGGCTGGTTGGTGTAGGCATAGCGGCCGCGCTTATCAATAAAGCTGAACACGGTGGCGGGGTTATACACATCCATAAAGGCGCAGGGGCCGTAGTCTATGGTCTCGCCCGAGATGGCCATGTTGTCCGTATTCATCACGCCATGGATAAAGCCAACCAGCATCCATTGTGCCACCAGCGCAGCCTGCGCTGCCACAACCGCCTGAAGGAGCGCCACATAGGGTCGCTCGGCCTGTGCGGCCTGCGGGTAGAGCCGGGCAATGGTAAAATCAGCCAGAGCGCGCAGGCCTGCCTCGTCCTGCGTTGCGGCAAAAAACTGGAATGTGCCAACCCGCACATGGCTGCGGGCAACGCGGGCCACTATGGCGCCGGGCAATGGTGTTTCACGGTAAACATGCTCCCCCGTCTCCACCGCGGCCAGAGCGCGGGTGGTGGGAAGACCAAGGGCTGCCATGCTCTCGCTCAGCAGGTATTCACGCAGGACGGGGCCAAGGGCTGCCCGCCCATCCCCCCTGCGTGAATACGGCGTAGGGCCCGCCCCTTTGAGCTGGATTTCATGCACAAGACCCTGCCGGTCAGTCACATCCCCCAAAAGCAGGGCGCGGCCATCCCCCAACTGGGGGGAGAAATGGCCAAACTGGTGCCCCGCATACACGGTGGCCAGCGGGTCCATGCCCTGTGGCATCTGGTTGCCTGCCAGCATGGCCAGCCCCTGCGGGCCAGCCAGCCACGCTGCGTCCAGTCCCAGTGCGTCAGCCAGCGGCCTGTTCAGCACAATCAGCCGGGGGGCAGCCACCTGTGTGGGCTGTGTGCGGGAATAAAAACGCGCAGGCAGCGCTGCGTAACCCTGCCGTATGGAGGAATGGGGCATTGGAACACCACCTTGCAAAAAACCAGACCAGCACGGCACAGCCGCCAAGCCCTGCCACAGCCGCACAACACACACGAACGCACCACATGCGCACACGTTTGCACCTATCTGGCACAGACACGGCGGACATGATAGGAAAGAGCCCGACCGGGCGACCGGCAGGCTGCGTTGCCGCGCGCCTGAAACAACAGAACAAAACCGTATATCGGAGCAACCAGGCCTCTGGTCCCCATACCAGCGCCGCGGAAGACGCGAGAGCACCATGACCACCGTATCTGACAACATCGCCTTCAAGATCACCCGCAAAACGGATGGCACCCCTGCCGCCGAGCGCGAAAGCCTGGTAGCCAACCCCGGCTTTGGCCGCGCGTTTACCGATCATATGGCCGTTGTCACCTACACCGAAGGCCGGGGCTGGCACTCGGCTGAAATTCTGCCCCGTCAGCCGCTCATGCTCGACCCTGCGGCCTCCGTGCTGCACTACGCGCAGGAAATTTTTGAAGGCATGAAGGCCTACCGCACCCCCAACGGGGCTGTGCAGCTCTTCCGCCCCGAAGCCAATGCCCGCCGGTTCCAAAAATCCGCCGAGCGCATGGCCATGGCGCAACTGCCCGAAGACCTGTTCTTGGAAGCCGTGACCCAACTGGTCACAATCGACCGCGACTGGGTGCCCGCACCCGAGGTGGGCACGCTCTACATCCGCCCGTTCATGATCGCGACGGAAGCAGCCCTTGGGGTCAAGCCTGCCTCCGAGTTCAAGTTCATTGTCATTGCCTGTGCTGCGGGGGAATATTTCTCCAAGGATGCAGGCCCCGTTTCCGTGTGGGTGGAAACAGATACCGTGCGCGCCTCCCGCGGGGGGACTGGCACAGCCAAATGTGGGGGCAACTACGCCGCCAGCCTGACCGCACAGATGGAAGGCAAGGAGCACGGCTGCCAGCAGGTGCTGTTCCTTGACGCAGAAGAACGCCGCTGGCTTGAAGAAATGGGCGGCATGAACGTGATGATGGTGTTTGAAGATGGCACCCTGCTCACCCCCCCTCTGGCGGGTGGCACCATTCTGCACGGCATTACGCGTGACAGCCTGCTGACTCTGGCGCGCGATGCGGGGATGCCCGTAAAAGAAGAGCGCTACGCGCTCGACCAGCTTTTTGCCGATGCCAAATCGGGTAAGCTGCGTGAGGTGTTTGCCTGCGGCACGGCTGCCGTTGTCTCCCCCATTGGTGCGTTCAAAAGCAAGACCGATAGCTGCACCATCAACAACAACACGGTGGGGGACGTTACCGCCAAGCTGCGCCAGACCCTGTGCGACATCCAGTTCGGCCGCACAGCCGACCCGCATGACTGGATCCGCACGGTGGCGTAAGCCCCGCCCCCCCAGACCACCCTGTACGCACCCCGGCCCCAGGCCGGGGTGTTTTTATGTAAAACCCGCCACCACGGCAGACATGCTGGACAGCGCGCCCCAAGCGGCATATCCCAAAACCATGTTTGCTTTCCTGTCCGCCCTTTCTTGCACACGGTTCCCCCAGCCATGACAGACACACCGCATCTGGTTCTTGTGGATGGCAGCGGCTTTATTTTCCGCGCTTTTCATGCCCTCCCCCCCATGACCAGCCCCGAAGGGGTGCCGGTCAATGCGGTGTATGGCTTTACCAACATGCTCGCCCGCCTGCTGCGCGACCATGTGGGTACGCATCTGGCCGTGCTGTTTGATGCCAGCCGCCAGACCTTCCGCTCCGATATTTACCCCCAGTACAAGGCCCACCGCCCCGAACCACCCGAGGACCTGCGTCCCCAGTTCGGCCTGATCCGCGACGCCACGCAGGCTTTTAACGTCCCGGGCATAGAGCTACCGGGCTGGGAGGCAGACGACCTGATTGCCTCTTACGCAGTTGCCGTGCGCAAGATGGGGGGGACATGCACCATCATCTCCTCCGACAAGGACCTGATGCAGCTTGTAGGTCAGGGCGTGTGCATGCTCGACCCCATCAAGCAGACCCCCATCGGCCCGGCGGAAGTGGAAGCCAAGTTTGGTGTGCCGCCCGAAAAAGTGGTGGATGTGCAGGCCCTTATGGGCGACCCGACGGATAACGTCCCCGGTGTACCCGGCATTGGCCCCAAAACCGCCTCAGCCCTGATTAACGAATTCGGCACGCTGGAAGACGTGCTCAGCGCCGCCCCGGAGATGAAAAAATCCAAAAAGCGGGACATGCTGATCGAACACGCGCAGGCGGCCCGCCTCTCGCTCCAGTTGGTTACGCTGGCAACGGATGTGCCCCTGCCCGTGCCGGTAGCCGACCTGAGTACGCGGGAGCCGGACAAGCTGGTACTGGCTGACTGGCTGGACAGCATGGGCTTCCGCTCCGTGCTGACGCGCATGGGTATGGGCAGCACCTCTGGCGCACACGCGCACCGCGCAGCCCGTGCCTCCGCCCATGCCAGCGCAAACGGGCAGGATACCCCCGCACAGGCAGCCCCAGCCCCTTCCACCGGCCCTGCCGACCTGCTGAGCGCACCCTATACGGAGTACGAGACCGTACGCACGGCTGAAGCCCTGCAAAAATGGGTCAGCGCCGCACAGGAAGCCGGACTATGCGCCGTGGATACGGAAACAGACGGGCTGGACCCACTGTCCGCAACCATGCTGGGGTTCTCCCTTGCCACCGCCCCCGGCAAGGCCTGCTATGTCCCCCTACAGCACGAGGGTACGCTGGAGGCCCCGACCGGCGAACAGCTTGCCCCTGACCGGGCACTGGACCTGCTGCGCCCCCTGCTGGAGGATGACAGCGTTCTCAAGGTCTTCCAGAACGCCAAGTTCGACCTGCTGGTGCTTGACCATGCGGGCATAGACCACGCCAGCATCGGCCCGGTGGATGACACGATGCTGATCTCCTACAGCCAGTCAGCCGGGCTGCATGGGCAGGGTATGGACGAGCTTTCGGCCCTGCACCTCAACCACACGCCCATACCCTACGACGCCATGACTGGCACAGGCCGCAACCGCATACCCTTTGCTCAGGTCCCCGTAGAAAAAGCCACCACCTACGCCGCCGAGGATGCGGACGTCACCCTGCGCCTGTGGCATGTGCTGCACCCCACCTTGCGCACAAACCACGCACTGACCCTGTACGAGCAGATGGAGCGCCCGCTGGTGCAGGTGCTCGCTGCCATGGAAAAATGCGGCATTGCCGTGGACCGCGCGGAGCTGACCCGCCTGTCCACCGATTTTGAAACCCGCATGAAAAACATGGAACAGGGCATTTATGCTGCTGCGGGCCGGGAGTTCAACATTGCCTCCCCCCGTCAGCTGGGCGAAATCCTGTTTGATGAGATGGGGCTCAAAGGCGGTAAGCGCGGCAAGGCAGGCGCATGGAGCACGGATTCCTCCGTGTTGCAGGACCTGGCCGATCAGGGGCACGACCTGCCGGTGCGTGTGCTGGAATGGCGCCAGCTTGCCAAGCTCAAGTCCACCTACACCGATGCCCTGCTCAAGCAGACCAGCAAGGAAAGCAGGGTCCATACATCATTCCAGATGGCCATCACCACCACGGGCCGCCTGTCCTCCTCCGACCCGAACCTGCAGAACATTCCGGTCCGCACGGAGGAAGGGACGCGCATCCGTCAGGCTTTTGTGGCCCCTGCGGGGCGCAAGCTCATTTCGGCCGACTATTCGCAGATTGAATTGCGGCTGCTGGCCGATGTAGCCAACATCCCGACCCTGCGTGAGGCGTTTGAACTGGGGCAGGACATTCACGCCCGCACGGCCTCCGAGGTGTTCAACATCCCGCTTGAGGGCATGGACGCCCTGACCCGCCGCCGCGCCAAGGCCATTAATTTTGGCATTATCTACGGTATTTCCGCCTTTGGGCTGGGCAAGCAGCTTGGCATTCCCGCAGGGGAGGCCAAAAGCTACATTGATGCATATTTTGCCCGCTACCCCGGCATCCGCGATTATATGGAGCGGATCAAGGCGGAAGCACGCGCCAATGGCTATGTCCTGACCCCCTTTGGCAGGCGCTGCTACGTACCCGGCATTCACGAAAAAAGTGCCGTGCGCCGCCAGTATGCGGAGCGGCAGGCCATTAACGCCCCCTTACAGGGCGGAGCTGCGGATATTATTAAACGCGCCATGGTGCGCCTGCCCGCAGCCCTTGCCGCCGCAGGGCTGGACAGTGCGCGCATGCTTTTGCAAGTCCATGACGAACTGCTGTTTGAGGTGGACGACGCACAGGCTCAGGCCGTGGCGGAAAAAGCAAAAAGCATTATGGAGGCGGCAGCGCAGCTCAGCGTGCCGCTGGTGGTCGAAACAGGTATAGCCCAGACTTGGGCGGAGGCACATTAACCCATGACACCAGCAGGAAAGCGCGCCGTTCTGATTGGCGCTGGCATTCTGGCCCTTGCCGGGGCTGGTAGCTTTGTAGCCACCAATCTGGCGCTCAAACACAGCATCAGCCTGAACTCCTACGGTAACCCCGTTGGCGGGTCCTTCCGCCTGATGGATGCCACCACCGGCACCATGACGGACAAGAGCTTTGCTGGCCAGTGGATGCTGGTGCTGTTCGGCGCCACCCATTGCGGGGATGATGCCTGCGCACCCGCCCTGCGCACCATGTCCGCCGCCATGGACGAGGTTGACCCGGGCAAGCGCAAAATGGTCATTATTTTTGTAAGCCTCGACCCTGATCGTGATGACGCCGAGCGCTTGCGCCAGTATGGCGAGCAGATAAGCCCCCGTGTGGTCGCTGGCACGGCGGCCCCCTTTGCACTGGCCGACCTTGCAAAAGAATACCATGCGCCGGTGGAAAAAATGACCGACCCTGAGTGGGACTACGCCATGCGCATGTCCCCGCAGTTTGTGGTCATGGACCCGCAGACCCGCTACCGTGGCACCATAGCCGCCAACGCCGACCAGCCCACAATGACAGCCAGCCTGCGCCAGATCATGGCGGGCGACAAACCCAGCCCCTGACGGGCGTTTATACCCTGACCACCCGTTCTGTGTTCCAGCAGGTCTGTTGCGTGCCGCCATGCCGTTGCTTCAATCCATAAGCGCTCCCGTGCGTTTTTATACTTCCCTGCTGGTGACAGGCGGCGTTTTTGCAGCGCTGGACGCGGGCACCTGCGTGCTGCGCCTGAGCATGCCAGAAGGGCCACGGCGCAGGCGCATGGCCCGGCGCTGGCTGTGCACCATGGCCAGACTGGCCGTAGGCTACCTGCACCGGGCTGGCATACTGGACTGCGACATGGCGGCTCTTACCACCATTGCCCAGCGCCGGAACCTTGTGCTGGTTGCCAACCATCCCTCCCGGCTGGACTGCCTTATTCTGGCCTCCGCCCTGCCCCACATGGTGTGCGTTACCAAGGCGTCCATCTGGGAACGCGGGGTGCTGGGCAGCACATTACGCACCGCAGGCTATGTGCGACATGACAGCCTGCTCAAGATTATTGGCCCTGCCTCCCAGTCCTTGCGGGAGGACTGCCAGCTTCTGCTGTTCCCCGAAGGAACACGCTCACGCGCAGGGGCGCAGGCAGGGCCAATACAGCCCGGTTTTGCCGCCATAGCCCAGCGTATGCGTGCTGATGTGCAGGTTGTGCTGATAGAAACACAATCCCCCTATCTGTCGCAGGGGTGGCCGTTTTTGCGGCGTCCACCCCTGCCCATGCGCTACCGCATAACACTGGGGCCGGACTTTTGCGCCCCCTCGCGCGACGAGGCCAGCGGGCGCGCCCTGATAGACGCTGTTGAGCGCTGTTTTCAAAAAAAATCCTCCCCGCAGGACGGGGAGGACTTAAAGAACACCTGATCTGTTTTTTAAACAGATTTAGTATATTTCAGGAACAATCATGTTCTCTGGCGTGGACTGGCGCTCATAGTCCGGGTGGTACACACGCGGGGGCAGAGCCACCTCGGGGTGTTCCACGGGCTGGTAAGGCACCTGTGCAAGCAGATGGCTGATGCAGTTCAGCCGTGCCCGCTTTTTGTCCACAGCCTGCACAACCCACCACGGCACTTCAGGAATACTGGAACGCTCCAGCATGGTTTCCTTCGCCTTGGTGTAAAGTTCCCAGCGGCGGCGGCTCTCCAGGTCCATCGGGCTGAGCTTCCACTGCTTGAGCGGGTCTTCAATCCGGGCACGGAAGCGGGCTTCCTGCTCATCATCAGTGATGGAGAACCAGTATTTGACAACCTGAATACCGCTACGCACCAGCATGCGCTCGAACTCAGGCACGGAACGGAAGAATTCTTCATACTCCTCATCGGAGCAGAACCCCATGACCCGTTCCACACCGGCACGGTTGTACCAGCTCCGGTCAAACAGAACGATCTCGCCCGCAGCGGGAAGCTGGGCGACATAGCGCTGGAAGTACCACTGTGTTTTTTCGCGGTCAGTCGGGGCTGGCAGTGCCGCCACGCGGCAGATACGCGGGTTAAGGCGCTGGGTAATGCGCTTGATCGCGCCGCCCTTGCCTGCGGCATCGCGCCCTTCAAACAGCACAACCAGCCGGTGGCCGGTGGCTTTTACCCAGTCCTGCAAACGCACCAGCTCGCCTTGCAGGCGCACCAGTTCGCTAAAATAGGTATGGCGGAAGCTGCGATCGGATGGTGAAGATTCACCGCCCAACCCCTCCTCTTGCAATTCGAGTTCGATCTCTTCATCCAGATCGTCAATAATTTCCTGCCGCATCCGCTCGCGTTCACGCTCGGCGGCTGTCAGGCTCGTCGCATTGGCATCAGACATGATCTTGCCTTCGCAGTTTGGAAGAGAAAGAGGCTCTGGCATGGGGTGTTCCCCACACCAGAGCAGATGTTTTAGAAAATGTGGCGGAACACCACATACAGCACGCCGCTAATCAGCATGGCGGCAGGCAGGGTGGTAATCCATGCCATGCCCATGGCGCGCAGTGTGCCCCACTGCAACCCGCCGCCACCGGCGGCCATGGTGCCAGCAACACCGCTGGAGAGGATATGCGTGGTGGAAACCGGCAGGCCATACCCTTCGGCCAGACCAATGGTGCCCATGGCGACAAACTCAGCCGAAGCACCCTGAGCATAGGTCAGGTGGCTTTTGCCGATTTTTTCGCCCACGGTCACAACAATACGCTTCCAGCCCACCATGGTGCCAAGGCCCAGAGCCAGTGCGACGGCAATTTTAACCCACACGGGAATAAAGCGCGTGCCTGCGTTAAGCTGCTTCATAAACTGGGCAAGCTGGCCATCTTCCGCTTTGGTGAAGGTCGCGGATTTGCCCATGTTGTGAATGGCTTCCGCCACCAGATACATGTCGGTACGCACGTTAGGCACGGTTGCTGCAGGAATTTCATGCAAGGAGTGGTAACCCCCCACAGCCTGCGCAATGTCAGCAGACAGAACGGACAGGGCACCATACACTTCCGGGCGGTCAACGGATTTGACGCGCAGCGCATCGGTCACCTGAGCGCGGGCCTGTTCCGCCGTAGGCTGCTGGAGCATGGGCTGGGCATGGCTCTCAAACACATGGGAGGCCTGCTGTGCGGTTTCCACAAAGCCGGGCATCATGCTGTCTGGCATGGCGCGGTTCAGGGCGTAGGCGGTCGGGGCGGCGCCGATCAGGATCAGCATGATCAGGCCCATGCCCTTCTGCCCGTCGTTGCTGCCGTGGAAGAAGGACACACCCGTGCAGGTGCCAATCAGCAGGCTGCGGATCCACAGCGGAGGAGGGGCATCACCCTCTGGTGCGCGGTAGAGGGCGGCGTTGCGTACCACAACGCGCAGGACCATAAACAGGCCCGCAGCAAGGATAAAGCCACACAGGGGGCTGAACAGCAGGGCGGAGAAAACCTTTTTAACCTGCGTCCAGTCCACGCCATACAGCGCGCTCCCCGAAGGAGACATAAGCTGGTTTGCAAACCCCACACCCAGAATGGAGCCAACCAGCGCGTGGGACGAACTGTTGGGAATACCCAGCGCCCATGTTGCCAGGTTCCACACAATGGCGGACAGCAGCAGGGCAAAGATCATGGCATGGCCAGCACCACTGCCAACCTGAAGGATAAGTTCCACCGGCAGCAGCGTAACAACACTATACGCCACAGCGCCGGAGGAGGTCAGAACCCCAAGCAGGTTCCACATACCAGACCAGACCACCGCCACCAGTGGGGGCAGGCTGTTGGTATAGATAACGGTTGCGACCGCGTTGGCGGTGTCATGAAAGCCGTTTACGAATTCAAAGCCCAGAGCAATAAGCAACGCCAGCGCCAGCAGGGCGAAGGCCCCGGTTGCTATGCCACTGGTGCCAACAGCGTGCAGGTCTGCCAGCACGCTGTAACCAACAAACGCCAGAGCTGCTGCAATCACTCCCAAAAAGAACATGCGGAAAGCCTGATGCTCCCCTTTACGCATATTCGGACGTCCTCCAACCGGAGGACTCAGCATTGTATCTGACATAAAAGCACCCTGCGCAGAAAAAGATTGGCGCAGGATAAAGCTTTTTTTAACAAAAGTTCCGTTAAGATATTATGAAAGAAAAATCCGTTTTACATCAGATTATTACCATAAATACCCATCAATCCGATGCATTACTGCAACAAATCTAGCGTTCACTCTGCGTAATCCACTTTGTGTCCTGCGGGGGGTGCCACGTGGCCAGCCCGTCCAGCAGGGTGGCGGGTGTACTGGCCACCTGCAACATGCTCCTGTGCACCGGTTTGAGAAAACCCTCCTCCACCACATGGTCCAAAAACAGACCCAATGTGCTGTAAAAACCGTTCACATTCAGCACCCCGCACGGTTTGGCGTGGTTGCCAAGCTGGGTCCATGTCCAGACCTCAAACAGTTCCTCAAGCGTGCCAATACCGCCGGGTAGCGCCACAAAAGCATCGGACAGGTCCGCCATAAGCGCCTTGCGCTCATGCATGGAGCCAACAATACGCAGGTCTTCCAGCCCGTTATGTGCGACCTCGCGCGCCACCAGTGCCTGTGGGATAACACCCGTAACCTGCCCGCCAGCAGCCAGAACAGCATTGGCCACCGCCCCCATAAGCCCGACCGAGGCACCGCCATAAACCAGCCCTATACCCCGCTTGGCCATAAGCTGGCCAAGCTGCTCGGCCGCATGCAGGTAAGCACTCCCCCGCCCCGGACTTGACCCACAGAACACACAGATCCGACGCACGGCACTCCCTTTCCACAAAACTCCAGCCGCTCTGCCCGGCAGAGCGCGCAAAACGCCCGAATACCCTGCCCTGCACAGGTCTGTGCGGCAAGAACACACAACTTTGTTGTTTTTTCATACCCCCCGCATGGGGGCAACCCTTTCCAAACCGCAACAAGAGGGAGTAGCCTACCGCGCACATGCACAAAGATGCTTGATATAACACAATAAGTTTTCGCCAACGCCCATCATGGACGCCAAGACAAGAACAATAAAAACAGAAAGATAACCAGCGTGCTTCCCTCTACAGCCCCTCTCTCCAGTTCACACCAGCGGTTCCTCTATCTTCAGGTTCTCGCAGCCGTTGCCGCGGGCATTCTTGTGGGTGCCCTGTTCCCCTCTGTTGCAACACTGCTCAAACCGTTGGGGGACGGGTTTGTCAAACTGATTAAAATGGTCATTGCACCGGTTATTTTTCTAACCGTCAGCACTGGCATTGCCGGCATGGCGGACCTGAAGCAGACAGGCCGCGTAGCGGGCAAGGCCATGCTGTATTTTCTGTGCTTTTCCACGCTTGCACTTGCTGTGGGTATGGTGGTCGCCAATATCGTGCGCCCCGGCGCGGGCATGCACATCCACCCGCAAAGTCTGGACAGCGCCTCGGTCGAGCAGTTTGTGCAGGCAGCACATGGCCACTCCTTTACCGACTTTTTGCTCCAGATCATCCCCTCCACCACGGCAGGAGCGTTTACCTCGGGCGAGATTTTGCAGGTTCTGCTGGTCGCCATCCTGTTTGGCATCAGCATGGCGCAGATGGGTCAGGCGGGGGAGAGCGTGCTCAACCTGTTCCGCAGCCTGACGGAAATGGTGTTCGGCGTTGTGCGGCTGGTCATGTATCTGGCCCCTGTTGGTGCTTTTGGCGCCATGGCGTTTACCGTTGGCAAGTTTGGCCTTGGCTCCATTGTGCATCTGCTTGGGCTGGTGCTGACCTTTTATTTTACTGCCGGTCTGTTTGTGCTGGTTATTCTGGGGGTTGTGGCCCGTCTGGCGGGGTTCAGCATTCTGCGGCTTCTGATGTTCATCAAGGAGGAACTGCTGATTGTACTGGGCACCAGCTCGTCCGAGTCCGCACTGCCCGGGCTTATCAGCAAGCTGGAGCAGGCCGGGTGCAAGCCCGGTATTGTGGGGCTGGTGGTACCCATGGGCTATTCCTTCAACCTTGATGGCACCAATATCTACATGACCCTTGCCGCCCTGTTTATTGCTCAGGCAACGGATGTGCATCTGGGTTTTGGCGAGCAGCTTGCCCTGCTGCTTGTGGCCATGGTCAGCTCCAAGGGGGCTGCGGGTGTAAC
Organism: Acetobacter okinawensis; assembly: GCF_002153655.1. Classification (GTDB taxonomy): domain Bacteria; phylum Pseudomonadota; class Alphaproteobacteria; order Acetobacterales; family Acetobacteraceae; genus Acetobacter; species Acetobacter okinawensis_A. Next base: position 81,291 of record NZ_JOPJ01000003.1, read on the forward strand.
CGGGGCTGGGTTTATTACTCTGGCCGCAACCCTGTCTGTTGTGCCGAGTGTGCCTGTGGGTGGTATGGCACTTATACTGGGTATTGACCGCTTTATGTCCGAGTGCCGCTCACTGACCAACCTTGTGGGCAATGCCGTGGCGACCATTGTGGTCGCACGGTGGGAAAACGCGCTGGATATGGAGCAGCTCCACAAAACCCTCCACCCTTCCGCAGCCGATACACCCCAGGCCTGACCACCGCGCGCCCGACCTGCCCCTTCCTTTGAGCCTCAAATGGAAGGGGAGATGGTTTTTAGCGCCCCGCTGTCAGGCTCCAGCGCACAGGCGGGCGGCAAGCGCATTATGCCGCCCGACCAGCTCATGCAGGTCAAGCCTGGAAAAATAGCCGTCCTGCACAAGAATATTGCCGTTGACCATGCTCATGGACACCTGCGTCGGTGAGCAGAACACAAGGGCTGCCACCGGGTCTGTCTGTGCGCCTGCATGGGCAAGGCCACGCACGTCAAACGCCACAATATCCGCCGCCATACCCACCGCAAGCTGGCCTATGTCATCGCGCCCCAGCACGGCGGCTCCGCCACGCGTGGCAAGGGCCAGAGCATCACGCGCGCTCATCATCCCCGGTGTTTGCGGGGTTTGTGGCAACAGGCGGGAGAGCAGCATGGCCTGCCGTGTTTCTCCCAGCATGCTGGCACCATCGTTGGAGGCCGAGCCATCAACCCCCAGCCCCACGCGTATGCCAGAGGCCTGCATCTGCCGCACTGGCGCAATGCCCGAGGCCAGCCGCATGTTGGAGCACGGGCAGTGGGCGACCCCCGTGTGGGTGCGCCCAAAGCGGGCCAGACCATCCGCATCCAGCTTAACGCAGTGTGCATGCCACACGTCGGCCCCGAGCCAGTCCAGACCTTCGGCATATTCTGCCGGTGTCTGGCCAAAACGCTCGCGGCTGTAGCTGACATCATGGTCGTTTTCTGCCAGATGTGTGTGCAGCATGGTACCGGTCGCGCGCGCCAGTGCCGCCATGTCGCGCATGAGTTCCCGGCTGACCGAAAAAGGCGAGCATGGAGCGCCCGCCACCCGCAGCATGGCGAGCGGTTCGGGGTCATGGTACGTCTCGATCAGCCGCTGCGTGTCCTGCAGAATGTCAGCTTCGCGCTCCACCAGCGTGTCGGGGGGCAGGCCGCCCTTGCTCTCGCCCACGCTCATGGCCCCACGGCAGGCATGAAAGCGCATGCCCATGGCAAAGGCGGCCTCGATCTGGTCGTCCAGCCTGCACCCGTTGGGAAAAATGTAGAGGTGGTCACTGGTTGTGGTGCAACCTGAAAGCAGCAGCTCCGCCATGGCCGTGCGGGTGGACACCTGCACCATCTCCGGCGTCAGCCCCGCCCAGATCGGATAAAGCGTTTTAAGCCAGCCGAATAACGAGACATCCTGCGCCTGCGGAACAGCCCGTGTGAGCGACTGGTACATATGGTGGTGGGTGTTGACCATGCCCGGCAGCACAACATGGCCTTGCAGGTCTATAATGTGCTCGGCACCCTGCGGAGGCGCCTCCGCCCCCCCACCGAGTGCTACAATCTGCCGCCCCTCTACCAGAACCCACCCGTTTTCCAGTTCGGTGCGTGCATCATCCATACACACAAGTCTGGTTATGTTTGTCAGCAGGGTGCGGCGTGGCATGCAAACTCCTGTAACACCCGGCAAGCCGGGTGTTGTTGTCGTAAACTCAGAAAGACGTGGAAACAGAACCTACCATGGTAAAGCGCGGCTCCACCATAAAGGAGTTGCCATAGCCTGCAGCCGCAGCGTTGCTCCCGCTCCAAACCGGATGCGAGTTCAGGTCGCTGCCACGGTAAACCGCACCCATGGCACCCGTGCGGACAATGGAGCCGGTCAGATTGGTAAAGTTGAGCTTGAACGTGGGGGATTTGAGGAAACTAAACGGCTTGAAGTGATACCCCAGAGAGAGCGTATTGGTCACATAGCCCGGAATACGCTGGTCATTGGCAATGGAGACGGACTGCGGCCCGGTATAATGCACGGCACCGTTGGCAAAAAATCCTTTATACGTATAGGTCAAACCAAAGTTGGCCATAACACGGGGCGCCATAATGGCCTGCGAGCCCTTGGAATGGATCAACGTATTATCGTACGGGTCCTTTACATCGCTGTCCTGCGTAGCGTGCAGATACTCGATGGACGCATAGGGGCTGAAGCCGTGGATGGACGTGCCCGCCACCATAAGGTCAAACCCACGCATGGTCTGGTTACCAATGGACATGGGGCTGAACTGGTTCATACCCATATACTGGTCCACAATGCGGTTTGTCACATTGTAGTTGAACAGGGACATGTCCACCATGACGTATTTGTTGTGGTAGCGATACCCCAGCTCTTCCTTGATGGAATACTGGTTTTTCAGCATTGGACCACTGGCACTCATCCACCCCATGTCGGTCGCGCTGGGCTGGCGGTAATCACCTTCCGCGTTCACGTAAATCTGGTTGTTGTCATTGATCTGGTAGCTAATAGACAACTGCGGCAGCGGCGCGGTCGTGTTTGAACCAGAACTATTGCCCGAAATCAGGTTCCGGTCATTGCCGCTCCAGCCTTTGTTCCACGCATTGGACATGACAAACTTAAAGCCCGCGTTCATAACCAGACGGTTGTCCAGATACCGTGCCTGATCCTGAATAAACAGCGAGTGCAGCTCATACCCTGCGGTCTGGCCATACATGGGCGTGTTAACCTGATACTGGGCCCAGTTGGGGCTGGCGGCAGCACCATTGGCCATGGTCAGGCTCTGGGGGTAAGCCTGAATGGTCTGGTTGTTTTCATACCAGTATCCAAAGCTCAGGTGGTTGTGGCGGTCAATGTCATACCCCAGCTTGGCCACAACCCCGACCTGACGGGCTTCGTTTTCCAAAAAGAAGTTTGTGAGATTGCCAGACTGCAGTGCCGTACCACCGGAGCTCGCTGTAACCGTTTTATTGGTTGCCGGGTTTGTTGTGCCGATAACACCCCCCGGAGATGCATCCCAACCCTGCCCCATACTGAAATAGGGCTGGATGTCGAATGTCATTTTGTGGGGCAGAACAACATGCACCGGAGCTGTCAGAAAAATCTGGTTCCAGTGGTCGTTATTGTTTTTCCAGTAGTTGACATTCCCCGGATCAGCCGAGCGACCATAGCCATTGCCTGTGTGCTTGTAGGCGTAAAACTGGTCTGCGGTCGGGTAGTTGTCGATAACAAAGTCTTCAGAGTTCCATGACAGGAACAGATGGGCGTTGGACCCGTTCTCCCAGTCTTTGCGCACACCAAAGTCGATGTGCTTGCGCTGGTTGGTGCCAGCCCCCATCCAGCTCCGGTCATGCGTATTGGAGAAGGAGAAGTAGCTCTTGATCCCGGTTTTGCCGATCTCGCCCGATTCCAGACGGATGAACTCGCGCGAGAGGTTGTTGGTCCCGTAGGAAAAATCGACCATGCCGCCCATTTTGCTCGACGGCAGATGGGTGCGTGAGTTCAGAACCCCGCCCGCAGCAGACATGGTGGGCAGGTCGCGTGATGCACTACCGGGGGTTACGCTCACCTCGTCCAGATTTTCCGAATCAATGTCTTCGGTCATGTATTTGGCCGCAGCCGCAGGTGCGCCATCCACCATAAGCCCCATGTCCAGATCAGTCAGCCCGCGTGACTGAATGGCCCCCCCCTGCATACCCGATGCATCGGGGGTCATCACGTTCAGGCTCGGCAGGTTCTTGACCAGATCCAGCGGGGTGGATGTGGGGCTGCGCATGTTGATGTAGTCTTTGGTAACGGTCTGCACAGCATGGGGCGCCACTTCCAGGCGCATCATGCCCCCACCACCGGAGCGGGCGGTACGGTTGGAGGCGACTGAAATCTCTTCCGCGCGGGAGGACTGGAGCGAGCTATTCCGCGCTTTGGCGGTTTTGCCCGCTTTGGCCGGACCATGCCCGACCTTGCCCGCCACTGGCGCGCTCTGGCTGGCGGCGGCACGCGCCTGCCCTACCTCTGCACCACTTGCACAAAGGCCAGCAACACTGGCCAGACAGGTCAGGGTGGCAAGGCGCTGCCGGTATGTCAGCGCGGAACCGACAGGGCGACGCACGAAAAAAAATCGGGAAGGCATGGCGTAGTCTCCCAAAAAACAGAATGAAGCGACATAAAGGCGTTATTCGCGGTCGGCCCCCTTGGTGAACATGCCTGAGCGGGGGGATGGATTTAGAACACTGCCCAAAAACGATACGTTTCCGATATATAATTATGAGTTCCCTTTCTCACAAAATAAAAAAAAGCACTTTCTCATTGCTTTTTTCAGCACGGGGGCCGCGCTCAATTTTGCAACGCGAAATTGCTTTTTTTGCTTTTGGGAGAACGGAACAAACCCGTCTATAATTGCCTGAGCAGACCAGCCACTTTGGCAAACCCTACCCGGCCCACCACACCAAGGACGAAAAAAATCTCCCAAACCCCGCCCTTCCCCACCGGCCTGCCAGAGGCCGCCACAGTGGTCTCCCGCCCGGTCAGCCGGTGTGACCATCTGGGCGCGCACCCTTTTTCCGACACGCAGGACGGTCTGTTCCGCGCGTATCTGTCCGATGCGCACAGGAGCACCTGCCAGCAGGTTGCCCAGTGGATGCACGCCGCAGGCATGACCACGCGCACGGACGCCGCAGGCAACCTGATCGGCCGGTACGAGGGGCAGTTACCCGGCGCACCCGCGCTGCTTATTGGCTCACACTTGGATACCGTGCGTAACGCGGGCCGGTATGATGGCACTTTGGGTGTTATGCTGGGCATAGAAGTCGTAGCCCATCTGGCCGAGCGGGGTGAACGCCTGCCATTTGCCATAGAGGTGATCGGCTTTGGGGACGAGGAAGGCTCGCGCTTTCCCGCCTCCATGCTGACCTCCCGCGCGGTGGCTGGCACGCTGGACACCCTCCCGCTGGACGCGGTGGACGCCAGCGGCAGCACACTGGCCGATGTGCTGCACCACGCAGGGCTTGACCCCGCCCGCTACAGGGAGGCCGCCTACACCCCCAAACAGGTTGTCGCCTATCTGGAGGCGCATATAGAGCAGGGGCCGGTGCTGGAGGCGGCGGACATGAGCGTTGGCGTGGTCACGGCCATTGCCGCGCAATACCGCTTTAAGGTGAGTATGGTGGGGGTGGCGGGCCATGCAGGCACCATGCCCATGTCCCTGCGCAAGGATGCACTGGCCGCCGCCGCACAGGCCCTTGTGGAAATCGAACGCATTGGCGCCAGTGGCCCGGCCGATCTGGTGGCAACGGTTGGCCAGCTACACGTGGGGCCGGGGGCCAGCAATGTTGTGCCCGGGCAGGTCACCTTCAGTCTGGACATCCGCGCAGGTACGGCGGACGTGCGCGACCGGGCCGCTGCCAAAATCCGCACAGCCTTGCAAGATATTACAGATACCCGTGGCGTGGCACTGCGTATTGAACTCCAGAACGATCTGGCCCCCACCCCGTGCGACCCGGAGCTGACCGCGCGTCTGGCAACATCCGTTGCCCATGTTACCGGCCAGCCCGCACACAGGCTGGTCAGCGGTGCGGGGCATGATGCCATGGTCATGGCAGCACTCACCCCGGTTTGCATGCTGTTCCTACGTTGCCATAAAGGGATCAGTCACAACCCGGCCGAAGCCGTGCGGCATGATGATGCACACACGGCCCTGCTGGTCATGCTCGACTTTATACAGGCACTTGCCGCCACCCCGGCCCCAACACCAACGGAGTTTTCTGCATGAGTTCCTCTTTTTTCCGGCAGATTGATCCGCCCCAGCGTATGTTAATGGGCCCCGGCCCCATTAACGCACACCCGCGCGTGCTGCGCGCCATGTCTGCGGACATGCTGGGCCAGTTCGACCCGGAAATGACAGAGTACATGAACGAAACCATGGCTCTGTACCGTCAGATTTTCATGACACAGAACCAGTGGACCTTTCTGGTGGACGGCACGGCGCGCGCGGGCATTGAGGCGGCTCTGGTCTCTCTGGTGGAACCGGGCGACAAAATTCTGCTTGTCCGGGCCGGGCGCTTTGGCCTGCTCCTGTCCGAAATAGCCGAGCGTATTGGCGCCACCATCTGCTCGCTGGACCTGCCATGGGGGGAAGTGGCCACACTGGCCCAGATCGAGGACGCGCTAAAAACCCACAAGCCCAAAGTTTTTGCCTGTATTCATGGGGACACCTCCACCACCATGGCACAGCCACTCGATGGCGTGGGCGCACTGTGCCGCAAATACGGTGTGCTGTCCTACACGGATGTAACCGCAACACTGGGGGGCATGCCGGTCAGGACAGACGCATGGGGGATTGATGTGGTCTCCGGCGGGTTGCAAAAATGCATGGCAGGCCCCCCCGGCTCCGCCCCCATTACCATATCCGACCGGGCGGCCGAGCACATTATGGCCCGCCGCCACGTGGAGGCGGGTATTCGCGCCGAGGGTGTGCACAACGGCAGCCGTGCACGCATTTTGTCCAATTACTTTGATCTGGCCATGGTCATGGACTACTGGTCGGAAAAGCGCCTCAACCACCATACCGAGGCCACAACCATGCTCTACGGCGCGCGGGAAGCCGCACGTATTGCCCTGGAAGAAGGGCTGGAGGCCCGCTTTGCCCGCCACGTACAGGCCAGTTCGTGCCTGATTGCGGGGTTGCGCGCCATGAACCTGCGCCTTTTTGGCAATGACGCACACCGCATGAGCAATGTGACCGGCATATGGATTCCAGACGGTGTGGACGGCGAGGCTATACGCACCCGCATGCGCGATGACTTTGGCATAGAAATCGGCACGGCCTTTGGCCCGCTGGCAGGCCGCGTCTGGCGCATTGGCACCATGGGGTACAACGCCGTCAAACATAAGGTGCTGCTGACCCTTGGCGCGCTGGAAGCCTGCCTTGCGGCACAGGGCCATGCCCTGCCACGCGGTGCTGCGGTGGACGCGGCACTGGCGGACTGGCCGTAAAAGGCCAGTCCATAACAACAAGGAGGCAAAGCGCATGCAACTCGATGATGCCCAGACCATCGTGGCGCTGACCCACTGCTCCGACCAGTACGAACACGCACTGGCCGAAAACAGGGTCGAGGCGCTGGATGCCCTGTTCTGGCAGGGTCCGCAGACCGTGCGCTACGGTGTGGGAGAAAACCTTTACGGCGCGGAGGAAATTGCCGCCTTCCGCCGTAACCGCACGGGGGGCTCACCCGCACGCACCGTGCTGCGCCGCACCATAACCCCCATTGGCACCCATGCAGGGGTTGTCAGTCTGGAATTCCGCCGCATCGGCTCCACCCGCACAGGGCGGCAGATGCAGACATGGATCAACACACCCGATGGCTGGAAAATTCTGGCAGCTCATGTGTCCATCATGGCCGAGCAGCCAGAAACAGAACGCCCCACGCTGTAAGGAAAGGAGCACGCCGTGACTTCGCCTCCCTTCTCTGACGAGGTTCTTGTTGCCGCCCGCGCACAGGCTATGGAGCTTGCGCTCCCCCCTGCCTGTGTTGCCGGTGTTATTGCCAACACCAGAGTGTTGCAGAACTATGCTGCCCTTATAAGGGACTTTCCATTACCCGATACGTGCGAACCTGCGGGGGATTACACGCCATGACCCGCTTTGCAAGTGCTCAGAGCATTGCGCATGACATCCGCAGTGGCAAACGCAGCGCTGCGTCCACCATGCAGGCCGTGCTCAACACCATAACCCAGCATGACAGCGCCATTCATAGCGTAACGCATCTGTTTGCCCAGCAGGCCATGCAGCAGGCCCACGCGGTCGATGCCATGGTTGCGCGTAAGGAGCCGCTCCCTCCGCTGGCCGGTGTGCCCTTCGGGGTCAAGGACCTGTTTGATATTCAGGGCCATGTGACCACCGCAGGCTCCATTGTGCTGCGTAACACCCCCCCTGCGGCACAGGATGCAGCCCTTGTCGCCCGGTTGCGCACAGCCGGGGCCATTCCCGTAGCCACGCTGAACATGGATGAATTTGCCTACGGTTTTGCCACGGATAATGCCCATTACGGCATAACCCGCAACCCGCATGATACGCAGCGCATGGCCGGTGGCTCCTCCGGCGGGTCTGCTGCCGCTGTGGCCGCAGGCTTTTTGCCCTTTACACTGGGGACAGACACCAACGGCTCCATCCGTGTACCCGCATCCCTTTGCGGGGTATGGGGGCTCAAACCCACACTTGGCCGCCTGCCGCGCGCAGGGGCCTACCCTTTTTCCGCCAGTCTGGACGTGGTGGGCCATTTTACCGGCACGCTGGAAGACCTGCGGAATATTTTTTACATCATGGCAGATACCCCTGCCGAGCCCGAACCGCAGGACCTGCGCGTCGCCTGTCTGGGCGGCTGGTTTGCCCAGAACCTGAGCCCCGCACTGGCAGCCGCCATAAGCCGGGTTTGCGCACACCTTGGGCTTACGGGCACCACCGAGCTGCCACAAACACCCACAGCGCGGGCCGCCTCCTTTGTCATCACCGCTTCCGAAGGGGGGACACTGCACCTGCCCCGCCTGCGTGCTGCAGCAGAGGATTACGACCCTGCAACCCGTGACCGGCTGCTGGCTGGTGCCATGCTCCCCGCCAGCACCTATGTGCAGGCACAGCGCTTCCGCCGCTGGTTCCGTGAGCAGGTGCATGCTGCGTTTGAGCAGGTGGATGTGCTGATTGCCCCATCCGTCATGTGTGAGGCCCCTCTGCTGGATAACCCGACCATCATGGTTGGGGGCAAGCCCGCCTCCGCCCGTGCCAATCTGGGCCTGTACACCCAGCCACTCAGCCTGCCCGGCCTGCCCGTGCTGTGCCTGCCCCTGAGCAACACGGGCACACTGCCCCTTGGGTTACAACTGGTTGCCGCCCCCGGGCGTGAGGCAGCCCTGTTCAGCCTTGCACGCAAACTGGAGCAGGCAGGCCTTGCCGGGCGCTACCCACACAACACGCAGCAGGCCGCCTGACCGGCACAAGATGGTATAATGTTGTAATATTAAGGTTGCTCTTTCGTCCGTTTACGGTCAACCATTTCGGTACCGATACATTGTACGAAAGAACACCCATGCACAGGTTTCTGCTTTTCTTGGGGTGCGGGCTGGCCGCTCTTGCGGTCAGCCATGCCCATGCAGGCACGTTACCCGACACCATTGGACGCGGGGCTTGCGCAGTCCACAAACAGACGGATGTCGCTGCCACCATGCGTGATGGTGTTGTCCTGCGCGCAGATGTGTACACGCCTGTAACAAAGGACAAAGTCCCTGTTCTTCTCATGCGCACGCAGTATGGCAAGGCTGGCGCACAGACGGACCCGTCGCGCTTCCACTCCCCCGACTGGTTTGCATCCCACTGCTATATTGTAGCGGTGCAGGACATTCGCGGTCAGGGAAAATCCGATGGCGTGTTCTACGAATATCGCAATGACCGTGATGATGGGTATGACACCGTGGAATGGGCCGCACGCCTGCCCGGCTCCACCGGCAAGGTTGGCATGTATGGGTCCTCCTATGTGGGTGCGACCCAGTGGCTGGCCGCCACCGCCACACCTCCATCACTTGCCACCATTGTTCCCTCCAACACCGGCTCGGATTACGGCGATGGCTGGACTTACGAGGACGGCGCCTTCCGTCTGGCGTTTATTGAACCGTGGATGATGGAGGATATTGCCTCCTCCGCAGCAGAAAACCGGGGGGACAAAAAACTGGCGGCAGAACTGGCGGCACAGGGCCACAATGCGGCAGCACTTATGCGCCAGCGCCCCTATGCCACCTTTACGCCCTTTACGGTGGACGGCGAAAATGTTGCCCCGTATTTTTACGATGCCGTCAAACATTCCACATCTGATGCATACTGGAAGGCGTTCGACATCAAATCCCGCTATGCCAAGGTGACCGTGCCCGTACTGGCGTTTGATGGATGGTATGATTCCTTTTTGAGCGGCGCGCTGGAAAACTTTAACGGCATGCAAGCCCAAGGTGGCTCGGCGGCTGCACGCGCCAACCAGCGCATTGTCATCGGGCCGTGGGACCACATTGGCTGGGGCCGCCCGGATTCCAGTGTCAGCCCACGGCTCAAGGCCATTGGCCCCGTGGCCAACAGCCCGGTGAACGAACTGATGCTCCTGTGGTTTGACCATGTTTTAAAAGGCATGGACAACGGTGTGCAGACCGGCCCGCGCGTGGACTACTTTACCATGGGCGAGAACCGCTGGCACACAGCCTCCTCCTGGCCCATTGCCGGAACACAGTACCAGAAGTGGTATCTGGGCAGTGGTCGCAGCGCATCCTCGGTTATGGGCGATGGTAGCCTGACACCTGAGCATCAGGACAAACACAGCACAACAAAGACCGACACCTTTGTGTATGACCCACACAACCCCGTACCCAGCGTAGGTGGACATTCCTGCTGCGAGTGGAGCTTTGGCCCGCAGGGACAATACGACCAGTCACAAGTTGAGCAACGGCCGGACATACTGGTCTATACCAGCAAACCGCTGGATGCCCCTTTGGCCGTAACCGGCCCGATTACGGTTGACCTGTTTGCCACCTCCACCGCAACAGATACGGACTTTACCGCCAAACTGGTGGATGTCGCCCCCGATGGCACGGCCCTTAACCTGAACAATGGTATTCAGGTCGCACGTTTTCGCAATTCACTCTCCACCCCGGAGTTGATCACCCCCGGCGCAGTGTACGAATACCGGATAAAAGTCTGGCCAACCAGCAACCTGTTTTTAAAAGGTCACAGCATACGACTGGAAATTTCCTCCAGTGATTATCCGCAGTTTGCACCCAACCCCAATACCGGGGAGGTGTTTGGCCAGTCCGACCGCATGCTTGTCGCCACACAAACCATTCTGCATGACAGCAAACACCCCTCCGCCCTTGTTCTGCCCGTTATCCCTGTAACGCAAGGGGGGGATCACCCGCCTGCGTTGTAAAGACCTGCTGCCGGGGTGAGGGATGGAGCAGTTTTTCCACCACCTCGGCCGCCACAAGGGCGGCAATAACCTCGGGGCGTTTGTCCCGCACGCCCCGGTCCCCTATGGGGCAGACCAGTTTTGACAGATGCTCTGGCAAAACTCCAACTTCTGCGAGCGATTTTTCAAACCGGAGGCGCTTGGCGCGCGAGCCGATCAGCCCCACATAGGCCAGACCGGGCTGGAGGAGTGCCGCCTCCACAATCAGTGCGTCCAGCGTGTGCGATGGGGTGAGCACCAACACCCCCGCCCCCGGTTGTGCCGTAGCCAGCACCCCGGCCCAGTCGGATGTTACGCGCACATCCACCCCGCTGGGCACGGTACCAAATTCATGCGCACGCGGGTCCACCCAGACCAGTCGCAGCGGCAGGGGGGTAAGTGCGTGGGCAAGTGCGCGCCCCACATGCCCGGCCCCAAACAGGAACAGGCTGACCCGCTGGTTGCTCTGGCGGGCAAGCCGGTCCTCCAGCTCCGTGCATAACTCCGGGGTCAGCACCTCCAGCCTGACAGCCACACGGCCACCACAGCACTGGCTGACATTTGCCCCCCCCAGCACAATCTGGTGTTCGCGCACCACCTCGCCCGAGCAGAGCATGGCATGGGCGTGCTGCTCACACGCCAGTTCCAGCGCACCGCCCCCCACAGTGCCTGCCACAACAGCCTGCCCTACCAGCATAAAGGCCCCTTCCTCCCGCGGGGTGGAGCCGCGCGTCAGGGTTACACGCGCCACAACAAGGGGCTGCGGGGCCAGCCGCCACTGGCGGAGCAGGGCGTCAGGCGCGAGCCTGTGCATCTGCCCCCGCACGGCGCTGGCGCAGGCGTTCGGCCACGCGCAAAATCTGCTCAGGCGTTGCCGGAGCATTCAGCCCCGGGCAGGTGCGGTAGTCATCCACACTGGCCAGCGCATCGGAAATGGCATGCAACACGGCCACACCATGCACAAAAGGCGGCTCCCCCACCGCCTTGGAGCGGAAGATGGTGTCCTCCCTGTTGGGGACGTTTTCCATAAGGCGCACATTAAAAATACGGGGCCGATCAGAGCAGGCAGGAATTTTGTAGGTACTGGGGGCATGTGTGCGCAACTGGCCTGCCGTATCCCAGAACAGTTCCTCCATGGTCAGCCAGCCAGCGCCCTGCACAAAGCCGCCCTCTATCTGCCCGATGTCAATATCAGGGTTAAGCGAGAGACCGGCATCATGCAGAATATCCACCCGCTCCATGCGGTTCTCGCCTGTCAGCAGGTCCACCGCCACTTCTGCGCAGGCGGCACCATAAGCGAAGTAGTAAAAAGGGCGCCCCCGCCCGGTTGCCGCATCCCACGAGATTTTAGGCGTTTTGTAAAACCCCGTGGAGGAGAGGGAGATACGCGCCATATACGCCGCATTGACCAGCGTTGCGAACGGCACCAGTGCTGCCCCCACCACAACGCCCTGGGCGGTAAACTGTATCTGTTCGGGCGGGGTCTGCCAGTGGCTGGCGGCAAATGTTACCAGCCGGTCCTTGATTGTGCGCACAGCCGCCAGCACGGCCATGCCGTTCAGGTCCGCACCGCTGGACGCCGCGGTTGCTGAGGTATTGGGCACTTTGCCAGTGGTGGTGGCGGTAATGCGCACACGCTCCTGCGCAAGCCCGAACTCGCGCATGGCAATCTGCACCATTTTGGTGTGCAGGCCCTGCCCCATTTCCGTGCCGCCATGGTTCACCTGCACGGAGCCATCGGTATAGACATGCACCAGTGCCCCCGCCTGATTGAAATGCGTGGCGGTAAAGGAAATACCAAACTTAACCGGCGTAATGGCAATACCGCGCCGCATATGCGGGCTTGTCTTGTTAAAAGCCCTTATCTGCTCACGGCGCTTACGATAATCACAATCTATGGCAAGCTGGCTCAGCACCTCCGTGGTAATGGAATCTTCCACGGTCATATGGTACGGGGTCAGGTTCCGCTCGGTTGTGCCATAGGCATTGCGTAGCCTGACATCCAGCGGGTCCAGCCCGGTGGCAAAGGCAATTTCCTCCATAATCCGCTCGGCTGCGGCAACCCCCTGCGGGCCGCCAAACCCACGAAAAGCCGTGTTGGACTGTGTGTTGGTCCGCAATGGCAGGGAACGCAGGCGTACATCGGGGTAGTAATAGGCGTTATCGGCATGGAACAGGGCGCGGTCCGTAACCGGGCCGGACAGGTCGGCCGACCAGCCACAACGGGCGGCCAGCTCCATATCCACCCCCAGCACATGGCCCTGTGCGTCAAACCCCACATCATAATCGATCACAAAGTCATGGCGTTTGCCTGTGAGCATCATGTCGTCATCACGGTCGAGGCGGAGTTTGGCGGGGCGGCCCGTGCGGGCGGCGGCAAGGGCTGCAAGGCAGGCCACAATGTTGGCCTGTGTTTCCTTCCCGCCAAAACCACCGCCCATGCGCCGCACTTCCACGGTCACAAGGTTGTTGGGGCAGCCCAGAACATGGGCCACCATATGCTGGGTTTCCGTCGGGTGCTGGGTGGAGGAACACACGCGCATCTCCCCATCCTCCCCCGGGCAGGCGAGTGCGGCCTGCCCTTCCAGATAAAAATGTTCCTGACCGCCAACCACAAGCTGGCCCGCAAGCCTGTGTGGGGCATGGGCCAGAGCCTGCGGGGCGTCTCCGCGTGTCATTTCCAGCGCGCGGCAGACCAGTGCGCCGCCCTGGGCACGTGCCTGCTCTATGCTCAGGGCGGCGGGCTTGTCCTCGTACGTGACCTGCGCAAGGGCTGCTGCGTGGCGGGCGGCATGGCGGGTCTGGGCCACCACGGCAAACAGGGGCTGGCCATAAAAAAACACATGATCTTCGGCCAGAAGTGGCTCGTCACCCGCCCCCACGGGGCTGATCTGGTTATGCGCCACGTCCTGTGCGCGCAGCACGCACAACACGTCAGGGTGGGCCTCGACCGCACTCAGGTCCATGCTCAGGATACGCGCGTGAGCACTCCGGCTCAGGCCCAGAGCAACGTGCACGGCGTTGGGGGGGAGTGGCACGTCATCCACATACCGCGCCTCCCCCGCTACGTGCAGATGCGCACTTTCGTGCCGCAAGGAGGAAGATGCCCCCCCAGCAACCGGCACGGAACCGTGGGGCAGCGTTGCATTGCTCTGAGCCTGCACCGTGTTCTGTACCTCAACCATCCGCCAGTTCCTGCCAGTTCTGTAATGTTGGAGCCCCTGTGGTCATGCCCTCTGTGCTGCTGGCTGGCGCAGGTTCAAACAGGCGGGCCAGCAGATTGGCTGCAACAGTGGAGCGGTACCATGCACTGGCGCGCATGTCTGACAGGGGGGTAAAATCCTCCTGTATGGCAGCCTGAGCGGCGCGCAGGGTCGCCTGTGTTCTGGGCTGGCCAAGCATGGCGGCCTCTGCCTTTTTGGCCCGGCAGGGTATGCCCGCCATCCCCCCATAGGCCAGACGGGCCTGCTGTATGGTGCCGTCCGTGGCCATAACCAGCACAAACGCCCCCAGCACAGCCGAGATATCCTGATCAAAGCGCTTGGAAACCTTATACACCGCGCACACGCTCCCCTGCGCCAGTGGCGGCACCAGAACCCCTTCTATGAACTCGCCGGGCTGAATATCCTGCTTGCCGTAGTCCAGAAAAAACGCCTCCAGCGGCACAACGCGCCGTACGCCTGCGCACCGCAGGTGCAACTGCGCCCCCGCCGCCATAAAAATGGGCGGGCCATCCCCAATGGGGGAGGCATTGCCAATATTACCACATACCGTGGCGGCATTGCGCACCTGTGTTGAGCCGATGCGCCGCAGCGTCTGCTCTGCCGCAGGCAGGTGTGCAAGCAGGTGGGGCATGGCCTCGGTATAGGTGACCGCAGCCCCTATCCACAATGCGCCATCGGGGCGGGTGTGGATGTTGTGCAGGTCCTGTGCAGACCGCACGGCAATAATATGGGGGAGTTGGCGCAACCGTTTGGTCACCCACAACCCCACATCCGTGCCACCAGCAACCAGCACGGCCGCCGGGTCCTGCGCATAGGCCGTAGCCAGTGCGTCCACACTGGCGGGCAGCGTTATGCGCCCTTTGGGGCTGCGCAGTTCCACCGTTTTACCATCCTGCAAGGCGCGCAGGCGTGCGGTCAGTTCCTCTTGGCGCGCACTTATGGGTTCACCATTGCGGGCACAGTGGGCGGCGGCTTTTTTCATGGCGCGCACAATGGGTGCATAGCCCGTGCAGCGGCACAGATTGCCTGCAAGGGCCTCGTTTATCACGCGCTCGCCATCCAGTGTGCCTTCCAGCTCCGCCAGATCCGCGCGCGTGGACAATGCGACCATGGACATGACAAACCCCGGTGTGCAGAACCCACATTGCGACCCGTGCTCGTCCACCATGGCCTGCTGCACGGGGTGCAGCGTACCGCTGGCCGTGCGCAGGTCCTCCACAGTCAGCAGTTGCGCGCCATCGAGCATCCATACCATATGGATGCAGGCATTGACCGCACGCCACACCAGCCTGTCCTGCTCCAGCCGCCCGACAAGCACGGTGCAGGCACCGCAGTCTCCCTCGTTACAGCCTTCCTTCGTCCCTGTGCGGCTCTGCTGCTCGCGGAGCCAGTCCAGCAGGGTCATCTCCGGCGGCAGGTCAGAGAGATGGTGGAGTGTATCCCCCACATAAAAGCGGATGTGCTGGCGCATGCGTGCTCTCCCGGCCTGCTGTTTTTTACGTCTCTGGCTGCATGTCCGTGCGGCCGGGTCGTGCTTAGGGCGTAGGGGTATGCCCCGCAGGATTACCCCCCACCTGAGGTTTGTCCTGCATGCCCACTACGTTCCACACCGGCGTCTCCAGTATGACGGTATCCTGCGCGACAGACTGCTCCGTGGAACACAGATTGCCAAAATTGAACACCAGATGCAGCACAATGGCGGACATGGCCCCCAGTGTAATGCCGCTCCCAAAAATAACCTGCATCCATGCGGGAAAATGGTCGGCAATATGCGGCTGGGCTGTAGCCAGCATGCTCAGCCCGATGCTGGTGCCCACAATAACCGTGTTGTTCAGGTTATCAAAATCCACTTTGACAAGGGTTTGAATACCCACCACGGCCACAGCAGCAAACATGGCCAGCGCAGCCCCGCCCAGTACGGGCAATGGCACGCTGGCAATAATGGCCGCCAGCTTGGGCAGGCAGCCAAGCCCCATCATGATCACGGCAGCCGCAACCACAACCCAGCGGCTGGTTACACGGGTCAGCCGCACAAGGCCCACATTCTCGGCAATGCAGGTATAGGGGAAGGAGTTGAGCACGCCCCCGATCATGGTGGCCAGACCATCGGCCCGGATCGCACGCGTAATGTCCTCCGAGGTAATGTCCTTTTTCACAATCGAGCCGGTTGCAAACACATCGCCCGTGGTCTCAAGCATGGTAATGATCATGACCACCAGCATGGACAGCACAGGCACCACATGGAATGTGGGCATGCCAAAGTAAAAAGGCTGGGCCACGGTTACCCACGGGGCGGACAGCACACCACTAAAGCTGGCATCCCCCAGAAACCACGCGGTCAATGTCCCCGCCACCAGCCCGAACAGCACGGCAATGCTGGCGACAAACCCCTTGAACATACGCTGAATGAGCAGAATGGACGCAAGCGTACCCAGACCATACGCCACATTGCGCATGTTGACCGGGTTCTGCATGACCCCCGTGCCCTGCCCGTTGACAATGTCGTTCGCGGCCACCGGCAGCAACGCCAGCCCGATAACCAGAATGACCGAGCCTGTGACCACGGGAGGGAAGAATTTGACCAGCCTGCCAAACCACGGGGCGGCCAAAAAGGTAAAAATACCCCCAGCAATGACAGCCCCAAAAATCTGGGGCAGACCCTGCACGCCCCCGCCCGCCGCCACGCCAATGGCGATCATGGGGGTTACGGCCACAAAGGTGACCCCCTGCAACAACGGCAGCTTGACCCCGATATACCGCCCCAGCCCGGCTGACTGGATAAAAGAGGCAATACCGCAGGTAAACAGGTCAGCCTCGATCAGGTGTTCAAGGGCGGCGCGGGGCAGACCCATGGCACCTGCCAGCAGAACAGGCACAATCACCGCCGCAGCGTAGAATGTGAGCACATGTTGCAGGCCATAGAACCCCAGCTTCCAGACCGGAAGCATCTGGTCCACGGGATGAACGGCATTTTGCGTTTTGCTGGCAGGCTGCATGGACTTAGCTCCCCCTGTAAGTCGAATAGGCGTATGGGGCGACCAGCAGGGGCACATGGGCATGCCCGCTGCCGCCAAGGCCAAAATGAATGGGTACACAGTCAAGGAACGGCGGGTCAGCCAGCGGTGTGCCCTGCTGGCGGAAATAGGCCGCCACCTCAAACTCAAGGCAGTATGCCCCAGCAGCAAGTTCCAGCGACCGCAGTGCAGGGCAACGGCCATCCGCGTCGGTCACACCTGTAAACAGTATGCCCTGCGCACCGCGCAGGCGCAGGGTTACGCCCTGTGCCGGACGCCCCGAAACCGTATTGAGAACATGGGTTGAAAGAGAGCTCATGCCACCACCTTATCGTGCAGACGTAACGCGGCTATGGCGTCAATCTGGTGCAGGGCCTCGGCCAGCTCGGCCTGGGGCGTGCTGGCAAGCCGCCGCTCCATGGCCTGAGCTATAACCTCTTTGGCATGCCCGCCAACCTTGCGCACGCAAATAACAAACGGCATGCCGAACTTTTGCGTGTACGCATCATTCAAAGCCCGAAAACGCGCGTATTCCTCTGGCGTTAACCGGTCCAGCCCTGCCCCGCCCTGCTCCTGCGCGGAGGCCGCTGTCAGCCCCGCGTCCACCCCAAGGCGATGCCCCAGCTCGGGGTGGGCACGCACAAGGGCGTACTGCTCGGCCTCACCCGCGCCATGCATGGCGGCTGAAAATGCCTGACACATAGCCCCAAGATCAGCAAAGGGGCGGCTGAGGGCAGCTTTTTGCGCAACCCAGGGGGAGTGCTCGTACACCCCGCCAAATGCCTCCACAAAGGCGGCCTGTGGCATGGTGTTGACGTCTGCCAGTGTAATCATGCGGGGTGGACCTTCTGCCAGTGGCGGGCAATATCGGCCCGGGTGGCAACCCACACATCCGTATGGGCGGCCACGTGCTCCAAAAACCGGGCAACAGCCAGCGCGCGCGCGGGTTTGCCAGCAAGGCGGCAGTGCAGACCGACAGACATCATACGCCCCCCTTCACGGTAGAGCATGTCAAACGTGTCCCGCAGGTAATGGAAGAACTGCTCACCTTCGGTAAAGCCGTTCAGGGCGGCAAACTTCATGTCATTCACGTCCAGCGTATAGGGTACCACAAGCTGGGGTTTACCGTATTGCCGGTCGTAATACGGCAGGTCATCGGCGTAGGAATCTGCATCGTATAAAAAACAGCCTTCCTCCACCACCAGCCGGGCGGTGTTGGGGCTGGTGCGCCCCTGATACCAGCCAAGGGGGGCGGCCCCCGTAACCTGCGTGTGCAGGGCTATGGCCTCGCGCATGTGGGCGCGCTCCACGTCCTCGGGCACATTCTGGTAATCTATCCAGCGCAGACCGTGGGTTGCAATCTCCCACCCGCTGGCCTGCATGGCGGCAACCACCTGCGGGTTGCGCGCCAGCGCCATAGCTACGCCAAAAACCGTAACTGGCAGGCCCGCACCCGCAAACAGGCGGTGCAGCCGCCAAAAGCCCGCACGGCTGCCGTATTCATACAGGCTTTCCATCTGCATGCAGCGCGCGCCTACAACGGAGCTTGTACCCACCATTTCGGACAAAAAGGCCTCGGACCCGCGATCCTTGTGCAAAATGCAGTTTTCTGCACCTTCCTCGTAATTAATCACGAACTGTACGGCTATGCGTGCGCCACCGGGCCACTGTGCATCGGGCGGGGCAGCGCCATAACCGATCATGTCACGCGGGTATGTCTGAGTCATTTTTATCCCGTTTTACGCTTGTTTTTTCTCAGGTCTGCTCTGGCGGATCAAAGCTGGTCAATTCATCCACATTATAGTCCAGCAGGCTTTGCAGGTGCAGTGCGCCGTCCTGCACAAACAGGCTGCGCCCGATGCAGGTGGTCAGTTTTTCCACCCCAAAGCGCATGCCGCTAATGGTTGCACCAGCAAGGCCCATGCTGGGCATGGCGGAAAATGTAAAGTTGTAGATGCACTGCATCATCGGGGCGAGCGGGTCGTTTGCATCGAGTGGTTGGAACTGGAACGCGTTGCTCAGGTACGGGTGGCTGCCCAGCAGAGCGCTCTGCTCATCGGCCGGGGCTTCAAACCGGTCTTTCCACAAGGCAATGCGGCTGGCCATACGTGCAAGCTCGGGCCGCTTGGTCAGGTCAATAATAAAGCCTGTACCGATAATGAGGAAGTCAAACGTCATCTCACCCTGCGGGGTGGTGACGACCACAGCGCCGTTTTCCTCCCGCGCGGCAGTCCATGGCGTGCCGGTGTGGTAAGCAAAATTGGTGTGCTTGCGGCACCGCCAGAACGTGTCCTGCGGGGGCGGCTGGTTCAGGTCATAAATCTTGTACATGAACCGCCAGCGCAGCAGGTCCGGCAGGTCGGCCAGATAGCTCAGAAAACCTGCGTTTTCCATCCAGCGGTACGGGTTGATGGTGGGGATCTGCTTACGGCGCAGGCACAGGTCCACGCTGGCGGCTCCGTGCTCCAGTGCGGTGGCGGCATTGTCAAAAGCCGAGGCCCCGGCACCCAGAACACCAATGCGCTTGCCGCGCAGGGACTCAAAATCAATCTGCTCGCAGGTATGGGCATACCGGCTTTTGGGCACCCCCTGGCTGATGAAGTCGGGCACATGCCACGCGCCACCCCCTTCTATACCCGTTGCCAGCACAACGCGGCGCGCCCACACCACCTGCTCGGCACCCCCGGCACAGTCAAAGGTCAGCCTGAGCAGACCGTCTTCCCATGCAATGTCGCTCAGCCGGTGTTCGTTGCGGACCGGCAGGTCCAGCACCGTGCGCAGCCAGACCAGATACTCCTGCCAGTCATGGCGGGAAATCTTGTCCAGATCACGCCATGCCTGCTCGCCATATTTTGCCTCAAACCAGGACTGGGGGGTCAGGCTGGGAATACCAAGGTCAGGCCCGACCACATGCTTGGGTGTGCGCAGGGTAATCATACGCGCAAAGGTCACCCACGGCCCTTCCTCCCCCTGTGGGGCCAGATCGAACACACAGGTGTTGGTCACCCCGCGCCGCCGCAGCCCGAAACACGTGGCAAGCCCGCCCTGCCCGCCACCAATAATGGCAACGTCAAGCACATCCTTGCCGTTGTGTTGGTGGGGAATACACCAGTTGCCCGAGGCAAACTGGATTTTGGCAAGGTCGTCCCGGACGCGTCTGTTAAGCTGTTCCATACCTGTTTATCAGTCCACGTTATGCGCATCGGGAATCCTGCGTGGTTCCTGATCGCGGCAAATAAAATCAGACTTACTGTTTCACACACGTATCGTTCTTGTATATGACTTAATTCAGCATGGTGCGTTCGCAAAAAGAGAGCAAAAGCTGATGCCCGTTTTTTCCCGCTTCTTGCGGTACTTTATGGCCGTTGCCCAGCATGGCTCGATCAGAAAAGCCTCTGACGAGCTGCATATTGCCGCCTCCGCCATAGACCGGCAGGTGTTGCAGGGCGAAAAAATTCTGGGCACCCAACTGTTCGAGCGCCTGCCATCGGGCCTGCGCCTGACCACGGCGGGGGAACTGCTGCTGACCTCCTGCCGCCGCTGGTCGCGGGACCTTAACGCCCTGCAAACCCAGCTTGATAACCTCAAGGGCCTGCGGCAGGGCTCCACGGATATTCTGATCCCCGACGCCCTGACCAAAGGCTTTTTGCCCACCCTGCTGGGCAGGCTGCGCCAGACGCACCCGGGCATTATGGTCAGCGTGCATGTGCGCAAAAGCCATGACATGGGGGAACTGCTGGTCAAGGGGCATGCGGATTTTGCGCTCATGTTCAACCCCGGCCACATGCGTGAGCTGAGTGTGCGCACCCACAAGGAAATTCCGCTCGGCTTCGTCTGCCTACCCTCCCACGAAATTGCGGACATGAAGGAGGCACGCTTCAGCCTTGCGGCCGAATACCCCATGATCATCCCCACCCCTCCGCTGGCCCTGTGGCGGCCCATTGGTGTGCTGGAGGCGGAAACAGGGGTCAAGGTCGCAACCGTGGCCAAGGCTGACAATATCCAGATGATCAAGTCCATGGTGCTCGAAGGGGCAGGCGTTGGTATTCTGAGTTATCTTGATGCCTATGACGAGGTGCAGAAGGGCCAACTGGCCTTTACCCCCATTGCCAACCGCAAGCTCCCCCCCCTGACACTGGCCCTGTGCGTGGACCGCTCCCGCCAGCTGTCCACTGCGGCACGGTTCATTATTACCGAGATTGAAAACTTTTTTGCCGACCAGTTCTAACGGCCCGAAAGCCCCCGCCATGCCCCACACCCCCGCCCGCCACGCCATACGAGGCAGCTACGTAACCTTCCGCGCGGACCCGTTTGCCGCCCCCGCAGCCGATGCGCTGGTGCTGGAGGAGGATGGACTGATCATTATGGAGCACGGGCGCATTACCCATTGCGGCCCCTATGCTCTTGTGCGCGCACATCTGGGGGAGAACACCCCCCTGACCCACTACCCCGACTGCCTGATCAGTGCGGGTTTTATAGACGCGCATGTGCACTACCCCCAGATTTCGGCCATTGCATCATGGGGGGAGCAGCTTCTGCCTTGGCTGGAGCAGTATATTTTCCCCACCGAGGCACAGTTCGCCAGCATGGACGTGGCCCGGCAGACCGCGCGGCTGTTCCTGTCCGAGCTGCTGCGCAACGGCACCACAACGGCTGCGGTGTACTGCACGGTGCACCCCCAGTCGGTCGATGCGTTTTTTGAGGAATCCGCACGCCTTGGCACCCGCATGATCGCGGGCAAGGTGCTGATGGACCGCAACTGCCCCCCCAACCTACAGGACACAGCCCAAAGCGGGTACGACCAGTCTGCCGCACTCATTGCGCGCTGGCATGGCACGGGCCGCCAGCTTTATGCCGTAACCCCGCGCTTTGCCATAACCAGCACCCCCGAACAGCTTGAACTGGCAGGCGACCTGCTACGCCGCACGCCGGGGCTGTACATGCAGACCCATCTGGCCGAAAATCTGGACGAAATAGCCGCCGTGCGCAGCCTGTTCCCCCACCACAGCTCCTATCTGGATGTGTATGCAAAAGCAGGGCTGGATGGGCCACGCGCCATATTCGGCCATGCCATCCACATGAGCGAGCATGACTTTGCCCATTGCCACCACTCCGGCTGCACACTTGTCCATTGCCCCACATCCAACCTGTTCCTCGGCAGTGGGGCCTTCCGCCTGTTTGATGCACTCAGGCCTGACCGCCCCGTGCATGTGGCATTAGGGACGGATATTGGGGCGGGTACATCACTCTCCCTGCTGGCCACAATGGGGGAGGCCTACAAGGTGTCTCTCATGGCGGGGGATACGCGTCTTTCTGCCGCACAAGCACTCTGGCTGGCAACGGCGGGGGCAGCACACGCCCTGCACCTGCATGACCGGATCGGCCATATTGCTCCGGGCATGGAGGCTGATCTGTGCGTCATGGACCCCCAAGCCACACCGCTTATGGCCCAGCGTAGCGCCCGCGCCACCACATTAGCCGAACGCCTGTTTACCCTGATGGTCCTGGGCGATGACCGGGCCATCCGCGCAACATGGGTCAATGGCAAAGTCGTGCATACCCGTGCAGAGGCGGCCTAAAACGCCGCCACGCATCCATCGCTCCGCGGGTCTGCCGCCCCCTCAAACAGGCCATTGGCATGGCGCACCACAGCGCCTGCGTGGCCCATCATGCTGGTAAAGGGGGCAACGCGCTCCACCTCATGCCCGGCCTGTTCCAACCGGGCCAGCACGCCTGCATCAAACCGGCTTTCGAGCTTGAGCGAATGGCTGTTGCTGCCCCATGTGCGCCCCAGCAGCCAGCGCGGCGCGGTGACGGCCTGCTGTATGGGCACACCAAACATGGCATAGCGTGTGAACACGGCAGCCTGTGTCTGCGGCTGGCCCTCGCCACCCATGGTGCCGTACACCATGACCCGACCATCATCAAACCGGGCCAGAGCGGGGTTGAGGGTATGGAACGGTTTGCGGCCGGGAACAAAGGCGTTCCACGCCCCTTCCTCCAGCTGGAAGGACGCCCCACGGTTCTGCCACAGCAGCCCTGTTTGCGGCAGAAACACACCGGACCCGAATTCAAAATACAGGCTCTGGATCATGCTGACAGCAACACCCGAGCGATCCACAGCCCCCATCCATGTTGTATCCCCCATCTGCGATGGAGCAGGCCATGGCATGGCGCGGTGGGGGTCAATGCTGGCGGCCATGGCACTCAGGCGGGCCTCATCATCAAGGAAACCCTGCGCGCTCTCAGTCATCCAGCGCGGGTCACCCACATGCGCGTTGCGGAAGAGGAAGGCATGTTTGGTCGCCTCCACCAGCGCATGCACATAGGCAAAGCCGTCCACCTCCTGCACTTTGAGTTTTTCAAACAGTTTGAGAATGGCAAGGGAGGCCACACCCTGTGTTGGCGGGGGGGCGTTATACACTTGTGCCCCCGCCACGCGCGCATGCAGGGCGGCGGGAGTGGCCACCGCGTGGTGGGCAAAGTCCTCCGCACGTAATGGGCTGCCCGCATGGGTCAGGTCATCAAGCAGCCTGCGCCCGACATCCCCGGTGTAAAAGCTCTCCAGCCCATTGTGGAGCAGGCTTTGCAAGGTCTCGGCCAATGCTGGGTTCTTGCGGATATCCCCCGCACGCGGCAGACACCCATCGGGCGCATATGCCGCGGCAAAATGGGGGTTACCCATGAGTTCGTCCTGTTTTTCAGCCAGCAGGGTGGCCTCGCTCAGGCTCAGGGCATAACCGTTTTTGGCATACCAGATGGCATCTTCAAGCACCGCATCCAGCGGTAGAGCAGGCTGGAGCGCCGCACTGCGCGCCAGTGCCGCCTGCCAGCCCGAGACGGTACCAGCCATGGTGTTGGCAGCCCATCCCCCGCGCCATGGCACGCTGGTATGCCCTGCCGCCGTGTAATCGGCAGCGCTGGCGTGCAGGGCAGCGGCCCCGCAGGCCTCCAGCACCTCCGTGCGCCCATCGGGGTAGGAGATCAGCCAGAACGCATCCCCCCCCATGCCGGTCATATGGGGGTAAACCGCGCACAATGTTGCGGCCATGGCGGTGACCGCCTCCAGCGCCGTGCCACCTTTTTTGAGGATCTCCAGACCACTCTGGCTGGCCAGATGGTGGGGGGATGTGACCATCCCACGGGTTGACTGAAAACTATGCAGCATGGTCCTGGGCGGCTCCCGCTCTGGTGTGGCCTGTATGACACCATACGATAGCCCGCTTTTGCGCCATCCCCCCCTAAACAAAAAAAGCACGCCCCCATTGCCACGGAGCGAACGGGCCAGAGCACCGCGCACACTCGCACCCACCCCACGGCCTTTGCGCCTGACAGAAGGCGCAAAATCTGACAACCATAACCCGGACACCACCGCCAGCAGGACCGCACGCCATGCCAGACCACGGACCACACCACCACCAGACCGAGCAACCCACGGCAGCCCAGCCTGCTGTTTATCTGGCAGGGCCAGGCGTCTTCCGCCCCGATGCACGCGCACACGGGGCAGCACTGGTGGCAAGCTGCGCCCGCGCGGGCCTGCGCGGCCTCTACCCGCTGGACGCAGCACTGGACCCGCAGGCCCATGCCAGCCCAAAAGCCCTTGCCACGGCCATTGCCCGCGCCAATATGGCGCTCATACGCCAAAGCTGCGGTGTTATTGCCGATCTGAGCCCATTCCGTGGCCCCAATGTGGATGACGGCACAGCGTTTGAAATCGGATATGCCCATGCCCTTGGCCTGCCCGTTTTTGGCTACGCCAGCACAGCCACCCCCATGGCCTCCTACCCCGAGCGCGTGCTGGCCTGCGGAGGCAGCATGGACAGGGTCCTGCGCGATGGCCACGCCACGCTGGTCGATGAAAACGCAATGGTGGTGGAAGATTTTGGGCTGCCCGTTAACCTGATGATTGCAACAGTCCTTGGTGATTGCGGCACCATTTTTTCCTCAGCTCAGGCGGCTATTATGGCGCTGGCGGCCTCTCTGGCCACACAGCGCACGGCCTGAGCAGCCACCCTGCCGGGCACTTTTATGTGCCTCTACCTCCTGTTTTGCCGCAGCAGGGGTAGCGCATGCACACACAACTCCCTTATGCTGGCCACCTGATCCGCCAGTTAAAACACACATCAGGAACATACAGCTTGAAACGTAGAGACCTGTTTGCGGCTTCTCTGGCAGCCGGAATGATGGGGGTTGCACGCCGGAGCTGGAGTGCTGCACCAGACGGGGCAGCCCCTCAGGCCGCCGCAGCCCTTGGCCGCACGGCCCTGCACGGCACCATCCCCCGGCTGGTGCCCATTCGCGCCCATGCCGACC
>NZ_JOPJ01000029.1 GCF_002153655.1 Acetobacter okinawensis
TCCCTGTCGCACCCACCACGGTTTGCCCTAGTTTTCTGCGGGTTACAGAAAACAATCCACAAAATAATGAGCGTGCTATCAGTTTATATCGGTCCATATTGGACCATATCGACCCATCTAAACCCACATCAATCCGTGCCAAATCCGTGCCACTTTTTCATTGACTTCGCATACCATGTTCCTACTATGTTCTCCATTGGGGAGAAAGTAGATGAATGCATGCTATGCTGGAGACTGCACGACCGGCTTTGCCAGTCCGGCATCCGATTCTGTTGAGGGGCCGATTGACCTTTCACAGACTCTGGACCTGACGAATCCCAGCCGTTACCCGGTGCGTGTGCGCGGAGCGACTTTGGCCATACATGGCATTCTGGATGGAGGTATTCTGATAGCCAACACAGTAGCCCCCCACAGGCAGGTTAACTGGCCATTGTTTAGGCGACAGGACATGCTCTCAGCCCGCTACACCACAAGGCGGGAAGAGAGATTGACCCGATTGCCACGTAAGAACGAGATAACTGATAAAACGATGCAGAAGACTTTATAAGGTCTCTCCCTGTTTTTTTATCGGATAAGATGATATGAGTGCCAGACAGACTGGTGCTCCATCAATTTTTTGGATCACCAGACAAAATGTGCGCTGGTAGCTCAGTTGGTTAGAGCGGGCCGCTCATAACGGCTTGGTCGCGGGTTCAAGTCCTGCCCGGCGCACCATTTTCTCCATGACATTTCACAGTTATGTAGCGAAGGTATGGAGCCATATCTGACCAGATATGTCTCAAATCTGAAACAGGTTAGGTTTTTTGCTACAAACATATGTGAGCATGGTTGTATCAACAGTGGCAATTTCTGGGCGCTTCCTGTTCATCAGACCAAATTGGTCATGTATCAGGGCGTACTGTTCACGCTTTACGCAATGTTCTGGCTGACTGAACACATTCAGAAAGAAACACAACATGCGAGAGAGCAATAAGAGGTTATTTTCAATTATAACCTCAGCCTTACTGGCTCTTATCGGACTTTTCCTGTTTTTGGGCGGAGCAGAACTGCTCGTCCTTGGTGGGTCCTGGTTTTATATTCTGGCCGGCGGTGTTCTGCTGGCGTCTGCGTTTAGTGGCTTCAAAAATCCCAAACTGGCAACCCGCCTGTATGCAGGCCTGCTGCTGCTGGCAACGCTCTGGTCGTTGTTAGAGGTCGGGTTTAACATCTGGGGGCTTGAAGTCCGCTTATTCACCCTGATCGGGCTTGGCGTATGGCTGCTGCTGCCATGGGTCTGGCGGACTGGTGCAGACTGGCTGACTGACAAGCGCGAGGTGCTGGGCGCTGTTGGTGTTTCCCTGCTTGTGGTCATCGCCAGCTGCTTTGCCTCCTATTCCATCAATGGCACTGTTCCGGCTGACCGTATGGCAGCACAGGGGCAGAGCGATCTCGCCGCCAACGGGGTGCCTGATGCCGACTGGGCAGCTTATGGCCGCACGGTTGGTGGGGACCGTTACTCCCCGGTCGGGCAGATTACTCCAGCCAATATCAGCCACCTCAAGCGCGCATGGATGACCCGTACAGGTGACGTGCAGCAAGATGGAGAAGGCACTGTAGCTGGCCCAGATCAGGGTCATGAGTTCAATCTTGAACTCACCCCGATCAAGGTCGGTGACACACTATACATGTGCACGCCCCATAGCTGGGTCATGGCCGTGGATGCACTAACTGGTAAGGTTAAATGGAAGTTTGACCCCAAACCAGCAACGGCTGATCTGGATAAAAACGTATATCTGGCTTGCCGTGGTGTTTCTTACTACCATATCCCCGATGAAATTCAGACGACCTGCCGCAACCGCATTTACTCACCGGTGGCAGACGTGCGCATGGTCGCCGTCAATGCGGAAACTGGCCAGCCGTGTGATGACTTTGGCGATCATGGCTTTATTTCCCTGCGTGATTATCTGGGCCATGTGCCGCACGGCTTCCACTTTGTGACATCTCCACCCATGGTGGCAAAAAACCGGCTGATTACTGGCGGCTGGATATTTGATAATCAGGCCAATTTTGAACCCTCCGGCGCCATCCGTGCATTCAATGCCACCACAGGTGCCATCGAATGGGCATGGGATGTTGGTCACAACCCAGAAACATGGAAGCCCGGCCCGAATGATGAACTGACGCGCGACACCCCGAATGCATGGGGCGTTTACACGGCAGATCTTGATCTGGGGCTGGTTTACATCCCAACAGGCAACGCGCCACCCGATAACTGGGGTGGTTCACGTCGGCCGTTTGATGATGCGTCATCCAGCGCAACCGTGGCTTTGGACATTGAAACAGGCCAACGCCGCTGGATTTACCAGACCGTACACCATGACCTGTGGGATATGGATATTCCATCCGGCCCGTCCATGGTGGATCTGCCCGGCCCGAACGGGGAGAGCATTCCGGCTCTGGTGCAAAGCACCAAACGTGGCGAATTCTTTGTGCTTGACCGCCGTACGGGTGAACCTGTTCCGGGTTATCCGGTGGCAGAAAAACCTGTCCCCACCGCAGGCCATCTGGCGGATGACCGCGTGTCTCCCACGCAGCCTTATCCTACAGCCATGCCTTCGCTTACCCCGCCGGATCTGAAAGAGTCGGATATGTGGGGTGCCACCCTGCTCGACCAGATGATCTGCCGTATAGAATATCGTCAATCGGCTTATGACGGGCAGTTCACTCCGCCGCATCTGGGCAAGACCACTATTGTCTACCCTGCGTTCTACGGCGTTATCGACTGGCAGGGCATTACCATTGACCCACAGCGTAAACTGCTGCTGGCCAATGCAAGCTACCTGCCATTCCGTATCCGTCTGGAAAAACGTCATACGCTTGAAGGACCGGGAACCCTGCCCAAGTGGGATGGCAAAGGGGAAGAACCCGCCGCCAAAGGGGATGCCCTGTCTGTCTCGCCAGACTATGGCACGCCGTACATTGCCTACACCAACCCATGGCTGAACCCATTGCAGATCCCCTGCAAAGGACCAGTATGGGGTACGCTGACCGCGATTGACCTTGTTAGCAAAAAAATCGTCTGGCAGCATCCTGTCGGCACCACGCGTGACACTGGGCCTTTCCGCACCCACAACAATCTGCCGTTGCCAACTGGCATGTATAACATCGGCGGAAATATTGTGACCAAAGGCGGTGTCGTGTTCATGGGCGCTACCGCAGATGATTATCTGCGCGGGTTTGACCTTGCCACAGGGCAGGTTATCTGGAGCGATCGCCTGCCAGCAGGTGGTCAGGCTACCCCCATGTCCTACGAGGCCGGAGGCAAGCAGTACGTTGTGATTGCCGCTGGTGGCCACGGGGGACTTGGTACCCGGAGCGGTGATTACATCATTGCTTACACAATCGATGGTGCTCAGGGTTCCAAAACCCAGTAACGCGCCTTCCATGCGGGGCTTCAGAATTGTTCTGAAGCCCCGTTTTCCTGATATACGGAAATCCTTCTGATGCGTCTGACAGAAAAGCCAGAGCGGTTACGCTCTCTGCTTCGCCTTGTCATACCCGGTGTGGTTCTGGCTTATGCGTCCTCTGCCCATGCGGCAGACGTAACGCTCGGCATTATTGGCCCACACGAGTATGATCTGCCGGTTGATTTTAAACCCTTTAATGTTCTGGTGCAGTATGGGGACGGGAATGCCGCAGGCAGCACTTACAACAGCCTGGGCCAACGC
Organism: Acetobacter okinawensis; assembly: GCF_002153655.1. Taxonomy (GTDB): domain Bacteria; phylum Pseudomonadota; class Alphaproteobacteria; order Acetobacterales; family Acetobacteraceae; genus Acetobacter; species Acetobacter okinawensis_A. The sequence goes on from NZ_JOPJ01000029.1 coordinate 3,708, forward strand.
CAGGCACATGGTGGTAGCCACACCTGGGCGGGCATGACCAAATATGTGCATTTCCGCAGTTTTGAGGCCATTCCACATGTCGGGTTTGCTTTCGAACTCATTCAGTCAGAAAGCTACACACTGGCTAACGGAACCAATTATGGTGGTCTGGGTCCAACCATTGTAGGTCCCGCTGCGTGGTTTAAACCCAATGCTCACAGTACTCTGGGCATACAGACTTTTATGCAGACACCACAAGGCACGCGCGATGCGACATCCCCCCAATACTGGTCTAATATTTCCAGTCTGATCTTTGACTACGAATGGAAACATTTCAGTTTTGATGGTGACGCAGGAACCGTTGTCGGCTCCACCAAGCATGTCAAAAACGCACATAGCTATTCGCCCGGTGTCGTCTTTTACACCAATTTACGTTTCAGTTGGAAAGCAACCAAAAAGCTGGAACCCTTTGTCGCGTTTGACTGGCAGAATGTAAAAGGCACGTATGACAATACAGCCAAACACTACCTTGATGATTCCAACAGTAGAGAAAGCACTCTAGGTCTTGGGTTGATGTACAATGTCTCCAAGCACTTCTCTATTACTGGGCGATATTCGCATTCACTGGAAGCGCGGAATACACCGGAGACCAATGCCTACTACCTCAAGCTGGTCTACCTTTGGTAAAGATTATGCATAAATCTCTTTCGGCAGATGATAAAATTCCCTTTAAACCCGCAGAGCATATGCGGTAACATGCACAGCAACTGTAACGCCTGTCTTTGTCAAAAGCGCAGAGGATCTACGTGAGCTAACTGGTGGAAGACTGCATGAATGGCAAACTGAGCAGGAAAAATATGGCAGACGATGATATTCTGCCGCCCCCGGTCCATCACAAAGCTCCACCAACAAGCGATGCCCGCATCCAGCAGTCATGGGAGCGTTGTGCCTCTGCCTACCATCTGGACCCTTCACAGGGCTGGATAGCCGATGTGTTGTCCGGGGCCGAATTCAGGCAGGCAAGTGGTCGCTCATCGCTGTTACTCAAATCCGCCATGGAAGAAATGCGCAGATTGTTTGATCTTGTGCAGGGCATGGGTCTTATGGTGCTGCTGGCAGACCCGGACGCGACCATTCTGGCACGCTGCGCGGATGAAACACATCTGTCGGTTTGCCGGCGGCTCCATTTGCGCAAAGGCGCCGTGTGGCATGAATCCACAGCAGGCACCAATGGCGTTGGTACATGCGTAAAAGAGAAATGTCCGATATTTTTGGGGCAGGGGGAGCATTGGCGTTTCTGCTTCTCGCTCCTTGCCAGCTATGCCGTACCTGTTTTTGATGCTCAGGGGCATGTAGCGGGCGCTCTCAACCTCGCGGCATTTAATGGAAATTCGACCAAGCCTTACGCAGCGCTGCTTATGGATACGTTGCTACAGTCTGGACGGCGCATAGAAGAGCAGCTTTTTCGCACGCATTATGTGGGCAAAAAAATAGTAACGCTTGCCCCGGCAAATGGCTGCTCTGCCCCGCTGGTTGCCCTGAATAGCGATGGGGAAGTCATTGGAGCCACTCACGCCAGCAGAGTCATGATGGGGTGGACGGAGAGTATGATCAAAGACCACCCCAACCTGCTGAGCGAGCTGGAAACAGATTGTGAAATCAGCCTGCAAAAAGCAGAAGAGAGTGTCGTCCGCTCTGCGTTGGCTGCCAGCCATGGGAATGTGGCGGCTACAGCCCGCAGTCTGGGCATTAGCCGGGCTACATTATACCGTAAAATGAAAGGACTGAATATTCAGTGAGCAGCCTTATGGCTGAAAATGAACATCTGTCGGAAAGTCAAACACGACGACCCGTTCCAGATATGGGCCTGCAAATTTTTTAAATGCATCATGAGCAGGATCAAAATAACGGTTATCTGTCACAACCGGTTGCCCGACATAAAAATTGCGATCCCCCTGTGAGCGAAAAGTTACCAGATAGCCTTGCTCAAGCCCAAGGTCTGCATTTTCACCGCTGATCTGCGGCCCCGCCTCAACCGAGGTAACAACAGCACGACCATCCGGGCGGCGCGAGAGTTGGGCTAGGGCGACAAAGCGTTTTGTAACATCATCGCGTTCAGCCTGAGTAACATGGGGTTTGAAGCGAAACATCACCATATGCCGCACAATCCCCGGCTTATAATCCGGAGCAGTAAAAAGGGCATCGCCTACATGCCGTGCTTCAGCCCTTACAAACTGCGCGGTCTGGCTGAGCGGCAGGCTCTGGGCCAACACATTGTTGGTATGAATGAAGGCGGCACCGGCGGCCGCCCCCAAACACCATATTGCCACGTTGTTTTTAAACATCAGGCACCTGATAAACCACGCAAAAGACATCAGGGGGCCGGATTGGAATGAACCTGATGGATTGCATTGATTTTTGCTTCCAGCTCAGGTGTTACAACCAGTTCCTGCGCGCCAAGAATAACCTCCAGTTGTTCAAGACTTGTAGCGCCAATAATATTTGAGGTGACAAAAGGGCGGCTTGTGACAAATGCAATTGCAAGCTGCGTTGGGCTCAACCCTTCGGCTTGAGCCAGGGCATGATATGCGCGTATCGCATCGTCCACCCCGGGTTTTTCATAGCGTTGCGCGCGGTTAAAGAGCGTTGTACGCGCTCCGGCAGGCCTTGCACCGTTAAGGTATTTTCCGGTCAGGTAGCCTTGTGCCAGAGGAGAATAGGCAAGAAGCCCGACATGCTCGCGCAGGGCCATTTCCGCCAGACCAATCTCAAACGTCCGGTTGAGAAGATTATATGCATTCTGGATGGAGGCCACACGCGGCAATCCGGTTTTTGAAGCCGCCAGAAAGCTGGAAACACCCCATGCTGTTTCGTTGGAAAGACCAACGTGGCGGATTTTTCCCTCATTAACCAGATCACCCAGCACGCCGAGTGTCTCCTCAATAGGTACGGCGTCTTCTTGCGGCAGGGCTGTAAAGGTCGTGCCGCCCTCTCCAAACAGGCCGATAACCCGGTCAGGCCAATGGAGTTGGTAGAGGTCAATATAATCCGTACCCAGACGGCGCAGGGAGCCTTCAAGGGCATAGCGTATCTGCCGGGGGGTCAGGCGGGCCTGTTCTCCACCCGGACGATACCATGGGGACGAAGAGCGCCCGACAACCTTGCTGGCAATTACCAGCCGGTCCCGGCCACCTCGGGCTTTGAGCCATTGACCTATAATGGTTTCGGTCGCGCCATAAGTCTCCGCACGTGGGGGAATGGCGTAAAGTTCCGCCGTATCAATAAAGTTAATGCCCCGATCCAGCGCCAGATCAAGCTGGGCATGGCCTTCTGCCTGTGTATTCTGTTGTCCAAACGTCATTGTGCCCAGGCAAAGTTCACTCACCATAATGCCTGTGCGGCCCAGTTCGCGTTTATGCATGTCAAAACCTGCCCAGAAAGATGCAAACAATATTTATAATATGAGGGGAAAATAAGAGTAATACAAGATAACAATCAATAAAATAAAAAACAAATTAAAATTGTCAATTGAATATTATAATAAATAAAAATAGAAAAATTTAAGCATTGAAATTTTAAAATCCAGAAATTATCATGGAAAATAATTCTGATAGTATTTTGGAGGAACACATGCTCAACCTTGATAACATCAAAAAGGCGGTCTCTTCCGTTCATTTACCAGATTATAACCCTCTGGATATTAAACCCGGCATTGTTCATTTTGGTGTTGGCAATTTCTTTCGGGCGCATGAGGCCCTTTACATCGATAAAATTCTCCACGCGGAGCCAAGTTGGGGCATTATTGGCGTGGGCCTGACCGATGGTGAACATTCGCGCAAAAAAGCTGCCACGTTCAAAGCGCAGGACTGTCTCTATTCCCTCACCGAGTGTGCGCCCGATGGTAAGCGTTCCGTGCGTGTTATTGCAGCACTGCGTGATTATCTACTGGCGGCAGAGGACCCTCAAAAAGTTCTGGAGCGACTCAGCAACCCCAGCACCCGCATTGTTTCCATGACCATAACGGAAGGGGGCTACAATATTAACGAGGCAACCGGAGCATTTGACCTCGAAAATCCGAACGTGCAGCAAGACCTGCACAATCTGGAAAGCCCAATTACAATTTTTGGCTATGTTGTGTCAGCCCTGCGCCGTAGACGCAATGCGGGCCTCAAGGCCTTCACCATTATGTCGTGCGATAATCTGCGCCATAATGGTGATGTTGCGCGCAAGGCTTTTCTGGGATTTGCACAGGCACATGACCCAGAACTGGCCGAGTGGATTGCGCAGAACGCAACATTCCCCAACGCTATGGTGGACCGCATTACACCAACAGTTACGGCAAATGACGCACGCCAGTTGAATGATTATAGCGGACTGGAGGACGACCTGCCCGTGGTCGCCGAGGATTTTCACCAATGGGTGCTTGAAGATAATTTTGCAGACGGTCGGCCCGATCTGGCACGCGCTGGGGTACAATTCGTTTCTGACGTAACAGATTACGAGCACGTTAAAATCCGCATGCTCAACGCGTCACATATCATGCTCAGCTTTCCCGCTATTCTGCTGGGGTATGCCCATGTAGATCAGGCCATTAAAGACCCGGCACTCAAGCAGAATGTGGAAAACTTTCTTGTCCGGGACGTCATCCCAACACTCAAGGCACCTCCGGGAGTTGACTTGCAGGAGTATATGCAAAGCGTGCTCAGCCGTTTTTCCAACCCTGCCATGGCAGACCAGACATTGCGGATTGCCGGTGATGGCTGCGCCAAAATTCAGGTATTCTGGACCGAAACAGTGCGTGACTTACTACTTGGGCATAAAGACTGTTCACGCATGGCCTTTGGTATAGCCGCTTATCTGGAAATGTTACGTGGTGTCACCTCGTCGGGTCAGCACTATTCCACCGCCGAGCCAGCTTATGCGCAGGCCCAGCAAGCCCTTATCCACTCCGATGATTATGCTGCCGGTTTAAAACTGCCTGCATTTGACGCATGGCGTGATCTGGACAGTCATGCACTGGATCAGCAGGTTGTGGAACTGCGTAAAGTTATCCGTAGCCAAGGTGTGCTGGCGGCTTTGGCAACATTGCCTGCCTGACAAAAAATACCAAAAAGGGAGGCTTTGAGCAGCCTCCCTTTTTATCATGCGCGCTGCACCATTCACGCTCCCACATTCTTGTGACCCAGCGGAACCGCGCTGCCGGCCTATCGTTAAAAAGCACGACTTGCCTGTCAGGCTCGGCGCGTATCTCTGGGAATGTCTGTGCCCCTGAGGAGGGCGCGGGCAAACGAAGGGACCGATCATGACCGCAATGTATCACCTGCGTGATGTGGGTATTGGCATAGATGCCACAGGCACACGGCCCGAGAGTGATTCCATGGGCAGCATCGCTGTGCCAGCCGAGCACTACTGGGGAGCGCAGACACAACGTAGTCTGGTGCATTTTTCCATTGGTCGTGACATTATGCCCATTGAGCTTTGCCGGGCTTACGGGATCGTCAAAAAAGCGGCCGCACAGGTTAATCTGGCAGATAACCGCCTACCAAACTGGAAGGCGGCCGCCATTATTCAGGCCGCAGATGAAGTCAGTTCCGGCCTGTTGGATTCCGAATTTCCGCTGTTTGTCTGGCAGACTGGCTCCGGCACGCAGACCAACATGAACGTCAACGAGGTTATAGCTAACCGGGCCATCCAACTATTAGGCGGGCAGATTGGCTCAAAAATACCCGTCCATCCCAATGACGACGTCAACATGGGTCAATCCAGCAATGACTCTTTCCCCACAGTTATGCATGTGGTGACATTGCTTGAAATTGAAAAAACACTTCTCCCCCAGATTGAGGCACTTATCGCCTGTATTCGCACAAAGGCGGAAGGGTGGCGCGATGTTATCAAAATGGGACGAACACATCTACAGGACGCCGTGCCACTCACAGTCGGGCAGGAGTGGTCGGGGTGGGCTCAACAACTGGACAATGCTCTGGATGCGCTCCGCTCAGCCAGAGCAGGCCTTGCAGAGCTTGCTGCGGGCGGTACAGCCGTGGGTACAGGGTTGAACGCCCCAAAAGGATTTGGCAAAGCCATTGCAGAACATATTGCAGTACTTACGGGCCTACCTTTTGTAACCGCTCCCAATAAATTTGCAGCTCTTGGAGGGCTGGACGCCATGGTACGCGCCTCTGCCGGGCTGCGTGGCCTTGCCGTGGCCCTGCTGAAAATCGCCAATGATATGCGCTGGCTTGGCTCTGGCCCACGCTGCGGTCTGGCGGAACTGAACCTGCCCGAAAATGAACCGGGTTCATCCATTATGCCCGGCAAGGTCAACCCGACGCAGTGCGAGGCGTTGATCATGATTGCAACACAGGTGCTGGGAAATGATGCCACGGTCGCCTTTGCGGGCGCTCAGGGCAACTTTGAGCTTAACGTCATGCGTCCCGTTATTGCCGCCAATGTTTTACATTCCATTCGTATTCTAGCCGATGGCTGTCGTAGCTTTTTGCAGTTCTCGGTTGAAGGAACCACTTTGAACGAACAGAAAATAAAACATTATGTGGATGTATCGGTCATGCTGGTAACTGCTCTAAGCCCGGTTATTGGCTATGACAAAGCCTCGGCCATTGCGCACCGTGCCATGGAAAAAGACGAAACACTCAGGGAGGCAGCTCTTGTATCCGGGGTAAGTGCCGACGTTTTTGACCAGAATGTGGACCCCAAAAACATGGTTGGAGAGGGCCTGGCGGGAGCCTGAAGCGAAAGCGCGCCAACTATGAGAGGGATATTGATCCAAATTACTGGAACTTGATGCACATCATTGCTCCCTCTGGTGGTGCAGGAGCAACGTCAACACACTTCTTGGCGGAAGGGGAAAAGGGAGGCGTTCTCGCCTCCCTTTTTTTGTCTTTCCTATGCAGGATCAATAAACGATCATGCAGTTTGCTGGGCACCACGAAAATCAGCAGATACAGACTGTTTTTTCTTTTTTTCCAGCATCTGGGTGTGGCGGCGCGCTTCGGGCGAAATACGTAGGCAAAGCGTGAGAATACCTGCCGCCAGATACAACCCGGAAAAACTCCAGATCACGCCTTCCAGCCCCATACCCAGCCAGGACTCACAAATACTCACCACGGCTGGGCCAACCCATGTACTAGCTCCGGCACCTAACCCCAGAATGGACAATGCTGCGGCTTTTTCTTTGGGGCAGATCAGGGGCATCAAGCCCGACATCGGCACAAAAGCGGCAACTGTACCCCCGTAAACAAAGCCTGCAATGGCAGCGAACGTAAAGTTACCCGGGTACCATAGAGGCACGTAGTAGAAGAGGGGGATGGTAACACAGCAACCAACACAGCCACCAATCGCAATAACAAAACGATGGCCAAGCTTGTCCGCCAACATACCTGCGGCAAGATTGAACAGAATATTGCCCAGAAAGATCAGGGACAACAGATCAAGCCATTGCGATTGGGAGAAATGGAGTTGGTCCACAAAAAAAGCGGGCATAATCGCCAGAAATGCATATTCGGATGATGTGTTGACTGTACGAATAACCCCCGCAACCAATGTTTTGGGTTCGCGCCACATAATACTGATCGACCCAAAAAAAACCTGTTTTTTATCAGCACCTTCATTGACCAGTGGCTTGGCCCCAATGGGCTCACGAACAAACAGAAGAGCCGTAAGACCGCCCAGAATAACCAACCCCAACGAACACCAGAACGTTGCCAGTTCACCAATAAAAGGGATGGTATAGCGTGCAAACTGCGAGCCCAGAGTAGGCAGGCCAGCAGAAAAAGAGAACCAGAACCAACCCGCAGCAGAACCCAACATCCGCGCAGGTGTGGCGGCTGCAATCCAGACCAGAAAGCCATATGCGAACAAAGGGTAGGCAAAGCCACGCAGAGTATAGAACAGAAGCGTCATGGACAGATTGTCCGGCCCCAGCCCCAATGACAAAAACCCCACCTCCAGCACGGCCCACAGGAGCAGCCCCGCCCACATGGTACGCTTTGGCCCATACAGGTCCGACAATGGCCCTGCCAGCCATGCAGAGAGCATGACCGTTACGCCATATGTTGTGAACATGAGGTTTACATCACCCTGACTATGCCCATGGTGCAGCATATATGTGTCAAGGTAACCAGCCTCCACGCCATCGCCGACCATAAACAGCAGCAGGCCAACAAAACCAAAAAAGAGGGGTTGAGGTATGCCCAAAAAGGCGGCGAGACCACGCGATTGCGTGGGTGACTGAGGGCTTGTCTCTGGCAAGACGCTCTCTCCTTATGTATTTTTTGCAGTCTGCTGGTGTAAACATGGCCCTAAGGAGCAAGGGCGCAGACGTGCGTGATGCAAGTCCGGAATATACATCACGGACCATCAAGAAACGGGCACGAAAATGGGATCGCGCATCACGGGATAAAAAGCACAGGATTGTGCGTTCTCAATAATTCATAATCATTATGATGAATCAATTCAAGAATTTTTTTATAAATAAACTCAATTGCGCATATTTTATTCTTAAATAATAATTTTTATCATTCAGTTTTATTTAAATAATAATAGATTTTAGTTCTTTAATTCACAGGTTATTTTCTCAAAATTTTCCAAAAAATTACTTACCCATTTTTTTTGACTTCCCGAAAAAGATTTTTTCCGCACACACGAGCCAGAAAAATAATTCGAAGCATAATGGTGTATTTTTAATAATATAAATAAGATTTAAAAGTAAGAAATATATCCAATACTTATATATTGTTATTTTCTCGTATAGTTTCTTCAAGACCGCGAAGGTCAGAAACCATTTTTTGTAGCGGAGTATTCCAATCACCCGGTTCAGGCTGCTGATAAATACGCAGATTGTCATACCACGGCGTATCTGTGCGGCCAGAAAGCCAGCGCCAGCATTGGTCAAACCGCGACAACATCCAGACCGGTTTGCCTAATCCTGCAGCAAGATGCACAACGGATGTATCAACAGAGATCACCATGTCCAGATTACTGATCAACGCAGCCGTATCATCAAAATCATGCAGTGATTTGGTGTGGTTGATCAATTTCATTCCTGCTGGGGGCGCTTTGGCCTGCACACCTTTTTCCCCAACCTGCAAACTATAGAACAAAACATTGGGGACCTGCGCCAGTGGAGCAAGGCTTTGCAGGCTGACGGACCTGCGCTGGTCCACAAACTCCACATATCTGACCTCACGGTGGGGAGAGCCAGCCCAAACAAGCCCTATGCTTAATGTAGGTTTTGCCGCATTGAAGAACACATCTTTGTCCAGACGGTCCTTCCATGACGCCACACGCACCGGGTCGGCAGTCAGGTACCCGTTAGCCAGAGGAATTGTTTCCAGCGTTGTGCCCAGTAAATAAGGCAGGCTCCCCACCGAACATTCCAGCTCATGGGGAGGGGCGACATCATCAACCGTAATAAACATCTGTTCGGGAAAAGAGCGTTGCAGCAGTGTCAGCAACTCTTTGCGCACTTTTACAATAATTTTGCCGCCACGTTCCGCTGCAAACGGAATAAAGCGTACAAAATGCAGCATATCGCCAAAGCCGCCTTCTGTATGCACCAGCAGGGTTTTGCCTACAAACGTCTCACCCTTCCACAATTGACCCTGCAGATTGTGCTTGCCAATAATGTTGCTGTTCCAACGCCATTCATACGCCTCAAACCCTTCAGCGTAACGTCCTTGTGCTAAAAGGGAGAGTGCGTAGTTGGTGCGTGATTGCCCATTATCGGGCTCAAACCGTATGGCAGCGGCGTGAAAATTCTGCGCAAGTGCATGCCGCCCTTGGCAATCCAGCACAACACCCAGATTACTCAACGCCAGACCATGCTGAGGTTGCAATGTCAGGCATTTTTTAAAAGCGGCGATCGCCCCCGCATAATCCTGCTGTTCATAGAGAACATTACCATAATTGGACCACGCATCTGCCATATCTGGCTTCAGCCTGACTGCACGGGCAAGCAACTCCTGTGCGGCATGGAACTCTCCTAACGTGCAGAGGAGACCACCATAATTACTCAGGGCATAAGCATCGTCGGGATTGCGTTGTAATACGGCCTGATACGCTACAACAGCATCCTGCAAGCGATTGGCCCGCTGCAAGGCTACAGCATCCATGGTCTGCAAATCCGACGCCAAGGACAGATCAGAAGAGGAATGCTGTGCCATAAGCTTAAAACCCAGAACTCAGTTGCAACAAAAGACGATCATACTCCACACACAAGCAGTTTAAAGCGGCTTAACAAATCCAACCAGCTTTTCAACTTCCGAGACAATCGGTTCTGCAATCGCCTGAGCCCGTTGCGCGCCATTGTGCAGCATTTGTACCAGATAGGCTTCATCTTGCAAAAGCTGGCTGGTTTTTGTGGCGATAGGCGCAATTTCATTCACCACAACCTCAGTTAAAGCCGCCTTAAAAGGACCAAAGCCTTGCCCCTGATGCTGATCAAGCACCTGCTGTACGCTCATGCCGGACAGGGCTGCGTAAATTGAAACAAGGTTTTTTGCTTCTGGCCGCTCCGTCAGTTCCGCTGGGGTAGAGGGGATAACACCAGTGTCCGTTTTCGCGCGTTTGATTTTTAGGGCAATTGCATCAGAATCATCGGTCAGTTCAATGCGGCTTTGAGCTGATGGATCTGATTTGGACATTTTTTTGCTGCCATCCCGAAGGCTCATAACACGCGCAGCTTCGGGAGGGATGAGCGCTTCAACCTGCGGAAAAAACTCTACGCCGTAATCATGGTTGAACTTCTGGGCAATATCGTTGGTTAACTCCAGATGCTGCTTCTGGTCTTCACCCACGGGCACGCGCGTTGCCTTGTAGGCCAATATGTCTGCTGCCATCAGATTGGGGTAAACATAAAGCCCAGCTGAGTGGTTCTCCCGATCCTTACCAGCTTTGTCTTTAAACTGGGTCATACGGTTCAACCAGCCAAGACGGGCAACGCAGTTAAAAATCCACGCCAGACGTGCATGAGCAGAAACCGCAGATTGATTGAACAGAATATGCTGTTCCGCATCAATCCCCGATGCAAGCAGGATAGCCGCCTGAGTAAGTGTGTGCTCCCGCAGCTTGGCAGGCTCCTGCCAGACCGTAATGGCATGCATGTCCACCAGACAGAATACACACTCATGGTCTGCCTGCAGATTGACCCAGTTGCGGATCGCCCCCAGGTAATTACCAAGCTGAGGAACACCAGAGGGCTGAATGCCAGAAAAAATACGTTGCATACGGGTCTATCGCTATTGTCTGTAAGGATGAAAAATACGCAGAAAAAAGCAGTCTACCAGACTTTACCAAACCTGCTTGCGTGCCACACACCACAAAACGGGCATAATACGGTCAGCCAAAGACTTTATGTTTTTGACCGGCAGAACCATTGCCCTGCATCTACCATCCCCCGGTCGGGAGAAGGGGAGGGGCAAAGCATGGCGCTTGGCAGGTCAATATGGCCGGGAAAATACCTGTAAAAGATCTTTCGGCCCAGATCGCACACCCAAGATCACTACAAAACACGCATAGTTGCGCGGGTATGGCCTACCCCACAGAAGGCAGCACCATGCCCGGCATCATTCAGGGCGTACTATGTGTGTGTTCAACACCCAGAAGTTGAATACGGAACACCAACGGACTATCGGACGGAATAACCCCCATGGACCTGTGACCGTAACCCAGTTCAGGTGGTACATAGAGCATCCATGTGTCCCCAACATGCATGAGGGGGAGTGCTTCCATCCAGCCCTGTACCAGTCCGTCAAGCGGCATTTGCATGTATGCCCCGTTGCCGTGCTGGTCAGACCCGTCAAAAATAGATCCGTCTGGCAGGCGCCCTTCATAGATCAGCATCATCACATCCCCTTTGCGGGGCTGCTCACCATCTTTGGGGCCGGATTCAAGAACCTTGTAAGCCAGACCATCCTTCAGCACCGTCACACCCGGCTGCGCGCGCAGTTTGGCCATTTGCTGTGCAGGTGTCAGTTCAACATCTTCAGCTTTGTGCCCACCGCAGGCACTCAACGACAAGGCCAGAGTGGCCGCAAGCATACACGGAACAAAAGAAAATCGACGGGACATGGCGTTTATGTGCTCCCTTGCAAAGTTCAGCAGAAGTGGCGCTTAAAGCGCGCCACCCTTACGGCCGATCTGCGCGCCAAGACGAAGCCGCAGGGCATTCAGCTTGATAAAGCCCTGTGCATCTTCCTGATTATAGGCACCTTCGTCATCTTCAAAGGTCACAACGCGGGTGTCATACAGGCTATTGGGGCTTTCACGGCCAACACAAATAACATTGCCCTTGTACAGCTTAAGCCGCACACGACCAGTTACAGAATGCTGCGAGGCGTCAATCAGAGCCTGTAGCATACGGCGTTCGGGAGAAAACCACAGACCATTGTACAGAATAGACGCATAACGCGGCATCAGGCTGTCTTTAAGATGCATGGCTTCACGGTCCAGAGTAATGGACTCAATGCTCCGATGCGCCGTCAGCAGGATTGTGCCGCCCGGTGTTTCGTACACGCCACGTGACTTCATACCCACAAAGCGGTTTTCCACCAGATCAAGTCGACCAATCCCATTGGCCCGGCCAAGCTCATTCAGGCGGGTCAGCAGCGTTGCCGGGGACATGGCCTCACCGTTAATGGCAACGGGGTCACCACTGACAAAATCAATGGTAATTTCTGTTGCGCGGTCGGGAGCTGCTTCGGGCGCGATCGTGCGCTGGAAAACAATTTCCTCCGGGGCAATGGCCGGGTCTTCCAGCATCTTCCCTTCGGAAGAGGAATGCAGCAGGTTGGCATCAACCGAGAACGGAGCTTCGCCACGCTTGTCCTTGGCAATGGGAATCTGATTTTCTTCAGCAAACGACAGCAGACGGGTGCGCGACGTCAGGTCCCATTCACGCCAGGGTGCAATAACCGTGATGTCAGGCTTAAGGGCATAATAAGCCAGTTCAAAGCGAACCTGATCATTCCCTTTACCAGTCGCACCATGGGCAACGGCATCGGCCCCTACGGCTTCTGCAATTTCAATCTGACGCTGCGCAATCAGGGGGCGGGCAATGGACGTGCCCAGCAGGTACTGACCTTCGTAAAGCGTGTTGGCACGGAACATCGGGAAGACAAAATCCTTCACGAATGTCTCGCGCAGGTCTTCCACAAAAATTTCCTTGACGCCGAACATCTCGGCTTTCTTGCGTGCAGGCTCCAGTTCTTCGCCCTGCCCAAGATCCGCCGTAAAGGTTACGACTTCACAGCCATAGGTTTTTTGCAGCCAACGCAGGATAACGGACGTATCCAGCCCACCTGAGTATGCCAGAACAACCTTTTTTACGTCTTTTTTGGCGGAAGTCGCGCCCATGCACCAATCTCCTGATCTCTTTGAATAACAGGTTTGCCCTTCTCCTATCACCGAGAAAGGCCCGGAGCCAGAGCGCTTTCCGGCTCCAGCCATGATCGGATAAGAAAAATATGTATTTTTCTGGGTTAAGGGGTGTTCCGTACCCGCTCACTCGCAGTTTTCAACTGCCCACAAGCGGCCAGAATATCCCGGCCACGAGGCGTGCGAATGGGGGAGGCAAAACCCGCGTTCATGATAATTTCCGCAAACCTGTTCTGCTGCTCACGCGTGGAAGGGCGATAGTCACTCCCCGGCCACGGGTTGAAGGGAATCAGGTTAACCTTTGCCGGAATGTCCGCAATCAGCCTGACCAGTTCCCGCGCATCGGCCTCGCTATCATTCACGCCGCGCAGCATGATGTATTCAAAGGTAATGCGTCGCGCATTACTTGCTGCGGGATAGCGGCGACAGGCAGCGAGCACTTCCTCAATCGGATATTTACGGTTGAGGGGGACAATCTCGTCCCGCAGGTCATTACGCACCGCGTGTAAGGAGACAGCAAGGTTAATACCCAGCTCATCCCCGCAACGGTCCATAAGTGGCACCACCCCGGAAGTTGAAAGCGTAATCCTGCGCCGTGACAGGCCAATGCCCTCTCCGTCCATGATAATCCGCATGGCCTTGGCAATGTTTTCATAATTGTACAGCGGCTCGCCCATTCCCATCAGCACAATGGTGGAGAGCAGGCGAGGGGTGTCACCCTTGGGGCTTGGCCATTCGCCATAAGAATCCCGCGCAGCCATAAACTGCCCCACAATTTCCGCGGCCCCCAGATTGCGGACCAGCTTCTGGGTGCCAGTATGGCAGAATGTGCAGGATAACGTGCAGCCGACCTGCGACGAAATGCACACAGCACCACGGTCCTCGCGGCGGTCAGGGATATAGACGGTTTCCGCTTCCTGCCCATCGCGGAAGCGGAACAGGAATTTCCGTGTTTCATCCTGAGACGTCTGCACGGCAGAAGCCTCGGGCCGCGCGATAATGAATTTTTCTGCCAGTTTTTGCTGGAGCGGCTTGGCAATGCTGCTCATGAGCGAAAAGTCAGTAACACCCTGATGATAGATCCAGTGCCACAACTGCTTGGTCCGGAACGGTTTTTCACCAATTTCGAGCAGGATTTCAGTCAGTTCCTCGCGGGAAAGGCCAACAATATCTCGCCGCCCATCTGCCGTCACTGGGGAAGGGGGGCTGAACAGAGCCGCTTTTGCCAGAATACGGGCGCGTTCCTCGGCATTAAGCGCGGTAATAGCGTCAGCATCAGCTGGGGTGGAGACGGAGGAAACGGGAGACGACATGGGGATGGCACTGCTTCGCAAAAGATGGAGAGGTGACTTCATAACAAAAAAACGGACCGACAGATACCGGCCTCTTTGCTCTCACACCACCGCATCATTTTGCGCGATGCAGCACCATACGCCTCACTGTGCCGCAGGCTGGCTCTTCAGGGCACTTTGCAGCCATGCTGCCATGGTCATTTTTGTGGTGTCTACATTGTCCAAAATCATACCAATAGTCTGCGCCGAATATGCATCGGGCTTTGTATCAGCTGAAATAGGGAAGGATGGACGGGCAATTTCAATTGTCAGCGCCGGGCCTGCTGGCTTGTCATCCCCAACACTCATGCTGGCCGGACCGGCGGCATCTTCCTGTATGTCGGCCACAACAGAGAGTTTGGTTGCCTCCGGATTTTGGCCAAAATAGAGATAGGCATAGGTCGCGGCGGCTGACAGTACGTCCTTTACTGTCTGACGATACAGGTTCGCCTGCCCAGATACACCGCTGACATGCACTGTAGCAGGGTCTGCCTTAATGCTCAGCACACCGGCCTGCATGTCATCTTGCAGGATCAGTCCATCCTGCTCATAGTCACGCAGCAGAGCGCTCCCGGTTTCAGTCGTGGGTTGGGTGGCAGTGGAGGGGTGATGTACCGGAGCCGCGTACACCAGAGAGCTGGATGTCAACACGAAGGCGGCACCAAACAGGGTTGCTATCGTACGCATGGTGCAGTTTTCCTTCCCTTGGTGATGACTTGATTTTTCTATTCTCTCGGAGAATTGTGGCAAAAAATCTGTTCATCTGCCATGCAAAAAACGGGAAGCAACCTGAAAATTTAATTTAACCTTTACGCACACATTAAATTTTTTATGCCTTACGCTGCGCAGCAATCAGGAACTCCCGGTTCCCTTCCGGCCCAGTAATCGGGCTGGGCTCAATGCCCATCACCTGCCAGCCAGGCAGGCTGGACCACCACTCCTGTATGGTCGCGCAGACAGAATCATGCACCGCAGGGTCCCGCACAACACCTTTTGCACCAATCTGCTCCCGCCCGGCCTCAAACTGCGGTTTGATCAGAGCCACAGCCCACGCATTATCCGCAGCAAGCCCAAGAGCTGCAGGCAATACCGTACGAAGCCCTATAAAGCTCGCATCACAGACAATGACTTCAGGCGCTACAGGTATGAGTGTTTTGTCCAGATAACGAGCATTGCACTTTTCAAGCACACTCACCCGCGGATCAGAACGTAGCTTCCAGGCCAACTGTCCATGCCCGACATCAACAGCATAGACATGCTCTGCCCCGTGGGTCAGCAGCACATCCGTAAAGCCCCCGGTGGAGGCTCCCACGTCCAGACATTGCCTGCCCTTGGGCGAAAGGTTGAAATACTCCAGAGCATGCGCAAGCTTGCACCCGCCGCGAGAAACCCACGGATGGTCCTGCCCACGCAATTCCAGCGCCGCATCTTCGGGCAACTGGTCTCCCGCCTTGGCTACGCGCTTGGTGCCGCTAAAAACGAGTCCAGCCATAATCATGGCCTGCGCTTTTGTGCGGCTTTCTACCAAGCCGCGATCTACAAGAAGCTGGTCCGCCCGCCGTCGCGCCATATAATCAGGCCGTCCGTTCTTCCGTAACACTCACGCCGAGTGCGTTGAGTGCGGTTGCGACGATGTGGGGGGCGGAGAGCCCGGCCTCGTCATACTG
>NZ_JOPJ01000030.1 GCF_002153655.1 Acetobacter okinawensis
CCCCCCCCCCCCCCGCCACCACAGGCCGTACCTCCTCCGCCGCAGGCGGAGCCTGAGCCGCTGCCTGATGTGCCCCTGCCCCCAAAGGCCGAGGAACCCTCGCCCGAGGCGGTCAAGACGCCCCCATCCCCCCCGGCGCCGCTCAAGCCGTCCACCAGTGTTGCGCCGCCATCCCCCATGACGCAGCAGACGGACACGCTGCCCGACACGGTGGTGCCCTCGCACATTACGCAGCCGAACAAGGCCAAGAAGAGCGAGCCGGATACCCACTCCTTGCTGGAAACGCTGGATACGTTCCGCTCGGACCAGAAGCAGACGCACGCGCCCAAGGCACGGGCCAACCCGCTGGCGGGGGGCGCTCCCAACGGTGGTGGCTCACCCGTGGGCACCAACATTACCGGCAGCCTGAGTGTGGGGCAGCAGAAGGCCATAGGGGCATCCGTGCGCCGCTGCTACTCGGAGGATACGGCCGCCAAGGACTACGCCACATTTGTGGCGCATCTTGTGGTGACAGTGGATGCAACGGGCGAGGCGCGCATTGTGCAGTTCGCCCCAGAAACACAGGCCCGTATGGGGGCAGATGCCTCCTACCGGGCTCTGGCCGAGCGTGCGCGCGCAGCCGTGCTCAGCCCCACATGCGCCAAACTGCCGATTCCCAAGGAGTTGCTTGGGCAGACCCGACAATTGAAATTTGTCTTCAGGCCTTAAAAGCAGGCCATACGGAGGAAAACACATGTTGATGAGTACCCGGCCTCTTATTTCCGATCAGGAAGCTGATGCTCTGGTGGGCGCGCTGCGCCGTCGCACCCTGCTGGGTGCCAGCGTTGCCGCTGGGGGCATTCTGGCCACACCACTGGCAGCCTTTGCCGCCAGCAAGCCCGCACCCGAGGCGGAAATTACGGTGGATCAGGCCCGCACGGCTCCTATTCCCATCATCATCCCCGATTTTGGGGGCGGGCTTGGTCAGCAGATGGCTGAGGTGCTGACCAATGACCTGAACAACACAGGGCTGTTCAAGGTTATTCCCGGCAATTCCGCTGCGGCCAAGCCCGACTTTGCCACCGCCAAGGGCCTTGGCGCGCATGCACAGGTTACGGGCAGCGTGACCGGGAGCGGGGCGTCCGTACGGGTGGAAATGCGGCTGTGGGACGTGCTGAGCCAGCAGCAGATCCAAGGCACGGCCTATACCACGTCCTCCGCTAACTGGCGGCGGATTGCCCATATTGTGGGTGATGTGATTTACGAACGGATGCTGGGTGAAAAAGGGTATTTTGATACCCGCATTGCCTTTATCTCCCGCTCCGGGCCGCGTGGGCACCAGCGCACACGGCTGGCCATTATGGACCAGGACGGGGCCAATGCGCGCATGCTCACGGCTGGCAACTGGCTGACGCTGACGCCACGCTTCAGTCCCGCCAAGGACCAGATCGCCTTTATGTCCTACGCCAACAACCGGCCACGGGTGTATCTGTTTGACCTCAATACCGGGCGGCAGCAGATTCTGGGCGATTTTCAGGGCATTTCCTTTGCGCCGCGCTTCTCCCCCGATGGGCGCTCGGTTCTGCTCTCCGTGACACGCAATGGTGGGTCTGACCTGTATGCGGTCGATCTGGCATCGGGTGCGCGCAGGCAGCTTACGGCGTCTGGCGCGATTGATACCAGCCCGTGCTACAGCCCCGACAGCTCCCAGATCGTGTTCAACTCCGACCGTGGCGGCAGCCCGCAGCTTTACATCATGCCTGCAGGGGGCGGGAACGCGCAGCGCATTTCCTACGGGCAGGGGACGTATGGGTCGCCCGTATGGTCGCCTCGTGGGGACCTGATCGCCTTTACCCGTATTGCCGGGGGCATGTTCTCGCTTGGGGTCATGCAGCCTGATGGTTCGGGTGAGCGGATTATGACGCAGGGCTTTACGGTGGAAAGCCCAAGCTTCTGCCCCAACGGGCGTGTGCTGGCCTATTGCCGCCAGAGCCGCGCCGGCGCGGGTGGGAGTGGATTCAGCTCCACCATCGGCATGGTCGATATTACCGGCTTTAACGACCGTGTTCTGCCGACCCCAGAAGGGGCATCTGACCCGGCATGGTCCCCCCTTAACGGGTGATCGATTCTTCTCCCGCCCGCCTTTTGGGCGGGAGAAGGTTTCATAATTCCGCCATAATTTTCTTTATAATTTCGTAAATTAGCATTAGTGTGCGCAAAGCCGGGGTGTGTTGTTTGGGTATCAGTCAAGGTATGGCTGATATGAGAAACAGAGAACACGCTTGACCGGCGGCTTAAGCTATGGCTTACGGCGGAATGGTCTCCAAAATTCGTCGGCTCTTCGAAGGGTTCGGAGGGGAGCAGAAGAATACGCGGGGATACAAGGTTATTAACTTCTTTTTCTCCGAATAGCCCTAAGGCTAATTCTCAGGATCCGACACATGAGACTGAAAGTTGTTGCTGCGCTTGGTATGGTTGCTCTTCTGTCAGCCTGTGCGCACGAAAATGCAAACACGGGTGCTTCCACCGGCGCGGCTAGCCAGCCGTCTGGCCCGGTGCCGGGCAGCGAAGCTGATCTGGTCGCTAACGTGGGGGACCGCGTATTCTATGACCTGAACAAGAGCGGCCTGAGCGCCGACGCCAAGACCACCCTGCAGAAGCAGGCTGACTGGCTGGCAAAGTATCCTCAGGTGAACGTTGAAGTTGCAGGCAACTGCGATGACCGCGGCACCGAAGAATACAACATTGCTCTGGGCCAGCGTCGTGCAAACGCCGCTCGTGACTTCCTGGTGGCCAAGGGCGTGACCTCTTCGCGCATCTCCACCATCTCCTACGGTAAAGACCGCCCCACCGCTCTGGGCGACACCGAAGAAGCATGGGCACAGAACCGTAACGCTATTACGTCTGTGAAGTAAGATTTTCAGACTTTATCTGAAATCTGACTGATCCAACGGAACAGGCCGGGCTCAAAAAGCCCGGCCTGTTTTGTATTTCGTGTCTTGTTTTGCGGGAAGGAATGATGGAATTCTTGCCCGTTATCTTATGGATGGGATGAGGTTCCAATGAACTCCCGGGTTAAAGCAGTACGCGTTGTTCGTCATGGTCTTGTGCTTTCGGGGCTGGCCGTGGCGCTTATGGGCACAGCCAGTCCGGCGGGCCATGCGCAGGATGTCACCAGCCGGGAAGGCATTGCCCTTCAGGACCAGATTCTCGCGCTCAAGCAGACCATGAGCCAGATGCAGGCTTCTCAGGGGGATGGGGGGGCACTGCCTCCGCCATCCGCCACACCGGGGCATTCTACGGCCGCTAATGGTGATCTGGTCTCCCAGTTGCTGGACCGTGTGAGCACGCTTGAACAGCAGCAGCGCGATATGCGTGGCGAGATTGACCAGTTGACCAATGACCTCCAGCAAAAAACGGCAGCCCTGTCCAAGCAGGTGGCCGACAGCCAGTTTGCAGCCGGTGCAGGGGCCAGTGCAGGCGGTGCGGCTGCGGTTGCCGCAGCACCCGCCGCGGCAGAGCCTGCAGCCCGCCCCACAACGCCCGACGCCCTGCTGAGCGCAGGCAAGGCCGCCTTGCAAAAGCGGGATTACGATACCGCGCATGACAATGCCGAGGCCGCGCTTAAAAACGCCAAGGGCGCGTTCCGGGTGGATGCACAGTTCCTTCTGGCGCAGTCCCTCGCGGGGCAGAAGCAGTATCGCCAGTCCGCCGTGGCGTATTACGATGCCTACCGCCAGTCCCCCAAAAGTGGGCGTGCGCCGGATGCCCTGCTGGGTGTGAGCGCCTCCCTTCTGGCACTGGGGGATAAAAAATCCGCGTGTGAGGCACTGGGCAAGCTGAATAACGAGTTCCCATCCCCCGCGCCGCGCGTGGCCCATGCGGCAGAAATTTACGGGCGTAAGGGCGGCTGTAACTAATGTTGTGGTGCATGCCCCGCTGCATGCACCTGCGTTGCGGGGGCTAGGCGTATTTCGGTCTGTTTTCTCCAGCGTCCGGTTTTTTCAGACCAGCCAGTTCCCCCGCACTGGTTTGCCGCACTCCTGAACACTCTTGGCCCGTGGGGCATGGATGTGGCGGGGCAGGCCCCCGTAGCGCTTGCTGTTTCGGGTGGGGGGGACAGTCTGGCCCTTGCATGGCTGGCGCGGCATTGGCGGCGCAACCTGCTGGCTCTTGTGGTGGACCACGGCCTGCGCCCCGAATCTGGCGCTGAAGCCCAGCTTACGCTTGAGCGCCTGCACGCTATGGACGTGCCCGCCAGACTGCTGACGTTAATAGGGCTGACCAAAGGCCCTGCCATGGCTGCGCGCGCGCGCACGGCCCGTTATGCCCGTATGGTGCAGGCCTGCCAGCAGGAAGGCTGCGTGGACCTGCTGCTGGGGCATCAGGCAGACGATCAGGCGGAAACAGCATGGATGCGCGCCAATGCGGGCAGCGGGCCGGATGGTCTGGCCGGTATGGGCTGGATCAGCCATACGCCAGACGTACGGCTTGTACGGCCTTTGCTGGCTGTCTCACGCACAGCTTTGCGCAATACGCTGCGTCAGGCAGGGCTTGCATGGGTGGATGATCCTTCCAATCAGGATATGCGGGCCGAGCGCGTGCGTGTGCGTGCAGCGTTGCAACAGAGCCATTTATCCGAGCAGTTCTGGTGCATGGCCATGGACGCGGGGTGTGCACGTATGGCGCGCGACCGCGCACAGGCGGCCAGTCTGGCGCGGCGTTGCGTGTTTTTTCCCCAAGGTTGGGTTGGGTTGGGTGCGACCCTGCCTGAGCCTGCCGTCTTGTCGGGGCTGATCCGTAGTGTGGGTGGGCAGCAGTACCCGCCCGCACCTGCCGCCGTGGCGCGGCTATGCCAAAAGGGAGGGGCGGGGGGCACACTGGCTGGCACCCGCCTTGCCAGATGGCGTGATGAGTGGTTTGTCATCCGCGAGCAGGCTGCGGTAGCGGCTCCCGTGGTGGCCAGCCCCGGTGCGCTCTGGGATAGCCGTTTTGTGCTGCACGCCCCTTCTGCCCTGTTGCGTTGCGGGGTATATGTCGGGGCTGCTGGTTACGGGCTGGAGCGCAGGGTCCGTGCCGGATGGCCAGCCCTGTTCTGCGCAAGCTTGCCCGCTTTGTGGTGGCAGGGGCAGATTGTTGCCGTGCCGCATCTGGGGTGGTGCCGCACGGCGGAATGGGCAGGTGCCTTTTTTGAGTTCAAACCCCCTGTTTCCGTAACCGGGCTGGGCGTGTACGGATGTAAAAAAGGACACGACGGGAACTATATCGGGCCAGCGGACTAGGAAAACGGTTCAGCCATCCCATTTAATAAGAGCAAAGGTTGCTTTTTTTCCCGAGCACCGGGCAAGATGGCAGGACACTCCGGCGCTTTACGCACTAGAAGTATGGACACTCGGGCAAGATGAACAATTTAGGTCGCAATCTGGCACTCTGGGTCAGCATTATCCTGGTGCTGCTGTTACTGGTGAACATGTTCCAGCCGGGTACGGCGCAGCATGCCGCCCAGCAACTGGCATATTCCGATTTTGTGGCCGATATTGATTCAGGGCATGTCCGCTCTGTTGTCATGCAGAACCACAACATTTCCGGCACGCTGACCGATGGCACAGCGTTTGAGACCTATGCCCCCATGGACCCCTCCCTTGTCTCGCGCATGGTGGGTAAGGGTGTGGAGGTTGTGGCCAAGCCACTGGAACAGGATGGCAGCCCGCTGCTGCGTTACTTCCTGAACTCCCTGCCCATTATTCTGCTGGTCGCGGCATGGCTGTTCATGATGCGGCAGATGCAGGGTGCTGGCGGTCGTGGCGCCATGGGTTTTGGCAAGTCCCGCGCCAAAATGCTGACCGAAAAGCACGGACGTGTCACGTTTGAAGACGTAGCTGGGATTGATGAGGCCAAGGGCGAATTGCAGGAGATTGTGGATTTCCTCAAAGACCCGCAGAAGTTCACACGGCTCGGTGGTAAAATTCCCAAAGGCGTGCTGCTTGTTGGCCCCCCCGGTACGGGTAAGACCCTGCTGGCCCGCGCCATTGCGGGTGAGGCCAATGTGCCCTTCTTCACCATTTCCGGTTCCGACTTTGTGGAAATGTTTGTGGGTGTGGGTGCCTCCCGCGTGCGGGACATGTTTGAACAGGGCAAAAAATCCGCCCCATGCATCATCTTTATCGACGAAATTGACGCCGTTGGCCGCCACCGTGGTGCGGGCATGGGCGGCGGTAACGACGAGCGTGAGCAGACCCTGAACCAGATGCTGGTTGAGATGGACGGTTTTGAAAGCAATGAGGGTGTTATCCTGATTGCCGCGACCAACCGCCCGGATGTGCTGGACCCCGCACTGCTGCGCCCCGGCCGGTTTGACCGTCAGGTTGTTGTGCCCAACCCCGACGTAAGCGGGCGCGAGAAAATCCTGCGCGTGCATATGCGCAAGGTGCCGCTGGCGTCCGATGTGGACCCGCGCATTATTGCCCGTGGCACGCCCGGTTTTTCCGGTGCGGATCTGGCCAATCTGGTAAACGAGGCCGCTCTGTCTGCCGCGCGCCTTGGCCGGCGCACCGTATCCATGCGCGAGTTTGAAGATGCCAAGGACAAGGTGCTGATGGGTGTTGAGCGCCGCTCCCTTGTCATGAGTGATGACGAGAAGAAGCGCACCGCCTACCACGAGGCCGGACACGCCATTACAGCCGTGCTGGTGCCCGAGAGCGAACCCATCCACAAGGCCACCATTATTCCACGTGGGCGAGCACTGGGTATGGTCATGCGCCTGCCCGAGGATGACCGTCTGTCCATGAGCAAAATGAACGCCGTTGCCCATCTGGTTGTGGCCATGGGCGGGCGCGTGGCTGAAGAAGTGGTCTATGGCAAGGACAACATCTGCAATGGCGCCATGGGCGACATTAAAATGGCCACCCGCGTGGCCCGCAGCATGGTGACCGAATGGGGTATGAGCGACAAGCTGGGCATGATCGCCTATGCAGATGACGATCAGGGCAACAGCTTTTTTGGTGCTGCGCGCAACTTCTCCGAACAGACGGCGCGTGACATTGACATGGAAGTCAAACGCCTGATTGACGAGGCCTATGTGCAGGCCCGCAATTATCTGCACGACCATGTGGATGAACTGCACCGTCTGGCCGAAGCCCTGCTGGAATATGAAACCCTGACAGGTGAGGAAATTCGCCAGATCATGCGGGGCCAGCCGATTGAACGGCCGGAAGAAACGGAAGATGGCCCGGTTAACCGCCGTGCCTCCGTGCCGCAGGTCTCTGGGGAGGCACCATCAGGCCCGGCGGATGATGCCGGCGCAGTACCTGCCCCCCAGCCCGGCTAGGGCAGGTTGCGCGGTCTGAGATTACGTTCAGTATAAAAGAGGCGGCACGTTGTGCCGCCTCTTTTGCATGGTGGGGACCACACAGGGGGTAAGCATATGTGGCGCAGGCTGGTAGAGCCTATGGGGCTGCTGTTCGGCCAGGCCGCGCAGGAGGCTATTGTGCAGGGGTGTGCGCTGCCACTCCACAACGGGGGCACGGCCTTTTCAATGGTAAGGCTGATTGAGGGGGAGACGGTTGCAGGCCCCATGCCGGTCAGTGCCATACCTCATACGTGGTTGCCTGTTGTGCAGCGTCTTGTCTCCCCCGTGTCGGATGCGGGGTTGCCTGCGGGGCCGCTGGTTATGGGGATTCTCAACACCACGCCAGACAGCTTCAGTTGTGCGGGCCAGCATTTTAACGCCACTCACGCCATACAGGCCGCGCGCCAGATGGTGCATGATGGTGCCGGTCTGCTCGACATAGGGGGGGAGAGCACACGCCCCGGTGCCGCAGTTGTTTCCCCCCAACAGGAGTGGGAGCGGGTTGGGCCGGTGCTGGAAGGGTTGCGCCAGAGCATGCCCGCTGTGCCGCTCTCGGTCGATACGCGCAACAGCTTTGTCATGGAGCGGGCGCTGGCTGCGGGTGCGCAGGTGATTAACGATGTTTCGGCCCTTGGGCATGACCCCGCCGCCCTGCCTTTGCTGGCAGACAAAAACTGCGGTGTGGTGCTCATGCATATGCGTGGCACCCCCCAGACCATGGAAGCCCATACCCATTACACGGATGTGGCCTGTGATGTGGTGCGCGAGCTGGGGCAAAAAGTGGAGGCCGCTGTGGCGGGGGGTATTGCCCGTGAGCGGCTGATGGTGGACCCCGGATTTGGCTTTGCCAAAACACAGGAGCAGAATGTTGTGCTGCTGCGCCGGGTGCTGCTGCTGGCCAATCTGGGCTGCCGTGTGGTGTTTGCCCTGTCACGCAAACGGATGATTGGCGCACTTACCGGAGTTGCGGACCCGGCCCAGCGCGATAGCGGCACCATGGCGGCCTCCCTTATGGCCCTGCCTTTGGGGAACCCGCTTTTGCGGGTGCATAATGTGGCCAGCATGGCGCAGGGCATGCGGGTGTGGCAGGGCGTGCAGGACGGGTGAAGCAGCATGCCAAAATTATGTTTTGTCGCCTGAACACGGTTTCTTCCAATCCAAAACCGTTTTAGACAAAGAGCAGCAGGACAGGAGTTTCCGCAGCAACGGCCAGAGTATTCAGGTCCATTGCCGAGAGCGGAATGGAATGAGTATTATGAAACGATTTTTCGGAACAGACGGTATTCGTGGTACCGCCAACATGGCCCCCATGACAGTGGAAATTGCCCAAAAGCTGGGGCAGGCCGCAGGGCTGCACTTCCGCCGGGGGGACCACCGCCACTGCGTGCTACTTGGCAAGGATACCAGATTATCCGGCTATATGATTGAGAGCGCTCTGGTCTCCGGGTTTTTGTCGGCTGGCATGGATGTTACTCTGGTGGGGCCGCTGCCCACACCGGCCATTGCCCTGCTGACCCGCTCCTTACGGGCTGATCTGGGCGTCATGATTTCCGCCTCCCATAATCCATTTGGTGATAACGGGATCAAGCTGTTCGGGCCTGATGGTTTTAAACTCTCCGATCAGGATGAGCGCACCATAGAAAACATGATGGTGACCGACCTGCACGCGGATATGGCCCACCCTGCCCAGATTGGCCGCGCCTCCCGCCTGAATGACGCTGCGGGGCGGTATATCGAGAGTGCCAAATCTTCCTTCCCACGCAAATTGCGGCTGGATGGGATGAAGATTGTTATCGACTGCGCCAACGGCTCGGCTTACCGCGTGGCGCCCACGGCCCTGTGGGAGCTGGGGGCGGAGGTCATTCGCATCGGGTGTGAACCCAATGGTGTGAACATTAACGAACACTGTGGCTCCACCCACCCCGATGCCCTGTGCAAGGCCGTTGTCCAGCATGGTGCCGATATCGGGATTGCTCTTGATGGCGATGCAGACCGGGTGCTGATTGCGGATGAAACCGGGTGTTTGATTGATGGTGACCAGATTCTGGCGCTGATCGCCCGGTCATGGGCAGCGGAAGGGCGTCTGGTTGGCAATGCCGTGGTGGCCACGGTCATGTCCAACATGGGGCTTGAACGGTTTTTGGAAAAAATGGGTGTGGGGCTTGAACGCACGGCGGTTGGTGACCGCCATGTGGTCGAGCGTATGCGTGAGCAGGGGGTCAATGTGGGGGGCGAGCAGTCCGGCCACATGGTGCTGACCGACTTTGCCACCACGGGCGATGGCCTGATTGCCGCCTTGCAGATTCTGGCTGTGCTGGTAGAGGCCGGGCGCCCTGCCAGCGAGGTCTGCCGTCTTTTCCAGCCATTCCCGCAAAAGCTGCGCAATGTCCGCTACTCGGGCGCATGCCCGTTGGATATGGATGAGGTGCGCCAGCGCCAGCATGATGTGGAGCGTATTCTGGCCGGGCAGGGCCGCCTGCTGCTCAGGCGGAGTGGCACCGAGCCACTTGTCCGCGTGATGGCCGAAGCCGAAGATGCGGCACTGGTGGACGAGGCAGTAAGCCAGATGTGCGCCGTGCTGGAAAAAGTGACCCAGCCTGCCTGAGCCAAGGGAATACCCCATATGACCCCGCCCATAACTGCCTCGCGCGCCAGAGTTCTTTCCATAGCAGGGAGCGACTCCGGGGGCGGGGCGGGGATTCAGGCTGATATTAAAGCCATAACCGCCCTTGGCGGGTACGCCATGACCGCCATAACTGCCCTGACCGCACAGAACACGCAGGGGGTGCAGGATATTCTGCCCATACCCCCCGGGTTCGTGCGTGAGCAGATTCGTAGTGTGGTGTCAGATATCGGGGTGGATGCCATTAAAACCGGCATGCTCGGAGGTGTGGCGCAGACACAGGCCGTGGCGGAGGAAATTGCGCGTATTCGCCAGCATAAGCCCGACCTTATTGTGGTGGTGGACCCGGTTATGGTGGCCAAGGGCGGTGCCGCCTTGCTGGCGGAGGATGCGGTGGCTTGCCTGCACACAATGCTTTTGCCCCTTGCCACGCTGATTACACCCAACCTGCCTGAGGCGGAAAAACTGACAGGCCAGTCCATCCATACGGAGGAGGACATGCGGGCCGCAGCCATGTGGCTGCGTGAGCGCACCGGGGCGTCTGTTCTGCTCAAGGGGGGGCATATGGCAGGGGAGAATCTGGTGGACGTGCTGCTTGGCCCCACCGGGTTTACCACCTTTACGGGGCAGCGCATTGCCACCCGCCATACACATGGCACGGGGTGCACACTGGCCAGTGCGTTGGCCACCACTCTGGCGCAGGGATTGTCTTTGCCAGATGCGCTGAGCCAGTCCTGCCTTTATGTGCAGGAGGCTATTTTACAGGCCCCGGAACTGGGCAGGGGGGCTGGGCCTTTGTGGCATGCCCACGCATGGTACCCTGCGGTCCGGTCCTGAAATAATAAATCAGAAAAACCTGCTGGTTGTTAAAGCCGCAGTCTATGGCTCAGTCTGCAACCGCGTGGAGCTGGAGCATGGCCGCTTCGGGCGGGACAGGCATCTGGGAAAGGGCGAGCAGGGGAGCAGGTACCGGCATTGCCTGCGGGTCATGCAGAATATAGCCCCGGCCCCATACGGTGGAGATCAGGTCTTCCGCCCCAACGGCTTGCAGTTTTTTGCGCAGTTTGCAGATAAAAACATCAATAATCTTGATGTCCGGCTCATCCCGCCCACCGTAGAGGTGGTTCAGGAATGTCTCTTTGGTCTGTGCAATGCCTTTGCGCAGGACCAGCAGCTCCAGAATGGCAAATTCCTTACCAGTCAGATGAATGGGTCGGTTTTCCACCGTGACTGTATGGTTGTTCAGGTTCAGGGTCAGTGAACCAACCTGAGCAATGGGGTGAGCATACCCGTTGGAGCGGCGCAGAATGGCCTGAACCCGCGCAATCAGCTCGGCTGTTTCAAACGATTCGGCCAGATAATCGTCCGCACCCAGCGCAAAGGCACGGATTTTAGCGTCTGGCGTATCAACATCGGAGAGGATGATGACCGGCGTTGCCACTTTGAGCGTCCGGAGTGTGTTAAGAATGGTATAACCATCCATATCCGGCAAGGTCGTGGTAATGATGGCGAGCCCGTAATCGTAATTGCGCAGCAATTCTATGGCGTTTTGCCCAGACCGAGCCAGGTCGGCGGCAAAGCCTGCTTTTTTCAGGGCGGAGAGAATGGCGCGGCTGGAGGTAAATTTGTCCTCGGCAAACAGGATGCGCATGACTGGCCTCACATAGCTGCAGAAAGGGTTATACACCTTGTGGTTGTATTTGTCGGCTTGGATAATACTTTTACGTGTTTTTCTGAAAAAATAAATACAAATTCATATTTTTTTATGATTTTTGTAATGACAGATATGTGAGCAACGAATGGCTTTGTGGCGCATATCCGGCAAAAAGCGTCTTGAGCTTTGCTGGTGATGATACATGATTGCCGCGCGGAAACCACAAATAATAAAGTATTACAAAGTAATTTTTTTGGGATATTCTGGTCATAACCTCTAATAAGTTGTGTTATTTCTAACAAACGACCAGTTTGCAAAAAATTTACAATTTCAGTGCTTCACTCTTTTCGCCTCCCGCCTGATATGAAAAAGGACAATCCTGAACCTCTGGCGTGGGCAGGTGTCCATCATGGAAAGGGAGCCATCAGCGGTCATGCTGCTCAAAACCGAGGCCGATACGGTACAACTGGCCACAAGTCTTGCAGGTCTTGCACAGCCGGGGGACGCCATTTTGCTGTCCGGCCCGCTGGGTGCGGGCAAAAGCGTGTTTGCGCGGGCTTTTTTGCGGGCTTTCTGTGCGGACAGCACGCTGGAGGTGCCAAGCCCGACCTATACGCTGGTGCAGGCGTATGATGCGCCCGGGGCCACGGTGTATCATTTTGATCTGTGGCGGCTGGGAAGCCCGGACGAACTGGACGAACTGGGGTGGGATGATGCCTGCGCAGGCGTGATGGTGGTGGAATGGCCCGAACGGCTGGAGGACATGACCCCCGCAGAGGCCCTGCACATCACGCTCGATGTCACACCTGATGGAGACCGTCATGCCCGGCTGGTGGGCTGGAGCGCACGGTTGCCCGCGCATCTGCTGCAACAGCCCACGCCCCCGGAGCACGGGGCATGAAGCTTGCGAGCATTCCCGCCCATCTGCCTTTTCTTGACCATCTGGCCGCCCGCTGGATCAAGGCCGCAGGGCATGACCCGCAGGCCATGGGCGAGGGCACAATTGTCCTGCCCGGCCGCCGTGCTGCCCGTGCGCTGACCGAGGCATTTTTGCGCCAGATGGATGGGCGCAGCATGCTTTTGCCCCGCATCATGCCCATTGGCGCACTGGACGAGACGGAACTGGGGCTAGCCCCCTGTGGTGGGGCGGACGCACTGGCCCTGCCGCCAGCCGTACCCGCCATGACCCGGCTGGCCATGCTGACCCTGCTGGTGCTCAAGGCGGATAACGCCTTTGGCACCCGCCCCACGCTGGATCAGGCATGGCCACTGGCCCGCGCTCTGGCGGAGCTGATGGACGAGGCGGAGTGGGCAGGGGTCAACCTGCGTGAACGCCTGCCCGATGCGGTGCAGGAAAACCACGCCGAGCACTGGCAGACCATCCTCCAGTTTTTGGGAATCGTGACTGAGGAATGGCCCAAATGGTTGCACGCACAGGGGCTGGTCAACCCCGTGGCGCGGCAGGTTGCTCTGCTGGAGTCGCAGGCACGGCTGTGGCGCAGCATGGGGGAGCAGGGGCAGGCAGCGCCTTTGTGGGCGGCAGGTTTTACACACGCCATGGCTCCCACGGCGCAGGCATTGCGGGCCATTCTGTCCTGCCCGGGGGGCAAGGTCATTCTGCCGGGGCTGGATACGCTCATGCCGCCAGCAGTGTTTGCCGCGCTGCCGGACAGCCACCCGCAGGCGGGGCTCAGCCACCTGCTGGCAGCGCTCGAGACCCGGCGCGAGGATGTGGAGGTCTGGGACGCACCCGGTGGCCAGCCCGAGCGCGCGGCAGTGCTGTCACGCATTATGCTGCCTGCCGCAGCGCTGGATGACTGGGCGCTGCCCGGCCCGGTAGCGCTGCCCCATGTCAGCCGGTTTGAGGCCGCAGACCAGCAGGAGGAGGCCGTGGCCATCAGCATGGTCATGCGCCATGCGCTTGAGCAGCCCGGCCACCGCGTAGCCCTTGTAACGCCGGACCGGGGGCTGGCGGCCCGCGTGGCCACGGAGCTGGAGCGCTGGGGTATTCTGGCAGACGACAGTGCAGGAGCCACACTGGCGGACACACCCGCTGCCGTATTGCTGCGGCTGGTCGCGCAAATGGTGGATAGCCGGTTTGCGCCCGTGGCCCTTTTGTCCGTGCTCAAGCACCCGCTGGTGGCCTGTGGTCTGGCGCCGGGTGTGTGCCGTGCCTCTGCCCGTCTGCTTGAGCGCGCCGTGCTGCGCGGCCCATCCCCCGCTCCGGGTTTTGCGGGGCTGTGTGCCGCCGTCCGGGACAGGCTGGAACCAAAGCGCGAGAAGGACCGCCTGCGCATAACGGAGGGCGAGAGTGCAGACCGCCCCTTTGGCCCCGAGCCTCTGCCTGCCTTTATGGAGCGGCTGGCCCGGTGTCTGGCGCCCGTTCTGGGGTGGGAGCAGGCAGACGGGGCAGAGCTGGCGGCGGGGCCGGGTATGCGGCATCAGGCTGGGGTGCCCGACCTGCTTGCAGCTCTTATCGCCACGGTTGAGCGCCTTGCCAGTATGGAAGGGGAGGAAGCTGCCACCCGGTTGTGGAAAGGGGAGGACGGCAGCCTGCTTGCCTCCAGACTGAGCGAGCTGATGCTGGCAACCGAGGTGCTCCCCCCCCAGCCGCCTGCCGTGCTGGATGGGTTGCTGAGCGCTGTTCTGGCGCAGGAGCGTGTGGCCACCCGCCGGGGCAACAACCCGCAGGCCCTGCACCCGCGCGTGCTTATCTGGGGGTTGTTTGAAGCCCGGCTGCAAACGGCGGAAACCGTTATTCTGGGTGGTCTGTCCGAAGGGGTGTGGCCTCCCGCCCCCGATGCAGGACCGTGGATGAGCCGCCCCATGCGCCAACGCGCAGGCCTGCCCCCGCCAGAACAGGCGGTGGGGCAGGCAGCACACGACTTTTTTGCCACGGCAGCGGCGGCGGAGCATGTTGTTCTGTCCTCCGCCCGCAGGCGCGATGGAGCGCCTGTTGTGCCCGCGCGCTGGCTGAGCAGGCTGGATGCTTTTCTGGCCGGGTGGGGGGGGCGTGTGCCCGAACACCCGGTGCTGTCATGGCTTGCACAGCTTGACCAGCCGCAAGGACCGGCGCAGCCCGTGCCCCCACCCCGGCCCCTGCCCGATGTGGCCCTGCGCCCGCGCCGCCTGAGTGTGACGGAAATAGAAACATGGATGCGCGACCCCTACGCCATCTATGCCCGCCATATCCTGCGCCTTGACCCCCTGCCTGAGCTGGAGGAGGGGGCGGATGCATCGGATTACGGGATGATCGTGCATGACGCACTGGAGCACTGGGTCAGGCTCCATGGTGTGGACTGGCCGGTGGATGCGGAGCACAGGCTGGTGCAGGTGTTTCAGGCCAGTCTGGCCGGGCAGGCCCTGCGCCCCGCCCTGCACGCATGGTGGGCGCCCCGGCTGGAACGCATAGCGCACTGGGTTGCACAGGCGGAGCAGAAGCGCCGCGCAACCCACGGAACGCCACAGGCTATTCTGACCGAAATTGCAGGCGCGGTTGTGGTGCCTGATGCACCGGGGGGACCGTTCCGCCTTGTCGGGCGGGCCGACCGGGTGGAGCTTGGCGCACAGGGGCGCGTGATTGTGCAGGATTATAAAACGGGCATGCTGCCCACCACGCGTGATGTTCTGTCGGGCTGGAGCCCGCAACTGCCGCTGGAGGCCGCCATGCTGCTGCGCGGCGGGTTTGCCGCAGCCCCCGGCGTAACCGCTATTGACGGGCTGATCTACTGGCGGCTGACCGGGGGGGCAGAACCGGGGGGAGAGGTGGCCGTGGCCTCCAAGGAGCATGAAAGCCTGACCGATCTGGCCGAGCAGACATGGCAGAGCCTGCTGGAGCGCATTGCCGCGTATGACCAGCCAGAGCAGCCTTACCTCTCCCACCCCCATCCGGGGCAGGAACCACGTTTTGCAGACTATGCCCGTCTGGCCCGTGTGCCGGAGTGGAACACAGGCCGCGCGGAGCCCGATGCATGAGTACTCCCCCATCCCAGAATGCGCTGGATGCCGCCATTGCACAGGCCAACCAGCAGCAGGCTATGGCGTCGGACCCTACGGCCTCGGTGTTTGTCTCGGCATCGGCGGGGAGTGGCAAAACCAAACTGCTGATTGACCGCCTGCTCCGGCTTATGCTGCCCAGAGTGGGGGCCGATGGCGCTATTGTGCCCGGTAGTGACCCTGCGCGCATCCTGTGCCTGACCTTTACCAAGGCGGCAGCGGCGGAAATGGCCATTCGCCTGCAAACCCGGCTGGGCCGGTGGGTGACCCTGCCCGATACACGGCTGGATGCGGAGCTTGCCGCCCTGTCCGTCCCCTGCACGGAGCAGACCCGGCGCAAAGCCCGCGCCCTGTTCGCGGAGGTGCTGGACCTGCCGGGCGGTATGCGTATTGGCACCATTCATGCGTTCTGCCAGTCGCTTTTGCGGCGCTTCCCGCTTGAGGCGTCCATGAACCCGCATTTTACGGTCATGGAGGAAACAGACGCAGCCCTGGCCTTGCAAAGCTGTGTGGAAAGCGTTCTGGGCGGGCAACCGCAGGCGACTGTGGCACCACTTGCCGGGCAGATCGGGCTGGGGGACTTTATGGCCCTTGCGGGTGTGCTACGGCGCGACCCGCGCGCGCAGGCTGCGCGTGCTCTTGTCAGCACCCAGCCCGAGCAGGCGCAGGCCTTGCTGTGCCGTGTGCTCAACCTGCCCGCACAGGCCGCGCAACAGACGGATGAGGCGTTCTTGCACGCCGCCTGTACCGATTTTGCGGACGAATCCATCCTGCGCTCAGGGCTGGCTGTTCTTCTGGTGGAAGGTTCGGCCACGGCCAAAGCCAATGCGCAGGCCCTGCTGGACTGGCTGGCGCTGTACCCCCCCGAGCGGGCCGCGCAATGGAGCGTGTGGCGCAATGGCCTGCTGACAAAGGACGGCAAGCCCCGCAGCCGTGGTCTGCTGTCCACCAAACTGGCTGAAAAATACACCGATCTGGCCGATGCCCTGCACAGGGAGGCTGCGCGCATACTGGAGGTGGAGGAGGGGCTGAACGCCCGCCAGCTTGCCCGGCTGGGTGCGGCACTGCTGACAATGGCAGCCCCCGTGGCCACTCTGTTTGACCAGCGCAAGGCCATGCAGGGCCAGCTTGAGTATGATGACCTGATCCACCGCACACTCTCGCTTTTGCGCACACCCGGTGCGGCATGGGTGCTGTACAAGCTGGACGGCGGCATAGACCACCTGCTGCTTGATGAGGTGC
Organism: Acetobacter okinawensis; assembly: GCF_002153655.1. GTDB lineage: Bacteria > Pseudomonadota > Alphaproteobacteria > Acetobacterales > Acetobacteraceae > Acetobacter > Acetobacter okinawensis_A. The sequence goes on from NZ_JOPJ01000030.1 coordinate 16,843, forward strand.
AGGATACATCCCCCCAGCAGTGGCGCATTGCAGGGGACCTGACCGAGGAGTTTTTTGCGGGCGCAGGCACACGCGCGGAGGAGGATGGTCCCCGTACGGTTTTTGCCGTGGGGGACTACAAACAGTCCATCTACGCCTTTCAGGGTGCCGACCCGGATGAGTTCAGGGACTGGCGCGCCCGCTTCAAGCAGCGCGCACAGGGGGCAAACCTGCCGTGGCGCGAGCCGGAACTGACAGTCTCTTTCCGCTCCACGGCTCCGGTCCTGCAACTGGTCGATGCCGTTTTTGCCGATGCACAGGCCGCCCGTGGCGTGGCGGAGGAGCAGGGGCGGCCCATGCGCCACATTACGGCCCGCCCCGGTCAGGGCGGACGGGTGGAGCTGTGGCCTCTGGCGGAGGTAGAAGGGGATGAGCAGGGCATCAGCCCGTGGCAGCCCGCAGCGGTCAACGCTACCCGCCAGAGCCCACGGCAAAAGCTGGCCGATGCACTGGCCAGCACCATTGCGCGCGAACTTGCAGCCCCCGCGGCACCGGGGCAAAAACCCCTGACACCGGGGGATGTGCTGGTGCTGGTGCCGCGCCGCTCCTCCTTTGTGCCGCTGCTGGTGCGTGCACTCAAGGGGCATAACATTCCGGTTGCCACACTGGTGCGGACCGGGCTTGCCGACCAGCTTGTGGTGCAGGACCTTATGGCCCTGTGCGCGGCCCTGCTGCTGCCGCAGGACGACCTGATGCTGGGTTGCGTGCTGACATCCCCTCTGGGTGGGTTGAGTGATGACAGTCTTATGGCTCTTGCCGTAGGGCGCACACCCGGTGCGCCGCTGTGGTCCACCCTGCGGGAGCGGCACGCACAGCGTGCAGACTGGACGCAGGCGTGGACCATGCTCAACACCCTGTTTGGCCGGGTGGACTACCTGACCCCGTACGAGCTGCTGTGTGCGGCCCTTGGCCAGCAGGGGGGGCGTGCACGCCTGCTGGCGCGGCTGGGGCCGGAAGCCGCCGAGCCAATGGACGAGCTGCTCTCCGCCGCCCTGCGTTACCAGGAGCAGCATCCGCCTTCGTTGCAGGGGTTTCTGCACTGGCTCCGCCACTCGCAGGAAACCGTCAAGCGCGAGGCAGAGGCAGGAGGCAATGCGGTACGGGTCATGACCGCGCATGGCTCCAAGGGCTTGCAGGCGCGGCTGGTCATTCTGCCAGATACGGTCGGCACCCCCAGATTTGAGGACAGGCTGTTCTGGGCGCAGGACAAAAAAACACAGGTGGATGTTCCGCTCTACGTGCCGCGCAACGCCCTGTCGGTCGGGCTGACCCGCAGCCTGTATGAGGGCCTGCGTGACAAGGCGGTGGAGGAATACAACCGCCTGCTTTACGTCGCCCTGACCCGTGCGGCGGACAGGCTTGTGGTCTGCGGCTGGAAGCCCGGCCGCACCGTTCCGCCAGAAAGCTGGTACGAGCGCTGCCGCCTTGGGTTTGAGCGGGCCGGTGCGCAGGAGCAGGACTGGAGCGTGGGGGACTGGTCGGGCAAAATACTGGTGCTGGAGGAGCATGCCACCCCGCCTGCGCTGCCCGCATCCCCCTCTGCCGTGGCCCCTGTGGAGCACAGTGCAGCACCCTGTTGTCTGCCGGGCTGGGTGGGGCAGGCCCCCCTGTGGCGCGCAACACCCCCTGTGGCGGAGGGGCCGCTGGTCCGCCCGCTGGCTCCCAGCAGGCCGGATGACACCATGTTGGGCCCACTGCCGCCTGCGCGCTCTCCGCTGGATGTGGCGGCCATAACCCCGGCCAAGGCGCGGGAAGCGGCATTCCGCAAGGGGAATCTGGTGCACTCCTTGTTGCAGTTTCTGCCTGAACACCCTGTGGCGGAGCAGGAGCGGCTTGCCACGGACTGGCTGGCCCGCCCGGCTGCGGGGCTGACTGCGGCAGAGGCTGCCACGCTGGCGGCCCAGATTGTGGCCGTGTTGCGCATGCCCGCACTGGTGGACCTGTTTGCCCCGCAGGCGCGGGCCGAGCAGCGGCTGGCGGGTATTGCCGGGGGGCAGGTTATTGTCGGGCAGGTGGACCGTATGTGCGTTCTGCCCGACCGGGTTGTGGTGTGTGATTACAAAAGTGGTCGCCACGCCCCGCGTACGGTGGAGCAGACCCCGGTGCTGTACCTGCGCCAGATGGCGGCCTACCGCGCCCTGTTGCAGGGCCTGTGGCCGGACAGGCAGGTTGTCTGTGTGCTGGTCTGGACCGAACTGCCCCGTGCTGACCAGTTGCCCGATAGCCTGCTGGACCGGCACGTTCCCACCCCCGGTGGTGGAGGGGCATCTTGACCACGGCGCAGGCCGCCTTAAGTGTTAGGGGAACCCCGGTCTGCTCGAGCCTGCCCCGAGTGCTCGGCCAGACCTGATGAAAAAGACAGCGTGGAGTGCTCCCGCACCCCCGTAGGAAGGAAAACATGTCATGAGTGAACATACGCTTGCTGTCAGCGATTCCAGCTTTGATGCCGCCGTGCTCAAGGCGTCCGGCCTTGTTCTGGTTGATTTCTGGGCAGAATGGTGCGGCCCGTGCAAAATGATCGGCCCGGCGCTGGAAGAAATTGGCAAGGACATGCAGGGCAAGGTTACGGTCGCCAAGATCAATATTGATGACAACCCCGTAACACCCAACACCTATGGCGTGCGCTCCATCCCCACCCTTATGCTGGTGCGTGATGGCAAGGTGGTGGACACAAAGGTCGGGGCCCTGCCCAAAAGCCAGCTTAAGGCATGGGTTGAAGGCGCGCTGTAAAACCATGCGCGTTGGGGTGGGTATGGCCTGTTCGGGGCCTGCCTGCCCGGACCTGCGTGGTCCGGTCTTTGCATAATCACTTGGCAGATTGGCCCCGCCCGCGTAATGCAACCACGCAGGCGTGCAGGGTCCGCGCCATTCGTCTCGTGCAGTTACAGGGTTCAAAATGAGCTGGATCACCGAATACGTCCGTCCGAAAATCCGCGGTCTTTTGCGCCGTGATGTGCCGGACAACCTGTGGACCACCTGTGATTCATGCTCCCAGATGGTCCTGACCAAGGAACTGCGCAAGGCGCAGAATGTCTGCCCCCATTGCGGGCACCACATGCGCGTGCTGGTAAGCGACCGTCTGGCATGGACCTTTGACAACGGCGAGTTCACCCGCATTGAGCTGCCGCTGGCCCCCGTGGACCCGCTAGGCTTCCGCGACCAGAAAAAATATACCGACCGCCTGAAGGATGCGCGCGCCAAAAGCCATCTGGACGAGTCCCTTGTGGTCGCCCACGGCACCATTGGCGGGCATAATGCCGTTGTGGGCGTTATGGCGTTTGAATTTATGGCAGGCACCATGGGTGCCGCCTTTGGCGAGCGGTTTGTGGCGGCTGCCCGGCTGGCCATTTTGCAAAAATCCCCGCTGGTGGTGTTTACCGCATCTGGCGGTGCGCGCATGCAGGAAGGGGTGCTCAGCCTGATGCAGATGCCCCGCACAACCGTTGCGGTGCAGATGCTGCGTGATGCGGGCCTGCCCTATATTGTGGTGCTGACCAACCCGACAACGGGTGGGGTTACGGCCTCCTTCGCCATGCTGGGTGATGTGCAGATTGGTGAGCCCAACGCCCTGATCGGTTTTGCCGGTCCCCGTGTTATTCAGGACACCGTGCGCGAAAAGCTGCCAGAAGGCTTCCAGCGCTCCGAATATCTGCTCGAACACGGCATGCTGGACATGGTTGTGGCCCGTAAGGATATGCCCGCCACACTGGCGCGCCTGATCGGCCTGCTCACCCATGCCCCGGCCGATGTTACAGCGCCTCCGCCCAAGCCGGTTGCAGCCCCTGCGGCTGCGGCCGAGTAAGCCTGTCCGTGGCGCAGGCGCAGACCGGGGGCACCGCTCCGGTGCCCGAATTTACGGGCCGCACGGGGGAGGTTCTGCAACGGCTGAACCACCTTTACCCAGCCCTGATTGACCTCTCGCTTGGTCGGCTGGAGGGGCTGCTGGCCCGTCTGGGCCACCCCGAGCGTAAACTGCCGCCGGTTATCCATGTGGCCGGTACCAATGGCAAGGGCAGCACCTGTGCGACCCTGCGCGCCATAGCCGAGGCCGCTGGCTGGCGCGTACATGTCATGACCTCTCCGCATCTGGTGGATGTGACCGAGCGGTTCCGCATTGCGGGCCATCTGGTCAGCGAGGCCGAACTGGTGGCAACACTTGAAGAGATCGAGCGGGTGAATGACGGCGCACCCATTACCGTGTTTGAGGTGCTGACTGCCGCGGGCTTTGTGCTGTTTGCCCGCCACCCGGCGGAACTGGCCATTATTGAGGTCGGTCTGGGTGGGCGGTGCGACGCCACCAATGTGCTCGAACGCCCTGCAGCATGTATTGTTACCGCCATATCCCGCGATCATGAGGCTTTTCTGGGCGATTCGCTGGCAGCGATTGCGGCGGAAAAAGCCGGTATCTTCAAATCCGGTGTGCCTGCGGTTACGGGCAGCCAGCCTGCCGAGGTCATGCAGGTTCTCGCAGCACAGGCCCACGCAGTGGGGGCACCTCTGGCCCGCCGTGGTGTGGAATGGAGCATTGCCCCCTTTCCTGCCAGCGCGGACAGGCCTGCCGGGCTGCGCCTGACGGATGCTCAGGGCACACTGGACCTGCCCATGCCAGCCCTTGCTGGCCCGTGGCAGATGGAAAACGCCGGTCTGGCGGTAGAGGCCCTGCGCCTGTCCGGTCTGGCTCTGCCCCAGACTGCGTGGCAGGGGGTAGGGCAGGTGCAATGGCCTGCGCGCATGCAGCGCCTGCACGGCCATCTGGCGGCTTTGCTGCCAGCAGGGTGGGAACTCTGGCTTGATGGTGGGCACAACCCCGGAGCCGGTGTGGCGCTGGCGCAGGAGCTGACCCACTGGAAGGACCGCCCCTTACATATGCTGGTGGGGATGAAGCAGACCAAGGATGCATCAGGCTTTTTAGGTCCGCTGCTCCCACATGCGGATGACCTGTGGGCCATCTGCGAACCCGAGCAGCATCTGGCCCTGCCTGCGCAGGCTATTGTGGAGGCATCGGGGGGCAAGGCCCATGTCGGCCCCACACTGGCACAGGCCCTGACCGCTCTGGCGGCCCAAGCACAGCCTGAGCACCCTGCGCGGGTGCTGATCTGTGGCAGCCTGTACCTTGCTGGTGTAGCGCTCAGGCAGGACGGCTGGGTCGTCCGGTAAATATGCTGGTGGCCGGGTGGGGGGCGCGCAGGCTCTGCTGTGCTCTCCCGCCGGTGTTCCGCCACTTATGGTGCGTTTAGCAAGTAGAGTTGTCGTGCAATCAGGTATTGAGCACGTCATCCCTCACGGGAGCAGCCTGCCAGAATGGACGATGATGTGGGTGGGAAAGAAAATGGTGCCCCCATTCAGATTTGAACTGAAGACCTACCGCTTACAAGGCGGTTGCTCTACCACTGAGCTATAAGGGCATAGATACGCATTCTCTGTAAGTCGGGACTATAAGCGATAAAAGGGTTGGAGCGTCAAGCCCTGTTTTTTGGAATAATCGCGGTTTTTTTGGCCCATACAGATATTGCATCGTTTTCATGGGTGGCGCATCTAGGCGGACATGCCGCACGCATCCCAAAGCCCCGCCCCCGCCCTGTTCCTGCACGACAGCCAACGCCGTGCGACCGTGCCGTTCCAGCCGCTCGATCCGGCACATATCAAGGTCTATTACTGCGGTCCCACGGTGTATGATCTGGCGCATATTGGCAACTTGCGCGCCATGCTTACGGCGGATGTGCTGGTCCGGCTGCTGCGCACCCTGTACCCACGGGTAACATTTGTGCGCAACATTACCGATGTGGACGACAAGATAACCGCCCGCGCCCGTGCGAATGGGGAGGATATTGGCGCACTCACCCAGCGCACCACGCAGGAGTTCCACAAGGACCTGGCGGCCCTTGGCGTGCTGCCCCCCGACATAGAACCCCGCGCGACCCATAACATAGGCGAGATGCAGGCCATGATCGCCCGCCTGATTGAGAACGGGCATGCGTATGAGGCACAGGGGCATGTGCTGTTTTCGGTCGGGTCTTTTCCCTCCTACGGTGCGCTGTCGGGCCGCAACCCCGATGAACTGGAGGCCGGAGCCCGTGTGGAGGTCGCCCCGTACAAGAAAGCCGCAGGGGATTTTGTGCTGTGGAAGCCATCGGACGCGGAGCAGCCGGGGTGGGAGAGCCCATGGGGCCGTGGGCGTCCGGGGTGGCATATTGAGTGCTCGGCCATGTCGCACCGTTATCTGGGCGATAGTTTTGACATTCATGGCGGTGGCTCGGACCTGCTCTTCCCGCATCATGAGAACGAACGTGCGCAGAGCCTGTGCTGCTTTCCGCACAGCCAGTTCGCCAATTACTGGGTGCATAACGCCATGCTTTTGGTCGAGGGCGAGAAAATGTCCAAGTCTTTGGGCAATTTCCTGACCATCCGCGACGTGCTGGCGCAGGCTCCGGCGGAGGCTTTGCGCCTGCTGCTGCTGGGCGCGCATTATCGCTCCACCCTGAATTACACACAGGCCGGGCTAAACGAGGCGCGCAAAACGCTCGACCGCTTCTACCGCGCGCTTTCCAGCGTTACGGATATTCCCGAGGCTCCCGTCCCGCAAACCGTACGCGCCGCGCTGGAGGAAGACCTGAACACCCCCAAAGCCATTGCCGAGCTGCATGTGCTCGCCAATCAGGCCATGGGGGGGGACCGGGATGCCGCAGGTGCTCTGCGGGCGGGTGGCCGCCTGCTCGGGCTTTTGCAGGATGACCCGCAGCTCTGGTTCAAGGGTGGGGCCTCGGTCGAGGAAGATGCCGCTATTGAGGGGCTGATCGCCGAGCGGCTGGCCGCCAAAAAGGCGCGCGATTTTGCAAGGGCCGATGCCCTGCGCGACCAGTTGCAGGCACAGGGTATTGTGCTTGAAGATACCAAAGACGGAACAAGCTGGAGGCGCGCATGACCGGGCGGGATGGCGGGGCACCGCTGGAGCCTTTGGGCAACACACCTGTTGTTATTCTGGTGCGGCCACAAATGGCCGAAAACATAGGGACCACAGCCCGCGCCATGGCCAATGGCGGCCTGTTCCACCTCCGGCTTGTTAGCCCGCGTGACGGCTGGCCGCAGGACAGGGCATGGCGTACGGCCTCGGGCGCGGACAGGATACTGGAAGCGGCGACAGTGCACGAGAGTGTAGATGACGCCATTGCCGACCTGCACCATGTGTATGCCACCTGCCCTCGGCCACGCCATATTGTGAAAACGGTCATGACTGCGCGCGGCGGGGCTGCGGAACTGCATGCGGCTACGCAGCGCGGGCTCAAGGTCGGGCTGATGTTTGGCCCCGAGCGGGCCGGGCTTGATAATGAGGATATGGCGCGCGCGGACGCGCTGATCCGCTACCCGCTCAACCCTACCTTTATGTCGCTCAATCTGGCGCAGGCGGTCATGATTATGGCGTATGAATGGTGGATGGCCACAGATGCCACACCACCGCGTACGCTGATGACCAACGAGACACATGTCGCCACCAAGGGTGAGCTTGAGAACTTCATGAGCCATCTTGTGCGTGAGCTGGATGGATGTGGGTTTTTGCGGAACGAGCAAAAACGTCCGGGCATGGTGCGCAACCTGCGCCACTTTTTTACCCGTGGCGAAGTCACCGAGCAGGAATTGCGGACCCTGCATGGCGTTGTGCGTGAACTGGCCAACCCACGCCGCACGCAGGACTGAGCGATCACGCTCCGGCCCGTACGCATGCGGGCAGGTTTGGTAGCAGCCCCCAACGCACCGGCAAGTTTTATCCGGTGCGTTGGGAGCTGTTTTTTTTTAAGGATTAGTCCGCAGCAAGGGCCATGTGCTGCTGGCCCATGGCGCGGGTGACGTGGTCTTCCACCGCAGCGGTAATCTTGTCTGCCTGCTTGGCAAAAATATGGTCCGCTTCGGGGTAGATGCGGTAATCCACGGCAACACCCTTCTGGGTGTTCAGCTTGTCCACCAGCTTGTGGATGGCGGGCTCGGGGGCCATGTCATCTTTGCCCCCGGCAATCATCAGCCCGCCGCATGGACAGGGGGCCAGAAAGCCGAAGTCATAATGTGCAGCAGGGGGGGCAATGCTGATCCAGCCGGTAATTTCTGGCCGGCGCATCAGCAACTGCATGCCGACGAACGCCCCGAAGGAATAGCCCGCAATCCACAGACCGCTGGCGTTGGGGTTGATCATCTGCATCCAGTCAAGGGCTGCTGCTGCATCGGAAATTTCACCAATGCCGCCATCAAAGCGCCCCTGCGAGCGCCCAACCCCACGGGAGTTGTAGCGCATGACGGAAAAGCCCATGTTCTCGAACGTGCGGTACAGGGCGTATGTAATCCGGTTGTTCATGGTGCCGCCGTGCAGCGGGTGCGGGTGCAGCACGAGGGCAAGCGGGGCGTTGGGCTCGTTTGAGTGGTGATAACGCCCTTCAAGACGTCCATCCGGGCCGGCAAACATAACCTCAGGCATGTAGGTTCCGCTTGATCTGGGAAGGGCGTCCACGGGCATGACGCTTCCGGGTTCAATAACTGCTCTGGTCAGGAACGATGCCACGTTCACGGCCGGAGCATGCGGGCCATAAACCCGCAAGCTTTAACTTCTGCTCAGCACATTCCCTTTTCCGTTTCTGGGGGAAAACAGAAAAAGGAACGCATACAGACACATGGTGTCCGTCCCACGACCAGAAAAGGGGAAAGGCACACTCTGGCGTTGACCTTGCGCAAAACGCAGGCATAATCAGGCGGGGTATTGTCCGTGAATGCCGCGGACGCGGGTAAACCCGTTTCCAGCCTGCTGCCTTTATTGTGCCCTGTGGTGCTGACCATGTGGCACTCTATAGCTGTTGCAGGGGCTGAATTTCCACATAAATCGTGACAGGGGCCGTACTGTGCGGCCTGCAAAAAGCGCAGTTCTGGTATGGGTTCGGGTATATAAACGGCATGAACAAAAAAATAGATGATAAGGAAATGAATTTTTCCAACCCTGTTTATCTTGACGCCAATGCGACCGAACCCCTGCGCCCCAAGGCCCGTGCGGCCATGCTGGAGGCAGCGGACGTTACAGGGAATCCATCATCGGTGCATCAGGCCGGGCGGCGTGCGCGCGCTTTGCTGGAGGAGGCACGCAACACACTGGCCAGCCGTATGGATGTTGCCCCACTGAACTGCGTGTTTACCGCAGGCGGCACGGAGGCCAACGTGCTGGCCATGCACGGGCTGGGGCAGGGGCGGCGTTTTCTGGTCGGGCGCACCGAGCATGACGCAGTGCGCAAGGGCATGCCCGATGGGGCGGATGTAGGCTGGCTGGAGGTGGACACGCACGGGCAGGTCCGGCTGGACCTGCTGGAGGCGGCCCTGCATGCGGGCAGTACGCCTGCATTTGTCTGCCTTATGCTGGCTAATAACGAGACAGGTGTGCTCCATCCTCTGGATGAGGTAGCGCGCCTGTGCCGCCAGTATGGCGCGCACCTGCATGTGGATGCGGTGCAGGCCGCAGGACGTATGGAACTGAGTGTAGAGCAATGCGGGGCGGACAGTCTGGCCTGCTCCGGCCACAAAATGGGCGGCCCAAAGGGGGCCGGTGCGCTGCTGCTGCGCGGCCCCGCCCCAAGACCACTGACCCCTTTGTTTGAAGGGGGCGGGCAGGAGCAGGGCCGCAGAGGTGGCACACAGCCGCTGCCTGCCATAGCCGGGCTTGTTGCCGCCCTGTGCGATGGGCTGGACAACCCGCGTGATCTGGCCCCCCTGCGCAACCGGCTGGAGCAGGCGGCCTGTGCCGCCGGGGCGGTGGTATGCGGTGCGGGGGCACCCCGTCTGGGCAATACGGCCTCCCTCGCCTTGGCGGGGCGGCGCGCGCAGGGGCAGCTTATGCGGCTTGATCTGGATGGGGTCTGTGTTTCAGCCGGGTCGGCCTGTTCGTCGGGTAAGGTCGCGTTTTCGCACGTGCTGGACGCTATGGGGCTGGGGGAACTGGCAGGGCAGGCCATACGCGTATCCCTGCCGTGGAACACGCAGGAGGCGGATGTGGAGCGGTTTGTGCAAAGTTATACACGCATGGCGGCAGGCGCCGGTCTGGCGCTGGCATAGGTGGGGGGCGGCATGACGGCATTGTATTTTGACCACGCGGCCACCACACCGTGCGACCCACGTGTGCAGGCAGTTCTGCTGCGCGCTCTGGCGGAGGAGAACGGCAACCCGCACAGCACCACCCACGCCAGCGGCACCCGCGCGGCACAGATGGTGGAGCAGGCCCGTGCGGAGGTTGCCGCCCTGCTGGGGGCCGAGGCGCGTGAGATTGTGTTTACCTCGGGGGCGACCGAGTCCAACAATCTGGCCATCAAGGGGGCTGTGCGGCATCTGGCGGCACAGGGGAGCGCGCGCCGCAGGGTTATTACCGTGGCGACCGAGCATAAATGTGTGCTCCAGAGTGTAGAGGATCTGGCGCAGGAAGGGTTTGAGCCGGTTGTTCTGCCGGTCAATGCCCAAGGGGTGCTGGAGCCGGATGTGCTGGCGGCAGCTTTAGCGGATGCACCGACCGCGCTGGTCTCCATCGCCGCTGCCAATAACGAGACCGGGGTGCTCCAGGACCTTGCCGCACTGGGTGCTCTGGTTACGCAGGCGGGTGCTCTGCTCCATACCGATCTGGCGCAGGCGGCAGGCAAGATTGCGCTGGACCTGCACCACCTGCCCGTGGCCCTTGCCTCTGTCTCCAGCCACAAGCTGTATGGGCCAAAGGGGGCGGGTGCGCTGTATGTGCGCCGCCGCCCCCGTGTGCGGCTGACGCCCCTGTTCTCGGGCGGTGGGCAGGAGCGGGGTTTGCGCTCGGGTACCCTGCCGGGCTTTTTGCTGGCGGGGTTTGGCGCGGCCTGCCGCATTGCGCAGGCGGATATGGCGCGTGATGGCGCACATCTGGCTGCGTTGCAGGCCCTGTTTGTCGCACGGTTGCAGGAGCGGTTGCCGGGGTGTGTGGTCAATGCGCAGGAGGCGGCACGCCTGCCGGGTATTTTCAGCCTGCGTCTGCCGCCTGACCTGCGCGCCGCAGATGTGCTGGAGGCCATGCCCGAGCTTGAGGTTTCGCTCGGTTCGGCCTGCTCTTCAGCGGAGTTGGCCCCGTCTTATGTGCTGGAAGCCATGGGCCTGAGCTTTGATGAGGCAGGAAGAAGCTTGCGTCTGTCCCCCGGACGTTTTACCTCCACCGCCGAAGCAGAACGCGCGGCGGACAGTCTGGCACAGGCTGCCTTGCAGGTTCGGGCCACGCCCCCGCGGGCCAGACCCACAGCATAAGGCCAAGTTAAACCGGCCGTAGCCGCCATGATAATTTTTGGCAGGATGGAAACCAATGCCCCAGATGACGTTTGTTGAGCAGGACGGAACAGAACGCACGGTTGATGCCCCTGTTGGCCTGTCCGTGCTGGAAATCGCCCACAAGCACGATGTGGACCTTGAAGGGGCCTGCGAAGGCTCGCTCGCCTGCGCGACCTGCCACGTAGTGGTGGACCCGGCATGGGCGGACAAGCTGAGTGCCCCCACCGATGATGAGGAAGACATGCTGGACCTTGCCTTTGGTCTGGAAAAAACCTCACGCCTTGGCTGCCAGATTGTTATGACCGAAGCACTGGATGGTCTGGTTGTGCGCCTGCCCAGCAAGGCCTGATACCGATTATTTAAAGGGGAAGGATAACCCGCCCATGCGTATTCTTGTTGCCATGTCCGGAGGGGTGGACAGTTCCGTGGTGGCTGCCCGGCTGCTGGAGGAAGGGCACGAGGTCGTGGGCGCGACCCTTCAGCTTTACGATTCCAGAGGGGCGGCCAAAAAAGGCGCATGCTGCGCAGGGCAGGACATCCGCGATGCCCGCGCCGTGGCCGACCGTCTGGGGTTCCCGCATTATGTCATTGACGCCGAGCGCCGGTTTCAGGACAGCGTGATCGAACGCTTTGCCGATGCCTATGCCGCGGGCGAGACTCCGGTCCCCTGCGTTGCCTGCAATCAGGGCGTCAAATTTACCGACCTGCTGGGACTGGCGAAGGAAATCGGGGCAGAGGCCATGGCCACCGGCCACTACGTGCGCCGTGTGGAAGGCCCGCAGGGGGCCGAACTGCACCGCCCTGTGGACGAGGCGCGTGACCAGAGCTGGTTCCTGTTTGCCACCACGCGCGCGCAGTTGGATTTTTTACGCTTCCCCTTGGGCGACATGCCCGACAAGGCCGCCGTACGGCAGGAGGCCGAGCGCTACGGGCTGGTTGTGGCAGGCAAGCCCGACAGCCAGGACCTCTGCTTTGTCAGCGATGGCTCCTACGTGGACCTTGTCGAGCGTATGCACCCCGAAATGGCAGGCCCGGGCGAGATTGTGGACCAGTCCGGCCATGTTGTGGGCGCGCATGAAGGGGTCATGCGCTTTACCGTGGGGCAGAGCAAACGGCTGGGCAATGCCGCGCGCCTTCAGGGGGAACGGCAGATGGTGGTGGGGGTCGAACCCGGCCGCAAACGTGTGATTATTGGCCCACGCGCCCACGCATTTGTCAGCGCCCTGTCCGTGCGGGATGTGAACTGGCTGGTGGACGCCCCGCCAGAAGGGCTTGTGTGCAAGGTGCAGATGCGCGCGCGTGAGGAGCCACGCACCGCCCGCGTGCTACCCACCGCCGATGGGGCAACCGTGCTGCTGGACGCACCGGCTATGCCCGCCCCCGGTCAGGCCTGCGTGTTTTATCAGGGAAGCCGGATTCTGGGTGGCGGGTTCATCCGCCGGACGGAGCAGCCGGTTACGGTGTAAACTCAGGAACAGGGAGTGCTGGCGCATGGCCGAAGGTCGTCTGGTTATCGGAACACAGCGTTATTCATCATGGTCGCTGCGGGGCTGGCTCTGCGTGCGTCTGGCTGGGCTGGATGTGGCGGTGCAGGTTGTGCCACTTGCTGGTGGCGGGCAGACCACAGCGCTTAAAACCCTTTCGCCCAATGGGTGTGTGCCGTATCTGGAGCATAAGGATGCGGTGGTGTGGGACTCGCTCTCCATTGCCGAATACTGTGCCGAGCAGCACGGTTTTCTGTGGCCCAAGGACAGGGCTGTCCGGGCATGGGCGCGCTCCGTTGCTGCGGAAATGCATTCCGGCTTCCGGGCCGTGCGCTCGGCATTCCCCATGAATCTGGGGCGCAACCGGCCGCTGCCCACCCCGCTGGGGGAGGATGTGCTCAAGGATATTGCGCGCATCAACGCCATCTGGACCGAGGGTGCGGGCCGTGGCGGGCCATTCCTGTGTGGGCCGGGCATGGGGAATGTGGATGCCATGTTCGCCCCCGTTGTGTGCCGTTTTCTCTCCTACGACGTGCCGGGGCTTTCTCCCACGGCTCATGCCTACATGCAGGCCGTGCGCCACCATCCCCTGATGGAGGAGTGGTATGCCGCCGCTGCGCGTGAGCCGGTGGCATGGCAATTGGATATGTATGAATCACTGGCCTGAGCCAGCACCATGATGCTCAGCCGGGGGCAGGGCTAGGCATGTCCACCCCCACACCTGCGCATGTGGCCCAGCCCGTAACCGCCCCCCACAGGCCGTTGCGGGTTATGACTGTTCTGCCCCCGCGTGAGCGGTTTGCTGCGGCGGAGGCGGGGGCCATAGCGCTGCTGGTGCACCGCATGGCCGGTGCGGGCGAGGTTGTGGTGGGGAGTGCACCTGCCACCCGTGCGTTTGCCGATGTGCCTTTTGTGCCGGTTCCGCCTGCCCTGTTTGCTCTTGGCACCATGGGGCGCTACCGGGCGGGGGTCGCACGGCTTGTTGGCAGCATCCGCCCCGATCTGGTGGAGGTGCATAACCGGCCGGATCTGGCGTTGGCTATCAGTCGGCGTTTTCCCCACATGCCGCTGGTGCTGGTGTTGCATAATGACCCGTGTGGCATGCGTGGGGCCAAAACCGCGCGCGAGCGTACGGTGCTGGCAGGCAAAATGGCGGTTGTGGCCGTGTCGGGCTGGCTGCGGGCGCGGTTTCTGGCACAGGGCGCTCAGGGGTGTGTTACGGTTCTGCCCAACGCGCTTGACCTTGCTGCCCTGCCTGCCCCCGCCCCCGTGCGGGACCGGACCGTGCTGTTTGCAGGGCGTGTTGTGGCGGACAAGGGGGTGGATGCGTTTGTCGCGGCCTGTGCGGCCCTGCTGCCCCGTTACCCGACATGGCAGGCCACCATTATTGGGGCAGACAGGTTTGGCCCAGCATCTCCCCAGACAGATTTTCTCGCCCGTTTGCAGGAGCAGGCGCGCGTAGCTGGGGTCAGCATGGCCGGTTATCAGCCCCATGCGCAGGTTTTGCAGGCCATGAGCCAGGCCGCCATTGTGGTGGTACCCAGCCGGTGGGCCGAGCCTTTTGGCATGGCCGCACTGGAGGCCATGGGGTGTGGGGCTGCTGTGCTGACGTCACGCAATGGCGGGTTGCCCGAGGTTGCGGGGCAGGCAGCACTCTATGCCAGCCCGGATGACCTGCCGGGCATGGTGGCAGCACTGGAGCGCCTGATGGCCGATGTCACGTTACGTGCGCATCTGGGGCAGGCGGGGCTGGCCCGTGCGCGGCTGTTTGACAGCGCAGTGCTACGCCCGGAGCGCCAGATTTTTCAAGCCCGTGTTGTGCAGGTCTGGCCGCATGTCAGCCGCTTGGTGCAAGGGTAGGTAGGGCTCAGGCAGGGCGCTGGAGTATGGGCGCTCCGCGTGAAGCCGGGTGTAGAGTGTGTTCCAGATGTTGTGTTGGCGGTGCGTGTTCTGGGCGGGTGGCTTGTCAGGCCGGGGACGGCTGCCAGCCGCAGGCGCGCAGGGCGGGTTGCATGCCGGTGCGCGGTGGAGCGGTTACGGTAATGCCGTTTTCAAGGGGTAAATGCAGGCTTCTGGCCAGCAGGTGCAGGCCTGCGGGGCTGGCGGTGCCGTAAAGGGCATCGCCCACAATGGGCCAGCCCATGGCCGCACAATGCACACGGGCCTGATGGGTTCGCCCGGTTTCAAGCTCCAGTTCCAGCCAGCTTGTGTGTGCGCTCTGTCCCAGCACCCGCCATGTGGTGGCTGCTGGCGCGCCTGTGGCCGCTACCTGTACGGACCAGCCCGCTCTGGTGCTGGTCTTGAGCAGGGGCAGGTCAATGCGCCCGGTCTGGGTGTGCGGCACACCATCCACCACGGCCCAGTAGGTCTTGCGCGCGGTTTTGGTGGCAAAGGCCTGCTGCATGGCCAGCAGGGGCTGCTTGCGCAGGGCTATGGCTAGGCAGCCTGAAGTATCGGTATCCAGCCGGTGGGCCAGCCACGGCCCGTCCTTGCGGCGGGAGAGCAGGGGGAACCAGTCCTCCACACATGCGCCACCGCCGGGGCCGGTGTGTACGGGCAGGCCCGCGGGTTTGTCCACAATCACCACATGGCTGCTCTGGTAGAGCAGGGGCGGCATGGCTGGAGGGGAGGGGGGCATTCAGTCCTCTTCCCGCGCGGCGCCGACCAGCACCTTGCGGCGGCCTACATGGTCGGCACGGCTGATAATGCCTTCCTTTTCCATCTGTTCGATCAGCTTGGCCGCGCGGTTGTAGCCAATGGAGAGATGGCGCTGGATAAAGGAGGTGGAAGCCTTGCCCTCCCGCGTGACAATGTCCACTGCCTCGCTGTACATATCGGCTTCGGCGTTTTCGTTCCCGCTGGCGCGGCTGCCAGCGCTGGAGGACGCATTTTCCTCCATGGGGTCGGCCAGAACGTCCTCATCATAGATCGGCTCGCCCTGCTCCTTGAGGAAGTTGACGACCTGCTCCACCTCGCTATCGGCCACAAACGGGCCATGCACGCGGGTAATGCGCCCCCCGCCCTGCATGAACAGCATATCCCCCTGCCCCAGAAGCTGCTCCGCCCCCTGCTCGCCCAGAATGGTGCGGCTGTCGAACTTGCTGATAACCTGAAAGGAGATACGGGTGGGGAAGTTGGCCTTGATGGTGCCCGTAATCACATCCACCGAAGGGCGCTGCGTTGCCATGATGACGTGAATACCCGCAGCACGTGCCTTTTGCGCCAGCCGCTGCACGCAGGCGTCAATTTCCTTGCCGGCGGTCATCATAAGGTCGGCCATTTCGTCAATAATGACGACAATATAGGGCATGGGGTCGAGGGTGACGGACTGCTCCTCAAACACCGGGTTGCCGGTTTCGGGGTCAAAGCCGGTCTGCACGCGGCGGACCACGACCTCCCCATCTGCGCGGGCTTCACTCGCACGGGCGTTGTAGCCGGCAATGTTACGCACCTGCATGTGCGCCATGGTGCGGTAGCGGCGGTCCATCTCCCGCACGACCCATTTGAGCGCGTTTACAGCCTTTGGCGGTTCGGTCACAACCGGGGTCAGCAGGTGGGGGATGCCATCGTAAATGGAGAGTTCAAGCACCTTGGGGTCAATCATGATCAGCCTGCACTCATCAGGCGAGAGCCGGTAGAGCAGGGACAGGATCATGGCGTTCACACCCACCGACTTGCCTGAGCCGGTGGTGCCCGCGACCAGCAGGTGCGGCATGCGCGCAAGGTCGGAGAACATGGGCTCGCCCGCAATATCCTTGCCAAGGGCAAGGGGGAGCTGGCCCGTATCCTCGCGCCATGTGGGCTGGTTGAGCAGCTCGGACAGGTAGACCGTCTCACGCGTCTGGTTGGGAACTTCAATCCCCATCACGTTGCGACCGGGGACTGTGGCAATACGCACGCTCAGCACGGAGAGCGAGCGCGCCACGTCGTCCGCCAGCCCGATAATACGGGCCGAGCGAATACCCGGTGCGGGTTCCAGCTCATAGAGTGTGACCACGGGTCCGGCGCTCATGCCCACAATGCGGCCCTGCACGCCGTAATCGGCCAGAACCTGCTCCAGCATGCGGGCGGTGGCGTTCAGCAGTTCGGGCGAGGGGCCGGTGTGGGCGTTGCTGGGGGCGGCGCGCAGCAGGCTCATGGGGGGGAGTTCCCACCCGCCTTTGCGTGCGGCGGTCCGTTCCGGGGTGGGGGTGGCGTTTTCGGTCTGGCTGGCCCCGGCAAACAGGCGGCCGAGCAGGCCGCTTCTGGCGGGTTTTTCGGCCAGTGGGGCGGGGGATGTGGTTGCCGGTAGAATAAAGCCGGGGTCTGCCTGTGTGGCGGGGAGCGGTGTTATGGCTGCTGCCTGCGCGGGGCTGTCCAGCGGTGCGGGGGGGCTTGGGCTGCGGGGCTGCTGCGGGTTCTGCCCGGTTGTGCCGTGCAGCACCAGTGCTGTGCCGGTGCTGGGCTGCGGGGGAGATGGGGCGTGGTAAGCGGGCGTGTGGCCGGGCTCGTCGTCCTCATCATCAAACAGGGCGCCGGTGGGCAGGGAGCTGCCATAAAACGGGTCTGTGGCGGGGGTTGCCTGCGGGGTGTAGGCTGCTGTGGTGGAATGGGTCGGGGC